>NZ_CP184470.1:0-1194331 GCF_048627025.1 Burkholderia aenigmatica | reverse complement strand
CGCGGCGACCGGAACACGCGCCCGCCCAGCACGGTGCCCCACACGGCGAGTTCCTTCAGGCGCGCGGGCGCGCACACCGACGGATCGTCGTCGAGCACCGCAAAATCCGCGAACTTGCCGATCTCGATGCTGCCGACGAGATGATCCATCCGCAACGTATAGGCCGCGCCGAGCGTGATCGCATGCAGCGCATCGTCGACCGCCAGCCGCTCGCTTTCGCCGAGCACGCGCCCGGATGCCGTCTCGCGCTGCACCGCGCACCATGCGGTAAACAGCGGATTCAGCGGCGTGATCGGCGCATCCGAATGCAGCGCGAACGGAATGCCGAGCCGCTGCGCGGAGCCGGCCGCATCCATCCGGTTCGCGCGATCGGGGCCGATGGTCTGGCTGTAATGCGCATCGCCCCAGTAGTACAGATGATTCGCAAAGAAGTTCACGCACATCCCGAGCGCGCGAACGCGCTTCAACTGCGCGGCGTCCGCCATCTGGCAATGCTGCAGCGTATGGCGATGATCGGGGCGCGGGTGGCGCGCGAGCAGCGTCGTCATCGCGTCGAGCACGACGTCGGTCGCTTCGTCGCCGTTGGTGTGCACATGCAGTTGCAGCCCCGCGTGATGGAACGGCTCGAACACGTCGACGAGCTGCGCGGGCGGAATCAGCCACAGCCCGTTCGGCTGCCCGCCCGCGTAACCGGGCCAGCGCACGCGCGCGGTGAAGCCCTGGATCGAGCCGTCGACGATGAACTTCACCGGCCCGAAATGCAGCTTGTCGGTATTGCGCTCGATCTCCGCGAGCACGCCGTCGGCCGAGCGGGCCGGATTGCGCTGCGGCGCGAACGCCGGCACGATCCGCACCGGGTAGTCCGGATCGGCGGTGACGTCATGCAGCGTGCGGTTACCGTCTGCCGACAGGTCGTTGACGAGATCGGTGGCCGTCGTCACGCCCGCGAGCTGCGCGACGCGCCCGAAATTCCAGATCGCGTGCGGTTTCTCGCTCGCGGAAATCGCCAGCTTGCCGCCGATCGTCTGATAGACCGGCAGCATCGCCGCGAACTCCTGCAGCTCGCCGGTCGGGCGGCCGTCGGCGTCGCGCGTCACGCCGTCGATGTCGGTGTCCTCGTCGATGCCCGCGCGTGCGAGCATCGCGCCGTTCACGTTCATCAGATGCACGCTCGCATGCAGGATCGCGATCGGCCGCGGCGCCGACACGCGTTCGAGCTCGCGCGTCGTCAGCCGCGCCGTGCCGAAGAAGATCGGATCGAAGCCCCACGCGAGCAGCGGCCCGTCGTCGGTCATCGCGCGCTCGGCGTCGGCAAGCCGTTCGAGCACCGCGTCGAGCGAGCGCAGCCCCGGCCACAGCGTGCCGTCAGGGCCGCGACGATCGTAGTAGCCGACGTACACGGCGTCCCACATCGCACCTTCCATCAGGTGGCAATGCCCTTCGACGAGCCCTGGCATCAGCACCTTGTCGCGCAGCGTGTCGTCGGTCGTACACACGCCGAACCGCGCCTGCCATGCGGCCGCGTCGGCGGCGTCGCCGACCGCGAGGATGCGGCCGTCGCGCACGGCGACGTGCGTGGCCGACGGCTGCGCCGGGTTCATCGTCAGGATGCGGCGCGCCGTGAACACCGTCACGGGTGCGGCCGGGATTGCGGATGCTTGCATGGGATGCGGTTCTCCTTGCGGCGGCACGCCGCTGGTTCAGGATACGGCGTATTGCTTCACCGGACGGCCGTGCAGCATCACATGCACGGCCGCGACGACGAGCACGTTGACGACGAGGCACACGAGGCCGAGGTTGATGCCGCCGAAGTCGACATGGAACACGTAGAAGATCATCGCGAGCACCTGGCCGCAGATCATCCCGGCCCCGACCGCGACAGGCCGCACCTGGCGCCCCGCAAGCAGGATCAGCACGCCCGGCAGGAACTGCGTGACGCCGTAATACGTGGTGTTGATCAGCGTCAGCATCAGGTTCGGCGTCAGCAACGTGGTCGCGATCGACAGCAACAGGTAGCCGACGATCACGTATTTCGCCGCACGCTTCTGGCGCGACTCGGGCAGGTTCGGCATCAGGTTGCGCGTGACGATCGGCCCGATCGCGAGGCAGATGCCGGCCAGCACGAGCAGCCCCGACAGCGCGGCGCCGGCCGCGACGAGGCCGATCAGCCAGCCGGGCAGCAGGTGCGTGACGGCGGCGAAGAACGCATCGTTCGGCGACGCGAGCGTCAGGTTCGCGGTGATCGCGTAGTACGACGCGATCACGAGGAACGGATACATCAGCATGTACAGCGGCATCACGACCTGCGTGCGGCGAATCGCGTTCGGCCCGCGCGCGGTGAAGAAATTCTGCGCGGCGAACGGCATCAGGTAGAAGCCGAGCGACTGGAACAGCATCGTGCTCATCGAGAAGCGCAGTTGCGATCCGCTCATCGTGTTGCTGACCTGCCGGCTCGCGGCGTCGAACACCGGATGCACGCCACCGACCTGCCACGCGACGGCCACGCCCGTCACGACGATCGCGAGCAGCATCAGGATGTCCTTCAGGATCGCGATGTATGCCGATGCGCGCACGCCGGAGATCGCGATATAGGTGAACGCGAGGGCCGCGCACACGAGGATCAGGTACAGCGGCTCGACATGCCAGCCGAGCCCCTTCAGCGCCGCGACGAGCCCGGTGAACTGCAGCTGCCCCCACGGGATCAGGAACAGGATCGATGCGCACGCAACGACCAGCTCGAGCCCGCGGCTGCGATAGTGGCCCTTGAACAGGTCGGGCAGCGTGATCGCGTTGTGACGCTTGCCGGCCTCCCAGATCTTCGGGCCGACGAAATAGCCGATCGGGTAGGCGAGCAGGATATAGCCGAGGAACCACACGCCATAGGTCGGCCCCTTCGCGTAGATACCGCCGGGGAAGCCGACCATCGTGCCGATGCTGTAGATCTCGCCGGCGGTCAGGAAGAACACGAGCGCCGTGCCGAACTGGCGCGATGCGACGAAGAAGTCATGCACGCTCTGCTTGCCGCGGCCACGGCCGGATCGGATGGCGAGATAGAGCGACAGCGCGATCAGCGCGGCGAAGACGACCGTTGACATGCGCACCTCTGCGAAAGAACGGAAAGCGTAGGGTTCGCCGGAAAGCGCGGGCGGCCGGCGGTCCGCGGAACAGCGGATGCGCGCTAGGCGGCGCCGCTCGCGCGGCGGTCGAACAGCATCCAGCATGCGAACAGGCAGCCGGAGGTCAGCACGAACCACGCGAAGATCCACATGAAGATGAACGGCACGCCCAGCACGTAGCGGTCCTGCGCGGCCACCCAGGGCAGCAGGCCCATCACGCCGAGATACGGAATACCGATGCCGATCAGATACCTGAGCATGCGTGTCTCCTCGAAAGCGGGTTCGTGCGGAAGGGCCGTACGCGGGGCGGCGGATGTCGCCTGTACGACATCCGGCGTGGAATCCAGTATTCGAAGACAAAAAGGCGCGGGATAGTGCCAGACGCGGGCAATCGCTTGGGCCAGCGGCCTGCTGCCCGGTGATTGCGAAAATGATCGAAGCGGCAACGCGCCCCGCGCCGTCACGATCGACGCTCGCCGGTCATGACACGCGCCGACGTCAGCCGTCGAACGGCGCCAGCTCGTAACTCGTGCTCCGTCCGCCGGACGACGAGCGACGCAGCACGCCGCGCTCGACCAGCTCCGTGATGTCCCGCAGCGCCGTGTCTTGCGAGCACTTCGCGAGCGCCGCCCACTTGGTGCTCGTCAACTTCCCCTCGAAGCCGTCGAGCAGGCGATTCATGACCTTGACCTGACGTTCGTTCATCGCGAAGCCGGCACTGCGCTGCCAGAAGCGCGCCTTGACCAGCACCGCATCGAGCGTCGTGTGCGCATGATCGATGGCCCTGCCGAGCGCGGTCAGGAACCACGCGAGCCATTCCGTGACGTCGAGCGTGCCGCGCTGCGTACGCTCCAGCACGTCGTAATACGCGTTGCGTTCGCGCTGGATTTGCGCCGACAGGCTGTAGAAGCGTTGCGGACTCCGGTCGGCGCGCGCCAGGACCAGATCGCCGAGCGCGCGCGCGATCCGGCCGTTGCCGTCGTCGCACGGATGGAGCGTGACGAACCACAGGTGGGCCAGGCCGGCCCGGATCAGCAAGGGCTCGACCGGCGCGGCATTGAGCCACGTGAGAAAGCGCGCGATCTCGCCAGTCAGGCGCGCGGCGGGAGGCGCTTCGAAATGCACGCGCTGCCGGCCGATCGGCCCGGACACGACCTGCATCGGCCCGCTTGCATCCGTCCGCCACGCACCGACCGTGATGCGCGACATCCCCGAGTAGCCGGTCGGGAACAGTGCCGCATGCCACCCGAACAGACGGGCGTCCGTGACCGGCGCCGCCGCGTGGGTCGTTGCGTCCAGCACCATGTCGACCACGCCTTCGACATGGCGATCGACCGGCGCCAGCGCCCCGATGTCGACGCCGAGCCGGCGCGCAATCGACGACCGGACCGATGCCACGTTCAGGCTTTCGCCCTCGATGGCGCTGGTCTTGACGACGTCCTCCGTCAGCGCCGCGAGGCTGGCCTCGTCGCGCAGCGCCAGGCCGACATCCGCCAGCCGCCCCGCCAGCATGCCTTGCGCACGGCTGACGTCGGCGAGTGGCGTCGCCAGTGCCGGGAGGTCGAAGCGCCACGCAGGCCAGTCGGCCGACTCCCAGATGTAGGTGTAATCTCCGCTCATGATGCGGAGATTATCTCACCCATTCACCGCACGACTCAATATTCTCCGCAATTTTTGCGGAGAATAACACCGCCATTCCCCGCAAACCCGCCCGTTACCGCGCCCGGCCGGCCCCGCCCTTCGCCGCCGGCGCAGCCTCCCCGAGCCGCTCCGCGAGAAACGCGATGAACGTGCGCAGCGTGACGAACCCTTCCCGATGCTGCGGGAACACCGCATTGAGCGTGATCGGCGACGGCGCATACGCGTCGAGTACCGGCAGGAGCGCGCCGCTGTCGAGCGCCGCGCCGACGATGAAGTGCGGCAGCAACGCGATGCCGAGCCCTGCGATCGCCGCGTCGCGCACCACTTCGCCGTTGTTCGCAACGAGCGGCCCCTGTACGTCGAAGGTGCGCGGCGTGCCGTCGATGCGGAATTCCCAGCCAACCCGCCGCTCGCGCCCGTACAGCAGGCACGTATGGCCGGCGAGATCGGCCGGCGTCGCCGGCGTGCCCTGCCGCTTCAGATAGGCAGGGCTCGCACACGCGATCATCCGCCACGCGCCGAGCGAGCGCGCGATCAGCGTCGAATCCTCGAGCGAGCCGATCCGCAGCACCAGATCGAAGCCCTCGCCGATCACGTCGACGCGCCGGTCGGTCAGGTCGAGGTTCAGCCGCACGGCCGGGTGCGCAGACAGGAATTCGGCGATCAGCGGCGACACGTGCGTGATCCCGAACGACAGCGGCGCGCTGATCTTCAGCGACCCGTGCAGCTCGGTGCTGCGCACCGACATCGCCTGCTCGGCGTCGGCGATCTCCGCGAGGATCCGCTGCGCGCGCGCGTAAAACTCCTGCCCCGATTCGGTCACCGCGAGGTTGCGCGTGTTCCGATGCAACAGCCGCACGCCGAGCGACGCCTCCAGCGCCATCGTGCGCCGGCTGACGAACTGCTTGGACAGCATCAGTTGATCGGCCGCCGCCGTGAAGCTGCCGGCATCGACCGTCGCGACGAAGATCCTCAGATCGTTGAGTTCCATATTGTCCACTCCATAGCGACAGTCATTATCTCCTCAGTCATTTATTTGTCAAATCGATTGACCTAAGATGCTTCTCAACGAACAGCCGCACCCACTTCCGAGGTTCGGCGTCTTGAAGGACAAAAATCATGATCGAAATCCGTGCAGCAAACCAACGTGGCCGTGCGGAGCATGGCTGGCTCAGCTCCCGTCATACGTTTTCGTTCGCGAACTACTACGATCCGAAGCAAGTCGGCTTCTCCGACCTGCTGGTGATCAACGACGACCGCGTCGCGCAGGGCGGCGGCTTCGGCACGCACCCGCACCGCGACATGGAAATCCTGTCGTACGTGCTCGAGGGCGCGCTGGAACACAAGGACTCGATGGGTACCGGGTCGGTGATCGTGCCGGGCGACGTGCAGTTGATGAGCGCCGGCACCGGTGTGCGCCACAGCGAGTTCAACCACTCGAAGGAAGTGCCGGTTCACTTCCTGCAGATCTGGGTCGGGCCGGCTGAAAAAGGCGCGGAGCCGCGCTATCAGCAGACGAATGTCACGGCCGGCGACAAGCGCGGCAAGCTCGCGCTCGTCGTATCGCCGACCGGCGACGCCGGTTCGCTGCAGATCCGGCAGGACACGCGGATCTATGCGGGCCTGTTCGACGGCGATGAACGCGCGACGCTGGAACTGGCGCCGAACCGCTTTGCGTACGTGCACGTGGCACGCGGCAGCGTGACGGTCAACGGCGTGACGCTCGGCGAAGGCGACGGCGCGCGCGTCCGCGACGAACAGGTGCTGACGTTCGCCGACGGGAAGGATGCCGAAGTGCTGGTATTCGACCTGCGTCCGGTCGAAGTAACGGCCGAGTGGGCATAAAGCCCGTTCGGGAAACCGGGCCCCGCTGAACGCGGGGCCCTTTTAATCGGAGATTCGCAAGATGGCCAAGGTACTCGTTCTTTACTACTCGTCCTACGGGCACGTCGAAACGATGGCGCAGCACATCGCGGAAGGCGCGAAATCGGTGGCGGGCGTCGAGGTCACGCTCAAGCGCGTGCCGGAAACGATCCCCGCCGACCAGGCCCGGGCAATCGGCGTGAAGGTCGACCAGGCTGCACCGGTCGCGACGGTGGACGAACTCGCCGACTACGATGCGATCATCTTCGGCACGCCGACCCGCTTCGGCAACATGGCCGGCCAGATGCGCACGTTCCTCGACCAGACCGGCGGCCTGTGGATGAAGGGCGCGCTCGTCGGCAAGGTCGGCAGCGTGTTCGCGTCGACCGGCACGCAGCACGGTGGCCAGGAAACGACGATCACGTCGTTCCACACGACGCTGCTGCACCACGGGATGGTGATCGTGGGCGTGCCGTATGCGTGCAGCGGCCTCGTCAACATGAACGAAATCACCGGCGGCTCGCCGTACGGCGCGAGCACGCTCGCGGGCGCGGACGGCAGCCGCCAGCCGAGCGCGAACGAGCTCGACATCGCGCGCTACCAGGGCAAGCACGTCGCGGAAATCGCGAGCAAGCTCGCGTCGTAACGCGGCGGCCCGACCGTTCGGGCGGCCCCGCACACATGCAAACGGCGCCGGTCGATCCGGCGCCGTTTGCGCTGTGCCGGGGCCCGAACCCGGCCGTTACTGGCCCGACGCCGGCGCGGCCGGCGCCGCCTTCGTCGCCTTCGTCGCGGGCGCCTTCTGCGCGGCGTTCTGCGGATAGTTGCTCTGGTCGTTGGTCAGCCGGTAGCCGCTACCCGTGCCGATCGCCTTCAGGTCCGACGCGTGCCGTGCCCGAGCGGCCTTGCGGGCCGCCTTCTTCTGCGCCTTGTCGACCTGCTTCTGCGTCGGCGCGGACGCCTGATCCTGCGCGTATGCCGCCGGCGCCGCGGTCAACAGCAGACCGAACGACGCCGTTACTGCTACTGCCACCGAAACCACGCGAGACTTCTTCATGGCCGGATCTCCTTGTCGATTGTTGGTTGTGGGTCAGACACCGGCGCGCACGCGACCGCTTGCGACATCGGAGCCGATGCAACGTTAGCCGATCAGTATGCACTTGTCCGTGTGCGTTCCTGAATTCTCCCGATAACGGCCACGATACATGCACACCGCGTGCGCCGCCGTTCCGGCACCGCGCGTGCGCCATCAGGGAAACCGATAACCCGGCCTGGCCCGGCCGGCGCTCAGATCCAGCGCGACAGCACCGGCAGCAGGATCGGCACGACGAAGGCCGTCAGCACGCCGTTCAGCCCCATCCCGAGCCCGGCGAACGCGCCGGCCTCCTCGCTGACCTGGAACGCACGCGCAGTGCCGATCCCGTGCGACGCGACGCCGAGCGCGAACCCGCGCACGGCCGGCTCGTCGACGCGCAGTGCGTTGAGGATCCCGCGCGCGCACACGGCCCCGAAGATCCCGGTCGAGATCACGAGCACGGCGGTGAGCGACGGAATCCCGCCGATTTCCGCGGCGACGGCCATCGCGATCGGCGTCGTCGCCGATTTCGGCGCGAGCGATGCGATCGTCTGGTGCGACGCGCCGAACAGCGCCGCGATGCCGACCGCCGACACGATCGCGGTCAACGAACCCGCGAGCAGGCCGACCAGCAGCGGCACCGCGGCGCGGCGCAACTTCGACCACTGGCGGTACAGGGGCAGCGCGAGCGCGACGGTCGCGGGGCCGAGCAGGAAGTGGACGAATTGCGCGCCTTCGAAATACGTCGGATACGGCGTATGCGTGATCGTCAGCAGCACGACGATCAGCGCGACCGCGATCAGCACCGGGTTCGCGAGCGGATTGAAGCGCGCCCGCGCATAAACGGCCTGCGCGAGCAGATACGCGATCAGCGTGATGGTCAGGCCCAGCAGCGGGGTCGCGGCGAGATAGACCCAGATCGCGCCGAGTTTCGGGAAGGCCGTCATTGCGCGCCCTCCGTGGTGCCGCCCGCGCGCCGCTGGCGCCGCAGCAGCGCACGCGTGACGAGGGCCGTCACGGCGATCGCGAGCGTGGTGCTGACGGCCAGCGCGACGATGACCGCGACCGCATCGCCGCGCACGCGGTCGGCCGACACCATGATGCCGACGCCGGCCGGCACGAACAGCAGCGACAGGTGGCGCAGCAGCTCGAGCGCGGTCGGCTCGATCGCGTCGGCCACCTGCGGGCGCAGCATCACGAAGCCGAACAGCAGCAGCATGCCGATCACGGGGCCCGGCACCGGCAGGCCGAACAGATAGGACACGCCTTCCCCGAGACACTGGAAGGTCAGCAAGACCGCGAACGCCTGCAGCATGAACCGTTTCTCCCGAACGTGGCCGCGCAGCGTGCGACCGCGCGACCGGTGGCCGGCGGGTTGTGGAGCCGGCGTGGACGATACGCGCGATCGTATCAACAATGCCGGCGGCGCGGGCGCTGCGGCCGACGACGCGTACGGGCAGAGCCGCGACGTGAAGCACCGCGCGAAGCCGGCGATGGGGCGCGGATCGAGAAAGAAATCGTGCGGTTGAACAACGACGGGAAAGCGCTGATGTCGCGCTGTGCTCGTGCGGGGTGCGGGGTGCGGGGTGCGGGGTGCGGGGTGCGGGGTGCGGGGTGCGGGGTGCGGGGTGCGGGGTGCGGGGTGCGGGGCACTGCGTGCTGCGTGCTGCGTGCTGCGTGCTGCGTGCAAGCCGGTACATTCGCCCGGCTCCCCCGCCGCATGCAATGAAGGCGGACATGCGCCCGCCTCGTCAGTCGCCATCGGCACTCGCGCGGCCCCCATCTCAGGGGCCGCGCGAGTGCGAACCCGTCGCGCTACTTCAACCGCGTCGCGATCTCGTTCGCCATCGCCTTCATCGCGGCCTTCGTCGGTGCATCCGTGGCCAGTGCATTCAGCAGGCCGAAATCATGGATGGTGCCGTCGTAGCGCGTAGTCGTCGCATCGACACCGGCCGCGTCGAGCTTGCGGCCGTACGCTTCGCCCTCATCGCGCAGCACGTCGAACTGCGCGACCTGGATCAGCGCGGGCGGCAGGCCCTTCAACTGCGCGGTGCTCGCGCGCAGCGGCGACGCGTAGATCTCGTTGCGTTGCGCTTCGTTCTTCGTATAGGCATCCCAGAACCACTTCATCATCGGCCGCGTCAGGAAGTGACCCTGCTGATACGCGTTGTACGAGCCCGTGTTGAAGTTGTGGTCGGTCACCGGCCACATCAGCCCTTGAAAGCGGATCGCTGGCCCACCCTTGTCCTTCGCCATCAGCGCCACCACGGCCGCCATGTTCCCGCCGACGCTGTTGCCGACCACCGCGAGGCGGCTGCCGTCGACGCCGATCTCCGCGCCGTGCGCGGCCACCCACTTCGTCGCCGCATACGCTTGGTTGATTGCGACCGGGTAATGCGCTTCCGGCGACGGCGTGTAGTTCACGAACACCGCGACGGCCCCCGATTGCACGACCAGATCGCGCACGAGGCGTTCATGCGTCGGGAAATCGCCGAGCACCCAGCCGCCGCCGTGAATGAACATGAACACCGGCAGCGTGCCCGTCGCGCCTTGCGGGCGGACGATCGTGACCGGCACGGACAAGCCGTCCTGTTCGATCGTGCGGGTCGACACGTCGATGCCCGACAGGTCGACCTTCGCGCCGTTCTGCGCATCGACCAGCACCTGGCGCGCCTTCGCGGGGCTCAGCGTTTCGAGGCCCGGGCCTTTCTGGCCGTTCAGCGCGGCGAGGAAGGCGCTCGTCGTCGCATCGGGCCGGACGGCTTCGGCGCCGGCGCTCGCAGCGAACGCGGTGGTCGTGGCGGACAGTGCGGCGGCGACGGCGGCGGCGATCAGCAGCGGCTTGACGATCTTCATGGTGTAACTCCTTGGCTCAATCCGTGAATGACAATGTGGCAGTAGATGATTCGCAATGCGTACGATCAGACGAGCGTGAGCGTGACGTCGATGTTGCCGCGCGTCGCGTTCGAGTACGGGCACACGAGGTGCGCGCGATCGATCAGCGTCTGCGCGGTATCGCGATCGAGGCCCGGCAGCGCGATCTTCAGTTCGACTTCGATGCCGAAGCCGCTCGGGATCGCGCCGATGCCGACGCTGCCTTCGATCGCGGCGTCCGCGGGCATCGCGATCTTGTCGCGGGCCGCGACGAACTTCATCGCGCCGATGAAGCACGCGCTGTAGCCGGCGGCGAACAACTGCTCGGGGTTCGCGCCGGGGCCGCCCGCGCCGCCGAGCTCGCGCGGCGTGGCCAGCTTCAGGTCGAGGTTGCTCTCGGGCACCGTGGCGCGGCCGTCACGGCCGCCGGTGGCTTTTGCATGGGCGCGGTACAGCACTTTTTCGATCGACATGACCAACTCCTTTTCAATCAGTGAGTGAAACAGCCTTCCAACCCGGGGCCGCGTGCCGGCTGAACGGCAGCCGGTTTCGCGCCAATTTATCTACTCATAGATAGATAAACATCCCCAAAAAATGCAGGTGTTGATCCACCTGCCCAAGCCATCTATCTATCGCCAGATAGATAACCAGATCCAATAAAAAGGCGGCGAACCGCCTGACCGCTTGCGCCGCCCGTCAGTGCCGCGTTTTCCAGACCGCCTCGACATCCTCGAGACGCGCCCGCGTGTGGAACAGCCGGCTGGCCAGCACGCTGCCCTGGAACGCCGCATACAACGTGCGCGCAGCCGTGTCGGGCTGGCCGCTGAACTGCAGCGTGCCTTCCTTCGCGCCCTGCGCGAGCAATTCCGCGAGCCAGCTCTCGTTGGCCTTGAAGAACGCCTGCACGGCCTGCCGCACGTTCTCCGGCAACGATTCGATATCGGCCGCGAGCATCCCGCACAGGCAGATCATGTTGCCGTCGCCGAGCGTGCGGCCGAACATCTTCGTGTACAGGCTCAGCTTCACGTCGGCCGGCAGCGCCGGATCGATCGCCCGCATCGCCGAGAGGACGTCGTCGCTGTAGACCGACACCGCTTCCAGCACGAGATCGTCCTTCGACGGGAAGTAGTAGTGGATGCTCGACGTCTTCACGCCCACCAGATCGGACAGGTCTCGATAGCTGAAGCCGTTGTAACCGCGCAGCATCATCAGCGTGATCGCGTGGTCGAGAATCTGTTCGCGGACGGTCGGTTTCGTTTCCATGGAGCGAACTTTATCTACTCATAGATAGACAGTCAAGGATTTTTTTGAGGGCACGATGCGCGCGTCCGGTTCGGATAGCGCCCGAACCCGGCGTGCGTCGAACCGGCGCCGCCACACTTACTGCGGCTTCAACATCCGCTGAATGATCGTCCGCAGCATCGCCCGGTGTGCGCGCGGCTTGAACCCCGGCTCGAACACGACGCGCCCGACCGCGCCCTCCGCGAGCGCGAGCAGCCAGGTCGCGACGAGCTCGGGTTTCAGGCTGCCATCGATCTTCCCCTGCGCGACGCCGCGCTTGATCAGCGCGACCATCCGCCCTTTCACCTGCGCCTCGTTCGCCGCGAACAGCGCGGCGACGTCCGGATTGCGCGTCGCCTCCGCCGCGGTCTCCACGCTGATGCGCGCATAGACGGGATCGCTCGACAGTTCCATCAACGTCAGCGCGATCTCCTCGATCGCGGTCAGCGCATCGTCGACATCTGCATGCCGCGCGAACAGTTCGGCCATCTCGCGCTGGTCCTCCTGCGCGACCGCCTCGATGATTGCCGCCTTCGTCGGGAAATAGTGGAACAGGTTGCCGGGGCTCATGCCGGCCGCCTTGCAGATCGCGGCCGTGGACGTCGCGTGGAAGCCGTCGCGCGCAAAACAGTCGATCGCGGCGTCCAGGATCTGGCGCCGCTTCGCTTCCACTCTTTCAGGGTCGATCTTTCTCAACAGGAACTCCGTGCTCGACGTTGGCTCAAATCTTTATTAGACTGATTAGTCGATCTATTATCGTGGCGACGTCATGCAGGCGTCAAGGCATCGTGCCCGCGTACGTGCCGCCTGCGACCTCCGCTCACACCACCGCTCCGAGGGCCTCTTGAAACGAACCGTCATTGCCGGCATCGCGCTCGTCCTGCTCCTGCTCGCAGCGGTCGGCGCAATCGCGTTGCGCGGCCTGTCCGACTTCGAGTTGAAGGACGCGGAGGTTTCGACGCTCGCATTCCGCGCCGGCGACGCCGCCCTCGTCGGCACGCTCGCGCTGCCGGCCCACGCACCCGATGCGCCGATCGTGCTGCTCGTCCACGGCGACGGGCCGCGCACGCGCTTCTCGGACGACGCGATGCTGCCGCTCGTCAACAGCCTGCTCGACGCCGGCATCGGCGTGTTCGCCTGGGACAAGCAAGGCACCGGCCGCAGCAGCGGCGACTGGCTCACGCAATCGATGCAGGACCGCGCGAACGAAACGATCGCCGCGATGGCGCGCGTGCGCGCCGCCGTCGGTCCCGCGCCCAAGATCGGCCTGCTCGGCTTCTCGCAAGGCGGCTGGGTCATTCCGCGCGTCGCGAATGCGGTGCGGCCCGCGTTTTCGGTGATCGTCGGCGGCGCCGTCAGCTGGCGCCGGCAAGGCACTTACCTGACGCGACAGCAGCTCCAGGCAACCGGCCTGCAGCCGGATCGAATCGATGCGACACTGGCCGCCGAGCGACGCGACAACGACGCGATCTTCGGCCAGGCGGGCGTGCCGGCCGATCCGCGCCGCCGCCCCGACATCGAGCCGCGCCGCTTCGGCTTCATCGCGCGCAACTACCTGGAAGACGCATCACAGGCGCTCGCGACGATGCAGGGGCCCGTGCTGGCCGTGTGGGGCGCGCTGGACCGCAATGTCGATCCGGTCGACGAGGCGAACGCTTATACGCATGCGTTCGCGAACCGGCCCGACCGGCGCGTGGTGGTCGTGCCCGGTGCGACGCATGCGCTGCTGCGTGGCAGCTGGTTCGACTACCAGCTCGAGTCCGACTGGCCGACGTGGAAGCAGTGGCTGTACACGGCGCTCGGGCGCCATGCCTATGCACCGGGCACGCTCGGCCCGATCGAAACGTGGATCCGCGCGCAGTGAACACGTGTGCAACACGGCGCCTCCACGCAAGGTGCCGCACATGAAACGGGCATTACGGGCCGCGCCGGTCGGCGTGGCCGCATCAAGGAGAGGTTTCAATGTTTTCGTGGTTTGAACGGCGCCTGCCGACTTTCCCGCTCGAAGATCCCGCCACGCCGCCGCGGGGGTTCTTCTCGTTCGTCTGGGCGTGCACGAAAGGCGCGCGCAGCTGGGTCCTGCTGATCGCGCTGACGTCGGCCGCGCTGGCCGCATACGAAGCCGCGCTGTTCGCGATGATGGGCCGCGTGGTCGACTGGCTCGCGTCCGCGACGCCAGCCAATTTCGGCGGCCGGCACTACGGCACGCTCGCCGGTTTCGCGGCGATTCTCGCCGGCAGTACGCTGCTGATCGCGCTGCATACGATGGTCAAGCACCAGGTGCTCGCGATCAACTTCCCGATGCGGCTGCGCTGGCTGTTTCACCGGTTGATGCTCGACCAGAGCCTGTCGTTCTACGCGAACGAATTTGCGGGCCGCGTGACGACCAAGATCATGCAGACCGCGCTCGCGGTGCGCGACGCGCTGTTCATGTCGGTCGACGTCGTGATCGGTGTCGCCGCGTACCTGATCGGCATCCTCGCGCTCGCGGCCAGCTTCGACTGGCGGCTGATGATCCCGCTTGCGCTGTGGGCGCTCGGCTACGGCCTGGCGTGCGCGTTTTTCGTGCCGCGCCTCGGTGCCGTCGGCAGCCGGCAAGCCGATGCGCGCGCACTGATGACGGGCCGCATCACCGACGCGTATTCGAACATCACGACCGTGAAGCTGTTCTCGCACACGCGGCGGGAAGCCGACCACGCGCGCCGCGCGATGGAAGCGTTCAAGGCGACCGGCGACGCGCAGATGCGCCTCGTCAGCGCGTTCGAGGTCGTCAACCACCTGCTGTCGACGCTGCTGCTGGTCGGCTCGACCGGCCTCGCGCTGGTTCTGTGGATGCACGGCGAGGTGAGCGCGGGCGTGGTCGCGGCGGTGATCGCGATGGCGCTGCGCCTGTCGAGCTATTCGCACTGGATCATGTGGGAGATGACCGAGCTGTTCGAGAACGTCGGCACGATCCAGGACGGCATCAACACGCTGACGAAGGTGCGCAGCGTGGTCGACGCGCCCGACGCGAAGCCGCTCGCGGTACAGCGCGGCGGGATCGTGTTCGACAACGTGCAGTTCGCGCACGAGGACAACGACCGCGCGGTGTTCGAAGGCCTGAACCTGACGATCCGGCCCGGCGAGCGGATCGGCCTGATCGGCCGCTCGGGGGCCGGCAAGTCGACGCTCGTGAACCTGCTGCTGCGCTTCTACGACGTGGGCGGCGGCACGATCCGGATCGACGGGCAGGACATCGCGCACGTGACGCAGGACAGCCTGCGCAGCGCGATCGGGATGGTCACGCAGGATACGTCGCTGCTGCACCGGACGATGCGCGAGAACCTGCTGTACGGGCGCCCCGACGCGACCGAGCGCGAGATGCACGACGCGGCCGTGCGCGCGGAAGCGTCCGAGTTCATCGACCGGCTGCGCGACCGCCACGGCCGCAGCGGCTACGACGTCGAGGTCGGCGAGCGCGGCGTGAAGCTGTCGGGCGGCCAGCGGCAGCGCGTCGCGATCGCGCGCGTGATGCTCAAGGATGCGCCGATCCTCGTGCTCGACGAAGCGACCAGCGCGCTCGACTCCGAGGTCGAAGTCGCGATCCAGCGCAGCCTCGACGGTCTGATGAGCGGCAAGACGGTGATCGCGATCGCGCACCGGCTGTCGACCATCGCGGCGATGGACCGGCTGATCGTGCTCGACGAAGGGCGCATCGTCGAGGAAGGTACGCACCAGCAGCTGCTGCAGGCCGGCGGCATCTATGCAGCGCTGTGGACGCACCAGAGCGGCGGGTTCCTCGGCGAAACGGCGGATGAGGAGCAAGCGGAGCAGTAAGGCGCTCATCCGGATGCGTGAGACGCGCGGCCTCGTTATCGAGGCCGCGCGTTGCCTTCCACGCTACAACCGCACGACCGTCGACTTCAGCTCGGTGTACTTGTCGAGCGCATGCAGCGACTTGTCGCGGCCGTTGCCCGACAGCTTGTAGCCGCCGAACGGGAAGTTCATGTCGTCGCTGCCGTCGCCGTAGCAGTTGACCCACACGGTGCCCGCGCGCAGCCGCCGCGCAACGGCATGCGCGGTCGAGAGATCGGCCGACCATACGGCCGCGGCCAGTCCATACTCGGTGTCGTTGGCGATCCGCACGGCCTCGTCGACATCGTCGAACACGATCACCGACAGCACCGGCCCGAAGATCTCTTCACACGCGATCTTCGCGTCGGGCTTCACCTCGAACACCGTCGGCTCGACATAGAACCCGCCCGTCTCCTCGCGCACGCGCGCACCGCCCGTGACGAGTTTGCCCTCGTCGCGCCCTGCGCCGATATACCCCATCACGCGATCGAGCTGCGTGCGATCGACGATCGCCCCCATCGTCACCGACGGATCGAGCGGATGCCCGGGCGCGAAGCGCCGCGACGCATCGACCAGCTTCGCGACGAATACGTCCTTGATGTCGCGATGCACGAGCAGGCGCGACCCGGCCGTGCACACTTCGCCCATGTTGAAGAAGATCGCGTCCGCGGCGGCCTGCGCGGCGCGGTCGAGATCGGGGCAATCGCGCAGCACGATGTTCGGCGACTTGCCGCCGAGCTCGAGCCACACGCGCTTCAGGTTCGACTGCGCGGCGCACGCCATGATCTGCTGCCCCGTGCGGGTCGATCCCGTAAACGCGATGCAGTCGACGTCAGGATGCAGCGCGAGCGCCCTGCCCGGCTCCGCACCGCCCGGCACGACGCTGAACACGCCGGGCGGCACGCCCGCATCGCACGCGAGCTGCGCGACGCGAATCGCGGTGAGCGGCGATTTCTCGGACGGCTTGAGCACGACGCTGTTGCCGGCCGCGAGCGCCGGCGCGAATTTCCATGCGGCCATCAGCAGCGGGAAATTCCACGGGACGACGGCCGCGACGACGCCGATCGGCTCGCGCGTGACGAGCCCGACCAGATGATGGTCCACCGGCGCGACTTCGCCGCCGACCTTGTCGATCGCTTCCGCATACCAGTCGACGCAATGTGCGGCGGCCGGCACGTCGATCGCCGTGGTATCGGCGATCGGCTTGCCGGTGTCGAGCGTCTCGAGCAGCGCGAGCTCGTCGAGATGCTCGCGCATCAGCACGGCCCAGCGCTGCAGCACCGCCTTGCGGGCGCGCGGGTTCATGCCGGCCCAACTCCGCGCGTCGAACGCGCGGCGCGCGGCCGCGACCGCGAGGTCGACGTCGTCGGCGCCGCAATCGGCCACGTGCGCGAGCACGCAACCGTCGATCGGGCTCACGCTGGCGAAGGTCGCGCCGGTTTGCGCGTGGCGCGCCTCGCCGTCGATGAATGCGCGCCCGTCGATCCGCAACACGGCCGCGCGGGCCTGCCAGTCTTCGAATGTCGGTTGATTCATGCGTTTCCTCGTGAAAAGTCGCGCATCACGACCCGGTCACCGGATCGATCGGCGTAAAGATGCCCGCACGCGCCTCGATCGCTTCGCCTGCGGCGAGACACAGCGCTTCCTGGAAGCGTCCGGCGACGAGCTGCACGCCGGTCGGCACGCCGTCACGGATACCGGTCGGCACCGACAGCCCCGGCAGCCCGAGCAGTGCGGTCGCGAGCAGCGGCCCCTGCTGCTCGACGATCGCGCGCATCGCGTCGTCGCCGTGCTGATCGGCGTCGATCGCGAACGGCTGCGCGCACGACACCGGCATCAGCAGCAGCGGATAGCGCGTGAAGAATTGCTGCCAGTCGCGCAGCAACGCCGTGCGCCGCGCGAGGCCGTTCATGTAACCCTCGAGGTCCAGCGGCTTCGCGAGATGGCGCTGGCTCGCGAACGCGGTACGGATCGCCGCGTCGCCGTGCTGCATGATCACGTCGCCGAGGCCGCCGCGCGCCTCGTTGGTCACCAGGTCCAGCCACAGTTCGCACGCTTCGGCGATCCGCGGCGGCACCGCTTCCTCGACGATGCAGCCGGCTTCTTCAAGCCAGCGCGCGGCCTGCCGGATCGCGTCGACCACCATCGGATCGGACGGCACTCCCGGCAGCGCCGGGCACACGGCCACGCGCGCGGGGAACGCGGCTTCATGCGCAGTCGGCGCGACCGGCATCCACCATGCGTCGCGCGCGTCGCCTGCCGCCATCGCATCGAGCGCGAGCCGCAGGTCGCCGACCGTGCGCGCGAGCGGCCCCTGGACGGAGGCGAGCTGCACCGCGAGCGTGCGGTCCTTCGACTGCGTGGCGTTGTACGCCGGCACGCGCCCGGTGCTGGGACGCAGCCCGGCGACGCCGCACGCATAGGCCGGGTAGCGGATCGAACCGCCCAGGTCGTTGCCGTGCGCGATCGCGCCGATGCCGGCGGCCACGGCCGCGGCGGCACCGCCGCTGGAGCCGCCCGGCGTCAACGACGCATCCCACGGATTCGACGTGCGGCCGTGCAGGTCGTTGTCGGTGAACCAGCGATATGAAAACGCCGGGGCATTGCTGCGCCCGATCACGATCGCGCCGGCCTTGCGCAGGTTCGCGGTCACCGGGCTGTCCTCGTGCGCGATCAGGTCCGAAAACGCGCGCACGCCGTTGGTCGTCGCGCATCCGGCCGTGTCGACGTTGATCTTCACGGTCACCGGCACGCCGTGCAGCGGGCCGACCGGCGCGCCGCGCGCGATCGCGGCGTCGGCATCGGACGCGGCCTGCAACGCGCTGTCGGCCATCACGTCGACGATCGCGTTGATGACGGGGTTCACCGCTTCAAGCCGCTGCAGGCAGCTGCGCGTGAGTTCGGTGGCAGACACGTCGCGACGCGCGACGCGCTCGGCCATCTCGGCCGCGCTGAGACGCCACAATTCCTGGGTCATGGGTTGCTCCTCGTTGATCTCGATGGTTGTGCTGAACCGGCCGCGCGTTACGCGCCCGGCTGCCCGGCCTGCGGTGCGTGCGACGCATAGATCTTGCGGCACTTTTCGACGACTTCCCACGTGCCGCGAAAACCCGGCGGAATCACGAAGCGGTCACCGGCGCGCAGCACGCGCTCGCGGCCGTCCGCGTCGCGCACGATCGCGACGCCGCTCAGCATCTCGCAATACTCCGACTCGTCGTACTCGATCGTCCAGCGGCCGGGCGTGCATTCCCAGATCCCGCAGCTGAACTGCCCGCACGGGCTGATGTAGTGATGCGACAGCGTCTGCAGCGGATTGCCGTCGAGCAGCAGCCCGCTCGGCACGCGGCTCTGCGTGAGCTTCGCCGGTGCCCGCATCAGGTCGACGAGATTCGTGATGTTGGTCATGAGTGCCTCCAGGGCATGAGAGATTCGAAACGTTTCGGTGCCGCGCGGACGGACGAGCCGCCCCGCGCGGGTCAGAGCAGGTCCATCATCCGGTGCCAGGTCATCGCGAGCGCCAGCATCGGCGTGCGCAGCGCGCGCCCGCCCGGAAAGTCGCGATGGCGGATCCGGCCGAACAGGTCGAAGCGCGCGGCCTGCGCGTCGATCGCTTCCGCGATCAACCGCCCCGCGAGGCCCGTCACGTTGACGCCGTGCCCGGAAAAGCCCTGCGCGAAATACACGGTCGGCTCGAGCCGGCCGAAATGCGGCGCGCGATTCATCGTCGCGTCGATCAGGCCGCCCCACGCGTAGTCGATCCGCACGTCGGCCAGCTGCGGGAACGTCTTCAGCATGTCGCGCCGCATCGCGGCCGCCAGGTCGCGCGGCGCGTTCGTCGAGCTGCTGGCCTTGCCGCCCCACAGCAGCCGTCGGTCGCGTGTCAGCCGGAAATAGTCGAGCGCCGAATTGGTATCGCAGATCGCCGCATTGGCCGGCATCGTCTCGGCCGCGCGCGCGTCGCCGAGCGGCTCCGTCGCGATCAGGTACGTCGCGACCGGAATGATCTTGCGCGCGAGCGCCGGTGCCAGCTGCCCCAGGTACGCGTTGCAGGCCAGCACGACATGACGGGCATCCACGTGACCGCGCGCGCACCTGACGCGGTGATGCGGCGCGGCACGATCGAGCGCGAGCGCGGGCGTGTCCTCGTGGATCGTCACGCCGGCTTCGCGCGCCGCCCGCGCGAGGCCGAGCGTGTAGTTCAGCGGATGCAGGTGGCCGCTGCCATCGTAGCGGAGGCCGCCGACGTAACGGTCCGACGCGACGAAACGCTGCATGTCGGCGCGCTCGACGACCTCGTAGCCGCGATAGCCGAAGCGACTCGCGGCGGTATCGCGCCACGCGCGCAGCGCATCGAGATGGCGTGGCTTGTTCGCGGCAGTCAGGAAGCCGGAGGTCAGGTCGCAATCGATGCCGTACCGCGCGACCCGCTGCCGGACGATCTCGACCGATTCCAGCCCCATCGCCCATACGCGCCGCACGTCGTCTTCCGGCAGGTAAGCCGAGAACGTGTCGATGTCGCACGCGTACCCGGCGATCAGCTGGCCGCCGTTGCGTCCGCTCGCGCCCCAGCCGATCTTCGACGCCTCCACGAGCACGACCGAATGGCCGCGCTCGGCGAGATCGAGTGCCGTGGACAGGCCCGTGAGCCCGCCGCCGATCACGCAGACGTCGGCCGTCATGGCCCCGTCGAGCGACGGATGCTGCGCACGGTTGTTGGCCGTCGCTGCGTAGTAGGACTGAACATGTTGCTGGTTTTCGAACTTGAGCATGTGCAAGACTCGCGAACGGCGTCGCGTCAGAACGCGTAGATGAGTTGGGTGGCGAGCAGGTCGTTCGACTTCTGGTACGACCCGTCGTGACGCAGGAACACCTTGTTGCTCGCCCAGTCGTGCCGGTATTCGACCTTCACCGTCACTTGCTGGGTCGGGTAGAACAGCAGGTCGAACGCGGCGGCCTGCCGGGTCGCGCCCTTGCATTCGAAGCCGACGCCGCCGTTCGCCTTCGACATCGCGAGACAGTCCGCATCGATGCCGAAGCCGTTGTACGGATCCATCCCGTTGCCGTTCAGGCCGATCGACGAGCCGCCGCCGCCGTTCTTCCGGTTCACCAGCAGGTCGTAGCGCAGCGTCGCGCCCATGCGGCCGACCACCGGCGCGTTGAACTTGCGGTGCGCGAGCAGCGACAGCCCGAACCACTGCGCGAGCCCGCCGTTGAACGCGCCGTGCTGCTGCTGGCCGTAGTCGAACTCGGCGTTGTACTGCGCATCGGCAAGCGTGTAGGTCGCATCGGCTTCGCCGAAGAAGAACGCGCCGTACGCGCTCGGTGCGTTGCCGCCGACGCCGTAGCGCACGTTGCCGGTCGCCGGATCGACCGCGCTCGGCAGCGTCTGGCGGCCGATGCTGATCGAGCCGCCGACGTCGAGCGCGCTGCCGTGCAGGTAATCGACCCGCGCGGTGAAGGTCGGCACCTTGTTGCTGGTCGTGATCGGGTCGCCGAGCGCGTTCACGCCGGTCTGCGTGACCGCGCCCGCGCTGCGGAACTGCTCGTTGCCGACGAAGAACTTCCACGCCCAGTGGCCGTCCGGGCTCTGGTAGTTGAGGCCCGCGCCGATCGACGAACCCGGATCGGAGAAGTCGTACAGCAGGTTGTGCGTGAGCGTCAGCATCATGTTCGACTGCTGGTACTCGTAGCCGCCGAAGCCCGTCATGAGGCCGCCGGTGAGCGCCGTCGTGGCCGACAACGGCACGGTCAGCACGGCCGTGTTGATGATGTTCAGGCCGCTCGAGCCGCTGCCCGTCATCATCGACAGGCCCGCGCCGCGGTTCGGCATCAGCGTGATTTCCGCGGACGGCGCGGTCGGGCCGACCCCGAAGGTCTTCTTGATGTCGAGGAATACGTCGCCGAACGTGCTGTTGTAGTAGGTGTACGCGTTCTCGTGGTTCGCGAACTGGAACGACGACGTGCCGGCGCCCCGGTTGTACAGGTAGGTCGGATCGAGATAACCCGTCACCGACAGCCCCGCGATCGGGCCCGTGCGCGCGGCATCGGTCAGCGAATCGACCTTCAACTGCTGGTTCGCGACCTGCTGCCGGATTTCAGACACGTCGTCGTTGGTCAGCACGGCCGCTGCCTGCCCGTAGCCGGGTGCGGACGGGTCAGCCGCCGCGCCGGTCGCCGCGTTCGACGCGTTTGCCGCGGCCGGTACGGCCGAAGGCTTCGCGCCGAGTTGCGATTGCAGCGCGCTCATCTGCCGCTGCAGCACCGTGATCTGCTGCTGCAGCGTCCGGATCTGGTCGGCGCTCGAGTTCGCCGCGGCCAGCCCCGGCAACGCTCCTGCGATCAGCGCGCAGAGCATCTTCTTTTTCATGGAATGTCTCCTGGTCGTTCGTCTTTGTTCGTCACTTCGTGGGATGCGGGATACGGTCGTGCAGCGGCGGCGCGGCCGGCGGGCGCGCGGGCGGCATGGCGGAGGGCGACGCGGGCGTGCCGGATGCCTCGGACGCGGATGCCGCGTGCCACATCCGCGTGTCGCGCGCCTGCCGCCGCTCGCGGGCCAGCATCGCGCGGTTCACGACGACGACGCCGATCGTCACGACGGTGATGAACACCGTGGCGAGCGCATTCATCTCCGGGTTGAGCCCCATCCGCACGCGCGAGAACACGACGAGCGGCAGCGTCGTCGAGCCGGGGCCCGACAGGAACGCGGACAGGATCACGTCGTCGATCGACACCGTGAACGCGAGCAGCCAGCCGGACACCAGCGCCTGCGCGATCAGCGGCAGCGTGATCACGAAGAACACCTTCCACGGCCGCGCGCCGAGATCGAGCGCGGCCTCCTCGATCGAACGATCGAGCTCCTTCACGCGCGACTGCACGATCACCGCGACGAACGACAGGCACAGCATCACGTGGCCGATCCAGATCGTCAGCCAGCCGCGCCCGGCCGGCCAGCCGAAGGTCTGCTGCATCGCGACGAACAGCAGCAGCAGCGAGATGCCCTGGATCACTTCCGGAATCACCAGCGGCGCGTTGATCATCGCGGCGTACAGCGTGAAGCCGCGAAAGCGCCCCATGCGGGCCAGCACGAAGCCGGCCCAGGTACCGATCGCGACCGACGCGGTCGCCGTCAGCAGCGCGATCTTCAGCGACAGCCATGCGGCCGTGAGCAGCTCGTCGTCGTGCAGCAGCGCGCCGTACCACTTCAGCGAGAAGCCCGACCACACCGTCACCAGCTTCGATGCGTTGAACGAGTACACGACCAGGCTGATGATCGGGATGTACAGGAACAGGAAGCCCGCGCCCAGCACGCACGCGGACAGGATGCGATTTGCGCGGTTCATGGCTTGGCCTCCGCTTCGGTCTGGCTGTAATGGAGCAATGCCATCGGCACGAGCAGCAGCAGCACCATCGTCACCGTCACCGCGGACGCCATCGGCCAGTCCATGTTGTTGAAGAACTCATCCCACATCACGCGGCCGAGCATCAGCGTGTTCGCGCCGCCGAGCAGCTCGGGGATCACGTATTCGCCGACCGCCGGGATGAACACGAGCAGGCTGCCCGCGAGGATGCCGTTGCGCGACAACGGCAGCGTGATGCGCCAGAACGCGGACCACGGCGTCGCGCCGAGATCGTTCGCGGCCTCGAGCAGCGTGAGGTCCATCTTCACGAGGTGCGCGTACAGCGGCATCACCATGAACGGCAGGTACGAATAGACCATCCCGATGTAGACGCCCGCGTCGGTGTGATACAGGCGCAGCGGTGTCGCGATCACGCCGAGCGCCGCCAGCACGTGGTTCAGCAGCCCGTCGTCCTTCATGATCCCGACCCACGCATAGACGCGGATCAGGAACGACGTCCAGAACGGCAGCATCACGGCCATCATCAGCAGGTTGCGGCGGGCCGGCGTCGAGCGCGCAATGAAGTACGCGATCGGGTAGCCGGCCAGCAGGCACATCAGCGTCGACGCCGCGGCCATCTTCAGCGAGCTGACATAGGTGTTCAGGTACAGGTCGTCCTGCAGCAGCAGCGCGTAATGTTTCAGCGACAGCGCGACCTGCACGGTGCCCGCCTCCAGCCGCGCAAGTGCGGTGTACGGCGGGATGCCGAGCATCTGGTCGGCGAAGCTGATCTTCAGCACCAGCACGAACGGCAGCGCGAAGAAGATCGCGAGCCACAGGAACGGCACGCCGATCGCGACGCTGCGGCCCGACGGCAGAAAGCGCGACAGCATCGCGAAACGGCCCGGGCGCGCGCGGCCGGTGCCGGCGCTCGCGGCGCCGGTCGACACCGGCGCGGACGGCGTGGAAGCGGAGGTTCTCATCGTGGCGTCCTCATTGCGTCAGCACGACGCCGCTCGCCGGCGACCACGACACGAACACGTCGTCGTTCCACGCCGGTGCGTTGTCGTTCATCAGGTGCGAGCTCGACAGGTTCGACACGACCGTCTTGCCGCTCGGCAAGCGCACGTGATACAGCGAGTAGCTGCCCATGTACGCGATGTCGGTCACGACGCCGCGCGCCCAGTTGTGCTTCGAACCCGGTTTCTCGCGCGACACGTGTACGCGTTCCGGGCGCACCGAGATGCCGACCGGCATCCCGAGCGGGCCCGTCACGCCATGGTTCACATGCATGCGTGCTTCGAGATCGTCGCTTTCGACGAAGATGTGATCGGGCTCGTCCTCGACCACGCGCCCCTCGAACAGATTGGTCGAGCCGATGAATTCGGCGGAGAAGCGGCTGTTCGGGTATTCGTAGACTTCGCCGGGCGAGCCGATCTGCACGATCCTGCCTTCGCTCATCACCGCGAGGCGGCTGGCCATCGTCATCGCCTCTTCCTGGTCGTGCGTGACCATCACGCAGGTCACGTCGACCTTCTCGATGATGTTCACGAGTTCGAGCTGGGTTTTCTGGCGGATCTTCTTGTCGAGCGCGGACATCGGCTCGTCGAGCAGCAAGAGCTTCGGGCGCTTGACCAGCGAGCGGGCCAACGCGACACGCTGCTGCTGGCCGCCTGAAAGTTGATGCGGCTTGCGCTGCGCGTACTTGCTCATCTGCACCAGCGCGAGCGCATCGGCCACGCGTTCCTTGATCTCGTGCTTCGGCGTGCCTTCCTGCTTCAGGCCGAACGCGACGTTCGATTCGACCGTCATGTGCGGGAACAGCGCGTACGACTGGAACATCATGTTCACCGGGCGGCGGTACGGCGGCAGCGATGCAAGATCCTCGCCATCGACGAAGATCTTGCCGGAGGAGGCCGTCTCGAGCCCGGCGAGCATGCGCAGCAACGTCGACTTGCCGCAGCCCGAGCTGCCGAGCAGCGCGAACAGCTCGTTCTTTGCAACGGTCAGGTTCACGTTGTCGACAGCCGTGCTGTCGCCGAATTTCTTCACGACGTTTTCGATGCGCACGAACGCGTCGTTCGTCGCGCGGGTGGCGCCGGCCGCGGCCGGCGCATCGGGCAGGGTGTGGTTCATGGCCGCCTCCTCAACCGCCCGACTTCAACTGCAGCCACAGACGGTTCTGCATCCGCGCGATCTCGGCGCTGCGCGGCATCGCAAGCGACGTCTTCGCGATCGTCGCATCGGACAGGTAGATGCCCGGGTCCTGCACGATCGCCGGCGTCACGAACGGGCGTGCGGCCTTGTTGGCGCTCGGGTAGAAGATTTCGTTCGTGATCGCCGCGTTGGTCTTCGGATCCTCGATGTAGTTGATCCATTTCAGCGCGGCTTCCGGATGCGGCGCATCCTTCGGGATCGCCATCACGTCGAACCACAGCAGGCCGCCTTCCTTCGGATTCACATAGCGGATTTCGTACGCGCGCTTCGCGTCCAGCGTGCGCCGCCGCGCAATGCCGACGTCGCCCGACCAGCCGAGCACGACGCACACGTCGTTGTTCGCCAGGTCGTCCGCATAGCCGGCCGAGCTGAACTGCGTGACGTACGGGCGGATCTTCTTCAGCACGTCGTAGGCCGCCTGGTAATCGGCCGGGTTCTTGCTCTCCGGATCCTTGCCCATGTACTGCAGCGCCGCCGCGAACGCGGCGTCCGGCGCGTCGAGCAGCGAGATGCCGCAGCCTTTCAGCTTCGCCGCGTTCGCCGGGTCGAACAGCAGCGCCCAGCTGTCGGTCGGCGCGTTGTCGCCGAGCCGCTTCCTGACGGCCTCGACGTTGTAGCCGATGCCCGTCGTGCCCCACGCCCACGGTACGCCGTACTGGTTGCCCGGGTCGGCCTTCGCGACCATCTTCATCAGCACCGGATCGAGGTTCGCAAGATTCGGCAGCTTCGACTTGTCGAGCTTCTGGTACACGCCGGCCTGGATCTGCTGCGCGAGATAGTTCGACGTCGGCACGACGATGTCGTAGCCCGAGCTGCCGGCCAGCAGCTTGGTCTGCAGCGTGTCGTCACTGTCGTAGCTGTCGTAGCGGACCTTGATGCCCGCCTGTTTCTCGAACACCGGCACCGTGTCCTTCGCGATGTATTCGGACCAGTTGTAGACGTTCAGGTTGGCATCGCCGGCACGCACCGGCAGGCTTGCCGCGGCGGCAAGGCCCGCCGACATGACGAACATGGCACGGACGGCCGGACGACAGCGAAATCGGACACGCATGGGGATCTCCAGAGAGTTGTAATCGGCTGTTGCATCACGCTCGGGCGGACTCGCGGCAACGCCGTCAGACGGTTTCGGCACAGGGGTCAATGTAGAGATCGCGATTCGCACCGTCAGTCCCGAAAACCGGGACAAGCGATGTCGCGTGCCGGGGCCGTTTGAGTGGATTCCCATCTAGGCAATCGAAAATCGTCGTGATACGAGTAGCGCCACCTGAAATTTCCTGATACCCGAGGCCATGGACGCTGCGCTCCCCTCCCCCGATCTGCCGCTGAGTCACGTCGCATTCGTGACGGAAACGCTGGGCGATATCGCGCAGGCCGTCGGCACGCCGCAGTTCATGCGCGCCGTCTACGACACGCTCGTGCGCTACGCCGACTTCGACGCGGTGCACCTCGACTACGAACGGGTCGCGTCGTCGGGCCGGCGCAGCGTCGGCTGGATCGGCAGCTTCGGCCGCGAGCCGGAACTCATCACGCAGGTGATGCGCCACTACTACCGGAGCTATGCGAGCGACGATGCGACCTACGCGGCCATCGACAGCGAAAGCGACATGCAGCTCGTACAGGTGTCCGCGCAGCGCGTCGCGAGCGAGATCCGCCATCAGTTCTTCGACAGCGGCGACATCCACGACGAATGCGTGATCGCCGGCGTCACGCTCGGCACGCGCTATTCGATCTCGATCGCGCGCTCGCGGCGGCTGCCGCCGTTTTCATTGAAGGAGTTGAGCCTGCTGAAGCAACTGTCGCAGGTGGTGCTGCCGCTGGCGTCCGCGCACAAGCGGCTGCTCGGCGCGGTGTCGGCCGACGGCGGCGAGTGCGACGAACTCGATCTCGACCACGTCGCGCAATGGCTGCCGGAATGGCAGGAACGGCTGACCGCGCGCGAGATGCACGTGTGCGCGTCGTTCATCCAGGGCATGACCTCGGCTGCGATCGCGCAGTCGATGGGGCTCAAGACGTCCACCGTCGACACGTACGCGAAGCGCGCATTCGCGAAGCTTGGCGTCGATTCACGCCGGCAGTTGATGACGCTCGTCCTGAGAAACGCGTCGCGACGGCACGACGCATGAGTTTCCCGCGCACCGGCCGCCGGCCGGTTGCGCACGCATCCATCCCCGCGCCGCCTCATAACGATCCGACAATTTATTGGTTCCCTTGACGATGCGCTGTCCGTATCGTTCACCGACTCGTCAGACCATTCGACCAACGGGGGAATCCAACAATGAAACAGATCCGTTCACTCGCACTGCTCACGCTGCCGGCCGCGCTCTATGCCGCCGGCGCTCACGCACAAAGCAGCGTCACGCTGTACGGCATCGTCGATGCCGGCATCGCATACGTGCACAACGCGCAGAACGCGAACGGCAGCAACGCGTCGAGCCTCGTCAAGTTCAGCAGCGGCAACCTGTCGGGCAGCCGCTGGGGGCTGCGCGGCACCGAGGATCTCGGCGGCGGCCTGGCCGCGCTGTTCCAGCTCGAGAACGGCTTCAACATCGGCACCGGCGCACTCGGCCAGGGCCAGCGCGAATTCGGCCGCAAGGCCGTCGTCGGCCTCTCGAGCAGCACGTACGGCACCGTGACGCTCGGCCGCCAGTACGATCCGGTCGTCGATCTCGTGCAGGGTCTCACGCAGGACAACTATTTCGGCGGCGTGTTCGCGACGCCGGGCGATCTCGACAACTACGACAACAGCCTGCGCGTCAGCAACTCGGTGAAATACACGAGCCCGCTGATCTCGGGCTTCCAGTTCGAGGGCCTGTACGGCTTCGGCGGTGTCGCGGGCGCCACTGGCAGCGGTCGCACGTACAGCTTCGGTGCAAGCTACGCGAACGGGCCGCTGTCGCTCGGTGCCGGCTTCTTCTACGCGAACGGCGGCTCCACCGTCGCAAACGGCGTGCGCAACTGGTCGAGCAGCTCGGACACGCTGTTCAACACCGTGATCAACCAGGGCTTCTCGAGCGCGAAGTCGATCCAGATCGTGCGCGTGGCCGGCCAGTACGTGGCCGGGCCGGCCACCTTCGGCCTCGCGTATTCGAATACGCAGTACGGCGCGGACACGCTGTCGGCCTTCAGCCAGAACGCGAAGTTCAACAACGGCTCGGCGTTCTTCAACTGGCAGTTCTCGCCCGCGCTGCGCGCGGGCGTCGGCTACAACTACACGTCGCTGACGGGCCCGGCGTCCGCGCACTACAACCAGGTCAACCTCGGTGCGGACTACGCGCTGTCGAAGCGCACCGACCTGTATGCGCTGTTCGGCTACCAGAAGGCGAGCGGCAACACGCTCAACGCGAACGGCGCGGTCGTGAAGGCCGCCGCGTCGGTCGGCTCGTATGGCGTGAACTCCGGCACCGATACGCAGGAACTCGCGATCGTCGGGATTCGCCACAAGTTCTGATCGCGTCGCCGCACGGCGACCTCGACCACGACGACAGCCGGCAGGCGCGCACCGCGGTGCGCGCCTGCGGCGTTTACACTGTCCACGATCCCGTTCCGCACGACACAAGGAGGCCGGCATGCTGACCGTATGGGGGCGCCGCAATGCATTCAACGTCCAGAAGGTGATGTGGCTCGTCGACGAGCTCGCGCTCGCGCATCGGCACGTGCCGGCCGGCGGGCAGTTCGGCGTGCTCGACACGCCCGCTTTTCTCGCGATGAACCCGCACGGGCGCGTGCCCGTGATCGACGACGGCGGCACGGTCGTCTGGGAATCGCACAGCATCCTGCGCTACCTCGCCGCGCGTTACGGCCGCCCCGGCTTCTGGCGCGACGATCCCGCCGAACAGTCGCGCGCCGACCGCTGGATGGACTGGTCGCAAACCACGCTGCAGCCGACGTTCCTGAACGGCGTGTTCCGCGGCTTCTTCCGGACGCCGCCCGAGCAGCGCGACACGGCGCGCGTCGAGCAAAGCATCGCGCAGTGCGCGCAGCACTTCCGGACGCTCGATGCCGTGTTGGCCGGGCAGCCCTTTCTCGCGGGCGACGCGCTCACGCTCGCCGACATCGCGACAGGCACGCACCTGTACCGCTATTTCGAGCTCGACATCGCGCGGCCGGACATCCCGCACGTGCAAGCGTGGTACGAACGGCTGAAAGCGCGGCCCGCGTATCGCACGCACGTAATGATTCCGTTCGACGAGTTGCGCGGGCGGCTCGATTGACTGTGAGGCGTCAAGAGGTGGTGTCTCGACGCGGGAAATCTGGCCATCGGCATCGTGCTCACCCCATGGCGCTGTGAGCACGATGCCGGTTGTCGTGATGCGATTACCCGGGCGAGCGATGCGGCCGCTAACGGCTTTCTGGCGCAGCGTCGACCGGATGCCCGACGTCATGCAACGACGCGATCAATCTCTGCCTGACGGTCTGAACCTTGATCGAATGGCGATTATGTGGCGGATAGGCGATAAAGAGCCAATCGCCGTATTTTGGCAAGGGCTTGGCGGAACTGGCCTCCATGATCGGAACGAGTTTTCCAGCGGACAACTCGGCACCCACCAGCCAATACGGCATCAGAATAATGCCCTGATTTGAAATCGCCGCAGAAATAACCGCATCCGACATATTGGACGAGAATGATCCTTGAGGCAGGAAGTGAGTCACGCCTGCTTTGTCTTCGAATACCCAATGCTTGTCGAGCCCCAGTATTTCATGCCGTATGCAGCGGTGTTTTTTCAAATCATCGATTTCTTCCGGAACGCCGTGTCGTGACAAATACGTCGGGCTTGCGCAGAGCACATGCGTATTCGGCGTGAGCCGGTGCTGAATCAGCGACAAGGATTGATCCTCCCCGACTCGAATTCCCATATCGAAACCCTGGGTCACCAGATCACGGTATTCATCACTGAGATCAAGCTCTATCTCGAGCCTGGGGAATTCATCAAGCAACGCCGGAATGATGTCGATCAGATAGCGGCGTCCGAAATTCTCGGGAGCCGTGATACGCATCCGCCCCGACATATCTTCCGTCACACCTCTGATCGCCTTCAGCGTCTCGTCCAGCTGTGTCAGCTGGACGCGCGATTGCAGCAGCCGGTACCCGGCTTCGGTCAGCGATAGCTGACGCGTCGAACGGACGAACAGCGTCGCGCCCAGGTTTTGCTCCAGCTGGTTGATGAGGCGCGTGATCGAGGAAATGGCGACCTGACGGGTGCGCGCAACGGCGGAAAAGCTCCCCTGATCGGCAACGTCGAAGAACAGTCGAACTGCGGCGATGGTGTCCATGGATCACTCGAATCATATTTTGCGCAAAGCGCAAGGCACCTTTCGAACGCGCGAAGTGCCTGCTGCCGGGGGAAAGAGAATACCATTTCAAGGTCAGAAAAATTTTGCGCCTGGCGATGAATAAACTCGCAATATCGGCGCAATCGAGACGCACGGCGACAACGAATATTTTCTATTCCAGCCAGTAGCGAAGGAGACTCCCGATGATTCGGCGCTTCGATAAATTGTTCATCAATGGGGACTGGATTGCCCCGCATGGCAGCGATTTCAGTCCGGTCATCAATCCGGCTACCGACGAAGTCATCGCCGAGATATGCAATGCAACCGCCGAAGATGTGGATAAAGCATTCCGTGCTGCCAGACAAGCATTCGGCACATGGTCGAAAACCCCATCCAGCGAGCGTCATGACTGGATCGTGAAAATCCACGATGCGCTGGAAAGCCGTCGCGAGGATCTGGAGAACGCCATCTCGGCATCGATGGGTTGCCCGATCGAAGTGACACGACAGATACAGACGTCCTGTCTCGGTGCCTTCCGGAATTTTGCTGCGCGCAGCGCGATGCTCGACGAGACGACGGAGGTCGACAACGTCGTGGTCATCCGGGAGCCCGTCGGTGTATGCGTGCTCATCACGCCGTGGAACTATCCGCTGTTCCAGTTGCTGACCAAAGTCGGCTCCGCGCTGGCCGCAGGATGTACGGTCGTGATCAAGGAATCGTCGGTCACGCCGCTGCAAGGCCTGATACTGGCGGAGATTGTCGACTCGATCGGCCTTCCCAAAGGCGTCTTCAACCTGTTGACCGGCAGGGGGAGCGTGCTCGGCGACCTGCTGGTCACCCACCCGGCCGCGGACATGGTGTCGTTCACCGGATCGACGGTCAATGGCGCCCGTATCCAGGAACTTGCCGCCCGGTCGATCAAGCGGGTCTGCCTGGAACTCGGCGGCAAGAGTCCTTTCATCATCACGGAAAGCGCGGATCTCGAGGCCGCAATCAGGTTCGGTGTCGAAGACGTGATGATCAACTCCGGCCAGACCTGCGTCTGCCTGTCTCGCATGCTGATTCCGACATCCCGGTACGAAGAGGCGGTCACCATCGCCAAGCGTATCGCCGAGCGCATCAGGATCGGCAACCCGGCGGATGAAACGACCGACATGGGCCCGATGAGCTCCCGATCCCAACGAGAGACCGTCATCGCGTACATCAACAAGGGGCTGGAGGAAGGTGCCAGATTGGTGACCGGCGGCCCCGATCTTCCCGAAGGCATCGACAAGGGGGCCTTTGTCAGACCGACGATCTTTCGTGACGTGCACAACAGGATGACGATCGCACAGGAAGAAATATTCGGACCGGTCATCTGCATGATTTCGTACGACCGGATCGAGGATGCCATCTTCATGGCCAATGACACGCCTTACGGACTATCGTCGGCGGTCTGGTCCGGAACCGTCGCGGACGCAATCGACATCGCCAGGAAGATCCGGGCGGGCGCCTGCTCGATCAACGGCGGCGAATTCAGCTATGAAGCGCCATTGGGCGGCTACAAGCAATCAGGCAACGGCCGCGAGTGTGGCGATTTCGGCATGCATGAATTCATCGAGCTGAAGAGCTTGCAACTGCCCGCAAGCGCGCGTTGATCCTTGAATGAAACGTGAGTTCCGATACACGGGAGGCGCCATGCTGAATATCGTTTCGGAGCCAGCAGCCGATGGCTACGACTATGTCGTCATCGGGTCCGGATCCGCTGGAAGCACGATCGCCGGCCGACTGGCAGAAGACACATCGTTAAGCATCCTTCTGATCGAGGCGGGCGGATCCGATATCAATATCGGCATCGTCATGCCAGGCGCGATGGGTCTGCCGTTGCTCAGCGACAAGACGAACTGGAAGCTTTTTTCGGATGATGGCCCGGGGCCCATTTACGAGCCGCGAGGCCGCGTGCTGGGCGGTTCGTCATCGGTCAACGGCATGAACTGGATGCGCGGCAACGCCGAGGACTACGATGCCTGGTCCGATTTCGGCGTGGCAGGGTGGGATTACCAGGACGTCCTTCCCTACTTCAAAAAAATGGAAACATTCGAAGATGGCGAGAATCGCTGGAGAGGGGGCAGCGGCCCGATCAAGGTCGAGCGGGCACCCTGCAGAAACCGGCTGTTCGAGGCATTCCTCGAGGCCGGGCAGCAAGCCGGGCATGCGTTGAATCCGGATCAAAACGGGGAGAAGCAAGCAGGCATGCATCGAATCCAGCGCAACATCTGCGACGGCCGGCGCATCAACGCTTCGTATGCCTATTTGCGGCAAAAGCCCATGCGCAACCTCGATGTCATGTTGCATACACGGGTGACGCGGCTGCTGTTTTCAGGCACGACCTGTGTAGCCGTCCAGGCCACCCGCCAGGGCAGGAATCATCGTATCGCCGTAGGGCGCGAGGCGATTCTTTGTGCGGGTGCCTTGATGTCCCCGCACCTGCTGATGCTGTCGGGCATCGGAGAGGCGGACGCGCTCCGCAGCCATGGCATTGCGCCGGTTGTCCACCATCCGGAGGTGGGGCGTCGCTTATCCGATCACACGGCGCTCGTCGTCGACTGGCATGTCAGAAACGAGCGCGATTCGATGGCCCGCGAGTTGTCCGTGCCGCGCCGCCCGCTGATCGGCGCGCAATGGCTCCTGACACGTCGAGGCATTGGCGCCTCCAATCTCTTTGAAGCCGGCGCGATGATTTCCACCGACGGCTCGGGGCGACCGGATGTCCAGATGGAGTGCGTGGCTTTTCGACCGTACTTCGGGCACGACGCCATACGCATCAATCCCGGCTACCACTGCTCATTGAGTCTGCAACGGCCCACGAGCACCGGGCGAGTATGGTTGCGCTCCGCCGACCCACTGGCAGCCCCCGCGTTCAGCTTCAATTATCTGACGACCGAATACGACCAAAAACTGGCGATCAAGGCGATCAAGTCCGTACGCGAGATCATGAGCCAGTCCGCCATGGCCAGGCACGTTCAGGGGGAGGCAGACGACATTGCGCAGGCGCGCAGCGACGCGGACATTCTGGCGTGGGCGAAAGCCACGGCGGAATCCAATTACCACCCGTCCTGCACGTTGCGCATGGGGACGGTGACGGATTCGGAGGGCCGGGTGTTTGGCGTCGAACGCGTCCGGGTAGTCGATGCTTCAATTTTTCCGACCATCCCGTCCGCCAACCTCAATTCACCGGTCACCATGCTGGCAGAGAAGATTGCCGCGTCGATTCTCCGGCAATCCGGGCAAGCCGGTTCGGCGCAGCGCAATGCGTTCTCGATCGATACGGCCTGAGCGCGACACCTTGCGTCCTTGAGAGACGTCGCTGAAAGATGAATCGGAATGTCGTGGAGCCTGAGCGAACATGAGCAAGCATGAAAGCAACGCCGAACGGATCAACGCAATGCCCGACCACGCCGAAGCCGGCCCGACTGCCAGCAAGCTGTATCGCAAGCACGGCATCGCCGACGACGGCCTCGACGCGTGGCGTGCCCGGCTCGGTAGCGGGAATACCGCTGAAGCGAGACGCGTCAGACAGCTGGAGGACGAGAACACTCGTCTGAAGCTGCTCGTTGCGGACCAGGCGCTCGATATCAAGCTGCTCTGGGAAGTCGTCAGCGGGAAGAACCTGCAATCTGATGCTGACTGAAGGCCGTTCCGTTCGACGCCTTGCCCGGGCGGCTCGATGAGCGGATGTCCTGGCGCGGCAGATCCGCCCGCAAACCCCGCCTAATGTCGCCGCATTCCACCGAATCCGCTCGCGCCGCCGAACTGATGCATGCCGCCGAATCCGTGGCCGGCGGCACCCACCGGAAACGCGCCATGGTGAAAACCGGCGCCGATCGGCACGCCGAAGCGGTGATGTTCCATCCCGTTGAAGTGGACCACGTGATCGAAGTGGTGGAAATGGTGAAAGTGGTGGAAGCGATCGACGAAGACGAAGCCCACGCCCGCGCCGATGAAAAGCGGCGGCCCCCAGTACCACAGGTCGGCATACGGATAGTCCGTCGCCGGATACCATAGAACGCTACCGTCGGGGCTCTGCACGAACTGCCATGTGCCATCGTCTTGCAGGCACGCACGCCCCACGATTTGCTGCTCCGTGCCGTCGATGTTCGCCTGCGCGACGACCGCACGGCAGTTCGTATCGGTGTCCGCCTGATCGTCGTACGTTTGCGCAAAGACCGCCGCGGAACAGCCGAGACAGACGATACCTATCCCGGATCGAAACCAGTTGCACATGATCGGCTCCTGCCAGATTGCCCCCGACCACTCGATCGCGTGGCGCCGCTGGCGGCGCCCGGCAGATCGGATTGCTTGCACACGCTTCATCACGCGGCGCTCGCATGCCGCCGCTTCATACAGGGTCTCCTGCCGGCTAAACGATGCAGCGCGCCTGCTTATTCCAGGGGTCTGGTTCGAATGAATCGTTGTCGCGTTTGACGTCCGGCCTAGCGTCTCGCGAAGCGATAGGCAGCCGCTGCGGTGATCCCGAATACCAGATGAGCCACCAGCGTGATCGCGCCGCGAACCGGGATGAACCACGGGAAGATCGTGGTAAAGGCGTACAGGTTGACGCCGTACAGGATGAGGCCGAACGCGCCGCCTGCGAGTAGCGCGGCCGCGAGCGACAGGGTGCGAATCACCTTCGCCAGCACGGCCGCGTAGGCCAGCGACAACACCAGGTGCACGAGGGTCGCCACCGCCATCACCAGCGGATCGAAGCCGCCGGGCGCGCCGAGCACGCGGCGCCCCATCACGATGGCCGCCGTGAGGCGCGCGTCTCGCAACAGGTTCCCGATGGCGTCGTCGCCGACGATCGGCCAGAGCAGCAGCTCGACGACGGTCGAGCCGACCGCCGCACCGAATGCGGCCCAGAACACCGGGACGAGACTGGCTCGCTTCAATGGGCGTTCCCTTCGCAACCGGCCGATGCATCGAAGCGGCGTGCGCCCCACCCGCTCCGGCGCCGGTCGGCCGACATGTGCCCGCGATACCGAACCGGGCGGCCACGCAAAATTACGACGCCCCTTCGCAATCCGACCAGTACGCGAAAGGATCGCGATGTTTCGGATAATTCTCGTCCAGCCATTTCAGCAACGTCGCGCGCGCATTGTCCATGTCGGCTTTCAGCGACGAGGTCGTCAGTTCGTGCACTTCGACGGACTTTTCGCGATCGACCACGAAGCAGTTCCAGTCGGGGCCGTCCAGATCCGGATCGTCGGACGCCTTCGACGACTTGCCCCAGCCGAACCCCTTGCGTGCGTCGATGTAGTACCGCGGATGCACCTTCAGGTACGACATCTCGCCGCCTTGCAAGCTGCTCTCCGCGCGCAGCACGTCGTGTCCGTCGACGACCTGCGTGACTTCCGGCAGCCGGCGCGCGCGCCATCCGGCGGGCAGCGTCGCGATGGCCTTGACGCTGTCGTACATCCCCCACTCCAGCCCCCAGGCTTCGGCCATGCGCTTCATGAATGCGTCCGCATTCGGATAGCCGCGCAACTGGATCCGGGTCGACAGCGTGACTTCGACACCGCCGCGCCCGCCGGAACCCGCGGACGCTTCATCGCCCGCCGCTTCGAACGGATTGAACGGATTGCCCGGACGCGACGCGCGCGTCTCATCCGCGGGCGCCATACCCGAAAACAGCTGGTCGAGCGCCGCACGCGCTTTCGACGACTTGTCTGGCCTGTTCATCGCTGACCTCCTTTCCATCGGCACGGCTGTACACATTTTCGATTTTCGTTCATCTCTCCACCTCATCGTTTTTCGCGGTCGCATTGTCGTCGATCCGGCGGCCCGAGCCTAGTGCCGCGAATCGCGTACCGCTTCCTTCGGCGCCATCGGCCCCCGTGGCGGGTCGTCACGGCGGGCCGGCTAGCGGCCTTCGCCCACTGCCGCCCGCATCCGCTCCATCAACGCGAGCACCTCCGGCCGATTCTCCCCCTTCGCGTGCACGAAGTAATACCTGAGCACCGAATCGACCTCGTGCGGGCTCACGCGCACGAGGTCGCTGCGCTTCAGATAGGCGTCGGCGAGCGGCACGCGCGCCAGCGCCACGCCGAGCCCGGCCTCGGCCGCGGCCAGCACCAGGTTGTAATCCTCGAAACGGCGATCCTGCGCGCGCGGCTTGAACGGCACGCCCAATGCATCGAACCACGTGCGCCAGCCTGTCACGTCGGAATCGTGCAGCAACGGCAGGTCGAGCAGCGCTGCATCGCCGCACCGGCGGCGCTCCGTGGCCAGCTGCGCGGCGAGCCGCGGATGCGCGACCGGATAAAGCCGCTCCGGCATGAACGCACGGGTTTCGAGCTGACGCCAGTTGCCGCGCCCGTAGCGAATCGACAGATCCGCTTCGCCGCCGGCGATATCCACGTTGCGAAGCTCGATGCCGAGCTCGATGCGCAACGCCGGCGCCTCGCTCTCGAGCGCATGCTGGCGCTCGAGCAGCCAGAGCTGCGCGAAGGCCGGCACCACGCTCATCCTGACCAGCCGCGGCGTACGCGGCGAGCGCCACTGATCGGCCGCACTGTCGATGATCGCGAACGCCTGCTCGATCCGGCCGACGAAGCGCTGCCCGTCCGGCGTCAGGCGCACGCCGCGCGCATGACGTTCGAACAACCTCAGGCCGAGCCAGTTTTCAACGGCGGCGACCCGCCGGCTGATCGCGCCGTGCGTCACGCCGGAGACGTCGGCCGCAGCCAGGAACGAACCCTCGCGGGCGACCGTGCACACCGTCTCCAGGCTCGCGAGCGGCGGCCGCGAACCTGGCACCGGCACGGCGGCGGGCGACGCCGCCGGCGCGCGCTTCGCGCGGGTTGAAGCACCGGCCGGCCGCCGGCCCGAGCTGTGAATCATGGTCATATCTGCGTGCTGATCTGTGCGCTAGCTTAACATCTTGCCACGCCGCATCATTGCCGCATGAACACGCTCTCCACCCCGTCGTCGCGCCCTGCGCGGCAGCCGCTGATCGCGGCCGGCGCGGTCGCTTTCACGATCGTTTCGTGGGCGTCCGCTTTCCCGTTCATCCGGATCGGCCTGCATGGCCTGACCCCGCTGCAGCTCGCGGCGGCGCGCTTCGCCACCGCGGCCGTGCTGATCGTCGCGTGGCTGATCGCGCGACGGCCGCGCGTGCCGACACGGGGCGACGCACTGCGCTTCCTGCTGTGCGGCTTTCTCGGCATCGCGCTCTATAACGCGCTGCTCAATACCGGCGAGCAGACCGTATCGGCCGGCGCGGCAAGCTTCATCGTGAACACCCTGCCGATCTTCACCGCGCTGCTGGCCGCAGTGTTTCTTGGCGAGCGCTTCAATCGCTGGGGCTGGCTCGGCTCGCTGGTCAGCCTCGCCGGCATCGCGGTGATCGCGCGCGGACAGCCGGGCGGCCTCGTCCTCGGCGCGGGCAGTACATTGATCCTCGGCGCGGCCCTGTGTTCGGCCAGCTATTTCGTGTTGCAGCGGCGGCTGATTCCGGTGTACGGCGCGCTGGCCTGCACCGCGTACACGCTGCTGGCCGGCGCGCTGCTGCTCTCGCCTTGGCTGCCGGGTGCGCTCGTGGCACTGGGCAGCGGGTCGCGCGACACGACGCTGGCCGTCCTGATGCTCGGCATCTTCCCTGCCGCGCTGGGTTACGCGACCTGGACGTTCGCACTCGGCTACTTCGGCGCGGCACGCGCCGCCAACTTCCTCTATCTGACGCCGGCGGTCGCGACGATCCTGTCGATGGCGCTGACGGGCGAGCGGCCCGGTATCGAGACGGTGTGCGGCGGCCTGCTGGCGATTGCCGGCGTGATCTTCGTGGCGTTGCGCGGACGTTCCTAGGGTCGCAGCGTCATCGGGCCGCATGATCGCCTCGGCGATCCGCTAGCGCGCCGGTCGGGACGCCCCCGGCATCTGCGATACCGAATGCATGACGCGGGCTGTCGCCGTCGCACCAGTTCGCCGAGGTTGTCGAACTTGACCGTTAGTTGCGCTAGATGAGGGCATCGATCCCGATGAAGCATGGTCATGCAACCGGATGCGCAATCGAAACCGTCCAAACTGTGCAGACAAATCGACCGAACAGTTCCGGATTGACCGCGCATCAGTGTCCATGGCTTCGTCCCGGCCGCCGGCCGAATAATGGATGCGGCCGTAAGGCCGTCGACAGCGAATCGCAGCCTGCGGCCTGCTGCGGCGCACGATTTCCGGCATCCGGCACCTTCGAAATCCGGGCGCCGGCCGTGCCGCGCCCGCCCCGCCATGCGATTCGCCGCAGCGCGCAAAATCGGCTTCATATATATTCGTACGAATTGCACCGTATCAGGCCCCGATTCGGCCGCTCAGCCGGGCGGCACGTCGCAGGTCAGGACGCGATGCAAGTGAAGCCCATGATGGGTATGGAGACTCGTCCGATCGCCCCGACCTCGCCGTCGGCCGGTCGAGACGTCAATAGAAAGATCATTCAATTCGGAGATGGCAGATGGAACGAAGCACTGTCGGCATGCGCTGCAAACCCCTGATCACCGTTGCACTGGCTGCCGCCGCGTTTGCGGCCGCCTCGACCGCCATGGCCGACCAGGTCGTCAAGATCGGCAGCGTCGAGCCGACGACGGGCGGCATCTCGCACCTCGGCAAGGACAACGAGAACGGCGCGCGCCTCGCGGTCGAGGAAATCAATGCGAAGGGGCTCACGATCGGCGGCAAGAAGATCACGCTGCAACTCGACGCGCAGGATGACGCGGCCGACCCGCGCCAGGCCACGCAGGTCGCGCAGAAGCTCGTCGACGACAAGGTCGTCGCCGTCATCGGCCACCTGAACTCGGGCACGTCGATCCCGGCCTCGAAGATCTACAGCGACGCGGGCATCGTGCAGATCTCGCCGTCGGCCACCAACCCGACCTACACGCAGCAGGGCTTCAAGACGACCTACCGCGTCGTCGCGACCGACGCGCAGCAGGGTCCGGCACTCGCGAGCTATGCGCAGTCGAAGGGCGTGAAGAGCGTCGCGGTGATCGACGATTCGACCGCGTACGGCCAGGGCCTCGCGAACGAGTTCGAGAAGAAGGCGAAGGCGCTCGGCCTGAAGGTGCTGTCGCACGACGCGACCAACGACAAGGCCGTCGACTTCCGCGCGATTCTGACGAAGGTCAAGGGCGAGAATCCGGACGCGATCATGTACGGCGGCATGGACGCCACCGGCGGCCCGCTCGCGAAGCAGGCGAAGCAGCTCGGCCTGCGCGCGAAGATCCTGTCCGGCGACGGCGTGTGTACCGACTCGCTGGCCGAACTGGCCGGCCCGGCGGCCGACAACGTGCTGTGCTCGCAGGCCGGCGCGGCACTCGAGAAGATGCCGGGCGGCGCGGACTTCCTCGCGAAGTACCAGAAGCGTTTCAACCAGGGCATCAAGTTCGATGCGCCGTTCGCGTATGACGCGGTCTACATCGCGGTCGACGCGATGAAGCGCGCGAACTCGACCGATCCGGCGAAGATCCTCGCCGCGATGCCGTCGACGAAGTACGAAGGCGTGATCGGCACGACGACGTTCGATTCGAAGGGCGACCTGACGCACGGGATCATCTCGATCTACGGCTACAAGAGCGGCAAGAAGACCTTCCTCGACCAGGTGAAGATGTAACCCGACGCGGCGCCGGCACGACGGGAACGCCACCCGTCGGCGCCGGCGCCGCGCGGGCCGATTTCTGATTCACGGAGACGAAAGCATCATGTGTGCAATGGCGTATGCGGAATTCCAACAGGAGTTGAAGAAAGCGCAGTTGACGGCGCGCGAGTTCGCCCGCCTGATCCGGATGAATGAAAGTTCGATCACGAACTATTCGAGCAAGGGCACGGTCCCGTCCCATCTCGCGGTGATCGCGAAACTGATCGGCACGATGGCCGCGCACGAGATCGATTTCCGGCGCGTGATCCGGCAGATGCGGATCGAACCGAAACGGCCACGCGGCGGCGGCACGTTTCCTGCGGCGGAAAAAACACGTTCCGAAACGACCCGCGACGACGAGTCGTAAGCCGCGAACGCATTGTTCCGCGCCGATGGCCGCAGCCAGCACCCGGCAGCCGCGTGCTTCATTCGATCGCGTGTCGCCGCAGCATTCCCGGCACCGCCGTTCGCGTCGAGCGCGATCCTGCGACAGCCCCGTCGCACCCTGCCGCGCGGAAGACGCGAAACCGCCCCTCCGCGCCGCGCCGCACACTCGCCTGCCTGCGTCGAACCGCTGCTAGTGCGCCGCGAGATACGCTTTCACCGCCGGTAGCGCCGGCTTGCCATCGAACGTCGTGACGCCGGCCAGCCACGGGTCCAGCATCGACGTGTTCCGTTTCAGCCATTCCGCCGCAGCCTGGTTCGGATCCTGATGGTTCATGATCGGAATCATCAAATGATTCTCGAGCTCGGTCGTGAAGTGCAGGTTCGACGCAAACTTCGCGACATTCGGGCAGCGCGCCTCGTAATCCGGCGGCTCGACCGTGAACACCTTGGCCTCGCCATAGTTCGGGCCGAACACGTCGTCGCCGCCGGACAGGTAGTTGATCTTGTATTGCGCGTTCATCGGATGAGGCTCCCACGCCAGAAACACGATCCACTGCTTGTCGCGAACGGCCCGGTTGAGCTCGACGAGCATCCCTGCCTCGCTCGACTCGACCAGCTTGAACTTGCCGATCCCGTCCTTGTTCTCCCGGATCATCTTGCCGATCAACTGGTTGCCGTCGTTCCCCGGTTCGATCCCGTAAATGCGGGACTGCAGCTTGTCCGCGTACTTCGGCAGATCCGCGAACGTCCGGAGCCCCGCCTGATACACGTAGTCCGGCACCGCCAGCGTGAATTTCGCGCCTTTCAGGTTCGGCTCGGGAAGGACCTTGATCGAGCCGCTCTTGACGAACGGCGCGATGATCGGATCCATCGACGGCGACCAGTAGCCGAGGAAAATGTCGATCTGCTTGCTCTTGACCCCGGCAAACGTGATCGGCACCGAGGCGATGGTCTTCGACGGGTTGTAGCCCAGCGCGGACAGCATCGTCGACGCCAGCCCGGTCGTTGCCGCGATGTCGCTCCAGCCGACATCGGCCATTCGCACGTTTCTGCAGGTCGCCGGTTCGGCCGCGCCCGCGGAAGCTGCCGCAGCGGATACGCACAGCGCGGCGACCAGTGCCGTCATACCAGTTCGATTCATGGTGATACCTCGGGTTGCGTCGTTGAAATGATCGGGGATCAGGCCAGCGCACCGGCCGATTCGCGGGCCCGGCGTTCGTGACTCGGTGCGTGTCCGAAGAAAGTGCGAAAGGCCTTGCTGAAATGCGTCACGCTCTGGAATCCGCATGTCTTCGTGACGTTCGCGATCGACATGTTCGAGTAGCGGATCAGTTTCCGCGCGCGCTTCAACCGGAGGCCGACGTAGTACTCGTGCGGCGTCACATCCAATGCCTCCCTGAAGACGCGCTGCAAGTGGCGCATCGATACGCCGGTCAACCGGGCCAGATCCGGCACGGTGAGCGGCTCTTCGATATTCGCCTCCATCAGCCGTACGGTCTCGATCAGTTCCTCGCGCGAAAAACCCACCCGTGACGCGATCGGAATCGGCTGCGGATCGGTCACGGCCCTGACCCGCTCGATCGAGAATTGCTCCGAGATGTGCCGCGCCATCGCCGGCCCGAGATCCGATGCGATCAGGTGCAGCATCAGGTCGAGCGGCGCCGTGCCACCGGTACAGGTGAGGCGATCGCGGTCGATGGCGAAGAGTTCGTCGACGAAGCGGACGTCCGGAAACTCGGCATGCAGTTCGGACAGCACCTCCCAGTGAACCGCGCAGCGATACCCGTCGAGCAGGCCGCTGGCCATCAACGCATAGGCCCCCGTGCACAGCCCGCCCACCACGACCCCGCGCCCGGCCAGCGTCCGGAGCAGTCGCTTCGTCCCTTCGTCCACGGCATCTCGTACGTCCCATCCGCCGCAGACGAACATCACGTCGGGCATGCTCGCGGCGAGGTCCAGCGGGCACGCCGGCCCCGCGACGATGCCGTTGCTGGCGCGGATCGCCGTTTCGTCGTCCACCGAGTAAATGGTCCAGTCGTAGCGGGAGACGCCGAGCAGCTGGTTGGCCATTCGCAGGGCTTCGATCGCACTCGTCAGCGCAATCATCGAATACTTTTCCAATATCAGGAATCCGAAATGACTGAATGTCGGTTTCATCGCATCGATCCTCTCAACCTCTATTCAACCGGCATCATGCCTGCCGAACCGCGCCCGCTTTCACCGGCCGCCCCTATGCCGCGCACTGCCCGACGATCCAGTCGCAGAATATCCGCGCCTCCGGGCTCAACAAGGTATCGCTCGGGTGCAGCAGATAGAACCCGCGGCCGGTCCGCACCGAGGTCTCGATCGGCCGCACCAGCACCCCGGTCGCCAGCATGTCGTCGGCCAGGTAGCGCCATCCCATCGCGATGCCCTGCCCGCCCATCGCGGCCTGCAGGACCGCCGGATAGTTGTTGATGTAAAGATCCTGTCGCGGCTCGGCAAGCGCGATGTCGTGATGCGCGAACCAGGTGGCCCAGTCCATCCAGTCCCAATGACGCGTCTCGAGATGGATCAACGTCGCGCGCAGCAGATCCTGCGTGTGTTCCATCGGCGCGAGTCGGGCCAGGTACGCCGGCGTGCACACCGGGAAGATCTCTTCCTCGAGCAGGAACCGCGCGTTGCAGGCCGGCCAGTAGCCGTCGCCGAACTGAATCGCCAGGTCCGCGCCTTCCCGGATGTTTCGCGTGTCCTCGTCCGACGCATCGACGTGAATGATGATCTCCGGATGCTCGGCCCGAAACTTCGGCAGGCGCGGAATCAGCCAGTGCGATGCGATCGCCAGATCCGCCGACACCGTGACCGTCGACGTGGACGCCTGCACGCGCAGCTCGTACGCGGCGGCCGCCAGCAGATCCAGCGCCGCATTGACGGTCCGCTGAAACTTCCGCCCGCCGTCGGTGAGCGATACCGCCTTGTGAGACCGCACGAACAATGCGCAGCCCAGCGTTTCCTCGAGCAGTCGGATCTGCCGGCTGATCGCGCTCTGGGTCACGCACAGTTCCTCGGCGGCAGTCGTGAAACTTTCATGCCGGGCCGCTGCCTCGAACGCGGTGAGATACGACAGCGGCGGGAGGTGCTTCAAGCGGCTAACCATTTCGGGGGCTTCTCTCGGGACGGAAGTCGGTAGTATCGTGGCGCGTCGAAGCGGCAGGGCCGCCGGACCGGCGCAACGCGCATTGCCGCCCGAGCCGCGCAGGTTCATCGACGCGAACATCACTGCCCTTTCACCAGTGAAATGCCTCGACCGGCCTGCACCGGCCAAGGGGTCTCTCGATGCGCGGCGAACAGCGCGTCGAGCCGCGCCAGCGTCTGCGCGCGAAACGCCGTGCTGCGCCGAAGCGTCATGTCCACGTGCAGCAAAAGGGCTTCCATCGTAGCAAAGTGTCCGGCGTCGATCGGGTGCCGCATGGTCAGGAAAACCCGACATTTCTTGCTGTCGTGCTCGAGCACGCGGGCCGTGACGACGAACGGCGCACCCAGGCCGATTTCCTTCAGGTAATGAACGACGGTCTGCAGCGTATAGACCGACACCCGCTCGTGAGACCTGAACGCGTCGTCCATCCCGATGCAGTCCAGCCACCGATCGATCGACTCGCTGAACACGCGCACGTAGCACGCGTCGTTCATGTGCCCGTTGTAGTCGATCCACTCCGCGCGTACCTGCCCTTCATGGACCACGAGTTCCGCATGCATCTGGCGCCATCCTTCGACGTGTCGTCAACGTATGCCGGGCGGCGGCGTCCTGACCGGCGCCCGGCGGGTTTCATCGAGCCGCGACCTTCCGCTCGCCCACGACATCGATCGCGCGGGTCGGATACGCCGCATCCATGATCGCCTTGCTCGCCTCGACGATCTTGCGGTCGCGCTCCGCCGCCAGGTCGTGGAATTGCCGGCCGTCCTCTTCCGCCTTCACGCCGTCGACCAGCATCCGGATCGTCTCCGGATCGAGCGTCGGATGGCCGAGATCGTCCCACCAGCGATGGAACGAAGGCGCAAAACGCTCGCAGAAGACACCCAGCCCATGGCCGCCGCTGCCGAGATTGAACAGCATGTGCGGCCCCATGACCGACCATCGCAGGCCCGGGCCGGCAGAGACGGCCTTGTCGACGTCGCCGACCGTCGCGACACCCTCGACCACCAGGTGGATCGCTTCGCGCCACAGCGCCGCCTGCAGCCGGTTGGCGACGTGGCCCGGCACCTCCTTGTTGACCCGGATCGTGACCTTCCCGCACGCGGCATAGAACTGCTCGGCGAGTTCCAGCACGCCGGGCTCGGTCTTCTCGTTGCCCAGCAACTCGACCAGCGGAATCAGATGGGGCGGATTGAACGGATGCCCGAGAATGAAACGGCCCGGGTTCTTCCAGCCCGCCTGCATTTCCTTCACCAGCAGGCCCGATGCGCTGGAACAGACGATCGCGCGGGGATCGAGATGATCCTCGATGCGCTGGTAAAGCGCGTGCTTGATCTCGATCCGCTCGGGCACGCTTTCCTGCACGAACTGTGCGCGGGCCACGGCTTCCTCCGGTGTCGCCACGAAGCGCAGCCGTCCCGGATCGCCCCGCCGGGCCAACCCCAGCCGCTCCAGGCTCGGCCACGCGTGACGCACATAGTCGCGAACGAACGCCTCGCCTTCCGGCGACGGATCGTATACGTCGACCTCCAGCCCGGCCGCCAGAAACAGCGCGGTCCAGCTTGCGCCGATCGTGCCGGCGCCGAGAATGCCAACGACTTCGATGCCTTGAGGCATGTCATGCTGCGTGCTCATCGTGCTCTTCCATCCTGAATTCGAGTATCGGGAGGCAGGCGGTCGATATCCGCCCGCCGGGAGTCATTACAGGTCCAGCACCAGTCGAGGCGATTTCGACCGGGAACAACACACCGCCATCACGTCGTTCGCGCGCTTCTCTTCGTCGGTCAGGATCTGATCGCGGTGCTCCGGCACGCCGTCGACCACGTCGGTCAGGCAGGCGCCGCACACGCCCTGTTCGCAAACCGTGCTGATGTCGAACCCCGCCTGCTTCAACACCTGCAGCACGCTCTTGTCGGCGGGTACGTCCAGGTCCAGGCCGGATTTGCACAGATGGATCCGGAAGGCCGTGTTCACCGCCGCGTCCACCGTCTCGGCCGCGAAGCGCTCGAAATGCACGGTTCCCGCCGGCCAGTGCGAAGCCGCGGCTTCCACTGCGTTCATCAGGCCGCCGGGGCCGCAGCAATAGAGATGGCGGCCCTCCGTCACGTCGGACAGGAGCGACCTGACGTCGAGCCCCTTGCCCGGATCGCCCCCGTCGAAATGCAGGTGCACGTGCGCCGCGAACGGCACGCCGTCCCTCAGGCGATCGACGAACGCCGCGTCCTGCTCGCGCCGCGCGCAGTAGTGCAGCGCGAACGGCTGCCCCTCGCTGAACAGGCGATGCGCCATCGACAGGATCGGCGTGATCCCGATGCCGCCCGCGATCAGCAGCGACGACGTCGCGCCGGCCACCATCGGAAAATGGTTGAACGGCCCGCTGATCCGCACGTGCCCGCCGACGCCCACCTGGTCATGGAGAAAGCGCGAGCCGCCACGGCTTGCCGGATCCTTCAGTACGGCGATCCGGTAGGTCTTCCGGACCCCGGCCGCTTCATAAAGCGAATACTGTCGCGTGATGCCGTTTTCCAGGTGGACGGCCACGTGCGCGCCCGGTTCATAGGCAGGCAGGTCCGCATCGTCTTCCGTGGCCAGTTCGTAGCTGCGAATACCGTTGGCCTCGTCGGCCACGTCTCGCACGATCAGCACTTGCCGGTCCAGCGCACCGCTTTGATGTTGCGTCATCGTTACCTCTGGATCTGGTGAGTGGATGTCGGGTAGCCGCCGGTCCGTCGGCAGGCAATACCCGCTCGCCGAAAATCGTCCGCTACACGTGGGCGATCTGGACGTGCCGCACCGTCGTGTAGTTCTCGAGCGCGTAGACGGACATGTCGCTCCCGTATCCGGAAGCCTTCATGCCGCCGTGCGGCATTTCGGCGGTGGCCACGCCATGCGCGTTGATCCACGTGATGCCGCAACGCAGGCGTGATGCGACCGTCATCGCCTTTCCCACGTCGCGCGTCCAGATCGACGACGCCAGCCCATAGGGGCTGTCGTTCGCGTGATGAATCGCCTGCTCCGCCCCGCTGAACCGCGTGATGGAAATGACCGGGCCGAACACCTCGCGCTGGACGATCTCGTCGTCCTGCCGTGCATGCGCGATGATCGTCGGCTCGTAGAAGAAGCCGCCGCCGGCGACTTCACGCCCGCCGGTCAGGATTTCCACGTGGCGCAGGTCACGCGCGCGGTCCACGAAGCCGGCAATGCGACGGCGATGACCGTCAGAAATCACCGGCCCCATTGCGGTACGCGAATCGTCCGGTGCGCCGAGCCGGATCGACGCGACGCGATTCGCCAGATTCGCGACGAAGGTGTCGTAGATCTTGTCCTCGACGTAGAGCCGGCACGGCTGCGCACAATCCTGCCCGGCGTTGAAGAACGCAGCGCCGCGAATGCCTTCGACGGCCGCGTCCAGGTTCGCGTCGTCGAACACGATGACCGGCGCCTTCCCGCCCAGCTCCATGTGCGTATGCATCAGCTTGCGCGACGATGCTTCGAGAATCCGGCTCGCCGTCGCGGGGCCGCCGGTCAGCGACACGAGATCGAGCTGACGATGGTTGATCAGTGCGCTGCCCGTGGTGGCGCCGCGGCCGACGACCACGTTGACGACACCACGCGGAAAGAGGTCGGCCGCGAGTTCCGCGACACGCAGCGACGTCAGCGGCGTGAGCTCCGACGGCTTCAGGACCACCGGGCAGCCGGCTGCCAGCGCCGGCGCCAGCTTCCACGCCGCCATCATCAGCGGATAGTTCCACGGCGCGATCGATCCCACCACGCCGACGGCATCGCGCCGGATCATCGACGTGAACCCGGCCACGTACTCGCCCGCGCTGGATGCCGACACGCAACGCGCGGCGCCGGCCATGAACCGAAACACGTCGACGGTCAACGGAAGCTCGTCCGTCTTCACCGCGTGCAACGGCTTGCCGCAGTTCAGCGATTCGAGCGCCGCGAACTCGTCCGCTCGCGCCTCGATCTCATCTGCCAGCGCCAGCAGACGGGCCGCGCGCGCGCCCGGCGGCGTCGCGGACCACGACGGGAATGCCGCGGCGGCCGCCGCGACGGCCGCATCGACCTGCTCGTCAGACGCGTCGCGCATCGTGACGACGGTTTCGCCCGTCGCCGGGTTGACGACCGGAAACGCTTCTCCGTCGCCCGCTACCCGCTCACCATTGATCAGGTTCATCGTTTGCATGACTAATCGACCTGTGTGATATCCGGAAAGATGTTCGACCGCCGTCAGAATCCGACCTGGTCGCGGCCCTTCAGGCCCAGCCGCGCGCGGGCTTCGGCGGGCGTCGCGACCGTGAAGCCGAGCTCCTCGACGATGCGCCGGATCTTGCGCACCTGGTCGGCGTTCGACGCCGCCAGCTGGCCGCGATCGATGTACAGGTTGTCCTCGAGCCCGACGCGCACGTTCCCGCCCATGACGGCCGACTGCGTCGCGAATTTCATCTGGTTGCGCCCTGCAGCGAGAACGGACCATTCGAAACCGTCGCCGAACAGGCGTTGCGCGATGCTGTGCAGATGGCTCAGGTTGTCCGTATCGGCTCCCATCCCGCCGAGGATCCCGAAGATCATCTGGATGAAGAACGGTGGCTTCAGCAGCCCCTTGTCGACGAAATACGCGAGGTTGTACAGGTGGCCGAGGTCGTAGCACTCGAACTCGAAACGCGTCCCGTGCGTCTCGCCGAGTTCGCGCAGCGTGTACTCGATATCCTTGAACGTGTTCTTGAACACGAAGTCGCGCGTCATGTCGAGGAACGCGGGCTCCCAGTCGTGCTGCCATTCGGCGTGTTTCTGCAGCATCGGGAAGATGCCGAAATTGAGCGACCCGCAGTTGAGCGACGCCATCTCGGGCTTCGCGACGAGTGCCGCTTCCAGACGCTGTTCGAGCGTCATGCCGAGGCCGCCGCCGGTCGACACGTTGATGATCGCGTCGCTGTTCGCCTTGATGACGGGCAGGAACTGCATGAACACTTTCGGGTCGGGCGTCGGCCGCCCGGTTTCCGGGTCACGCGCATGCAGATGGATGATCGAGGCGCCGGCTTCGGCCGCCGCGATCGATTCCGCCGCGATCTGCGCGGGCGTGATCGGCAGGTGGGGCGACATGGTGGGTGTGTGGATGCCGCCCGTTACCGCGCAGGTGATGATGATGCTGTTCGACATGGAGATGACCTTGACTGTGCAGGTTGGCCGGTGTCGTCGCGATCCCGTTCGCCACGACACACCAGTGTTCGCAAAACGATTCGAGCGCGCCGCCATCGGTCCGGCGATGCGCCGGCGCGCGACGGCATGACACGACCGCGTTACTTCAGCGCGTCCTGATAGGCCTTCAACACCAGCCCGTGGAAGTGATGAAGCGCGTGCTCGCTCATGCCCGACTGCTGCGGATCGCTCACGATCCGGCCGCTTTCGAACGCGGGCGTGCTCATCCCGCGCTGCACGCTCTCGACCAGGTCGATGTCCTCCTGCTGCAGCACGTCGCGGATGTAGTTGATCGCCTCGATCTCCTGCGGCGTCGGCTCGGCGGATTCGAAGTAGAAGTCGTAGGTCTCGATCGTGCGATCGGGCGCCACCGGGATGATGTTCAGCACGAGGAAGTTCGCGCGGCCCGGATAGCGCAGCAGGCACGTGTTGGGCCAGACCCACCACACCGCGTGGTCGTCGCAGGTCGCGCCTTCCACGCTGTAGGCGGTGTTGCCGGTATTGCCGCCTTTCGCCATGTGGCTCGAGTAGATCCCGTGCGTCGTCACTTTGTAGGTGTCGAACTGGAGCAGGCTCACGAAATCCTTGTGGGCGGTCGGGCAGTGGTAGCACTCGAGAAAGTTGTCGACGACGTTCTTCCAGTTCGACCGGATATCGAACTGCAGACGGCGCGCAAACGTCAGCGTGTCGACGTCCGGCGCGAACCGGTCGATCTCGGCTTTCAGGTCGCCGCTTTGCGACGCGAGCGACGCGGCGGCCGGGTCCATGTTCACGTACACGAACCCGCAGAACTCTTCGACCTGCACTTGCGACAGGCAGATCTCTTCTTTCCTGAAGTCGACCAGCGTCTCCGTCATCGGCGCCTGGCGCAAGCCGCCATCGAGGTTGTAGCTCCACGCGTGGTACGGGCACGTGATCACGCGTGCCTTGCCTTCGCCGGCAAGCAGGTGGTGCGCGCGGTGCTTGCAGACGTTGTAGAACGCGCGCAGGCCGCCGGCCCGGTCGCGCACCACGGCAATGCTCCGGCCAGCCACGTCGGCCACATAGTAGGCGCCCGGCTCGCGCACCTTTTCCGCATGACACACCCACTGCCACGATCGACGGAAAACGGCGTCCATTTCCGCGTCAAAGTACTTCGGGTCCGTGTAGCACTTCGCATTCAGCGTCGACGAGGCGGCGACGTCCTTCGCATTGAATGCACGGCCGGCAATCTCGAGGTCCTGCTGCGCGAGACATTCGCTCATTGCATGCTCCTGAAAGGGGGACGGGAATTTCGATTCGGCAAGTTGCGCTTCGGTGCTGAAGTTACGCATCGGCGATTGCCTTCGCAAACGATGAAAAAAAAGCCATTTGCCCCAAAAAAACTTGGGCTGGACCCAGGCACGCGCGGCAACGTCGCGAGCCGGCCGATTTTCATAACTTGATGTCGCAATTGCCGGTTTCCCGTTCCGGCGGCTTCGCTAGCATGGTGTGCATGCGTGGTCCCACTCTTCACGCGTGAACCTGGGTGTCTTTCGAAACCCTTGCCCTGTCACCCCTTACTCCCGGCCCGATCATGAAATCCAGAATGGCTCGCATGCTGGCAACGCTGGTCATCGCGTCGTCGCTGCCCGGCATGGCTTCCGCGCAAGACGACGCAGCGTGTCGACCGGTGCGGCTCTCGAACATCGGCTGGACCGACATTACGGTCACCACGGCGCTTGCGTCGCTGCTGTTCGAGAGTCTCGGCTATCGCCCGACGACGACGCTGTCGTCCGTGCCGATCTCCTTCGCCGGACTGAAAAGCCGCCAGATCGACGTGTCGCTCGGCTACTGGTGGCCCATTCAGGACAAGCAGATCCAGCCGTTCCTCGACTCGCATGCGTTCGTCAAGCTCGACCCGCCGAACCTGTCCGGTGCGAAAGAGACGCTCGCCACGGTCGACTACGCGTACCAGGGCGGGCTCCGGTCCTTTGACGACATCGCCAGGCACCGTGCCGAACTCGACGGAAAGATCTACGGTATCGAACCGGGCAGCAGCGCGAATGCCACGATTCAGCGGATGATCGACAACAACGAGCACGGCCTGCGCGGGTTCAAGCTCGTCGAATCGAGCGAAGCCGGCATGCTGGTCACCGTCCAGCGCGCGGTTCGCGAAAAGAAGTGGGTGGTGTTCATCGGATGGGCGCCGCACCCGATGAACATCCAGGTGCCGATCCAGTATCTCGCCGGCGGCGACGCGTCGTTCGGTCCGAACTATGGGGAAGCGAGGGTGTATACGCTGACGGCCAACGGCTTCGCTCAACGCTGTCCGAATGCCGGGCGGCTGGTCTCGAACCTGCGCTTTACGACCGACATGGAAAACCGTTTGATGCTCGACGTGATGAACAAGACCCGGCCGGATGACGCGGCAAGGGCGTACCTCCGGCAACATCCCGATGTGCTCGACGGCTGGCTCGACGGTGTCACGAGTTTCGACGGCAGGAACGGGCTGGCCACGGTGAAAACGGCGCTCGGACTATAGAGGGCGCGGGCGACATCCATCGCCCGCTTCGCAAACGGAACACCGGAGAAAACGATGGCCGATCGATGGAAGGGGTTCCTGCTCCGCCTGCCGGCGCTCGCCATTCATTGCGCAGCGCTGCTCGCCCGGCATCCGCTGGAGCGATGGTGCTCGATGGCGGAAGATGCGAGGAACCGGCGATGAGATGGCCGGCGTCTGAGGGACGGCGTCCGAGGCCGTGGCGAACGTTCCCCCTCCCGCAGACGCCGGAAAATCAGGACTCGACGTGAATGCGCTGCCGGCCCGCAGCCGCGTGCCTGCGACGACAGACGATTCGCCCGATCGTCACCCCGCCGCCCGCACATGATCGAGCAGCGCCTGCAACGGATGCCGCACCTGCTTCGACGACATCCGCTTCACCTGGCTGCGGCACGAATACCCGGTCGCCAGCGCCTCGCCTTCGTCCTCCGGCCCGTCCACGTGCGCCGCCCACGACTGCGCGTAGATCGTCTTCGACGTCGCGAGATTGCGCGCCTCGTGCCCGTAGGTGCCGGACATCCCGCAGCATCCGGTCGATGCAACCTTCAACCGCAGCCCGCGTCGCGCGAACACCTGCGCCCATTGCTTGCCGCTGTCGGGTGCATTGGTCTTCTCGGTGCAGTGCGGCAGCAACCGGTACGACCCGGTCACACCGCTCGTGCCCGCTTCCGGCAACGCCTGCAGCAGCCACTCCTGCGGCAACGCGACCTTTGGCACATCCGAGAGCCCCGTCACCTTCAGGTACTCCTGCCGATACGTGAGCGTCATCGCCGGATCGAGGCCGACCAGCGCGACGCCCGAGCGCGCCAGCGCGGCCAGCTGCGTCGCATTGCGGATCGCCGCCTTTTCGAATGCCCGCAGAAAGCCCTGCACGTGCAGCGCCTTGCCGTTCGGCGCGAGCGGCGCAAGCCACACCTGAAAGCCCGTGCGCGCCGCCAGCTCGATCAGCGTCGCCAGTTGCTCGGTATCGAAATAGCGCGTGAAGGTGTCCTGCACGATGACGACGCTGCGTGCGCGCTGCGCATCACTCAACGCGGCAAGCGCCTGCGGGTCGGCCGGTTTCACCTGCCATTGACGGATCACGGCCGCGAGATCGAAGCGGCTCAGCAGCGGGCTGTCGACCATGCCGACGTGCCGCTCCAGCACCGTGCGCACCCATCCTGCCCGCATCAGCCCGTTGTACAGCGCGGGCACCCGCGCCATCCACGGCATCGTGAATTCGAGCGAGCCGATCAGGTAGTCGCGCAGCGGCCGCAGGTAGCGCTGGTGATACAGCTCGAGGAAGCGCGAGCGAAACTCCGGCACGTTCACCTTCACCGGGCACTGCCCCGCGCACGACTTGCACGCGAGGCACCCGGCCATCGCGTCGTACACCTCGTGCGAGAAGTCGGCTTCGCCGCTGCGCGCCGCACGGCTGTTGCGCCAGCGCGTGGCAAGGCTGCTCAGGAACGGCTGCCGCGCGCGCGCCGCCGCGACGACGTCGACGCCGGCCTGCCCTTGCAGGCGCAACCATTCGCGCATCAGCGACGCACGCCCCTTCGGCGATTGCACGCGCTCGCGCGTCGCCTTCCACGACGGGCACATTGCGTCGTCCGGGTCGAAGTTGTAGCACGCGCCGTTGCCGTTGCAGTGCATCGCGGTGCCGTAGCTCTGCCACACGCGCTCGTCGATCTGCCGGTCGTGGTCGCCGCGCGTCGGCACTTCGTCGATCTTCAGCAGCCGCATCGTGTGGTCCGGCGGCGTCGCGATCTTGCCCGGGTTGAACTGGTTGTGCGGGTCGAACGCGGCCTTCAGTTGCTGCAGCGACGGATACAGCTCGCCGAAAAACGCCGGCGCATACTCGGAGCGCACGCCCTTGCCGTGTTCGCCCCACAACAGCCCCCCGTGGCGCTGCGTGAGCTCGGCCACCGCATCCGACACGGGCCGCACCAGCGCCGCCTGCTTCGGGTCCTTCATGTCGAGCGCCGGCCGCACGTGCAGCACGCCGGCATCGACGTGGCCGAACATCCCGTAATGCAGCCCGTGACCGTCGAGCAGCGCGCGGAATTCGGCGATGTATGCGGCGAGGTTCTCGGGCGGCACCGCGGTGTCCTCGACGAACGGCTGCGGGCGCGCCTCGCCCTGCACGTTGCCGAGCAGGCCGACCGCGCGCTTGCGCATCGCATACACGCGCTTCACCGCGTCGTCGCCGGCCGCGAGCGTGTGGCCCAGCCGCTCCACGCTCGTATCGGTGCGCAGATGGTCGACGAACGCGCGCACGCGCGCGTCGACGTCATCCGCGTCGTCGCCGCTGAATTCGATCAGGTTGATGCCGAGCGTCGGCCGAGCGTCGTCCTGCGGGAAATACTCGGCCACGCTGCTCCACACGAAATCCTTCATCGCCAGCATCAGCACCTTCGAGTCGACCGTCTCGATCGACAGCGGCTGAAGCGCGAGCAGCGCGCGCGCGTCGCGCAGCGCGTCCATGAAGCCCGCATAGCGCACGTTGACCAGCACCGAATACTTCGGGATCGGCAGCACGTTGAGCTTCGCCTCGACGACGAAGCCGAGCGAGCCTTCGGCGCCGCACAGCACGCTGTTCAGGTTGAAGCGGCCGTCGGGTTCGCGCAGGTGCGCGAGGTCATAGCCGGTCAGGCAGCGGTTGAGCTTCGGAAACTTCGCGTCGATCAGCGCCGCCTTGTCGTCGCTGATGCGTCGCGCGGTGCGGTACACCTTGCCGATGCGGTCCTGCCGCGCGCAGCGGCGCTCCAGCTCGTCGTCCACGAGCGCGTCGCTGTGCAGGTGCTCGCCGCCCATCAGCACGAAATCGAGCTCGAGCACGTGATCGCGCGTCTTGCCGTACGTGCAGCTGCCCTGCCCGCTCGCGTCGGTGTTGATCATCCCGCCGACGGTCGCGCGGTTCGACGTCGACAGTTCCGGCGCGAAAAACAGCCCGTGCGGCTTCAACGCCGCATTGAGCTGATCCTTGACGACGCCCGCCTGCACGCGCACCCAGCGCTGCTCGACGTCGATTTCGAGGATCCGGTTCATGTTGCGCGACAGGTCGACGACCACGCCGTCGGTCAGCGACTGCCCGTTGGTGCCCGTGCCGCCGCCGCGCGCGGCCACCGCGACGTCGCGATGCGCGGGCTCGGCGAGCAACCGCGCCAGCAGCCGGACGTCGTCCGCATGCGCGGGACAGATCACCGCCTGCGGCAGACGCTGGTAGATCGAGTTGTCGGTGGCCTGCACCGTCCGGTTCGCATGGTCGGCGCGGATTTCCCCGGCGAAGCCGGCAGCCTGCAACGCGGCGAGAAAGTCACGGTACGCATGCGCGGGCGGGCTGGCGGGACGGGGCAACGAGGCGATCGACATGGGGTAATGGCGCAGTGTGGGTGGAACCGGCCGGTTCGCGTGGCCGAAACATGATTTTTTAGCAAGTTTCCACGCGACCGGGAATTCCAGTATCTTTGGAACTTCCATGAGAAACAAACGAATTCTGATCCGGCGAATATTGCATAAAACTCATGAATTACCGTCGCCTCACCCCGTCGATGTCGCTGCTGCTCGTGTTCGAGGCCGCCGCGCGGCACGAAAGTTACACGCGCGCAGCCGAAGAGCTGTCGCTGAGCCAGAGCGCGATCAGCCGGCAAGTCCAGACGCTGGAAGACCAGCTCGGCGTGCCGCTGTTCCGGCGCGAGGGCCGCTCGGTCAAGCTGACCGAGGTCGGGCGGCGCTACTTCACCGAGCTGAGCGGCGCGCTGGGGCGCATCCGCGGCGCGACGCTGCAGGCGATGTCCCACCAGGCGGGCGCCGGCACGCTGCGGCTCGCGACGCTGCCGACGTTCGGCTCGAAATGGCTGCTGCCGCACCTGCACGACTTCTACGCCGCGCATCCGGGCGTGACCGTGCACCTTCACTCGCGGATCGGCGGCGTCGATTTCCTCAACGACGACCTCGATGCGGCCATTACCGTCGGCGCGGGCGACTGGCCGGGCCTGCACGCACACCGGCTGTACAACGAGTTCCTGATCGCGATCGCGCCGCCCGACACCGGCAGCCGCCGCAAGGCCGACGCGCATTCGCCGGCGTGGGCCGCGAAACAGACGCTGCTCGGCGTGACGAGCAACCAGCAGGCGTGGGCGGAATGGTTCTCGCACTACCGGCTCGACCATCGCGAGATGCGCATCGGCCCGAGCTTCGAGCTGACGTCGCACCTGATCCAGGCCGTGCGGGCCGGCATGGGGATCGGGCTGGTGCCGAAGGTGCTGGTGGAAGACGAGCTGAGCCGCAACGAGCTCGTGTCGATCGGCGACGCGATCACCAGCCAGCGCAGCTACTACCTCGTCTACCCGCCGGGGAACGAGACGCTGCCGTCGCTCGTCGCGTTCCGCGAATGGCTGCTGAAGTCGTGCTGAAACGCGGCTGCCGGCGGGCCGCTCAGGTGCGCCATTCGCCGAGAATCTGCTCGGCCAGGTAGTCGCACGGCGGGCGCGCCGACTGCGCGCTGCGCGCGAGCACGACCTCGAGTTCGCCCAGCGGCGGCAGCCCGTGGCTTTCCGACAGCTGCACGAGATGATCGGGAATGCAGCAGCGCGCCAGCGGCGCGACCGCGAGCCCGGCCTCCACCATGCTGAGGAGGCCGAGGTGGCTCGGGCTTTCGTATGACATCCGGTACGGGATCTTCCGCCGGTTCAGCGCCTTGACCGCCCGATCGCGCGCCATGCTGCCGCCGTACGTGAAGAAGGCCACCGGCAGCGGCCGCTCTTCCCATACGTTCCGTTTCGACGACCCGGTCCAGACGAGCGGTTCGAGCCGGATCAGTTCGCCGGTCACGCCCTTGATCCGCGTGAGGCATGCGAGGTCGACCGTGTTGTCCTTCAGCATCGGCACCAGCGCGCTGCTCGGCTGGCCGATTACGCGCAGCTCCACGCGCGGATGCATCGCGGCGAACTTGCCGAGCACCTGCGGCAGCAGCGACGAAATGTAATCGTCGGGCACGCCGATCGTCACGCGGCCGCGAATCTCCGGGCGCACGACCGACGCCCATGCCTCGTCGCGCATCGCCAGCATCCGGCGGCCGTATTCGGCGAGCATCGTGCCGTCGTCGGTCGGCGTCACGTTGCGCGTGTCGCGGATGAAGAGCGGCTTGCCGAGCGCATCTTCCAGCGCCTTGATCTGCATGCTCACCGCCGACGGCGACCGGTGCACCACCTGCGCGCCCTGCGCGAACGATCCGGATTCGGCAACGGCCACCACCATCGCGAGCACATCGAGGTCGAGCTTTTTCATCGCATTCAGAAAAACTGATCAATCGATTCAGTTTATCCCGTTTTACTGTTCTTCTCCACGGTCGGACAATGAATCCCGTCAACCCTCACTCGTTGCAGGAATCAGCAGATATGCACACGTCCGGATCGCTCTACGGATTTCTCGTCATCGGCGGCATGCTCGCGGTCACGCCCGGGCCGAACATGGTCTACGTGATGTCGCGCTCGATTGCACAAGGACGCACGGCGGGGCTCATTTCACTCGGTGGCGTGATGATCGGCTACCTGTTCTACATGTTCGGCGCGGCGTTCGGCATCACGACGCTGTTCATGAGCGTGCCCTATGCGGGCAGCGGGCTGGCCGTGGTCGGTGCGGCGTACCTGTTGTATCTGGCGTGGCAGGCCGTCAGGCCCGGCGGCCGTTCGCCGTTCGAAGTGCAGGCGTTGCCCAGCGAGCGGCCGCTTCGACTGCTGGCGATGGGCGCGACGACCAGCGTGCTGAATCCGAAGCTCGCGATGCTGTTCATTTCGTTGCTGCCGCAGTTCATCGACTACGGGAGCGGCAGCGTGCTCGGGCAATCGCTGTTTCTCGGTTCGCTGCTGATCGCCGCGTTCGCTTCCGCGAACGGGCTGGTGGCGATCTGTTCGAGCAGCATCGCGAAGTTCCTGCATGGGCGCCCGACGCTGCTGCTCGCACAGCGCTGGGCGATGGGGCTCGTGCTGGGTGGGCTTGGCGTGCAGATGGTGGTCGATGCGTCGAAGATGGCGGGGGTGGCGTAACGGTCGCGAGCGCGCCCCTGAAGCGGAGCGGCCCGCCGCCGCATCACGCGGCAACCGCCTGCCGCTGCGCCTCGAGTTCGCGCACGAGCGGCAGCACGCGCTTGCCGAAGTACTCGACTTCCTCGATGAAATGCAGGAACCCCGCGAGCACGAGATCGACGCCGATCGCCTTCAGCGCGACGATCCGCTCGGCGATCTGCTGCGGCGTGCCGATCAGGTTCGTGCGGAAGCCGTCGTTGTACTGCACGAGATCCTCGAACGTCGATTTCGCCCAATTGCCCTCGCCTTCCGGCGACGCGCTGCCGGCCTGCTTCACCGCATCGCCGAACGCATGCACGGCCTCGACGTGCGCGTGCCGGATGATGTCGTCGAGCACCGCCTTCGCCTCTTCCTCGGTATCGCGCGCGATCACGAACGCGTTGACGCCGATCCGCACCCGATGGTTGTTCGCCGCCGCCTTCGCGCGGATGTCGTCGATCTGCGCCTTCAGGTTCTCCGGTGTATTGCCGTTCGTGAAGTACCAGTCCGACACGCTCGCCGCATTGTCGCGCGCCGCCCGCGAGCTGCCGCCCTGGAAGATCTCCGGATGCGGCTTCTGCAGCGGCTTCGGGCTCAGCGTGTAGTCGTTGAAGCGGTAGAAGTCGCCCTTGAACGTGAAATTGTCCTGCGTCCAGATGCCCTTCAGTGCCTGGATGAATTCCTTCGAGCGCCGATAGCGTTCGTCGTGCTCGAGCCACGGCTCGCCGATCGCGGTGAATTCGCCCTTGAACCAGCCGCTCACGACGTTGATCGCGATGCGCCCGTTCGAGATGTGGTCGATCGTCGCGAGCTGCTTCGCGACCACGGCCGGATGCCACGGCCCCGGCAGGATCGCGGCGAGCACCTTGAGCGTCGTCGTCGCGTGCAGCAGCGCCTGGCTGAACGACACCGACTCATGCTGGTATTCGGCGCCGTAGCCGGCCGTGAAGCGGATCTGGCTCAGCGCGTAATCGAAGCCGGCCGCTTCGGCCGTGCGCGCGAGCTGCTGGTTGTATTCGAGGCTCCAGTCGGTGCGCTGCTCGATCGTGCTGACGACGAGGCCGCCGCTGACGTTCGGCACCCAGTAGGCGAACTTGACGCCGTCGGCGGAAGGATCGGTATGGCTCATGAGTGTGTCCTGGTCGAGAGAGAAAACGCAGGCGGCCTACGCGGCCGCGACGGAAAGCGCATGCGGGCGCAGTTGCGGCACCGCGCGATCGACGGCGAGCGCGATACGCGCGCGCAATGCCGGGTTCGCGATCTGGTACTGGTCGAAATCGCTTTCGGATGCGTACACGCCGATCGGCAGCGTGCGGGCCTGGAAGAAGCTGAACAGCGGGCGGAGCTGATGGTCGATCACGAGCGCATGACGCTCGCTGCCACCGGTGGCCGCCAGCAGCACGGGCACGTCGATCAGCGCTTCGTGATGCACGAGGTCGAACAGGTGCTTGAAGAGGCCCGTGTACGACGCGCGATACACGGGGCTCGCGACGACGAGCGCATCGGCCGTCTCGATCGCGCGGATCTGCGCGTCGAGGTCGGCCGGTACCTGCTTGCGCGTCAGCGCGCCGGCCAGCCGGCCGCCGATCTCGCAGAGTTCGATCAGCCGCGTGTCGATCGGCAGCGCGGCGCCGAGTGCCGCGACGATCGCGTCGGTCAGCACCCGCGTGCGCGACGGCCGTTGCAGGCCGCCCGAGATCGCGACCACGTTGAGGGTGTTGCTCATCGGTTGCATTCCCATTGTCGAGTCGGGTCCCGACGCACCCGTCACGTCATGGGTCAGCAAGGAGCGTGCCATTTCGACGATCGCGACGAAAAACGATCGTCTGCATGACGAAATGCATTGCGATCGACGGCATGTCGCAGCGATTCCGTCGATTGCGGCACGTTGATAAGCCTGCCAGCCGCGCCATCACATCCATATTCCGCAGCGCGATGAACCGGGGGAAACAGCGCTGCTGATGCGCTGCTGCGTGATCAGCAGCGCAGTGCGCGCCAAGCACGTTTTTCCGTTCCGACACGGATTCCGGCAGGCACGCGGCGTCCGCTTTCCGCGTTCATGCGCCCGCGCGACGCATCGCATCCCTGCGGTAGCGTCGGCATGGCTGCTGCATCGTCACTTTGCATGCCGCCGATCGCTGCGCCGCACGACCTCGCCGCGCGCGGCTGCGTCCAGAGCAGCAATCCGGCATTGGTTATCAGAAATCGATGTTTCCGGCGTTGCACAAAACGATGAACACTCTGCTGATCACGCAGCACCCGGTCAGCAACGCCCATCGCGACCTGACCGTTTTCGTGCAGCGACCCGACGCATTCATCGCCATGACCTCCATTTCCGTATCGCCCCGCGCGGAAAGCCTGCGCGTCGTCACGCCGCCCCGCGACGAACCGGCGCCCCCTGACGCCCTGCAGATCGCCGAGCGCCTGGCGGCCGGCTTTGCCCGCACCGCGGCCGAGCGCGACGAGCAGGGCGGCACGCCGAAGGCCGAGCGCGACCAGTTGCGCGACAGCGGCCTGCTCGCGCTGAGCATCCCGGCCGCCTACGGCGGCTTCGGCGCGAGCTGGCGCACGACGCTCGACGTCGTCCGCGTGCTCGCGGCCGCCGACAGTTCGCTCGCGCACGTGTTCGGCTTCCATCACCTGATGCTCGCAACCGTGCGGCTGTTCGGCGCGCCCGCGCAGTGGGAATCGTGGTTCGAGCGCACCGCGCGCCAGCAGTGGTTCTGGGGTAACGCGCTGAATCCGCTCGACGCGCGCACGGTCAGCCGCTCGCGCGGCGCATGGCACGAATTCAGCGGCCAGAAGAGCTTCTGTTCGGGGGCGCTCGATTCGCAGATGCTGATCGCGTCCGCGCACGACGCCGACACGCGCGCGTTCCTGATCGCCGCCGTGCCGACGCAGCGCAGCGGCATCTCGATCGCCGACGACTGGAACAACATCGGCCAGCGCCAGACCGACAGCGGCACGGTCACGTTCGAGCAAGTGCGCGTCGAGGATCACGAACTGCTGACGGACCCCGGCCCGCTGTCGACGCCGTTCGCGTGCCTGCGCCCGCTCGTCGCGCAGCTCGTGCTGACGAACGTGTATCTCGGCATCGCCGAAGCCGCGTTCAACGACGCGCGGCACTACACGCTGCACGAGGCACGGCCGTGGCCCGGCGCGCAGGTCGCGAGCACCGGCGACGATCCGTACATCCTCGGCCAGTACGGCGAATTCTGGGTTGGGCTCGAAGCCGCCCGCGTACTCGCCGATCGCGCGGCGGACCGCCTCGATGCCGCGTGGGCGCGCGATGCGGCGCTCACGCATGCGGAGCGCGGCCAGGTTGCGCTCGCCACGGCAGCCGCGAAGGTGTCGGCCGCGCGCACCGGGCTCGATCTCTGCACCCGCATGTTCGACGTCGCCGGTGCTCGCGCGACGCACGGCGCGCTGCGGCTCGACCGGCACTGGCGCAACCTGCGCACCCATACGCTCCACGACCCGCTCGCCTACAAGATTCGCGAGATCGGCGAATGGGCGCTCAAGCGAACCTATCCGACGCCGGGCTTCTACTCGTGAACCACTCCCCTTCCGATGCGTGGCCCGACGCCGCGCCCGTCCTCACGCTGCCCGACCGGCCCGCGCTCGCGACGTCCATTCGTGCCCGCGCGCAGGTGTTCGTCGATCCGCGCTCGGTCGCGCTGCTCGAACGGATGCGCCTGGTCGCGCCGAGCGACGCAAACGTGCTGATCGTCGGCGAGACCGGCACCGGCAAGGAACTGATCGCGCGACACGTGCACGGCCTCAGCCGCCGCAGCAACGGGCCGTTCGTCGCGGTGAACTGCGGCGCGTTCTCCGAAACGCTCGTCGAGAGCGAACTGTTCGGCCACGAGAAAGGCGCGTTTACCGGCGCGTTCAGCGCGAAGCCCGGTTGGTTCGAAGCCGCGAACGGCGGCACGCTGTTTCTCGACGAGATCGGCGACCTGCCGCTGTCGATGCAGGTCAAGCTGCTGCGCGTGCTGCAGGAGCGCGAGGTCGTGCGGCTCGGGTCGCGCACGGGCGTGCCGATCGACGTGCGCGTGGTCGCCGCGACCAACGTCGATCTGCAGCAAGCCGTCGCGAACGGACAGTTTCGCGGCGACCTGTTCTACCGGCTCAACGTCGTGCAACTCGCGGTGCCGACGCTGCGCGAACGCCCGGGCGACATCCTGCCGCTCGCGCGCCACTTCTTCGACGACTACCGGAGCCGCCTCGGCTACGGGCCGCGCAGCATCGACCCGCACGCCGAGCGCCGGCTCGAGGCTCATGGCTGGCCCGGCAATATCCGCGAACTCGAAAACGTGATCCACCACGCGTTGCTCGTGAGCCACCACGACGCGCTGCAGGAGGCCGACCTGCACATCACGTCGCCGGTCCTGCCGGCGACCGCCACGACCCCGCCGGAGACGGCCGCCGGCGCGCAGGCCGCGCTCGAACGCGCGCTGCGCGACCTGTTCGACGAGGATCACGGCAACCTGTTCGAACGCATCGAGGACACCGTGATGCGTGTCGCGTTCGAATTCAGCCACCGCAACCAGATCCAGGCCGCGCGTCTGCTCGGCATCAGCCGCAACGTGCTGCGCGCGCGGCTGATTCGCGCGAAGGAAATTGCGGCGATGAAGTAGCCGCGTATGGGAGCGCGCCGCCACCCCGCTCCGGTGCGATCGCGCCGCGATCCGTGCAGCAACGTCCGAACCTGATGTATCGTGGCGCGAAGCGTGCGCCGCGTCTCGCCCCTGCATACGGTCATCCCATAGATGGCCGCCTGCCCCCGGCGACAGCGCGCCCGCACGATCCTCCGCAACACGAAAGGCCGTCCGGCGCCCGTGCAGGCCCGGCCGAGCCTCGTTCACCCGTCCGGAATCCGTCGCCATGAAAAAGCTTGTCAACCGCCCGTCCGATGTCGTGCGAGAAATGCTGGAAGGCATCGCACGGCAGTCGCCGCATGTCGCGATCCTCGGCGACGAGCACGTGCTCGTCCGCCAGCCGCTGCCCGAGCCGGCACAGCGCGCCGTCGCCGTCCTCTCCGGCGGCGGCAGCGGCCACGAGCCCGCGCACGGCGGCTACGTCGGCGAAGGGATGCTGAGCGCGGCCGTCTGCGGCGAAGTGTTCACGTCGCCGTCCACCGACGCCGTGCTCGCCGCGATCCGCGCCAGCGCCGGCCCGAACGGCGCGCTGCTGATCGTGAAGAACTACACGGGCGACCGGCTCAATTTCGGGCTCGCCGCCGAGCTCGCGCGGGCCGAAGGCATTCCGGTCGAAACGGTCATCGTCGCCGACGACGTCTCGCTGCGCGGCCGCGTCGAGCGTGGCCAGCGGCGCGGGATCGCCGGCACCGTGCTGATCCACAAGCTCGCCGGCGCGGCCGCCGCGCGCGGTCTGCCGCTCGCCCGCGTCGCGGCGATCGCGCGCGACGCGGCGGCCGAGCTCGGCACGATGGGTGTCGCGCTCGACGGCTGCACGATCCCGGGCGCCGACAAGTCGGGCTTCAGCCTCGCCGATCACGAGATCGAGCTCGGCCTCGGCATCCACGGCGAGAAAGGCGTCGAACGCCGCGCGCCGCTGCCGGCCGATGCGCTGGTCGACACGCTGCTGTCGAGCATCGTCGCCGATCTCGTGCTCGACCGCGGCGAGCGGGTCGCGCTGTTCGTCAACGGCCTCGGCGCGACGCCCGACATGGAACTCGCGATCGTGCTGCGCGCCGCGTACGACAACCTGCACCGGCGCGGCATCGTCGTTGCGCGCGCGTGGGCCGGCACGTTCCTGTCGGCGCTGAACATGCCCGGCTGCTCGATCTCGGTGCTGCGGCTGAACGACGAACGCGCGGTGCTGCTCGACGCGCCGACGCAGGCGCGTGCATGGCCGGGCGGCGGTGCCGTGAATACGCAGATCCGCGTGGCCGCGGCCGCTGCGCAGGAAGCACCGCTGCCGCCGCTCGATGCGGCCGGCCGCGCGTGGGCGGCGCGCCTGCAACCGGCGCTGCACGCGGTCGCGCAGACGCTGATCGATCACGAGCAGACGCTGACGGATCTCGATGCGGCGGCCGGCGACGGCGATCTCGGCGCGAGCATGCTGCGCGCCGCCCAGGCAATCCTCGCACTGCCGGAAGCCGCATGCGGCACGCCGGCCGGCGCACTTGCGGCGCTCGGCGCCGCGTTGCGCCGCGCGATCGCCGGCAGTTCGGGGCCGTTCTATGCAACCGCGCTGCTGCGCGCGTCGCGCCGGCTGGCCGATATCGCCGAGCCATCGGCACGCGACTGGGCCGCGGCGTTCCGCGGCGCGGTGGATTCGATCAGCGAACTGGGCGGCGCACACGCCGGCGACCGGACGATGCTCGATGCGCTGGTACCGGCCGTCGCGGCATTCGAGCGTGCGCTCGACAACGATCGCGATCCCGCCGGCGCATGGGCGGCCGCGGTCGAAGCCGCCGAGCACGGTGCGCAGGAAACGGCACGCATGACGCCGCGCGCGGGGCGCGCGAGCTATCTCGGCGAACGCGCGATCGGCACGCCGGACGGCGGCGCGGTGGCGGTGTCGTATTGGGTGCGTGCGTTACAGACGCACGTCGGGTGAAGCGTGAAGGTTGAAGGCGCGGAGCGCGCCTTCAATGCATCGGCACGCGTGACGTCACGTAGCGTCACGTGCCGATGCCGCGAATCGCCGCGATGCGGGCGGCGTCACCTCCGCCGACTCCGCCTCGAACCGTCCGCACTCCATCAGCGCGTTTTCGTCCGCCCGGGCAACAACGCCGCGCCGACCGACGCCGCGCCGAAGCTCGCGAGCCAGCACCAGTAGCCGATCGCATCGAGATGCACGGGTTCGACGTCCCCTGCTTCGTTGACGGCGATCTGGTGCTGCGTCAGGAAGCTCAATCCGAACAGCAACGCCAGTCCGGCCAGCACGACCGCCTGGGCGCGGTAGCGCTTCGCCGTCAGCAGCCAGGCGGCGAACACGAGCGGATTCGCAAGCCATGCATAGATCCCGCCAAGCACGCCCATCCAGCCCGTCAACAGCACTTGCCAGCCGTCGGCCCACGGATGCGGAACGGGCGCGCCGGTACGGAACGGCGCGGTGAACATGGCGACCAGATAGCACAGCACGCTGATCGCGAGCAGCACGGTCGTGGCACGGCCCATCGGCGGGCGAACGGGTGCAGTGGCGGGGATCGATGTGTTCATGGGCGGGGCGGGTGCCCGGCGTCGCAACGCGCCGCCGGAAACGCTCGATGCGGGTCGTTCAGACGCCTTCGACCAGCACGGCGCGATAGCGCGCGCCCTTGAAACGGTGCTGGGCGACGGTCTGGTATTCGGGGCCGTGATACCACGCGTGCGCGGCTTCCTTCGACGGGAACTCGACGATCACGACGCCTTCCGGGCCTTCGCCCTCGAGCGTTTCCTGCGCCCCGTAGGCCGCGAGCACCTTCACCGGATGCCCGGCGAGCGTCGCGCCGACCTTGTTCTGGTAGAGGTCGAATTCTTGCGGGTCCTGCATGCTTTCACGTGTAAACACAATGTAGGTGGCCAAGATACGTGCTCCTGATGCGATGCGTGGAAGGTGGACGGGCCGGCCGCAGGACGATACGCGACCTGCTCGCAGCTTACAGGGGTTTGCCGACGAACGTCGGGGCCCGCCCAGGTGCACGCCCGGGCGGCAACAGCGTGCGGCAACGCCCATCCGCTGACGGATCGTGCCACATCGCTGATGAACGAACTGGCGCCCGTTACGCCAGGGTTGCGGTGGCCTGCATCGTCAGCCAGCCGTCGCGATCCTTCGCCCACAGCTCGATCGAATTGCCGTCGTCCGACGGCTTGCCGCACAGCGTGAACGGCTCCCCGTCGAAGGTCGGACGCACCGCGCGGAACGCGAAGCTCGCGAGCGTCGCCCCGGGCCGTTCGCGATGCACGAGATCGACGAGCAGCGTCGCGATCAGCGGGCCGTGCACGACGAGCCCCGGATAGCCTTCCTCCTGCGTCACGTAGCTGCGGTCATAGTGGATGCGGTGACCGTTGAAGGTCAGCGCCGAATAGCGAAACAGCAGCACGGCGTCGGCCGTGACCGTGCGCGACCACGTTTCGCCTGCCGGCGCCGCGATCGGCTTCGGCGCGGGGGCGCCCGGCTGCGGCGCATCGCGATAGACGATGTCGTGCTCTTCCTCGACGCACAGCGCGCCGTCGCACTCGATCCGGTGCTGCACCGTCACGAATACGAGCCGGCCGCTGCGGCCCGTCTTGTCCTCGAGGTTCGCGATCGTCGATTCGCGCGTCGCGCGCCGCCCCGTGCGCAGCGGTGCATGGAACGTCAGGCGGCCGCCGGCCCACATGCGGCGCGGCAGCGGCACGGGCGGCAGGAAGCCGCCGCGCTTCGGGTGGCCATCGGGGCCGAGTTCGGCCAGCGGCGCGACCGGCAGGAAATACAGCCAGTGCCACATCGGCGGTACCACGTCGCCAGGCGACGGACGGTCGAGCGTGGCGGCCAGCGCGTTCAGCGGGAACGCGGTGATGTCGTCGCCGAGCGTTTCGGTCTTGCCGAGCCACGCGTCGAGCGATGCCGGGGCGGGGGGCTGCGAGGATGAGATAGACACGTGCGAAGTCTCCGGGATGCTTGCAACGGTCCCAATATGCACGCCACGCGCCGTTTCGCGAAGCCGGATTTCCCGAACCCCGGCTTCCGATCTGCCTGACCCGCCGGACGACTTTCGTCTGACCATTCGATCGCGGCCGCCGCGCGCACCGCCGGTGCCGTCAACCTTACAGCTTGACCATCCCCGGCACGCCGCCTAAATTGCTTCAAACAGGCTGGCCGTGCCGTGAGCGACGTGTCATGCGGGTGACAAAAACGATAGTTTGCTATCGAATTATTTTGCCCCTATCATCTCGCCCATGACCAATCTGCACGACCTCCGCCTCGCCGTCAGCAGCCTGCTCGTGCTGTCCGCGCGCAAGTGGCGCCGCACCAGTGACGGCGTGCTGAACGCGTACAACGTGTCCGAAGCGTGCGCGACGCCGCTGCTGATCGCCGGCCGCCTCGGCGAAGGCGTGCGGCAAGGCACGCTCGCCGAACACGTCGGCATCGAGGGGCCGTCGCTCGTGCGCCTGCTCGACCAGCTGTGCGCGGCCGGCCTCGCGCGCCGCGACGAGGATCCGCACGACCGCCGCGCGAAGACGATCTCGCTGACGACCGCCGGCCGCGCGGTCACCGCGAAGATGGAAGAAGACCTGCGCGCGCTGCGCGCCCAGGTGCTCAAGGGTGTCACGCGCGCCGACCTCGAAGCGACGCTGCGCGTGCTCGACGCCTTCAATGCATCCGAGTCGCACACGCCCGCCGCGCGCGCGTCCCACACCGGCAACGCCACGTCATGACCTATCCGAGCCTGCGCGACTGGCTGTTCTCGGGCAAGACGTTCGCCGCGTCGATGCTGGCGCTGTACCTCGGCCTGTATTTCCAGTTGCCGCGCCCGTACTGGGCGATGGCGAGCGTCTACATCGTGTCGAACCCGTTCGTCGGCGCGACGCGCTCGAAGGCGCTGTATCGCGCGCTCGGCACCGCGCTCGGCGCGGCCGCCGCGATCTTCTTCGTGCCGCCGTTCGTCGAGACGCCGCTGCTGTTCGCGATCATCGTCGCCACCTGGTGCGGCACGCTGCTCTACCTCGCGATCTCCGACCGCACCGCGCGCAGCTATGTGTTCATGCTCGCCGGCTATACGATGCCGCTGATCGCGCTGCCGACCGTCACCGATCCGTCCACCGTGTTCGACGTCGCGATCGCGCGCACCGAGGAAATCGTGCTCGGCATCGTGTGCGCGAGCGTGGTCGGCAGCGCGATCTTCCCGAACCGGCTCGCGCCGACGCTGATCGAGCGCACCGACGCGTGGTTCAAGGATGCCGCGTTCTACGGCCGCGAAACGCTGTCCGGGCACATTGCCGGCAAGGCGCTGTCCGCTTGCCGGCAACGCCTCGCGGCGACCATCACGGGTCTCGAATTTCTGCTGAGCCAGCTGAGCTACGACCATGCGCATCCGCGCATCCTCGCGCGCGCGCAGGCGCTCGCGGGCCGCATGCAGCTGTTCCTGCCGCTGATGTCGTCGCTCGCCGATCCGTTGATCGCGCTGATGCGTGACCTGCACATCCGGCCGGCCGGGCTCGACGAGCTGCTCGCCGATGCCGCGAAATGGTTCGACGCGCCGCTGCCGGCCGTCAGGGCCGGCAGCGACGGCGACCTGACCGACGACCCGGTCGCGGAACGCCTGCGCGAACGCATCGTCGCGCTGCAGCCGGGCGACGATGCACTGACGAGCTGGGACGGCGCCCTGCTGTCGAATGCGCTGTGGCGGCTGCGCCAGGTCATCGACATCTGGCAGGACTGCCGCTCGCTGCGCGCGCTGATCGGCAACGAAGCGGGCGTCTGGCAGCCGCGCTACCGGCACTGGCGGCTCGGCGGCACCGAGCGCTTCTTCGATCGCGGGATGATGCTGTTCTCGACGCTGACCGTCGTCGCCGCGATCGTGTTCGCGAGCTGGCTGTGGATCGCGTCCGGGTGGCACGACGGCGCCGCGGCCGTCACGCTCGTGGCCGTGTCGTGCAGCTTCTTCGCCGCGCTCGACGAGCCGGCGCCGCTGGTGTTCAAGTTCTTCCTCGCGACGACCGCGAGCGTCGTGTTCGCGGGCCTGTACCTGTTCGTCGTGCTGCCGCACGTGCACGATTTCCCGATGCTCGTGGTGATGTTCGCGGGCCCGTTCATCCTGATCGGCACCCTGCTGCCGCGCCCGCAGTTCAACATGGTGACGATGCTCGTCGCCGTGAACACGGCCACCTTCATCAGCATCCAGGGTGCGTACGACGCCGATTTCTTCGTGTTCCTGAACAGCAACCTCGCGGGCGTCGCCGGGCTGCTGTTCGCCTATGTGTGGACGCGTGCGACGCGGCCGTTCGGCGCGGAACTCGCGGTGCGACGCCTGCTGCGCTCGGGCTGGGAAGATGTCGCGCGCTCCGCGTCGACGCAACCACTCGACGACCAGCGCAACCACGCGTCGCGGATGCTCGACCGCGTCACGCATCTGCTGCCGCGCCTCGGCGCGTCCGACGACCATCGCCATCCGTCGATCGAGAGCTTCCGCGACCTGCGCATCGCACTGAACGCGCTCGACCTGCGCCGCGCGCGCCGCAAGCTGTCGGGCGACATGCCCGATGCGATCGACCGCGTGCTGGCCGGCGTCACCGACCACTACACGCGCTGCGCCGCCGCGAACGCGCGCCAGCCGGCGCCGCCCGCGCTGCTTGAGACGATCGACGATGCGCTGCAACGCGTCGCGGGCCGCAACCTGCCGGGCGCCACGCAGGCGGAAGACGGCGCGGCGCCCACGGCGCCGGCCACGCCCGCCACGCATCGCCGGCTGCGCGACACGCTGCACGCGCTGGTCGGCCTGCGCCTGTCGCTGTATCCGGCCGCGGCGGGGCAACCGCCGCAGGCGTCGGACGGGGCACGCGCATGATCCCGCTTTTCCATCCGTCTTTCCGACCGCGACCATGATCGGCGAAATCGACATCTTCGGCGTATTCGTGCCGGCCCCGCTCGTGCTGATGCTGATCGCCTACCTGATCAACATCGTCGTGCGCGCCGTGCTCGAGCGCGTCGGCTTCTACCGCCTCGTCTGGCACCGTTCGATCTTCGACCTCGGCATCTACGTGTTCGTGCTTGCCGCCGTCGTGATCGTTTCCCACCATCTCGTGGCTACCTAACGTGAAAAAAACCTGGCTCTCGGCAGGGCAAATCCTGCTCACCCTGATCGTCGTCGTCGTGGCTGCCGTCGTGCTGTGGCGCATCGTCAACTACTACATGTTCTCGCCGTGGACCCGCGACGGTCACGTGCGCGCCGACGTGATCCAGGTCGCGCCGGACGTCGCGGGCCTCATCACGTCGGTGCAGGTCGCCGACAACCAGGAGGTCAAGCGCGGCCAGGTGCTGTTCGTGATCGACCAGGCCCGCTACACGCTCGCGGAACGGCTCGCCGAAGCCACGCTCGCGCAGCGCCGCGCGACACTCGCCCAGGCGAAGCGCGAATATGCGCGCAACCTGCAGCTCGGCAACCTGGTCGCGAGCGAGCAGGTCGAGGAAAGCCGCACGCGCGTCGAACAGGGCGAAGCCGCCGTCGCCGACGCGCAAGTGTCGCTCGATACCGCCAAGCTGAACCTGCAGCGCACGACGATCGTCAGTCCCGTAGACGGCTACCTGAACGACCGCGCGCCGCGCGTCGGCGAATACGTACCGGCCGGCCGCGCGGTGCTGTCGGTGGTCGACCGCAATTCGTTCCGCGTCGACGGCTACTTCGAGGAAACCAAGCTGCGCGGCATCCACATCGGCCAGCCGGTCGACATCATCGTGATGGGCGAGCCGCATACGCTGCGCGGCCATGTGCAGAGCATCGTCGCCGCGATCGAGGATCGCGACCGCACGCAGGGCGCGAACCTGCTGCCGAACGTGAACCCGGCATTCAGCTGGGTGCGGCTCGCGCAGCGCGTGCCGGTGCGCGTCGTGCTCGACGAGGTGCCCGACGATTTCCGGATGATCGCGGGCCGTACCGCGACCGTGTCGATGCGCGAAGCCGACACGCGCCGCCACGACAACGCGAAGCCGGCAGGCGGCGCGTCGGCGGCGGCCGCCATCCCGGCATCGGCCGTCGCGCCGGTATCGACGGCTTCCGGCACGGCCGCCAGCGCAGCAGGAGCATCGCAATGAAACGGCACGGTCTGCGCCTCGCCGCGACGCTCGCGCCGCTTGCGCTCGCACTCGGCGCGTGCAAGTCCGTCGGCCCCGATTACACGCTGCCGCAGCAGGCCTACGTGAATGCGCCGCTCGCGAACCATGCGCTCGACGATGCGAACGGCACGCTCGTGTCGCGCGACGCCGTACCCGGGAACTGGTGGCAACTCTACGACGACCCCGTGCTCAACGGGCTCGTGCGCGATGCACTGAAATCGAACACCGACCTGCGCGTCGCCGCGGCCAACCTCGCGCGCTCGCGTGCGGCGCTGGAAGTCGCGAACCAGCAGGGCGGCTTCTCCGGCGGCGCTGAAGCCGCCGTGCAGCGCGCGCAGGAATCGGCCGAGCAATACCTGCTCGAGAACAAGCTGCCGGTCGTCAACGAAGGCACGGTCGGCATCAACGTGTCGTACGAAATCGACCTGTTCGGCAAGCTGCGGCGCGGCGTCGAAGCCGCGCGCGCGGACAGCGACGCCGTCCGGGCCGCCGGCGACCTGGCGCGCATCACGGTCGTCGCCGACGTCGTGCGCGCCTACGTCGAATCGTGTTCGGCCGGCGACGAGCTGGCCGTCGCGAAGCAGTCGCTCGCACTGCAGAAGCAGCGCGTCGCGCTGTCGCAGCGGCTGCGCGATGCCGGGCGCGGCAACCAGACCGACGTGACGCGCGGCGTGACACAGGTGCGCACCCTCGCCGCCGATATCCCGCGCTTCGAAGGCCGCCGCAAGGTCGCGCAGTACCAGCTCGCCGCGCTGCTCGCGCGATCGCCGGCCGACCTGCCGAAAGCCGTTGCCGAATGCGAGCACCTGCCGAAGCTGCGCCAGCCGATTCCGATCGGCGACGGCGCCGCGCTGCTGCGCCGCCGCCCCGACGTGCGCGAAGCCGAGCGGCAACTCGCTGCCGCGACCGCGCGTATCGGCGTGGCGACCGCCGCGCTGTACCCGTCGATCAGCATCGGCGCGTCGGCCGGCTCGGTCGGTGTCGCCGCCGACCTGTTCTCGTCCACGACGAATCGCTGGTCGTTCGGCCCGCTGATCAGCTGGTCGTTCCCCGTCAACGGCCAGCGTGCACGGGTGCGCGAAGCCGAAGCCGCAACGGGCGGCGCGCTCGCGCACTTCGACGGCGTCGTGCTGAACGCGCTGCGCGAAACGCAGTCGAGCCTCGCGACCTACGCGGCCGACGTGCAGCGCACGGAAGCGCTGCGCACGGCCTACGAATCGGCGCGCAATTCCGCCGACGAAACGCACCGCCTCTATCTGGCCGGCCGCGAGTCGTTCATCTCCGATCTCGACGCGACGCGTACGCTGACGAGCGTGCAGGCACAGGTCGCAGCGGCCGAAGGCCAGGTCGCGGCCGACCAGGTGCGGCTCTTCCTCGCGCTTGGCGGCGGGTGGGATGACGATGCGGCGGCCGACGCATCGAAGCCGATGTCGAGGCAGGCGCCGGCAAGCGATGCATCGGCGGCCTCGGCCGCCGTTACCGCAGCCGAGTAACCCGCCGACGAAGACCTAGAAACGCGTCTGCAACCCCACGCGCGCCAGCAGCTGATTCGGGCCGCTGGCGGTGCCGTTCGGGTCGATGATGCCGCTGACGAGTGCCTGCGCGTTGGCGTTCGCGCGCTGGTACACGGCGACCGCGTAGACGGTGGTCCGCTTGGAGAGAAAGTAGTCCACCGACGCGCTCAGCTGGTGCGCGTGATTGTTCTCGAGATACGCGTTGCCCTTCATGTACATGTAGCTCGCCCCGAGCTCCAGCGCGGGGGTGACGAGGAACGTCGCGCCCAGCTCGCCCTGGGCGATCGCCCCGCCGTTCGCCCCGTTGCGCACGGTCGTGACGAGCGCGCTGGTCGCGAGCCGGCCGAAATCGTAGCGCGCGCCGACGCCCCAGTTGCGGATGCCGACCTGCGGCCCGCCCGGCTGCAGATACTTGACTTCGGTGAACGCGGCGGCGGCGCCGAACGCGCCGTGATCGTAATTCAGGCCGGCACTGACGCTGTTTCCGCTTCCCATCGATCCAGGCACGCCACCGAATCCATACATCGCGCCCATTCGGAAACCGAAAATGGATGGCGACTGATACTTGACCGAGTTCGCGACCGTCTGGCCGGACATCCGGTCCCAGTCGAACTGCGCCGCGTACGGCGGGTTGTACGGAAGCGCGATTTTCTGGAACGGGCCCGCGCGAAAATCGTACAGGCCACCGACTGCAAACGCCGCATCGGTACGGCCGAAGAACAGCGAGTCGATCATGAAGTCGTACTGGTTACCGAACTTGATCGACCCGAACCGGTTGTCGGTCAACCCGACCCATGCGTTGCGCCCGAAGAGGCCTTTGCCGGGCGGCTGGATCGCCCCCGTTCCGACCGCAATCTGGCTGACGAGATCGAAGACCGCGTGCGTGCCGCCACCGAGATCCTCGTCCCCCCGGATACCCAGCAGATTGGGCGCCATGATGCCGTCGTCGAACTTCAGGGTGCCGTGCCCACCCGAATTGCTGACGTAGGTGATGCCCGCATCCAGAAAACCATACAGCGTAACGCTGCTACCCGTTCCCGCCTGAGCGTCGTGCACGCATGCCGATGCGCCCAGGGCAATTCCCATCCAGACCACACTTTTCATTGCTCGTCTCCATTGACCTGATTTCCAGTTTATTTAGTTATATTGATTATTATTTGCGTACTGCCGCATCGAATCGATGCGTGCCGGCATGCGTGAACGCATCCCGCGGGTGCCGGCGGTGCCTGTCCGGCGTGGACAGGCACGACTGCCTCGCGATCGAACCGCTATCGGGCGGCGGAACGCGTGTTGAGAAGATCCAGCGCGACGTCGACGATCATGTCCTCCTGCCCGCCGACCATCCGGCGCTTGCCGAGTTCGACGAGAATATCGACCGTCTTCAGCCCGTACTTCCGTGCTGCCGCTTCCGAGTGGCGAAGGAAGCTCGAATAGACGCCGGCGTAGCCGAGCGCGAGCGTCTCGCGATCCACCCGAACCGGCCGATCCTGCAACGGGCGGACGATGTCGTCGGCCGCATCCATCAGCAGGTGAAGATCCGTGCCGTGATGCCAGCCCAGACGCTCGGCTGCCGCGATGAACACTTCGAGCGGCGCATTGCCCGCGCCTGCCCCCATGCCGGCAAGACTCGCATCGATCCGGTCGCAGCCTTCCTCGACGGCGACGATCGAGTTCGCGACGCCAAGACTCAGGTTGTGGTGCGCATGCATGCCCGTCTGCGTATCGGGGTTCAGCACGGCCTTGATCGCGCGGAAGCGGTCGCGCACGTCGTTCATGTTCATCGCGCCGCCGGAATCGACCACGTAGATGCAGGTCGCGCCGTAGCTTTCCATTTTCTTCGCCTCGACGGCCAGCCGGTCCGGCGTCGTCATATGACTCATCATCAGGAAGCCGACCGTGTCCATGCCGAGTGCGCGCGCATGCTCGATGTGCTGCTTCGAGATATCGGCCTCGGTGCAGTGGGTCGCGACACGCACGACGCGTGCGCCCGCATCGTATGCGGCTTTCAGGTCGTGGATCGTACCGATGCCCGGAATCAGCAGCGTCGCGATCTTCGCGTGCGTGACGACCTCCGCCGCGGCCGCGATCCATTCGGGATCGCCATGCGCGCCGAACCCGTAGTTGAAGCTCGATCCTTGCAGGCCGTCGCCATGCGCGACCTCGATGCTGTCGACCTTCGCGGCATCGAGCGCGCGGGCAATCGCCTGCACGTCGTCGAGCGAATACTGATGCCGGATCGCATGCATGCCGTCGCGCAACGTGACGTCGGAGATATAGAGTTTCTTGCTCATGCTGAAGGTCCCGTTACGCGCTCGCGCGCTGCAGCGATTGCGCCATGCGCTCGGCGGTCGCGAGCGCGGCGGACGTCATGATGTCGAGATTGCCCGCGTACGCCGGCAGGTAATGCGCCGCACCTTCGACCTCGATGAAGATCGAGGTCTTCAGCCCGCTCATGCGGCCGAGGCCCGGGATATTGAGCGGTGCGGAGGCCGGGATCACGTCGAACTGCACCGCCTGCTTCAGTCGATAGCCCGGCACGTACGCCTGCACCGCACGGGCCATCTCGTCCACCGACGCGGCGATCCGCGCCTCGTCGGCCGGCTCCGACAGCACGTAGACGGTGTCGCGCATCATCACCGGCGGCTCGGCCGGATTCAGGATGATGATGGCCTTGCCGTGCGCCGCGCCGCCCACCGCTTCAATCGCCTTCGACGTCGTCTCGGTGAATTCGTCGATGTTCGCGCGCGTGCCGGGCCCGGCCGACTTGCTGCTGATCGACGCGACGATCTCCGCGTAGTGCGCTTTCGCGACGCGCGACACGGCCGCGACCATCGGAATCGTCGCCTGGCCGCCGCAGGTCACCATGTTCACGTTCGGCGCGTCGAGATGTGCGTCGAGATTGACGACCGGGACACAGTACGGACCGATCGCCGCGGGGGTCAGGTCGATGCAGCGAATGCCGGGCTTCAGCGCGCGCAGGAATGCGTCGTTCTTCACATGCGCGCCGGCCGACGTCGCATCGAACACGAAGTCGATGTCGTCGAACACCGGCAATCGCGCCAGGCCCTCGACGCCCTCATGCGTCGTCGCGACGCCGAGGCGTGCCGCACGCGCAAGGCCGTCGGACGCCGGGTCGATGCCGACCATCGCGGCAACGTCGAGATGCTGGGCATGCCGCATGATCTTGATCATCAGGTCGGTGCCGATATTGCCCGAGCCGATGATCGCGGCCTTGAGTTTCGGATGACTCATGAAAATCCTCAATCGATGAAAGTCGCGCGCACGTCGCCGAGGCCGGCGACATGCGCGACGAACGTGCCGGCGGACCGGACGGCGACCATCGGCCCGAGCGCGCCGGTCAGGATCACGTCGCCCGCGCGCAACGGCGTGCCGAGCCGCACCATCCGGTCGGCGAGCCACGCGGCCGCGTTCAGCGGATTGCCGAGGCAGGCGGCGCCGTTGCCGCGCGACAGCACGCTGCCGTCCGACGACAGCGTCATCTCGCAGCCGGCGAGATCGACGTCCTTCAGCAGCACGGGCCGGCTGCCGAGCACGAAGCGTGCGCTCGACGCGTTGTCCGCGACGGTGTCGACGAAGCGGATGTCCCAGTCGGCGATCCGGCTGTCGACGACCTCGATCGCCGCCAGCGCATAGGCGCACGCACGCTGCAGGTCGGCGAACGTGTGCTTCTCGTGCACGAGGTCGTGCTCGAGCACGAGTGCGATCTCCGCTTCGACCTTCGGCTGGATCAGTTGCGACAGTCGCATCGGCTCGGCATCGCCGGCCGCCATCGACGCGAACAGCGTGCCGAAATCGGGCTGGTCGACGCCGAGTTGCCGCTGCACCGCGAGTGACGTCAGGCCGATCTTGCGCCCCACGATGCGCTCGCCGTTGCGGACCCGCAGGTCGGCGTTGGCTTGCTGCACCGCATACGCGACCGCACCGTCGTCGGTTGCGATCTCGTCGCGCACCGGCGCGGTCGCCCGGCATTGCGCCTCCGCGTGGCGAAGGCGCGCGGCCAGCGTGTCGACTACTGTGGAATCAGCCATCTCCAAGGTTCTCCTGCACTCGGTCGGCGGTGGATAGGAAGCGCGCGTGCCCATCAGGCGTTCGCGATGAAATCGGCGACCAGGCGGTTGAACTCGTCCGGATGCTCGATCATTGCCCAGTGCCCGCAGCGGTTCAGCAGCACGAGACGCGAATCCGGAATGTTCGCGAGCAGATACAGCGACGTCTCGAACGACACGACGCGATCGTCGCGGCCGTGGATCAGCAGCGTGGGCGTCTTGATCGCCGGCAGCAGTTCGGGCTTCACCCACTTCGGCAGCGGCGCACCGGCCGGCAGGCCCGCCACGTAGTTGCTCAGGTGTTCGGGGCGCAGCAGCGCGGCATCCGAGCGTGCCTGGCACAGTTCCGGCGTCGCGAAACGCGCCTTGTCGTACACCATGATCTCCACCAGCCGGCGCATGTGTTCCGGCGACGGATCGCGGTACGCCTGGATCAGCACCTTGAGCCCTTCGGACGGGCCGTCGCCCGCGCCGAACAACGTCGGCATGCGGCCGACCGGCGGCCCCATCGTCACGAGGTGCGTGATGCGTTCCGGATGCTCGGTCGCGAGCCGCAGCGACGTCTGTCCTCCCATCGAATTGCCGACGAAGGCGGCCCGCTCGATGCCCAGCGCATCCATGAACTGGATCGCCGCGTCGACATGGTCGAGCTGCTCGACCGTCGCCGAATCGGATTGCCCCCAGCCGGGCATGTCGACGGCATACACGTGGAACTGCTTCGCGAGGGCCTCGATATTGCCGCTGAAGTTGCTCCACCCCGTCGCGCCCGGGCCGCTGCCGTGCAGCAGGATCACGGGATGACCGCTGCCGGCCTCGTGGTAATGGAGTTGCCAGTCCCGCGTCTTGACGGTGCGGCTGGTCTGAGCCTGAGTAAGCGCCATGATGGTTCCTTTCCCGAAAGTGATTGAGGTGTGTCGCAGCGACGCTGCGGTCGCGCCCGAGCGGGGGCATCAGCCGCGCAGCAGGTCCGCGACGACATGCGGAGGCCGGTGCCCCCAGGTACTGAGCCGGTCGAGGTGCTGAACTTCCCAGCTGGATTCGTCGATGACGAGCCCGCCCCAGCCGAACTCGACATTGAAGCCCGACGGCGTACGAACGTAGAAGCTGAACATCCGGTCGTTGGGGTGCATGCCGAGGCTCATCTCGAGCGGCTGCTTCGCTTCGAGGCAGCGGTCATGCGCGAGCCCGACGTCGCCGAGATCGGCGGCCTCGATCATGAAGTGATGCATGCGCTTGCCGAACGGCATGTTGGCGAACGCGACCGTGTGATGCCGCGGGTTGCAGCGCAGGAACGCCACGCTGGCGACGATGCCCGGCGCCACTTCCTCGTCGATGACGTCCGTCGTGCGGAAGCCGAGCAGTCCGTACCAGTCGACGAGCACGCGGCGGTCCGCGCCGTTCTCGATCAGCACCTGATGACCCGCGCCGATTCCACCGGTGACGAAACGCGACACGCGTTGCGGAGACTGGAACGGCGTATCGGCCGCGGCCAGCCCGACATAGAGTTCGACGCGGTTGCCCAGCGGATCGGCCGTCACGGCGAGGCGGCGAACCGACCGTTGCGCGCACAACTGCGCGTCGCCTTCGACGACTTCGGTGCCGGCTTCGCGCAGCCTGCCGACAATCGCATCGAGATCCGCGTCCGTTGCGCAACCGAAACCGGTGAATGCGAGATCGTCGGCACGGCCCCGGACGATGATCCAGCGATGCGCCGCGTCGTCCATCCGCAAGCTCAACATGTCGTCGGTGCGGCGGCCGACCTGCATGCCGAGCAGGCCGGTGGCGAAGCGTTCCCACGCGGCAAGGTCGCTTGCCTCGATGCCGACGTATCCGAGTTCCGTCACTGTACTCATCCTGCTCTCCTTCATTGATTCGTCCCGCATCGGCTGACGGTGCGATCGGGTACGGCGAGGCCGCTCACATCGGCGGCCGCGACGAACCGGTCCGGGCGCAGCGCGACCGCGCGCGCGCCGAACTTGCGCAGCCACGGCTGCAGCACGCCGTCGAGATCGACGAATTCGTCGGGCCCCTGCGTATGCTCATGTTGCTGGCGCACGGCGACGTAGCGCGCGCCCAGCCGGTCCCATGCCGCCTTTTCGTCGTCGCTGAGCAGGCTGGCCGGATCGACGTCGTCGCCGAGGAGCACGAAACCGTCACCCAGCAGGTCGTCCAGCCGCGCCATCGCGCCGCGGTTGTCGCCCACCACCGGCTGCGGCACCATCCGACCGACGACGCTCTCGCCGCCGAGCGGGCCGCGCAGCCATCCGGCCGCGAGCACGGGGGGCGCAATCAACGGCGGCTCGGGCGCATCCGGGCCGGGCGGCACGGCCAGCGCGGCCTGCTCGTCTTCCGTCAGTTCCTGTTTGATGATGCGACCGAGCTGAACGGCGAGCTGCGTGTAGAACGTCGCGTTCGGCCGGCGTTCCGTCTCGTAGGTATCGAGAAAATCTTCGGACAACGTACCGTTCAGCACACCAGAAAGTTTCCAGCCGAGATCGAAGGCATCGCGCATGCCGGTCTGCATGCCGGCGCCGGCCCATGGCGGCATCAGGTGCGCGGCGTCGCCGGCGAGAAACGCACGGCCGGCGCGCCAGGTATCGGCCATGCGCGTGTGATGCCGGTAGAACGCGTACTGATGGATCTCGACGTCGTCCTCGCTCACGCCGAGCGCCTTCAGCAGCGGCCAGACCTGCTCGTGGGTCGCGAAATCGGCCTCGCTTTCGCCGGGCTTGAGCGGCAGTTCCCAGCGATGATTGCCGCCGGACAGCGCGATATCGACCACGGGCCGTTCCTTGTCGGACCAGAAGGTCAGCAGGTTGCGATCCGGCCACCAGCGCTTCACGCGGCAGTCGATCACGATCCATTGCACGTCCAGCGTATCGCCGAGCAGCTTGATGCCCAGCATGCCGCGCGTCGCGCTGCTCCCGCCGTCGCATCCGATCACGTAGCGCACGCGCGTGTCGTTCGTTTCGCCGGTGGCCGTATTTCTCGTGCAGACGGTGACGCCCGTGTCGTCCTGCGTCAGCGAGACCACCTCGAAGCCGTAGCGCACGTCGATCTCGCGTTCGTACTTCGCCGCGCACTCACGCAATGCCGCTTCCATCGTCGGCTGATAGATGTTGAAGAAGCGCGGCTTGATGCCGAGCGTCGACGGCGGGTGTTCGATGCGCATGATCTCGGTGCCGTCGTAGCGCATCCAGCGCAGCGCGCGCTGAGGATCGATGTGCTTCAGCACCGCCTCGTCGACGCCGAGATTCTGGAAGATCCGCATCGTCCAGTCGTTGACCGTCACCGCCCGCGCCCGCGGGTAGATCTCGCGATGCCGTTCGAACGCCACGCAGGAAATGCCGTGCCGGGCCAGCGTGAGCGCGGCGATGACGCCGGTCGGACCATAGCCAACGATCGCAACGTCGGCGTCGTACTCGTGAGTCATGGGTTGTCTCCTTCTCCTGTAGTGCGTTCGCCACGCGGTGTGACGGTTCACGTCTTCGATGAACGGATTGTACCGATAGGTCCAAAACTGAAAATCTAGGGAAAACGCGTATTGGACCAATCGGTCCAATACTCGGGGAGCGTATACTTTTGGAATGGACAATCCACAACAAATCGGTAACCGGCGCGGTCAGAAATCGCGCCAGGAAATCCTCGACGCGGCGGCCCGCGTCATGTCGGCCTATGGCTATGCCGGCACATCGATGTCGGCGCTGGTCGAAGCGACCGGCATCCCGAAGAGCGCGATCTACCATCACTTCGGTTCCAAGGCAGGCTTGCTCGCGGAAGTCATGGCGCAAGGCGCGCACGGTTTCTTCGACGCGATGCGCAATGCGCACGAGAACCCGCCCGACGGCACGCCGCGCGAGCGGCTCGGCTGGTATCTGCAGAAGACCGGCGAGGTCTTCCTGCACCGCGAGAATTTCCTGCGCCTGCTGTTCGTGATGGTCATGAGCAACGAGGCGGCGGAGCCGGAAGCGATGCAGACCGTCGTCGACGTGCGCACCGAAGGCCGCGACTACATGCGCGAGATGATTCGCAACGCGTTCAGCCAGGATGGCAAGGGCATGACCGCCGCCACCGCGGATGATCTCGCGTACTTCGGCATGATGGGTTTCGACGGCGCCTTCGTCTCGTTGCAGTCGGGCGATCCGAGATCGATGACAAAACACATGGCGCAACTGACCGATGCGCTCGTCGCGCTGGGCGAGGCTCGGGTCACTCCGGCCCGCAAGGCAGCGGCGCCGCGCGGCACGTCGAAGCGCGGCTAGGCGCAGTCAGGCGCGCTGGCCGCGAACGGGCAGACGCTTCGCGCCGTCCCGCAGTGCAGCATGCGGCGCGGAACGACCGTGACGCCGCCGTTCTATTCACCGGGCGGTGCGCACGAGACCACTCCGGGCTCACCAGCGGCTTCCGACGGGCGGACCACCGGGCAAGCACACGAGCGTTCGCCACCCGAATGTCGGGCATCGCAAACCCGAGCCGCATTTCGCCGGCTATTGACGGTAAACTCGTCCGCAATTCCCGTCTTCTACCCACCGCCCGCCGGGCGGCTCATTTTCCGGAGATTCATCATGCGAACCAGCGCCCGCAACCACTTCGCCGGCCAGGTCAGCGCCGTCAAGACCGGTGCCGTCAACGACGAAATCACGCTCCGCACGCAGGACGGCCTCGACATCGTCGCCGTGATCACCCACGGCAGCGCGGCTTCACTGGGCCTCGCGGCCGGTTCGAAAGCATTCGCACTCGTGAAGGCGTCGTCGGTCATCGTGATGGTCGACGTCGACAGCAGCAAGGTGTCGGCCCGCAACTGCGTCGCGGGCACCGTATCGTCGGTCGTGAAAGGCGCGGTCAATTCGGAAGTCGTGATCAAGGCCGCGGGCGGCGCCGAGATCGTCGCGATCGTCACCAACGACAGCGTCGATCGCCTCGGCCTCGCGAGCGGCTCAGCGGCATCCGCGATCTTCAAGGCATCGAGCGTGATCGTCGGCGTCGAGTAAACGGGTGACGATCGCGATGGCGATCCGTTTGGCACCGCTCATTCACACGAATCGCGTCATGCGGCTGTCGGGCCGGTGCGCACGATGACCGCCGCGTTCGATCACGCGCAACAACGGGCGCTGGCGTCGCTGCTGTCCGCGGCGGCCGGCGCCGACACGCCCGATGCGCGCCTGTTCGGCGCGCTCGTTACGGCACGCGCGCGCCGCAACGAACTCGGGCTGCTCGGCCTGTCTCACGCACAGCTGGCCGGCCTGCTGGCACGGCAGTTTCCGCGCCTGCCTGCGGCCGATGCCGCGGCACTCATGACGGTGGCCGCAGTCGCACTGCTGCCCTCCACCCACGCGACGTTCGTCGCGACGCTGCACGCGCAGCTGATGGACGACGCGAATCCCGCCGCCGACCGCGACGACGCCGGTTGTCTCGCGTCGATCATCGCGCACGCATGCCTGCGCCCCGATCATCTGTGGCGCGATCTCGGGCTCGACGGGCGTGATGCGGTATCCGCGATGCTCGATCACTATTTCCCCGCGCTTGCCGCGCGCAACGTCGCTCACCTGCGCTGGAAGAAATTCCTCGCACAGGAGGTGGCCGCGGCGCTCGATGTGCCGCCGGGCCCTGCCCCCGGGTGCCCGGGCTGCGAGGATTTCGGCTTCTGTTTTCCCCACGCGCGATAGTCACCACGACGGCCCGTGCCGCCCATGCGATTCGCCGCATCGCCATCCGGAGCAACCGCGTTGACCGACGGCCGACGCGCGATTTCGAAGTCACCACCGGCTTCTACGAAGAACCGGGATTCGCTGAAACCTGACGCGACGACGGCGGGATGATCCTCAAGCACGGTGACCTGTCGCCGGCATGCTTTCCGCACCCCGAACGCGAACCGGCGATGAGCGGGTTCAGTTGCTGCTTCCGGCTTGCGGACGTCCGCACGTTCTTCGACGACGTGCCCGCAGATTCCCGAGCAGGCGACCGGCTGGCCACGTGCACACCGGCCGACGCGCGAAGCCCGGGGCGCCACGGTCGGCGCACCGATCGATCCGGACAGTTCGCCGATCCGGTTGATCGAGACCGAAGATCAGGCTCGCATACGCTGCTGCCGCCGCGATCGGGCGGTGCCGCAACCAGAGGCGCGCGATGCGGCGCATGCCCCATAGACGGTTACCTTGCGATCCGTAACGTCCGCCGTTCACGACACGGTCAATGCCGGTGCCGATGATGAATGTCCGGAAAATGCGCATGGCTGTGCGTGATCGGCAGATGCACGTGCGGATGCGTGTGCGGTTCGTTGCCGTCGTACGCAAAATCGTGCGCATGCTGGTGATGTTCGTCGTGCCGATGGCGGTGCGTGTGCTCGAGCCGCTCGTGCGCATGCGTGTGTTCATGCCGTTCGCGAACGTGCAGCCAGATGCCGAGCGCCATCAGCGCGGCGGCGATCCAGAACGTCGCGGGCGGCAGTGCGGGCCAGATCAGCAGCGACAGCACGACGCCGAACAGCGGCGCGATCGAGAAATATGCACCGGTGCGCGCACTGCCGAGATGACGCAGCGCGACGACGAACAGCACGAGGCTGATCCCGTAGCCGCCGAGCCCAGTCAGCATCGCGGCGGCCGTGACCGGGACAGCCGGCAACGTCGCACCGGTCGCCAGCGCGATGCCGATGTTCACGGGTCCGGCGATCAGCCCCTTCACGCACGCGATGACCATCGCGTCGTTCGCGGCGACCTTGCGGGTCAGGTTGTTGTCGATCGCCCAGCACAGGCATGCGCCGACGATCAGCAACGCGCCGACCGGTATGCCGGCCCGGCCCGGCGTCCACGACAGCAGCGTGCCGCCGGCGACGATCGCGACCATCCCGAGAAACACCTGCGTATCCACGTTCTCGCGAAACACGACCCACGCGATGACGGCTGTCAGCACGCCTTCGAGATTGAGCAGCAATGCGCTCGTCGCTGCGGGTGTGCTCGACAGCCCGAGCATCAGCAAAGCCGGGCCGGCCACGCCACCCGCCACGATCGCGCCGGCCAGCCACGGCAAGTCGGCGCGCTGCAGCGGCGCGGCGTCTGCGGTCGGTGCATGACGGTTGTGCAGGCGGCGAAGCAGGATCCCGATACCGAGCCCGACGCCGCTGCCGAGATAGAACAGGCCGGCGACCATGAACGGCGACATCGCGCCGATCAGCGCCTTGGCGAGCGGTGTCGCGGCGCCGAACAGCGCGGCAGCGGTGAGCGCGACGAGAATCGCGGAATGTCTCGAGTGCATGATCCGGTTTGAATTGACGTTGAAAGGCGCCGGCCGTGGCGTCGAGTCGTGTCGCAGTCGGCTTTCCGTACCTTTCGAAATGCAAGCTGCATCGCACCGGCCAGCTTGCTGCGCGACCCCACGACCCGGTCGGGATTATCGCGCGTCATCATGTCACGATGGCCGGGTGCGAACATCCACACGCCAATCGATGGCTCCGGTACGACTCTATTTTAGGAAACCGAATTAATTGAATGAAGCGTGGCCGCGTTGAGGATGGGCGTACCGTCCGTGCGCATACGACAACGTCGACACCTCGCGCATGCAGCGCCGATCGACGAACTTTCTTCGTTCGGTCGCGTGGTCGGTTCGAGGCGGGATGGATAAGGGCCCGGCACGTCGAGCGCCGGTGGGAGCAGTCCTGACCTGCCTCTGTCGAGGCAGGTCAGCCTGCCGTGTCATTCGCCGCACACGATATGCATGCGAGGCAGCGCCGTGCGGGATGCAGCGGCGCGGTGCCGGTTACTCGTTTCCGGCCGTTTGCTGCTCGACCTGCGGCGCTGCGTCGGCTTGCGCTTCCACGTTCGCCGGTTGCGGCTCGGCTGCGGCGGCCTCGGCTTGCTGCTCGGCCTTCGGCTGCTGCGGCGCACCCTTGGCCGATTGCGCCGCGCCCTTGCCGGGGCGGCGAGCCTTCAGCCGGCGCGCCCGCGCAGCGTCGTCATGCGTGACGCGCCCTGCTTCGTTACCCTGCAGATCGACCCGCACCGCGTCTTCGACGAGGCACGACCAGTAACGGTTACCACGGCACCACGTCGACATCGCTTCGCGCAGTTCGGCTTCGTTGAGCCCGACGGCCTGTGCTTCACGTGCGAGGTCGTCCCAGATACCGACCTTGAGCGGCACTTTAGGGGCCGGATTCTTCGGGAACGCACGCGGAAACTTACGCTGCAGTTTGCCAATCGCAACGATGACCGGATCCACCGGCGCCGACGGCTTCGCCGCAGCGGGCTTCGCGCGATGCGGTGCTTTGCCGCCGGCCGCAGCCGGCTTGGCGCCACGCTGCGGCTGGTCACCGGACTTCGGCTTCGCGCCGGTGTCCGCCGGTGCTGCCGGCCGCTTCGCGTTGCGCTCCTGCTTGGCCTTCGCTGCGAGCTGCGCCCGCAATTCGGCAAGTTGTTCAAAACCCATAAATTCAATCCACCAGGAATATAAGGTGTGGTTCGTGCGGCCATGCCGCGCGGCGCAAAAGCTTCGCCGCCATGCGGGCGACCCGTCTGCCGCCGATGCGGAACCCAACGGGGCCGCATCGCGCACGCCACTCTGTTTTCAGGCACCCGGCCACGATGCCGGACAAGGCAGGAGTGGAAGTATACCGGTACGCGCGACGGCCGGTTGACTCGCTGGTCTGCATTAGCCCGATTCGGGGCACCGGAAATGCGTCCGTGCGGTCGTGTTGCGCATTATATGGATACGTTTCCGGAAGTCACGCCGTTCATCCGCATCGGCGGAAATCGGGGCCATCTTGCGCATGGCGATCGACCCGGCGGCACCGGTCGACACCACGCGCGCGGTGTGCCGCCACGGGACGTCGAACGCGACCGTGCCGCCTTGGGACGTCGCGGGCCTCGCACGACTCAGCATCCCGGAAAACACCGGCGGCGCGTGTGACGCAACGATCACGGCAATGCGAGACGCACGACGATGGACCGGCGCAAGTGTCGCGACGTGCGGCCCCCCCTTCGATGACATCGGTGCCCGTACACGACTCGTTGCGTCCGCATCGATCCCGTGGCGTACGAGGATGCCGAAAAGTGCGTAGTATGGCCGGATCGATGTCGTCGGCAACCTGCTCCGGCCGTTTCGCTGCGCACCTGGCCAGGCCAGCCGTCGACATCCCGCTTGCCTGCGAAAAGAACCGGTTGTACGAAACGGAGCAGATACATGGTTCCCCCACCCGATATTCCGCACGACGGCATCACGCGTGAGGAGATTCACCATCGGCAGATCGACATGCGCGGCTATCGGCGCAGCGACGGCCAGTTCGAAGTAACGGCCTGCCTCGCGGATCGCAAGACCTTCGATTTCACGCCACCAGGCGGCACGCGGACGGTCGCTGCGCTGTCGCCGATCCACGATCTCGGTGTGACGCTGGTCTTCGACGCCGACATGGTCGTCCGCGCCGTATCGACGTTCCTCCGGTCGCATCCGTATGAGCAGTGCCCGGGCGGCGGCGACTCGCTGCAGGCACTCGTCGGACTGAGCATCGGTGCCGGCTGGAACAGCGAGGTTCGCAAGCGCCTGCCGTCCTGCGATACGTGCACGCACCTGAAGGAATTGCTCGGCCCGATCGCCACCACGGCCTACCAGACGATGGTCGGCATGCGGAAGTCATCGCTCGAGGCGCGCGACAGCGAGGGAAAACCGCTCAAGATCGACAGCTGCCATGCCTATGGCGCATCGCGCGGTCTCGTGAAACGTCTTTGGCCCGAATACCATCGGCCTTCGGCGGCGACAAAAGGCAGCTAAGGACGCGGCGTTCGGCCAATCCGGTGCCCGCAGGATCGGACCCGCACGAGCATGCACGGGTGGTGTGCATAAACGGGCTGCTTCGCCCCGGTCTCGCTCTGGCCGGCCGTCGCGGTCACGGCGCCAGTGATCAGAAAACGCCCAGCGCGAGTCCCGCTGCAAGACCGGCGCCCAGTTCGGCGCAACGCGCGAGGTCATCGCCGTCGATCGTCTTCGCCGCGAGGATGCGCTCCGGCGTCTGCGCGTGCGTACAGACGATCAGGCCCGGCGCCACGTTCTTCAACCGCCATCCGGTCGCGATCCGGTCGATCTGGCGCAACGCGTTCTGTCCGTCACTTCCCGCGCAGATCATCACCGCATACGGGCGGCCGTTCACGCGATCGAGCGCCGCGTAGTAGCAGCGGTCGAAGAAATCCTTCATCAATCCGGACATGGCCGCGAGATTCTCCGGCGTTGCGAACAGGTAGGCGTCGGCGGCGAGCACGTCGGCGGCGCTCGTCGCGTCAGCACGCTGCAGCCTGACGTCGACGCCAGGTTGCTCGCGCGCCGCGCCGGCAGCCGCTTCGGCCATCTGCTGCGTGCCTCCGGTCATCGTGTGATAGACGATCAACAACGTCTTCATGCGTCGTCACCCGCGTTCGGTTTCAGGTGCGCCGGCGGCATCGCCGGTTTCCGCTGGATGGCCCGCCTGCATACGCGGCGGTTCCGCGTTCGCTTTCGCAGATTTGCCGGTTTGCCGGCTCGCCGGTGCCTGGCGCGCATCGATCTTGCGCATCGCGCCCGTTTCGATCCGCGCATGTTCGACCGGATGCACGATCAGCTCGTTTCACCGCGTGATGCGTCGCGGTCTTCCGGTCGCGCGTAGTACGCGAGAAACATGTCGGCTGCCGATTCCGCGACTTTTTGTTGCTCGGCCGCCTCAAGCGGCGGCTGGCCCATCGTTATCTGCGGCCAGAACGCGAATACCTTCACGACACCGTGCAGCTGATGCGCGGCAAACACCGGATCGGTGACGGCCAGGCGTCCGGCCGCCGCGGCCGTTCGCACCCAGACCGTCATGTCTTCCTCGCGCTCGCCGAGACGCTCGACCATGTCGCGCGCACGTTCCGGCGAATGGATGGCCGCACCGATCGCGACGCGTGCGAGCGCGAGAAATGCCTCGTCGCTGAGCAGGCGCATCTTGCGATCCAGCAACGCAAGCAATTGCTCGCGCAGCGGCACGTCGGCACGATAGGTCGGCGAACCGCCAGTTCGGGTCGCCTCCCACAATTGTTGCAGGATCGCGGCGAACAACGTTTCCTTGCCCGGGAAATGGTTGTAGACCGTGCGCTTCGACACGTCCGCGCGCGCGGCAATGCGGTCCATGCTGGTCGCGTCGTAACCCGATGCGAGAAATTCCTCGATGGCCGCGTCGACGATGGCCGCGCGCTTTCGATCGGTCAAGCGCTGAGGGGGCGTGCTGGTATCCATTCAGAAATTTTACACCGGGCAGTTTACTTATCCCAAAAATAAACTACACTGTTTAGTGTACTTTTATCTCCGGACGAACCGACATGGCATCGCCTCTCGTTTTGATTCATCGCATTCTGGGTTTTGCGGCCGCCCGACGCGGCCGCGCGCTGTCTGGCGGCTCGCCGCAGCACAATGGCGAGCGCTTCAGCAATGTCGCGCCGCGTCCGGTCGAGGGATTGGGCAAGACGCTCGGGATCGTCTGGAACATGTTGGTCAACAAGCCACGCAATACCGTCCCCGTGGGCGTGCTGCCCGTCGATTCGCTGACCCGCGCGGAACTCGATGCGGCCCCCGATCGCAGCCTGTACCGGCTTGGCCATTCGACGCTGCTGCTCAAGCTGCGCGGCGAATTCTGGCTGACCGATCCGGTGTTTGCCGAGCGCGCGTCGCCGTTTCGGCGCGTCGGCCCCAAGCGTTTCCATGCGCCGCCGATTGCGCTTGAAGATCTTCCGCCGCTGCGCGGCGTGATCCTGTCGCACGACCACTACGATCACCTCGACCGCGACACGGTGCTCGCGCTTGCGGCAACCACTGGTGTGTTCGTGACCACGCTGGGCGTCGGCGACCGCCTGATCGAATGGGGCATCGACGCGAAGAAAGTCCGTCAGCTCGACTGGTGGCAGAGTGTCGACGTGGCCGGCCTGACACTGACCGCGACACCTGCCCAGCATTTTTCCGGGCGCAGCCTGTTCGATGGCAACAGCACGCTGTGGGCATCCTGGGTCATCGTCGACGACGACTTGCGCGTATTCTTCAGCGGCGACACGGGCTACTTCGACGGTTTCCGGACGATCGGCGAGCGCCTCGGACCGTTCGACGTCACGCTGATCGAAACGGGCGCATACGACGCACAATGGCCGTACGTGCACATGCAGCCGGAAGAAACCGTGCAGGCGCACATCGATCTGCGCGGACGCCGGCTGGTTCCGATCCACAACGGTACGTTCGATCTCGCGATGCACCGCTGGCAGGAACCGTTCGAGCGCGTCACGGCGCTGGCGATCGTGCGAGGCGTCGAGCTGTCGACGCCGAGGATGGGCGAGCGCCTCGCGCTCGATGCGCCGCACCGTGGCGAGCGGTGGTGGCGCACGGTAGACGAGCGCGCGACGTCCGTTGCCACGAAATCGCGCCGCTGGTCGCTTTGCGCGTCGCAAGCGACGAAGTAGGCCCACCGGTCGTTGCGCATTTTCCCGGGCGCGCAGTCATGCCGCGCCTCCGGGAGGCGGGTTGCCGGCGTACCCGCACGCCGGCTGCCCGCCTATAGACCCGATTACCTGAGTAGAGAAGTCATGCATCCGGCATCCGGCCAATCAGACGCCGCCATCGCTGCGCTCAACCTTGCAGCCCCCCGCTCAACCAGCCCTAGCCGGGAGAACGACCTGCGGCAGACGCTCGCGGAGCGCGTCGCGAGGTGGACAAAAGGCGTCGACCACCTCACCACGGCCATTCCGAACCTGAGCCTCCATCGAAGGGAAGCGACGACGCAACCGATGGACTGCATGGTCGAGCCGAGCTTCGGTCTCGTCGTTCAAGGCACGAAGCGGATCATTCAGAGCGGGGATGTGTATCTCTGCGACGCCAACCGCTTTCTGATCACGTCGCTCGACTTGCCCGGATCGACGCAGGTCATCGAGGCCAGCCGTGAAAGACCGTTTCTCGGCATCGGGCTCAAGCTTGATTTTCGCGTCATGGCCGAACTGATGGCGCAGGTCGCGGCGGATCAAGAGGAAGCTCCCGCAGGCCGCGGTCTCGTCGTCGGCGAGATGACCGAACCGCTCTACGACGCGGTGAACCGGTTGCTGACGTTACTGGATGACCCGAACGCCATTGCCGTTCTCGCACCTTATGTCGAGCGGGAAATCTACTATCGGCTGCTGACCAGCGACCAGGGTGGCCGTCTCCGTCAGATCGCGTCCGCCGGCAGTCAGGGCAACCGGGTGTCACGGGCGATCCAGTGGTTGCGAACCCATTACGACGAGTCGCTGCGCGTCGACGATCTGGCGGCGCAGGTTCAGATGAGCAGTTCGACCTTCCACCACCACTTCCGTCAGCTCACCGGCATGAGTCCGCTGCAATACCAGAAATGGATGCGGCTCAATGAAGCACGTCGGTTGATGCTGTCCGAGCGGCTCGACGCAGCGTCGGCATCGTTCAGGGTCGGATATGCGAGCCCGACCCAGTTCAATCGCGAATACAGCCGGTTGTTCGGCAATTCGCCGCGGAGAGATATCGATAGCCTGCGGAGCGGGGCGGACGTCGTTCTGTCGGTGGCGGCGACTTAACGATCGCGGGACGGTACCGTCGAGATGAAAATCCGATCGTGGTGATACCCGCACATTGGGTGGATCGGCTTCACGCGTGAAGAATCGATCCAGGTGAGTCAGACGAGCGCAGCGGGATGTGCCCTTCTTGCCAACTCAGGATTGATTGGTCGGAGCCCGGCTGGGAATTTCTAATTAAGTATCGAGCGGTGGGTGGGCGTCTCGCGACGTCGAACGTGTACCCGAACTCCGAGCATCAATCGGCCACATGTAAGCCGGCGCATATCGACCTCATGAGTTGATGAGGGTTTCACCCCTTCAACGATCGAGTCGCCTTACTGTCCTCCGGACGCTCGACCACAAATTCTTTGGTGCCGAGATTCCTGCGGCACGCTTCAATCCAACGAACGGTGCAACCGGAACTCGCGTTGTCACGTGACAACTCGCGATGATCACTTGCGCGGCACATCTAACCAGCAACTCGAAATCGTGCCGTCATGTATATGATTTTCGGCAGTTCGATTTGCCTCCGACGTCTGACCAACCGAAAATTGTTTCAAATACCACATAATACGTATCATACGAGACGACTCTTAATGCCTTCGCGCAAACTTCCGAGCACGGAACGTGAAATGATCATGCGCCCCTATTTACAGGGATGATCTCATCAATTTTGCGTGAAACAACATGAAGAATATGGCACAACCCATTGCTGGACAAGGATTTCCACGATCGCCGTATTTCTTGAAAATGTTTCACGATCCGGCCCGTTTGAGTTGCCTGATGGCTCTTAGTGCTGGAATTTGTTGTCAATCGGGTCCTCGGATACACGGCTGTTGTGTAGAAGCGCCTGACTGCGTTGGCCGTCAGGCTGGCTACTCGTGACAAAGCCATACCCTCCCCTGCCGGCCACCGGATGCGACCAAGTTGGGTTTGAGCCCTCGAATAAATGGGGCCACATCAAAGCATCCGCGACACACATCGTGAGGTGTCGTTCAGCAAGCCGACCGGCACGTCTCCGCTGGGACTTGAATGTGGCTAGCCAGCGATGAACGCAGCGGACCTAAACTACTTGATGAACCAGACTCCGAGACGAAGGTGCGTCCCAACCGACACGCAGTGCACGTACCACCTTGACACTCAATTTCGCCAATACGACTCCCCAGTTGTCACGTGACAACCCACCACCCAACCCGCCCGGGAAGCGGCACCTCGCGACGAACCAATGGTGGCGAATCCCTCCTTTAACGATCCACCTGTTCGCGCCCACCAAAACTCCTTCTAAGAGGTGCCTCAGTGCTGACACCGCCTCCCGTTCCGAGTCGATTGTCACGTGACAACTCGACTCACTGGAAGCAGTCGCGCCAAACCCAATACAGATATTGGGCATTGAAATGATCTCGCCATATCCGCAAACGCGATCAATCAACGACTTGCTGGTGCCGGATGGCGCCGAGAAGAATCAAATCCCCAAGACTTGTCACGTGACAACCGGTTCTACCGACGGCATCCGTGCAACCAAGTTGCTGGAATCACAGCAAGTTCCGTCAGAAGCAAAAGAAGATCGAGCAGCTAATCTCTACGCGCTAACTCTGGCATCGACGCTTAAGCTTGCCGAATTTTCTCTCGATCGTTGTACGTCATTTTCGAACGCAGCCGTCAATTTTATTTTTACTCGAGCATCAGCTACGACTGCCTCGTTAGCCATTCGGCCCACTTGTCACGTGACAACCACATCGATCACAAAGATATGCATCGCATCGAAGGCTTTTCTGGACATTTTTGTAATAACTGCATATATTACGCAAAACTCCGTGGAGGAATTTAATGGCTTTCAAGATCGCCGTCAGTAATCAAAAAGGTGGGACTGGGAAGACAACCATTTCCGTCAATATCGCGGCTGCGTTCGAGGCCGGCGGCAACAAGGTCGCCCTGATCGATGCCGACCCTCAAGGCACGTCCGTCCGGTGGGTGACGAGCGGCGAAAACACGCTGCCGATGACGGTCCTTTCGCTGGCCCCTGCCGGTCGCGGCATCGGCGGCGAGATCAAGAAGCAGGACGCGAACTTCGACGTGATCGTCGTCGACTGTCCCGGCAACCTCGAAGATCCGCGAATTGCATCCGTGCTCGAAGTCGCCGATTTCTGCCTCGTGCCGCTGTCGCCGTCGCCGGCCGATCTCTACAGCACCGTCGCGATGATCCGCATGATCGAGTCGATGCGCTCCGTTCGTAACCCAAATCTTTCTTCCGCATTAATGCTGAATAGTGTTAATGGAAAAACTAAAATGCGTGAAGAAATTTTAAAGATTCTAAGGGCAGAAGAAATAGGGGAGCATCTGCTCGACAGCCAGATCGCGCAACGCGAGGTCTACCGTCAGACGTTTGCGCTCGGCACCACGATCCATCATCACAATCGGTACCTGAAGGGCCTGAAAGAAGCCCGAGCGGAAATCGAAAAGCTGGTCACGGAAATGGCCCAATACATCGCGTCGACGCGCGCTACCGGAGCCGCCCATGGCTAAGGACACCTCGAAAGACAAGAAGCCGACCGGCAACCTGCATCTCGCAGCCGGCCTGCTGCGCGGACTCGCGCAGGAAAATGCGGCGCTCGAAACGCGGCTGCCCGAACCGGCCGCCGCACCGAATGCCGTCGTCGACACCGCACCCGCCAACGCCCCGGCTGCGGCCACGCCCGCCGGCACGTCGGATCTTGGCGCGCCGCAGAAGGTGCTGGTCAAGGATTGCATCCCGAACCCATTCAACCCGCGCGTGTTCTACTCGGAGTCGAGCCTGCACGAGCTCGCCCTGACGCTGAAACGGGAAGGGCAGATCGAGCCGATCAAGGTGACGCGGCTCCCGGAGTTTCCCGGCAAGCTCGTGGTGATCGACGGGCAACGCCGGCTCCGCGCGACGAGCATCAACGGCGATGAAACCATCAACGCCACGTTCCGCACCGACCACACGCCCGAGCAGCTCTATACGATCGCGTATCGCGCGAACCACGACCACGAACGCCAGACGATCTTCGACGATGCGGTTGCGTGGAAGCGTCTCCTCGACGAGAAGGTCTTTTCCGACCAGAACACGCTGGCGGAAAAGATCGGCAAGGACAAGGCGTCGATCAGCAAGACGCTGTCGCTCAACGCGCTCCCGAACACGCTCCTGGAACGGATGGCCAGCGCGAACGACGTGGTCGGCCTGCAGGCGGCGTACTTCCTGAAGCTGATCTTCGAACGTCTGGGTGAGCCGACGGCCGACCGGCTGCTGACGGCCGTGATCGACCGGAAGAAATCGGTTCGTGATCTCGAGAATTTCCTGCGTGCACAGAGCGACGGCAGCAAGAAAGCGGGACGCACGCGTTACAGCGTTCGTCACGACTTCGCGCTCGAATCGCGCGCGATCGGCCAGTTGAAGACCTATCCGGACGGGCGTCTGGATCTGCAGCTCAAGGGCGTCGACGCATCGCACCAGGAGGCGCTCGCCGACAAGCTCAAAACCGTCATCGATGCGTACGTTGCCGAACTGGCAGCGGCCACGCAACAGTAACGCGCCAAAAGCAGAAGGCCTCGCATCCGCGTCGCATCGCGAAGCCGGACGACGACGTCCGGCGCGCGATACGCACCCGGCTGCGAGGCCTCGTTCAGTTGCCTGCGAGACTGCTTTTCAGCAGGAATTCCAGCAAGTCGTCCGAGGTCGGTTCGCCCCACGTATCCAGCGCCAGCCATCGGAAGAAGCTGGTCTGCGCAAGCTTGCTCGCCTTCTTCTTCGGCGACAGCGTCAGGTCCTTCGAGCCCGCCACCGTCTCGTTGTAACGATCGATCAGCTTGGTCTGATCGTCGATCTCCAGTTCGCGGAAATACGCGCCGGCTTCCTCGACCTTCGCCGCCAGATATTTGTCGCGAATCTGCTCCTGCTTGCTCTGCGCGGACTCTTTCGCCGGTGCGGCCGCCTCCGTTCCCTGCCCGTCGGCCAGCGTGTAGCCGTGCGTCAGCGCCTTGCGGAAATACGCGGCGACATTGTCGACCGGCGCCGCATTCTTCTTCGTAGTCCGATTGAGCGTATAGGCAATCGCCGCCTTGATGCGCTGCACACCGTACTGCGTGATCAGCCGCCGCGCTTCCGAACGCGGAATGCCGAACTTGGCGACCTCCTCGACCAGCGCTTCGTTCTTGACGTCGCCGTCCTCCACCGTATCGGCGCTCTGCTTGCGCGTCACCTTGAACTGGACGGCTTCCACGCTCCGGCCGGACTTGTGTTCGATCAGCTCGAGCGTGTGATCCGATACTTCGTTCACCTCCTGAATGCACGGCACCAGGACCTTGCTCTTGAACAGCTTGTATTCCTTGTACGACTGCGACGCCTTGTCCTGACCGAGAATGAGGTCACGAAATTTCGGCAGCGGGATCTTCGCGGTGATGCCGATCCCCTCGTAGCGCACGGTGTTTTCCCATAACGCGAGCGAGTGCGACCGCCGGAACTCGCGGGCGATCCGCATATCGATCAGTGCGTAGATCTCGGGGTTGAGCAACTCGCTGCGAATCTGGTCGGAGAAGCTGTACTTCAGCACCGATTGCTCGAGCTCCGCGCCCGCGAGCAGGCCCGACGCTTTCCAGACCGTCGAGCGATCCGCGGCCAGGTAGTCCCAGTTGACGACGGTACTGATCAGCGAGTTGACCGTGTCCTTCACGTACTTCGTGTTGTTGCTGTTCAACCCGCTCTCGTGCGAAAGCGACGCGATCGAGATCGAGAAGCTCGTCCGGCCCGGCTCGAACGCCTCCTGCCGAAGCGCGTTCTTGATCAGCGAGCTGAACATCTTGCGTTGCTGCAGACCGATCTTTCCGGACTTGGGCGCGATATGAATCGCCTGGACCGCCTTGCGCAGCAAGTCGGGAGGCTCGGGTGTCTGAAACAGCGAAACCTGTTTGTCTGAGCCTTTGCTTGCGGGCTTGCGCGGCATCGTAATGTCCGGATAAGGTGACCTTGTTGAGAGCGGACTTTATACCTTTTCGCGTCGAGGAGCAACGCCCCTGTTCCTGCTTTACTTCCACTATCTTAGCTAACCTCCAGATTCAAAAGGAAAATTCACAATCAGACAATCTGTGCGGAGCCCCATATCCATCTACCTTTCGACAAAAATGCCTCCCACAAGCCGCTACCTTAGATACCCGGACACGGAAACCCGGCACGAGATTTGCCCTCGGGAAGGTAACCATCCATGGGAAGCAAATGCGCGGAATCGAGATCGTTGGGCGAAATCGTGGTGCTCTGCAGCACAGTCGTGTTTTCTTCCCATAACTTGCTACCTTGATCGATTCCCACAGGAGGGTACCTATCGATCCGCGTCAGCTGCGTTGGCAGCGCGGATTTTGGCCCTGAAGGCTGATATCGCTCCCATAAACGGCAACCAGTTGTTTTCCCCATAAATGGTTACCTGTCTGTGCCATCGATCCTGTCCATGGGAACCCGTCGCCAGGAATCTTGGTGAAATGCAATCGAGCCGCCACAAATACCACCCATAACCGGGTACCTTAGAGGTTCCCCATAGCCGACTACCACAAGAAAAACGCTGTGCACCCGCCCATTCACGGATCGAAAAAAGGCCCCCATAAAAGGCTACCCGCAGGGATTCCCATAGACGACTACCCAACACGTTTCCAGGCCAATTTCCCATAACCGGGTACGCTTACCCCATATCCACAACCCCGATTCCCCACAACGCGGTACCCCAAACCCCAAATCCACAGACCTTAAACCCCAGACCCTTCCACCTGTGCTCCCATAAATGGGTACCGAACACCCTTCAAACCCTTGTCAGATAAGGCTGTGAGCCGTCTAAAAGTAGTTAAAGAAGTAAACGTGGTTTACAAAAGATGTAAACACACGTGCGCCTCCACAAAAAGACGAGCCCCATAAACCGCTACCAATGGGTAGCCGTCTATGGTGTAGAAAGCACCGCGATGCTTCGATTCAGCCCTGGGAAACCATGGCCTGGCTCCTCGATCCACAGTGGTTTCAGGCCCGACAGGGCTCCCAGAAGAGGTGAGTACACACTCACATCAACGGAAACGTAGAAACCTATGGGAGAAAAACCTCTGTTTACAGACACAGGTTCCCATTTATGGGATCAAAAAAACCGGCTCCGCGACCTTACGAGCTCTCCTTGTCGGCCAGCCAAGCCAATCAGCGACAGGAAACGCTGATCTCTTCGGTCTCGTTCACAGCAGCTTGAAATCATCCGGGATGGCGGGCGAAGGGTTTTTTTGCACTCGTGCATCGCTGTCGGCAGACAAGTTTTTTCGATTGCCTACCTGGGTCTCTCGTCAAATTTAGCCTGTGAGCTGTGCACAGAGGAAATCGACGCGCGTCGCTTCAGCGCCCCAAAGTCTTCCAACTTTCTACCTTTGAAGTCGCCAACCGAAGATCAATGCTGTGCCCCCGGGACGCAAGGAGAGATCCAGGATCGGCTTCCGCCGATGAACTGGGTTGTCGGCGCCTCCGATGCATGCGGCCGGCTCCTGAAGCGACCTGATGCACAACGCGAACCAAAGTGAAGATGGGGGTGACCACGAAGCTCACCGCACTCGAATTCGAGCGACGATCCCGAAGATGCTCACCGTCGAACACTTCCGAATCCCGTAAAAGCTCACCGACGAGACGAGGCCACAGGAATCGGCCCGCTGTGCGGGCAACGCACCCGTCGGGATGCCGGCCAGTCAAAGCCGAGGAATCAAAAACCTGTGGTTCGTGCGTGTTCTGCGAGGCATTGCTGAGCAGAATCGGATGGATCACAGACGTTCCCGCAACCTCGACGCTACGTGCCACGTCGCTCGACGAGCATCCCGACATCGGTGCGGTACCGTCTGCGGAGTCGTGAAATGATTCCGGCGGATGTCTTCACCGCACGCGACGCGTCCACGCCTTTTGTCAGACAGACCACCGGACCACACCACACGGCGATGCGTTTTACCGGCTCAGGTAACCCTGCGCATCACAGTTCATCGATTGGTTGCCGGGTCGAACGTCGCGCGCTGTGGCAATGCGCATTGCGCGTGCCTTGATCACCGTAGAACCGATTCGTGGTCGTTTATGGGAGGAACCGTCGCTTGAACCGCGGCGACCGGCAACGTGATGCACAGGTCGACTGCTGCTGTGATCGGGATTGGTCGGATGACGGGCAGGTCGAGTGCAAGCCCGCCGGCAACACCGCCGATGTAACGGTCATTGGACCCTCGCATCGCACCGCACTGTGCGTAAATGACCGATCCGGGTCACAGAAGCGCGGCTACATCGACCGTTTTCAGTTACCGCACCAGCGCGATACACAGTTCCTGCAGTCCCCCTGTGACGGTCGAGCGGCATTCACATCTTCTCCCATACGTGTATCCCAATTCCGCTGCCACGTTGACGCCACATTTTTCGCGACGCGGTTATGATGCACAGGTCCCGATTACGGCATGACGACCAATCGGGGCAGGGGCGGTATCTCGATGGTCTTTCAATCCGTGATAAACCAGAAAAGAGAGTTCAGCGATGCGAATCCAGATCAGAAAACTCACGCTGGCTGCTACCGCAGCCGCGTTCCTGTTCGGCTCGGCAGTTCCCGCGTTTGCACAGACCGACGCCAGCGCGCCTACCGCACAGGACGCCAAGGCGGCGAAGAGCCAGGCACGCAAGGCGGCCAGGGCGCAACACAAGGCAGAGCGCAAGGCTGCACGCGCAAAGAACAGCGCCGAGCTGAAGAAACTCGAAGATGCCGGTTACAAGCCGGCGGCCAATGATCCGAACTATCCGCAGAACCTGCAGAACGCGGAGAAGAAAGCCGCCGGCGCTGGTCAGTAAGCGTCGTCCGGGGCAAGCCGCGGTTCGATCCGCGGCTTGCCGTATGCGTCGCGTCCCCGCGGCGCACATCGAAACCAACCTTCCTGGTCTCGACAAGAGCAAACGCGTTCCACACGCTTGCGTTATTTAATTCGCATTCCTGTACGTCTCGACGCGCACGACCGGCACATCGCCGCAGTCAGTACCGGCCGCCCGGCGCAGACGCGTTGCCCGTCACCTTCAACCAGTCCTTGAACGCCCGCACCGCGTCGTCGTTCGCGCGTGCGGAGGCCACATACGTGAAGTAGCGCCACGGCGGCAGCGCCGGTTCGCCGAACGGCTGCACGAGCCGACCTTCGGCGATGTCGTCTGCGACGAGGGCGATCGGCCCCATCGCGACGCCGAGCCCGTCGAGCGCGCCTTGCAGCGTCAGGTAGAAATGCTCGAGCGTGAGCGAGTGTCGGGGCACGAGATTCGGATGTCCGGCTGCCGCGAGCCATTCGGGCCACATGCCGGGATAGGTCGCCGCGTGCAGCAGCGTGAAGCCGGCGAGATCGGCGGGCGTATGCAACGGCCGCCCCTCCAGCAGCTTCGGCGCACACACCGGCAGCCGGACTTCGGACAGGAATTCCTCGGCAACGTAACCGTCGATGGCCTGCGGGCCGCCGCGAACGATCAGGTCGACCTTGTCGCGCAGCTTTTCGATCGGCTCGTTCGACGTCGACAGCCGCACCTCGATGGCTGGATGGGCAACCTGGAATGACGACAGCTTCGGTACCAGCCAGCGCAACGAAAACGTCGCAGGTGCGCTCACGCGCAGCACGCGCTGCTGCGCGTGGCCGAAATGCTGCGCGGTGGCGAGCGCGATCCGGTCGAACGACGCACCGACCTCGGCGAGATACGCGCGGCCGGTGTCGGTCAATTCGACCCGCCGGTTATGGCGTTCGAACAGCGGCCGCCCAAGCCACGCTTCCAGTTGCTGCACATGCCGGCTGATCGCACCGTGGGTCACGCACAGTTCGTCGGCGGCCAGCGTGAAACTGCCGAGGCGCGCGGCGGCTTCGAACGCACGCAGCGAGTTCAACGGAGGGAGTCGTCGGGCCATTGCATCATTTCGCGTGAAATTTACTCACGCGATAGTTCAGGTTTAATCGTTTGATCGGGCGTTCAAGCTCCGCCAATATGGCACACAAACGGCCGGCTCGGCCGAACGATTGTCTGAATTTCTCACATGGAGTGCGGAGCATGCCGAACGTGGTGGTCGTGGGCGCCCAATGGGGCGACGAAGGTAAGGGGCGCGTCGTGGACTGGCTGGCGGCACAGGCCGATCTCGTTGCACGCTACAACGGCGGCCATAACGCGGGTCATACGCTGGTCGTCGGCGGCAAGACGTACAAGCTCGCGCTGCTGCCGAGCGGTGTCGTGCGCGGCAAGCGCGGCGTGATCGGCAATGGCGTGGCGCTCGATCCGGAGGCGTTGCTCGCGGAAATCGGGCGGATGGCCGAGCTCGGGCTGTCGGTGACGCCGGACAATCTGTCGATCGCCGAGAACGCGACGCTGGTGCTGCCGATCCACCGCGCGATCGACCAGGCCCAGGAGCGTCTGCGTCGCGAGCCCATCGGCACCACGCTGCGCGGGATCGGGCCGGCCTACGAGGACAAGGTCGGGCGTCGCGGGCTGCGCGTCGGCGATCTCGCGGAACCGGGCCAGCTCGCCGCCAAACTGGATGTGCTGGTCGACCATCACAACGCGTGGTTCCGCGGCCTGGGGCTCGATGAGTACTCCCGCGACGCGATGCTGGCGACGCTGGTCGACCTCGCGCCGCGGATCCTGCCGTTCGTGCGCCCCGTGTGGGCCGATCTCAACGACGCGACCGACCGCGGCGAGCGCATCCTGTTCGAAGGGTCTCAAGCCGTGATGCTGGACATCGACTGGGGCACCTACCCGTTCGTGACGTCGTCCGGCACCGTTGCCTCGGCGGCGGCGGCCGGTACGGGCCTTGGCGCGTCGAAGCTCGGTCACGTACTGGGCGTCACCAAGGCGTATGCGACGCGGGTCGGCGGCGGTCCGTTCCTCACCGAGCTGTCCGACGCCACCGGCGAAACGCTGCGCGCACGCGGGCAGGAATTCGGCGTGAATACCGGCCGGCCGCGCCGCTGCGGATGGCTCGATGCGGCGCAGTTGCGCCAGGCCGTCAGGATCTCGGGCATCGATTCGCTGGCGCTCACCAAGCTCGACGTGCTCGACGGTTTCGAGTCGATCGAGCTGTGCGTCGGCTACGAACTCGATGGCGTGCGGGTCGATCATCTGCCGGCGAGCCTCGATGCGCAGTCGCGCGCGAAGCCCGTGTACGAGCGGTTCGACGGCTGGCGCGGCACCGTGAAGGGGATCCGCGAACGTGCGGCGCTGCCGCGCGCCGCGCAGGATTTCATTGCGCGCATCGAAGCGGTCGCGGGCGCACCGGTTTCGATGATCACGACCGGCGCGGAGCGCGACGACACGATCGTGCTGCGCAATCCGTTCGATGCGGCAGCCGCGGCGTAATGCGCGATAGGTGACGTGAAACGCGACGCGGCACCGTGGTCGCCGGGTCGCTATTGCCGATTCGATGCCGTTCGCGTGCGGGTGCGTCCGGTCGCGTCGGCGCCCGGACCGTACGCGTCGCGCACGGCGGCGCGGCAACACGGTTCGGCGTCCGGATCACGTCGCGTACGGCGAACTGGACACGCCCGCACTGCTGCTGTACTGTTCCGCACAATTCGCGCCAGACCGGCTTGCGCCGGAGCCGCCGGCACCATGGCCGCACGGTGGCGCGACGTGATCTCAATCCCGGGGACAGGTCGATGGACACGTTACAGATGATGCGCATTTTCGTCCGGGTCGCGGAGGAGGGCAGCTTCACGAGCGCGGCCCAGCGCCTGGACATCACGACGGCCTACGCATCGCGATCGGTCGCGCAGCTCGAAACGCATCTGCGCACGCGTCTGCTCAACCGCAGCACGCGCCGCATCGCGCTGACCGACGCCGGGCAGCGTTATCTCGACCGCTGCCAGCGTATCCTCGGCTATATCGACGAAGCGGAAGCCGAGGCGGCCGACGCACAGGCGAAGCCGTCGGGACGGCTGCACGTTCACGCGACGACGAGTTTCGGCCAGTCCTACGTGGTGCCCGCGGTCGTGCGCTACCGTGAACGCTATCCGTCGGTGGCGGTCGAGCTGACGCTGTCGCAGCACGTGCCCGACATCATTGACGAAGGCTACGACGTCTCTCTACAGTTGAGCACGACCGAGTTGCCCGATTCCGGGCTCGTGTCGCAGCGGCTCGGCGACGTGGGCAGCGTGCTGTGCGCGTCACCCGCGTACCTGAAGGCGCGCGGCACGCCGCGCACGGTGAGCGACCTCGAGGGGCATGCGTGCCTGCAGATCGTCACGCCGCTCTTTCCGCGCGACCGTTGGCATCTCGACGGCCCCAACGGACGCGAAACGTTCGAACTGCCATTACCGGATTTCCAGGTGAACATCGCCGATGCGCTCGGCGCCGCACTGCGTGCCGGACTCGGGATCGGTTCGCTGCCGATGTCGGCCGCGCTGCCCGCGCTCGCGAGCGGCGCGCTGGTGCGCGTGCTGCCCGACTACCGGCTGCAGAAGCTGACGGTCTATACGCTGTACGCGTCGCGTCAGTATCTCGACGCGAAGATCCGCACGTTCGTCGATTTCCTGCGTGAATACGTGCCCGAGTTGCTGGCTGCCGATGAGGCAGCGCTGACCGCTTCCTGCAAGTCCTGAAGTCGAACCTTCGGCGTACGACCCGAGGCTGCATTACAATCGTTTAAATAATACGTAGTCCTGTATTTGTCGCGGATGTCGACTGCACCCTCACGACCGACCCGGTCAATGACGTTCGGGCACCCGGCGTGCCCTTATGAAAGCGCTTGCTTTCCATATCGAACATCGTTGGTTCGATACGTGGCGCCAACCTTCTAGAATCGGCTCGACCAGCTTCATCGCATGCGTGCGCAAAGCTGCATCCTCTTCATCGAACCCGACACGACATGGCAGACCAACACTCCACAACCCGCCGCCGGCTCCTGCATGCCGGCCTGGCGATCGCGGCGGGTGCCGCCGCGCATCCGGGCTTCGCGCTGGCGAGCACGGCCGGCGCGCGGACGTTGCGCATCGGCTATCAGAAAGGGCCGCTCAGTCTGCTCAAGGCGCGCGGCACGTTGCAGAGCAAGCTCGCGACACTCGGCGTGACCGTCACGTGGACCGAGTTTCCGTCGGGGCCGCCGCAACTCGAGGCGCTGAATGCGGGATCGATCGACTTCGGCGATGTCGGCGAGGCGCCGCCGATCTTCGCGCTCGCGGCTGGTGTGCCGCTCGTCTATTACGCGCAGACGCCGGCCGGCCCCGCGGCCGAGGCGGTGGTGGTCGCGAAAGATTCGCCGGTCAAGACTTTTGCGGACCTGCGCGGCAAGCGCATCGCGCTGGTGAAGGGCTCGAACACGCACTTCCTGCTGGTCCGGCTGCTGCAGGCCGCGAAGCTCAACTATGCGGATATCACGCCGGTCTGGCTGTCGCCGTCCGATGCGCGGGCCGCGTTCGAGAACCGCTCGGTCGACGCATGGATCATCTGGGATCCGTTTCTCGCGGTGGTCCAGCAGGCGTTCGGCGCGCGCGTCGTCGCGGACGGCACCGGGCTCGTCGAGAATCGCGGCTACTACTTTGCGTCGCGCACGTATGCGCAGCGCAACGCCGACGTGCTGGACGCAGCGGTGTCGGAACTGACGGCGGTTCAGCGATGGCTCGATGCGAACCGCGCGCAGGGCGCGGCCGAGTTCTCGAAGCTTTGGGGGATTCCGGAGCCGGCGGTGGCGCTCGCATTTCGCCGCGCGCGCTTCGGTGTCGAACCCGTCACGCGCGACACGCTCGCGTATCAGCAGCGCATCGCCGACGTGTTCTATCAGGTCGGCGTCTTGCCGAAACGCGTCGACGTCAGCCAGGCTGCGCCGCCCGCGCTCGCGTGACGGTGCAGTCGGCCGGTCAATAGCTCAACGGCGGAACGGCAGCGTGACGTCGTCCGGAATCGGATATACGTACGGCCGGCCGCCGCTCGATCTCGTCGGGCAGTGGCCCGCGCGCGATGTCTATCTGCTGTTCCGCGACAGCACCGTGCTCATGTCGCCGGCCGAATACTTCGTCCGCTGCCTCGATGAAGCCGTGCAGGCCGAGCGTGCGAAGGCCCACGGAATGAAGCGCGGCACACGCCGCGCGCGTGAGGTGCCGGCCTATGGCGCGACGCGAGATAGCGGCACCGCTTCGTCGCGCAGCTTCAGGACATCGCGGCCCGGCGCATCGCCGAACAGGCGTGCGTATTCGCGGCTGAACTGCGACGCGCTCACATAGCCGACGCTGCGGCACGCCTGCCGCGCGTCCATCGCCGACAGGCACATCAGGCGACGCGCCTCCTGCAGCCGCAACACCTTCTGGCATTGCAACGGGCTCATCGACGTGACCGCGCGGAAGTGGTGATGGAACGTCGACGGGCTCATGTCCACCTGTCGCGCGAGCGATTCGACCGTCATCGGATCGAGGTAGTGGTCGCGAATCCACGCGACGGCGCGCGAGATGCGCTGTGTCGTCGAATCGGCCAGGCCGACCTGCGCGACACGTGCACCCGACGGGCCGCGCAGCAGCCGAATGAGGATTTCGTCGACGATCAGCGGCGCGAGCAGGTCGAGGTCGTCGGGTTGCGCGATCAGTTGCATCAGCCGCACGACGGCATCGACGATTTCAGGCGGTGCATCGTGCGTGTCGAGTGCGCCGTAGTCGACGGCCTTCGGCAGCCCGCGCGGAAACACGCGCGGTGTGAGTGCCGCGATGCGGGCCGGGTCGAGTTCGAGTTGTGCATAGAGGAACGGCTCGGCCGGGCTCGCGCACGTCACGCGGCCGGTGACGGGTACGTCGGCCGTCGCCACCAGCATTCGCGATGCGTCGATCACGTAGGAGTCGTCGCCGACCCGTATCGATTTTGCGCCTTGCCCGACGATGCTCAGGCACGCGTGATGCACGCCATGGTTCCAGTGCGGCGGCGATGCGGCTGCGCGCGCGATGCGCATGCCACGTACCGGGAGTTCGAACGTGCCGTCGTGCGGCGCGTAGGCGGCGATCAGCGCAGCGAGCCGGCCCGTGGGCGACCGGGGAGCGTGAGTGGGCATGATGCGCTGTAGCGGCGGCGTTCGGGCGTCGATTTCCATATTGGGTGAGCGGATGGCGGAGTGGTCCGTGCAAGGTACGCGGCGGCGATTCCCGGTGGGTGTGCCGGCACGGCGGTCACATCGTACGGCGAGTCGCGCGCACGTGATTGCCTAAACCTGTCGGAATTTAGCCCGATCATCCGGATCTGCAGGGCCGGCGACCGCATTGCCCGTCGTTGCACGGTGTGCGGCGCACAAATTCGGAAATTAAGGCAAAACAATCGTAGGATCGGGCAAGCGATTTTCCGGCGGTTTTCATACCATTGCACCTGCTGAAAGAAACGTGTTCCAGTGCGCACGGGCGATGCAGGTATGACCGTCGCATGGCCGGCAGCATCCGCCGGCGTTGCCGTTGCGAATCGCTGGAAAAGACTCAGGACTGCTATTCGTCTGTTCGTGCATCGGCCTGGCCGAGGCCGGCTTGCGTCCGTTGCATGCCGGTGCGCGTCTGGCGCGAGCGTGGCGACCGACCGGGCGTAGCCGGCGTCGGTGCCGCTGCATTGGCCGCGCCGCTGCATGTCGGTCGCGACGCGGCGGCGGGTGAGCGCGTCAAGGCAGTCGACCGCGCAGGGGAATCCGGACAAATGGACCAACTTCAATCGATTCGGGCATTCGTGACGGTGGCAAGGGAAGGCGGATTTCGCCGGGCGGCAACCCGGCTGCGCGTGTCGACGGCGATGGCGAGCCGGCTGGTCGATGCGCTTGAGACGCGCCTTGGCGCACGCCTGCTTCAACGCAGCACCTGCCACCAGTCGCTGACGGAAATCGGCGAGCTGTACCTCGCGCGCGTCGAGCGGATTCTCGGTGCGATCGACGACATCGATGGTCGTTTCGTCGCGATGGGCAGCAAGCCGGAAGGTGCGCTACGCATTGCCGCGCCGGTCGCGTTCGGGCTCAGCCAGTTGAGCGCGTTGCTCGATCGATTCGTGCACCGGTTTCCGGACGTGCGGCCGACCGTGACGCTGACCGATACCCATGTCGATCTGACGTCCGAAGCCATCGATGTCGCGTTCCTGACCGACGGCATGCCGGTGTCCGGTGCATACGCGCTGCACACGCTGGCCGCGTACGAATCCGTGCGCGTCGCGGCGCCGGGTTATGTCGCCGGGCACGGCGGTGCGGCCGCGTCGGGCGACTGGCCGGACATTGCGGCCGTTCGGCTCGATCTGCCGGCGGCCGGCGACGACGATGCGGCTGCGCTTCGACCCGATGCGACGCCCGGCGGCAGTCCGGGCGTCGGCCATCTCGAGATGGCACGGCGGCTGGCCGTCGCCGGCATGGGCGCCGCGGTGCTGCCCGCGTATCTCGTCGACGCCGATCTGGCGGCCGGCACGCTGGTGCGCGTTGCACCGGTTCGCCCGCTCGCGCCCGTCACGCTGAAGCTCGCGCATGCGCGTACCGCGCATCTGCCGGCCGCTGCACGCGCCTTCATCGAGTTCGCCGGCGCCGCGTTCCGGCCCGCGCGCTAGCGGCCCGGTTGGCCGTCGCGGCAACGCGCACCGGCCAGGGCCGCGGGCTCATGGTTCTTTTTCCACGGAAGCAGTTCGACGAACGAACGCTCCGCAGGGCGCAACGCACGCCCGACATACGCGACCGCATGCGCGGCAATCCGGAAGCGACAGCAGTCCGGCCGCGCGTGCAGGTCACGAGGAGATCTGGTGATTCCCATTGAAGGTCGTCTATTTGTGAGAGGTCGCTCCATGCGCGTCGAACGGGTTCCATACCGCTTAATCACTGCCGCAACCGCTGCCGTTTTCCTGGCCGCGTGCGGAAAAAAAGAATCGGCACCGCCGCCGCAAACGCCGGAAGTCGGCGTCGTCACCGTCCAGCCGCAGGCCGTGCCCGCGGTAACCGAACTGCCGGGCCGCACCAGCGCGTTCCTCGTTGCACAGGTGCGTGCGCGGGTCGATGGCATCGTGCTGCGCCGCGAATTCATCGAGGGCACCGACGTCAAGGCCGGCCAGCGTCTCTACAAGATCGACCCGGCGCCGTACGTCGCCGCGCTGAATAGTGCAAAGGCGACGCTTGCGAAGGCGCAGGCGAACCTCGTCACGCAGAACGCGCTGGTCGCGCGCTACAAGGTGCTGGTGGCCGCGAATGCGGTCAGCAAGCAGGACTACGACAACGCGGTGGCCACGCAAGGGCAGGCCGCGGCGGACGTCTCGGCCGGCAAGGCAGCGGTCGACACCGCACAGATCAACCTTGGCTACACCGATGTCGTGTCGCCGATCACCGGCCGCGTCGGCATCTCGCAGGTGACGCCGGGCGCGTATGTGCAGGCAAGCCAGGCGACGCTGATGTCGACGGTCCAGCAACTCGACCCGGTGTATGTGGATCTCACGCAGTCGAGCCTCGACGGGCTGAAGCTGCGCCAGGACGTGCAGAGCGGCAAGCTGAAGACGAGCGGCCCGGGCGCGGCGAAGGTGTCGCTGATCCTGGAGGACGGCAAGACCTATTCGGAGCCGGGCAAGCTGCAATTCTCGGACGTGACGGTCGATCAGACCACCGGCTCGGTGACGATCCGCGCGATCTTCCCGAACCCGGGCCGCGTGCTGCTGCCGGGGATGTTCGTGCGCGCACGGATCGAGGAAGGCGTGAACGAGAACGCGTTCCTGGTGCCGCAGATCGGCGTGTCGCATGACCAGAAGGGGCAGGCGATCGCACTGGTCGTGAACGCGTCCGACAAGGTCGAGACGCGTCAGTTGACGACCGCCGGCACGTCCGGCCAGGACTGGATCGTCGAAGGCGGTCTGGAAGCGGGCGATCACGTGATCGTGCAGGGCGTCGACAAGGTGCGCCCGGGTGCGACCGTGAAGACGGTCCCCGCGCAGCTCGCCCCGGCGGCCAATGCCGCACCGGGTGCGGCTGCCGCCACCGCCGCGCCGGCTGCCGCCGGTTCCGGCGCCGCTGCCGCTTCCGGTGCTGCCGCATCGGGCGCTGCGCCGGCGAGTGCTGCCGCTGCGTCGGCCGCGCAATAACAAGGAGTCCGTTTCATGGCCAAGTTCTTTATCGATCGCCCGATCTTTGCGTGGGTGATCGCGATCGTGCTGATGCTGGCCGGCGTCGCATCGATCTTCAAGATGCCGATCGCGCAGTATCCGACGATCGCACCGCCGACGATCCAGATCCAGGCGAACTATCCGGGCGCTTCCGCGAAGACGGTGGAAGACACGGTGACACAGGTGATCGAGCAGCAGATGAGCGGTCTCGACAACTTCCTGTACATGTCGTCGACCAGCGACGATTCGGGCAACGCGACGATCACGCTGACCTTCGCGCCGGGCACCAATCCGGACGTCGCGCAGGTGCAGGTGCAGAACAAGCTGTCGCTCGCGACGCCGAACCTGCCGCAGGTCGTGCAGCAGCTCGGCATGCAGGTCACGAAGTCGAGCAGCAACTGGCTGATGTGGTTCGCGTTCAACTCCGAGGACGGCAGCATGTCGAAGGAGGACCTGACGAACTACGTGGCGTCGCACGTGCTCGATCCGCTCAGCCGCGTGAACGGCGTCGGCCAGACGCTGTTGCTCGGCTCGCAGTTCTCGATGCGGATCTGGCTCGACCCCGTCAAGCTGACCAACTACAGCCTCACGCCGACCGACGTGACGGCCGCGATCACGCAGCAGAACGTGCAGATCGCGGGCGGCCAGATCGGCGGCACGCCGGCGAAGCCGGGCACCATGCTGCAGGCGACGATCACCGAATCGACGCTGCTGCGCACGCCCGAGCAGTTCGGCAACATCCTGCTGAAGGTCAACCAGGATGGTTCGCAGGTTCGCCTGAAGGACGTCGGCCGTGCGGCGCTCGGCTCCGAGAACTACACGTTCGACACGAAGTACATGGGGCAGCCGACGGCCGGTCTCGGCATCCAGCTCGCGACCGGCGCGAACGCGCTGGCAACCGCGACCGCGCTGCGGGCCAAGATCCAGGAACTGTCGAAGTATTTCCCGCACGGTCTCGTCGTCCACTATCCGTACGACACGACGCCGTTCGTGCGACTGTCGATCGAGGAAGTGGTCAAGACGCTGCTCGAAGGTATCGTGCTGGTGTTCCTCGTGATGTACCTGTTCCTGCAGAACCTGCGGGCGACGATCATCCCGACGATCGCGGTGCCGGTTGTGCTGCTCGGTACGTTCGCGATCATGGGCATCGCCGGCTTCTCGATCAACACGCTGTCGATGTTCGGCCTCGTGCTCGCGATCGGCCTGCTGGTCGACGATGCGATCGTGGTGGTGGAGAACGTCGAGCGGGTGATGGCGGAAGAGGGCCTGTCACCGAAGGAGGCGACCCGCAAGGCGATGGGCCAGATTACCGGTGCACTCGTCGGCGTGGCGCTCGTGCTGTCGGCGGTGTTCGTGCCGGTGGCGTTCTCTGGCGGGTCGGTCGGTGCGATTTACCGTCAGTTCTCGCTGACGATCGTGTCGGCGATGGTACTGTCGGTGCTCGTCGCGCTGATCCTGACGCCGGCACTGTGCGCGACGATCCTCAAGCCGATCCCGCAAGGGCATCACGAAGAGAAGAAGGGCTTCTTCGGCTGGTTCAATCGGACCTTCGATCGCAGCCGCGATCGCTATACGAGCGGCGTGAACCACGTGATCCGGCGCTCGGGACGCTGGCTCGTGATCTACCTGGCCGTGTTCATCGCGGTCGGCGTGATGTTCGTGCGCCTGCCGAAGTCGTTCCTGCCGGATGAAGACCAGGGCTACATGTTCATGATCGTGCAGACGCCGTCCGGCTCCACGCAGGAAACGACCGGCAAGACGCTCGACAACATCAACACGTACCTGACCACCACCGAGAAGGATGTGGTCGACTCGGTGTTCACGGTCAACGGCTTCAGCTTTGCGGGCCGCGGCCAGAACGCCGGCCTCGTGTTCGTGAAGCTGAAACCGTACGAGCATCGTCAGCGTTCGGACCAGAAGGTGCAGGCACTGATCGGGCGGACCTTCGCGCACTACGCGCAGTACAAGGACGCGATGGTGATCCCGTTCAACCCGCCGTCGATTCCCGAACTCGGGACGGCCGCCGGCTTCGACTTCGAGCTGACGGACAACGCGGGTCTCGGCCACGAAGCGCTGATGGCCGCGCGCGGCCAGTTGCTCGGGATGGCCGCGAAGGATCCTTCATTGGCACTCGTGCGCCCGAACGGCCTGAACGACACGCCGCAGTACAAGGTCGACATCGATCGCGAGAAGGCGAATGCGCTCGGCGTGACGGCTGCTGCGATCGACCAGACGTTCTCGATCGCGTGGGCGTCGCAGTACGTGAACAACTTCCTGGATACCGACGGCCGGATCAAGAAGGTGTACGTGCAGTCGGACGCGCCGTTCCGGATGACGCCGGAAGACATGAACATCTGGTACGTGCGCAACAGCGCAGGTGGCATGGTGCCGTTCAGCGCGTTCTCGACCGGTCACTGGAGCTACGGTTCGCCGAAGCTCGAACGCTACAACGGCGTATCGTCGATCGAGATCCAGGGGCAGGCTGCGGAGGGCAAGTCGACCGGCCAGGCGATGGCGGCGATGGAAGCGCTCGCGAGCAAGCTGCCGGAAGGTATCGGCTATTCGTGGACGGGCCTGTCGTTCCAGGAAATCCAGTCCGGCTCGCAGGCGCCGATCCTGTATGCGATCTCGATCCTCGTCGTGTTCCTGTGTCTGGCAGCGCTGTATGAAAGCTGGTCGATCCCGTTCTCGGTGATCATGGTCGTGCCGCTCGGCGTGGTGGGCGCGCTGCTCGCGACGATGCTGCGGGGCCTCGAGAACGACGTGTTCTTCCAGGTCGGCCTGCTGACCACCGTAGGTCTGTCTGCGAAGAACGCGATCCTGATCGTCGAGTTCGCGCGCGAGTTGCAGGCGAACGGGAACATGGGGCCGGTGCGCGCGGCGATCGAGGCGGCACGCCTGCGGCTGCGTCCGATCCTGATGACGTCGCTCGCGTTCATGCTGGGCGTGCTGCCGCTTGCGATCAGCAACGGCGCGGGCTCGGCGAGCCAGCATGCGATCGGTACGGGCGTGATCGGCGGGATGATCACCGCGACGTTCCTCGCGATTTTCATGATCCCGATGTTCTTCGTACGGGTTCGCGCGATCTTCAGCGGCGAGACGGAAAACGTCGATGACGCATGGCGTCTCGTGCAGGGTGACCTGCAGCGCGGTCACGACGACGCACACGATTCGAAGGGGCAGTAATGATGCAAAAACACGCTTTGACTGCAACCGCGGTCGCACTGGCCGCCGCGCTCTTCGCCACGGGCTGCACGATGGCGCCGCATTACAAGCGGCCCGATGCACCCGTCGCGCAGGCGTACCCGGCCGGCGGCGTCTACGCGACGCAGCCGGGTGCGGCCGGCGCGCGCAGCGCGAACGGCCAGGCGGCGACCGCCATCGGCTGGCGCGAGTTCTTCGTCGATCCGCGCCTGCAGCGGCTGATCGAGATCGCGCTGAAAAACAACCGCGATCTGCGCGTGTCGGTGCTGAACATCGAGGCGGCGCGCGCGCAGTACCAGATCACGCGCGCGGGCCTGTTCCCGACGCTCGATGCGACGGGTACCGGTAACCGTCAGCGCCTGCCGAATGCGCTGTCGGTGGCGCCGGGCCGGAACATCACGACGACCTACAACGTCGGGCTGTCGGCGTCGTGGGAACTCGACCTGTTCGGCCGCGTGCAGAGCCTGAAGGACCAGGCGCTCGCGCAGTACCTGGCGACCGCGTATGCGCGGCAGGCGTCGGAGATCTCGCTGGTGTCGCAGGTGGCCGATCAATACCTGACGCTGCTGTCGACCGACGATCTGCTGAAGGTCACGGAGGACACGCTGAAGACGGCGCAGGCGTCGTACGACCTGACGAAGCTGCAGTTCGACAACGGCACGGGCTCCGAGCTCGAGCTGCGTCAGGCGCAGACGGTGGTCGAGCAGGCGCTGGCGAACCAGCAGGCGCAGGCGCGTGCGCGTGCGCAGGCGCTGAACTACCTGGTGCTGCTGATCGGCGAGCCGCTGCCGGACGATCTGCCGGCGGGCATGCCGCTCGACGCGCAGAACCTGCTGACGGACGTGCCGGCTGGCCTGCCGTCCGACCTGCTGACGCGTCGCCCCGACGTGATGCAGGCCGAGCAGTCGCTGCTGGCGGCGAACGCGAACATCGGTGCGGCACGCGCGGCGTTCTTCCCGAAGATCTCGCTGACGGCCGCGTTCGGCACGGCGAGCCCGACGCTGGGCGGTCTGTTCAAGGCCGGCACGGCGGCCTGGTCGTTCGCGCCGAACATCGCGTTGCCGATCTTCGAGGGCGGCGCGAACATCGCGAACCTCGATCTTGCGCACGTGCAGAAGCGCATCGAGATCGCGAACTACGAGAAGGCGATCCAGTCGGCGTTCCGCGACGTGGCGGACGGGCTGGCCGCACGCGGCACGTACGACCAGCAGATCGCGGCGCTGGAGCGCAACGAGCATGCGCAGCAGCGACGTTTCGACCTGTCGGACCTGCGTTACAAGAACGGTGTCGACAGCTACCTGTCGGTGCTGACCGCGCAGACGGACCTGTACACCGCGCAGCAATCGCTGATCAACGCGCGTCTGGCACGCTGGACCAACCTGGTCACCCTGTACCGTGCGCTGGGCGGCGGGTGGATCGAGCGGGCCGGCGAGACGCCGCGCGCGCCGGATGCACCGGTCGACTACGACAGGGCGGCTGCTTCGGCGCCTGCGTCGGCAGCGGCGACGAACGGGTAAGCAAGCGCAAGGAAGGGCAGGCGCGGTGGTGTACCGCGCTTGTTCTTCGAACCGGTTGTATGCGGAAACGAAAACGCCACGGATGAAAATCCGTGGCGTTTCTTTTTACGCAGCTGCCCGCGTTGGAAGCGGCGTGACGTTACCCCTGCTTTTCCCAAAGCGTGCGGCCGAAGAACGTCAGCGTGCGATCCCACGCCATTTGCGACCACACCGGATCGAACTGCGTACCGGCGATGCGGCCGGGGCCGACGGCCGTTTCATTGGCGAACGCATGATGCGCGAGATAGCGATGGAATTCGAACCCGACCTTCGCATCGGTCAGCTTCTTCTCGAGCGCATCGACCTGGTCGATCGCAAAGAAAGCGTCCTGCGTGCCCCAGTGGCCCATCAGCGGCACCTTGAGCTTCGCCGGATCGATGTAGTCGAGCGGCGGCAGGCCGTACCACGTGACGCCCGCGTCCGCATCGGCGAACTGCAGCGACAGCAGCGTGAGTGCGCCGCCCATGCAGTAACCCGTCACCGCGACACGCGGGGCAAGCGTCTTCAGATACGTCACGGCGCCCGGAATGTCCTGCGAGGCTGCGTCGCCGAAATCGAGCCCGGTCATCAGGTGGTGCGCTTCTTCTTCCTCGACCGTCGACTTGCCGCGATACAGGTCGGGCACGAGCGCGAAGTAGCCGCAGCGCGCGAGGCGATCCGCGACGCCGCGGATCTGGTCGTTCAGCCCCCACCATTCCTGGATGACGACGACCGCGGGTGCGCCTTCGGTCTTTGCCGGCGTGGCGAGATAGCCTTGCAGTTCCTGGCCGTCCGGGCGTCGAAACGTGATCATGGAACCGGATGTTTGAGACATGAAACCGCTCCTTTTCGAAAAATGCGATGAGTGCCGCATCGGGGCCGGCCTGCGGGCGCGGCGACGATCGGGCAAGCCGGGCGTCGTGGTTTCGCTCGCGTTCGTTTCGGCCGGCGCCGACCACGCGGCCATTCTATGCGCAAACACCGGCTGCCGGCGTGAACGGCGCCGCGTGGCGAGCGCCCCGCAAGTTCGCGTCGATCGAGGAGCGCGATCCGTTCCGGGAGCGGACGGCTGAAAAGCAAACACCCCGCCCCGATGAACGGGAGCGGGGTGTTTCGTTTGCCGCGCGCGTATCGGAATACGCGGGCGTGTGTCCGGCTTACTGGCCGAAATACACGGAGTCGCGGCCTTCCTGCTTGACCGCGATCGCGCGGCCGGCACGCACGCCGGCGGCAGCTTGCGCGCCGTAGCCGGTTTCATCGGCGTTCGTCACGCGGGCCTGTGCGGTCTGCAGTGCGCGCGGGTAGTACTGATCGGAGACTTCCGGCTTGTAGCCGGCCTGTTCGAGCTGCACGAGTTCCGCGCGCACCTGGGCACGCGTCAGCTGGCCCGACGGGTTCGATTGGGCGAATGCGCCGTACGAGGCGGACAGGGCGGTTGCGGTGACGACTGCATAGATGAACGACTTCATGATGACCTCCGGTTTCATTGATTTCGCGCTTCGCTTGTTGCGTTCAGCGGTTGATTGCATCGTAGCGATCACGTTACCGGTCGGAAATACGCGTTCCAGCGAATAATTATTGCAACTGGGTAAACGATCTGGGCAGGTGGGTGTTTCATCTGATGATTGCGGGGCTGTCCCGCGGTCGATCAGGACCGCCGACGAGGCTTCCAGCGGGGCGATGTCGTCGATCGGCCAGTGGCTTGACCGCACGACGCTCAGTTAGATCGGATGCCGAAGTATTTGGGCGGAGTGGCTGACCTCGTTCGCGCCGAATCGCGCGCACTGCCGCGTCACTCGACCAGGACTGCCTGCCGTTTCCGGTATTCGGCCGGCGTGATTCCGACGTGCCGGGTGAACGATCGCCTGAGCGTATCGACGTTCGCGAAGCCGCATTTCGCGGCGACCTGTTTCGGCGTGTCGTGACCGTTCTCGAGCAAGTGGCGGGCTGCCGAGATGCGGGTCGTCTCGACCCAGGCGGCCGGCGTCATGCCGACTTCCGCCCGGAACAGCCGCGCGAAGTGGCGTGGGCTCATGCCCGCGTGCTTCGCCATCTCCGCCACCGAATGCTCGAGTTCCGGATTCGCCGCGATCCAGCGCTGGACTTCCTGCAGTACCGAACGCCCGGCGGGGCGCGCTTCGCCCTTGCGGCTGAACTGAAGTTGCCCGCCCGGGCGCTTGAAGAACATGACCAGTTGCGCGGCGACGCGCCGCGCGATCTCGCGGCCGAGATCTTCCTCGACCAGCGCGAGTGCGAGATCGAGCCCGGCCGTGACGCCGGCACCGGTGCGCAGCTTGCCGTCGCGCACGTACAGCGCGTCGGCGTCGACGGCGAGCGATGGATAGGCTTCGGCCAGCGCGTCGGCGGCAGCCCAGTGTGTGGTCAGGTGACGCCCCTTCAGCAGGCCGGTGGCCGCGAGGATGAACGCGCCGGTGCAGATCGAGCCGTAGCGCTTGCTCTGCACGGCCGCCGCTCGCAGCCACGCGAGGACGTCGGTGCGCAGTGCGATCCGGCCGGCGTTCGGCGCGCCGGCGACCAGCAGCGTGTCGATGCGCTCAGGAATGTCGGGGACGATCCAGTCCGGCAGCAACTGCGCACCGGACGAACTGCGGATCGGGCCAGACTCGCTCGCAATGATCCGCAACGTATAGAACGGCTTCCCGCATTCGGCGTTCGCTTGCGCGAAGACGTCGAGCGGTGCGGAGACATCGAGCAGTTGAACGCCCGGAACGGCGAAAATTCCCACGACCTTCGGCATGATCGATTGCGTGTTGTGTCGAACGTGACGGGTAGCAGTATAGGGGCGCTGTCGGTGCATCGGGCGGGTGGGGGCACCTGTTTCCGGCGTTCTTTCCGCCGTGCGGGCACCGTGTCCGTCCGCCGCGCAAAATGGCAGGATTTGACGTAACACGTCTATTGGAGACAGCTATCGAACTCCGGAGAATCAACGGTGTGTTCAATGGAGGTCGATCATGACTGAGAACGTTGCAGGCATCACCATTCCCGATAGCCAACTGACGCGCGAGATCACCGAACTCGTCCGCGATACCGCGTCTCCGCTGCTGTTCCATCATTCCAGCCGCGTCTTCTATTTCGCGGCGCTCGCGGGCCAGCGGCGCGGGCTCAAATACGATCCCGAGCTGCTCTACTGTGGCTGCATGTTTCATGACATGGGGCTCACGCACAAACACAGCAGCGCGTGCGAGCGTTTCGAAGTGGACGGCGCCAACGCCGCCCGCGATTTCCTGAAGGGCAAGGGTATCTCGCAGCAGGATATCGACGTCGTATGGACTTCGATCGCGCTGCATACCACGCCGGGTATCCCGCAGCACATGCATCCGGTGATCGCGCTCGTTACCGCGGGCGTCGAGATGGACGTGCTGGGCCTGACGTATCCGGAATACAGCGACGTCGAGCGCGAGGCCGTCGTCCGTGCGCATCCGCGTACGCCGCACTTCAAGGAAGACATCATTCAGGCGTTCTACGACGGGATCAAGCACAAGCCGGATACGACGTTCGGCAACGTGAAGGCCGACGTGCTCGCCGACAAGGATCCGCATTTCCATGCCGGCAATTTCTGCAGCGTGATCCGGTCGTCCGCGTGGGCCGGCTGATTGCTCGCGGTAGGGCGCACGGTCGCGGGGAAGGGGTGGTACTGGCGTGACTGGCGGCAGCGTCGCAGTGAGCGGGGTGGGTTGGCGTCGCGACACAGGCCGCATCGCCGGCAGCAAAGTACCCGTTTATGGGAGCGCGGTTCGTTGCGCTGCCGGATGTTCAACCGATACGGGTGTTCCAATGGCTTCCAAGCTTCACGACGTACCCGACAGCCCCTGTGTCGGCGTGTGCTCGACGCTGTTCGACGATGTCTGCAAGGGATGCGGCCGAACGGCCGACGAGGTCTCGCACTGGGTGTTCATGAACGACGACGAGAAACGCGCGACATGGGAACGCATCCGGCGCGAGGGCGCGGCGATGCGTTTCCATCGGGACGGGCGGTGAATCGCCAGAAGCGGCGTTCCTTCCGGATGACGGGGGCGGCGCTTGGCGAACATCTCCCTGTCCGGGGCGAATCCCTCGACCTTGTCTGGAATGATGGCGCGGAGGAACGCGAGCAAATGAAACCAGTAAAAAAGTTGTTACGTGACAACCGTGTGATGTGAGTCCGGACTTTATATACTGAATAATTGCATCCCGTCACCCAGGCGAATCTTCGATTCGCGGCCACAGCGACCTGCCTCCAGACAGGCGGGTCACGTTCGCTCCCGCCTATCTGGAGGCCCTGACGAGCGCCACAGGCACGCGCTCCAACCGGTTCCCGCACGCTCGCGGCAAAACGCCTATAATAATTGGGCAAATTGCCGGGAGAGGTCATGAGCACCATTGCTTTTCATCCTTCGGGCGTCGCGCATCCGCGTCAGGCCGAATTCACGATTCTCGAACAGTTGCTGGCGATCCGCGTTCGATCGGGGGCCGATCTTGCCGAGCTGGCGAGCGCACGCGTCGATGTCTCGGTGATCGACCGGTTGTCCGAGCGCGGGCTGAAATCGGACGAACTGGCTTTCATCATTCCGCGCCGCACGCTGAGCCATCGTCGCCAGGCGCACGAACGCCTGTCGCCGGAGGAGTCCGACAAGGCGATCCGTCTGGCGCGCATCGTCGCGCAGGCGACGGCCACGTTCGGCGACCAGGACAAGGCGATGGCGTGGCTGCGCAACGGGCTCCAGCGCTTCGGCGGCCGCACGTCGCTCGACATGGCGAGCACCGAGCATGGCGCGCGGCTCGTCGAGGAAGTCCTCACGCAGATCGACGAGGGGTACTTCGCTTGACGACGCTGTGGCGGATCAGCAATTTCGCCGACCTGAAAGGCATCGGCGGGTTGCGCGCCGGCGGGCGCTGGCATTTCGCCGGGCAGCCCGTCGTGTATCTCGCCGAGCATCCGGCGCTCGCGCTGCTCGAGACGCTCGTTCATTTCGAAATCGCCACGGTCGCGCAATTGCCGAGCGGGTATCAGTTGCTTCGCATCGAGGTGGCCGATTCGGTCGATATCGCCGAAATCGCGGAGGGCGACGCGCCGGACGACTGGCGAACCGACGTCGACTGGACCCGCAGCGCCGGCACCGAGTGGCTGCACACGCAGCCGAGCGCGCTGCTGCGCGTCCCGAGCGTCGTCGTGCCGCACGCGCACAACTTCCTGTTGAATCCGCTGCATCCGGCCGCTTCCGAGGTGCGTATCGCCGAAGTCATGCAATCGCCGTACGACACCCGGATTCTGCGGCTGATCCAGTCGAAGCCGGGCGAATAGGGAATCGGACGGCACGCGGCCCGCGCCAGTGCGGGATCAGCGCTCGTGTGCGGCGCGATCCGCGGCCGCATCGGGAGGCAGCGTCTGCCGAATGCGCGTGACCGTTCGTGTACTGACGAGACCGAGCATCGCACTGACGTCGGCGTGTGCGTGGCCGGCGAGCAACTGGCGGCGCGCATACGTATTGCGCAGCACGCGCGGGCTCAGGTCTGCCGCGTGGAAGCCGATCGCGGTCAGCGCGTCGCGCACCACGAGCAGCAGGAACATGTCGTTCATCGCGCCACCGCCGCGCGGCGCGGGAAACAGCAACGCGGATGCCGGCGCGTCTGCCGAGCGCGCGCGCCAGGCGGCGAGCGGCGCCAACGCGAATTCGGCGAGCGCGATCCGGCGCGCGGGCCGTGCGCGTTCGCGCGGCACGGATAGCACCGGCGGCCGTGCGTCGAGATCGGGCGCATCGTGCGTCGCCGCGCGTATCTCGGCCGACGTGATGCCACTCGCGAGCAGCAGCGCGACGATCGCGCGATTCCGGCAGTCGGCCGGCGTGTCGTCCGGTCGAGGCTGCACATGGCGCTGCAGCGCCGCGTCGGCATCGGGCGGCAGGTAGCACGGTTCGGGCTCGCCGTCCGGCCATGCGAGCGCGCGTGTCGCCCGGCCGGCTGGATGGATCGTGCGCACGCCGGTTTCGACCAGATGCCGGCACAGCCGGTCGATCAGCTTCGCGTAGCGCACGCGGGTCGACGTGCCGGGCGCACAGGTATGTTCGAGTTCCGCCAGGAAGGTCGCGACGTGGTCGGGACCGAACGTGGCCAGCGACACGCGCTGTGCGATCAGATGGCGCAGGAACCGTTCGAACATCGCGACGTGCTGCACGACCGATCGCGGCGCGAACGGCCGGCGATCGGCGCCGGTCGCGGCGGTTTCCTGCCATGCGCGGAAGGCGCCGGCGGGGTCGTGAATCCAGCGATTCGTGTCCATGCACGATTTATAGCTGGAACGTGGAGGCTCCGGCAATCGTTCCGATGGTCAGCGGGCTGGCTGGATCGACGCAACCGGCGCGTCAGTGCACGGTACGCGTGCCGTCGATAGGCATCGCCAGGTAAAAGAGCAGCAGCGTGTTGAAGAAACGGAGCGCGGCCGGCACGCCGTTCTGGTTGGCGTGCGCGTGCAGGTCGATGCTGGCGAGCAGCTGGATGCCCACCACGCTGATCATCGCGAACACGGCCAGCGTGGTGCTTCCGCCCACTGCATACGCGACCCGCGCGACCAGCGCGATGACGATGTTCCCCGAGTTGTTCTCCGAGGCGGTCGAAGCGATGGAAAGCGGCTTCGCGCGCGACGGCCGGGCAGCCGGCAAGCGCCGTCGGGCAGCGAGGTAACGACGTCACGACATCGGCCGAACAAGCGCATCGCACTGCGATGCAGTGCAACACGCACCGCCGAATGCGCATGCGGTGACGTTGCGCGCGCAACGTCCGGTCGCATTACGTCATTCCCTTATTGCGAAAAAATTTTTGTTCATGGGACTATCGAACGCGTTGCCGGCGCACCGAGGGGGTCGCAGGCAGCGTGATGTCCATCGCAACGACCTACAAGAACATCGGCAGACAATGAACAGAACAGCGATTTTTCCGTATGCGCCCGCGTTGCTCGCGGCCGCCCTGTTGACGGCATGCGGCGGCGACGTCGAGAACGAAGCAGGCCGCACGCCGACACCTTCCACCGATGCGAGCTGCCTCGCGGTCGACAACAGCGGTGCGACGGTCGTGGTGGGCTCGAACCAGCCGGGCGACCCGTCGCTGCCGGAAGCGTCGTCGGGCTATCGCACCGGGATGAAGCCGGTCTATGCGAAGACCTATCTGGTGGCCACGTCGAACGCGTACGCGAGCGCGGCCGGTTGCGCGGTGCTGAAGAAAGGCGGCACGGCCGCCGACGCGGCGGTCGCCGTGCAGGCCGTGCTCGGCCTGACCGTGCCCGAAGCGACGGGCCTCGGCTCGGGCGGCGTGCTGCTCTACTACGATGCGCGCGGCAAGACGCTGCAGGCGTATGACGGCCGGGAAACCGCGCCGGCCGCCGCGACGGAGAACTACCTGCGCTACGTCGACGACGCGACCGACCAGTCCGCGCCGCTGCCGAACGCACGGGCGAGCGGCCGCTCGATCGGCACGATCGGCGTGCCGAGGCTGATCGAGGCGCTGCAGCAGGATCACGGTCGGCTGCCGTGGCAGAACCTGTTCGGCGATGCGATCACGCTCGCGACCAACGGCTTCCCGATCGGGGGCCGGCTCGCCGACGCGATCGCGTCGAACGCCGCGAACCTGAAGCGCGACCCCGAGGCCGCCGCGTATTTCCTGAACACCGATGGTTCGCCGAAGACGCTCGGCACCGTGCTGAAGAATCCGGCGTATGCGCGCACGCTGACGCTGATGGCGCAGTCGGGCGCGAACACGCTGTACACAGGGCAGATCGCGCAGGACATCGTCGCGAAGATCGCCACGACGAAGGGTGCGGACGGGTCGACGCTCACGCCGGGCAAGACGACCGTAGCCGACCTCGCCGCGTACCAGGCGAAGCGCCGCGAGCCCGTGTGCACTACCTATCGCAGCTACTGGGTGTGCGGGATGCCGCCGCCGTCGTCGGGCGGCATCGCGGTCGCGTCGGCGCTCGGCATTCTCGAGAATTACGACCTGAAGTCGCTGAAGCCGACGGCGATCGATCTCGAAGGCGGCAAGCCGACCGTCGCGGGCGTGCATCTCGTTACCGAGGCCGAACGGCTTGCGTATGCCGACCGCGACAAATACGTAGCCGATACGGATTTCGTGCCGCTGCCGGGCGGCACGTGGAACACGCTGCTGAACAAGCCGTACCTGAAATCGCGCGCAGCGCTGATCGACCCGGCCAAGAGCATGGGCACCGCACAGCCCGGCAATCTCGGCGCGGTGCCGCTTGGCGTCGACACGACGCTGATCGAGCACGGCACGAACCAGTTCACGATCGTCGACGGTGACGGCAACGTGCTGAGCGCGACGACGACGGTCGAATCGAGCATGGGCTCGTTCCACATGACCAACGGCTTCCTGCTGAACAACCAGCTGACCGACTTTTCCGCGAACCCGGTCGACAGCGCGGGTAATCCGGTGGCCAACCGCCTGCAGCCGGGTAAGCGGCCGCGCAGCTCGATGGCGCCGACGATCGTGTTCGGTCAGGCAGCGGACGGCTCGCGCGGCGATTTCGTGATGGCGACCGGTTCGCCGGGCGGCGGCACGATTCCGCAATACGTGGTCAAGACGCTCGTCGGCGCGCTGGACTGGGGCCTCGACGCGCAGCAGTCCGCGGGGCTCGTCGACTTCGGCGCGAGCAACAGCCCGACGACCACGATCGGCGGCGAGCATCCGAACGTCAACACCGCGAACAACGGAGCGAACGATCCGCTGATCACGGGGCTGCTCGCGCTCGGGCACAAGGTGTCGACGTCCGCGCAGGCGAGCGGCGTCAACACGGTGATGCGCGTGACGGTCGGCCAGTCGCCCGCGTTGCAGGGCGGCACCGATCCGCGACGTGAAGGCGTCGTGCTCGGCGATACGTTCCGGCCATAATCGGGCAGAACGCGCGGCCCCGATCTGCCGGTATTCACCAACGGCGGTCGGGGCCGTGCATCGTGAAGGAGTCGCAATGACGAATGCGCATCTGCGTGAAATGGACGCCATCCTGTCGGTGCCGGGCTTTTTCGATTTCCTCGGCGACCTGGATTGCGACCACGCGCTGGACAGTCGCGATGCCGAGCCGTTCGATGCGCAGTGGATGGCGTCGTTCGACGAAATCGACGGCGATCCGGGCGCAGCGATCGACCGGCCGGCCGTGGATGCACTGAGGGAAAAGGCGTTCAAGCTCGCGTTCGGCGCATCGGGGCATGCCGGCGTGGCGGCGTGCGTATCCGACGACATCGAACTCATCGCGAGGAGCCGGTTGTCGGGCTGCACCGATGGCTGGCCGACACGCATCCTTTGGAATGCTTATAGAAGCGGCCGGTTTCCCTGCTAGCCGTTTCACCTGTCTGGTTTCCCGATCCGTGGCGATCAGCTGCGTCGCTGTTGCGGAATGCTCCGTGCGGTACGCCCCCAGAGTCCCCCCGTCTACCGTCCAATCCCGCCGCAAGCCCCCGATTGTCAAACAGTGTGAGTCAATCGTCAGCATTTGCAACGGAAGTAACAGTCCCCGCAAATCAATCGTTTTGCGCGTTCGCGCCGCTACATTAGCTCCACCTGCCGCACGTCGCGGCGAGGCATGCGACAAGCCGCACGAAGGCGGCCCGCAGCAACAACGTCTTTGGGGAGAATGACCATGAACAAGATTCGTACGATTCTGGTGGGTGCTGCACTGACCGCGATGGCGACTTCGGCTGCGTTCGCACAGACGGCCCAGACCGGCGCCCAGGGTTCCGCAGGCGTCGGCGCGCAGGTTCAGACGCCGCTGCTCGGCGGTGGCGTGGGCCTGCAGGCTGGCGCCGGCGCGAATGCGGCAGGCTCGGGTTCGGGCGCGGGCAACGTCGTGGGCGGCGCGCTGAACGGCGTCGGCAAGACGGTCGGCGGCGTCGGCTCGGCAGCCGGCACGGCGAAGGATGCCGCCGCATCGGCCGTCCACTCGACGAAATCGCACGTGAAGCACGTCGCAGGCACGGCAAAGAGCCACGCGCAAGGCGCGATGTCGACGGCGGGCGACGTCGCCGGCGGCGCGAAGGCGAAGGCCGGTGAGGCGCTCGAAGGCGCGACGAACTCGGTGCAGGGCGGCGCATCGGTCGGCGTGAAGGGTTCGGCGTCGGCACAAGGCGGCGCGCAGTAAGCGTCACGCTTCCCGACAGAGCCCGGCCCGCTTCGATGCGGGCCGGGCTTTTTTTGTTGGCGCGCACGGCGCGCCGTTGATCCCATCCTCGATACAGGGATGCGTCGGCGTTCGCCATCATCCGGCGACGCGACGCGTACGGGCACCTTGCCCGATGCCCGCCAGCAAGGGCCCGCAACGGGCGGCGTGCGCATCCTCTGCCTATTGCCTGCCCACCATGCTTAAATAGCGGGGCTCCCGGTGGGTTGCCGGGCCGCCGCGATCGCGGCGCCGGCCGATACGGGCATGCATGTCCGATCGACATCGTGACGACAGACGACACCAAAACGCCGTTCCGGCCCGCCCGGCGCGGCCCGATAACATTCCGAGGCCTTACGTCATGACCCTTCTGTTCCGTCTTCTCGCGCTCGCCTGCGCGCTCTGGCTGGCTGCCTGCGCAGCGACGCCTCCGCCGTCCGCCAGCACCAATGCGTCCGCCGCCGCACCGGACGCCAGCGAACGCCGCGGGCTCGGCACTGCGTGGGGCGAGTCGGTACGATCCGAAACTCGCCAGGTCGATTTCAAGCGCGCGGATCCGGCGAAGCCAACGGATCTCGCGTCGGTCTACTACAACGATGCGTTGCCCGGACACCCGCCCGCGTCCCAGGTGCGCCGGTTGCCGACGCGCGTCGCGCTCGCCAACGGCGACATCGCGCTGTCGTTCACGGACGAAAAGGGCGCGCCGCTGCATCTCGCGCGCAGCGACGGCCGCTGGCACATGGCGGGCGTCGAAGGTTCGCGCTACATGATCGTGCTGCGCAACCAGGGGCGCCGCACGTTCGAGGTCGTGTCGACCGTCGACGGGCTCGACGTGCTGTCCGGGCGGCCGGGCCGCTATACGAACGGCGGTTACGTGCTGTATCCGGGCCGCACGCTGACGATCGAGGGCTTCCGCAAGAGCCGCGACGAAGTCGCCGCGTTCCGCTTCGCGGCGGTACCCGACAGCTATGTCGCGAACGCGAAGTATGGCGATGCCGCGAACGTCGGCGTGATCGGCGTCGCGCTGTTCGCGCAAAAGGAGAGCGACGAGGAGGCGCTGCGCCGCAACGCGAATCCGTTCCCCGGCAATGACAACGGCTATGCACCGCCGCCGGTACCGCGCGGCGAGTGACGGCACGTCGTGGATCGGCCGCGTGCGTCGTGACGAACGACGCACGCGGGGCGACCCTGAATCGGCGCTGCCCGAACGACATGCCGGCACATACGATGAACTTCACGACAATCCTGCGCGACTCATGCGGACACGGATCAGCCCGACGAAATCGATGGTGTTGAAGCTCGCGGCGCTGGCGCTGCTGGCCTCGAGTACCGCCGTTGCCTCCGCCGAAACGCCGGCGCCCGAGTCGGTGCGGCTCGCCAATGGTCACGAGATCGAATGGGTGCGCCCGGGGTTGTTCGAGGTCGATGTCGCCCGCCACAAGAAATCGGCACTGAGCGTGCCGGTCGAGCTCCGCCGCGTATTGTCCGATGCATCGAGCGTCGCGTTCCCGTCGGACCGGTTGAAGCGGATCGACGGCAAAGACTATCTGCTGGTCGTCGTCAACCGCTCGTCGAACGTCCGCCCGACCGGATATTGCGGCGCGGGCGAAGAAGGGGCGCTGCACGTGCTGGAGCTGCACGGCGCCCGTGCGGTACCGCGTTTCTCGCTGCCGGTTCAAAGCTGCATCGACTCCGTTTCGCTCGAAACCAATGATGGAGCGCAATCGCCCTACCTGGCGATCGCGTGGCGCGACGCCCCGGCCGGTATCGACATCCGGTGGGAATATCTCGCACACGGCGGTCCAACGCATCGCTTCTTTCGTTTCGTGAACGGCTCGTTTGTCGAGGCCGAGGTTCCTCGGTAACACGGTCGCGCTGTGGCACGATGGCCGTTCGAATTCGCATCGCGTGATTCCCCATCTTCCGGATCGACGGAGAGCCTCATGTCGTTACCCGCTTTCAGGTACCATCCCGACCCGCTGGCAACGGGCAGCGTGATCCGTTCGGATGCGCGCTGCGTGTGTTGCGGCGCTGCGCGCGGTTACGTGTACGCCGGCCCCGTGTATGCGGTCGACGAGTATGAGCAGTGCATCTGCCCGTGGTGCATCGCCGACGGCTCGGCGCACGCGCGGCTCGACGCAGCCTTTACCGATACGTACGGCATCGGCGGCGGCGAATGGGACGCCGTGCCCGACGCGGTCATCGACGAAATCGCCTGTCGCACGCCGGGCTTTCAGGGCTGGCAGCAGGAACGGTGGTGGACGCATTGCGGCGATGGCGCGCAGTTCATCGGCCGTGCAGGCGCCGCCGAACTGACCGCGCTCGGCCCGCAGGCGGTTGCGTCGATTCGGGCATCGACCGGACTCGACGAGGGCGGCGAGTGGGTGCGTTTCTTTGCTGCACTCGACAAGGACGGCTCGCCGACAGCGTATATGTTTCGCTGCCTCCATTGCGGCGAACTCGGCGGCTACCAGGATTGCGACTGATGGTCTGGCTGGCGGCATCGCACGGCGATCGCAGGCCCCCATCGTCATGAAACAGAGGAATCTTCGTGAAGTTCATCCACGCGGCAGACATACATCTTGACAGCCCGTTGCACGGCCTGAGCGCGTATCCCGATGCGCCGGCCGCGCAGTTGCGCAACGCGTCGCGCGAGGCGCTGCGGCAGCTCGTGGATCGTGCGATCGAAGAGGAAGTCGCCTTCCTCGTGATCGCCGGCGACCTGTACGACGGCGACTGGAAGGATCACAACACGGGCATCTTCTTCGGCCAGCAGATGGGGCGCTTGCGCAAGGCCGGCATCCGCGCGTTCGTCCTTGGCGGCAACCACGATGCCGAAAGCGAGATGACGAAGAAGCTGACGCTGCCCGACAACGTCACCGTATTCGGCCACCGCAAGGCGGAAACCTACACGCTGTCGGAATTCGACGTCGCGCTGCACGGGCAGAGCTTCAAGGACAAGGCGGTCGTCGACAATCTCGCGATCGGCTATCCGGACCCGGTGCCCGGTTACTACAACATCGGCGTGCTGCATACGGCGCTCGAAGGCTACGCGGCGCACGCGAACTATGCGCCGTGCACGCTGGCCGAACTGCACGCGAAAGGCTACGACTACTGGGCGCTCGGCCACGTGCACGAATTCCAGCAATGGACGGGGCCGTCCACGGTGGTGTTTCCCGGCAACCTGCAGGGGCGTCATATCCGCGAGACGGGCCGCCGCGGCGCGGTGCTCGTGACGGTCGAACAAGGCCGCACGCAGGTCGAGCGTCTGTATCTCGACGTGCTGCGCTGGGAAGCCGTGTCGGTCGACGCGTCCGATTGCCTGTCGGTTGCCGATCTGTCGAGACAGATCGGCCAGTCGCTGGAAGCACTGCTGACCGTCGACGGCCACGTGCCGCGCGCGGTGCGCGTGACGGTCACGGGGCGCACGCCCGCGCATGGTCTCTTCTTCGGCCGCGCGCCGCAGTTGCGTGCGGAGGTGCTGAACCAGATCGGCATCATCGGCAACGAGCGGCTGTGGCTGGAGAAGGTCCGGCTCGCGACGTCCGCGGCCGATCATCAGCCGGGCGAAAGCGAGCAGCTTGAAGCGCTGGAGGACCTGAAGCAGATCCTGGCCGACGCCGCGCGCGATCCGGATTTCCTCGAACTGCTCGAACGCGACCTGAAGCCGTTCGTCGGCAAGGTGCGCAGCGACGTGAAGGAAGAGGTGCCGTTGCTGGCGATGGCACGTGCGGGCGAGCTCACGGCGCTCGTTGAACAGGTCGGGCCTGCTCTGCTCGCGCGGCTGGCGAGGGGGGAGTAAGCGATGCGCATCAATCAGCTCGATCTGATCAAGTACGGCAAGTTCACCGACGAGACGCTGCGTTTCCCGTCGGCCGGCGAGGATTTCCATGTGATCGTGGGGCCGAACGAGGCCGGCAAATCGACGATCCGCACGGCCGTGTCGGAACTGCTGTTCGGGATGAAGCTGCAGACGCCGCTTGCTTTCTTTCACAGCATGCCGGAGCTGCGGATTGGCGGTGTGTTGGAGAGTGGCACCAATGCACTCGCATTTCACCGTGCGCGAGGGCGCAATTCTTTGCGTACGGTTGCCGACGTCAAGCTGCCGGACGATTATCTCGCGACGGCACTTGATGGTGCGACACGGGAGTTTTTCGAGCAGATGTTTGGGCTCGATCACGAGAGGCTTGTCGCCGGAGGTCGGAGCATTCTCGATGCATCGGACAAGCTTGGGCAGGTGTTGTTCGAATCGGCGGCTGGTGTTGGAAGTCTCGGACCGGTTCGACAAGAGTTGACGGCCCGCGCAGGCGAGTTGTGGGCGCAGCGAGGCCGAAGTTCCTATTCTGAAGCCGAATCGTCGTTCAACGAAGCCGTGACCGAACTGAAGACGGTCCAGGTGCGCACGCGCGACTGGGTCGAACGCAAGGATGCGCGCGAAGCGGTCGAACAGCAGATCGAGCAGACGCGCGCCGAACAGCGCCGGCTCGAAGCGCTGCGCTCGAAGCTCGAACGTGTGCGGCGGCTGGCGCCGTACCTGAAGGAGCTGACGGTCAAGGACGCGGCGCTGGCGGAACTGGGCGCGGTCGTCGAGTTGCCGCCCACCGCGTATGCGGATCTGCTGAAGGCGCAGGGCGATCTCGCGGCCGAACAGAAGGTGCTCGAGGAGCGTCGTGCCGACCTGGTCGCGAAACGGCAGGCGCGCGATGCGATCGACGCCGATGCCGACACGCTGGCGCTCGAAGCCGACATCGAAGCGCTCGATCGGTTGCGCGGCGCGTGCATGAATCACGCGCAGGATCTGCTGCTGCTTGGCGCAGACGTCGAGCGGCACCTGTCCGCCGCGTTTGCCGCGGCCGCCCAGCTCGACTGGCCGACGGACGAGGTGTCGCTGCGTGCGTCGCTGCCGACGGCGCTGTCGCTGAAGACCGTCGCCAACCTGTTGCGCGAACACGGCGCGCTGCACCAGGCGCTTGCCGGCGCGCGCGAATCGCTCGACGAACGCACGCGCGAGCTTGCGCAGGTGCGGGAACAACAGGCGCGCCTGTCGACCGTCGATGTACCGGAAGCGCTGCGTGCGGCGCTGACCGATGCGCAGGGCTTTCGCAACAGCGGCCAGCGCGAGCAGGCGCTCGAACATGAAATTGCTGCTGCCGACAGCGCGCTGGCAGGTGCACTCGATGCGCTCGGCCAATGGCGCATGCCGGTCGACACGCTGCGGGCGCTCGACGTGCCGTCGGCGGCGCGGCTCGGCGCGCTGCAGAAGGAAGACAGCGAACGCGCGAGCGCGGCCGCTGCGGCACGCGACGCGCGGGACGGCGCGCTCGAAGAGCTCGAGCGGCTCGAACTGCAGGAGAAGCATTTCGCGGAGAACCACAAGGTCGTCACGACCGCCGACGTGCTGGCGGCGCGTGCGCGGCGCGACGGCGCGTGGGGCGATATCCGCAGCGGCGCGGTCGATCTCGTCACGGGCGCACCTGCGGTCGACGACGCGATTCGCCTGGCGGACGAACTCGTCGATGCGCAGCTCGGCGCGACGCAGGCGGCGGCGACGTTGCAGTCGCTGCGTCAGCAGGTCGAATCGGCGCGCGCCGGCGTGACGCGCAGGCACGCCGCGCTGGACGAACGCGAGCGTGAGCTCGCTGCGCATCGCGACGCATGGGCCGCACTCGCGACGACGGCCGCGGTGCCCGGCATGCCGCTGGCGGCGATGGGCGACTGGCTTGCGAAGCGCGACACGGTGTTCGCCGCGCAGGCCGACCTTGATCGGCAGCGCCGCGAATTCGACACGATTCGCGCCGCACGGGCCGGTGCCGAAGCCGCGTTGCGCGCGGCGCTGCGCACCGTGTCGCGAGGCGGCGAGTCGGACGGCCTGGCGGCGCTCGTCGCGAGCGCCGAGACCTTCGTACAGTCGGCCGAAAAAGCGCTCGCGCAACAGGACAGCCTCGAGGATCGCGCGCGGGAAGCCGAACGCGGGTGTGCGACGGCGCAGTCGCGCGCCGGCCACGCGCAGACGGCCTACGATGCGTGGCAAGCGCAATGGCGCACCGCACTGGCCGACGCAAAGCTGTCCGCGAGCGCGGCGACGCTGGCTGCGGCGGAAGGAGCGCTCGGGCTCGCCAACGCCGTGACGGCCGAACTGGCCGATGCCGATGCGCCGCGCAACCGGATCACTGCCATTCGCGCGGAACTGGCCGCGCTCGAGGCGGGGGCGCGGCGACTGGCCGCGGCGCTCGCCCCGGAATGGCTGACGAGCGGTGACTGGCCGGACGTCGCGCGCCGGCTGACGATGCGCCTCGCGGCCGCCCGGGAAATTGCACGTGCGATCGGTCGCGCTGACGAGACCGTGCGGCAGGCCGACGGCAAGGTCGCGGATGCCGCCGCCGCGGTGGCTGGTGCCGATGCGCGCATCCAGCCACTGCTGCAACTGGCCGGCGTAGCGTCGATCGACGCGGCGCTGCCGCTGGCCGAACGCTCGGATCGCCAGCGCCAGCTTCGGCAGGCGGTCGATGCCGCGCACGAGGCACTGGTGCGCGATGGCGACGGCCTGTCCCGGTCCGCCGTCGAAGCCGAAGTCGCGGAGCAGGACATCGTCGACGTACCGGCGCACCTTGAAGCGGTGAAGCAGTCGCTCGGCGATGTCGGCAAGCGGCTGAACGAGCTTTCCCAGCAGCAGGTCGTGGCCGATCAGGCGTTCGGCGCAATCGATGGGCAGGCGAATGCCGCCGTTGCCGAGTCGAAACGGCAGGAAGCGCTGGCGGCGATGGGCGATGCAGCCGAGCAGTACCTGGAGGCGGCCACCGCGAGCCGGCTGCTGAAGTGGGCGACGGATCGCTATCGCGACCAGAAGCAGGGGCCGATGCTCAGGCGCGCGGGAGAGATCTTCGCCGGGCTCACGCTGGGAGAATTCGCGCGGCTGACCGTCGATACCGAACGGACGCCGCCCGCACTGTATGCACGTCGGACGAAGGGCGCGTCGGTCGAGGTCGCCGGGTTGAGCGAAGGGACGCGTGACCAGTTGTTCCTTGCGCTGCGGATCGCGGCACTGGAGCTGCAGCTCGGCAGCCGGACCGCGCTGCCGTTCGTCGCCGACGACCTGTTCATCAACTTCGACGATGCGCGCGCGAAGGCCGGGCTCGACGCGCTGCGCGATCTGTCGACGCGCACTCAGGTGCTGTTCCTGACGCACCACGACCACCTGCTGCCGCTCGTGAGGGACGTATTCGGCGCGCGGGTCAACGTGGTCGAGCTGCAGCGCGCGCCGGTGGGTGCGTGACGCGCGGCGTGCGCGGAGGCCGGCGCACGGGCAGGGTCATCGCGAACAGGTAGTATGTGCGGTTCCGAAATGCCCGCGGCCGGTTCTGCCGGTCGCGGGTCAGGCCACACGAGGGGGGAATATGAAAAAGCTGGTAGCCGCCATCGCGTTCGCGGCGGACAAGCATCGCAATCAGCGGCGCAAGGACGAAGAGGCGTCGCCGTACATCAATCATCCGATCGCGCTTGCCGACGTGCTGGCCAACGAGGCCGGCGTCGAAGACGAACGGGTGATCGTCGCGGCGGTGTTGCACGACACGGTCGAGGATACCGAGACGACCGAGCAGGAACTGCTGAGGCTGTTCGGCAAGGACGTGGCGGACATCGTGATGGAAGTCACCGACGACAAGTCGTTGCCGAAGGAGGAGCGCAAGCGCCTGCAGGTCGAGCATGCGGCGACCATCAGCCGGCGCGCGAAGCTCGTGAAGCTGGCCGACAAGATCTGCAACCTGCGCGACATCGCGCGGCATCCGCCTGCGGACTGGCCGCTGGAGCGCAAGCAGGCGTACTTCGACTGGGCGAAGTCGGTCGTCGACCCGATGCGCGGCGTGCATCCCGGTCTCGAGGCGATCTTCGACACCGCCTACGACGCCAGGCCGGCGGACTGAGGCGTCTGGATGCGATCGACCCGATCCGTCGGATCCGCCGCGCCGCAATCGCCGGTCGTGGCGGGTGTCGATGTGGGCGGGGAAAAGAAGCAATGCGATCTCGTGATCCTGCGCGGAACGACGGTCGTCTGCCGCGAGGCGCAGATCGCGCCCGAGGCGGTGCCTGCGCTGTGTCTCGCCCATGACGTCGTGGCCGTCGGTGTCGACGCACCGAGCCTCTGGTGGGCGGGGAGCGGGCGCCGGGCGGCCGAGCAGACGCTCGCGCGCGAGCGGATCTCGTGCTTTCCGACGCCGTCGCGGGAGCAGGCGGTCGCGAGCACGTCTGGCTTCTTCGACTGGATGTTCATGGGCGAGCGCGTCTACCGCGCGCTCGCGGACGCCTATCCGCTGCTGACCGGCGCGCGCTATGCGGGCGGACGCGCGAGCTTCGAAACCTATCCTTATGCGATCACCTGCGCGATGCTGGGCAAGTCTGTTGCGTCGGCAAAGCAGAAACGCAACCAGCGCCGGCAATTGCTGGAGCGACTGGGGATCGACGTGTCGACGCTGAAGTCCGTCGATGCGCGAGACGCGACCCTTTGCGCCGTGACGGCGCAATGCGTCGTCGACGGGAATGCGCATGCGTATGGCGATGCGGCGGGCGGATATATCCGCGTGCCGATCGTGAGCGAGACGATCGTTCTCGATGCGCGGTAGCTGCGTCGCGCGGCCGGGGCGTAGAGATAAGGTGAGCTTTTGCGGGAGCGAAGCAGCCGGTGTGTCGACTAAGGTGTCAGGCGGTGACTGCCGGCCGGCAAGCATCGGGATGGCTGGCGCACACGACATGACGTCGGTGCGCGATGCGATCCCGAGCGGCGCAGCTCAATCCTCGAGGATGGCTTTCGGCACGCTGGCCAGATCGCAGGCTTGCGCCTGCTCGAAGTAGCCTTCGGCGTCGTCGATCATCACGACTGCGACGTCGATCAGTTCGTCGAGCCGTTGCAGCAGCGATTCACGCCACTCGATGTCTTCGTCGCGCTCGGGCGTCTTGTCCAGTTGCTCGATGATCGAGTCGGCCGTCTGCAGGAAAGGAATGGCCTGCTGATAGTTTTCGATCGAGACCATCGCCGCGTTGCGCGCGCCGACGAGTCGCTCGCGGTGCTCGTCCGCCAGTTCGGATTCGCCGCTGATCCGCGGCAAGACATCCGAGATGCGTTGCAGAAGCGGCGGAGCCTGTTCTTCCAGGATGATGGCGCGCTCGCGCAGCGCTGCATATTCGTCGCGAAGATCGGCGTCGCCGGGTTGAGTGGTGCTGTCCATCGTGGATATAGAGTGCGTGGTTCGGTCGCGGCATGATACTCGACAGCACCCGGTTCCTTGCCGGTTCCGTGGCTTCCTATATGGAAGGCAGAGCGGCTTGCGTCATATCTATGGGAGGCGGCTTCCATCGCGATGGGCGGCCGGTCGAGCCCCAAGCCCCCGTGCGCGGCAGCGCACGGGGGCTTTTTCAAAATATTTTCACAAAGGGGCTTGCGGAGTTGGAGGCGGCTGCCTACAATCACGCCTCTTTCGCGCTAACGGAAACGCGGCGCGGAAGAGGGAAGCAAGGTTGGCGGTGTGCTGGAGTCTGAAGCGCGCCACTGGCCTGGAAGTTGAGCCCCGCAGTCGCAACGATGTAGTGAAAAAAGTTGTTGACGAAATGCGAAACACGGTTCATAATCTCGCTTCTCTGCTGCTGAAAACGCAGCGCTGCTGAGAAACACGAAGTTCCTCGCAGAAACGCTCTTTAAAAATTAACAGCCGATAAGTGTGGGCGCTTGATGGAAGCGAGCTGATCCTCGGATCAGATAGCGAAAGTATCAAGAGTCTCACACTAAAGTAAGTCAGGTTTATGAAGCAATTCATATTCCTGTCAGCTTTGAGTGAGCGACCGGTTCTTAACTGAACCGAAAACAGTAACAGGTTTAAACTGAAGAGTTTGATCCTGGCTCAGATTGAACGCTGGCGGCATGCCTTACACATGCAAGTCGAACGGCAGCACGGGTGCTTGCACCTGGTGGCGAGTGGCGAACGGGTGAGTAATACATCGGAACATGTCCTGTAGTGGGGGATAGCCCGGCGAAAGCCGGATTAATACCGCATACGATCTACGGATGAAAGCGGGGGACCTTCGGGCCTCGCGCTATAGGGTTGGCCGATGGCTGATTAGCTAGTTGGTGGGGTAAAGGCCTACCAAGGCGACGATCAGTAGCTGGTCTGAGAGGACGACCAGCCACACTGGGACTGAGACACGGCCCAGACTCCTACGGGAGGCAGCAGTGGGGAATTTTGGACAATGGGCGAAAGCCTGATCCAGCAATGCCGCGTGTGTGAAGAAGGCCTTCGGGTTGTAAAGCACTTTTGTCCGGAAAGAAATCCTTGGCTCTAATACAGTCGGGGGATGACGGTACCGGAAGAATAAGCACCGGCTAACTACGTGCCAGCAGCCGCGGTAATACGTAGGGTGCGAGCGTTAATCGGAATTACTGGGCGTAAAGCGTGCGCAGGCGGTTTGCTAAGACCGATGTGAAATCCCCGGGCTCAACCTGGGAACTGCATTGGTGACTGGCAGGCTAGAGTATGGCAGAGGGGGGTAGAATTCCACGTGTAGCAGTGAAATGCGTAGAGATGTGGAGGAATACCGATGGCGAAGGCAGCCCCCTGGGCCAATACTGACGCTCATGCACGAAAGCGTGGGGAGCAAACAGGATTAGATACCCTGGTAGTCCACGCCCTAAACGATGTCAACTAGTTGTTGGGGATTCATTTCCTTAGTAACGTAGCTAACGCGTGAAGTTGACCGCCTGGGGAGTACGGTCGCAAGATTAAAACTCAAAGGAATTGACGGGGACCCGCACAAGCGGTGGATGATGTGGATTAATTCGATGCAACGCGAAAAACCTTACCTACCCTTGACATGGTCGGAATCCCGCTGAGAGGTGGGAGTGCTCGAAAGAGAACCGGCGCACAGGTGCTGCATGGCTGTCGTCAGCTCGTGTCGTGAGATGTTGGGTTAAGTCCCGCAACGAGCGCAACCCTTGTCCTTAGTTGCTACGCAAGAGCACTCTAAGGAGACTGCCGGTGACAAACCGGAGGAAGGTGGGGATGACGTCAAGTCCTCATGGCCCTTATGGGTAGGGCTTCACACGTCATACAATGGTCGGAACAGAGGGTTGCCAACCCGCGAGGGGGAGCTAATCCCAGAAAACCGATCGTAGTCCGGATTGCACTCTGCAACTCGAGTGCATGAAGCTGGAATCGCTAGTAATCGCGGATCAGCATGCCGCGGTGAATACGTTCCCGGGTCTTGTACACACCGCCCGTCACACCATGGGAGTGGGTTTTACCAGAAGTGGCTAGTCTAACCGCAAGGAGGACGGTCACCACGGTAGGATTCATGACTGGGGTGAAGTCGTAACAAGGTAGCCGTATCGGAAGGTGCGGCTGGATCACCTCCTTTCCAGAGCTATCTCGCAAAATTGAGCGCTCACGCTTATCGGCTGTAAATTTAAAGACAGACTCAGGGGTCTGTAGCTCAGTCGGTTAGAGCACCGTCTTGATAAGGCGGGGGTCGTTGGTTCGAATCCAACCAGACCCACCACCGTCTTGACTGGCGGTACACCCTGAGGAATATCTGTACATGGGGGCATAGCTCAGCTGGGAGAGCACCTGCTTTGCAAGCAGGGGGTCGTCGGTTCGATCCCGTCTGCCTCCACCAATCACCAACGCTAAGCGCTTGGTTCAGACACTGAACCGAGAATTTTGCATTGGCGATTGAGCCAGTCAGATTGATATGAGTAAAACCATATCGGCTGTCGTTCTTTAACAATCTGGAAGAAGTAAGTAATTTGGATAGCGGAAGCGTCTATGAGATGGACGTGAAAACTATCCGGGTTGTGATTGTATCGATGTATCTCAAGATGATTCGAACTCTATGTTTGACTCAATTGGAATACGGCACAAATGCGAGAACTCAACCTGTAACGACTGTCGATGAGACAGACTCGTTATAGGGTCAAGCGAACAAGTGCATGTGGTGGATGCCTTGGCGATCACAGGCGATGAAGGACGCGGTAGCCTGCGAAAAGCTACGGGGAGCTGGCAAACAAGCTTTGATCCGTAGATGTCCGAATGGGGAAACCCACTCCTTTTGGAGTATCCATGGCTGAATACATAGGCCATGTGAAGCGAACGCGGTGAACTGAAACATCTAAGTAACCGCAGGAAAAGAAATCAACCGAGATTCCCAAAGTAGTGGCGAGCGAAATGGGATGAGCCTTGCACTCTTTATTTGTATTGTTAGCCGAACACTCTGGAAAGTGTGGCCATAGCGGGTGATAGCCCCGTAGGCGAAAACAGTATGAAAGAACTAGGTGTGCGACAAGTAGGGCGGGACACGTGAAATCCTGTCTGAAGATGGGGGGACCATCCTCCAAGGCTAAATACTCGTGATCGACCGATAGTGAACCAGTACCGTGAGGGAAAGGCGAAAAGAACCCCGGGAGGGGAGTGAAATAGATCCTGAAACCGCATGCATACAAACAGTCGGAGCCTCGTAAGGGGTGACGGCGTACCTTTTGTATAATGGGTCAGCGACTTACGTTCAGTAGCAAGCTTAACCGTATAGGGCAGGCGTAGCGAAAGCGAGTCCGAATAGGGCGTTCAGTTGCTGGGCGTAGACCCGAAACCAAGTGATCTATCCATGGCCAGGATGAAGGTGCGGTAACACGTACTGGAGGTCCGAACCCACTAACGTTGAAAAGTTAGGGGATGAGCTGTGGATAGGGGTGAAAGGCTAAACAAACTTGGAAATAGCTGGTTCTCTCCGAAAACTATTTAGGTAGTGCCTCGTGTCTCACCTTCGGGGGTAGAGCACTGTCATGGTTGGGGGGTCTATTGCAGATTACCCCGCCATAGCAAACTCCGAATACCGAAGAGTGCAATCACGGGAGACAGACATCGGGTGCTAACGTCCGGTGTCAAGAGGGAAACAACCCAGACCGCCAGCTAAGGTCCCCAAATATAGCTAAGTGGGAAACGAAGTGGGAAGGCTAAAACAGTCAGGAGGTTGGCTTAGAAGCAGCCACCCTTTAAAGAAAGCGTAATAGCTCACTGATCGAGTCGTCCTGCGCGGAAGATGTAACGGGGCTAAGCTATATACCGAAGCTGCGGATGCGTGCTTTGCACGCATGGTAGGAGAGCGTTCCGTAAGCCTGCGAAGGTGCGTTGAAAAGCGTGCTGGAGGTATCGGAAGTGCGAATGCTGACATGAGTAGCGATAAAGGGGGTGAAAGGCCCCCTCGCCGTAAGCCCAAGGTTTCCTACGCAACGTTCATCGGCGTAGGGTGAGTCGGCCCCTAAGGCGAGGCAGAAATGCGTAGCTGATGGGAAGCAGGTCAATATTCCTGCACCATTGTTAGATGCGATGGGGGGACGGATCGCGGAAGGTTGTCCGGGTGTTGGAAGTCCCGGTCGCTGCATTGGAGAAGGCGCTTAGGCAAATCCGGGCGCGGAATTCAAGGGTGTGGCGCGAGCTCCTTAGGGAGCGAAGCAATTGGAAGTGGTTCCAAGAAAAGCCTCTAAGCTTCAGTCTAATGATGACCGTACCGCAAACCGACACAGGTGGGCGAGATGAGTATTCTAAGGCGCTTGAGAGAACTCGGGAGAAGGAACTCGGCAAATTGGTACCGTAACTTCGGGATAAGGTACGCCCTTGTAGCTTGATGCCCCTGCGGGCAAAGGGTGAAGGGGTTGCAATAAACTGGTGGCTGCGACTGTTTAATAAAAACACAGCACTCTGCAAACACGAAAGTGGACGTATAGGGTGTGACGCCTGCCCGGTGCCGGAAGATTAAATGATGGGGTGCAAGCTCTTGATTGAAGTCCCGGTAAACGGCGGCCGTAACTATAACGGTCCTAAGGTAGCGAAATTCCTTGTCGGGTAAGTTCCGACCTGCACGAATGGCGTAACGATGGCCACACTGTCTCCTCCCGAGACTCAGCGAAGTTGAAGTGTTTGTGATGATGCAATCTACCCGCGGCTAGACGGAAAGACCCCATGAACCTTTACTGTAGCTTTGCATTGGACTTTGAACCGATCTGTGTAGGATAGGTGGGAGGCTATGAAACCGGAACGCTAGTTTCGGTGGAGCCGTCCTTGAAATACCACCCTGGTTTGTTTGAGGTTCTAACCTTGGCCCGTGATCCGGGTCGGGGACAGTGCATGGTAGGCAGTTTGACTGGGGCGGTCTCCTCCCAAAGCGTAACGGAGGAGTACGAAGGTACGCTAGGTACGGTCGGAAATCGTGCTGATAGTGCAATGGCATAAGCGTGCTTAACTGCGAGACCGACAAGTCGAGCAGGTGCGAAAGCAGGTCATAGTGATCCGGTGGTTCTGTATGGAAGGGCCATCGCTCAACGGATAAAAGGTACTCTGGGGATAACAGGCTGATACCGCCCAAGAGTTCATATCGACGGCGGTGTTTGGCACCTCGATGTCGGCTCATCTCATCCTGGGGCTGTAGCCGGTCCCAAGGGTATGGCTGTTCGCCATTTAAAGAGGTACGTGAGCTGGGTTTAAAACGTCGTGAGACAGTTTGGTCCCTATCTGCCGTGGGCGTTGGATATTTGAAGGGGGCTGCTCCTAGTACGAGAGGACCGGAGTGGACGAACCTCTGGTGTACCGGTTGTCACGCCAGTGGCATCGCCGGGTAGCTATGTTCGGAAGAGATAACCGCTGAAAGCATCTAAGCGGGAAACTCGCCTTAAGATGAGATATCCCTGGGGACTAGATCCCCTTGAAGGGTCGTTCGAGACCAGGACGTTGATAGGTCAGGTGTGTAAGCGCAGTAATGCGTTCAGCTAACTGATACTAATTGCCCGTAAGGCTTGATCCTATAACAAGTCTGTCTCGCGCTGAATACAGCGCGTCGGATTGGTTGGATTCTCGTGTGTGATACACACAACTCAAAAATTACTGCTTCTTCCAAGATTGGTTGTGCTGCGAAGCCAGCGCAACAACCCTCTTTGCCTGATGACCATAGCGAGTCGGTCCCACCCCTTCCCATCCCGAACAGGACCGTGAAACGACTCTACGCCGATGATAGTGCGGATTCCCGTGTGAAAGTAGGTAATCGTCAGGCTCCCTAAGCCAAGAACCCCCGCCCGAAAGGCGGGGGTTTTTGCATTTCGGCGACGGAAATGCGTGCGGGCCGGGAATGGCCCGATTCAGGAATAGACTTCATCGACGAGTCTTGAGAAGCCGGATTATTTTGGCATTCTCGTTAAGCTCAGCAACGTCGAGCGGCGTCTGGTCAAATTCATTTTTTAGATGCTTCCTGGCACCGCATTTCAAGAGAAATTCGACCGAATCGAATTGATCCATCATGGCGGCTTGATGCAGTGGGGTATTGCCGAGATCTCCGGCGATGTTTACATCTGCACCCGCATCGATAAGAACCTGCATGTCTTCTATCGCACCCGTTCGGGCCGCGAGATGTAAAACGGTGTCGCCAACCGCGCCACGCTGATTGGGATCGATCAACGCAAGCCCCAGGAATTCGGGGTGAGTTGCGTATTTTTCGAATATTGCTTTCAGACGCATCCTCGGATGCCAGCTCTGAACCGTCGTTTCTTTTGTTCACCACGATACCTTGATCCTCTTCGCAATGACCAGGATGGGACATCGAGTTGATTGAGAATCGAATCGAAAAGCGTTGATCAAAATATTTCACGCAATAGGCGGGCAGTCTCTGCCGCCAAGTCAGGATCTTGATACCGCCATTCGATTCGACTCATCTCGCCGAGAAAATCGATGATGCTGTCTCGTTGATTTTTTGAGTATGCCTTCAATATTTCGTCGAGCCAGTCGTTCGCATCACCCGTTGCCATTCGGTGCAGCTTGTACACGAGAGAGTCGGGGATGTTGTCAGCTTGATCATACTCGTGGGTCGCTATCTTCATGAACAACGGAAGAAAGAACGCAAATGCCCGCGGCTTCATAAAAGCGAGGCACGCGGATTCATCGCAAGCGTAGTCTTCCCGCAATTCCTTGAGCGTTCTGTCGAAGCGCCTCTTTCCTCGAAAGAAGTCATCGACGGCACACGACTCGATCCCCGATCTGTTGGTGATCGGCTCCCCGTTGGGGAAGGGATCGTCCGGAAACAATGAAAAGTCCAAACTCATTCTAGGCCGTTTGCATGCACGGTTGACGTTGTCCTGGAGCCTGCGGTGTCAGATATCAGATCGCAATCCGCAAGATCGGAAAGAACCTGCCCGGGACGACGCTTGATTCCTTTTCGCCGATCTTTTCAGCCCCGAGCGCCAGATAGAACGGAACCGCATTGGGATCGGCTTCGATCACAAAGCTTCGGATCCCTCTCGCGGCGCTTTCCCTGCGGACCTCTTCCCACAGTGCACGAGCGACACCGCGGCCCATGTGGTCGGGATGGACGAACAACCATCCGGGCGTCGGACGATCCGATTCCGATGACGCCCTGACCCAGAACCCGATGATTGCCTCTCCGGATTCCGCGACGTAACCGATCGATCCATCGATCGTCTCAGGCGCAATCGTGAGGTCGCTCTGCCACAAGTCGAGCCAGTCCTTCGGATAGCCCCAGTGAGCCTTCGAAATGCGAGCCAGTCGCGTGAGCTCGTCCGCGTCCGCGGTACGGGCAGCGCGGACGGTGAATGGTTTGTGCATCTCGTCTCCTGTCGTGGTCGACACCTTCGGCGAGGTATCGTCCGGCTCGCATCGACTCCCCTCCGGAAGCGCGACTGGCCGACTCGAAGGGAGGTCGATCTCGACGCCACTACCTGACCTGCGATGCGTGCCCGGCGACGACGCGCCAGCCAGCATGCGATCGGCGCCACAGCCGAGTATAGGCAAACTCGCCATCGAACGCCGTGCCACCGAAATGGCCGGCGAGCATTGCCTTCGTCGTGGTCAGGATCATCTCGCCGATCGCGCATGCGTGCGTTTCCTGCACATCGAGTCTGTCGAGACGCAGCAGCTTCGCGCGATGCGCGGCCAGGTCGTCTTCTTTCGAAATGACCTGGCCGGTCGGGACGGTGAACACCAGATCGTCGTCCAGCAGCGCATCGAGCGCGTCGATATCGTTGGCCAGCATCGCGGCACGAAGCGCGGCTTCGCTGGGTTCGATGGCTGTACGGATTGCGTCCATTTCAGGGCCTCGTATCGTCTCTGAAGGTTTGTGGTTCTACTCATACCGGCGAGCAACAGCAAGCAACATACCGCACCGACGAAGATCGTCTAGCGCGCGTTCGACAGCGACTGACGCCGGACAAGCATCACCACGCAGATGCCGATCGACGCGAGGACGTTGACGGCCGGATAGAACGCGACAGCGACACTCCACGTGCTCAGCGCCAGCAACGCCAGCGCGTACTTGAGCACGCACAGCGCGAAATACGCGAGGCTCTCGCTCCACGGGTCGCGGATCGTCTTGCGGACGGTCGGGCCGAGGCCGGCAAGCTCGATCAGCGTGACCAGGCAGATCGAGATCGTCGGATCGTCGGTCAGCATCCACAGTGGAATGGCTGACAGGGCCGCGCCCAGGAACAGCCAGTCGAGTCGTGTCCAGCCGCGTTCGCCTCGAAGGATGCTGGCCACCAGCGTCAGGAAGCAGGTGACGGCGATCGCCGCCGTGCACCACGCGGAAGGCCCCGCACCCGAGACGAACTGGCCGGCAGCCGCGATCGCCGTGACGACCGACCACACGAGCCATGTGAACAGATGCGGACGAACCCTGCGCCGGTAGATCGCGTGCGCATACGGAATCGCCGCCAGCAAGGACACGGTCGTTCCGATCACGCCAAAGATCGAAGCGGCGCCCTGATCGACATTCACCATCGACGCACCCTTGTTCGCGCAGGCCGACCAGTATGTGGTCGGATGGGCCGGGGCGCAATGTCGTGCTGGCCAGGCGTCGCAGCGGGTGTCACGTCGCACCGCACCGGAAAGCCGATGCGATCGCACACAAACAAACGGCACCGGGATCGCGACGTGGCAGGAAAACCCACTGCACGACACGCGGATGAATAGAAATAACCTCTTCAATGAGAAGAAAAACTGTTCTTTCAAATCTCTTTTTGATGACCGACAGTTGGCCAACCGGACGACTGCGGCGATTCTCGGCGGTCATGGACCTCGGTCCCGACCGCTGGCGTTTTCGTCGGGTTGAATGCAGGCAGAGAACAACGCACAAATGCCTGGTCGTCAAAACGGAGTCTTGAATGAACCCAACTTCAGCAGAAAACCATCAGCACGCAGACTGGAGACGTCTTGCGGCGCAAGTCGCTCCGAGAACGCTCGCGCATATCGGCGGCCGCAGCGTGCTGGCCCGCAGCGGCCGGACGTTTGCCGCGATCAATCCGGCCACCGAGGCCGTCATCGCAGAAGTCGCGTCGTGCGATGCAGCGGACGTCGACGACGCAGTGCGTGCCGCGCGTCACGCGTTCGAATCCGGCGCGTGGTCGCGCTGCGCGCCGGCAGAGCGCAAGCGTGTGCTTTGCCGGCTCGGTGAACTCATCGCATCACACGGTGCGGAGCTCGCGCTGCTCGACTCGCTCAACATGGGCAAGCGCGTCGCGGATGCGTTCAGCATCGACGTGCCCGCCGCGGGCGGTCTGTTCAGCTGGTACGGCGAGGCCGTCGACAAGCTGCATGGCGAAGTCGCGTCGACCGACCCTGGCAACCTCGCGGTCGTCACGCGCGAACCGCTGGGTGTCGTCGGCGCCGTGGTGCCGTGGAATTTTCCGCTCGACATGGTCGCGTGGAAGGTGGCGCCGGCGCTGGCGGCAGGCAACAGCGTCGTGCTGAAGCCGGCGGAACAATCGCCGCTGTCCGCCTTGCGTCTCGCGGAGTTGGCGCTCGAGGCCGGCCTGCCGCCGGGCGTGCTGAACGTCGTGCCGGGTTATGGCGAGACCGCGGGGCGCGCGCTCGGGCTGCATCCCGATGTGGACGTGCTCGCATTCACGGGATCGACGGCCGTCGGCAAGAAATTCCTCGAGTACGCCGCGCAGTCGAACATGAAGCAGGTGTGGCTCGAATGTGGCGGCAAGAGCCCGAACCTGGTCTTCGACGATACCGACGATCTCGACCTGGCCGCACGCAAGGCGTGCTTCGGGATTTTCTTCAACCAGGGCGAGGTGTGTTCCGCCAACTCGCGGCTGCTGGTTCAGCGTTCGATTCACGATGCGTTCGTCGACCGGCTGATTGCGCATGCCGCCGCGTTCATGCCGGGCGATCCGCTCGATCCGGCGAGCGGAATGGGCGCCATTGTCGACGAGCAGCAGCATCGGCGCGTGCGCGAGTGGATCGCACGCGGTCGCGATAGCGCGACGCTCGCGATCGGCGGAGGCGCGCCGCGTGTCGACGGCAAGGGCTACTTCATCGAGCCGACGATCTTCATCGACGTGAAGCACGACGACGCCATCGCACGCGAGGAGATCTTCGGGCCGGTGCTGTCGGTGATGGCGTTCGATACCGAGGACGAGGCCGTCAGGCTCGCGAACGACTCGATCTATGGCCTTGCCGCGTCGGTCTGGACCGGCAGCCTGTCGCGCGCGCACCGTGTGTCGGGGCGGCTGCGCGCCGGCACGGTGTCCGTCAACACGGTCGATGCGCTGAGCGCGCAGACGCCGTTCGGCGGGTTCCGCCAGTCGGGCTTCGGCCGCGATCTTTCGCTGCACGCGATCGACAAGTACACGGGCCTCAAGACGACCTGGATCAGCTACTGATTCGGCGCGGCGGGCCGCAAACGGTTGCGCCGCACAACGCGACAACACTTTTTGTTCACAAAACTAACCGGAGACTCGCCTATGAATGCGCCCCACTTTCCGCATCGTACGACGCAGGACTATCAACGCAGCGACGCCGCACATCACCTGCATGCGTTCGTCGACCAGAAGGCGCTGAACGAGGAAGGCGCACGCGTGATGGTGCGCGGCGAAGGTGTCCATCTATGGGACAACGACGGCAACCGCTACCTGGACGGCATGTCGGGGCTGTGGTGCACCAACGTCGGCTATGGCCGGCCGGAGCTGGTCGAAGCTGCCGCGCGGCAGATGAAGGAACTGTCCTACTACAACATGTTCTTTCATACGACGCACCCGTCGGTGATCGAACTGTCGGAGCGCCTGTTCGCGCTGCTCGGCAATCGTTTCAGTCACGTGGTGTATACCAATTCGGGATCCGAATCGAACGAAGTGCTGATTCGCACCGTGCGGCGCTTCTGGGACGTGATGGGCAAGCCGGAGAAGAAGGTGCTGATCGGCCGCGTGAACGGCTATCACGGGTCGACGGTGGGCAGCGCGTCGCTGGGCGGCATGGCGTTCATGCATGAAATGGGCGACCTGCCGATTCCGAACATCACGCACGTGGACGAACCGTACTGGTACGCGAATGGCGGCGATCTGAGCCCCGAGGCATTCGGCAAGCAGGCGGCGCTGTCGCTCGAGCGCAAGATCCTCGAGATCGGCGCGGAGCGCGTCGCCGCGTTCGTCGCGGAGCCGTTCCAGGGGGCGGGCGGGATGATCTTTCCGCCGGATGGCTACTGGCAGGAGATCGAGCGCATCTGTCGTCAGTACGACGTGCTGCTCTGCGCGGACGAAGTGATCGGCGGTTTCGGCCGTACCGGCGAGTGGTTCGCGCACCGTCACTTCGGCTTCGAACCGGACCTGATCTGCATGGCCAAGGGGCTGACTTCGGGCTACGTGCCGATGGGTGGGCTGATCATGAGCCGGCGCGTCGGCGATGCGCTGGTCGACAAGGGCGGCGTCTACGCGCACGGGCTGACCTATTCGGGGCACCCGGTCGCAGCCGCTGTCGCGCTGGCCAACCTTGACGTGCTCGAGCGCGAAGGCCTCGTCGAGCGGACGAAGACGGATACCGGGCCGTACCTGCAGAAGGCGCTGCGCGATGCGTTCGACGGTCACCCGCTCGTCGGCGAGATCCAGGGCGTGGGCGCGGTCGGCGCGATCCAGTTCGCGAAGAACAAGGCGACGCGCGAGCGCTTTGCAAACGAGGCCGACCTGACCTGGCACAGCCGGACGGTCGGGTTCGAACTCGGCGCGATCGTGCGTTCGACCAATGGCCGCCTGATCGTTGCGCCGCCGCTGGTGATCGATCACGCGCAAATCGACGAACTGGTCGGCACGATGCGCAAGGCCGTGGATGCCACCGCGCGCGAAGTGCTCGGGATCGACTGCTGACCGGTTGAGCGACGCGCTTCCGTCCGGCGACAGACAGACGGGCGGGAGCGCACCTAACCACGGGTTTCGCTGCGGCGACGGGCCGGCTGCGTTCAGCCACCGGAGCGGCAATCCGGCAGGTTGAAGATCGGTCGTGGTGGGCGATAGTCCGGTAAATCGATGTGCTGCCGACTGCCTATTGATCAGGAATGCAAATAATTTGACTGGTTGATTGCAGGACGCACGCTTCGTGCAGACCAGGCATTCCGCTTCACCCGTCAGCCCCCCGAATCCGCGAACATCACAACAGAAACAAGGAGACGAAATGAGTCAGGGCGAGTCCGTTGCTCATCTCGAGGAAAGTACCATCCAGCCGATTCCGCTGACCGAGCGGCACGGCAGTGCGAAGGACCTGTTCACGATCTGGTTCGGGTCGAACATCATGATGCTGACGATCGTCACCGGATCGCTCGCGACCACGGTATTCAAGCAGCCGTTCTGGTGGGCGGCGCTCGCCACGCTCGTCGGCAGCCTGATCGGCGCGGTCTTCATGGCGCTGCATTCCGCACAGGGGCCGCAGCTTGGCGTGCCGCAGATGATCCAGACCCGCGGGCAGTTCGGGTCGTTCGGCGCGCTGCTCGTGGTCGCGCTGGTCGTCGTGATGTACGTCGGCTTCTTCGCGTCGAACTGCGTGTTCGGCGGGCAGGCGCTGCACAGCCTGAGCGCCGATATTCCGCTCGATGCGGGCGTCGTGGTGATCGGCCTGATCAGCCTGCTCGGATCGATCTACGGCTACAAGCTGATCCACGCGTATGCGCGACTGCTGAGCTGGTGCTCGGGCAGCGTACTCGTGCTGGCGTTCGTGTGGATCATTTTCGTGCACGGATTGCCGGCCGATACGTTCTCGAAGCACTCGCTGAACCTGTCCGGTTTCCTGGGCGCGATGTCGGTCGCCGCGCTGTGGCAGATCGCCTATGCGCCTTACGTGTCGGACTATTCGCGCTACCTGCCGCCCGATACCGGGCCGCGCACCGCGTTCTGGTCGAGTTACTGGGGCTGCGTGCTCGGCTCGTTCTTCCCGATGCTGCTCGGCTGCCTGGTGGGCCTCGCGACGCCGGATGGCAATGTCGTGAGCGGCCTCACGGGGCTCACGCAAGGGATCAGCGTGCTCGTGATCGTCGTGCTGTCGTTCGGCATTGCGGCCAGCAATGCGATGGAGCTGTATTGCGGTGCGCTGTCGGCCATTACCGTGCTGCAAACGCTCTTTCCGTCCTGGTCGGGCAAGGCGCGTGCGCGGGCGATCACCGCGATCGTCCTGTGCGGCATCGCGCTCGCGATCGCGCTGTTCGGGCAGGACAACTTCCTCGCCGGCTACACGAACTTCATCCTGCTGCTGCTGTACGTGCTCGTGCCGTGGACCGCAATCAACCTCGTCGACTACTACCTCGTGTGTCACGGCGAGTACGACGTCGATTCGTTCTTCCGGCAGGACGGCGGCATCTACGGACGCTTCAATACGATTGCCGTCGGCTCATACTTCATCGGCATCGTCGCGCAGGCGCCGTTCATGGCGACCGATCTCTATACGGGCGAACTGGCGAGCCGGCTCGGCGGCGCGGACGTGTCGTGGATCGTCGGTCTCTCGCTGACGTCGCTCGTCTACTACGTGGGTTGCAAGCTGTTCTCGCGGCCGATGCAGGGTGTCGCCGCGAGTGTCGACGGGGTGTCCCGCTGAGTCCGTGTCACGTTACAGCACGAATGTCCGCAGGCGTTCAACGTGGGCTTCGAGTCCGTCGAGGCCGAGATAGTGGCTGAGCTTGCCGGAACGGACCCGGGCGATGTCGGTCGTGAGCTTGAGCAGCAATGCCTCGCTCGCCGCGCGGCAGGCGGCGGCTGCATCGATGCCGCGTGCCGACAGTGCCGCACCGATCAGGCGCGCACTGTCGGCACTGCCGCTGGCGATACAGCGTGCCATCGCGTCTGCATCCGGCTGCACGCCAGCGTCGAGCAGCGCGCGCGTCAGCGCGGGCGGTATGTCGCCGGATACGGACACCAGCGAATCGGACTCGACCGGTGCGCCTGATTCGAGCAACGCGGCCGCCGCCGCAAATTTCTGACGTCGCAGCGCGTAGTCGGCCGGAATCGAGCTGCCGGCGAGCGCGGTGCGGAGATCCGCGAAGATCGTCGCGAGTTGCGCGGTGAGTGCCGCGTCGTCGCGGTCGATCGCATGTTGCAGTGCGTGACGCGCGAGCACGGGTTGCGCGGCGAGCGTGCCGTCGGCGAGCGGCGTGCGCCAGTCGATCACGGCTTCGCGATAGAACGCGATCAGTTTGTCCGCCAGCGGTGCCGACAGGCCATGATCGCTGCGGCGTTCATCGACGTATTCGAGCAACATGCTGCCGGTACCGCCTTCGCTACCGGGTTCCAGCGGATCGGCGTTGAGTTGCAGCACACCAAAGGCCGCATGCAGATCGGGCGCGACCGTCGCGAGGCCGTCTTCATGCATCGCGCCGCGCCACGCGGGCGGCAGCCCCTGTTTCCACGCGAGCACGTGGCCGTGGTCCTTGGCATCGGGTTCCGTCACGACGTAGATCCGGTCGCAATACTCGCATCCGCCGAACGGCAGCGCATCGATTTTGCCGCTCCACGGCCGCGCGTTCGCTTCGGCGGATTCCTCGGCCAGTTCGAGTTCGTGGTCGATCCAGCCCCGCAGGTCGCGGTAACCGTCGCTGTCGTTGTAGAACAGCTCGCTCCAGCCGATCGCTTCGACGTGACCGTTCATCTCGAGCGTCAGGTCGTAGTCGAGACTGCCACCGGCCGTCATGCGCCACAGCTCGAGCAGCGCAGGCGGAATGTCGCCGTGACAGCAGACCTGGACGGCCGCGATCTGGTCGGCTGGCATCGGCGGCTGCGCGTCGTAGATCACGCGGCCGGCGAACAGCACGATGCCGTGCGCGCGCAGGTCGGCCAGTTCAGCATCGGAAAAGACGGTTGCTTGCATCGGAGCAGGAGCGTTGGTGATGGATCGGGTGTTTGCCGTCGTTCATGAATAACGAACGGCAGCGATAGGTCGCATCGTATCAGCGTCGCGTGTGCGTTTCCGTGTCGGCGGTGCGCGCCTGTTGGCGACCGCCTGCCGCATCATCCACTTGCCAGTCCGGGCTCTCCCTCCGCCGCATGCACGTCCCGCCGGAACGCACCGGGGCTCGTGCCCGTCCATTTCCGGAACGCGCGATGAAACGCGCTCGGCTCGGTGAAGCCGAGCTCGGTGGCGATCTCCGCAACGCTGAGCGCGTGCCCGCGCAGCAGCGACTGCGCCAGCGCGCCGCGCAACTCGTCCTTGATGGCCGCGAAACTTTGACCTTCGCTGCGCAGACGCCGCCGCAGCGTCGCGGGCGTCGTGCCGAGGCGCGCGGCCAGCGTATCGAAGTCGGGCCACTCGGCGGCCGGTAGCGTTTTCAGCTGCACGCGCGTTTTCGCGACCCAGCCCGTATCGTGCCGGTAGCGGACGAGCAGGTTGCCGGGCGCGCCGCGCAGGAAGGTCTTCAGCGCCTGCTCGGAGCGGATCGTCGGCAGCGCGAGGTATGCAGCATTGAACGCGAGCCGGCTGTCGGGCCGGTCGAAATGCACGGGTACGCCGAAGAACTGGTGATAGTCGCTGCGCTGGTCGGGGCTCGGGCACGCGAAGTCGATGCGTTGCAGCGGGATGCGCCGGCCGATCAGCCAGCATGCGACGCCGAGCAGGATCAACCAGAACGTCCGGTACGCGAACGCCGGGTAGGGGGCGCCCGTCTGCGTCAGCACGATCTGCGCCTGCCCGTCGGCTACGACGAGCTCGCCGTGCGGCTCGTCCAGCACCACGCGCAGGAATTTCAGCGCCCGCCGCAGCGCCTTGTCGAGCGTGCCCGCGTGCAGTACCGCGTGGCACAGCAGCGTGAAGCTGCCGCGCCGCATCGGGCGTGCGGCGAGGCCGAAGAACTCGTCGTCGAGCGCACCCGCGATCGCGAGCCACAGCCGGCCGTACTGCTGCGGCGTGACGGGCTCGCGCACGGCGGCCGGCAGGCCGGCGGCGCGCAGCACGGGCGCCGTCGGAAGGCCTTGCCGGCGCAGGCACGCGAGCGCGTCGTCGACGAAATCCGGCGAAATCATCTGCGGCCCCATTTTCCTGCATCCTCCCGACATGGCAAAAGCGATCACGATTCTAGATTCTGTTTGTCATTGATTGCAATGTACGGGCTGTCTACTATCGAACTATCCCCGGCGCGCCCCTGGCTCGCCGGCGGCCATAACGCACAGGAGACACGCATGCCTGATGGAGCTACCGCCCGGGTGGTGCCGGCCTACGCCGACGCCGTGGCCCGGTTCAGTATCGAGACCGCCGCGAAGCAACTGCACGGCGACCTGGAGCGCGGCCTGAACGCGTGCGTGGAATGCTGCGACCGGCACGCATCCGCGGAGGCGATCGCGCTCGACTGGATCGACGCGGGCGGACAGCACCACCGCTACACGTTTGCGCAGATGAAGGCGCTGTCGGCACGCGTCGCGAACCTGCTGGTCGCGCAGGGCGTGAAGCCGGGCGACGTGGTGGCGGGCCTGTTGCCGCGCACGCCCGAACTCGTCGCGACGATCCTCGGCACGTGGCGCGCGGGCGCCGTCTACCAGCCGCTGTTCACCGCGTTCGGCCCGAAAGCGATCGAGCACCGGCTGCGCATGAGCGACGCGCGTCTGGTCGTGACCAACGTCGCGAATCGCGCGAAGCTCGACGAGATCGCCGATTGCCCGCCCGTCGCGACGGTGCGCGAGCCGAGCGAGACGCTGCCGGCGCGCGACATCGATTTCCGTGCGGTGCTCGATGTGCAGTCCGACGCGTTCGAGCCGGTGCTGCGCAAGGGGACGGACCTGTTCATGATGATGTCGACGTCGGGCACGACGGGTTTGCCGAAGGGCGTGCCGGTGCCGCTGCGCGCGTTGCTCGCGTTCGGCGCGTACATGCGCGAAGCGGTCGACCTGCGTGCCGGCGACCGGTTCTGGAACATCGCCGATCCGGGCTGGGCGTACGGCCTCTATTACGCGATCACGGGCCCGCTGCTGCTGGGCCACGCGACGACGCTCTACGAGGGCAGTTTCACCGTCGACAGCACATACGACGTGATCGAACGGCTCGGAATCACGAGCCTCGCCGGCTCGCCGACTGCCTACCGGATGCTGATGGCGGCCGGGACGGAAGCGGCGGCGCGGCTGAAGGGCAAGCTGCGCGTGGTCAGCAGCGCGGGCGAACCGCTGAATCCGGAAGTCGTGCGCTGGTTCGACGCGGCGCTTGGCGCGCCGATCTACGATCACTACGGCCAGACCGAACTCGGGATGGTCGTGAACAATCACCACGGCCTCGCGCATGCCGTCCACGCCGGTTCGGCCGGCTTCGCGATGCCGGGCTACCGTGTCGCGGTGCTCGATGAAGCGAGCCGCGAGCTCGGCCCCGGCGAGCCCGGGAACCTCGCGATCGATATCGCGCGCTCGCCGCTGCTGTGGTTCCACGGCTACTGGCAACAGGACACGCCGGCGATCGCGGGCGGTTATTACCGGACCGGCGACAACGTCGAGCTGGAGCCGGACGGCACCGTGAGCTTCATCGGCCGCGCGGACGACGTGATCACGTCGTCCGGCTACCGGATCGGCCCGTTCGATGTGGAAAGCGCGCTGATCGAGCATCCTGCGGTGAGCGAGGCCGCCGTCATCGGCGTGCCCGATGCGGAGCGCACGGAGATCGTCAAGGCGTTCGTCGTGCTGTCGAAAGACTTCGACGGCACGCCGGCGCTGGCCGAGGAACTGTGCCTGCACGTGAAGCGGCGGCTGTCCGCTCACGCCTATCCGCGCGCGATCGACTTCGTCGACGCGCTGCCGAAAACCCCGAGCGGCAAGATCCAGCGCTTCGTGTTGCGCAAGATGGAAGCCGAGAAGGCCGCTCAACCCTGAACATAACCTGTACGGACTGCGAATGGATATCAAGGATCGTGTTTTTCTGATCACGGGCGCCGGTTCGGGCCTTGGCGCCGCGGTGGCGCGCATGGTGGTCGCGGACGGCGGCAAGGCCGTGCTGCTGGACGTCAACGAAGAGGCCGGCGCGGGCCTCGCGCATGAACTCGGCGCGGCTGCGCGCTTCGTGAAGACCGATGTGACGAGCGAAGCCGACGGCCAGGCGGCTGTCGCCGCTGCGCGTGACGCGTTCGGCCGCATCGACGCGCTCGTCAACTGCGCGGGCGTCGCGCCGGGCGAGAAGGTGGTCGGCCGCGATGGCCCGCACTCGCTCGACCGCTTTGCGCGGGCGGTGTCGATCAATCTGGTCGGCACGTTCAACATGATCCGGCTGGCCGCCGAAGCGATGTCGAAGCAGGACGCCAATGCGGAAGGCGAGCGCGGCGTGATCGTCAACACCGCGTCGGTTGCGGCGTTCGACGGGCAGATCGGGCAGGCCGCGTATGCGGCGTCGAAGAGCGGCGTGGTGGGCATGACGCTGCCGATCGCGCGCGAACTCGCGCGGTTCGGCATTCGCGTGGTGACGGTCGCGCCGGGCATCTTCGCGACGCCGATGATGGCCGGCATGCCGCAGGACGTACAGGACGCGCTCGGCAAGAGCGTGCCGTTCCCGCCGCGGCTGGGCCGCCCGGAAGAATTTGCGGCGCTGGTGCGCCACATCGCCGAGAACACGATGCTGAACGGCGAAGTCATCCGTCTCGATGGCGCGTTGCGCATGGCACCGCGCTGACACTGGAGGAAGCGAATCATGACGACTCAGGATCCGATCGTAATCGTTGGTACGGCGCGTACGCCGATGGGTGGTTTTCAGGGCGACCTCGCGGCAGCCAGCGCGAGCGACCTTGGCGCGGTAGCGATTCGCGCGGCGCTGGAGCGCGCGAACGTGCCGGCCGAGCGTATCGATGAAATCGTGTTCGGCTGCGTGCTGCCGGCGGGCCAGGGCCAGGCGCCGGCGCGACAGGCCGCGCTGAAGGCCGGGCTGCCGCTCGCGGCGGGCGCGACCACGGTCAACAAGATGTGCGGCTCGGGGATGAAGGCCGCGATGTTCGTGCACGACCTGCTGCTGGCGGGTTCGGCGGACGTGGCCGTCGCGGGCGGGATGGAGAGCATGACGAATGCGCCGTACCTGCTGCCGAAGGCGCGCGCGGGGATGCGCATGGGTCACGGGCAGGTGCTCGACCACATGTTCCTCGACGGGCTGGAAGACGCGTACGACAAGGGCCGGTTGATGGGTACGTTCGCGGAGGATTGCGCGCAGTCCTATCAGTTCACGCGTGAAGCGCAGGATGCGTTCGCGATCGAATCGCTGACGCGCGCGCAACGTGCGATCGCGGAAGGGCGCTTCGTGTCGGAGATCGCACCGGTGACCGTGAAGGCCGGCAAGACCGAGGCAGTCGTGTCGATCGACGAGCAGCCGGGCAACGCCAAGCTCGACAAGATTCCGACGCTCAAGCCGGCGTTCCGCGAAGGCGGCACGGTGACGGCTGCCAACTCGTCGTCGATTTCCGATGGCGCGGCGGCGCTCGTGATGATGCGTCGCTCGGAAGCCGAGCGGCTCGGCCTCACGCCGAAGGCCGTGATCGTCGGGCATTCGACGTACGCGAACAAGCCGGGCCTGTTCGCGACGGCGCCGATCGGCGCGATTCGCAAGCTGTCGGAGAAGACCGGCTGGAATCTGCGCGACGTCGATCTGTTCGAGATCAACGAAGCGTTCGCAGTGGTGGCGATGGCTGCGATGCGCGATCTCGACCTGCCGCACGACAAGGTCAACGTGCACGGCGGCGCGTGTGCGCTCGGCCATCCGATCGGCGCATCGGGCGCGCGCGTGATGGTGACGCTGCTGGCCGCGCTCGAAACGTATGGCATGAAGCGCGGCGTCGCGTCGCTGTGCATCGGCGGCGGCGAGGCGACGGCGATCGCGATCGAACGCATCGTGTAACGCATCACGCGTAGGACGCACGCCGAGAAGCGGGCGACGGGTATCGCACGGGAATCTTCCGCGCGTTGCCTGTCGCCCGTTTTGTTTTGGACATCCCGCATGTGCTCGTCGATTGATCGATACGAAAACAGCTAGGATGTCGCGATGCCATTGCGCTGCGCGACCTTCACCAGTTCGACCATGTTCGGGGCGTTGAGCTTGCTCATGAGACGTACCTTGTAGGTGCTCACCGTCTTGTGACTGAGCATGAGCGTGCGGCCGATTTCCTGGTTGTTCATTCCTTTCACCAACAGGCCGAGGACCGTCATTTCACGGTCGGTGAGCCCATCGAGCTCTGCGGCCAGGCCCATGCTTTCGGTTGCCGAGATCTCCTGCAAGTTTTCGCGAAGCATGTTGGTGACCACTTGCGGGAAATACGAATAGCCGGCGAGCAAGGCCTTGACGGCCTTCGATATTTCATCCAGCCCGTCGTCCTTGCAGACGAAGCCTGACGCACCGGCTTGCAGGCAACGCATTGCATAGTTGCGCGTGTCGCCGGACGTGAGCACCAGGATGCTGGCGTCCAGTTCGGCGCCGCGCAGGCGATCCATGACCGAGAAGCCGTCCAGATCGGGAATGACCAGATCCAGGATGACCAGATCGGGCTTGAGCGCCCGAACGGCCTGGACGCCGTCCACGCCCGTGCGGCACTCCGCGACGACTTCATGGCCGTCACGCTCCAGGACCATTCGCACCGCCATTCGAATCAACGGGTGGTCGTCCACGATCACAATACGACGATTCACTGTCCCCTCTGCGCAATTGATTTTATTCGCCGAAAACACCGACCCTGACTGGGTAGTGCATTCGGTCTTCGGTTAAGTCCGTGGCTGAACAGGCATCGGCGCGTATTGCCGAGAAAGCTGCCATACCGTCGCCGCTAACGTTACTCGAATGTGGATCGATGACGAATGGGCCGAGCGGTGCGTCAGATATTTCCCGGCGAAAAGCAGAAAGTTCCGAATAGCTTGCACGGGTGTCGGGCCGGCACACTTGACGAGGTGATGGCGCAATGGTTTTGCTGATACCAGTCGCTCGGTGCGGGCCATCATTTTCTCGGTTGATTTGTTATTGGAGCAAGACGATGAAGAAACAACTCGCAGGATGGGGGCTGGCTGCAGGTGTACTGGTTGCCGCCGGCCATGCGCAGGCACAAACCGCGGAAATCAAGGTCACGGGCAGGATCGTGCCCGATGCGTGCCAGTTCACGATCGGTAACGGCGGTGTCTATGACTTCGGCTCCATCGGGTCGGACAAGCTCAATCAGGATGCCGTGACGACACTCGATGCGAAGACGCAGACCGTGGCCATCTCGTGCAATGCGGCTGCGAAGGTCGCGTTGAACGTGCGGGACAACCGCTCGGGTACGGCTGCCGGTGGCAAGGGCGACGACTACGAGTTCGGGCTGGGGGGCAAGGACAAGTTCGCGGGCTACTACACGCTGGCTCTGACCCGTGTGGTCGGCGACGGCAGTACGTTGGACGTCCTCGCCGCTCCCGCCGGATCCAATGCGTGGGCACTCGATAGCACGGGCTCGATGGCGAACGGGCAGGCGCGCAAATCATTTTCGGAATCGGGGAGTGTGGCGCCCGGGGCATACAAGAGCATCACGGCCAATCTGACCGTCACCCCGACGATCAACAAGTTGTCGGCGTTGGATCTTTCCAATGGTGGTGTCGATCTCGATGGCTCCGCGACTGTCGAACTGACTTATCTGTAAAAAACGGTCGGAGTTGGCCGGCGCGTCGGCTGGGTGCGATGGCCGACGTTCGGCTCATGTTTCCGGAGCGCTAGCCGAGCATTGGCAGGTCTGTGCTTTTGAGCAGGGCATGCGGGGGTGTGGCAATGCAAGTCGTGATGCTGGGCACCGTCATGACTCGGAGGGTATTCCGACAGGCGGGCATCCGAGTCGAGGCTTTACGACGTTGGAGTCGAGCATCCCACGGCGCGTGAGCGACCGCGCGATGCGTTTGTCAATGCCGTTCCGAATGAGCGAGATATTCACATGAGCTTGAAGCAGTTTTGTGTTCTTTCCGTGCTGGCCTGCAGTTTGTCGAGCCCGTGCGTGACGTCGGCTGCCGACCTCAGTGTCAACGGTTACATCCAGCCGGGCGGCGCTTGCGGAATAGCGTTGGGTAACGGCGGTATCGTCGACCTGGGTAATCTGTCGAGCAAGGATGTTTCCTCTCTCCCGAACCGAACCGTCATTCGAAATATGCCATTGACGATCAACTGTCCGCACCCGACGAAGGTCGGGGTCGACACGATCGACAATCGGGCTGGTACGAGGCCACCCGAATGGGCGATATACCCCGAAGTGCTCGGTCTAGGCAATCCTGCCATCGGCTACTATGACATTTTCAGTCCTCCGTATGGTTACAACAGCCTTGCCGATGGGAGGAGGGTCGTCGCGATTTGGCGGAAAAAAGGCAAGACTACTTGGGAAGGCGCGGGAGATAGCTACGGCAACTGGGCACCTAACACGACCATGTCCTGGGAGCTTGGATCGGGGCCGGTGGCGTTCAAGACACTGACGGACGTGTTGAAGGTCAGAGTCCGATTCGAGGGGGACATCGCGTTCACCGACGAGCTTGAGATCGACGGTTCCGCGACCCTTGAGCTTGTGTACCTGTAGCGCATACGCGTCGTTGAATTCCCCATTTCAAAGAGTCGGCGAAGAGAGATCGGCGCCTGCTTTCGGGTCGCGAAAGCCCAGGTACGCGGTCCCGATTTGAAGGTGCATGCGGATCGGCGAACAGTCCGGCCGAGTGGGCACGACATCGGGGAAAGCATATGTTGGCAGTGCATGCTGCCGCGATATGTGCTTGTCCAAACCATTCCGCACGAGAGCGAAATTCAGATGAAATCGAAGAAGTTGTGTGTTCTTTCAGCGCTTGCCTGTGCGTTGTCGATCCCTGGCGTGACGGTGGCTGCCGACCTCAGCGTGGGCGGTCGGATCCAAGCGGGCGGTGCTTGCACCATAACGCTGGGGAACGGAGGTGTCTTTGATCTCGGCACTCTGTCACGAAAGAACGATTTTCCTGGCCCATACCAAGCGATATATGCCGATTCAATGTTGACGCTCAACTGCCAGCGTCCGACCAAAGTTGGCGTCGAAATAATCGACAATCGCGAAGGTACGGCATCTAAAGATGCTTCCTATTATTTCGGTCTAGGTAATCCTGAAATCGGCTATTACTTCGTTACGACTGATCAAGCACAGGTCGATGGGGCGGATGGCTTCCAGATTTGGCGAGATAAAGGGTGGCCTTATTGGGGGGACAGACATGGTTGGGGGAGTGGTCGCCTTTGGAGCACTAACGCTACCCTTTCGTGGGACGTGGGTGGTCCACAGATGGAGCCGGTTGCGTTCAAGACGCTGACGACCAGGTTGGAGATCACTTTCCTTCCCAAATACGACACGGCCTTTACCGATGAACTCAAATTAGACGGTTCCGCAACCCTGGAACTTGTATACCTGTAGCGAATGTGCGCCATTGAAACCCCCGCTCCAGGGAATTCACGACCAGAACAAGGATCGTGATGCTGCGTCCACCGGGTGCGCGCGGTGACGGGATGGTGTCAGTCAACGTGTCGAGCGCCAGCGAATGCGTTACGGCGAGTGTCGGCTTCAGCGATATGCGCTTTCCAATACCGTTCCCAATGAGTGAGATATTCAGATGAGTTTGAAGCAGTTGAGTGTTCTTTCGGTGCTGGCCTGCACGTTGTCGATCCCCAGCATAACGTCGGCTGCCGACCTCAGCGTTCGCGGTCAGATCCAGGCGGATGGCGCTTGCAGCATAACGCTGGGGAACGGCGGTGTTGCCGACTTCGGCAATTTGTCGAAAACGGAGGGGTTTTCGAACGGATCTGCCCGCCGCGAGATACCGTTGACGATTAACTGCCGGAACCCGACCAAGGTCGGTGTCGATGTGATCGACAATCGAAAAGGCACGGCATCCATAGATGCTCCTTGGGAGTTTGGTCTGAGCAACCCTGCTATTGGTAGCTACCTCATCGATGCAACTGCTCCTCTGGTCGATGGGAGGGTGGGTGTCACGATTTGGCGCAATAAAGGCGAGAATATTTGGGGCGACAAGGGACGCTATCTCTTCTGGGGAAGCAGAAAAACCGCTTCGTGGGATATGCCAGGTCCGCAAAGTGAGCCGGTGGCGTTCAAGACACTGACGGGCTCGCTGAATATCATATTCTTCCCCGAGTGGGACTCTGTGTTTACCGACGAGTTTGAGCTCGACGGCTCCGCGACCCTGGAGCTCGTATATTTGTAACGCACGTGTGTCGTCGGATTCTCCTTCGTTGCAAAGAACCCGAACCAGGAAGATGGCGAGCATCTGATTGATTCGGCCGTGCCCGCACAGATGAAGAGCCCGCTCCCTTCTGATCTACCTATTTGAGTGTCATCCGGCGTCGGCCGCCGGATCGACGAATTTTCTTGCGCTCATCGGTGCAACATGCATTTTTATTTTTCAAGATAATTTAAATAGGATTGCGAATAATGTTTAACCGTGCGCTGCGCTTCTCGTCATGGTCTGCTTCCCATGTCCGCTCTTTTGCTCCACGCCAGCGCGCATTGGCAAAGTCCGTTCTGACAGGCATCCTGCCGATCATCCTGAGCGTGCCGAGCATTGCACTGGCATCCGGCGTCCTCCCCGAATCGTCCGTGGTGATCCTGAACGAAGCGGACGGCGAAACGACCATGAACGTGAAGAACACGGAGTCGATTCCGCTGTTGCTGCACACAACGATACAGAACACACCAGACGACCAGGAATTGCTGGTCGTAGCGGTGCCGCCGGTGAGCCGCGTGGAAGGTCAGGATACGCAACTGGTGCGCTTCATGCTGCAAAGCCCGGCGCCGCTCCAGGTGCAACGGCTCAAGCGCGTGACGTTCGAGGGCATTCCGCCCAAAGGCCCGGACGGCAAGGCGCGCATCAGCATGACGATCCGCCAGAACCTGCCGTTGATCGTGCATCCCGCCACGCTCGCGAAGCACACCTCGCCATGGACGCTGCTGCAGTGGTCGGTGGCGGACGGCAAACTGCGCGTGCGTAACGACAGCCCGTACGTGGTGCGTCTGGGGCAAGGCGTGCAACTCTTGCCGGAAAAGACCGCGGTGGATCTGGGCAAGACCTACGTGCTGCCTGGCAGTGCCGTCGAAGTGCCGTTGCCGCCAGGGACGGGCGCGCGCGCAGCCAGCGTCAGGCTGTCGCCCGCGACGATATACGGCTACGAGGTCGACACCTACGACGCTCCGCTCGTCGATACCGCGAGGCAACCGTAATGCGTGTCGATCGCGCGACGCGCAGAATACGGCGCCAGCGCGAATCGAGCGTGTACTGCGGCGGCACGGCCGCATCGCTGTTGTTATTGCTGGCCGGAACCTATTCGCCACGGGCACACGCACAGGTGGTTGCGCCGCTAGACACGGCGTCCGCTGCACAAGCAACGGCCGAGTCAGGCGCGGCCGATGCGATCTTCGATACGAGCATCCTGCAGCAACGCGGGCTCGATCCGCAGATCGCCGAGTATTTTCGCGATGCGCCGCGTTTTCGGCCGGGCCGCAGCCGTGTCGTCGTCTACGTCAACGACATTCGGAGGGGGCGGATCAATACGCGGTTCGACGAGGACGGCGCGCTGTGCTTCGACCGCGCGATTCTGGATGCGGCCGGACTGGTGGTACCCGACGCGAAGTACGCGATGCCCGGCGAATCGGAGCCCGACACGTGCTACGACTTCGCTCAGGCCTTCCCCGGTACGGACGTGACGCTCAAGCCGGGGCGGGAAGAAGCGCGATTGGTCGTACCAACCACGGCGTTGCGTCAGGCCGCAGCGGATTTCTCCGGCTACAGCCGGGGCGGCAACGCCGCGCTGCTCAACTACGAGCTGATGACCATGCGCAGCGAGGCGAGCGGCATGCCGGGCTCGAACTTCCTGTCGCTGAACTCCGAACTCGGCGTGAATGCTGGCGACTGGATCCTGCGCAGTCGCGCCTATTCTCAAAGCCAGGATCACGCCGGATTCCAGAGTCGACATCTGTACGCCTATGGCCAGCGAACCTGGTTGCGCTGGGGCGCCACGGCGCAGGTCGGACAGATCAACATCGCCAACTCGGTACTGACCGGCGCACCGCTGACCGGCGTCCAGATATTTCCCGATTCGGCGCTGGGTAAGCAGACGCGCAACATCGTCATGGTCGAAGGTGTGGCGCAATCGCAGGCGCGTGTCGAAGTGCGCCAGGCGGGCGGGTTGATCTATACCACCGTCGTGCCGGTCGGCCCTTTCGCGCTCACCGACCTGCCGCTCCTGAACAACAGCAGCGACCTGGAGGTGACCGTCATCGAATCCGACGGCGCGCGGCGCAGCTTCGTGGTGCCCGCCGCGTCGATCAGTGCGGGGGCGCTCGGGCAGCAGCCAGGCTATGCGTTCGCGCTCGGCAAGAGTCGCAATCTCGACGGCAACAAGGCCCGCAATCCGTGGGTGGCGAGCGCGAGCGGCAACTGGGCGCTCGGCAAGCATGGCAACGTCGGCGCCGCCGCACTGTTTGCGCCCGGCTACCAGGCCGGCAGCTGGGGCGCGGATATGCGCGTGTCGCGCTCGAGCAGCGTCAAGCTGCAGCAGCGCGTGTCGATGGACGCGGGCAAGTCGGGCACGGAAATCGAGGTCTCGGGCATTTTCGGCGGCCTGCACGAGAACCTGAGCATGAATTTCAGCAGTGCGTATCAGAGCAACGGCTATCGCACGCTGGACGACTTCACCGTGGATACCGGCCGGGCCGGGTTTGCCGCATCGCGCTACCGGAGCCGGCATACCGCGGCGCTGGCCTGGTCCGATTCCAGGCTGGGCGGTCTGACCTTCGGCTATTCATTCGCGAATCAACAGAACGGGGAGCGTACGCAGCGGCTGAACCTGTCGTGGGGAAAGAGCTTCGCGTTCGGCACCGTGTCGCTGAACGTGGAGCGCGATCTCAGCCCGCGCCGGGAGGGCCGACGTTACGGAGGTCACGCGTACGACAGGCCCGGCAACACCTATTACGCGTCGTTGAGCATCCCGTTCGGCAAACGAAGCGTCCGCACCTATGCCAGCAATACGAGCGGCTATACGCGATTCGGCACCAGCTACAGCGAGCGGATCGGCGATCACCTGAATTACTCGGTGAACGTGGACCGCAATACGCGCGACCGGCGCAACGCGGTGTCCGGGCAAATGGCCGCGACGCCGCGCATTGCGCAGGTCAACCTGGGCTTTTCCGATACCGGTGGGCGCGCCCGATCGTATTACGCCGGGGCCTCGGGCGGCGTGGTGCTGCACGCCGACGGGGTGACGCTTTCGCCATATCCCGTGCAAGACACGTTCGGCATCGTGTCGGCGTCGGGCGTATCGAACGTGAAGATCAACACGCCGCAAGGGCCGGTGTGGACCGACCGCTGGGGGCGTGCCGTGGTGTCCCGGCTCTCCGCATACAGCAGCAATCGCGTGGAGGTGATGACCCGCTCCTTGCCGCGCAACGTCGACATCGCCAACGGGTTCCAGCAGGTCGAGCCCGGACGCGGGTCCGTGAACCGGATCGACTTCCAGCTCAGCCGCGTGCGCCGGGTGCTGCTCAACGCGCGCGACGCCGACGGCAATCCGCTGCCCGCCGGCGCCTATGTGCTGGATGGCCGCCAGCGGTATGTCGGTATGGTGCTCGAGCAGGGGCAGGTGTTTCTGAACAACGGTGCAGGAAACGAGGCGTTGTCGGTGGCTTTGCCGGACGGCAGGCAGTGCCAGTTGCAGTATGCGTTGCCCGAGCCCACCGGCTCCGGCGCGCTGTTCGAAAGCGCCGATGCCCGATGCACACTTCAATGAGCCCGTGGCTTCGAGAGACGATATGTTGCGACAACCGAAATGTATCCGCCGGTGGGCGTGGACGATGTGTGCGGGATTGAGCCTGAGCGGGGCCGCGCAGGCCGCGGACAATTGCCAGATGCATGCCGGGCATGCGCAGCTGGACTACGGTGCTCAGTACCGGCAAACCATTCTGGGGCAGCCCGCATCGGCCGGAGGATACTCGTTGGGAAAACGTCTGGTTTCCGTGAGCATCGTCTGCAAGGAGTCGGTGCGCATGGCGATCTTCGTGCGCGGCGATGCGCTGGACGACGGCGCGTTCCGGTTCGGTCAGCAGGGCGTGCTTTCCGTGACAGCCGGCGACGCCAATCTGGACGGGAAGTCCGTTGCATTGGGCCGTGTGGAGCATGCCGGTCAGCAACCGTCGGAGCAGGCCGGAAAAGTCGGCTTGCATCCAGGCTCGGGCGTCGTGGTGCTGGCGCAAGGCGTGCCGGCGGCGGGCAACCGGTTGACGTTGCAACTGGAACTGGAGCCCGTGATTCCGCGCAGCGCGATCGAAGTCCTCAACAACGAATCCCACTGGTCCAGTAGCCACGCCGTGGAGCTGGTTCCGTTCTGAAGGCAACCGGCCGTCGAGGCTTCCCGTGGCAGCGCAGAGATGAGCCACGCAGCGGCGCAGCGCGTGCGAAAGTGCTCATGCCGGTCGCTTTGCCTCCGGCGACACCGCACCACATGCGCGAATCACAAGCTGCACGACCTGCTCGGTCTTCTCGTCGAACGCTTTCTGCGTGAACGTCCGCTTGCCGCTCAGCGCGCGGATCTGCGCATCGAAATCCGCGTAGTGCTGCGTGGTGGCCCAGATCAGGTACATCAGCGCATGCGCGTCGATCGGCGCGAGCAGCCCGCGCGCGATCCAGCCATCGATGACCTTCACGCGCGTATCGAACCACGGCTTCACGCGTTCCGACAGGATGTCCTGCATGTGCTCCGCACCGTGGATGATCTCGTTGGCCCAGACCTTCGAGCCGAGCGGCCGCCGCCGTGACAGCGCCATCTTCGCGCGCACGTAGGCACCGATCGCTTCGACGGGATCGTCGTCGGCCTCGAATGTGCCGGCGGCGCGATGCCAGTCCTCGAACAGGTCGTCGAGCACGCGGCGGTACAACGCAAGCTTCGTCGGGAAGTAGTAATGCAGGTTCGCTTTCGGCAGGCCGGCGCGCTCCGCGATCATCGCGGTGCTCGCGCCGTCGAGCCCGCGTTCCGCGAATACGGCCTCCGCACAGGCGAGCAGATGCGCTTCGTTGGACTCGCGGATGTGCGCCTTGCGTCGCCGCAAAGGCGCGGGCGTTTCATCGCTGTCGGTGGCTTCGGTTGCCGCCTCGTCATGTCTCATCGTTGCCCTCGCGCGGCGGGCGTGCCGCGTTGGGCTTCATTCTAGCCGCTGATTCGCATCGCGCGCACGTGTGCGGACATCGCACATTCATCGCCATGCTGCGTTGCGATGGCACGGTTCTCGCTCCATTCATTCACGCAAGAAAGTCATTGATTTGGTCATTTTGATCGTCTAAAACCTGTCCAATCGGACAGGATTCGATGAACGGCGGAAACCTTTCGGCCCGATTCGTCGGACGATCTTTGCAAGCGACCCGGGCATGCACCACGCAAGCGCAGGTGTGCGCCGAAACAGGCATGACATGCACCGGCACAGACCGGGCTGACGACATCACCGACCCCACAGGAGCGATACGAATGAACGCGGTATCGGAAACAGTGAAGCGGGCAGCTTTCGACACGTCGATCAAGGTCGACGGCAAGCGGTTGTGGGACAGCCTGATGGAAGTCGCGAAGATCGGCGCCACGCCGAAGGGCGGCGTGTGCCGCCTCGCGCTGACCGATCTCGACAAGGCCGGCCGCGACCTGATCGTCGGCTGGGCGAAGGCCGCCGGCTGCACGGTGACGGTCGATACGATGGGCAACGTGTTCATGCGCCGCGCGGGTCGCGTGGCCGATGCGGCGCCGGTCGTCACGGGATCGCACGCGGATTCGCAGCCGACGGGCGGCCGCTTCGACGGTATCTACGGCGTACTCGGCGGCCTCGAGGTGATCCGCAGTCTCAACGATCACGGCATCGAGACCGAGCATCCGGTCGAGGTCGTGATCTGGACCAATGAAGAAGGCTCGCGCTTCGCGCCCGCGATGGTCGCATCCGGCGTGTTCGCGGGCGTGTTTTCGCTCGAATACGGACTGTCGCGCAAGGATGTGGACGGCAAGACGATCGGCGAGGAGCTGGCGCGCATCGGCTACGCGGGTGACGTGCCGTGCGGCGGGCGCAAGCTGCACGCGGCGTTCGAACTGCATATCGAGCAGGGGCCGATTCTCGAAGCGGAGTGCAAGACGATCGGCGTGGTGACGGATGCGCAGGGGCAGCGCTGGTACGAGATCACGTTCACCGGCCAGGAAGCGCACGCGGGGCCGACGCCGATGCCGCGTCGCCGCGACGCGCTGCTCGGCGCGTCGCGCGTGGTCGATCTCGTCAACCGGATCGGCCTCGATCATGCGCCGTTCGGCTGCGCGACGGTCGGCATGATGCAGGTGCACCCGAACTCGCGCAACGTGATTCCGGGCCGCGTGTTCTTCACGGTCGATTTCCGTCATCCGGACGACACCGTGCTCGCGAAGATGGACGCCGCGCTGCGCGACGGCGTCGCACGCATCGCGGGCGAGATCGGGCTCGAGACCGCGCTCGAGCAGATTTTCTATTACAAGCCTGTCGCGTTCGATCCCGCCTGCGTGGAAGCGGTGCGCGGCGCGGCCGATCGCTTCGGCTACTCACATCGCAACATCGTGTCGGGTGCCGGCCACGATGCGTGCTATCTCGCGCAGGTCGCGCCGACGTCGATGGTGTTCGTGCCGTGTGTCGACGGCATCAGCCACAACGAGATCGAGGACGCGACACCCGCATGGATCGAGGCCGGCGCGAACGTGCTGCTGCACGCGATGCTGTCGCGCGCATGCGAGCCGGTTTCATGACGCAGGGACCGTAGCAGCCGGCAGGCTGCTCAATGCCTGACAGCCTGACCGTAGCATTCCTAAGAACGACCGCCCCGACTGTGCATTCACAGCCGGCGGGGACGGCTTTGTCTCCACCCAGTCGAAGGAACGCGTATGAGCACCCAGCCAACCGGCGATATCGCCGCGCATCGCCTGTCGTCCACGCAACTCTCGTGCGAATTCACCGATATCGCGCCGCTGCTCGATCCGACTGCCGCAGCGGCCGCCGCCAGCCGCTGCCACTACTGCTACGACGCGCCGTGCGTGCAGGCCTGCCCGACGCAGATCGACATCCCGAGCTTCATCCGCAAGATCGGCAACGGCAACCTGAAGGGCGCCGCGACCGACATCCTGTCGGCGAATCCGCTCGGCGGGATGTGCGCTCGCGTGTGCCCGACCGAGATCCTGTGCGAAGGCGCATGCGTGCGCAACCATCAGGATGCGCAGCCCGTTGCGATCGGCGCGCTGCAGCGGCATGCAACCGACTGGGCGATGGAGACCGGCGCGGTGCGCTTCACGCGCGCGCCCGACACGGGCCGCCATGTCGCGGTGGTCGGCGCGGGCCCGGCCGGTCTCGCGTGCGCGCACCGGCTTGCGCTCGCCGGGCACCGCGTCACGCTGTTCGACGCGCGCCCGAAGGCCGGCGGCCTCAACGAATACGGGATCGCCGCGTACAAGACCGTCGACGATTTCGCGCAGCGTGAGGTCGAGTGGCTGCTGTCGGTGGGCGGCATCACGCTGAAAACCGGCGTCGCGCTTGGCCGCGACATCACGCTCGACGCGCTGCGCGAGCAGCACGATGCGGTGTTTCTCGCGATGGGCCTCGGCGGCGTGCGTGCGCTTTCGATCGACGGCGAGCAACTGGCTGGTGTGATGAACGCCGTCGACTTCATCGAGCAGGTACGGCAGGCCGATGCGCTGGAGAACGTGCCGGTCGGGCGGCGCGTGGTCGTGATCGGCGGCGGCAATACGGCCATCGATGCGGCGGTGCAGAGCCGCAAGCTCGGCGCCGAGCGCGTGACGATGGTGTACCGGCGCGGCGTGGATGCGATGAGCGCGACGTGGGCCGAGCGCGAGTTTGCGCAGAAGAGCGGCGTCACGCTCGTCACGCACGCGAAGCCCGTGCGGATGGCGGGCGCGAACGGGCAGGTGACGGGTGTCGAATTCGAGGCGGCGTCAGGCGAGCGCTTCACCGTCGAGGCGGACATGGTGCTGAAGGCGATCGGCCAGACGCTGGTGCCGAATGCCATTGACACCGCGCTGCTGACGGCGGACGGCGCGCGCATCGCGGTGGACGCGGACGGGCGCACCGCCTGGCCCGACGTGTGGGCCGGTGGCGATTGCGCGGCGACGGGCGGTGTCGACCTCACGGTGCAGGCCGTGCAGGACGGCAAGCGCGCGGCTGCGTCGATCGACGCGGCGCTCGCGGAACGCGACGCGAAGGCTGCGTGACCGCATCAGGTGCGTCACACACCACGAGCACAACGAACACGACCCCATTCTCACGGAGCCGAACATGGCCGACCTTCGCTGCACCATCGCGGGCATCACTTCGCCGAATCCCTTCTGGCTCGCCTCCGCGCCGCCGACCGACAAGGCCTACAACGTGAACCGCGCGTTCGAGGCGGGCTGGGGCGGCGTCGTCTGGAAGACGCTCGGGCTCGATCCGCATGTCGTCAACGTCAGTTCGCGCTACGGCGCGGTGCAGTGGAACGGTCAGCGCATCGCTGGGCTGAACAACATCGAGCTGATCACCGACCGTCCGCTCGACGTGAACCTGAGAGAGATCGCGCAGGTGAAGCGCGACTGGCCGGACCGCGCGCTGATCGTGTCGCTGATGGTGCCGTGCAACGAACGCGACTGGAAATGGATCCTGCCGCTCGTCGAGGATACGGGCGCCGACGCGGTCGAGCTGAACTTCGGCTGCCCGCACGGGATGAGCGAGCGCGGGATGGGCGCGGCGGTCGGACAGGTACCCGAATATGTGGAGATGGTCACGCGCTGGGTGAAGGAAGGCACGAAGCTGCCGTGCCTCGTGAAGCTCACGCCGAACATCAGCGATATCCGGATGGGGTCGCGCGCCGCGTACAAGGGCGGCGCGGACGGCGTGTCGCTGATCAACACGATCAACTCGATCGTCGCGGTCGATCTCGACCACATGGCGCCGATGCCGACCGTGGACGGCAAGGGCACGCACGGCGGCTATTGCGGCCCGGCGGTCAAGCCGATCGCGTTGAACATGGTCGCGGAGATCGCGCGCGATCCGGAAACGCCGAACCTGCCGATCTCGGGCATCGGCGGCATCTCGAACTGGCGCGACGCGGCCGAGTTCATGGTGCTCGGCGCCGGCAGCGTGCAGGTGTGCACCGCCGCGATGCACTACGGCTTCCGGATCGTGTCGGATCTGGCCGACGGGCTGTCGAACTGGATGGACGAGAAGGGCTACGCGACGCTCGACGACATTCGCGGCCGCGCGGTGCCGAACGTGACCGACTGGAAATACCTGAACCTGAAGTACGACATCAAGGCGCGCATCGACCAGGACCGCTGCATCCAGTGCGGGCTGTGCCATATCGCGTGCGAGGACACGTCGCATCAGGCGATCACGGCGACGAAGGACGGTGTGCGCCACTTCGAAGTGGTGGACTCGGAATGCGTCGGGTGCAATCTTTGCATGCATGTGTGTCCGGTCGAGCAATGCATCACGATGGAGCGTGTCGATTCGGGTGACTACGCGAACTGGACCACGCATCCGAACAATCCGGCGAGCGCGGAGGCGGGGGCGAGTGCGGGCGCGGCGGCACCCGAGAAGCACGCGAAGAAGGCTGCTTGACGGCGTACGGCGATGCGGGCCATCCTGCATCGCCGCCTTTCGTTCCACCCGGGCCGGCATCGCATGATGCCGGCGCTGACGTTTCAGTGGAGTGCGTTCGATGAATCACGCAGCGAATCCCGCCGATCCCGATAGCGCCGCGGCGCAGGGCGGCAGCCTGTACAACGACGACCTCGCGCCGACGACGCCGGCGCAGCGCACGTGGAAGTGGTATCACTTCGCGGCGCTATGGGTCGGGATGGTGATGAACATCGCGTCGTACATGCTCGCGGCCGGGCTGATCCAGGAAGGCATGTCGCCGTGGCAGGCGGTGATGACCGTGTTGCTCGGCAACCTGATCGTGCTCGTGCCGATGCTGCTGATCGGCCATGCAGGCGCGAAGCACGGGATTCCGTACGCGGTGCTCGTACGCGCGTCGTTCGGCACGCAGGGCGCGAAGCTGCCTGCGCTGCTGCGGGCAATCGTTGCGTGCGGCTGGTACGGAATCCAGACCTGGCTCGGCGGCAGTGCGATCTATACGCTGCTGAACATCCTGACCGGCAACGCGCTGCACGGCGCGGCGTTGCCGATCGTCGGCATCGGGGTCGGGCAGCTCGCGTGCTTCCTCGTGTTCTGGGCGCTGCAGCTCTACTTCATCTGGCACGGCACCGATTCGATCCGCTGGCTCGAAAGCTGGTCCGCGCCGATCAAGGTCGTGATGTGCGTGGCGCTCGTGTGGTGGGCGACGTCGAAGGCGGGCGGCTTCGGCACGATGCTGTCGGCGCCGTCGCAGTTCGCGGCGGGCGGCAAGAAGGCCGGGCTGTTCTGGGCGACCTTCTGGCCGGGCCTGACCGCGATGGTCGGCTTCTGGGCGACGCTCGCGCTGAACATTCCCGACTTCACGCGCTTCGCGCATTCGCAGCGCGACCAGATGATCGGGCAGTCGATCGGGCTGCCGTTGCCGATGGCGTTGCTGTCGGTGGTATCGGTCGTCGTGACGTCGGCGACCGTCGTGATCTACGGCAACGCGATCTGGGACCCGATCGACCTGACCAGCCGGATGACGGGCATCGGCGTGGGCATCGCGCTCGTGATCCTCACGCTCGACACGATGTGCTGCAACCTCGCCGCGAATCTCGTCGGCCCGGCCTACGACTTCTCGAGCCTGTGGCCGAAGGCGATCTCGTACCGCACCGGCGGGATGATCACCGCGACGATCGCGATCGTGATGATGCCGTGGAAGATCCTCGCGACGACGGACGGCTACATCTTCACCTGGCTCGTCGGCTATTCGGCGCTGCTCGGGCCCGTGGCGGGGATCCTGATGGTCGACTACTTCCTGATTCGTGGCACGCGGCTCGACACGCGCGCGCTGTTCGACGAACGCGGCGGCTTCAGCTACGCGCGCGGCTGGAATCCGGCTGCGCTGGCCGCGCTCGCGATCGGCGTGCTGCCGAACCTGCCCGGCTTCCTGCACACGGCATTTCCGGCGTCATTTCCGAACGTGCCGGCGTTCTTCAACACGCTTTACACGTACGCGTGGTTCGTCGGCCTCGTGCTGGCGTCATGCGTGTACGGCACCTGGATGAAGTGGCGCGCCGGACAGCACGCGCAGATCGCGAGCGCATGACGCACGCGATGCGCTTGATGCGGCACCCGACAGCCAACGAGGAGGCAACCCAATGGCAATCCTGATTCGCGGCGGCACCGTGGTCGATGCGGACCGTTCCTATCGCGCGGACGTGCTCTGCGCAGCCCCGGAGGACGGCGGCACGATCCTGCAGATCGCCGAGCAGATCGACGCACCGGCCGGCGCAACCGTCGTCGATGCGCACGATCAGTACGTGATGCCGGGCGGCATCGATCCGCATACGCACATGGAACTGCCGTTCATGGGCACGACCGCGAGCGACGATTTCTACTCGGGGACGGCCGCCGGGCTCGCGGGCGGCACGACCAGCATCATCGACTTCGTGATCCCGAGCCCGAAGCAGCCGCTGATGGACGCGTTCCACGCATGGCGCGGCTGGGCGGAGAAGGCGGCAGCCGACTACGGCTTCCACGTGGCCGTGACGTGGTGGGACGACAGCGTGCACCGCGACATGGGCACGCTCGTGCGCGAGCATGGCGTGTCGAGCTTCAAGCATTTCATGGCGTACAAGAACGCGATCATGGCCGACGACGAGGTGCTCGTGAACAGCTTCTCGCGTTCGCTCGAGCTCGGTGCGCTGCCGACCGTGCACGCGGAAAACGGCGAGCTCGTGTTCCAGCTGCAGAAGGCGCTGCTCGCGCGCGGGATGACGGGGCCGGAGGCGCATCCGCTGTCGCGGCCGCCGGAGGTCGAGGGCGAGGCCGCGAACCGCGCGATCCGCATCGCGCAGGTGCTTGGCGTGCCCGTGTATATCGTGCATGTGTCCGCGAAGGACGCGGTCGATGCGATCGCGCGTGCGCGCAGCGAAGGGCTGCGCGTGTTCGGCGAGGTGCTGCCGGGCCATCTCGTGATCGACGAGGCGGTGTATCGCGATCCGGACTGGACGCGGGCCGCCGCGCACGTGATGAGCCCGCCGTTCCGCTCGGCCGAGCATCGCGAGGCGCTGTGGCGCGGGCTGCAGGCGGGGCAACTGCACACGACGGCAACCGACCACTGCGTGTTCTGCGCGTCGCAGAAGGCGATGGGCCGCGACGATTTCACGAAGATCCCGAACGGCTGCGGCGGGGTCGAGGATCGCATGTCGGTGCTGTGGCATCACGGCGTGAATCACGGCCGCATCACGCCGAACGAGTTCGTGCGGATCACGTCGACGAACGCCGCGCAGATCTTCAACCTGTATCCGCGCAAGGGCGCCGTGCAGGTGGGCGCCGATGCCGATCTCGTCGTGTGGGATCCGGCCGCGACGAAGACGATCTCGGTGAAGACCCATCACCAGCAGGTCGACTTCAACGTGTTCGAGGGCATGACGGTGCAGGGCGTCGCCACGCACACGCTGACGCGCGGCGCGCTCGCCTGGGCCGACGGCGACCTGCGCGCGGTGCGTGGCGCAGGCCGCTATCTGAAGCGGCCGCCGGCGGCGAGTTACTACGAGGCCGCGCGGATCGCGAACCGGCTGCGCGAACCGCATCCGGTCGAGCGCGCCGGCTGAACGGCGCATCTCGCGTGGGGCGTGTCGGTTCGAACGACACGCCCCGTGCTTGAACCTGCTTTCCCGTTCGTGCCGGCACCGCTCCGGCCCGAACCTGCCTCCTCTCCGCATCGCGTCAATTCTCTCAATATTTGGGACGAATTGAGCGTGATCTCGTCTTGCCGATCTCCCGGTACATAGAAGAACTGAGCAAGTCGACGCAACACGCGACGCCGCGCAAACGCGGCCATTTTGTTTGCGTTGTCGGCATGCATGCCGGCGAGTAATATCCACCGACGGCGTTGCGCAGGTGTGCCGGGCCGGGCCGCCCGCCGAACAGTCCAACAACATCGAGAGCAAGGAGTACGAGGTGGATATTCTGCGCAGTCTCCTGGGTATGCTGTTCCTGCTGCTGGTCGCCTATCTGCTGTCGAACAACCGGCGCGCGGTGAGCGGCCGGACCATGATCGCCGCGCTGTGCACCCAGCTGGCGATCGGCGCACTGGTGCTGTTCGTGCCGTCGGGCCGCACGGCGCTGGCGGCAGCGGCGAACGGCGTCAATCGCGTGCTCGACATGGGCAATCACGGCATCGCGTTCGTGTTCGGCGGGCTGGTCGACAGCCGGATGTTCCAGCTGTTCGGCGACGGCGGGTTCGTGTTCGGCCTGCGCGTGCTGCCGATGATCATCTTCGTGACTGCGCTGATCGCGGTGTTGTACTACATCGGCGTAATGAAGTGGATCGTTGCGATTCTGGGTGCGGCGCTGTCGAAATTGCTCGGCGTGAGCCGCATCGAGGCGTGCTCGGCGGTGGCGACGATCTTTCTCGGGCAGAGCGAGATGCCCGCGCTCGTGAAGCCGTTCGTGCGGAACATGACGAGTGCCGAGATCTTCACGGTGATGGCAAGCGGCATGGCGTCGGTCGCAGGCTCGGTGCTGGTCGGCTACGCCGGCCTCGGCGTGAGGATGGAATACCTGCTCGCCGCGTCGTTCATGGCGGTACCCGGCGGGCTGCTGTTCGGCAAGCTGCTGTATCCGACGGTCGAGCCGAGCCGCGTCGTGGTCGACGGGCTCGACTTCGACGACAAGCGCGCCGCCAACGTGATCGAGGCCGCGGCGTCCGGTGCGTCGGTCGGGCTGCGGATCGCGATCAATGTCGGCGCGATGCTGATCGCGTTCGTGGGGCTCATCGCGCTGATGAACCTCATTGTCGGCGGCGTGGCCGCGTTCGCGGGCTTTCCGCAGATCACGCTGGTCGGTATCATCGGCCACCTGTTCGCGCCGCTTGCGTGGATCATCGGCGTGCCGTGGCACGACGCGACGCTGGCCGGCAACTTCATCGGCGAGAAACTGATCTTCAACGAGTTCGTCGCGTATGGCGACCTGTCGCCGTACCTGAAGGGCGGCGCGCACGTCGCGGCGGCCGGCCTGCAGGTGCTCGACCCGAAGACGCTCGCGATCGTGTCGTTCGCGCTGTGCGGCTTCGCGAATTTCTCGTCGATCGCGATTCTCGCAGGCGGCTTCAGCGCGGTCGCGCCCGAGCGCCGCTCGGAAGTCGCGCGGCACGGTCTGCGCGCGCTGACGGCCGCGACGCTGTCGAACCTGATGAGCGCCGCGATTGCCGGCCTGTTCTTCTCGCTGCATTGAACCGCGCAGCAGACTCCGACCGACCGAGGAGAGGCAACGATGTTTTTACCGCAGGAATTCATTCGCCGGAAGCGCGACGGGCAGCCGCTCGATCGTGACGGGATTGCCGCGTTCGTCCGCGGCGTGACCGACGGCAGCGTGACCGAGGGCCAGGTGGCCGCGTTTGCGATGGCCGTGTTCTTCAACGACCTCAGCACCGACGAGCGCGTCGCGCTGACGCTCGCGCAGCGCGACTCGGGCGACGTGCTCGACTGGCGCGCGCTCGATCTCGACGGGCCGGTGATCGACAAGCATTCGACTGGCGGTGTCGGCGATGTCGTGTCGCTGATGCTCGGGCCGATGGTGGCCGCGTGCGGCGGCTACGTGCCGATGATCTCGGGGCGCGGGCTCGGCCATACCGGCGGCACGCTCGACAAGCTGAGCGCGATACCCGGCTACGACGTGACGCCCGATACGGACGCGTTTCGCCGCACGGTGCGCGACGTCGGCGTCGCGATCATCGGGCAGACCGCGCGGCTGGCGCCGGCCGACATGCGCATCTATGCGATTCGCGACGTGACGGCGACCGTCGAGTCGGTCGCGATGATCACCGCGTCGATCCTGTCGAAGAAGCTCGCGGCGGGACTCGACGGGCTCGTGATGGACGTCAAGGTCGGCTCCGGCGCATTCATGCCGACCGCCGAGCAGTCGGCGGAACTGGCCCGCAGCATCGTCGACGTCGGCAACGGCGCCGGCATGAAGACGACCGCGATCCTCACCGACATGAACCACTCCCTCGCGCCGTGCGCGGGCAATGCGCTCGAAGTGGCGTGCGCGATCGACTACCTGACGGGCACGTCGCGACCGGCGCGCCTGCATGACGTCACGATGGCGCTTTCCGCAGAGCTGCTCGTCACCGGCGGGCTGGCACGCGACGTTGCGGAAGCGCGCGCGAAGTTGCAGCACGCGCTCGATTCGGGGGCGGCGGCGGAACGCTTCGCGCGCATGGTCACGGCGCTCGGCGGCCCCGCGGACCTGCTCGATGCGCCCGCGCGTCATCTTGCGCAGGCGGACGTGATCGTACCCGTTCCGTCGCGCGCGAGCGGCGTGGTGCAGCGGGTCGATTGCCGCGCGCTCGGACTGGCAGTCGTCGCGCTCGGCGGCGGGCGTACACGCGCGGCGGATGCGATCGACTACCGCGTCGGCCTGACGGCGCTCGCGGAGATCGGGCAGCGTGTCGAAGCCGGCCAGCCGCTCGGTTACGTGCATGCCCGCGATGCCGCTGCCGCGGCACACGCGGTGGACGCGATCCAGCGCAGCTACGTGCTGGGCGAGACGGGTGACGCGCCGCCAACCCTCTATCAGCGGATCGGCTGACCGAGCGCGGGGGCAGACACAGGGATCGCTTCACGTCACGGGCGTATCGTGACGGCCGGGATGCGGCTGCGCCGAACCGTCCCGGCACACAATCGGAGGCATGACGAGATGGAACGACACGAACTGATCGAAACGGCGAAGGCGGCGCGCGAACGCGCGTATGCGCCGTATTCGCGCTTCAAGGTCGGCGCGGCGCTGCAGGCGCGCGACGGGACGATTTTTCATGGCTGCAACGTCGAGAACGCGTCCTATGGGCTCTGCAACTGCGCGGAGCGCACGGCGATGTTTTCGGCCATCGCCGCCGGTTATCGTCCGGGGGATTTCACGCGGCTTGCGGTCGTCGGCGACACGGATGGCCCGATCGCGCCGTGTGGCGCGTGCCGTCAGGTGATCATCGAGATCGGCACGCCCGACATCGAGGTGATCCTGGCCAACCTGAAAGGGGCCGTCGAAGTCACGACGGCCCACGCATTGCTGCCGGGCGCGTTCCGGTTGTAACGGCGCGCCTTCCTCACGAGACGCGCCGCACGCATCACGCGCCGTCGCGCGCGTCGTGGATCGGAATCACCGTGCGTGCGCCGCACTGGCGCAGCAGGTCGCGCAACTCGTTGATGACCGGAAACACCTCGTGGTTCCAGTCGGCGCCCTGGCGATCGTGCGCTTCCTGCTCGCGCTCGACGATCCAGCGATCTTCGCGGAAGATGCGCTCGGTGAACCAGACGAGCAGCGGCCACGCGAGATCGAGTGCGAACGGGACGCCGGGCTTGTGGATCGACAGCACGCCGAACGTGCGGTTGGTACGCTGTTCCGCGTCGAGCGGCACGTAGACGATCCACAGGTCCATCACGAGCGTGCCTTCGGTCGAGCGGATCTGCAGCGTCTGGTACGGATAGCCGGTGCGCACCGTCATCACGCTCTTGTCGGACTGCTCGGCCGTCTTCTTGCTGGCGCCGAACACGAGCGCCTCGCCGACCGGCTGCTTGCCTTCCAGCCGCGCGAATGTGTAGTCGACCTCGACCCAGTCGTCGCCGCGCCGGCGGCCGAGCGCGCGCGCGCGCATCTGCCCCATCTGCTTGCGGTGCAGGAACTGATGGTTCATGTCCATCAGGTTCTCGTGCATGAACGAGTAGTGGCACTTGACCTCGCGGCCGAAGCGGCGCGTCTTGTATGCGCGGTTGTCCGCCGAATCGAGCGCGGGGAACGGCTGCGAGTCGGCGAGCGTCGCGTCGCCCGGGAACACGAAGATCAGCCCGTGCGCTTCGCGGCACGGATAGGCGCGCACGCCGTTGGGCAGGCGCTCGCGGCCGAGGTAGGGCACGTCGACGCAGCGGCCGCTGTCGCATGCGTAGGTCCAGCCGTGATAGCAGCAGCGCAGCGTCTCGCCGCTCACGACGCCCGCGTGCAGCGGCACCTGGCGGTGCGCGCAACGATCCTCGAGCGCGTACACGGCGCCGGATTCGGTGCGCACGAGCACGATCGGATCGCCGGCGAAGCGCACGCCGAGCGTCTTGCCGCGTTTCAGCTCGCGCGACCACGCGAGCGGGTACCAGTGATCGGGATGAATCGGCACGCGGCGCAGGTCGCGCACGGCCGCGCCGGATGAGGGTTCTCCAAGGGTGCCGCTGTCGGGGAAGGGCACTGCACGCATGCGTGACGTCTCCAGGCTGGACTGGGATTCCGGGCGCCACATGACGCGGCGGGGATCTGGAGAAGTCTACGCGAAGTTGCCTGTCGCGGCGGACGCGATGCGGGTTTGCCCCGGCACGGCAGCCGCGGTTTCGTTGATGCAGCGCAACCCTGGGCGAAGGCGGCGCGCACTGGCCGTGCGTGGCCGTACGGGCCTCGGCCGCGCGGCGGGCGTCACCCCGTCACGCGGCCGGGAGACGGTCACGAGCGCGCATCGCGCCACAGTACCGCGTCGGTGCGGTACAGCGCCGGGAAGTACTGCTTCAGCCCGGCGATCTTCGGCATGTCGTTGTACGCGATGTACGGTGCGTCGGGATGCAGTTCGAGGTAGTTCTGGTGATAGGCCTCGGCCGGGTAGAACCCTTTGTAGTCCTCGACGCGCGTGACGACGGGCGCCGGAAACACGTGCGCGGTGCCGAGCTGCGCGATGTAGGCGGTTGCGACTGCGCGCTGCTGCGCGGTGGTCGGGAAGATCGCCGACCGGTATTGCGACCCTTCGTCGGGGCCCTGCCGGTTGAGCTCGGTCGGATCGTGCGCGACCGAGAAGAACACCTGCAGCAGCCGGCCGTACGTGATCCGGGTCGGGTCGTAGACGATGCGAACCGATTCCGCGTGCCCGGTCAGCCCCGAGCCGACGAGCGCGTAGTGCGCGGTTTCGGACGCGCCGCCCGCATAGCCGGCCGTGACCTGCTTCACGCCCTTCACGTGCTCGAACACGCCCTGCACGCCCCAGAAGCAGCCGCCGGCGAGCACGGCCGTCTCGTCGTGCGATGCGCCGGGCGTTTCGTCGAGCGTCGGCGCGGGCACGGTGCGCATCGGCTCGGCGGAATTGACGATGCGCTGGTAGCCGAACACGGCGGCGGCCGCGACGGCGATGGCGCCGATGCGGCGCAGCATCGCCGTGCGCCGTTGCGCAGCGGCATCGCGAGTGGAGGTCGGGATCATCTTTTGCTCCTGTCGAATGGGGCGGGGAACACGGCGGCCAGGTGGCGGCGCACGCGATCAACCGAAAGTGAATGCATACGCATCGACACCGGGATCGAGAAACTCGATCGCGAACGTGCGATCGGCGATCGCACCCGGCTGCCGGACGAGCTGATAAAGGCGCTGGCCCGTGACGGTGCCGTAGCCCTGCGCGTCGACGTCGGCGCCGTGCGCGGCACCGGGCGCCGCGCCGTCGAGCGTCACGCGAAAGCGCACGGGCTGGCCGTTCGCGCCCGGGCCGAGCACGAGGTGCAGGTCGCGTGCGTGGAAGCGGTAGACGATCCGGCCGTCGGGAGCGGTGAGCGACGCACGCTCGGCGCCGACATTCCAGGTGCCCGCGAGGCCCCAGTCGTTGAGGTCAGGCCGGGCCGGCGCGTCGTAGCGGTGTGCCGCATCGCGCACGGCGCCGCCCGGCGACGTGAAGCTCTCGGCCCGCGCGTAGCCGACATAGGTTTCGGGCGAGCGCACGTCCGCGCTGTCGGCGGCCGCGAGCGCGCCCTTCGCGGGCGCCCCGGCCAGCCCGAGCGGCACGTTCAGCGCTTCCGGATGCCCGGCTTCCGCGAGCAGCGACTGGATCGCGCGTTCCGACTGCGCGTATTCGCCTTCGCCGAAGTGGTGATGGCGAACGCGCCCTTGCGCGTCGATGAAGTAGTGCGCCGGCCAGTATTCGTTGTTGAAGGCGCGCCAGATCGAATAGCCGTTGTCGATCGCGACCGGGTAGTCGATGCCGAGGTCGTGCACGGCCTTCTTCACGTTGCCGATGTCGCGTTCGAACGCGAACTCCGGTGCGTGCACGCCGATCACGACGAGCCCGTACGGCGCGTACTTGCGTGCCCACGCGTTCGTGTACGGCAGCGTGCGCAGGCAGTTGATGCACGAGTAGGTCCAGAAATCGACCAGCACGACCTTGCCGCGCAGGCCGGCCGCCGTCAGCGGCGGCGAGTTCAGCCACTGCACCGCGCCGTCGAGCGACGGCAGCTTGCCTTCGACGGGCAGCGCGGCCGGCGCATGCGTCGCATCCACCGCGCGCATCATCGCGCCGCCGGCCTGCGCGGCATCGGCAGTCGCGGCCATCATCGCGCCACCCGAGCCGTTCGCGGCGCCGTTTGCCGCGTTGTCCGCCGGGTTGACCGCCGCGGCCATCGCCGCCGGTGCGCCGTTCGAACGCCCGCCGAGCCGGTCGACGAGCTTCGTCTCGAGCCCGCCCGTCGTGACGGTCGACAGTTGGGCGAGCGCGCCCGTATCGAGGCCGAGCGCGATTGCGCCGACGCCGGCCAGCAGCGCCACGCCGATCCCGCGCTTGATCCATTCGCCGGCGCCGAGCGAGCGCTTCATCGCGGCGAACACCTTGCCGCCGATCACGAGCGCGACGCCGAGCGAGGTCGCCGCGCCGGCCGCATACGCGATCAGCAGCAGCGTCGTGCCGACGCTTGCGCCGCGCAGTGCGGCGCCGGTCAGCACGAGCCCGAGGATCGGGCCCGCGCACGGTGCCCACAGCAGGCCGGTGGCGACGCCGAGCAGCAGCGACGACAGCGGGCCGGCCGGGCGGCCGTCGCGCTGCGCGAAGCCGGTGAGCCGGTTGCCGGCGGCGACGAGCGGGCGCGTCAGGTGCTCCGCGAGGCGCGGCATCAGCAGGGTCAGGCCGAATACTGCGAGCAGCACGATGGCGACCCAGCGGCCGGCCTGGTTGGCCTGCGCGACCCAGCCGCCGCCGACGGCGGCGAGCGTCGCGACGACGGCGAACGTGAGCGCCATGCCGGCGAGCAACGGCAGGCCGGTGCGTACGAACGGCTGGTCGGCGCGCGCGAACACGAACGGCAGCACGGGCAGGATGCACGGGCTCAGGATCGTGAGCACGCCGCCGAGGTAGGCAAGGACGATGAGCAGCATGGTGCGTTCTCCAGTCGGTCAGGAGTGGGGCCGGATCAGGCGGCGGCAGGGTGGAAGGCGAGCGCGAGGCCGTTCATGCAGTAGCGCAGGCCGGTCGGTTGCGGGCCGTCGTCGAACACGTGGCCGAGATGGCCGCCGCAGCGGCGGCAGTGCACTTCGGTGCGGATCATCCCGAACGACGCGTCGGTGGTGGTGGCGACCGCGTGGTCGAGCGGCTTCCAGAAGCTCGGCCAGCCCGTATGGCTGTCGAACTTGGTGGCCGACGAGAACAGCGCGAGGTTGCAGCCGGCGCACGCGAACGTGCCTTGCCGGTGCTCGTCGTTCAGCGGGCTGGTGTACGGCCGCTCGGTGCCGGCTTCGCGCAGGATCGTGTACTGGGCGGGCGTGAGCCGGCGATGCCACTCGGCGTCGCTGAGGGTGACCTCAAAAGGGGCGGCCGTTTGCGGGGTGGCCGGCGGCGCGGCGAACGCACGGCCGACCAGCGCGCGGCGGCCGACGGACGACAGCGTCGCGAGCACGGCGAGGCCGGTGGCGCCGGCGAACAGCAGATGTCTGCGGGTAGGCATGATGGGCTCCTGGCGGCAGGTCCTGAAAACATGCGCCCATCGTAGTCAGCGGCCGGTGTCGAAGTCCTCACGGAAAGTTAAATGAATTGTGATTGTTTTCTGGGTGATCCGGCTAGTTTGTTGAAATCCGTCGAAGCCCCGTCTGACAACGGTTTGCGGGAAATATGTGGTCTGCCAAGTTCCGCGAAAATCCGCCACGAGCCGCAACTTTTTAGTGTTTTTTTAGTGTTTGCGATGTGGGGTAGGCTCTGCTTAGAGATGCGCGGGCCGACCTGGTCGCGACATCAAAGGAGGGCGATCATGGGTGCTTTGACGGTTAGACAAATCGAAGCTGCAAAGGCGATCGGGAAGCTGTATTTCCTCCCGGACGGGCGCGGGCTGTTCCTGCGCATCGGCCCGGATGGCTCGAAAACCAGGCTCGTTCGCGTCAGCATTAATGGCAAGCAACACGACAAGCCGCTCGGCAAGGCGTGGGGGCGCACCATGACTGAAGGACAGTTGTCGCTAGAGGATGCACGCGCAGCCGCGGCGACGATTCGTTCACGTGGGCGCGACGGTGTGGACTATCTTGAAGCGAAGAAGCGTGAACGACAGGTCAAGGTTGAAAAAGCGGCGACAGCGGAACTCACGCTCGGAGATTTATTCGATGCTTGGTTCGTGACCATCAACAAGAAGAGAGGCAGGAAAGGCCGAAAGGATGGCGGTCGGATGCTGCGAGGGGCAATGGAAAAACATGTGCTGCCGGCCCTCCGTGCACACAAGATCACAGATGTGTTTGCGTCGAACGTTCTGCCGCTGCTTACCGCAATCTCCGACGTTGGGTACAACCGGCAAGCGGTGGAAATGCTGGTAACCATCCAATAAATGATTCGATGGGGTGAACGTAACCAACCGTGGAAGCGCTTACTGATCGACTGTGATGTACTCGCGCTCGCGAAAGAGGATGTCGTGTCGGGCGATTACGATCCGGTGCGTGATAACGAACGTAGTCGGACGCTGACGGACGATGAAATCTGCGTGCTAGGTAAGCTTGTTCCTGCCGCACGGCTTCCACGTTCCAATTGAGTCGGTGGTATGGGTGATGCTTGCGTGCGGAACGCGAGTCGGTGAAACACTCGTGACTCGATGGGCTGATCTTGACTTCAAGGCACGGACTTGGACGATTCCGAAGGAGCGTACGAAGTCAAGCGCAGAGATTGCGATTCATTTGTCAGATTTCGTCCTTGCACAGTTCGCGGCACAGCAGGTCGTGCGTGCGGGATTGCCGGAGGGTGATGCACGTCGCGAATACGTATTTCCGTCGCAACAGGGCAAGATTCCGCATGTCACTATTCATACAACGTGCAAGGCGATCCGTGACCGGCAACGCGCGAAGGGTGTGCGCCAGATTTCTTACCGGAGAGCAACACCGCCACAATCTGTCTTTCAGTGCAACAGCGACGTGACAATCCGATCAAGGCTCTCGGCAGTCCACGCGGGTTCACGCGAGCCCCACCCGTTGTCGGCCAGCATGCCGTTGCGCTCACCCGCCCGTTCGGGCCGCTGTTGGAAAACACCACGTTGCTCCCAACGGTGTTGCCTGTCAGCACGATCTGTCCGCCGTAGCGGTCGGTCGGGAGCTTGACGTCCAACTACACGCCCAAGTGGTGCGTGGGCAGGGAGCCGTGGCAGATGGTGATCAGCTTGATGTCGGCCGAGCCGCTCGCGGTAACGCCGGTGATGCTGACCGGGGTGAGTTGATCAAAAGTGACTGCGCCGTCGGTCGTCTGGCTGCGGTCGTTGCCACCCGCGTCGTTGATGCTTGCGGCTTGCGCCGGCGTGACAGCGTGCGTACCGCTGCGCAACTGGTTCTGCGGTGGTAGGTATAGTCGAAGCTGATGCACCAGCCCGGAATAGCCGAGTAGCCCATCGCGGCATCATTGCGGAGCGAACAACCGGGGGCGGCGCACGCGTGCCCTGCGGCAAATTGCGAAACTGACTGAACTCTTACTGACCCCATGTGCAGCGACGTGGTGGGCACTGTGGTTTTCCCTAGAAGAGTGGTGCTCTTTATTGCTTTGATATGTGGGTATGCAACGGATTAGGGTTAATCCGGTACGCAATTTCTGGATAGTTCGCAACAAGCAGATATCTTCGCGCTGCGTCGCTCACTAATATCCATCGAGCCGATACCCACCCTATCGCGGGTTGAATAAGTGAGCCACACGAAGTGGCGAGAGCGCTCATGGAACCAAGCACCCACACCGAGCAAAGAAAGCCGCGTCACCGCAGCCGATACTTCGCGCTGATTGCCACAGTGACAGCGCTGGTGCTGACCTACGGCGTCGTGCGGCATCTGTCGTGGGCGTCTTCAACACTCCCGGATCAACAGCACTTTACCGTCTCCATAGACCGGGACCAAGCATCTTGGAAAAGAACGGTCATCGCCATTCGCGAAGGTGTACCGGCCCATATCAACGTGCAGTCGAAAGAGCCCGGCGTACTGATGGTGCACGAGATACCCGGTGCTTTCGCCGCATGCGCGTCCGGCAGCGCGCAATCGCTGGATATCGTCCCGGTTGGCATCACTGGACGTTTCTCGCTGCATTTCCATACCCGCACGGGCGAACAGCTCGAAGTCGCCACGCTCGAAATCTATCCGCGGTAGCGAGGGGGATCGGTGCAGCACCAGCAAAGTGCCAAGCGCTTTTACTACGACAACGAAATGGAGCAACGACTCCTAGGAGACATGCATGAGACGTTACCAAGCATGGGCGATTGCGATATCGCTCAGCTCACTCACGCTCACTGGCTGCGGTGGCGGGTCCGATGACCCGGTGGCGGCCACGCCCAGTGCGCCCCCAACCGTTTCCATTGCGGACTACGTCGTTCCACGCCCGCCAAGCTGTGGCGCAAGTGACAAGCCCGAGACCGCACTGCAAGGTCAGGTGCCGGCTGCCATGCGTCAGGCCGGCTTTGCCGGATTCAGCTGCAACCTGAAGCTTGTCGGTCAGCTTCAGGGGGAAGGGGCGTCGTGGTCTGCTGCCACTTACACCGACAAGAAGGGACAGACCTGCTTCTATCACGCGACGATGGGTGCGAGTCCGATGCTCAATAATCCCAGCGCCCCACCACGCGTGAATCCGGGGGTGCCGGTGATCAATATCACCGACCCGGCACACCCGGTACGGGTCAGCTCATTGACGTCCACCGCGATGATCGATCCATGGGAGTCGTTGCGGGTCAACGTCGCGCGCGGGATCCTCGCGGCAGATAACGGACTTGGTGGTGGCGGTGGTCCCGAGATCGACCTGTACGACATCTCTTCGGATTGCACAGCGCCCCAGCTTCTTGCGAGCGTACCCGTTGGTACGGGAACCGACGGCGGCATCGTTCCCACCAGCGCGCCGTTGGGTCACGAAGGTGGTTTTTCCCCGGATGGCTTCACGTACTACATCGGTGGGTTCTACTCCAAGGCCTACTACGCAGTGGATTTGACAGTGCCGACGCACCCGAAGCTGATCTCCTCCATCAACATGGCGAATCTCGGGCTGGGAACACTTCCGCATGGATTGTCGGTGAGCCAAGACGGCACCCGCGCGTACTTCATCAGTGCCGGGAACGTTGGGACAGCGGCAGGCAGTACGGCGCCCCCGCTGAATGACCCGAACGCCACCGGCGACAACGGCTTCTTCGTCATTGATACCAGCGAAATCCAAAGCCGGCGCCCCAATGCGCAGATGCATCGCATCGCAACGGTGCCGGTTCGAGACGGCAGTGCCGCGCAGCATACGATTCCGTTCACCGTTGCCGGCAAGCCGTACCTGGTTGAAGTCGACGAGGGCGGGTCTGGTGGCATCCAGGATCCGAGCGCCGCTGGTGTGAAGGCTGCCTGCAATGCAAGCATGACGCCGTTCCCGTTGGCCCATATCTACGACATGTCTAATGAAGCCGCGCCCAGGCTCGTGTCCGAGACACGGTTGGAGACGCACGCCGTCGAGAACTGCAGCAAGGTCCTCCCGGATGTCGTGGGTCTGTCCACCTTTACCTACGGCTCGCACTACTGCAGCGTGGACAACCGGGAGAACGCTACCGCGCTCGCGTGCAGCTACTTTAATTCTGGTGTGCGCGTCTTCGATATTCGGGATCCGTCGAAGCCTAAGGAAATCGCGTACTACAACCCTCCGGCCGTGAAATCTCCGGGTGCCGGGTCCGGGCAACTCATGTTTGGGCAATATCGTGCCGGCGGTCCGGACTGGTGTGCATCGCGCCTCGATTTCGACTTTGACCGACACCTACTTACCACGGCATGCCAGAACAACGGCCTCCTCGTCATGGCGTTCGAGAACGGCACGTGGCCATTCCCCGAAAGTACGAAGGCGATTGAGATCGGCAATTGAAACATCACAACCGCGCCCCGTCGTGTCACGGCCCGACGGGGGCAAAACTAAGACAGCCACTATGCAGCCTGACGCACCTCGACGTCTGAAACTTTCCACGTTGGCATTACTCGCCGCACTTGCCGTTCCACTGACATGTCATGCCTTCGAGTCCGACGTGCACTTCGGGCTGACATACTGGCTGGCAAAGAATGCAGGGTTCGCGCCGCGCGAAGCAGAGGCGATTGCGATTGCGAATCAGCGCCTCGATGCAGGATCGATCGAATACATGACATCCCCGTTGCAGTTTGCGTGTCTGTCGCGCTACGCGCCCGACGCCGCAGACAACCAGGCGCGGCGCTATCCGAGCGAAGGCAAAATACCCTCAATCGCAAAAATCCGCATGGTCGTGCCCGGTGGGCCAGCCTCGCAATCCGCGGTTGAGGCTGCGCTCAAGCATGCCAATGGAGGCAAAGCCGCGTTCATGCTCGGCGAGTTCGGGCGGTCACTCCATGCGCTGCAGGATTCTTGGGCGCATCAGGGCACGCCATCCGTACCGGATTGGAGCCGCTACGGCATCTTGTGCGACGCAAATCTGGCCATGGCTGCGCCGCTTGACCGTGGCACGCCACAAAGCCATGCTACGGACTTGACCTCGCGTTGGCCCGCCGACGTGGAAGCTATGGCGAAGGCCACGTACGCGCAGATACTGAAGTATCCGAGCGTCAATGGCGTGCACCGGACTGCGTTGACTTGGGAGCAGGTAAAACCCGCAATCGCAGGCTTTACTAGCGCGCACACGAAGCGGGCAAAAGCAGATTGGTTTGCCGAGCATGACGTCGCCGACACCTCGTTTCTCGACGGAACCAGCCTGCCCGACGGCCCTGCCTGGAAGGCGGCACGTTGGAAAGGCCGTCGCGATATTCCAAAACCCATGGCGCCGGCAGCGCAATATGGTGTAGACAAGGCGCTCATCGATTTCTACACGGGCTTCTTCAGCGATTGGGTCACCACGTCGCCGGTCGACAAGCGCTGGTTGTCCGCACTTGCCACCGCGCGCAACCATCGGCCCGACGACGCCCTAGTAGATCAACTAATCGGCTGGCGATTGAGGGATCACGGAAGCTACCTTGCCCTTGAAGCGCAGCCGCGATCCGCACACGGTGCGTCGTCACCGCTTCGCCAGCGCGCCTCGTTCGAGGTGTTCAAGTCGTTGGATGACGCTGTGCTGCCGCTTATCTTGGAAGGGGACAAACCGTCTCCGATTCTTCCTTTCCTAGTGTTCGCGCTGCCGGACGCGGTCGACGGCAACAAACGAGCCGTTGCGCTGATCAAGCTGCTCGATTCGCCCTACGACACCATTGGCGTGCTCGCCGAAAAGCCAAACGGATCGACCTGGAAGATCACCGGGTTAATCTCATCCGCGGACTACTGAGCAGAACAGCAGAACGCAGGAGACGAAAAACGAAAGACGGAAGACCTTGAAATGCCAGTAGATATCGAACGCGGCGCGATGCAAGGACAGTGCCGCACACGCCTTCATGCGTTACATACAAAAGGCCTAGCGGCGTTCGGACTTGTATTGACAGCCTCGTGCGTGCCGACATGGGCCGAGGCGCACGCCTGGAACGTCCCGTACTACCTGCCGGTTCCGCTGTGGCTATATGCCTACGCAGCCGCCGGAACGCTCATCATCTCTTTCATGATCCTGGCGTTCGCCGGCGCACGGATACCTATTGGCGAGTCACGGCCGGACGTGCAGCAGAACGCGGAGTCGAAGGCGTTGCGGATACCGGCGACAGCGCTCAAGGCCGGCCAGATCGCCAGCGTACTCTTTCTCGCGCTGTTGATCGTCGCCGGCTTGGCCGGAACTCCGAATCCGTTTCAGAACATCAGCATGTCGGGTTTCTGGATCTGGTTTTATCTGGGGGCAATCTATGTGAGCGCCGTGCTTGGAGACGTCTACGCTTTCGCCAATCCGGTGGCCTGTCTATTACGAATCGCGGCGCGGCATTTCCCTGCCATCGAAACAGGGCGGTATCGCTATCCCCGATCGCTCGCCGCGTATCCGGCATTGGTACCGTATGTCGCGCTCGTCGCATTGGAATTATTCGGCGCCGGCAGGCCGAGAGACGTCAGCGTGTTTCTGCTCTCGTACATCGCGTATGCGCTGGCAGGGGCGTTTTGCTTCGGCCGGGGCGTGTGGCTCACGCACTTTGACATGCTGGGTATCCTGTATCGCCTGTGCGCAAAGCTCTCTCCGTTTGGATGGCGTTCGATTTCAAACGGTGACGCTGCCATCCAACTGAGAAACCCGATTGCTGACATCGCGAGTGAACCGCCCCTGCACATGAGCATAGTGGCCTTCCTCTCGTTCATGCTTTCGTCGACGGCCTACGATGGTTTGCGAGACACGGCCCCATGGAATCGATTTTTCTGGGGAAGTATCTACCCACACATCGTTCGCTATATTCCGGCGCTTGGGAAAAACTATGCGTTGTCCGGCGAAGTGCTTCTAGTCTGGCAATGGCTGACTTTCGCTGCCATCGGCGTGGCGTATTACGTTCTGTTTCGACTGTTCTGTACGCTTCAGGCGACCAGTGCGCGCACGTCATTGAACGGTAAGGCGATCGCGCAGCAGTTTTGCCTCGCACTGTTGCCCATTGCACTGTTCTACAACGTCTGCCATTACTTCACGCTCTTTCTGGGGCAGGCGCGGCAAGTGCTTGTACTCGTCTCCGATCCGCTTGGACTTGGTTGGCATCTGCTACCGGCGCTGCCCGCGTTAAGCGATACCACGCCAGCCCAATCGCTTATCAACATGGGCTACATTTGGCACGCTCAAGTGCTGCTGATTCTCGTCGGACATCTGCTGAGTGTGTATGTCACCCACGCCATTGTCGTTAGGAATCATGTCGAAAGCTCAGTAGTCAGCGAGCTGCCACTGCTGGTATTGACGATTGCCTTGACAGTCAGCGGCCTGTGGATTCTGTCGCTTCCGCTAGCGTGAGGACCGCGGAACCCGGTCTGAGTTCGGAAGGTGATACGCCCCACCGTTTGCGGAATGTCGCTGAGAATTGACTGGGTGTCGCGAAACCACTAGCGAGCGCAGCTTTCGTGATGCTGCATTGCCCGCTGGTGATCAGGTTGCGTGCCGCTTGCAGGCGGATCTCGATGATGTACTGGTACGGCGTCAGCCCGTTTGCCTTCTTGAAGCTTCGTATGAACGAATACAGATCACCTGGATAGTCCACTGCATTGGCAATCGTCAGCAGTGTCAATTCGTCTCGAAAATGGCCTTGAATATACTCGACAGCCCTTTGCATCATGGGCGCATGTGCGTACTCTTTCGGCCGCTGGCGCGATTCTAGGTACGCCATTCGACGCAGAGCTGCTGCACCCAATGCTTCCGCGTACATCGGGCCAAGCGGCATTCCCGCAAGCGCGTCCTCGTGGATCGCTCGCACCATCTGTATGAGGAGATCGTCGCTTAGGTCATACCGGAGCGCAGAAGTGCCAAGTCGCCCATTCGTTTGCAGACCTGATTTGGCTAACCATGATTGATTAAAGTGAACGTTAGACCATTCGATCGGCGTTGACCATCGGCCAGAAAAAGAAAATCCGGGTGCGACGAACGTCAGCGGCGTTCGAAGGTGTATCGTGGTCCACCCTCTACCCTCCATTCGAAGCTCGGCTTTGACCTGCGGCGTCAGGTAAATGGTAAATATCGCTCCGGTCGTCTCCATATCGATGAGTTCGGAGTCGCCAGCGAAGTAGTGTTCGATCGCGATGGGGGAGAGTGAGGGCGCAACGGAACGCCGCTTCCACGTATCAGGCGTCTGGCAGCTCGCGAGGTTTCCCTCGGGAGCTACCTTGCAGAAACCTCGCATCGTCGTCTGGCTTGCCATTCGCCCCCCTGGGTTCGATATACGTTTTCCGGATGTGACCTACCTATGATCACTGCGCTTCACGTATTCACATGACTGTAGGCATCCATTCTTACGCGGTTCTTACCTCCTCCGTGATTAGCGTCCAGGCCGACATTTGCGTTACTGAAAGTCGGTGGAGCAGCCCCCTGAAACACCGGACATAGCCTCTCACTTAAACTAGCGGGTAGGCATAAGACCGTGTTTTTGACTAACACCAGGCAGGAAGTGATGGAAGTGTTGACGGGCCCGGAGCGTCGGCGGCGCTGGACGGCGGAGCAGAAGCTGGCAATGGTTCGCGAGAGTTTCGAGCCGGGGAAGTCGGTCTCGATGGTCGCGCGCCAGCACGGCGTGAACCCGAACCAGCTGTTCCACTGGCGCAAGCTGTACCAGGATGGGAGCCTGTCGGCGGTCAAGGCTGGGGAGGAAGTGGTTCCGGCATCGGAGCTGGCCGATGCGCTCAAGCAGATTCGCGAACTGCAACGGATGCTCGGCAAGAAGACCATGGAGAACGAGATTCTCCGAGAAGCAGTTGAGTACGGCCGGGCAAAAAAATGGATAGCGCACTCGCCCTCGCTGCCGGAGGACGTTCATATAGACGACCAGTGAAACTGGTTTGTTAAGTTCTCGGCGTGTCGGGCATCATAGAGACAAGGAGAACTCGATGAAGAAGCGATTTGCCGACGAGCAGATCATCCGCATCTTGCGCGAGGCCGAGAGTCGGGATGAACCGGTGAAGGATCTATGCAAGCGCCACAACATCTCGGAACAGACGTTCTATCGTTGGCGCAACAAGTTCGGCGGCATGGATGTGGCCGACGCGCGTCGGCTCAAGGAATTGGAGTCGGAGAACGATCGGCTTAAGCGCCTGATCGCCGAGCAGATGCTGGTGATCGACGGCCTGAAGGAATTCAGTCGAACAAAATGAGCACCCCGACGGGCCGGCGCGAGGCGCTGGAAATCCTGACTCGGCGGGGGCTATCTCGACGCAAGACATGTTGCTACCTGGGACTGAGTCGCCGGGTGGCGACCTATACGCTCAAGCAACCGGAGAAAGATCGGCGTCTGGGCGAGCAACTGATTGCGGCTGCGCAGGAGGTGCCGCGCTTCGGCTACCGATGGATGTCGGCTTGGCTGGCGCTGGGCGAATCGCGTGTGCGACGAATGTGGCGAGCCTTGCAGCTCAACATTCCGCGGCGGCGCCCTCGCCGACGTCGTTGCGGCAACGACATACGCCTGCCTGGCGCCACCCAGCCCAATTCGGTCTGGAGCGACGACTTTGTGCACGACCAGTTGGTGGATGGGCGAGCGTTAAAGATGCTTTGCGTGATCGATGAATACACCCGCGAGTGCCTGGAGATCGAGATCGGCGCCAGCCTGCGTTCGCAGGATGTGATCCTGACGCTGTTCGCGACTGATGCACCTGTACGGCAAGCCTGCGTTTGTGCGGTTGGACAACGATGCCGAATTTACCGCCGCCAAGGTCATGCGCTGGCTGAGAGATGCTGCAATCGGCCCGGCCTTCATCGCGCCCGGCAGCCCGTGGCAAAACGGATTCGTCGAGCGCTTCAACGGCAAGCTGTGCGACCAATTGCTGAATCGCGAATGGTTCCGCAGCCGGGCCGAGGCCAAGGTACTCATCGAACGCTGGCGACAGTTTTACAACGAGCGTCGGCCCCATAGCGCGCATCGCTATTAACCTCCTGCCACGGTCCGTCGAGCCTCGCTGGATTCCGATAATATCGACGCGAGACTCACTGCCTGATTGGTCACAAAATTCCGCCTCAGGTCACCGCAATGACGGCGATTATCGACCAATATGCTGCTGCTGTGAGACACGAATTGGCGATGCACTGAGCATTAAGCACTGACGGTACCCCATCGTCAACGTCAAGAACCTGGGCATGACGTTCGACGGTCGCCCGGTTGTGTCGGAGGGAGATAAAACCACTTGCGGCCCAACCCTCATGGCTTCGCAATCCATTAATCCGCGCGCGCATTTTCTAGTACCACACTGCGATCTCACCGCATCGTTATTTTTCTGCGCGCCATCATTATCTTCACCTTGATTCCATTAATGTGACCTGACGCGCTGACGCATCAGGTTCACGACCTATAACGTCATTACGCTTCACCCAACTTCACACCCAATAAGAGATCCGATATGAATCGATCATTCCGAATCGCCGCCGTATCTATCGCCGCGCTGTGCGCCGCGTCATTCCAGATCGCGCGCGCCGCGCCCCCCGACGTCACGGTCTATCCGGCTGCCAATGGCAGCGACCAGTCCGATGCGCTGCAACAGGCGTTCGACGCGCTGCAGCCCGGCCAGCGGCTCGTGCTCGCGCCCGGGCAGTACGCGGTGAGCCGCTCGCTGACCGTGAAGAATCCGCAGGTCGTGATTTCCGGCTATGGCGCGACCCTCAGCGCCACCCGCAGCGAGGACCAGACCATCGTGATGAGCGGCAAGAACTCGACGCTCGTCGGCGTGACGCTGGTCGGCACCGGCACGACCCGGCTGACGACGCCCGAGTCCACCAAGGTCGAGATCACCGGCATCGGCGTGCAGGTGCTCGACGTCTCGGTGCGCGGCGGCAGTAGCGCCGGGCTGTTCGTGTTCGGCGGCAAGGACGTCGCGCTGGTCGGCAACGACGTGCGCGACACGCTCGCGGACGGCATCCACACCACCTACGGCTCGCGCAACGTGCTGGTGCAGGACAACACGGTGACCGGCACCGGCGACGACCTGATCGCGGTCGTCAGCTACATCCCCGACGGCGCGATCAGCAGCAACGTGCTGATCCGGAACAACAACGTGTCCGGCAACTACTGGGGGCGCGGCATCACGGTGGTCGGCGGCGCGGACGTGACCATCACCGGCAACACGGTGCGCGGCGTGGAGAAGGCAGCCGGCATCCTGGTCGGCCAGGAGGACGGGTACAACACCTACGGCGCGAACAACGTCGTGGTGTCGAACAACACGATCTCCGACATCTCCTTGCCCAATCCCGGCAACCCCCGGCCGGAAACCGGCATGGCCGGCATCGACCTGAACACCCACTCCGGCAAGGTCACCCGTGTCGCCGTGCTGGACAACCGGTTGTCCAGCGTCCGGTACTCCGGCGTCCGCGCGCTCGGCAACGTGTGCCAGTTCCGCATCGAACGCAACACGCTCACGTCGATCGGCGGCGCGGCGCTCGACCTGATACAGGCACCCAGCTGCGCACCGAGCCAGATCGTCTGCGCGGCCAATACGCTCGATGGTCGGGCGTTGACGCCAACGGGCTGCGTGTCGAGCGCGACGCTCGACATCACCGGCGCGAACGTCTCGCGCATGCCGGTGGTGCGCGATGCGTTGCGGCAGCCGCGCAACGCGGCGGCCACCGCGCAGGCGCACTGACATCGCGACGCGGGGCGCGCGGCTGCGCGATGCGCCGCGTGCGCGCGGCGAGGCGTTGCACTGGCATCCGACGTTCATGGGCCGGTGCTATTCGCACTGGGTCGACGGGCTCAATGGCGACTGGCTGATCAGCCGGAGAACAAATTAAATCTGTCACTCCAGAATCCCCGCCGATCGAGGCATCCGGACCCTGAGTTGACGACTTTATCGACGGTCTTGCCAAAATAATGTCGTCAACTCGCATCATAGGCTTCGAAGCCCGACCGTAAGGCCTTGACCTTATGGACGATTCCCGGCACGCGATGCGCCGGTTGCGACGCCGCTCCCGCGCGGCGCACCCCGGCTGGACGCCTTCAGCCTCAAACTCGATCGCCGACTGACGCTGTTTCAACGTGGAGCGCCCGAACCGTGGCTGCTCATCGAAACGGATCCCGCCGTCCAATCATTTTGTGAGCGGCTGGGTGACGTGCAGCTCAACGGACAGCGCTACCTCGCCGATTTTATGGGCTTACGCCCGGCGATATTCTCAGCGAATTTGGCCCCGTAACGACCGATGTAATCGGGTTCTGCGTCGGATGTTATCAGGCCGCTAAAAATAGGCATATACACGCACGTGCTGAACGAACGCCAGGCGGGCCGTGGCGACGCGATACCTCGGTCGCCATGCGGATGGGATTTAGAAAGTAGTTCTGAGGCGTCGCGATTTACAGGTAGACGCGTAAATCCATAACTATTCGGCATACTTAATAAGTATGAATAGATCTCAGATCCTGTAGCTGCGCAATCGACTAGAACATCGTCTTGAGGCCAACCCGGGCAAGCACCTGGTTGGGTCCGCTCGACATGCCGTCCGGGCCGACCATCCCGTTGACCTGAGCCTGCGCGTCGGCGTTCGCCCGTTGCCAGACGGCCGAGACATAAGCGAGCGTGCGCTTGGAGAGCGCGTAGGTGAGCGCGGCCGAGAACTGGTTGGCGTGGTTGTTGTCGACCGTGGCGTTGCCGTTCATGTAAAGCCACGAACCACACAGGAACAGGAACGGGCTGATGTGCCAGACCTCGGCGAGCTGCGCGCCCCAGACACTGCCGTTGTTGATGCTGTTATGCACCGTGGTGAACAGCACCGTGGTCGTGAACGGGCCGGCATCGTAGTGCGCGCCGACACCCCAGTTGCGTACGCTGGTGCTGATGCCGCCAACGAGGTACTTCTGGTTCGTATAGGCCGCGTTGGCGCCAAAAGCCCCGTGTGCGTAGTTCAGCCCCACGCTGACCGCGCTGTTCGTGCCGATGGAACCGGGCACGCCGCCGAAGCTGTAGAGCACGCCGCCCGAGAATCCACCGTAAACCGGTGAGCTGTACTTGATTGCATTGGAGATGGCCATGTCGCCGCTCATCCGGTCCCAGTCCATCGCGCCCGTCGGATTCTCCGGTATGGCGAGTTTGTTGAACGGGCCAGCACGGAAATCGTAGAGGCCGGCGCCGAACATCGACGCGCCATCATTCATTCCCGAAAAGAGCGAATCGACCATGAAGTCATATTGCCGCCCGAAGGTCAGTCGGCCCAGCGTGTTCGAGTCGAGACCAACGAAAGCTTCGCGCGAGAACAGGCTTTGCTGAGGGATAAACGAACCGGTGCCGAGCATGAACTGGTTTTCGAGCTTGAATATCGCCGCGCTGCCGCCGCCGAGATCCTCACGCCCGCTGAGACTGAACAGATTCGGAAAGCCGATCCCGTCGTCGAAGCGGTAATTCGAATGTCCGCCCTGATTGCTGACGTAGGTGACACCGGCGTCGATCATGCCGCTCAACGTCACGCTGCTCTGGGCATGCGCGCAGGTTGCAAACAGCAGGGCTACGGCCGCCGGTACGGAACGGGTAATGCACATTGTTGTCTCCTCAATCGACTGCTTCGTCTTGGCGTTTCGTTATTTTTCCGGCCACGGCCGGTACTGCGTTGGGCCCGACAACCGCGTCAACGGTTATCGGGCGTCTCCTCACTGAGGGTTCCTGGGCACGATAGTTATTTGAGTTTCAGGAGCCTCATTGCGTTTTCTTTCAGGATCAAAGGCTTGACCTCATCCTTGAACCCCGCGACCTCGAAATCCCGCATCCATCGCTCGGGCGTGATGAGCGGATAGTCGCTGCCGAACAACATGCGATCCTTCAGCAGCGTGTTCGCGTATTGCACGAGCTGCGTCGGAAAGTATTTCGGACTCCAACCGGAAAGATCGATCCAGATGTTGGGCTTGTGCAGTGCGAGGCTTAGCGCCTCGTCCTGCCATGGCCAGCTCGGGTGGGCGATCACGATTTCCATATCGGGGAAGTCGATTGCCACGTCTTCTAGCAACATCGGGTTCGAGTTCTGCAGGCGCAATCCGCCGCCGCAACGCATGCCGCTGCCTATGCCCGAGTGGCCGCTGTGAAAGATCGCGGGCAGTTTGTATTCCGCTATGACTTCGTAGAGCGGCCAGGCCATGCGGTCGTAAGGCAGGAAGCCTTGCACCGTTGGATGGAATTTGAAGCCCTTTACGCCGCATTCCTCGATCAGGCGGCGCGCCTCGCGTGCGCCCATCTTGCCCTTGTGAGGGTCGATGCTCGCGAAAGCGATCATCATGTCGCTGTTTTTCTGCGCCGCTTCGCAGATTTCCTCGTTGGGAATGCGGCGGCGGCCGATCTGGCTCTCACTGTCCACGGTAAACATCACCAGACCGAGTTTTCGCTCGCGGTAGTAGGCAACGGTTTCGTCGATCGTAGGTCGCCGATTTGAGCCGAAGTACTTATCGGCGGCGTGGTCGTATTCTTCGGCGTAGTTGTCGAAGGGGTTGCGGCACGAGACTTCCGCATGCGTGTGGATGTCGATGGCGACGAGTTCGGAGGGATTCATGTGAAGTTCAGTGGTGGGTGCCGAGCGCGGACAGACGTCCGGCCGCGTAACCGAGGAAGAAGTCGAGGCTGCCCGGATTGCTCATGGTTCCGGCCTTGACGGCCTTTTCCGGATTGGCGCCGAGCAGGAGCTTGCGCACGGGCAGTTCCATTTTTTTGCCGGTGAGCGTGTAGGGAATCTCGTTGACCTGCACGATCGCGTCCGGCACGTGGCGGGCCGATGCGCGGGTGCGGATTGCCGCGACAATGCGCGCGCGCAACGCGTCGTCGAGCGAGACGCCCGGTGTGAGCACGACGAACAAGGGCATGAACGAAGGGCGGCCCAGATATTCGAGGTCAACAACGAGGCTGTTCTGCACCTCGGGCAACTCTTCGACCACGGTATAGATTTCCGCCGTACCCATGCGGATTCCGTAGCGGTTGATGGTTGTGTCCGAGCGGCCGTAAATGACGCAGCCGCCTTCGGGTGTGAACCGGATCCAGTCGCCGTGGCGCCAGATTCCTTCAAACAGATCGAAGTAGCTGTCGCGGTAGCGTGTGCCGTCGGTGTCGTTCCAGAAGAATATGGGCATCGAAGGCATTGGCTTCGTCACCACGAGTTCGCCAACTTCGCCCACGACGGGCCGGGCGTGGTCGTCGTAGGCGTAAGCGGCTACACCGAGTTCCGCGCACTGAATTTCCCCAGCCCGCACGGGCAGCAGCGGGCTACACGCGACGAGGCCCGATGCGATGTCGGTGCCGCCGCTGATCGAGCCCAGCCAGAGATCCTGCTTGATGGAACCGTAGACCCAGCGGAAGGCGTCGAGCGGGAGCGGCGAGCCGGTCGAGTTAATCAGGCGCAGCGCTTCGAAGCGGCCGAGTTTCGCGGGCTCGAGGCCTGCCTTCATGCAACCGGTCAGATAGGCGGCGCCGCAGCCGAACTGGGTGACGCCGAGTTCGTCGATGCTTTGCCACAGCGCGTTAGCGGATGGCCAGTTCGGATTGCCGTCGTACAGCACGATGGCGGCGCCGGCCAGCAGCGCGCCGATCTGCGTATTCCAGACGATCCATCCGGTACTGCCGAGGAACAGCATGCGGTCGCCAACCCGAACGTCGTGCTGGAGGCCGAGCGACTTGTAGTGCGTGAGCAGGACGCCGCCGTGTCCGTGCACGATCGGCTTTGGCAGGCCAGTCGTGCCGGACGAATAGACGATCCAGAGCGGATGCGCAAAAGGCACGCGTTCGAAGTGCGGCGTGGAGGCGGGTGCGGGATCGCGAGGCCACGGCAGGCGGTCGCGCCAGCCAACCGGGCGCTGCGCGGCAAGCGGGCCTTCAACGTGGATTACGCGGCGCACGCTCGGCAGACTGCCCAGGATCTGCTCGACCATTTCGGCGCGGTCGTGGACGTTGCCGTTGTAGCTGTAGCTGTCTACGGCGAACAGGACGGTGGGCTCGATCTGGCGAAACCGGTCAAGCACGACGGACAGTCCCATGTCCGGCGAGCATCCCGACCAGATCGCGCCGAGGCTTGCGCAGGCCAGAAAGGCGATCACGGTTTGCTCACGATTCGGCATGTAGGCGGCGACACGGTCGCCCACTTTCACGCCACTCATCAATAGCAGCTCGGCCATGCGGGCCGTTTCCGCCGCGAGCGTTGCCCACGAGATCATGCGCAGGGGTTCGTTCTCGGAACGCGCGATGAGGGCTGTGTCCGTGGGATTGCGTCCGCGGAACATGTGCTCCGCGTAGTTCAGTCGCGTGTTTGGAAACCATTGCGCGCCAGGCATCGACACCTTGCCGAGCACAGGTTCGATGCTCCCATCCGCGTCCACATCGAAATAGTCCCAGATGGATCGCCAGAACGACTCGATGTCGCTGACCGACCAGTTCCACAGCGACGCGTAGTCGCCGAAATCGTCGCGACCGCTGCGAACCAGCCATTGCATGTAGTCAGCCAGCCGCGTTGCGGCTTGCTGTTGCGCCGAGGGCGACCACATCAGGTCGCCTTCGGACAGGGATGAGGTGTTTGCGTCCATACATGAGTACCAGGATGAAAAGGGCACCGCGCGGACCGTTTCGAATGACGTCGGTCCCCGCGTTGTCCTGAAGCATACGGACGCACCCCACCGAACAGAAATGAGTGTAAATACCAATTTGGACTAAAAGTGCATTTCGTATTTAATACGCTCCATCGAGGCGAACGCTCCGGTCGGGCCTGTTGGGGCCGGACCGAGGCGGCGCGCATGGCAAACGAACGGAACAGCGAGAACGCGATGACTGAGGCAGTACATGAAGTGCCGGTTTTGATCGTGGGCGCGGGGCCAGCCGGCCTGGCTGCGACCCTGTTGCTCAAGCAATACGGAATCGAGGCGTTGACGGTCAATCGCTATGGCTGGACCGCCAACACGCCACGGGCGCACTACCAGAACCAGCGAGCGATCGAAATCCTGCGCGAGCTCAAGCTCGAAGACGAGGTGATGGCCACCGGCATGGCGCCCGATCTGGCGCGCAATGTGGTCTGGACGGAAACGCTGGCTGGCGTCGAGTTCGCGCGCATTCAGACCTATATGGCCGAGCGGCAGGACGACTATCGCCGCGCGAGTCCGTGCGAGTCTTCGAACATCGCCCAGTGCCTGCTCGAGCCCATCATGGCGCGCGCGGCGCTTGAGCGCGGCGCGTCGATCCGCTGGCAGCACGAGTTCGTGGATCTGGTTCAGGACGAGAACGGTGTGACCGCAACGATCGAAGATCGCTTGGATGGTCGCCGTTATCAGGTTCGTGCGAAATACGTGATTGGCGCCGATGGCGCACGCAGTCGCGTGGCGGAGACGTTGGGCGTGAAGCACGAGGGCCAGGAGGGCTGGGCCGCGGCCGTCAACGTCTGGTTCAAGGCCGATCTCACGAAATACTGCGCTTACCGTCCCGGCATTCTCTACTGGACCAATCGTCCGGGACTCGACTTCTGGGTGGGCAGCGGCGGCTTCATCAACGTGCGGCCGTGGAACGAGTGGGTGATGTCGTTCATGTACGACCCGGCGCAGGGTATGCCGGACCTTTCTCCCGAGGCGCTCGTCGAGCGGGTGCGCACGCTGGTGGGCGACTCGGCGCTGGAGGTCGAGGTGCTGGCTGCGAGTCCGTGGCAGATGAATGCGCTCGTTGCCGACCGTATGCGGGTGGGCCGGGTTTTTCTCGCGGGCGACGCGGTCCATCGTCATCCGCCATCGGGCGGGCTGGGCTCGAACACATCGATGCAGGATGCCTACAACCTTGCGTGGAAGCTGGCCGCCGTGCTCAAGGGCGAGGCGGGCGCTGCGCTGCTCGACAGCTATGAGACGGAGCGCTTGCCGGTTGCGCGCAAGGTCGTGGCCCGCTCGATGCAGAACATCGACTACTTCGTGGAGGTCGCCAAGGCGCTTGGTTTCCGCCCAGGGCAGACAGCGGATGAAGGCTGGCGCGCGTGGGAGGGTCTCGCCGCGCCAACGGGCGAGGGCGTGCAACGGCGGGATGCGCTATCGGCTGCGCTGGCGCTGCAGCGCTATCACTTTGCCGCGCATGGCACCGAACTCGGCACACGCTATCCGGCCGGCGCGCTGGCCGCCGAGCAGGCAGACGAGGACGGCGAGCGCGATACGGCGATCAAAAGCAGCGGCATCGACGGCGAACTCCACTACGTGCCGCGCGCGCGCGCCGGTTCCCATCTGCCGCATGCATGGATCGAACGCCAGGCCGACCGCAGGCGCATGTCCACGCTCGACGCGTGCGGCAGCGGCCGCTTTACGTTGCTGGTCGGACACGCGGGCGCTGGCTGGCGTGCCGCGGCGGCGCTGGTTTCAGCGGCGACGGGCTTGACGGTCGACGTGGTTGAAATTGGTACCGGCCTCGAATACCGCGATGTCGAAAACGCCTGGCACGCGCTGCGCGAAACGGGCGACGACGGTTGCCTGCTCGTGCGTCCCGACAAGGTGGTTGCATGGCGTAGCGCCGGGCTCGCGAGCGATCCGGCTCGCGAACTCGAACGCGTCGTGCGTGCTGTGCTGGCCCGCTAGGCAGGCCTCCGGAATCACTTAAACACTCACAAGACTCTCAGATATGAAACTGCTCAACTACCGCCGCAACGGCGATCAACGTACCGGCGCAATGACAGACGCGGGCATCGTCGACTTGACCGCCATGCTGCCGGGCGCGCCTACCGAAATCGTCGAGATTCTGCATGGCGGCGTCGATGCCATCGCCCACGCGCGCGAATGCGTGGCCGTGGCTAGCGCGTTCATCGATCCGGCCTCCGTCCACGTTCTCGCGCCGGTGCTCAAGCCGAGCAAGTTCCTGGGCGTAGGCGGAAACTTCATGTCGCATATCGACGAAGTCCGTCACCTCGGCTTCAAAGAGCCGAAGTACCCGATCTGGTTCAACAAGCAGGTGACCTGCGTGAACGGTCCGTTCGATCCGATCTATGCGCCGTTCGATTCTCAGGAACTCGACTACGAAGGCGAGATCGGCCTCGTGATCGGCAAGCGTTGCCGGCGTGTTTCCGTTGATGAGGCGCCTGGCGTGATCGCAGGGTACGTGGTCTGCAACGACGTGAGCATTCGCGACTGGCAAATGCGCGCGCCGACTTCGACGATCGGCAAGTCGTTCGACACGCATGGCCCGTTCGGCCCGTATCTCGTGACGCCGGATGAGGTTGGCGATCCGGGCGCGCTGATGATTCGCACCTGGGTGAATGGCGAGCTGCGCCAGCAAGGCTCGACCGCCGAGATGATCTTCAACGTGGCCGAGCTGGTTAGCGATCTGTCGCAGCGCTGCACGCTGGAAACTGGCGATGTGCTTTCGCTCGGTTCGCCCGCCGGTGTGGGTGGCTTGCGTAATCCGCCGGCGTACCTGAAGGAGGGCGATGTCGTGCGCGTTGAAGTGGAGAAAATCGGCGCGATCGAGAACCGAGTGTGCGCGGAACCGCGCTAACTGCAGCGTTATTCGCTGCGTTATTCGTATTGACAGGAAAAGAACATGGAAACGAAAGTCACCGAAACCCCCGCATCGCTCGAAGCCCATGCGGCGCGGCTGTCGCCGTACAAGCTTGCGCACGTGATCTGCCTGACCGACCGGATCGACGCGATGCGCGACTGGTATGCAACGGTGCTCAATGCAACGGTTGCGTTCGAAAACGCAAGCCTCTGCTTCATGCGCTATGACGACGAGCACCATCGCATCGGATTCATTCGCGCCGAGGGAATGCAGCCCGAACCGGTCGGCCCGACTCGCTCGATTCATCACTATTCGTTCACGTATCGGGATCTTGGCGAGCTGTTTGGCACCTATCTGCGTTTGCGTAGCGCGGGCATCGAGCCGTTCTGGTGCGTGAATCACGGTCCGACGACGTCGATGTATTACCGCGATCCGGACGGCCACCGCGTCGAACTCCAGGTCGACAACATGACGAATGAGGAAATCGACGCGTTTTTCGCGGCGGGCAGCTATGAGGAGAATCCGATCGGGGTGATTTTTGACCCGGAAAACTGGATTGCGCGCCTGCTTTCCGGGGAACCCGCGAGCAAGCTCGCGGTGCGCGAAGAGCTTCCTGCCGGCACGACGCCGTGGGACATGATTCGCAATTGATGGGCAATGTGAGCGGTTCCAATATCCTATGAGGGTCAACCCGGCCACGCCTGCTGCGCTACACTTGCACCACGTCAGCATGCGAGAGGCAAGAATGGTGAGGGCCACACTGGATCAGGAAAGACGGCTGGAAATCGGCCGCCAGCGGCGCGAGAAAACGCGCAACGGCATTATAGAAACTGCGTTCCAGGTCGTTCGGGAGCGGGGCGCGGATGAGCCGATGCTCGATGACTTCATTGCCGCCGCGGGCGTGGCGAAGGGGACGTTCTACAACCACTTTCCCACCAAGAGTGACTTGTTCCATGCATTGGGCAGCCATGTTGCCGATGCAATCGACGACCGCATCAATCTGGTCATCGAGGGCGTGACGGATCCGGCGCAGCGCATCGCGGTGGCTTGCCGCCAGTTCGTGCGGCTGTGCCGGGAGCGGCCCGAGTGGGGCTGGATTCTCGTACGGGCAATGCCGGGCGCCCAGGCAGGATGGAGCAAGGGCATGCAGCGCGGCGTGCTGGCCGACGTGCGGGCGGGCGTGAAGCTGGGTCTTTTCACAGTGCCGTCTGTACAGGTTGCTGTGGTGATCGGCATGGGAGCGCTTGCGATGGCGATTCAGGCTGTGTTGTCGGAAAAGACGCCAGCGCGGTTTGGAGAAGATGTCGCCGAATTGACGCTGCGGGCCATGGGGATGAGTCTGGAAGATGCACATCGGGTGGCCCATCTTCCGTTTGATATGAAGTAGTTTCCGCGGGACCGGTTTTGAAGACCGTCTCGCTTACCAATTACATCGCACTACTAGATAATTGGCGATTGACAGACAACGCCAGATGTAAGTGTTCGGTATTAACGCTAGCCGCGTTCAGTAACGTTGCTAGCATAAATTTGCGGAAGGGCCCCGGAGTTAAATGATTTTTCTAAAGTTGCTTGCGGCTGATTAGTCGTTGCATTCCTACAATAGAAGCCATGCCGATGTTCTCTAACGTCGCTAGCACGTTGCACGTGTTCTTTAATACATGCTAGCGCATGTGTCGCGTGGATGAGTAGGAGTCCATATGGATTAGATCGAAGAGCGGGCCGCTCGAGCGGCGAAGGTTGCGTCCGTGCTTTGACCGCTGGGCAACGGCGAGCTTTCCCGCAAGCAGGCCGAACGAGCAGCACTGCCATTAGGCGTTCACTGCAGTAGGCCGTTTCGTGAAAATCCTGAATCCGGAAAGTGCAGCGATACGTGTCCAATGGGCAGATGGCCGCGGCTTCGACAACGAATCGGGCTGGCGCAAAACGATCTGGATCGGTCGCGGAGCGGCGCACCCATCCGTGCTTGCCCCGTGCGTCAATTACGCCTCTATCCGCAAACAGCCTGTCGAGCGCATCGCCCCGTTCGAGGAAGCAGACGCGTGTGTTTACACGGGAGAAAACGTCGGTGGCCACTGTCGCGAGAGCAATTTCGTAGGGGCCGGGATCCACTCCATAAAACGAGGTCAGCATTCCGCGAATTTTCGAAGTCCGACGAGCATCGACCAACACCTCGCCGTCGTGGATCGCGCCGGCACGCTCGAAGGCTGTACAAAACAAGCGTGGCATCAACGACGGGACGATCATGATGACCTCTGGCGCCGCAACGAGTACGGTATAGGTGAGGGTGCCTCACACGGCAAGCAGTCCAGAATTGTTGTTGGACCGAGTGCATCAACCTGGCGTCGTGCCCGGCGCGCTTTACCGAGCGGGTTTAGTGTTAGCCGCCGGTGCTCGATTGACTCGCAATCAGTTTCGCCCCGCAGGCCAGTTCGTCGCCGTCGCATGCGGCCGGCTGACCATCGAAGCGGCCGTGCCCCGACCCCATCACGATTGTCGTCGGCCCGTGAATCTCGCAGATCGCAGGATCATGCAGTCGGGCGATTGCTCGGCCCTTGATTCGCGAATGCGGTGCGCCCGACAGAACACGGCCGCCATGACCGTGCCCATCGCCTTCTAGGACATAAGGTTTTTCGCTCATCAGAAAGCCCAACTGAAGTCCTGAGGATGGCCTGCCGGGCTGCCGCGTCCGGGGGGCTCAGCATCACGATCGTGGCGTGTAGCGGATCGCGTAGATTCACAAGCGTGCTGGTTTTGCCATCCTGGTTATTCATCATCAAAGCCAACGCAAGCTGGACCCACGTGGAGCGGGTGCCCGTATCGCCGCCAATGCGACGCTGCATATCGAATGCGTCTTTTGGATCGTCTAAATCGATATGCTGCGGGTTGTCGTGCAGTGACTGCACCATCAGCGGGAGCTGGCTCGACGACGCACCCGTGTCGTAAAACATCCGACTGGGTTGATTCTCGGGTGCAACGGTTTGCAGTACCTCCTGCCAGCCCGTTTTGATCTTCTCGATGCGCTCGCTTTTCTTCAGCGGTTCGCCGTGGCCGTCGCTCAGGTCGACGCGCACCGGACGATGCAGATATGCCAGTACCGGCCAATCATCGTACTCGTTCAGTTGCCAGTTTTTCCGCGGCACAGGCACCCGTGGATTCGGCTTGAACCGTTCGGGCACTTTCAACAGTGTGGTCTTCCCGAACTCCGGTAGTTTTGATTGCCAGTAGTCCCACGGCATTTCGTTGCGATGTTCTTTTCGATACTGATCCTGCTGGTCCCAGAAGTAGTTCCACAATTTGATCACGTCGTACTGCGTCTGAGGCTCATCGTCGAATTGCCCGGCGACGACACAAAGGAACGGGGGCGAGAAAGGCGGCGCTTTCGAGCGCCGCTGGTCTGAGGAATTTCCTCAGAATTTTTGATCGATACCGACCGCAACACCGAGTTGGCTGTGGCCGGGCTGGCCGACGGACGCGTAGTTGTTCAGGCCGAGTGAACTGCCACCATTGTTTCGGGCGGTACCGACGTTCGCATACAGCATCGTGCGCTTCGAGAGCGAGTAGAGTGTTCCCGCGACGAAGATCATCGGGTGCGCGTCGCACCCCTGGTAGTCGTAACGGCCACCGATCGCGTACACCTGCAGGAAAGGGGTAACGAACGCGTTGCCGGCGAGCCAATATACGGTGCCGCGAGGCGTGAGTTGCAGGTCGCCCGTGACCCGGGTGACATTGGCCATCACCGCGAATTTCGCTGCGTTGTACCGTGCGGCGAATGCGTAGCGGTTGTCGACGCGCGACGACAGATCGCCCGTCTCCGTCACCGTGCCGCGAGCCTGCTCGTACGTCGCAGTCGCCGTGAAGCGATTGACCGTATATTCGAGTGCGGCACCGATATATCGCCCGGCCAGCGCATTGCCCGGTTCCTGCTGGCCGAAACCGTACATGGCTTCGGTAGTGAAACCCGCGAAACGGCTCGACGTGAACTTCGCCGAATTGTTCACGCGGATCGTCGCCAGCGGAATGGCATTGAGTGACAGGGCCGAATAGGCCGCGAAAAAAGTCGGGTCGTAGTAGATCCCTCTGTCGAACTGCACGCTGTACTGGCGTCCGAACGTCAACTTCCCGACGCTGCCGTCAACGCCCACCCACGCCTGGCGATTGAAGAGCGTGTTGGCCACGACCATCGATCCGGTCGCCGAATTGAAGCCATTCTCGAGCTGGAACACCGCTTTCACGCCGCCTCCGAGGTCTTCGACGCCTCTGAAGCCGAAACGCGATGGCAAATACGCGCTCGGTGCCATCCCGATCGATCGATGCCCTGCGCTATCCGCATTGGTGAGATATTGAATCCCCGTGTCGACAAGCCCGTACAGGGTGACGGAACTTTGAGCCATTGCAAGGCCAGGAGTCGACATTAAAAGTAGTTGTACGAATCGTTTCATCGAAAAATTGACGCCTGTTGAAATCAGCAGTCTCGGTGGATTTCCGAACAGCAAAAGCAGGACGGCGGCAGGGCCGGAATTTATCGACATCGGGCCTGGCGGATTGCCCGGCCGGACACCGGCTTCTGCTACAGATGGCTGCGGCGCGCGATCGACCCGGTCGGCCATGACCGGATGATCGGACGCACCGCAGCCGGCACGCTCATTGCGAGGCCAACGTCTGGGGCTTGGCCGCGCCCAGCAGGTAGTGGATCGCCGCGACCGTAGCGATGTTGGCGGCCAGGCATGGCAAACCCAGGTTGATGCCGCCGAACTGAACCTTCCCGAGATACAGTGCCAACGCGAGACCTTGTCCGACGATCATGCCTGCCGTCACCGCCACCGGCCGGATACGCAGCGAGAACAGCACGGCGATCAGGCCCGGGAAGAACTGGGTGACGCCGTAATAGGTGACGTTGATCAGCGTAAGCATCAGCGTGGGTGCTGCAGACGTCATCGCAATGGACACGGCGAGGTACACGAAAATGACGATCTTCGCCGCCCCTGTCTGCCGTTGCGACGGTAGCGACGGCAGCAGGTTGCGGCTCACGATCGGGCCGATCGCGAGACACATGCTGGTCAGCACGAGCAGGCCGGAAAGCGCTGCCGCCGCTGCGACGAGCCCGAGCATCCACGACGGGAGCAACGCATTCGCAGCAGCGAAGAACGCCTCGTTCGGCGAGCGAAGATGCAGGTTCTGGCTGATTGCGTAGTACGCGGCGATGACGAGGAACGGATACATCAGCATATAGAGCGGCATTGCGATCTGCGAGCGTCGGATCGTGTCGGCGCTTTTCGCGGTGAAGAAAATCTGCACGCCGAACGGCATCGCGAGGAAGCCGAGCGATTGCAGCAGGATCGTGCTCATCGAGAACCGCAGCTGTTCCGCATTCATCTGGTTGCCCACGTGCAGGCTCGCTGCGTGGAACACCTCCGTCACGCCGACGTGTCCCGCCACGGCCAGGCCCGTGATCACGATCGCCAGGACCATCAGGATGTCCTTCAACACGGCGACGTACGCCGACGAACGGATACCGGCGATCATGATGTATAGAAATGCGAGCACACCAGCGATCAGCACCATGTGCAGCGGCTCGAATTGCCAGCCCAGGCCACGAAACGCGGCAACGAGGCCCGTGAACTGCAGTTGAGCCATCGGCAGCAGAAACACGATCGACGACAGGGCGACGACGAACTCGGTCGAGCGGCTTCGGAAATAGCCGCCGAACAGGTCCGCGAGCGTAATCGCGTTGTAGCGCTGCCCCGCTTCCCAGATCTTTGGGCCGAGAAAATAGCCGAGCGGGTAGGCGAGCAGAATGTAGCCGAGGAACCAGATCCCGTAGGTCGGCCCCTTCGCATAGATGCCGCCCGCGAAGCCGACCATCGTCGCGACGCTGTAAATCTCGCCCGCTGCCAGGAAGAAGACGAGAAATGCACCGAACTGCCGCGATGCGACGAAGAAATCGTGCACGCTCTGCTTGCCTACGCCTCGGCGCGAGTAAAGCGCGAGGCAGAACGACAGGAGGATGAACCCCGTGAATACCACAGACGACATGTGATCCTCCGCGAAATCAGACATCAAGCCGCGCCGCATCGGCCGCCGGCTTGTCGAAACAGCGCCAGCAGACGTACAGGCATGCGGACGTCAGCACAAACCACGCGAACATCCACGCGTAGATGAACGGCACGCCGAACACGTACGCATCGACGGACGAGACCCAGGGCAGCAAACCCAATACGCCGAGATAAGGCACGGCGATGCCGATCAGAAACTTGGGCATGGCCTGTCACGCCTCCTGCCGCGCTGCACCGACCGGATCGATCGGCGTGCAGATGCCGGCGCGCGCTTCGATCGCCTCGCCGGCCGCCAGACACAGCGCTTCCTGGAAGCGACCCGCAACGATCTGGACGCCCATCGGCACACCATCTCGAACGCCGGTTGGCACGGACAGTCCCGGCAGGCCGAGGAGCGCTGTCGCAAGCAGCGGGCCCTGCGCATCGAGGATGCGCCGGAACGCGTCGTCGCCTCGTTGGTCTTCGTCGATCGCGAACGGCTGCTCGCACGACACGGGCATCAGCAGCAGCGGGTATTGCTGGAAGAACGCCTGCCATTCGCGCAGCAGGCCCGTGCGCCGGGCGAGCCCGTTCATGTAGCCGGCCAGGTCGAGCGGTGTCGCGAGGCGGCGCTGGCACGCGAACGCGTTGCGAATCGCCTGGTCGCCATGCGTCTCGATCGTCTTGCCCAAGCCGCTCACCGCTTCGTTGGTGACGAGGGCGAGCCAGAGGTCGCTCGCCTCGTTCAACCGCGGCGGCACGACTTCCTCGACCACGCATCCGGCATCTTCGAGCCAGCGTGCCGCCTGACGCACGGCGTCGGCCACGACGGGGTCGGTCGGCACGCCCGGGATCGATGTGCATACGGCAACGCGTGCAGGGAACCGTGCAGTCGATGCGGGGCCGCCGTCCGGCGCGACGGGCATCCACCACGCGTCCCGCGAATCGGGCGCGGCCATCGCCGACAGTGCAAGACGCAGGTCGCCGACCGTGCGCGCCAGCGGCCCCTGAACCGACGCGAGCTGAACGGCGAGCGTCCGGTCCTGCGACTGCGTCGGGTTGTAGGCCGGCACGCGGCCCGAGGTCGGGCGCAGGCCTGCGACGCCGCACGCGTAAGCCGGGTAACGGATCGATCCACCGAGATCGTTGCCGTGTGCGATCGGGCCGATGCCTGCCGCAACGGCCGCCGCCGCGCCGCCGCTCGAGCCGCCCGGCGTCAGGCCCGGATGCCACGGGTTCAGCGTGCGGCCGTACAGGTCGTTGTCCGTAAACCAGCGGTACGAGAACGCCGGTGCGTTGTTGCGTCCGATGATGATGGCGCCGGCCTTGCGCAGGTTCGCCACCACGGGGCTGTCCTCGTGCGCGACGAGGTTCCCGAAGGCCTTCACGCCGTTGGTCGTCGCGAAGCCGGCCATGTCGACGTTCACCTTGACGGTCACCGGTACGCCGTGCAGCGGGCCGGTCGGTTCTCGTCGCGCAACCGCTTCGTCGGCTGCCGTGGCGGCGGCCAACGCGCTGTCGGCAAGCACGTCGACGATCGCGTTGATCCGCGGATTGACGTCATTGAGCCGCTGCAGGCAACTCTGCACGAGTTCCTTCGACGACACGTCGCGGCGCGCGACGAGTGCCGTCATTTCCGTTGCGCTCAGGCGCCACAATTGCTGTTCCATGTCTCGCTCCTTCTTGTTCTACATCGTTATGGTTTGCCGCGAACGCCCGACCGGGCACGCGTTGAAGGAAGCCTAACCGGACAGTATTGGTCGCATAAGACGAGCTTTTTTCGGTGAAGACAACTTGTGGTTGTCAGCGCCGCTGGAGCGCATGCGGCGCCGCGACCGCGCGGATCGGCCGCTCCGACGCGCATACGCGGATAGAATCTGGGCCGAACGACAGGGCGTCCGGCAGTCATGCCACGGCGTGAAATACAAGAATGCAGAACCGCGGAAGGAGACATGAAAGACCACCACTTGAAGGCGTGGCTTGCGCTGGTTGAAACCGGCAGCATTCGCGGCGCCGCGCGCCATCTTCACTTGAGCCAGGCGGCAGTCACCAAGGCGATCCGCGAACTGGAGCAGGACCTGGAGGCGCCGCTGATCTCGCGCAGCACGCGCGGCGTGACGCTGACGGAGTGCGGCCAGCAACTGACCGTGCGTGCACGGCTCGCCCAAGCGCAGCTGACGCTTGCGCGCCAGGATATCCGGCAGATTCTCGGCGGCAAGCATGGGCACGTATCCGTTGCCGTGACGCCGATGGTGTTTCTCGGCGTGCTGCCTGGCGTGATCGAGCGCTTCCGCAAGCGCATGCCGCTCGCGAAGCTCACGGTCGAGGAAGGGATGATGCCGCACGTCCTCCACGCGCTGCGCGACGGCTCGATCGATTTCGCAGTGGCGGCGCCCGCCGACGAGGAAGTCAGAGGCGAGTTCCATTTCGAACCGCTGCAGGTGCTGGAGACGGTCGTGGCATGCCGGCGCGGACATCCGCTGGAGACAGCCACCGAATGGCATCAGCTCGTCGGCTGCACGTGGGTCATGAACCTGTCGTCAGGCAGCCAGCACAGCAACCTGCTCGACCATTTGCGGCGAACGCACCATGCGCTGCCGGATTCGATCGTCAGGGTCAATACGTTCGGCGTCGGCTGGAACCTGATGACGCGGAGCGACGCATTGCTTTCGTGTCCGGCCGAGATGCTCGCAGTGGAGCCTTATGCAGCGCAGGCATGCCGGATCCCGTTGCGCATGGCGCTCCCGCCGCTCACGCTCGGCATCCTCAAGCTGCGCGATGCGCCGCTGTCGCTGGCCGCGGAGACGCTGGTCGCACTGTTCAGGCGAGACCTGGCGGATTGATCAGGGCGTCCAGCGATCAACGGTGACACGGTTGCCCATGACGTTGTTCTTCGTGACCACGTATTCCCCCGTCGATCGACGGCATGCCCGGATGCCGTACATCGAATCTCTCCTGCCGGAAAACGCCAGGATGACCGTCGTTCCACCTGAAGGAGCGATCCCGGTCAAGCATGGCGCAACTGGTGAGACAAAAGTATTTACGGGGAATAGCAATTCGCCAAAATCCCCCGCGAAAGGAGATTGTTGAGATGTACGCAGACGATTTTGACGGTGAGATTGAGATCGATGAGGTCGATAATCTGGTCGAGTTCCTCAGTAGACGACCTGCATTCGACGCAAATAATTTTGTGTTGACGTTTGAGGAAAGTGGTTTTCCTCAATTGAATATTTTTGCAAAAAGCGATGTTGCCGTCGTCTATTACATGGACATTGGTGGGAATTTCGTTTCGAAAGGCGCTTCCGAGACAGGTGGTACGGAGAAGTTTTACGAGAATAAGCTCGGCGGGGAAGTAGATCTGTCGAAAGATTGTGTCGTGAGTAAAGAGCAAATGATTGAAGCCGCAAAGCAGTTTTTTGCGACGAAGCAACGGCCCGAGCAACTGTCATGGAGCGAGTTGTAAGAAACGGAGCCTCGTGACGGTCGTCCCTTTGTAGATTCCTTGGCTCGTATGGACGAGCCATTTTTTCGAACGCGGAGCGCTTGACGTTCAGTGCAAGAGCTGGGGAAGCTTTTACGACAGTGCGATGACGATCACCGGCTGCTGCGCTGGCACCGACAGGATCATGCCGCAATGACGGCGATTATCGACCAATATGCTGCTGCTGTGAGACACGAATTGGCGATGTACTGAGCATTAAACACTGACGGTACCCCATCGTCAACGTCAAGAACCTGGGCATGACGTTCGACGGCCGCCCGGTTGTTTTCGAGTACCACACTGCGATCTCACCACACGCTATTTTCCTGCGCGCCATCATTATCTTCACCTTGATTCCATTAATGTGACCTGACGCGCTGACGCATCAGGTTCACGACCTATAACGTTATTACGCTTCACCCAACTTCACACCCAATAAGAGATCCGATATGAATCGATCATTCCGAATCGCCGCCGTATCTATCGCCGCGCTGTGCGCCGCGTCATTCCAGATCGCGCGCGCCGCGCCCCCCGACGTCACGGTCTATCCGGCTGCCAATGGCAGCGACCAGTCCGATGCGCTGCAACAGGCGTTCGACGCGCTGCAGCCCGGCCAGCGGCTCGTGCTCGCGCCCGGGCAGTACGCGGTGAGCCGCTCGCTGACCGTGAAGAATCCGCAGGTCGTGATTTCCGGCTATGGCGCGACCCTCAGCGCCACCCGCAGCGAGGACCAGACCATCGTGATGAGCGGCAAGAACTCGACGCTCGTCGGCGTGACGCTGGTCGGCACCGGCACGACCCGGCTGACGACGCCCGAGTCCACCAAGGTCGAGATCACCGGCATCGGCGTGCAGGTGCTCGACGTCTCGGTGCGCGGCGGCAGTAGCGCCGGGCTGTTCGTGTTCGGCGGCAAGGACGTCGCGCTGGTCGGCAACGACGTGCGCGACACGCTCGCGGACGGCATCCACACCACCTACGGCTCGCGCAACGTGCTGGTGCAGGACAACACGGTGACCGGCACAGGCGACGACCTGATCGCGGTCGTCAGCTACATCCCCGACGGCGCGATCAGCAGCAACGTGCTGATCCGGAACAACAACGTGTCCGGCAACTACTGGGGGCGCGGCATCACGGTGGTCGGCGGCGCGGACGTGACCATCACCGGCAACACGGTGCGCGGCGTGGAGAAGGCAGCCGGCATCCTGGTCGGCCAGGAGGACGGGTACAACACCTACGGCGCGAACAACGTCGTGGTGTCGAACAACACGATCTCCGACATCTCCTTGCCCAATCCCGGCAACCCCCGGCCGGAAACCGGCATGGCCGGCATCGACCTGAACACCCACTCCGGCAAGGTCACCCGTGTCGCCGTGCTGGACAACCGGTTGTCCAGCGTCCGGTACTCCGGCGTCCGCGCGCTCGGCAACGTGTGCCAGTTCCGCATCGAACGCAACACGCTCACGTCGATCGGCGGCGCGGCGCTCGACCTGATACAGGCACCCAGCTGCGCACCGAGCCAGATCGTCTGCGCGGCCAATACGCTCGATGGTCGGGCGTTGACGCCAACGGGCTGCGTGTCGAGCGCGACGCTCGACATCACCGGCGCGAACGTCTCGCGCATGCCGGTGGTGCGCGATGCGTTGCGGCAGCCGCGCAACGCGGCGGCCACCGCGCAGGCGCACTGACATCGCGACGCGGGGCGCGCGGCTGCGCGATGCGCCGCGTGCGCGCGGCGAGGCGTTGCACTGGCATCCGACGTTCATGGGCCGGTGCTATTCGCACTGGGTCGACGGGCTCAACGGCGACTGGCTGATCAGCCGTCAGCCGTAGAGCAAATTAAATCTGTCACTCCAGAATCCCCGCCGATCCAGGCATCCAGCCCCAGAGTTGACGACTTTATCGACGGTCTTGCCAAAATAATGTCGTCAACTCGCCGGTGTCCGCATCAAATTTGTCCACTCGCGAAGTGGACCATGCGTTCCGACGGTAAGCTCCTGATTTCCAGATTGATTCCCGCAGCACAATGCGATCCGTCGCGACGCAGAGTTCAGGCGGGACGCTCTTTGTCTCAAACCAAGTCCGCCGGTGGGGGACATGCGGCGTTGTGGGGCTGCCGGGGTCGACTGCATCCGGCGGCATTCGGCCAACAAGAGACTGTCGGCGACATCTTCTTCGGGCCATTCGAACGGAGTTGGAACCGTACGCGTTTTGTCGAGGCGTGCACCCAACAGAGGCTGTCTCTCGTGTCGGTATGCGTCTTTGCAGTCCCGCCCCCCAATTCTTCGTGGCCGCGGCACGCTTCTATTGCGCACCTGCCCGGCGCCCCATCGCAAACAACTCGCTATCCGCTTCGACGCCTGGCGCGAGTTCACTGGCGTGGCCCCGAATCCGTCTCCGACAAACTGAGATTGTCGTCCGTTGCATTTTCATCCTCGATGGTCGTTAAGTTGACAATGCTCCGCATAGCAATCGAATGAAGTGGACGCGTCGAAATTCTGGATGCTCAATCGGATCAGGCACAATAGAGCCGGAATCGGTGATCTGAAAAGGCTCATGCTTGCGTGTGCCGAATCAAGCACGGCGAAAAAGCCCGCTATTCCCCGAAACAGAGGATGGAAAATCGTCCGTCTGGTCGTCGCGTTATCCAATACGAATGATTGCCTCTGCCGTTGCTTGGCGGCAATGCCGTCGCATTGTCGCGGTAGAGGAATGCAGGGTTGTGGCGGTGCGGCGACCGATGGCGACCGACGGCGGGGGCTCGGCGGCTGTCATGCAGGTATCCGGTTTCGACGAATCAGGCGTCGTCACCCGTTTCGAATCGATCTGTTCGAAGGGTAAATGCCAACGCAGTTATTTCAACTACATGGAGAAAATAATGAAGAGGATCATGATCGGACTGGTTGCGCTTGCCATGTCCGCAACCGGGTTTGCCAAGGAATGGACGACGATTCGCATTGGCGTCGACCCGTCTTATCCTCCGTTCGAATACAAGAAGCCGTCCGGGGAATTGACTGGCTTCGGCGTGGACCTCGGCAATGAAGTGTGCAAGCGCCTCAATGCGAAATGCCTCTGGGTCGAAAATGCATTCGACGGCATGATTCCCGGCCTGAAGGCGCGGAAATTCGACGCGGTCCTGTCGTCGATGTCGATGACGCCTGCGCGATTGAAGCAAATCGATTTCTCGAACAAGACGGCGCATGCACCGACGTTTCTTGTCGCGAAAAAGGGCTCGGGTATCCAGCCGACGCCGGCATCGCTCAACGGTAAAGCCGTCGGCGTGCTGCAAGGCTCGATGCAGGAGACGTATGCGAAGGCGCATTGGGAAGGTATCGGCGCACGCATCCTGTCGTATCAGAATCAGGATCAGGTGTATGCCGACCTGACCAACGGCCGGCTCGATGCCGCGTTGCAAAATGGCGTGCAAGCATCGCGCGGCTTCCTGAATACGCCGCAAGGCAAGGACTATGCATTCGCGGGCGGTGAGCTGAACGATCCGAAGATTTTCGGACCGGGTCAGGGCATCGGCATTCGCAAGGAAGACACGGACCTGAAGGACAAGATCAACACGGCGCTTGCCGCGATCCGTGCCGACGGGACGTATGACAAGATCGCCAGCCGCTATTTCAATTTCGACATCTACGGCAATTGAGCGCATGCGCGTCCTGCCCGTCGCACCGGGTGACGGGCGCGTGACGTACCCGGCGCGGCGGAACGAAGCGGCGGCATGACGATGTGTCCGCCGCGCCGAAGCACATGTGAAGGGTGATCCTGGCCCACAAAACTGTCGTACCCGGAGCGAGGCAGAAGTGAGAGACGAAGACTTTGCCCTTTTTATCGAGACCTTCTCCGAGGCCACTAGCCGGGTCGAGGTTCCGCGCGCGAGTTTCGACAGGTTCGCGAATAGGTTGCCGGATCAGCTCCTGAAGTATTGGGAGCAAGAAGGTTGGGGTAGCTATGCAGATGGTCTGTTCTGGATCGTGAACCCGGACGAGTATCAAGACATCCTTAATATCTGGCTGGCGGGCACGATCTTCGAGGAAGTCGATAACTATCATGTCATCGCTCGAACGGCGTTCGGTAAGCTGTATGCGTGGGGTGAGAAGACTGGGCCGAGCCTGACGGTTTCATGCCCTACGCATTCCCTGATTGCTCTGGAGAAGGATATGAAGGGGCCGCTCAAGAATCCGGACTTTCGTGTTCAAACCTTCTTTGGTGCCAGGACGCGGAGTGAATGTGACTTCAAGGACGAGTCGAAGCAGCCGTTGTTCAATCGCGCCGTCGGCAAGCTCGGACAGCTCGAGCCGAACGAGATGTATGGCTTTGAGCCAGCTCTGATTGCTGGCGGTCAAATCAATCTCGACCATCTGAGAAAGGTGGATCTCGATGTCCACTTGACGATTCTGCGGCAGCTTGCGTCACCGAAGATGCCATTTACTGGCACTCCGACTTGATTCCGTGTGAGGTAGGAATGGCAAAGGGGATCAGATGAGGGATGGCGACCTTGAAGTTTTCATCGATCGCCATGCCCGGACGTCTTCTACCTGACTATGTGCAGGGTATGCACCGGCTGCGCAAGGCAGGCATCACGGCATCTCTAGACGAGACGGTGGATAGGGCGCTGGCATCATTCGCGAATCGTAGGCGGGTTTTTCGACACCCAGCAGCGATAGAAGCGGTGGGTCAAAGCAATTCTCCGGAAAGAAGTTGCTGAAATAGGAAACGTCTTCGCGACGGTCCATCCTCTCGAACATGGCTTCGATTGGCCCCCAATAGTATCGCCAGGACAAGACATCAAGCTCGCGTTGTCGATCTGGCGGAAGCGCATCGATTGCAATTGCGCTCAACCCGTCACGAGTGAACTGATAGGCACGCCAAAGCGAGTCGATCAGGAAATTCGGCGCACTGGGCGAGAATGCGACATAGTCCGCGCCGGCTCGGTCTCGATATCCTGCAATGCGGGTAAATGCGCGGAAGGACGGGACCGCTGCCATGCTGTCTGGATCGCGCAATTCAAGCTGATAGTAATAGAACAAGGTCTCCGTGGCTTCGTCATACCGGATGACCAGCTTGTTTCCGGGATTGTGGTAGTGCCCGGTTGCCGGGTCTATAAAGCCACCTGAACTATCCCGCTGCAGGCCCGGCTTCTTGCCGAAAATGCATCGGACGTCGTCGATCAACGCATCGCCCCAGTCTTCATAGAATCGGGTCAGCTGTTCATTGCTGATCGCAACTGAAGCATAGATACCAACCGGCTCCATCTGTTCGCTCCGTCAGGTTTTGACCTCATCAATACAGCACGATTATCTGCTCATACTCAGGCTTCGCACAACGCGTGACGACGCGGACTGCCTGCGCTGAAACCGCACCGAGGGCGAGATGAAACCGGGCTTCGCGACGCGGTGGGTCGTGACGTTTCCAATGTCGGTAACAAGAGGCGTCCCAGGTCGCTTTCTCTGCATTCGGTCCGTGCGTTTTTGCATATGAGATGGGTTTTTTCGTCTCTACGCCGTGGAAATCCAAGCCAATACACTCGGTAACGGTATCGCGGAACGGCGCTCTGCGTTTCGCAACCGCGCATTGACAAGAATGACAGGAATGCAGTGCATGTCGAGCGGAACATCGACCGCGCTGCAGATGCACGACGGTGACTTGCCGGATGACGCGATCAAGTGCCGTTTTCGCCGCAGCGGACCCACGAGGTACCGATCGAAGCACAGCGCATGACGATTGTGCGGCGGCGATGACATGACCACCGGCAATGCTCAACGATAACTGAAGCAGATAACAAAGTGTGCGACCGCACTGAGTGAGACAGCGATGACACGATTTACTCCTTCCGCGCAGGCTTTTCTCGACGCGCGCGATCTGCTGCTGCAGCATCGCACCAACTACGAGCGCGCGTATTCCGAGTTCACCTGGCCTGAACTTGAAACATTCAACTGGGCGCTCGACTATTTCGACGTGATGGCCGAGCGTAACGACAACCCGGCGTTATGGATCGTCGACGATCCGGCCGGGCCGGGCAACACGTTCACGTTTGCGCAGATGGCCGAGCGCTCGTCGCGCGTGGCCAACTTCCTCAGAGGCCTGGGGGTGACGCGTGGAGACAGGCTGCTGCTGATGCTGCCGAATCGTGTCGAACTCTGGGACGTGATGCTGGCCGCGATGAAGCTCGGTGCCGTCGTGCTGCCTGCGACGACGCAACTGTCCCCGGACGATGTTCGCGAGCGGGTGGAAGTGGCCGGGGCGCGTTTCGTCGTTGTCGATGCGGCGGAACTCGGGAAGTTCGAGGCGCTCGATGCCGACATGACGTTCATCGCGGTCGGCGCTGCGCCGGGCGCAGCACGTGGCTGGATCGACTTCGGCCACGCATATGATGCGAGCGCCTCGTTCGAACCGGATGGTCCGACGAAGGCGACCGATCCATTGCTGCTGTACTTCACGTCGGGCACGACGTCGAAGCCGAAACTCGTCGAGCATACGCATCAAAGCTATCCGGTCGGACACCTCTCGACGATGTACTGGATCGGTTTGCAGCCGGGTGACGTGCACTGGAACATCAGCTCGCCGGGCTGGGCGAAGCACGCGTGGAGCTGCTTCTTTGCGCCGTGGAATGCGCAGGCGTGCGTGTTCGTCTACAACTATGCGCGCTTCGTACCGAAAGAGACGCTGGATGTACTCGTTCGTTGTGGGGTCACGACGCTCTGTGCGCCGCCGACCGTCTGGCGGATGATGGTGCAAGAGCCGCTTGCGTCGTATCCGGTGAAGCTGCGTGAGATCGTCGGTGCGGGCGAACCGCTGAATCCGGAGATCATCGAGCGGGTGCGGCATGCATGGAACGTCACGATCCGCGACGGCTTCGGCCAGACCGAAACGACCTGCCAGATCGGTAATTCTCCGGGCCAGCCCGTCGTCAACGGATCGATGGGGCGGCCGTTGCCCGGGTACCGTATCGAACTTGTCGATGCCGACGACCAGCCCGCGAGCGAAGGCGAAATTGCGTTGCCTCTCGAGCAGCGTCCGGCCGGCTTGATGACCGGCTATGCGAACAACGAGCAGGCGACCGCGCATGCGATGCGCAATGGCTTGTACCACACGTCGGACGTTGCACTGCGTCTTGACGATGGCTATTACGTGTACGTCGGTCGTGCGGACGACGTGTTCAAGTCATCCGACTACCGGTTGAGTCCTTTCGAGCTGGAGAGCGTGCTGATCGAGCACGAGGCGATCGCGGAGGCGGCCGTGGTGCCAAGTGCCGACCCGCTGCGTCTGTCGGTGCCGAAGGCGTTCGTCATGCTACGTCACGGTTACGATGCCGGCCCCGATCTCGCTCGTGAGGTATTTCGCTTCTCGCGCGAAAAGCTTGCACCGTACAAGCGGATTCGGCGACTCCAGTTCAGCGATTTGCCGAAGACCATCTCGGGCAAAATTCGCCGTGTCGAATTGCGGCGGCTGGAAATGGAACGCGATTCAGGAACCGGGCGATTCGCGGACGAGTATTGGGAAGAAGATTTTCCCGAGTTGCGCTGATCTTGTACCTTGGGGGCCGGGCGCGACGCATTCGCGCCCGGCCCCGATTTCTCCTTGATGCCGCAATGCAGGTATGCTCGCCGACCAGGGCGACCGATCGCGCGTGTCAGTGACCTCGTACACGCAGGTGCCGGCCGAGGAACTCGACGGTGTGTCCGAAGGCCTGCGAAGCGCTCTCCTCATGGTAATGAAGAGGGTCTCCTTCGCGATCGAATCCGTCTCCGGTCGGGTAAAGGCGAATCTGTACGGACGCGGAACCATCGTCAACGGAGGCAGGACGTGAGGACGGACATTGCGGGTCGAGCGTGCCGCAATGCGCCAGCACCGGTCCGGTTCCGTCCTGAGGCGACACGGGCGTCGGCACGCTGTAATACACGACGCACGGTAGCGGCATCTTGCGGGCGGCGGCGAGCGCAACCGCGCCTCCCCAGCCGTATCCAACGATTGCAATCTCGCCTGCGTGACCGATCGCGTCAGCGGCGGTCGCGACGAGCTCGGCCGCGGTGTCGACGCCGAGTGTCGCTGCGAGCGTGTTTCCGCGCAGGTAGTCGTCGGCAGCATAGTCGTCCAGTTCGACTTCACGCTCGACCTTGTCGAACAGCGCGGGCACGACCGTCAGATATCCTTCGGCGGCGTACCTTTCGGCGATGTTGCGCATGTCGGCGTTGACGCCGAATATTTCGTGCACCAGCACGATTCCGCCGACCGGCCTGTCGTCCGGTTCGGCGGACCATCCATTCATCGGCCCATGTGTGCTCACCAGCGTGATCCAGTGACTCATCGATACCTCAGACAATGCGATTGATCGGGAACATCCTGGAGGATTGTGATGCAACCTTCAAAAAATAAACAGTATAGTCTGTTTCTTTTTTGAAGGCTTGCCCGAATCAGTTCAACAGCCCATAGGCGCGCGCTTTGGCGAGCGCCGCAGAGCGGTTTCGCACACCGAGCTTGCCGTAGAGGTTTCTGAGGTGCCATTTGACAGTGGGGAGGCTGAGCGAAAGCTGGTCTGCCAGCGTCTGGTTGCTCAGTCCTTCGTTGACGAGACGCAGGAGTTGCGTTTCGCGCAAGGTGAGGGGCTGGACCACATCGACGGGTCCGGCTGCCGAATTGAAGGCCCGGGTAGCGTCGCCGTCTTCATCGCTTTGCGATTGACCGCAAATGGCGTGAAGCCGGTCGAGAAAATCGATTTCGGCGGGGCGAATCAACGCGAAATCGCGGGCACTCGCTTTGGCGATAAGCTTGCCGACGGCTCGTTGATACAGGATGAACGGATAGACGAGCGAGCCGGTGTGTGCCAGACCGATTGCGCGTGACAGTGCTCGCGTCGCTTCCCGCTTTCTTCCCGCGCGGGCATAGGCATCCATCGATGCGAGCAGGAGGGACACGCGATCGCTGGTGCGCCCTTGCGTGGTGGCGAGCCGCATGGCGGCATCGATCGTGTCATGGGCCTGTTTGAAAAGACCTTTCGCAATGGCCAGCTCGATACCGACGAGCAACCAGTCGCTGCGCTCGCGCATCCCTGTCGCGTGCGTCCGGTTGCCGGACTGAATGACCCGGCCGGCGAGTTCGATTGAATCGGTCTCGGCTTCGATGCCGGCATGCAGGCGCCGCCGGATGCGTTGTGCCGACAATAGAGTCATGATGCGCGGTGCGTACCGGCGCGCTATTTCGTCGAGGGATGAATCGGCCGTGTCGGCGATTTCGCCATCCGGCTTCATGGCCACGCAAGCGCCGAGCCCGAGTTCGGTGGTCATGGGCACGCCGTAATGGTTGGCGGGCTGCATGCTGCGCTAGAGCGGCACGCGTGCGTCGGCAAACTTGCCTTGATCGGTCAGCGCACGGGCATGCACGCTATCGATGATGGCCAGCACGGGAGAGCTTTCCCCGATTTCAGACAGGACGCGGGCTCGCACGTTGCCCAGGATCCGGTCGGCGAGATCCGGTCGTGCGCGAGACAGTGCGAGGGCTGCGCGCAAAATGCCGATCCATGCGCGCAGGAAGATGCTGTGCGATCGTTCGATCGCGCCGTCCGCAGCATCCAGATGCCGCTCGCTTTCGGCCAGATCCCCGCGGTCCAGGGCGGCCAGGGCCGCCACTGCCGTCACGGTGCCGACCTGAAGGGGGTCGTAGTGCCCGGTGTCGTTCAGCCACACCAGCGCCTCGTCGTGAGCGGCGTCCAGTGCATCCGTCGATACCGCCAGCACGATTCTCAGGAATGAGAGATCGGCGGTTTCGAGTGCGGCCGAAGGCGGGGCGGGATCTTCCGACATCCGCCGATCCAGCATTTCCAGCGCGGATCCCGCTTTTTCATACTGCATCAGATGGCACAACGCCCAGACATACCAACCTTGTGCCTGAACCGGCAAATCGCCGCCGAGACTGAGCAATTTCTCAGTCCACTCCACGAACAATGACATTTGCCCGCAGTCTGCCGCAACGTGCCGCGCGATGCGTCCGATCAGACTTTCGGCCCGCTTTACGTCCGGCGCCTCGAGTGCGCTCCCCAACGCCGACACGTAGTCCTTGCGATCCTCGTACCAGCGGGCCGCATTCTTCAATACCTCGGACCGGCGCGCGGGAGACAGACGGTCTTTCGCTTCCTGCAGCAGGTACTCGCGAAGCAGCGTGTGCAAGCGAAACCATCGACGGCCGACGCCGATCGAAAAGATCAGCAGGTTCCGCTGCAGCAGGTCGTCCAGCCAGTCGCGAGCGTTGGGATTGCCGGTGATGAACTCCGCCAGCTCCACGTTGAATTCGCGCACGAGCGCGACCTCCATCAGGAAGTTCACCCGTGCGGGATCGATGATGGACAGGACGCGTTCGGTGAGCACGCGGGAAATGTCTTTCTGGTCGCCGTTGAAATCGCGCAGCGGCGTTGGCGGAAAGTGCGCTGAAGCGGTGTCGCACGGAAACTGCCGTTGCTCCGACATCAGAACCTGGGCCAGGCGCACTGCCGCCGGCCACCCCTCGGTGTGCGCATGGATCTCCTGAACCGCCCTGTCGTCAAGCCCCGCGAATCCCGACAACGAGAACAGTTGTCTCGTCTCGTCGCGGTTGAAACCGAGTTGGTCGGGCCCGAGCAACAGACCATCCACCTCGAGTTTCATCCGGACGAAATCGATCGGGAGGTTACGCACGCTGGAGACGACCAGGCGCACATCCGGCACGCGATGGAACGTCAAGCGTTCGATGAAGGCGGAAACCATCGGATCGATGCACACATCGAGGTTGTCGATGAACAGGATCGTGCGCCCGCGCAGCTGGCGCAGGTCGCCGACGATTGCCTCCAGCGCGTGATTCGGATCAAGAATGTCGACCGGGTCCGCGACCGGACCGGCCGGCTGCGCATGCCGGTCGTCTGTCGTTTGCGACGCGTCCGTCAGGGCCTGTCGAAGGAGCGCCAGGACGGAACGGACATCTCGCTCCCGCTCGTCGAGCGAGAGCCAAAGGCAACGCTCGTCGCCGGAGCGCAGCCAGCGGTAGATTGCACTCAACAGGACCGTTTTCCCGTAACCGGGCGGTGCCGTGACCACCGTGAGGCGGGGAAGTGCCCGGGCGCGTAGCAGCGCAAACGCGCGGGTCGGCACGCGCTCGAAGCCGAAATCAGGGGGCGCAAGCCGTCCGCGGGACCAATTGTTCCAGTTCATCGAGTTCAGTGCTTCCAGGCGTACGACATTGACGTGGTTGCCGCGTATGGGATGGATGCGGGTCAGCCGGTCGGGAACCCCGTTCAACTGCCGGACGGTCCTGCCATTTTGCGATGCACAAAACCGCGGGCGAGATCTGCCGCTCGTGCGCCGCTGGTCAGATTCTGACCGCGCGTCACGACTTCCGGGCCCCGGGTTTTTCCTAGGTCCATACCCGTCCTTTGGGATGGGGATGTTGATCGCAGACAAGGCTTTAATCGTTCTGCAACGAAACGGCGGATATCGATGGTGCGAACCATCGAATCCTCCCGGCGGTTGCGGATGGGTTGGGAGCCGGACCATCCCCGTTCTCCGAATCCCGAGACATCTTGAAGCGGCACTATCTGGCACAAAAAAGACAGCTCAGTCTGTCTGTTTTATTGAATCAAACTGGAGCGAGACGATGAGACTTGAAGGCAAGGTGGCAATCATAACGGGTGCGGCCACCGGTATCGGCAACGCGATCGCGAAGAAGTATGCCGCTGAAGGCGCGAAGATCGTGATCGCCGACGTGAAGGGTGCGGAAGCGGCCGCCGCCGAATTCGGCCCGGGCGTTGCGCTCGGTGTTCACGCGAATGTGGCCGATCCGGACAGCGTCCGGCAGATGGCAGCCGCGGCAGTGGAGCAGTTCGGGAAAATCGACGTGCTGGTCAACAACGCCGGCATCTTCACCGGACTCAACGGTATCCCGATGGAAGCGATTCCGGTCGAGGACTGGGATCGACTCTATGCGGTGAACGTCAAGGGCCCGTGGCTGTGCACGAACGCGGTAGCGGCGGCGATGCGCGAAGGTGGCGGCGGCCGGATCATCAATATCGCTTCGGTCATCGCGCATGTCGGCGTTCCGTTCATGCTGCATTACGTGTCGAGCAAGGGCGCTGTCGCGGCAATGACCCGTGCGATGGCACGCGAATTCGCGGCCACGAAGAGCCGGATCCTGGTCAACTCGATCTCGCCCGGCTACACCCATTCGGCGAACGCGATCGCCAACGCCGGCCAGCATGAGCAATTCGAAGGGGTGGCTTCGCAGATGCGAACGATCGAGCGCCCGCAGCAGCCTGACGACATCGCCGGCGCGGCGCTCTGGCTTGCCAGCGACGACGCGTCTTACATCAACGGCCAGAACGTCGTCGTGGACGGCGGCATTTTCATGAGTCTCTGATCGTCTCTCGGAGGTTCACTACAGCAATCCATCGCAGAGCTAACGCCATGAATGCAAATGTGCCGCACGTTGCGGACCCGACCCGTCTCAGGAACAAGAACTTGATTGGCGGCCAGTGGAAGGATGCGCTTTCCGGCCAGTCGATCACCGTCGAGAACCCCGCGACCGAAGAGATCATCGCGGAAGTGCCTCGCGGCCAACAGGAGGACATCGACGCTGCCGTGAAGGTTGCGCGAACCACATTCGAGTCCGCCGCGTGGCGCAAGATCCGTCCGATCGACCGCGGCCGGATTCTGGAAAACATCGCTCGCAAGATCGAGGAACATGCCGACGAGCTGGTCTGGCTGGAGTCGGTGGACACCGGCAAGGCGATCTCGTTCGCGAAGGTCATCGATCTTCCGTCGACGGTTGACGTGTTTCGCTACATGGGCGGATGGTGCTCGAAGCTGAGTGGCTCGACGCCGCCGATCTCGTTCGATGGAAAGGAATACCACACGTATACGCGTCGCGAGCCGGTCGGGGTGGTCGGTGCGATCACGCCATGGAATTACCCGCTCGCGCTGGGGGCCTGGAAGATTGCATCCGCGTTGGCCGCGGGTTGCACGATGGTTCTGAAGCCTACCGAGCTGACGCCGCTCAGCACGCTTCGGCTCGCCGAGTTGTGCCTCGAAGCGGGATTGCCCGAAGGCGCGCTGAACATCGTCAACGGTTATGGCCATGAGGCGGGCGAGGCACTGGCGCGTCACCCGGACGTCGACAAGATCACCTTCACCGGGTCGACGGCGGTGGGCAAGAAGATCGTCGAGTACTCGCTCGGCAACATGAAGCGCGTGACGCTGGAACTCGGCGGGAAATCGCCGAGCATCGTCTTCGACGATGCGGACCTCGATCAGGTCGCGCTCGGCGCCGCGCTCGCGGTGTTCTTCAACTCAGGTCAGATCTGCTTTGCCGCGAGCCGGCTGTTCGTGCAGGACAGCGTCTACGATCGCGTGGTCGAGGCGATCGCCGCGGTCGCGGCGCAGTTCAAGGTCGGCAACGGCCAGGCCGCCGACACGATGCTCGGCCCGCTGGTGTCGCGCAAGCAGCAGGAGCGCGTGCTGGGTTACGTTCAGTCCGGCATCGAACAAGGCGCGAGCCTCGTGTGCGGCGGCCAGAAGGTGGGCGACAAGGGTTACTTCGTGCAGCCGACCGTGTTTGCCGATGCAGATCAATCGATGAAGATCGTGCAGGAGGAGATCTTCGGGCCGGTCGTCAGCGTCATCCGCTTCAAGGACGAGGCCGAGGCGATCCGCCTCGCGAACGATACGGCGTATGGGCTGGCGGCGAACATCTGGACGCGTGACATCAAGAAGGCACATCGCGTGGCTCACCGGCTGCAAGCGGGGTCGGTATGGATCAACTGTCACGGCGTCATCGACCCGGCCGCGCCGTTCGGCGGGTTCAAGCAGTCCGGCTGGGGGCGTGAAGTATCGGAAGAGGGTCTGGCTGCGTATACCGAAACGAAGACGGTTTGCGCGTTGCTGGACGACTAGTCGATAACCGATTTCCGGGCATTGTGTTTGGGCGGTTGAGGAGACCGATCATGTGGGAATACATTAAGTACTACTTTGCACCGTTCGTGCAGGCGTTGGCGATCTGGGGTTTTTATCGGGGAGGCGACTTCACGTGGATTGCGATCGGTGCGTTTCCGGCCATCGCGATGCTTGACGCGCTGCTACCGCTCGACCTGTCGGAGCGCCGGATGAAGAGTCACTTCTGGGCCTATCTGCCGGTCTGGATTGCGACGCTTCTGTTACCCGTCATGTACTTCGTCTTTGCATGGTCGGTCGGGCATCACGCCCTGACTGCCCTGCAGATGGCGGGCGGTGTCGCAGGTCTGGCCTGGCTGTCGGTCGTGCCGGGCGTACCGGCGACGCACGAACTCTATCACTCACGCGGGCGTCTCGCCCGTTTCGTCGGGCGCTATGGGCAGATCGCGTTTCTCGACTGCATGCGCATGGAAGTGCACGTGGTCGGCCATCATCGTGATGTCGGTACCGCCGAGGACGTCGACACCGCGCGTCGCGGAGCGACCCTGTACCGTTTCGTCATCCGGTCGATGTGGGAATCGACCCGTCTCGAACTCAAGCTCGACGCCGACACGCTCGAGAAGCGCGGCTACTCGCGCTGGTCGATCCGTCACTCCGTGTGGCGAGCGATCCTCGCCGTCGTGGTGTTCGTCGGCATCATCCATGCAATCGGCGGCATCAAGGCAGCAGGCCTGTGCTTCATCGCCATGGTGATCGCGCGCTTCTGGGTAGAGGCATTCAACTATTACCAGCACTTCGGTCAGACCCGGGTCGTCGGTACCCCCATCGAAAAGCGGCACGTGTGGAATCACTACGGCACGCTTTCCCGGTTGTACGCGTTCGAGATCACCAATCACGCCGAGCACCACCTGAATTCCTACCTCCCGTACTACAAGCTGGTGCCGGACAGGCAGGCGATCATCATGCCGAGCATTATCGTCTGCTTCCTTTCGGGGTTCATTCCCCCGTTGTGGTACAGCCGAATCATCAAGCCGGCGCTGCGTCGTTGGGATAACGAATTTGCGTCACCGGCAGAGCGTCGCCTCGCGATGGAGCAGAACCGTAGCGTTGGGTGGGAGGACTGGTTTGACGAGCCGCCGACCAAGCCGGGCAAGCCGACCACGACGGCATGGGCCGGCAGCTGAGCGCGTACTGAACGGAGACTACCCGTGACGATGACCCCCCAACTTGTGCAGAGCCAGACGAGAGACCTGCAGCGGCAAATGATCGGGCACGGCATGCTGATTCTGTTGATCGGCATGCTGGTCGGGATCGGGTTGCTGGTGAGCCTGATCGGCGGGCTGGAAACGTGGCCGGGCCGGCTCGTGTCGGTTCACCTGCCAGGAAGCAGCGCCGCGTGGGTTCGATTCCACATCGGTCAATTGCTGAACGCCTTCCTGATCGTTCTGGTGGCGCTGACGCTGCCCGTGCTCGGCGTCGAACCCCGGCTCGGGCGCCGTCTCGGATGGCTCATGGTCGGGACGGGCTGGGCGAACACGCTCTTCTACGGGGCCGCGCTGTTCGCGCCCAACCGTGCGCTTACCTTCGGCAATAACCGGCTGGGAGATGCGAACTTCGCGTCCTTCATCGGACTGGTTCCCGGTTTGGTATTCGCGATCATTTCCATCGTCGTTGTGCTCATCCTGGTCGGACTGTCGTTTCGACGCCCGGTGTGGCCGGCGACCCAAAAGATCAGTGGTGTTTGATGCGAGACTTTCTGAAAGCGGCATTTGGTAAATCGAAGCCCAGGCAATTGCGGATTCTGCCCCAGGACGTGACGATCGAGATCGGGCAAGGACAGACGCTGCTGGAGGCTGCGCTGGCCCAAGGCGTCGCCTATCCGCATGATTGCACGGTTGGCACATGCGCGTCCTGCAAGACTCGCCTGAAGCAGGGGCGGGTTCGAGAGGCGACACCGTTCGGCTACACGCTGTCCAAGCAGGAGCTCGACGCGGGATACATTCTGGCGTGCCAGGCGTTTCCGCGCGACGAACTCACCGTCGTGGAGATCGAACCGGCTGCGGTCGATCTGCGGCCTGCGGAACAATATGCCGCGACCATCGTCGCAAGCGAGCCGCTCACGCACGACATCCTGAAGGTCACGGTGCAGACGGATCGTGCGATCAACTATGCGGCGGGCCAGTACGGGAATCTGCGCAAGGCAGGCGGAGGCAGAGCGCGATCCTACTCTTTCGCGAATGCGCCGCAACGCAAAGGCAGGACGACACTGGAGTTCTATATCCGCAAGGTTCCGGGCGGCGAGTTCACCGAGGCGCTGTTCAGCGGACAACTGGACGGTACATCGCTGGAAATGGAAGGGCCTTTGGGCACTTTCCATTTGCGCGGCGGTGAGGCTCCGATGGTGTGCGTCGCCGGCGGCAGTGGCCTCGCGCCGTTGATGAGCGTGCTTGAACACGCGAGGGGAAACCGCATCAGGCGCGACTGCACGCTTTTGTTCGGCGCGCGGACGCAGGCGGATCTGTACCAGCTGGACGCTATCGAGAACATCGCCGCGCACTGGCAAGGCAGCTTTCGGTTCATTCCGGTGCTGTCGCACGAACCGATCGACAGCGACTGGCGTGGCGCACGAGGGCTGGTCACCGACCACATCGAAGCCGGGTTCTGCAGTGGGGCCGAGGGTTACCTTTGTGGCCCGCCGCTGATGATTGACGCGGCGATTCCCGCGCTCGGCCGATATGGCATTCCGGTCGACAAGGTGTTCTACGACAAGTTCACCGATAGCGGGACACGTTGAACGCCAATCCGCAAGACATAAGTAAATTCGATACGTTATGGAATCCGTATCAATGAGAAGGTGATTGAAATGAAGTGCGGTTGAGCGCAGCGATCACGCCGCGCAACGAGACAAGAGATATAAAAGATCGGAGACAAAGCATGACGGGAGCACGTGCTGCCTTGGCGGCAGGATGTTTGATCGCCCAATGTTCGAGCGGGACCGTGTGGGCTCAGGACGCATTCAATATCAGTGCCATCGGCGCCAGTTCGCTCGCGATGGGTGGCGTGGCCGCGGCCAGCAATGTCGGTCTGCCCGGCATGATGGTGAATCCGGCCACCCTCGGGCTCATGAACGAAGGAAGCTATGGCGAGCTCGGTGCCGGGGTGATCACGGCTAACGTCAAGGCAAAAAATGAAGCGACCGGGGAGATCGCAGACTCCCATACGCGCGGCAGGAATAACGGACCCTACTATGCGCCCGAGCTGGCCTACTTGTGGCGATATCGGCGTTATGCACTGGGCATTGGCGTGTTTGCGTCGTCTGGTGTCGGGACCGAATATGGCACGGGCAGCTTTCTTTCCCGAACGACGACAAATGGCGTAGACACGGGGCTGGATAATTTTTCCCGTCTCATGGCATTGAAAATTCCCTTTTCAATGGCGTATCAAGTGACCGACAAGCTGACCGTCGGCGGGGCAGTGGAGGCTGTCCTGATCGCGGCGAATATGGGCTTGTTGTTCGATGCTTCGCAACTCGGCGTACTTGGGGCCCAGGGAAGACTCTCGGGAGGATTGTTGTCGTCGTTGATGAGCATTCCGGGTCTTTCAGGCGCTCAACTGCAATTCAGCAACGGCAAGATCGCCGGCGGCGCGGCCGATGGCTGGGGCGTGAGCGGCAAGCTCGGGTTGACCTATCAGGCTACGCCAAGGACAAGGCTGGGGCTCGCGTACCAATTCAAGACGCACGTCAGCGACCTGACCGGGAGTGCGCAGGTTAACGCCGTCAGTGCTTCCGCCGGCAATATTCCGATCGGCGGTACGGTACGCATCGCCGATTTTCAGTTGCCTGCTTCGTTCACGGTCGGTATCAGCCAGGACCTGTCGGACCGGCTCACGGTCGCGGCGGACTATCAGCGCGTGTTCTGGCGCGATGTCATGAGCAGTTTGCGAGTCGGGTTCACCCAGGATGGATCAGGCAAGGGCATTTCCTTGGCGCTTCCGCTGAACTACCGGGACACCAACGTGTTCTCCATTGGCGCGCAATACCGATACAACGCGAACTGGACTTTCCGTGGCGGTTTCCACTATGCGCAGGAGGCGGCGCCGGGTTCCGGATTGCTCGCCATCATTCCTTCGACACCGACCACGAGCATCACGGCGGGGGGCGCCTATACGTTCAATCGAGGCGGGACGATCGACTTCGCGCTGGGCTATTCGCTGCCCAAGCGCGTAGCCAGCAGCGGGAACACCGGGAGCAGCGTGCCGATTTCTGTGACCGATTCGATGTTTCACGTCGCGTGTTCCTATACACAGCGGTTCTAGTGTCGCATCGCACGTTATTTGATGAGTGATCTATGCAAGCTGAATCTTCGGGTTTCGATGTCGTCGTGATTGGTGCGGGAGCGGGCGGGATATGTGCGGCTGCTCGACTCGCCCATCTGGGTTATAGAACGCTGCTTGTCGAATCGCTCGATCGCGTGGGGGGACGGGCGTCGACCCGGGAAGTCGACGGCTTCCTGTGCAATACGGGCGCACTGATCATCGAAGTGGACGGTGCCGTTGCGAAGACCTACGAGGATCTGGGGCTTGCGCTCGATCTCCATATTCCCCGGCGTGCATCGACTGTTCTGCGCGCGAACGGGAAAGACATCAACCTGTCGGAAGGCATCGGCGGGTGGCTGCGGAATGCGGGGCCAAAGGCAGTGGCGGCGATGACGGGCCTCATCCCGTGGCTTGCTCCCAAGAAGGGGCAGTCGCTTTCCGAATGGTTGAACCGGTTTACGCGCAGCCCGGCTGTTCATGGCCTGATCGATAACGCGGTAGGCGCGATGTTTGCGGCGAATAGCACGATATTCCAGGCGGACGTCTTTCTGCACTACTTCACAAAGGACACCGCGTTCAGAAAATTCGGACTGCCGCCCGGCGGAACGATCGAGGTGTGGAAGCCGTTGGTCGATCTGATTGTGTCGAAGGGGGGCGAGGTCTGGCTCGATGCTTCCGTGAAGGCACTCGAGTTCTCTGCCACGGGCCTGGTCGATGCCGTCGTGATCGAGAGGGGCGGACGATCGACGACGGTTCCCTGCAACGTCGTCGTCAGCAATATCGGTCCGCTGCAGACAGCGCTGCTGGCAGAAGAGACGCAGTTTCCCCGCGGCTACGTGCAATCGGTTCGCGATGCGACTCATCCTGCCGCAATCATTACGGTCCACTTCGCCAGCCGGCAACCGCTTGCGCATTTTCCGGGGCTGGCGTTGTTCGCAAAGACAAGACGCATGGTGTATGCGGCGAATTTCAGCGCACCGGAGCTCAGGCGCGCACCGCCTGGATGGCACCTGTATTGCGGTGCATCGGTACCGCGACCACCTTGCGGTCAGTTCGACGTGGAGAAGGAAACGGCACTGCTGTTCGATGACCTTCGTGAGCATTTCCCCGGCTTCGACGACGCCAGGATCGTCGCCGTCGACGTCACCGCGCATGAATGGCCCGCGCAGCGTGCCGTTACCGGCTACGACCTGCCCAGCCAGACGCCGGTGGGCAATCTCTGGAACGTGGGGGATGGCGTCAAGCCGTGGGGATCGGGGGGGACGGCTGCTTGCGCGGAAGTCGCGAGAAGGGTGGTCGAGGATATCCAGGTGCGCTTTCCGTTGTCCTGGCCGGCTTCACGTTTGAATGTGAACGCGAGCGGAGAGCATAAAGCGGTTCGAGTGTAAGCCTGGCGACCCCGTTTCAGTGAATTCGGGGCGTCGTAGCAAATGGGAGGAACAATTGTGAAGGTTGCAGTCATTGGTGGCGGCCCGGCCGGATGCACCGCCGCATATACGTTGCGAAAGCATGGGCATGAGACCGTGTTGTTCGAAAGCCAGGATCATGTCGGCGGGCGAACGAGCCAGGTCCATCGAGACGGATTCAATCTCGGCTCCGGCGCATTGTTCCTGATGGGAGGCATCTATCCGCGAACGAATGCGATCCTCAAGGAGCTGGGTCGTCACGGCGAATTGGTCGCATGGGACGCCAAGACCCATGTCGTCGATTGGGACAGGCAGCGCTACACCGTGGATTTCGATCAGGTCCTGAGTTTCCTGAAGCTGCCGGTCTTCAGTACGCTCGACAAGCTCCGGATCGGTCTGGGCGTCCTGAAACAACTGCTGTCCCCGGGGCCGAAATCCTGCTTTGACGGTGCGGAGCTGGCCAAGCATGACAACGGCGAGCACCTGGAGAGCTGGTCCTTGCGTGTGCTCGGGAAGAAGGGGCATCACTACATAACGGTTCCCTATATGGGATTCCTGTATGCGGTGCCGATGAATTGGCTGTCGACGCCGCTGTATCAGGCCATCATCCAGCAGTTTTACAAACTCTCGCTGCAAGTTCCGCCTAAAGGCGTGGGGCAGATTTGCGACTGGCTCATTGAAGGGGCTTCGGGCGTCGATCTCCGTCTGTCCAGCCCGGTGAGGGGGATCTACAAGAACGATCGGAACTACACGATCGCGTCGAACAACGAGCTTTACACCGTCGATGCGGTCATTCTCGCGTCGGAGCCCGGCGTATCGGCCGACCTGCTCGAGGGCGTGGTGTCGGAACAGTCGACCGGGAAACTCAGAAAATGCCTGTATTCCGAGTACGCGCACGTTCAAGTCTGCTACGCGAATAATCCGTGGCCGAACTTCCCGGTGAGCGTTGCGTTGCCTGCCAACGATCTTCGAAACTGGGGCGCCTGCGTCCTGCAGAGCAAACGCCACCCGAATGCGGTTCCGCCTGGCGGCGAGGCGGTGGGTGTCTACTTCTACACGCCGCCGCTGGAACACATGACGGATGACGACATCAAGCGCGAGGCGGTGACCGCGGTAACGGAAGTTTTCGGTGCGGCGCCGGAGCCGACATTCGTTCATCTGTTCCGCTACAAGCGCGGTCTTTCGATCGCAGGCCCCGGACACTATGCAATGCTGAACTCGCTGCACGGCGAAATGCCGAAGGGCATCTATCTGGCCGGCGATTATTTCGCCCATGCGGGCGTCGAAGCGGCCGTGTTGAGCGGTGAGCTGGCTGCGAACCGCCTGATGGGGCGAGCATAAGTTCATTGGTGAGCCGGCGTATTCAAGGCATGTGATTAGCTGTACTTCTTTGTTAAAGAAACACAACCAGCACGAAGGAGAGAGATGATGGATTCAACGATGAGCAATCGCGCATATTTCCGGTACTGGCGGCTTTGTGCACTGTGCGGGCCGATTTTTCTGGCCGCGTTCCTGCTGTGCTGGGGCATGCTCGGATACAACATTCCGCCCATCCCGGCCGATCGAACACCGGAACAGATGGCTGATTTCTTCCGCCATCATTACAACGAAGTGCGTGCCGGCATGGCTGGCGCGATGCTCTTCGGCGTGCTGTATTTGCCGTGGACCTTGTCGATCACCAACGTGATGAAACGGCTCAATCCGGAGGAAAACGATGTCCTTTCGACCTTGCAGATGTGGGGCGGTGGCCTGACGGTCGTGCCCCTGGTGACATCGTCGGTCTTCTGGTTGACGGGGGCGTATCGTCCCGACGTACTGTCGCCGGTCACGCTGCAGATGCTCTATGACATGGGCTGGCTGTTGATCGACATGTTCTATGCGATCACCACCATTCCGATGGTCGCGATCGGGATGGCCGGCCTGACGGACCGGCGTGCGAAGCCGCTGTTTCCTCGATGGGCCTGCTGGTATTCGATCTGGGCCGGCCTGAGTTTTCTCTTCGAGTTGATGATGCCGGTGTTCAAGACGGGGCTGTTTGCTCGACAGGGATGGTTGAATTTCTGGGTCGAGTTCCTCGTGTGGTTCGGCTACATCCTGCTGATCACGTTTTATGTCTTCAAGGCCGTGCCGCGGCTCGAGCAGGAGCGCGCGGATCGATTGAAGCTGGCAGGAAACGTCACGCGCCAATCGGTCGGTGCGCGTCTGTCGAACGCATGACCTCATTGCACGGTGGGTCGATATGACTAGTCTTGGTTCCCCGGCTTCGGCAGACGCAGCGGTCGAAGCCCCGCGACAAGGTGCCCGGCCCGTGTCGGTGCCCGGCATCTTGTTCTTCATCATCGCCGATATTGCGATATTCGGCGCGTTCTTCGTGGCGTTCATGATCGAGCGGCGCGGTCAGCTCGAACTGTTTGACGTCTCGTCCCGCAGTTTGAATATCGGACTCGGTCTGCTCAATACGTTGATCTTGATGACGAGCGGCATGTTCGTGGCATTTGCGGTCAACGCCGCGCGGCGCGCGCAGGTGGGTCAGGCCAGGCGTTGGTTGCTGTTGGCCATGTTGGTCGGTGCCGGTTTCGGGGTGACGAAGCTGACTGAATACTTCGACAAGTTTTCCCATGGCATCAGTATGCTGACCAACGATTTCTTCATGTTCTATTTCGTGCTGACCGGTGCGCATTTCATCCACTTTGTCGCCGGAATGATCATTCTCGCGACGCTCTGGTTCAGGGCGGCCCGCGAGCCGGTACATGAAGGGCCATTGTTTGAGTGGATCGAGGCGGGCGCACTGTACTGGCATATGGTCGACCTGCTCTGGATCGTTATTTTCCCGATGCTTTATCTGGTAGGAGCGCAATGATGGAGCAGGCGCATACGACTTCGGCCCGGGCGTTCTTCGTGTGGTTGTTCTTGATGGTGGCGACGCTTTGCAGCGGTTTTCTTGCAGAGCATCATGGTCTGGCCAACGGATTGACGGCGGTTGTGGCCATCATGTTCATTGCGGCGATCAAGGGGCGCGCCGTGCTGTTGCACTTTATGGAGATCAAGGCGGCACCGCTGCCGTGGCGTATCGCATTCGAGGCCTGGATGTGGGGCGTGTGCGGCACGATTGTCGCGATCTGGGCCTGCAGCGGCGCTTGACGTTCGCGTACCGGGCGGGCCTGCCCCTTGTTCGTTGACTCGCCTGGGCAGGTCGACCCGGAGAGGGCGCGCTTGAGCGGGGCGCTCGTGCTGCTGCATCGCAGCAGCGAAATATGGCCATCCCGAGTTGACACAAACACGCTGCCGCACAACAATTGCAAAAAAACAGACGGGCTAGTCTGTTTGTATGTTGTGAGTTGAGGAAGACGGACGCATTCAGACGGAATCGTGATGAACGAAAGGATCAAGAGGATTGTGATCGCGGGAGCAGGTCAGGCCGGGGCGACAGTTGCATTCGGTCTGCGCGAGCGGGGTTTCGACGGCGAGATCGCGTTGATTGGAGAGGAGTCGCATCTTCCTTACGAACGGCCGCAACTGTCGAAGGAGATGCTGCAGCCGGCGTCGGCCGAACTTCGGTTGATCAAGGCGCATGCCGAATTTGAGCGGCATGGGATTCAGCTCAGCCTCGGCCGCAAGGTTGTCCGGACCGACGCGAGCCTGCGTCGGGTCTTGCTGGACGACGGGGGCGCGATCGCGTTCGACCGGTTGGTCATCGCGACGGGCGTGAATCCTCGGCAGTTGCCGGCGACGGTCGCCGACCCCGCCCGGGTGCGTTATCTGCGTACGGTCGAAGATGCCCGCAAGCTGCGGGTGGACCTGGAAGGCGGCGAGCCCATCGCGATCGTGGGCGGCGGCGTCATCGGGCTGGAAGTTGCCGCGGCGGCGCGCGCGCTGGGATGCCAGGTGACCGTGATAGAGAGTGCGGATCGACTGATGTCGAGAAGTGTGGACGAGCTGGTATCGCGTTACCTCGACAGGGTACATGCACGCGAAGGCGTGGATGTCCGCTATCGGGTACAGGTGACGGGGCCATTCGAGGACGGCCGTCTGACGTTGTCTGACGGCAGCTCGGTCGCCGCGCACACCCTGGTGGCCGGGATCGGCGTCACGCCGAACACTGGCGGTTTCGACGACCTTGGCATTACCGATGCCGCGGGCGTGCGGGTGGATGCATACGGTCAGACCGCCATCGACGGCATTTTCGCGGCGGGCGATATTGCTTCGCAGCCGGCAGGCAGCGCGTTTGGACGGATCGAGACGTGGGCCAACGCTCGGGATCATTCGCTGAACGTGGTCAGGAATCTGCTGGGCGAGTCCGTGCGTTACGAATCGCCGGTGTGGTTCTGGTCCGACCAGGGGCGGACGAATCTTCAGGTTGTCGGGAATGCGACATGCGGGACGCGCGTCATCCGGGGCGACGAAAACGGAGACGCCTTCAGTATTTTCTGGCTGGACGAAGGCGGTCACGTCACCGGCTGTTCGTCCGTCAATTCGCCCAAGGACATGGCGGTCGCTCGCCGCTGGGTGAAACAGGGAGATCGAGTGGACCCGCGGCACCTCGCCGATTCGGGCATCCCGTTACGTAATTGCGTGCTTTGAGCGCACGCGATCCAAATCGAGAGGATAAGAACATGACGAGTGAGACGAAGTGGATGGAGATCGACGAGACGAATCTCCAGTTCCGGGTGGCCCGGGAGACATTTGTCAGCGAGCAGATTCTGTTCGACGAATACGAGAAGATCTTCGACACGTGCTGGCTCTATGTCGGGCACGTATCGGAGTTCAAAAAGCCCGGCGACTTCGTCACCCGGACGATCGCGCGTCGCAATCTGCTGGTGACCATGGGTACGGACAACAGCATCAACGCGTTCTTCAACACGTGTCCGCACCGCGGTGCGACGGTCTGTCGAGATCGTTCCGGCAACTCGAAGAACTTCCAGTGCTTCTACCACGGCTGGGTGTTCGGTTGCGACGGCAACCTGAAGAGCCAGCCCGGCAAGGAGCGCTATTGCGCGGATTTCATCGCGAGTGGCGCAGGCAACCTCGTCCCCGTGCCGAAGTTCGATATCTACGCCGGCTTCTGTTTCGTCAGCTTCAATGCGGACGTGGAACCGCTGCCCGACTATCTGGCGGGTGCGAAGGAATACCTCGACCTGGTGTCGAAGTATTCGGAGAGCGGCATGGCGATTTCCAGCGGCACGCAGGAGTATGCGATTCGTGCGAACTGGAAGCTGCTGGTGGAAAACAGCGTGGACGGTTATCACGCGGTCAGTACGCACGCGACCTACCTCGATTATCTGAAGAACACCAACGGTAGCCTGTCGAGCACGAAGCTCGAAGGGACGAGCTACGACCTCGGCAACGGTCACGCGGTGCTCGAGTACACCGCGCCGTGGGGGCGCCCGATTGCATCCTGGGTACCGCTGTGGGGCGAGGATGGCAAGAAGGAGATCGACGGAATCTATGCGCGCCTCGTCGAACTGCACGGCGAGGAGATGGCCGATCGTATGGCGCACAAGAACCGCAACCTGCTGATCTTTCCGAATCTCGTCATCAACGACATCATGGCGATCACGGTGCGGACGTTCTATCCGCAGGCGCCGAACTACATGCTGGTCAACGGCTGGTCACTCGCGCCCAACGAAGAATCCGACTGGGCGAAGAAATTCCGGCTCAGCAACTTCCTCGAATTCCTCGGACCGGGCGGGTTTGCCACGCCGGACGACGTCGAAGCGCTGGAGTCGTGCCAGAACGGATTCAATAACTATCGCCTCGTGCCGTGGAGCGATATCTCGAAGGGAATGGGCAAGGCGTCGCCCAACTACGACGACGAGTTGCAGATGCGTGCGTTCTGGACGCGCTGGAACCAGTACATCAGCGCTTCGTCCCCGTCGAAGCCGAATGCCGATCAACGTTCGGCGGAAACCGCAGCCTGAGGACACGCACATGAACGCCATCACGATCGAAAAGGAACCGGTGCGTATCCCGTCGTCCCGCGACTTCGCGGAGTACGTGACGCGAGTCGAAGTCGAGGACCTGCTGTTTCACGAGGCAGAGCTGCTCGATACGTGGCAGCTCCACGACTGGTTGTCGCTGTTCACCGACGACGGCACCTACTATGTACCGTCGACCGATCTGCCGCGCACTGCAAGCGCGGACGACAGCCTGTTCTACATCGCCGACGATCCGGTGCGGCTGCGCGAGCGGGTGATTCGGCTGATGAAGAAAACCGCGCACTCCGAATATCCGCGCTCGCGCACCCGGCATCTGGTCGGCAACGTCCGCATCCTCGACGCCGGTCCGGACGAGATCAAGGTCGCGGCCGCTTTCGTGACCTACCGGATCAAGTTCGGCAGCAACGATGCGTATGTCGGGAGCACGCACTATCGCCTGCGACGTGTCGACGGACAGTTGCGGATCGTGGAAAAGCGCTGTTTCCTGGATCTCGAAGCGCTGCGCCCACACGGGCGGGTGAGCATCATTCTCTGAGCGAGGCCAATCATGGATATCACGCTTCCTTTCCGCTACAAGAAACTTGGCTACGCCGCGCTCAACGTCACCAACCTCGACCGCTCCATCGCGTTTTATACGGACATCGTCGGCCTCGAGCTGATGCAACGGAGCGCGGGTGTCGCGTATCTGCGCTGCGGCCGGGATCATCACAGCATGCTCCTGTGCGAATCGCCGGAACATGGGCTCAAGCGGGTGGGTTTCGAACTGGAGCAGGAAAGCGACGTCCGGGCAGCGTTCGACCATTTCGAGCGGCTCGACATGGCGCCGGCCTGGGTGCCGCAGGAGGAATCCAGGCAGATGAAGCAGGGCCCGGGATTCCGGGTGCGGGAACGCCATAGCGGATTGCTGTTCGAGCTGTTCGTCGGCAACACGCATATGGGCAAACCGTTCGTGCCGACGGTCGCGAAGATCGCCCGCATCGGCCACGTGGTAATCGGCTCCGAGAATTTCGCCGCGAGCCGGGATTCGCTCGTGAGCGATTTCGGATTCCGGGTTTCGGATCTGATCGAGGATCGCATCGCGTTCATGCGTTGTCATCCGAATCCGTTTCATCACACGTTCGCGGTCGGGCCGGCGAGCAGCAATCATTTCCATCACGTGAATTTCATGGTGACGGATATCGACGACATCGGCAAGGCGCTCTACCGGATCAAGAAGCACGACGTGAAGGTGGTGTTCGGCCCGGGCAGGCATCCGCCGTCCGACAGCATCTTCTTCTACTTCCTCGATCCGGACGGGATCACCGTGGAGTACAGCTTTGGCATGGAGGAATTCGCGGAACACGGCGCCCGGCCACCGCGCTACATGGAGCCCGTACCCGAGTCGTTCGACGTGTGGGGCGCGGTGCCGGACGGCCAGTTCGGCCGCAGCGGTCCGATCGAGTGCGCAGGAGAAGAGGCATCGGTGTCGACGATTCAGAAGGTGATCGGTTGAGCGCGATGAAAAACAAACAGAACAGTCTGGATGAATATGTCGCAGTGGTTACCGGCGGCGCTCACGGCATCGGGTTGGGCATTGCCGAGCGGTTGCTGCGACTGGGCGCGAAGGTCATGGTGTCGGATCTCGATCGCGAAGGGCTGGCAGCCAGTTGCGAACGCCTCGCGAAGTCATACGGCAACGCGATTGCCGCGCACGCGGCGGATCTGTCCAGGGAGCGCAGCGTGCAATCGTTGCATCGCGCCGTCACGAAGCGCTTCGGGCCCGCGCAGATCCTCGTCAATTGTGCCGGCGGCGGTGTCATCCGCCCGTTCCTCGAGCACACGCCCGAGACGCTGAAGGCAACCATCGACAGGAACCTGTGGACGGCCATCTGGTGTAGCCGCGTGTTTCTGCCGGACATGGTCGCCGCGGCGTACGGCCGGATCGTCAACATCGGTGCCGACTCGGTTCGCAACGGCCTGCCCGATCACGCGGGGTACAACGCGGCAAAGGGCGGCGTGCATGCATTGACGACGGGCCTGGCGCGCGAGTTCGCGTTGAACGGCATCACCGTGAACACGGTGGCGCCTTGCGCGGTGAATACGGACGCGTGGGTGAAAGTGAAGCAGTCGAATCCGGACCTCGCCCAACGGTTCGTGGACGTGATTCCGATCGGCCGGGTAGGGGAGGTCGACGAAGTGGCTTCGATGGTGGGTTATCTGGCGTTGCCGGAGGCGGCGTTCGTCACCGGTCAGGTAATCAGTGTCAACGGCGGCAGCGCAATGTTGTGAGGATCGGAATGAACACGACAACTGAAATGGTCGAACTCTGTGCGTCGGACGAAGTGGCCGACGGTGAAATCCGCCGCGGCACGCTGCCGTCCGGGCATGCCGTAGCGATCTATCACGTCAACGGAGCGTTCTACGTGACCGACGACATCTGCTCGCATGGGGAGGCATCGTTGTCCGAGGACGGGTCGCTCGACGGATATGAAGTCGAATGCAGCTGGCACTTCGGCCGGTTCGACGTTCGTAGCGGCGCGCCGTGCGCGATGCCGTGCGAGCACGCGATCCGTAGCTGGCCGGTGAAGATCGATGGCGGTCGGGTGTTCGTCGACGCCGGAGCACACGCGTTATGAGCGGCGTCGATCTCTCCGTCCTCCAGCGCCGGGTACGCGTGGCGGCACGCGCGCTCGCGCGCCACGGCCTCGTACAGGCGTGGGGGCACTGCAGCGCACGGATCGACGACACGTCGTTTCTCGTTTGCGCGTCGCGACCGATGGGATGCATCGGCCAGCATGAACCCGGCACGATCGTCCGGATCGATGCGCCGCTGCCGCCGGGCGTGCTCGGGGAAGTGCGTATCCATCAGCAGATCTACCGGATGCGTGAGGACGTCGGCGGCGTGTGTCGTGTGATGCCGCCCAATGTGGTCGCGCTGTCGACGCTGCGCATCGTGCCCAGCCCGCGGCACGGGGTTGGGGCGTTCAACGCGGCCTGCAGGTTCTGGGACGACCCTCGGCTGCTGCGTGACGATGCGCTTGCCGCGCAACTGGCAGCGCATCTGGGCGATGCCCCGTCTCTGGTCATGCGGGCGAACGGCGCCATCGCCGTCGGGCCGAACATCGAACTGGCCGCCGGCTTCGCGTGGTGCCTGGAGGAGGCGGCGCGCGTCGAGACGCTCGTGCGCGCCATGGCAGGCGCGCAAGACGCGGAGTCGGGATGCCTGACCCGCGATGAGGTGGCGGTGCGTCAGGTCAGCTCGGGCGCGGTGTTCGAGCGGTTGTGGGAATACCTGACGGCAGGGGATCCTGAGGCCATCGCGCCGGAAGCCGCGTTTCCGTCACCCGCGTGGGGGACCCTGTCATGAAGTCCGGATATGGCGGGTCGATGGCGCCGACGATGCGTCCGCTCGGTGTCGGCGCTTGCCGCGAGGTCGTCGTGTGGGGTAGTGTAATGCCGGTTTCAGCCGACTCAACACGTTACGATGACAAAGAAAGTGCCAGAACGACGTCGCAGCCAGGCAGAGCGACGCGAGGAGATGCGTGCGCGGATACTGGAGGCGGCGGTCAGCGAGCTGACGAGCAAAGGCTATGCGGGATTCCGGGTCGAACAGGTTGCCGCGACGGCCAACGTGTCGCGCGGGGCGCAGTCGCATCATTTCCCGACCAAGGAGGCGCTGGTTCTTGCTGCGCTGCAAAAGCTCTACGAGGCATCGACCGAGGCCAGCATGAAGCTGATCGACGGTCTGAAGCCGGAGGACGACCTCCTCGACGCGCTGATGCAGGATTCCGCCAAGTTTTATCTTGGGCCGAATTTCATCATCTCGATGTCGCTGCTGAATCTCGGCGATCACGAGCCGGAGTTGCGGCAAAAGGTCCGCACGATCTCGCGCAAGCACCGGCTGCCGATCGAGAAGGCGTGGCTGGACGCGTTGTTGCGTTCCGGGCTGGCGGAAGAGCCGGCGCGAACCGTCCTGAACATCACGCAGAGTATCTATCGCGGGATGGTCATGCGGCGCTTTCTGCGCAACGATCCGGAATACACGCGCTTCACGACCGAGCAGTGGTCGAAGATCGCGCGTGCCTACATGAGCGCGAGCCTGCCGCCGCAGTAACGCGCGCCGGCCGGCGCACGGCCGTTTCACACCTTCACTTCGTCTTCCAACGCCACCCCTGCGGGTTCCGCAGCGGTGGCGTTGTCGTTTCTGCTTCTTTTCGAGGAAAAACCCATGAGTCTCTGGCTTGACATGCTCGGCGCGGAAATCCGCTACGTCGACACCCAGCACTTCGGTACGATCCGTATCGCCGAGGCCGGGAAAGGCAATCCCGAAACGCTCATCCTGCAGCATGGCATCAACGGCCATCTGGAGGCCTATGCGAAGAATATCGTGCCGTTGTCGACGGACTTTCACGTCGTCGCGTTCGACTATGTGGGCCAGGGGCTGTCCAGCAAGCCGGTTCGCGAATACAACCCGGTCATGCTTGCGGAGCAGCTTGGCGAACTGATGGATGCGCTCGGCATCGAAAAGGCTCACCTCTCGGGTGAGTCGCTCGGGGGCTGGGTGTCCGGACACTTTGCCGCGGCGAACCCGCATCGCGTGCGACGCCTCATGCTGAACACGGCGGGCGGTATCCCGATCGTGACTCAGAAGGGCAAGCAGGACCTGGAGACCTTCATCGGGCTGAACAAGCGCAACATCGACAGCACGCCCACCTATGAATCGGTGCAGGCCCGCATGCACTGGCTGATGCATCCGGACAACCGTCACCTGGTGGACGACGAACTGGTCGATCTGCGCCTGCGTATCTACCTGCGCCCGGAAAGCCGCGCGGTGCTGCCGTTGCTGAACGACATTCTCGCGCACCATGACGACTATCTGATTCCGCTGGAGAAGCTGCCCGAGGGGACGCTGTTCCTGTGGACGCACGACAACCCCATCCACGATACCGAATCGGTGAAAGCCGCCCAGGCGCAGGTGCCGGGCAGCATCCTCTATTTCATGAAGGGGAATTCGGCCCACTGGCCCCAGTACGAAGCGATCGACGAGTTCAACGACGTCGCGGTGAAGTTTTTCAAGACCGGCGCGGTCGAGTGAGAGGCCCGACATGACTCCGGAAAACGATATTGCCGAGCTGTTGTGGGACGCGCAGCAACGCAACGCACCCTGTGCGCCGGTGCGGGACCGCTTCGAAGGGCGGGACGAAAACGCTCAGGCGGCACTGGCCTATGCGGTACAGCAGATCAACATCCAGCGCCAGGTGCGCAGCGGCAGGCGGATCGTCGGCAGGAAGATCGGCCTGACGTCGCCGGCCGTTCAGCAGCAGCTCGGCGTCGACCGGCCGGATTTCGGCACGTTGCTCGACGACATGGCCATCGTCGACGGCGAGCCGATCGACCCGAATCGCCTGTTGCAGCCGAAGGCCGAGGCCGAGATTGCGCTGGTGCTCGAGAAGGATCTCACCCATGAACGGCACACCGTGGCCGACCTGATCGGCGCAACAGCCTATGCGCTGGCCGCGATCGAAGTGGTGGCCAGCCGCATCGCGGGCTGGAATATCCGTTTCGTGGACACCGTCGCGGACAACGCGTCGTCCGGTCTGTTCGTGCTCGGCACGCAGCCGGTTCCGCTTGCGAGGCTCGACCTGGCCGGCGCGACGATGCGCATGACCGACGGCGAAGAAACGGTATCGCAAGGTGCGGGGGCCGCGTGCCTCGGCAATCCGCTGAATGCCGCCCGCTGGCTGGCGGACACGCTCGTCGAGGTCGGCACGCCGATGCGCGCCGGTGACGTGATTCTCACGGGTGCGCTCGGACCGATGGTGGCGGTGAAGGCCGGCCATACCTATACGGCGCACATCGACGGCTTTGCTCCGGTACGCGCGATTTTCTCCTGATGAGGTTCTTTCCATGAACTCGATTGACGAAAAACAGGCAGTCGCCATCATCGGATCCGGAAACATCGGCACCGACCTGATGGTCAAGATCCTCCGCTACGGAAAGCACCTGAAGATGGGGGCATTCGTCGGCATCGATCCCGAGTCGGATGGCCTGAAACGGGCCGAGCGTATGGGCGTGCCGATCGTGACGACGGGGATCGACGGGTTGCTCGCCCACCCCGATTTCGGATCCATGCGCTACGTATTCGACGCCACGAGCGCCGGTGCGCATGCGCTGCATGAACGGCTGCTGCGCCCGCACGGCGTGCGCGTGATCGACCTGACGCCGGCGGCGATCGGTCCGTTCGTGGTGCCGGCCGTGAACATCGACCAGCATCTGGATGCGCCGAACGTGAACATGGTGACCTGCGGCGGGCAAGCGACGATTCCGATGGTCGCAGCGGTTTCCCGCGTCGCGCCGGTCGAGTACGCCGAGATCGTCGCGTCGATTTCGAGTCGCTCTGCCGGCCCGGGTACGCGAGCCAATATCGACGAGTTCACCGAGACCACGTCGAGCGCGATCGTGCAAGTCGGTGGCGCGAAGGCCGGCAAGGCAATCATTGTCCTCAACCCGGCGGAGCCGCCGCTGATCATGCGCGACACGGTGTACTGCCTGGTTTCAGGCGATGCCGACCAGGCTGCGATCGTCGAATCGGTCGAGCAGATGGTGGCTGCGGTGCGTTCGTATGTCCCGGGGTATCGGCTCAAGCAGGTCGTGCAGTTCGACGCGTTCAACGGACGCATGCCGCAGGAACCGGCCGCCCGGCGGGCGCCGCGCATGAAGGTGTCGATTTTCCTCGAAGTCGAGGGTGCGGGGCACTATCTGCCGAGCTACGCCGGGAACCTGGACATCATGACCAGCGCGGCGCTTGCCACGGCGGAACGCATGGCGGCGCGTCAGTCGGTCGTGGCTTAAGGGGGCAATAGATCATGTACGACAAGAGCAAGAAGATCTACGTTTCGGATGTCACGCTGCGTGACGGGATGCATGCCATTCGTCACCAATACAGTGTCGCGGATGCTCAACGTATCGCCCGGGCGCTGGACAAGGCCGGCGTAGACAGCATCGAGGTGGCGCATGGCGATGGCCTGCGAGGATCCTCGTTCAACTACGGTTTCGGCGCGCATACGGATCTCGAATGGATCGCGGCGGTGGCTGAAGTGGTCGAGCAGGCGAAGATCGCCACGCTCCTCTTGCCGGGTATCGGCACGATTCATGACCTGAAGGCGGCCTACGACGCGGGTGCACGCGTCGTGCGCGTCGCGACGCACTGCACCGAGGCCGACATCTCGAAGCAGCATATCGACTATGCGCGCTCGCTGGGCATGGACACGGTCGGCTTCCTGATGATGAGCCACATGACGACGCCGGAGAACCTGGCTGTCGAGGCGAAGAAGATGGAAAGCTACGGTGCAACGTGCATCTACGTCGTCGATTCGGGCGGCGCGATGACGATGGGCGACATCCGTGATCGCTTCCACGCGTTGAAGGCGGTGCTCGATCCGGCGACGCAGACCGGTATCCACGCGCACCACAACTTGAGCCTCGGCGTGGCGAATTCGATTGCCGCTGTCGAGGAGGGGTGTGACCGGGTCGATGCAAGCCTGGCCGGCATGGGCGCGGGCGCGGGCAACGCGCCGCTCGAAGTGTTCATCGCGGCGGCGGAGCGGCTCGGCTGGAACCACGGGACGGACCTGTATGCGCTGATGGATGCGGCGGACGATATCGTGCGGCCGTTGCAGGACCGGCCGGTGCGAGTCGACCGCGAGACGCTCGCGCTTGGCTATGCGGGCGTCTATTCGAGCTTCCTGCGCCATTCGGAGGTCGCGGCCGGGAAGTATGGTCTGAAGACCGTCGATATCCTCGTTGAGTTGGGGCGCCGGAAGATGGTGGGCGGGCAAGAGGACATGATCGTGGATGTCGCTTTGGACCTCTTGCGCGATACGGCGTGATCGGGAGCGCGGCGTTGCTTCGCTCGCGTGGTACTGGGCCCGGTTGCTGACACGGCGATCGGTGGCCGGTGGTCGATGCAGAACGGCGTGGCACGCCGCCGCAACCCCGCGCTTCGTTGCATCAGATACGGGAAATTTGCCTGGCACAAGGAGGCCGATTCAGCTCGAACAATAAAAACAAGATAGTCTGTTTTTAATAATGACGGTGCGGAATGCCGATAGTCGTAGCGGCATGACCGCACTGCCCCCGGATGGAATCGCGCAGTAAAAAAACGAGCCATCACCATGGTCAAGGAGACAAATGAGACATCAACGAGCAGTGTTGCTTGCAGCATTGGCAAGCATCTGTGCGCCGGCATGCGCGCAATCGACAATCACGCTGTACGGCATCGTCGATACGGGCGTGGAGTTCTTTACGCACGCGTCGCCAACAGGCGGGGCGATGGTTCGACTCCCGACCATCAGCGGCGGCGATTTGCCGTCCCGCTGGGGGCTGCGAGGCGAGGAGGATCTGGGGGGAGGAATCAAGACGGTATTCACGCTCGAAAGCGGCTTTTCGCCCGCGTCCGGGACCTCGCTTCAGAATGGCCGCCTGTTTGGACGGCAGTCGTTCGTCGGACTGAAGGGCGCATGGGGGCAACTGACTGTCGGCCGGCAAATGAACATGACCATGTATGGCATGGCGGATGCGGATGTGATCGGCCCTGCCGCTTTCAGCATGGGCTCGTTCGACGGCTATCTGGCTGCCGCACGGGCGGACAACAGCGTCGAGTATCGCGGGAAATTTGCGGATCTGACGGTCGGGGTCAGTTATTCGTTCGGGCGCGACGGCTTGCCGGCAAGCAACTGCGGCGGGCAGCTTCCGGGCGACACGATGTCGTGCCGCGCGCTGACCACGATGCTGAAATATGACCGGCCGAACTGGGGCGCGGCACTCATCTATGACGAGCAGCGCGGTGGCGCCGGCGCCACGGCAATGACGGTCGTGCCGGGCTTGAGTGGTGTTGCCTTCGGGAACTCGGGCGATACCGATCGAAGATACCAGGCAAACGGCTATTTTCTCGTCGGGAAGGTCAAGGTCGGGGGCGGATGGCTGCATCGCGAGATCAAGGGAGACGTTCGGACGGTGCGAACCGATCTCAGCTATCTCGGCGTCTCGGTCCCGTACGTCGCATGGGTTTTCGACGCGCAAGTGCTTCACGTCAGGAACCGGTCATACGATGCGGACGGAACGATGGGGATTTTTCGTGCCAATTACAACCTCTCCAAGCGGACGGCGCTCTACGGGCTGCTGGCTTACATGAAGAACAGCGGACACGGTGCCGTGTATTCCGTGTCTTCGAGTAGCCTGGCTCCGGCCGTGCCGGCACCCGGAGTCGGACAGGCTGGAGCGATGGTGGGGATACGGCATCTCTTCTGACGGTCTGGTTTTTTGAAATTCAATTACTTCGATATCCATATTAGTAGAGTGAGTCGATCGATTTTGTATTGAAGATTTCCTACACACATGAGATTGACCCGGGCCGATTGAACGAGGCGAGAGCGTGTCGACGCTGAAATCTCAAGCATGACGTTGGGTCATTGGAGGAAGACATGAGCGACGAAGCGAAAGCGAGCGGACCCTGTTCGGGGCTCCTCGTGCTCGAGCTGGGTTCGATGGTATCGGCTCCGCTGGCAGGGCAGATTCTGGCGGACATGGGGGCGGAGGTGATCAAGATCGAACCGCCGGAAGGCGATCCGATGCGCAGGGTCGGGCCATTTCACAATGGCATGGGTGCGCTGTTCATGACGGTGAACCGCGGGAAGAAAAGCATCGTGCTGGATCTGAAGACGCCCGGCGATCTGGAAGTCGCTCGGGAGCTGGCGCTGTCGTCCGACGTGCTGCTTCACAACATGCGCCCTCGTGTGATGGAGCGACTTGGCCTGGGCTACGAGCTACTCCAGCATGCCAATCCGAAGTTGATCTACGCGTCGATATCCGGTTTTGGCGAGTCGGGGCCCTATGCGTCGAAGCCCGCATACGACCATGTCCTTCAGGGCATGACGGGCGTCATGTATCTCCAGGGGCGCGGCGACGCGCCCGAGCCGATCCGCAACCTGATGGTGGACAAGTCGACTGCGACGATCACGGCAAGCGCGATTCTCGCGGCACTGCTGCACCGCGAACGCAGCGGCGGGCAAGGGCAGCGCATCGATGCGTCGTTGTTGAACGCGTTCTCGTGGTTCGGGCTCACGGACAACATCGGGAACTATACGTTCCGCACGCCCGACGCACACCAGGCCCCGGCGCTCGACATTCACCATCCGCTGCGCACGCGCGATGGATGGGTCATCGGTCACATCCAGACCGACGACCAGTTCGCGGCCGCGTGTCGGCTCTTCGATCGGGAGGATTTGCTGGACGACGACACCTGGAAGTCGGCGGCGAAACGAATCGAACGAAACGGCGAGATGTGGCGAGCGCTCGGCGGCAAGGCAGCCACGATGACACGCGAGGAAGTGCTGGCGCGGGCTGAATCGGAGGGGGTGGCGATCGGTCCGATCTATACGCTGGACGAGTTCTTCGACGACCCGCAAGTCAGGAGCAGCGATGTCTATGTCGATCACGAGGATCCTGAATTCGGCGTGATCCGGCAAATGAATTTCCCGGTGCGTTTCAGTCGTTCAGTGGTGGACGTCGCGACGCGTGCACCGCTGCTCGGCGAACACACGGCGGAGATTCTGCGCGATACGAAATGCTGACCTGAGAAGTCTTGCCGGCGGAAGCGTCGCGCATTCCCCGCGGTCGACGCGGGCGAATGTCGCGATCGAAGCGGCGACACCTGGTGGAACGGATTTGAACTGCGATGTGCAGGAGAACAGGAGAGAGACTTGATTACATTCGATTTGAGCGAGGAGCAGGAACTGGCGCGCAACGCAACGCGAAGCTTCGCGCAAGGGGAGTTGCGGCCGATTGCACAGAAGCTCGACAGGGCTTCGGAGATTCCCGTCTCGACGCTGGATGCGCTGTGGTCGACCGGCCTCGTACAGATGCAAGGCGACGACGGTCAGGAGCGGTGTTCGATTCTCAACGCGATCGTGCTCGAGGAACTCGCCGCGGCCGACGCGACACTCGCGCTTGCCCTGGCGGCGCCGGTTGCGTTTACCCAGGCGATCCTGGATCAGGGATCGTCTCGGCAGAGGGAGACGCTGTTGCCGGTGTTTCAGGGGCATGCGTTTCATGCTGCGGCCATTGCGCTGATGGAGCCGCATTTCGGCTCGGACGTGTCGTCGCTGACGACCACGGCGGTGCGGGATGAAGACGGATGGCGGCTCAACGGACGCAAGACGTTGGTCCCGCTGGCTTCCGCCGCGAGCCATTTTCTCGTCGTCGCGCAAGCCGACGGCGAACGGGCTGCCTTCATCGTGGAACGCAACACGGCGGGGTGTCATGTCGAGGCGCCGGTGCCGACGGTCGGTCTCCGTGCGCTCGGATTGAGCGACGTCCGGCTCGACGGCGTACGTGTTCCGCATACGGCTCGCCTCGGCAACGGCGCGGGTTCGAACGTTCAGCGCCTCGTCGATTCGTCGCGCGCAGGGCTTGCCGCCGTGATGACGGGCTTGTCGCGCGGCGTCATGGAATACGTGATCCCGTATGCGAAGGATCGGGTGGTTCACGGTTCGGCGCTCGCGAGCAAACAGTCGATCGCCTTCCGTCTCGCGGATATGCACATCGACGTGGCGGCGATGCGTCTGATGGGGTGGCGGGCGGCGTCCGAGCTTGCGAACGGGAAGGACGCCGCACGTTCGGCGCAGCTCGCGTACACGTATGCCGCGCGCCAGTCGATGTCGATCGCGGACGAAGGGTTGCAGATCTTCGGCGGCCACGGTTTCGTACGCGAGCATCCGATTGAAATGTGGTATCGGAATGCGCGTGCGGTTTCGATGCTCGAAGGCGTGGCTGGCGTCTGACTTGTCAACAAGGAGATCAAACGTGGTTGACTTTACTCTCACCCCCCAAGACGAGTACCTGGTAAGCATTGCACGCGAAGACGCGGAAATCGTCCGCGGATACGCACGCTATTACGATCAGCATCACGAAGAGCTCGAGCCGGTGGAACTGCCCGAGGCTTCGGGGCGCCCGGATCCCTACGTGTTGCTCGCATCCGATCCGGCCAAAACGAGCGGGCCGATCGTGACGCAGGCGTTGCTGCAGCTGGAGTACCCCGATGTGCGGATGCGGCGCGACTCGAATCGATTCCTCGGGACGAAGATCATCCAGTATGCGGGTACGCCGGACCAGATCGAGCGCTTCGGCGACAAGTTGCTGTCGATTGCCATTTCGGAGCCGGGCGCGGGATCCGATCCGCGAGCGATGGTCGGGAACGCCCGATACGACGAGGCCGCCGATGAATGGGTGCTGAATGGCGAGAAGATCTATTGTTCGGGCTTCGGGGAAGCGGCGGGCGCAGTCGTCCTGCTGAAGGGGCCGCCAGACGAGCGTGGCATCCGTCCGTTCTGTGCATTCGTCGTCGAGAAGGGGATGGCGGGGCTGCAACCGCTGGGGCAAGTCGACAAGATGGGTATGCGCGCGTGGGACACGGCGGATTTCGTGCTGCAGGACTGTCGCGTGCCGTCAACGAACAAGCTGGACGCCGACTTCAAGCGCACGATGATGGTGTTCAACGGATCGCGCGCGATGGTGACCGCGTTCGGCCTCAAGACCGCGCGCAACATGCTGGATATGGTGAAGGAGAACCTTCGTCAAACGGACCAGGCACCCGACTATGCGCAAGGGCGCAATGCACGATCCGCGGTGCACGATCGCTTGATCGCGCTCGAAGCGCTGCATGACGCAACCGAGTTGTCGATCCTGCATGCCAAGTGGCGCGAGCAAGCGAGCGGTGTCACGGACGAGCGGACGATGATCGAGGCTTCCATGGTGAAAGCACTGGGTGGTTCGGCGACGCGCCGTATTACGCAGGAATGTATGGAGCTCCTTGGACCGCTCGCGCTGACGGAAGATCATCTGGCGGAGAAGTGGTTTCGGGACGCTCGAATCTTCGACATTTTCGAAGGAGCGGGTGAGATCAACCGTCTGATCGTCGCGAGGTGGTTGCTCGGTTACTCGAGCAAGGAACTGAATTGAGCGTCGCGCACACTACTGAACAGTCGGCTCGGCAAGCCATCAGGTACGCGGTATGCCGGGAAGATAAAGTGGCAACGAGTGGTGTGCGTTGCTCGGCCTTCTGATAGAGACGGCCGCGCAAATTCGGTCAAGCATGGTGCGCCCGGGTTCGCCGGAATCCGTCCACGCCCCGTCCGACAGTGGAGCGGTAAGCTGTCCTCGCTGTCGGACGAGCGCGGGGTCTTCCTGTGCGTTGATCACCGGGCCGATCGGTGCGGCCGCGTTCGGTCGCGACGGTCATCTGTCGGAACTGGGAAAGGGCTTGACCGTCGGGCGGAGCCGGCACCGCCGCCCTGTTCGCTGGCGCGGGCGGCCTCCACGGCCGCATATTTTTGAACGTTGTCCGAAGCAATCGTTTGCGTACGCTCTGCTGCGGAAAGAAAGCAGACCCGACCCATGGCCGGTCAAGCCAGGCGAGCGAGTGGCTCCGTTTCCGCGCAACACACGCGATTCCTGCCTTCGCGTTTGGCACGATAAAGCGCCATGTCCGCCTGATGCGACAGCGCGTGCACGGTCGGGGGGCGCGCGCGATGACCGGTCGCGCAGCCGATGCTGACGGTGAAGGCCGGAACGGTTTCCGCAAACCCGTCGAGCCGGTTGCGTTCGACTTCGCGTCGAATGGCCTCCGCGACCTGCGCGGCACCGCTTTCGTCCGTATCCGGCAGCACCGCGACGAACTCCTCGCCGCCGTAGCGCGCGGCGAGATCACCGCGCCGCCGCGTGTGCGTGCGGATGCATTCGGCGAGAAAGCGCAGCGCCGTGTCGCCCTCCGCATGGCCGTGCCGATCGTTGTACTGCTTGAAGTGGTCGGCATCGATGAACAGAATCGACAGGCTGCCGTTGCTGCCCCGCTGCAGCCGTTCCCATTCGTCGGCCAGCGCGATATCGAGCGCGCGGCGGTTGCACAGGCCCGTCAGCGGATCGGTCCGGGTGAGGTCCATGAGCAGCGTCTGCTTGCGCAGGTTGTCCCGGAGCGCAAACGCAAGCAGCCAGACCACCGCGCAGAACAGGGCGCTGATCACGGTTGCGGATATGCCGACCGTCCACGACAGGCGCGTAATGCCCGCCAGCACGTCGTGCTCGGCCGGCGCGACGACGGCGATCAGCGGCGTGCCCCGCACCCGCTGATACGTATACAGCCGCATGGTGCCGTCGATGCTCGACCGTGCGGGATAGAAGCCCGATTCACTGTTGACCATCCGGTTGAAGGCTTTCGAGTGACGCAGGTGGTTCATCTGGCTGTCGTTCAACGACGGATTTCTCGCGAGGATCGTGCCGTCCGCGCGCAGGATCGCGCTGACCCCGTTCGGCCCGACATCGAGGCCGGACAGGAGCTGCTCGAAATAGGCGAGGTCGATGGCGACCACCGCGATGCCGTTGAACGTATGATCCGGCCGGTCGATGCGCCGCGACAGCGCGATGGATTCCTTGCCGCTGCGCGAGCGCGCGCGATAGGCCTCGGACACGTAGAGGCCGACGTCGTCCGCGTCGCGATGCACCTTGAAGTAGTCGCGATCGCTGAAATCCCAATGGTGGGTCGCGCTGCAGCATCCGTCGATCAACTGGCCGGACTTGTCGGTCACGCCCATGCCGGTGACATATTGGGCTGCGGTGCGCTCGAACAGCAGGTCGTGCCGCAGCCCGGCATCCATACGCTGCACCGGGGGCTTGCCGAGATCGGACGCGAGTGCGACCAGTGCGCTGTTCGACGTTTCGACGGTGCGTGCGATCTGGCTCACCAGCACGGCTGCGACGTTGCGCGACGTCTCATGTGCGTGTTCGATCACTTCGCTCCGGCCGGCCCACAGTGTCGCGGCGCTGATTCCGAGCGCGGCAAGCGACATCAGCGTACCCAATGCCCCGACGACAAGATGGTTGCGTCCGGCCCAGTCGGCAATTTTCTCGATCGTGGTGGATGCGGGCATGTTCGTGCTCGTAGGGGAGGCCGGCGGGAATCGCTCCGGCGCGGTTCAAATCCGGGTTAACGGCACGGTTAACAGAAAATCGAGGCCGGCGTGGCCGCCAGCCGGCGCGTGCGATCGCGCAACGGGGCGCAAACGTGTGCGACCGGGCACGGGTGAGGGGGCAAGGCAGTCCGGGGCGGAACGATGTACGGCGCCGCGCGCCGGTGACGCGCCGATTGATAACCAATCAACATCAATCCTTCCAAAAATCGCACTTATCGTCGGCCCGGGATCGAGCGAACATGCCGGAAAACGACAATCGACCTGCCCCTTCCGCATATTTCAGGATTTTCAGGAGACACCCCGATGCACCCCTCGTCCAGCCTTCCGACCGAACGTTCGAAGGCCGCCGCGGTTTTCCGCGTCACAGCCGGGAATTTTCTCGAGCAGTTCGACTTTTTCCTGTTCGGCTTCTATGCCACGCAGATCGCCAACGTCTTCTTTCCCGCACAAAGCGAGTTCGCGTCGTTGATGATGACCTTCGCCGTGTTCGGCGCCGGCTTCCTGATGCGGCCGCTGGGCGCAATCGTGCTGGGTGCGTACATCGACGACGTGGGCCGCCGCAAGGGCCTGATCGTCACGCTGTCCATCATGGCGAGCGGCACCATCCTGATCGCGTTCGTGCCGGGCTACGCGACGATCGGCTTGCTCGCACCCGCGCTCGTGCTGCTCGGGCGGCTGCTGCAGGGCTTCTCCGCCGGGGCAGAACTGGGCGGCGTGTCGGTCTATCTCGCCGAGCTGGCCACGCCCGGCCGCAAGGGCTTCTTCACGAGCTGGCAGTCCGCCAGCCAGCAGGTCGCGATCGTCGTCGCGGCGGGCCTCGGCTTTGCGATCAATCATTGGCTGAGCGCATCGGCCATCGCCGCATGGGGATGGCGCGTGCCGTTCTTCGTCGGCTGCATGATCGTGCCGTTCATCTTCATGCTGCGCCGTAACCTGGAGGAAACCCAGGAGTTCAAGGCGCGCCAGCATCGTCCGGGCATGAAGGAAGTGTTCGGTACGCTGGTTCAGAACTGGGGCGTCGTGGTTGCCGGCATGATGCTGGTCGCGATGACCACCACGAGCTTCTATCTGATCACGGTCTACGCGCCGACCTTCGGCAAGACGGTGCTGCACCTGAGCACCGCCGACAGCCTGCTCGTGACGCTCTGCGTCGGTGTGTCGAACTTCGTGTGGCTGCCGATCGGCGGCGCGCTGTCCGACCGGATCGGCCGCCGGCCGCTGCTGGTCGGCATGACGTTGCTCACCGTCGTGACCGCCTACCCGGCGCTGTCGTTGCTTGCTCACGCGCCATCGTTCGTCAACATGCTGCTCGTCCTCCTGTGGCTCTCGTTCATGTACGGGATCTACAACGGTGCAATGATCGTCGCGCTCACGGAAGTGATGCCGGTGCAAGTGCGTGTCGCGGGCTTCTCGCTCGCCTACAGCCTCGCGACGGCCGTGTTCGGAGGCTTCACGCCGGCCATTTCGACCGCGCTGATTCACATGACGGGCGACAAGGCCGCACCGGGCTACTGGATGAGCTTCGCCGCGGTGTGCGCGCTGCTTGCGACGTTCGCGCTCTATCGTCGCCACACGGCGACGCTGACGCCGGCGCATTGATGCCCGATCCATCCGGAATGTTCACCCACACACGCGATTCCGCCCGACCACGATCATGAAAAATCTGCTCCCGAAATTTTGTGCGGCCGCGCTCGTCCTTGCCACGGCTGTAGCTGCCAACGTGCAGGCCGCCGAACTGCACGTGATGAGCTCGGGGGGCTTCACCGCCGCCTACAAGCTGCTCGGCCCCCGGTTTGCGTCCACGACGGGTAACACGCTCGATACCGCGCTCGGCCCGTCGATGGGCAAGTCGCCGGAAGCGATTCCTAACCGGCTCGCGCGCGGCGAGCCCGCCGACGCCGTCATCATGGTCGGCTATGCGTTGGACGACCTGATCAAGCAAGGCAAGGTGATCCCCGGATCGCGGGTCGAGCTGGCCGACTCGCGCATCGGCGTGGTCGTGCGCGACGGCTCGGCAAAGCCCGACGTGCGTTCCGCCGAAGGCCTCAAGCAGGCGCTGCTGCACGCGAAGTCGATCGCCTACTCGGACAGCGCGAGCGGCGTGTATATCGAACGCGAGCTGTTCAGGAAGCTCGGCATCGAGGAACAGGTGAAGTCGAAGGCGAAGATGATTCCGCGGATCCCGGTGGCATCGGTCGTCGCGAACGGCGACTACGAAATCGGCTTCCAGCAGGTGAGCGAGTTGCTGCCGGTCAAGGGGGCGACCTTCGTCGGCAAGATCCCCGAGTCGCTGCAGTCGGTCACGCGCTTCGCGGCCGGCATCCCCGTGGGGGCGCAGCATCCGAAGGAAGCGAAGGCGCTGCTCGACTATCTTGCGTCGCCTGATGTGCAGGCGGACGTGCAATCGACCGGACTGGATTCCGTCTCCGCTCATTGAGCCTGATCGACGGGAAGGTGTGCGTCAGACAGCCTTCCCGTCACCGTCGGCATCTGCCGCGGCACGATCCGCATCGGCCCCGTTCGAGGATACCGGCCCCACTGCGGCGAGCGTCTGCGCAAGACGCGTACGATCGCATGCACCTTCCCACATCGACACGAAGATCACCGCGCAGGCATTGCTGATCACGCTCGTCAGTGCGCGTGCCTCGGACATGAAGCGATCGATGCCGACCAGCAGCGCCACGCCGGCGACGGGCAGGTCGGGCATGACGACGAGCGTGGCGACCAGCGCCACCAGCCCGCTACCGGAAACACCGGCCGCACCCTTTGACGTGAGCAGCATGATGGCGAGCATCATCGCGATTTGCGACGCGGAAAGGGGCACGTCGCACGCCTGCGCGATGAACAACGCTGCGAGCGTCAGATAGATCGCGGTACCGTCCAGATTGAAGGAATAGCCCGCCGGCAGCACGAGCCCCACGACGCCTTTGTCGCAACCGAGCGACTCCAGCTTGACGATCAGACGTGGCAGAACGGGCTCCGAAGAGGACGTCGCAAGGACGATGAGCAACTCTTCGCGCAGGTAGCGCAAGAGCCGCCACAGCGTGAAGCCGTGCAGCCGCGCGAGCGGTGCGAGCACCAGCACGACGAACAGCGCGCAGGCCACATAGAAGGACAGCATCAGCTTCGCAAGCGAGCCGATCGAGCCGATCCCGAAGCGGCCCACCGTGAAGGCCATCGCGCCGAATGCGCCGATCGGCGCGAGCCGCATGATCATCGCGAGTACGCGAAAGACGACCTGGGCGACACCGTCGATCAGTGCAAGAACGGGCCGTCCGGCTCGCGGGTGTGCGTTCAGCGAGAAGCCGAACAGCAGCGACAGCAGCAGCACCGGCAACACCTCGCCTTGCTCGAACGCGCCGAGCATCGTATCGGGGATCACGCTCAGCCCGAACGCGACGAGCCCGCGTGGTTGCGCATCCTTCACGTACGGCGCGAGGATGCGCGAATCGAGATGGTGGACGTCGATGTGCATGCCGGCACCCGGTCGCAGCACGAACGCGGTAACGAGCCCGATGGCTAGCGCGATGGCGGTCAGCAGGTAGAAGAGCGCCAGGGCCCGAACGATCGTGCGACCGATTGCCTGCCCGTTCGCCAGTGACGTGATGCCCGAGACAATCGTGCAAAAGACGATCGGCGCGATGGTCATCCGGACGAGGCCGACGAACGCGTCGCTGAGGGGCTTGAGCATCGCGCCTGCTTCCGGCCAGACGTGACCGACGGTCACGCCGAGCATCATCGCGAGCAGGACCTGCACATAAAGCGATCCAAGCAGCCTGGGCAACCTCACTGTACGGTCTTCCTTCGTGTCTCTTGTGTCGTTGTCACACCGCTGCGCCGCTGCTCGAGATACCGGCGCGCTTCGCTTCGATGATCATCTGGTGAAACGCTTCGGCAGCCGGGGTGAGCGGCCGTCCACGTCGTTTCACGATGCCCACGCGTCGTTTGACGACCGGCTCGACGAGCGGCACGCTCGTGAGAATAGGGTGGTCGTGCCCGGGCATCGCCATCGAGGGCACCGCGGCGACGCCGAGCCCCGCTTCGATCAAGCCGAGCAGGGTTGTCACGTGGCGCGCTTCGCACACGCTCGGCCCACGCGGTGCCACGGCGGCAAGGGCCTGGTCGAGCAACAGACGGTTACCGGAAGTCTTGTCCACCGACACGTAATCGTGCTCGTAAAGTTCGTTCCAGGTCACGCGCTTCTTGCGCGCGAGCGGATGGTCGCGGCGGCAGGCAGCAACGAAGCGCTCCTGGAGCAGCACCTTGAACTCGATGTCGGCCTCCTGGCTGCCGATGAAGCTCACGCCGAAATCGGCCTCGCCGCTGATGACGGCGCCCAGCACCTCGTTTGCGCTCGCATCCAGCAGCTTGACCCTGATGCGTGGAAAGCGCTGATGATAGCGCGCGATGATGGCGGGCAGAAAGTAGTAAGCCACCGAGGGGACGCACGCAATGGTCACATGGCCCAGGCGGCTCGATGATACGTCGCGAATGCCGAGCAGGGCGACGTCGAGATCGTCGAGCAGTTGTTCGGCACTCTGGGCGAACACGCGACCGACGGTGGTGAGGGTGACGCTACGCGTCGTGCGCTCGAAGAGCCGCACGCCGAGCGCTTCCTCGAGCTTGTCGATTCGGCGACTCAAGGCAGGCTGGGACAGGCTGACCGTCTCTGCGCCCTTTCGGAAACTTCCCGTTTCCACGACCGCGCGAAATGCCTGCAAGTCGGTTAAATCGAAGTTGATTGCCACGCGTCGGTCTCCGCATCTCAGATGCGGAGCATTTTGCATGATTCTGCCGCGACTTTACCGTCGTGATGAAGCAAGACCGTGCAACGCAGGGTTCATGCGACGAACTGCGGAACGAAGCCGAAGGAGCGTGCAACCTCGGCGTGTTTGTGACCGATCTGCGCGACCGGTAACACGCTGGCATCGGTGCGGCATCTGGCCCAGGCAGCCGCTTGGGGACGATGGATGACGATGTGAACGGATCGGCCGCTTGTCTTCACCGATGGACCGACGCGCCGTGTCACGGGATGATATTCCGCAACAGGGCACTTCTTGCGTCGTGCCCATGCGATGGCGCATAGGTGCTTCCATCTATGGTCGTAAGTAGCCGAGCGAATTTACCGACCCTGTCCGGCCTCCTACGCTACGCATAACCCAAACCAACAGGAGGCATGCGACGTGAGAAAGATCGGAATCGTAGGAGGCGGGCAGGCCGGGTTTCATCTGGCATTCGGCTTGCTGGACCGGGGGCATGAGGTCACGGTGTATACGGACCGCACGCCGGATCAGCTACTGGCCGGCAGGATCCCGAGCACGGCGTTTCTGTTCAACGAAACGCTGGACTGGGAACGCCGGCTCGGCCTGAATTTCTGGGAAGACGTCGCACCGGCCGGCGAAGGGATGCTCGTCGATTTCCGTGAGCCGTCGGGCGCGAGCGTGATGACGGTCAAGGGGCGGCTGCACGACCGGTCGGGTCAGGCGATCGACCAGCGGACGAAGTTTGCGCGCTGGACTGAGGAATTCGAACGGCGCGGCGGCACGCTCGTGTTTCGCAGCGTCGACATCGACGAGCTGGACGAGATCGCCAGCGCCAATGATCTGACGTTCATCGCGTCCGGCAAGGGGGCGATCAATGCGCTGTTCGCGCGCGACGCCGCGCGAAGCGTGCATGACAAGCCGCCGCGCAATCTCGCGGCGATGCTGCTCAAGGGGCCGCAGATCGTCGGCGATCGTCCGTGGCCGAAAGCAGATTTCCGGCCGCTGCGGTTCAACTTCGTTTTCGGTGTCGGCGAGTTTTTTTCGCTGCCGTTCTACTCGCATGGCGTCGGCGAATGCCGGAGCTTCCTGTTCGAAGCGCGTCCGGGCGGTGACATGGATCGCTTCCAGGCCGCGACGGACGGCAATGAACTGCTCGAGATTGCGCGCGGCGTGATGCGCGACTTCGCGCCGGAAGAGGCGGGCCTGCTCGACGATGCGCAGTTGACCGATCCGAACGCGTGGCTCAAGGGCGCCTTCACGCCGACCGTGCGCCATCCGGTCGGCCGCCTCGCGTCCGGGCGCATCGTGATGGGCATCGGCGACACGGTTTGCCTGAACGATCCGATTGCCGGACAGGGCGCGAACAACGCGTCGCGCATGGTGGACCATCTGATGCGGGCGATCGACGTGCACGGTCGCGAGCCGTTCGACGCCGGGTGGATGCAGCAGACCTTCGACGCGTTCTGGGACACGTCGGCCAGCTATACGACGGCGTTCACGAACGCACTGCTCGAACCGCCAAGCGAAGCGATCATGCACGTGTTGCGCGCGGCATCGGCGCAGCGTGCGGTGGCGGACGACTTCGTGCGCTGCTTTCAGCGTCCGCGCGAATTCTGGCCGTGGATCGCCGATTTGTCGGAGGCACAGCGCTTCGTCGCGGAGCGGGTGGCGCGCGATGCGGCATGACCACGACATCGTCGCGCACGCGTGGCGTCATCATCACGAGATTCCGCAGGCACCGGGCGACTTCCGGCGCGCACTCGGCTGCTTCGCGACGGGCGTGACCGTCGTCACGACGGTCGACGACGACGGCCGCCGGATCGGCCTGACGGCGAATTCGTTTTCGTCGGTCTCGATCGATCCGCCGCTGATCCTGTGGAGCCTGGCGCGCCGCTCGCCGAACCTGCGCGCGTTCGAGCGTTGCCGCTTCTTTGCGATCAACGTTCTGGCCGGCTCGCAGCAGGATATCTGCACACGCTTTGCCAAGCCGATCGACGACCGGTTTTCCGGCGTCGACACCGTCGACGGGCAGGGCGGCGTGCCGCTGATCGCGGGCGCGGTCGCTCAATTCGAATGCGAGAACGAGATCGTGCACGCGGGTGGCGATCACGCGATCTTCGTCGGCCGGGTCAACCGTTTCCGCTGGCACGAGCAGGCGCCGCTGGTCTTCTGCATGGGCGCGTTGCGGGAGCTGGACACGAACCGACAGGAAAGCTGACATGAATCCATCGACATGCTGGGGCATCGAAGGCAAGACCGCGATCGTCACGGGCGGCGCGACGCTGATCGGCGCGGCGGTCGCACGCGCGCTGTGCGACGGCGGCGCGCAGGTCGCGGTGGCCGACATCGACGTTGCGCGCGGTCGCGCGCTGGCCGATTCGCTCGGCGCGCGCGCGATGTTCGTCGAGACCGACCTCGCCGACGATGCGGCGATTCGCGCTTGCGTGCAGGCGACGCATGCGCGATTCGGCCGCATCCACATGCTGGTCAACGTTGCGTGCGCATACGTCGACGACGCGCTGTCGTCGACACGCGCGCAATGGCATGCGGCGTTCGACGTCAACGTGATCGGCGCGTGCCTGTTGTTGCAGGCCGCCTATCCGTTCCTGTGCGAGGCCGGCGGCGGCGCGGTCGTGAATTTCGGCTCGACGAGCGCGTCCGCGGCGCAGGCGGGCCGCTGGCTGTATCCGGCCAGCAAGGCGGCGATCCTGCAACTGACGCGCAGCCAGGCGCTGGATCTGGCGCGCGACAATATCCGCGTCAATGCGGTGTCGCCGGGTTGGACGTGGTCCGGCGTGCTGGACGCGATATCGGGCGGCGACAAGCGCAGGACCAATGCCGTCGCGCAGAAATTCCACATGCTCGGCCGCATCGGCGAACCGGAGGAAGTCGCCAACGCGGTATTGTTTCTCGTCTCCGACAAGGCGTCGTTCATCACCGGCGCGAATCTGGCGGTGGACGGCGGCTATTCGGCGATGGGCCCCGAGCAGGGCCTGTCGCCGATCGGCGAACTGACGACACCGGCCGCCTGAACGGCACGGGCGTCGGCCGGCTTGCTGCCGACCGACGCCCTTTCTCATTCTCCCGACGTCAATTGCCCGATTTGCCGGCTGCGGCCCGTGCTTCGGCGCGATATTTCAGCACGATGATCGTGACGGCCAGCAGCAGCACGACCGCGTTGTTCAGCGCGACCGGCAACGCGCCGATCGCGATGCCGTAGTACAGCCACAGGCTCACGCCGGCGATGAAGCACGCGTACATCGTGTAGGAAATATCGCGTGCGGAGCCTGAGCGCCGGATCTTGACGACTTGAGGAACGAACGAAACGGTCGTCAGTATTCCGGCGACCAGGCCGACGGTATCGGTCATGTTCATGGTGCGTGACCTGTCACGTGAAATGGAGGGATCAGAAGAATCGGTCGAAGTGAACCTGCGACGCCGGCACGCCGTGACGCGCATGCAGCACGTCCAGCATCGCCTGGATCATCGGCGGCGGGCCGGCCATGTAGAACTCGTGGTCGGCCAGGTTCGCGCCGAGGACGTCCTCGACGTATTCGTGGACGAAGCCGGTACGGCCCGACCAGTCGCCGGCGCCGCCGGGCGACGATACCGCCGGGTAGAACACGAGCTGTTCGCCGTAATCGGGCAGCGTGCGCAGTTGCGCGTCGCCGCACACGTCGCGCGGCGTACGCGCGCCATAGAAGAAATGTAGCCGGCGTGTGCCCAGCAGGCCGGCTTGAGCCATGCCGCGTGCGATCGACAGCATCGGCGCGAGCCCCGACCCACCCGCGATGCAGACCACGTCGCGAGCCGGTTCCGGACGCAAGAACGCCATCCCGTACGGGCCGTCGAGCATCACGCGGTCACCCGGCTTCACGCGCTCGAACAGCGTCGTCGAACCGGCGCCGCGTTCGACGCGGCGCACCTGGAAATGCCAGTCACCGTCGTCGCTCGGCAGGTTCGCCATCGAATATGCACGTGTGCCGGCGATCCCGGGCAAGTGCAGCACTGCGAATTGTCCCGGACGAAAGACCGCGGGCGCATCGGTGCGGAAGCGGAATTCGCGGATGTCGTGCGTGACGTCGTCCGTCGCGATCAAGGTGGCGACCTGCTTGCGCGGCGGTTGCGCGGGGCGGCATGCATCGTCGAGCCGGATCTTGATGCGGCAGTCGCTCGTCGGGCGGCACTGGCAGGCGAGGTGTCGGCCCTTCGCGCGATCGCGCGCCGACAGCCCGGGCGCGTCGTCCCACAGCACGTCGATGCTGCCGTCGAGCAGTTCGAACTTGCAGCTGCCGCACGCGCCCGCGGTGCATTCGTACGGCATGCCCAGGCCGGCCCGCAAGCCGGCGCCGAGCAGGGTGTCGTCGCGATCGCACGCAAAGCGGTGCGCCGATCCGTCGAGAAGGATCTCGTGCATGTCGTCGTCCTCCGTCAATCGGCGAGGCGAATGCCGATCGCGTCGTCTTCGACGACGACCGCATACGTCTTCAGATCGACGATGCAGGGCGCACCGACGGCCTTGCCGGTGCGAATGTCGAAGGCACCCTGATGGAACGGACACTCGACGACGTCGCCATCGATTTCACCGTCGCACAGCGATGCTTCGCCGTGCGTGCAGGTGTCGTCGGTGACATGAAACCGGCCGTCGAGGTTGAAGACCGCGACCGGCGCGCGGCCGTCGAGTGCGACGCGCTTCGCGCATCCGCGCGGCACGTCCGACGTGCGGCAAAGAAAATGGATCGTATGTTCGGCTACCGTCATGATCGTGTTCCCTGGTTGTCGACGTCCATGAATCGGCGCGCGATATCGCGCCGGTTCCGCTGCCTGCGGGACGTCATGGCTTCAGGGTAGTGACGGCTGCCTGACGGGTAAATTGGATCGACTGCTTAGCGAATACAGGTTTTCGCTTATCGTCGCCGCGTTCAGGCCGCGCCGGCCGAGCGCGGCAGCATCACGTGGAAACGCGTGCCGGGCGCGGCTTCCGCGCTCGTGACCCACAGATGCCCGCCATGCGTATCGACGATCGAGTGGCACAGCGACAGTCCGAGCCCGAGGCCCGTGTGCTTGGTCGAGAAGAACGACGCGAAGATGCGGTCCGGACTCACGCGCGGCAGGCCGGGGCCGGTATCGGACACGGTGATCTGCACATTGCCGTTGGTGCGCTTGGCTACCGAGATGCGTAGTTCGCGGCGTTCTGGCGACGTGCCCGACATCGCCTCGATCCCGTTGACGGCCAGATTGATCACGACCTGCTGGATCAGCACGTCGTCGCATTCGATTTCGCACGGTGCGTCGTCGAGTTCGTACGTGACGGTGACGTCGCTTTGCCGCGCGCGCAGCGCGATCAGGTCGGCGATGTCCCGTACCAGGGTGCGCACGTCGATCAACTGGCGCTGATAGGTCCGGTTGCACGTGAATTCGCGCACCTTGTTGATGATGCGGCCGGCGCGCTCGGCTTCGTGCTGCGCCAGCTCCAGCGCGTGCAGCAGATCGTCGGCCGAAAAATTGCCGGACTGGATGCGCCGGCGGCACCCCGCAACGAAGTTGACGATCGCGAAGAACGGCTGGTTCAGCTCGTGCGCGAGCGCGGTGGCCATCTCGCCGGTCGTCGAGATGCGCGAGATCCGGCTGAGTTCGAGCGCGCGGGCGCGGGCGGTTTCCTCGGCCCTGACGCGTTCGGTGACGTCGCGGAAATTGACCAGGATCCCGTTGACGGCCGGATCGTCGAGCAGGTTCCGGCAGCGCGCCTCGTGGATGCGCCACGTGCCGTTGCGGTGCTGGATCCGGTAGCCGAGGTTGGCGCTCGCGTCCGGCGCCAGCGCGCGCAGCGTGTCGCGCACCGTTTCGACGTTTTCCGGTGCGATGAATGCATAGACGGACCGGCCGACCGGCATGCGCGCGGAAACCCCGAGCAGCGAATGGATCGATGGCCCGAGGAAGCGGACGATGCCGTTGGCGGAAAGGATCGCGATGCCGTCCGACGAGCGCTCGATCAGCTTGCGGTAGTACCGCTCGCGTTCCTTGAGCGCGGCGTGCGCTTCCTTGCGCTCGGTGATGTCGCGCGCCATCGCGATCACACGGTCGACCCCGTTCAGCGTGATGCGCTTCAGGCTCACTTCGACAGGCGTTTCGCGGCCCTGCGCGTTGCAGATCACCCATTCGAAGATCACGGTGTCGCCGGAATCGCGCGCCTCCCACACGCGCCTCAGGCCGCCTTCGGTGTCGTACGGAGAGTGGTTCCGGGTCAGCTCGCCGATCGACATTCCGCGCAATTCGTCGATCGTGTGCCCGTACATCTCGCATGCCTTGCGATTGGCGTCGAGGATTTCCCCGCTGTCCATGTCGTGGATCACCATGATGTCGTTCGCGTAGACGAAGACCTCCTGGTAGTTGGTCCGGCTCAATTGACTGACGGAATGCATGGCAGGGGCGCCCCGGGGTAATCCGGCTGTCAGCATAGCACCGCGAAAGCACGCGGCTCGCGGGCCGCGCGGTCGTTAAGTGTTATCACCTAATGCGCTAATTGACCGACCGGATAACGGCCGGCAGGCGATTTCCTTACGCTTGAGTGCACTGATCAACAAGAAGCGGAAGACGTGGCGCGAGGCCCCGTTCCGCATTCGAGCGAGGAGACATCCATGAGCCATCCACCGTCGGCAGCACCGCGGGACGTCGTCGAGGTCGGCGCGTATACCCGCGGCGTCATCGGGCCGCGCCTGACCATGCTCGGTCCGGTTCGGAACGGCGGGCGCATCGTGACGGGTACGCCGCCCGGTTGCTGGGGGCCGATGATTACGCCGATCTTCCAGGGCGGGCACGAGGTCACGCAGCCGGTCGCTGTCGACGGCGCCGAAATCGGCGATGCCGTGGCGCTGAAGATCCTGCGTTGCGACGTGACGTCGCTCGCCACGTCGTCGGGCGTGATGGAGTTCGTCGAGGGCCGCTATGTCGGCGACCCGTTCGTCGCGAAGCGATGCACGACCTGCGGCACCGAAAGCCCGCCGAGTCACGTCGAGGGTACCGGCGACGACGCGATCCATTGCAGCGTCTGCGGCGCGGAGGTCAATGCGTTCCGCTTCAGTCACGGCTACGTGATCGTGCTCGACCGAGAGCACCAGGTGTCGCTGACGGTCGACAAGGACGCCGCGCAGCGTATCGCCGGGATGCCGGGAAAGATGGCGCGCCTGCCGGCCTCGTCCGAACAGCATTCGATCCTTTCGCTTGCCCGCGCGGACATGAGCGGGCTGGCGGCGCACATGCAGCCGTTTCTCGGCAACATCGGCACGATCCCGTCGGTCGACATGCCGGACTCGCACAACGCGGGCGATTTCGGCGCGTTCCTGATCGATGCGCCGCACGCGTTCGGCATGTCGCGCGAAGCGCTCGAGGCGAACAAGACCGACGGCCACATGGACACCAACAGCGTGCGCGCGGGCGCGATCGTGATCTGCCCCATCAAGGTGCCGGGGGCCGGCGTATACATGGGCGACATGCATGCGCAGCAGGGCAATGGCGAGATCGCCGGCCACGCGACCGACGTCGCGGGCGAGGTCGAGCTGCAGGTCGAGGTGATCAAGGGCCTGACGCTGGACGGCCCGATCCTGCTGCAGCGACCGGACGATCTGCCGCCGATGGCGCGGCCGATGAACGCCGCGCAGCGCGAGCAGGTGGCGGCGCTCGCGGCGCGCTACGGGCAGCGCGAGATCGAGGAGAACGCGCCGATCACCTTCATCGGCTCGGGCGCCACGCTCAACGACGCGACGAAGAACGGTTTGCAGCGCGCGACGAACGTCACGGGGCTGGCGTACGACGAGATCCTCAACCGCGCGACGATCGCCGGCTCGATCGAGATCAGCCGCTTGCCGGGCGTCGTGCGGGTCACGTTCCTGTGCCCGATGCCGGTGCTCGAACGCCTCGGCATCGCGCACCTGGCGCGCGCGCAATACGGACTCGACGACGGCACGCACGACCGGACCTGAACCGCGTGACGATCGACACGATCGAGCAACGCGAATCAATTCATTGAGAGGAGCAGCGATGGACACCACCACCAATACCCTGAGATGGGCGGCCAAGTATCCGGAACTCGGCACGGAGCCGATTCCGGTCGAGCCCTGCATATCGCCGGAATTCTACGAACGCGAAAAGGCGCGCGTGTTTTCGAAGACCTGGTTGAAGGTCGGGCGCATCGAGGAAATTCCGAACGTCGGCGACTACAAGGTCAAGAAGATCCATTTCGCGAAGACGTCGGTGATCCTCATGCACGGCAAGGACGGCACGATCCGCGGCTTTCACAACACCTGCTCGCACCGCGGCAACAAGGTCGTCGTCGAGCATGGCGAGGAAACCTTCGGCCGCAACAAGGCGGCGGTCGTCACGTGCCGGTTCCACGGCTGGGTTTACGACGGCCAGGGCAAGCTCGTGCAGGTGCCGGAGGAAGAGCGCTTTCCGCCGTGCTTCGACAAGGCGTCGAGCGGGCTGACGCCGGTTCATACGGGGGTGTGGGAGGGCTTCATCTTCATCAACCTGGCCGCGGAGCCGGAGCGCTCGCTGCACGAGTATCTCGGCGGCCTCGGGCATCATCTCGCGGGCTTCCCGTTTCACGAGATGAGCCAGTGCTTCAGCTACAACACGGTGCTCGACTGCAACTGGAAGATCGCGCTCGACGCGTTCTCCGAGGCGTATCACGTGTCGACCATCCATGCCGGTTCGTTCCCGAACGTGTTTTCGAGCGGACTGACCGACGTTGCGCTGTTCGACGAGCATCGCACGACCGGCATTTGCCTGACGCTCAACGCCACGCCGACGCCGGTTGCCGGCATCGCAAACAACATCACGGGCGCGTCGCTGGTCGCGCAACGCGGCTCGTCGATGCTGCCGCCGGGCGTGAACCCCGACCGCCGGGGCGACTTCTCGTTCGAGCTGAGCGTCGTGTTCCCGAACATCCTGATCCACATCTCGGAGGGGATCTGGTTCACCCATCAGTTCTGGCCGCTGTCGCACGACAAGACGCTGTGGGAGGGCAAGTACTACGTGAAGCCGCCGAAGACCAACAGCGAACGCTGGGCCGTCGAATTCGCGCAGGTGCTGCAGCGCAACGCATGGCTCGAGGATACGGCGACGATGGAGGATACGCATGCCGCGCTTGCGTCCGGCGCAAAGCAGCACATGTTCCTTCAGGACGAGGAGATCCTGCTGCGACATGGGTACAAGGTCCTCGAACAATACATGGATCAATGACGGAGACGCACGCAATGGACAATCTGCTTCCGAAGGAATTCGACATGCTCGAGCCGCTCGTCGCGGCGTGGGCCCTTCCGACCCAGAACGAACGGCAGCAGCGCCGCATCGGCTCGTCGAGCGGCGAGCTGCGCTACTTCTACGACAACATGCTGCCGCGGCTGCCGTCGATCCTGACGTACCTCGACCGCTATCCGATCGGCGAATTGCCGGCGGACGCCGCACGGCTGCTGTCGCTCGCGCTGTCGCTCGCCGAGGTCGCACCGCACATCGAACTGTATCGCGGCGATCCGAAGGTGCCGTACAGCTTCGACGAAGCACGCTTCGTCGCCGAGCACGGCGACGCACGGCACTGAGCCGCCGACGCATCTCGGCGCATGCCCGAGGTCCGGCCGGACCTCGGGCGCATTCCCGCAAGGAGACCGGCCGATGGCCGCATCGACACTCGCCGGGCGCATTGCGCGCCTCGAGGCAATCGCCGACGTCGGCCAGCTGGTCGGCCGCTACGCCTATGGGGCCGATCGGCGCAACGATCCCGCGTTGATGGCGCCGCTCTTCAGTCGCGACGCGGTGTGGGAAGCCCGGGGTTTCGGGCGTCATGAAGGCCGCGACGTCATTGCGGAGCAACTCGCGAGGATCGGCAGCGAGCAGATCGTCTGGAGCCTGCACTACATGGCCGCGCCGGTGATCGAGATCGACGAGACGTTGCTGAGCGGGCGATGTCGATGGCATTTGTGGGAGCTGGCGCAGATCCGCCAGAGCCGCGACGATGCCGAGCCGCCGGCCGCCCACTGGATCGGCGGCGCGTATGACAGCCGCGTCACGATCGACGAAGGGCAGTGGCGTTTCCAGAGCGTGTTGCTCGATCTGCGGCTCATTCATCGACACGACGCGGCGTGGTTGCCTCGTCCGTCTTCCTGACCCGATCGGCGGATCCGCGAAGACAGGGTGCTTCATCCGGCCGCGTGCAAACGCGGCCTTTTTTTCGTGTGCCGCCGCGCCGCCCGGTTGCCGTATCGAATCAGAAGACAAATAAGTATTCCCATCTAGTTTCTTACGTGCGCGACCGAATGTCGGCAGCAATTTCGGCTTCTTAACTTGGAGTCGCTGCGAATTCGCAGGATTCGCGAGCGGAACGGCCGGTGCGTCGATGCATCGGGCAGGCCGTTTCCGGCAAGCGTCTGCAGGCATGAATCGAACGACCGAAACCACGGGAGACACACAGTGAAGAAAACCAGATGGATGGCGATAGCCGTCATGGGCGTGCCGCTGGCGGCCGCCGCGCAGAGCAGCGTTACGTTGTACGGCGTGCTGGATGCCGGCGTGACCTTCATCAGCAATCAGGGCGGGAACCGCAACACGGTGATGTCGACCGGGATGCAGGTGCCCAATCTGTTCGGCCTGCAAGGGAGCGAGGATCTGGGCGGCGGGCTCAAGGCGATCTTCAAGCTGGAAGGCCAGTTCGGCCTGGAGAACGGCCAGTCGATCGGCGGCGGCACGTTCGGCCGGCAGACGTATGTCGGACTGGCAAGCCCGTGGGGCACGCTGACGTTCGGCAACCAGTACGAGTTCATGTTCGAGTCGCTGTCCGCGCAGCGTCTCGGTCAGTCGCTCGGCTACGTCAGCCTGTACAACCTGCAGCAGGGACCGTTCCAGGGGCTCGGCACGCCGTATGGGGGCCTCGATTTCAACCGCGTCGCCGGTGCGTTCCGGGTCGCCAACTCGGTGAAGTATGTGACGCCGGACTATCGCGGGCTCAATGCCGGCGTGATGTACGGTTTCGGCGGCGTCGCGGGCTCGTTCGGGACCGACAGCACGATCAGCGCGGGCATCAACTATGCGAACGGGCCGCTCGGGCTGAACGCGGCCTACACCTATGCGAAGGATCCGTCGATCAACAACGGACGCGACGGCATCCGCAACTGGGGGCTCGGCGGCCGGTACACGATCGGCAAGCTGCAGCTCGACGCGATGTACACCAACACGCGCAACACGTTCAGCAACGCGCACGTCGACGTCTATCAGGCCGGCCTCGACTACATGTTTTCGCCGTTCACGATCGTGCATGGCGACTACCAGTACATGAAGGGCAATGCGCAGCTCGGCAACAACAAGGCGCATCAGTTCGGCGTGACGCTCGACTACTGGCTGTCGAAGCGTACGGATATCTACACGAATCTCGTGTACCAGCGCGCGAGCGGAAATGCCGACGCGAACGCATGGATCTCCGGGTTGTCGGCGCCTGCCGCCGGCGGCAACCAGACGGCCGTGCGCATCGGCATGCGCCACCTTTTCTGAGCCCGGAGGACGTCATCATGCATAGCGAATCCAATCTGACCTCGCGTACCGACGATCATGCGCTGGAGGCCGTGCCGGACAACGAGCGCCAGAACTGGCTGCAGTTGTCGTGGAGTACCGCGGGCATCGTCACGACGCTGATCCAGTTGTTCGTCGGCGCGCTCGTCACGTTCGTCGCGGGCATCCGGATCGGCCTGCTCGCCGGCCTGTTCGTCGCCGTCGCCGGTGCGCTGCTCGGCTGGGGCGCCGGCCATGTCGCGTACCGCACCGGGCTGTCGAGCACGGTGCTGTCGCGCCGGCACGGCCTCGGGCCGCGCGGCTCGGCGCTGCTCGCGCTCGTGTTCGGCTTCATGATTACCGGCTTCATCGCCCTCGAGAATGCGCTGCTCTACAAGGGTTTCCTGTTCTATCTCGACCGGCCCGATACGCTCGACATGCGCCTGCTCGTGTACGGCATCCTGTCGGTCGCGTGGATCCTGCTGACGGCCTTCGGCTTCAGGCTGGTCGCGCGCGTGTCGTCGCTGGCGCTGCTCGCGTTCCTCGCCGTGCTGGCCTACATGATGGTCGAAGTCATCGCCGCGTCCGGACAATCGTGGGCGTCGGTCACGCAGTTCGGCGCGCAGATGCCGGTCGCCGCGCTTCACGCGCTCGGTGCGGATACCGACATCGGCAAGTTCACTTTCTGCGTGAACGTGATGATCGGATCGGCCGGCGCGCTGGCGCTGATCGACGCCGATCTCGGGCGCTATGCGAAATCGTCGCGGGACATCGCGATTGCGGCGGTGATCGGCAACGTCTTCATGGATGTCGTGATGGTCGCCGTCGGCGGGATCGTGATGTATGCGGGCATGGACCAGATCGTCGCCCATCACATGAAGGCCGGCGGGATGACCGAGGCGGCCGCGCGGACGCTGGCGCTGCAAAGCCCGGACAGCGTCGCCGTCGCGTTCATCGTGTTCGGCGGCCTGTTCGGCACGTTGCTGATGGTGTTTGCGCAGTCGAAGGCACAGGTGCTCAATACGTACAGCGCGTCGCTCTCGCTGACCAATCTCGCGGACGCGTTGTTCGACTGGCGGCCCGGCCGCTTCACGTTCGTCGTGCTGGCCAACGTGCTGGCGTGCCTGATGCTGGTCGGCTCGATCCTCGCGTGGTTCAACTCGTTCATCACGGTGCTGGGCGTGCTGACCACCGGGTTCGCCGGGATCATCATCGCCGACTATCTGCTCGTCGGCCGCATGCCGGGCTGCGCCGCACCGGCGGACGAGGAGATCAACTGGGCCGGCGTCGTGACGGTGGCGGCGGGTTTCGTGCTGGCGCACTACGTGCTGGAACGCGTCGTGCCGATCGAGTTCTTTACGTCGCTGATCACGTCGTTCGTGCTGTATCCGGTGCTGCGCGTCGGCATGCTGAAGCGCACGAAACCGGCGCGCGGGCAGGTCGAGGGCTGACCTGCGCGAGATCCGGCCGGCCGGTCCCGCCACCCCGACGGTGGCCGGACCGGCCGCGGTTCATTCTTCGTGCTGCGGGGTGCCGCGCATCCCGAGCCGCACGAGCTCGGCGAGCGACGTTGCACCGAGCTTCTCGCGGATGTGCGCGCGATGCACTTCGACCGTTTTGTAGCTGATGTTCAGTTCGGCCGCGATCACCTTCGATGCCTTGCCCTCGATCAGCAGGTCGAACACTTCGCGTTCGCGTGCCGACAACTGCTTGAGCAGGTCTTGCGTCTGGCTGTCCGCCTGGGCCTGCCGGTACTCGCGCAGGCCGACCTTCAGCGCGTCGGCGACCTTGTCGATCAGATCCTGGTCGTTATAGGGTTTCTCGAGAAAGTCATAGGCGCCGCCCTTCATCGCACGAACGGTCATCGGAATGTCGCCGTGCGCGGTCAGGAAGATGATCGGAAGCCGGAATCCGGCGGCACGCATGCTTTCCTGCAATTCGAATCCACCCATGTACGGCATGCGAATGTCGAGCAGCAGGCAGCCGGGGATCTCCGGATCGGCGCCGGACAGAAATTCGCGCCCGTTCGAGAACACGTCCACCTGGTGTCCTACCGATTCGAGCAGCCAGCGCAGCGACACGCGTACCGCTTCGTCGTCGTCCACGACGTAGATCCTGGGCGCGCGGTCGTGTTGGGGGGGACTCGATCGACGGCTGTCCATGTGCGTTTCCTGTTTCGTTGCTGCTTTTCGGTGAGGTCGTTCGGGTCGTTCGAGATCCGGATTCAGGATTGAATCGCATTCGAACCTGTCGCAGTCTGCGGGGCGCAGCTGGATTCCGGTGCGGAAACCGTGGGAATTCTAGCGTTTCAATATTGGCCGGGACAGCCGGGAAAGTCCTCACCGGTAGTCGATCTCCACGCAGTGAGGCGTGCTTTCCGCGTCGGATGCGTGACGGTCCTACGTTGGGTGATCGGCCGTGAGTCAGGATGGCGCAATCACGTGCGTCGCGGCCGGTTCACGGTCAAGTCGATTTGTCGCTTCGAGAGACGCGGCCGAAATGACGAACCGCCCGGCCTGCATCGAACCGCCACGCGGCGTGCGACGACAGCGGCCAGCAGTGGCGCGGCAGCGAATGTGGCGAACAACCACACGGCCGCATGCTGCGCACCGGCGAGCCCGCCGAGCGTCGAGAAACCGGCGAGATTGGCGACGAGACTGCCGAGCGCGGCACCGATTTGCCACACCAACCGCTGCCTCGGCCGGGGGCTGCTGCGGCACGACGAACGCAAGTGCGGCGAGTGCCAACATCACGACCAGCGGCCCGCCGCGCACGAGTGCCTGCGCGGCGCGCGAGCCGCAGCTGCATGAGCTGATCGGCACATATCGGTGGCGCCCAGCACAATCCGACGGCGGCGACCCCGGATGCAGGCACGCACCCGGGGTCAAACAACATCGCGATCAGAACTTGTGACGCAGGCCCAGCGCGACGATTTCCTGCGACTTCGTGCCGGCGTAGCCGTACGAACCGATCGACGCCTGCGCATCCTGCGTGACCAGTTGTCCGCTCGCGTTCACGACCTGCTGCTGGCCGCTCGCGTGCTGGTACGCGCCGATCAGATAGAGGTCGGTGCGCTTCGACAGCGCGTAGTCGGCGCCCACCGACACCTGGTGATACTTCGCGTCGACGTTGCCGCTCGCCTTCGTGTACGCATAGCCGATACCGAGCAGCAACGGCGCCGATGCCTGATACGTGGCGAATGCGCGGCCGGTGTTGTACTTCTGCGTATTGGCGAAGCCGGCCAGCGAATCGCCGTCGCGGCGGTACTGTGCGTTGCTGTAGCCGAGGCCCAGCGTGACCGGGCCGATCGCGTACTGACCCGCGACCTGCGCGATGCCGATGCTCTTCGCGCTCAGGTAGCCGCTGTTGATCGGGCCGTCGAAGATCGCGTCGGACGAGCCGCTCCAGCCCGCGGCGCGTGCGGCGCCGCTGACGTTGTTGGTGTAGAAGTAGCCGCCGGCGATGCCCAGCGGGCCGTTGTTGTACGCGGCCGCGATCGCGTACGTGAGCCCCGAGCCCGTCGAGCCGGCGACGCCGCCGAAGCCGTACATCGCCTCGACCTGCAGGCCGGCCAGCACCGGCGACGTGTACTTGACCGTGTTGTTCACGCGCAGGCTGTTGTCGTTGTTGTCGACGTCGCCCGGCGTCGCGAAGATGCCGCCGAAATAGTTGTCGCCGGTGACGCCCTGAACCAGGTCGACGACCGGATCGTACTGGCGGCCCAGCGTGACGGTGCCGTACTGGCTGCTCTGCAGGCCGACGAACGCCTGACGGCCGAACATGCGGCCGCCCTGGCCGAGGCGGCCCGTGCCCGAATTGAAGCCGTTTTCGAGCTGGAACACGGTCTTCAGGCCGCCGCCCAGATCCTCGCTGCCCTTCATGCCCCAGCGGCTGCCCGACAGGTTGCCGCTGCCCATTTGCCACAGATTGTTACCCGTTCCGCTGTTGCCGTGAACGTACGTGATCGACGTGTCGATCACGCCGTACAGCGCGACGTTCGACTGTGCGTGCGCCACGCCGGCGACACCCAGCAGCGACAGCGAGAGGGCGGACAGTGCGAACTTCTTCATCGTTGAATTTCCCATGCGAGAGCGATGCTTGTTTAACTAAGGACTGTTAATAAATTGAAAGGTCGATCCGAGCGCTAGCATCGTGTGTGTCGACCCTTCGTTGTGTCCGTCAGCCGGAGTCACCCGGATTCCCGGCGACGCGTTTTCCGGAGACACGGCAGTGTTGCGGCCCTCGGTGACATGCACATGAAAAACCACAAAACAGCATGAATTTGCTGAAATTGCCACGAAGCATGGCGGGCGCGGGCGATCCGACGCGGACACGCGTCGAGGGCGGGCGCGTGTTGCGCGGCATGTTGTTCCTACGTGCTTGAAAATCGCATTCGCGCAATACGGTGTGATATTTCGGCATGTCATCCCTGCGCCGACAGCGGATTCGATCGACGCGAATGCGGTAGATGCGAATGCAGTGAGCCGACGGATCGGCACGGATTTCCGCCAAGTCATGTAGTGGCAAAATATGTCAATTCATGCGATTTTGCGGTTTTTCATTCGGATGTCATCTTGCGTCGCGATAGTGCGTGATCGGGCGACCGTCCCGTTCGCTCTGCTCCCGGGGCGCCGTCGATGGGGCGCGGCGAGCGGCAACCGATGCGCACGGCCCGACGGGCGGCGCGTGTCATCTCGACAAAAGGAACGTGCAATCGTGAACGCCATCGCAGCGGCAGATTCTTATGACGTGATCGTCGTCGGCGCCGGCATCGTCGGCCTCGCACATGCCTATACGGCGGCAAGCAAGGGGTTGCGCGTCTGCGTGATCGAGCGCGATGCCGCTTGCGTGGGTGCGTCGATCCGCAATTTCGGGTTCGTCACCGTCACGGGGCAGCACGCCGAACATAGCTGGCGGCGTGCGCGCGCGAGCCGCGAAGTCTGGGCAGACGTGGCGCCGCAAGCCGGCATCGACGTGCTTCACCAGGGCCTCCACCTGATTGCGCGTCGCTCCGAGGCGCTGCACCTGATCGACGCCTTCATGCAGACCGGCATGGCCGACGGCTGCCGGGTCATGACGCCCGGCGAAGCGGCGGCTGTCGCACCGGCGTTGCGGCTGGACGGCGCGCAAGGCGTGCTGCACAGCCCGCATGAACTGCGCATCGAGCCGCGTACCGCGATCGGGTTGCTGGCGGCGTGGCTGGCGGAACGCTTCGGCGTGCGGTTCCGCTACGGCGAGATGGTGCACGAGGTGCGCACGCCGTCCGTGCGTACGTCGCGCGGGGTGCTGCACGCGGAGCGCGTGATCGTCTGCGGCAATGCGGACAGCCGTCACCTGTACGGCGACTGGTTCGCGCGGCACGAGGTCCGGCTGTGCCAGTTGCAGATGCTGCGCGTGCGGCCGCGCCGCCCGGTGGCGCTGCGCGCCGCGGTGATGAGCGACCTGAGCCTGCTGCGTTACGCGGGTTTCGCGGCGCTGCCCGCGGCCGACGCGTTGCGTACGCGCCTGAAGGCGGAAGAGCCCGTGTGCCTCGGTTACGGCATCCACCTGATCGCGGTGCAGAGCGCCGACGGCAGTCTCGTCGTGGGCGACTCGCACGAATACGGCGCCGCGCCGCTGCCGTTCGCGACGCAGGAGATCGATGCGCAGATCCTGCGCCTGCTGCAAGAGACGCTCGATGTGCCGGAACTGGACGTCATCGAGCGCTGGACCGGCAGCTATCCGTCGGCCTCCGATGCCGATTGCGTGATCGAGACGCCGGACGACGGCACGCGCGTCGTCGTCGTGACGAGCGGCGCCGGGATGAGCACGGGCTTCGGGATCGCGCAGGACGTGTTTGCCGCGTGGTGACGGCGCGGGCATGCGGGTCGCGCATTCGACGGATTGGCGGGACACGCGGGATTCGCGCGGCCGATCATCGGCGGGGCCGCCCGCGGCGTGCTGGCCGAGCGTATCGATAACGCACGTCCCTGACATGCGGGTCGGCCAGCGTGCCGACTACCCGCGACACGGCATACAGCCGACTACGGCCGTCCGGCGCGGCGCCCCGATCCTGTCGCTCCGCCGAGCGCGGCCCGATTACTCCTTTACTTGACCACCACCTCCGGGCGCAGCAACAAGCCGCCGGTGAGCGTTGCAATACAGTGCTCCGCGATCTGCTCGGGCGTGTATTCGCCGCCGGGCTGGTACCAGCGCCCGATCCAGCTCAGTGCGCCGCCGATCACGAAGGCAGCCATCTTGGGATCGCATGGCGCCAGCGAACCTTCGTCGATCCCTTCCGCCACGAGCCGGCGGAACTGCTGGTCGATCGATGCCTTGAGTTGCCGCAACGCCGCGCGGCTGTCGGGCGGCAACTCGTCGTCGCCCACGCGGATCAGGCACATGCCGAAATCCATCGTGACGATCCGCGCATACACGTTCATCGACGCGACCAGCTGGTCGACCGCCTTGCCGCCGGCGCTGCGCGATTGCTCGATGCCCTCCAGCACCATCTCCAGGCCCTTGCGGACGCACTGCAACAGGATGTCGTCCTTGTTCTTGACGTAGTAGTAGAGCGTCGGCTTGCTGACGTGCAGCTCGGCTGCGATGTCGTCGAGCGAAGTGGCGTGAAACCCCCGCTCGTTGAAGAGCCGGGCGGCAGTCGACAGCACGGCGTTGCGTTTCGCTTCGCGCTGTTGTTCGCGCTCGGTGGCGGGCGCCCAGGGTGACGCGGGGTCGGCGGGGCGTCGGGACTTGGGCGCCGAAGGGGGATTGGACATGAGGCAAACGCGGGAAAGTACGGATGGTGAAGTATCGTTCAAAACCTAGAATCTACCGAATCGTAACTATGTTACTCTAAAGTAGGTTCATGGGAAAATCCGTGAAACACCCGTTGGTCGCGATGACCGGGACGTGTTCGGTTCGGGTTCCGGCGGCCGAAGGGCCATCGAGCGGCGGTGCGCGAGCCGGCATGTCGTCGAACGCCGGATGCGACAGCGCGCGGCAGGGGCGCTCGCGCAAACCGGCCGCCGCGATCGGGGCGCTCGCGGTGACCCATCGCCCGATCGACCAGGCATCCGGTGTGATCGACGGTCTGCCCATTACTTGCGTCTCTTCCTGACATGCCGATGAATACGACCGACTCACCTTCGCGGGACGTCCCGGGCGCCCCCGAACTGCAAGTGCAGCGCACCGCCTCAGTCGTCACGCTGACCTTCAACCGGCCGCACGCGCTCAACGCACTGGACGTACCGATGGCCCGCGCATTGCTCGCCGCCGCGAAGGATCTCGCGGCCGACCCTTCGGTGCGGGCCGTCGTGCTGCGCGGCGCAGGCAAGGGGTTCGTGGCGGGCGGCGATCTGGCGACGCTGCGCGCCGATCCCGTGCAAGGGGCCGCCGATCTGATTACGCCGATTCACGAGGCCGTGGCGATCCTGGCCGGGCTGAACGCGCCCGTGATCGCCCAGGTTCATGGCGTGGCCGCGGGCGCGGGCCTGAGCCTGATGCTGCAGGCCGACTTCGTGCTGGCGGCGGAGGGGACACGCTTCAACTCGGCCTTCATCAACCTGGGCGCGAGCTGCGATTCGGGCACCACGTGGGTGTTGCCGCGCCTGGTGGGGCTGCGCCGCTCACTCGAAATCGCGATGCTGGGCGAGACGTTCGGGGCTGCCGATGCCGAGCGGCTCGGGTTGATCAACCGGGTCGTGCCGGCGGAACGGCTTCAGGAGGAGGTCGATGCACTGGCACAGCGCCTCGCATCCGGCCCGACACTGGCCTATGGCGCGATCCGGCGCCTGATGCGCGAGTCGTTCGACCGTAGCCTGCCCGCGCAACTCGACGTCGAAGCCGAGGCGTTCCGCGCCTGCGCGGCGACGCAGGATTTCAGTGCCGGGCTGGACGCGTTCCATGCCAGGCAGGCTGCCCGGTTTGCGGGCTGCTGATCCCTTTCGTTCATCTTCCGGAGATCGATATGACCCAGCGTGACATCTATGTCGTCGGCACCGCGCGCACCGCGATCGGCACCTTTGGCGGCGCGCTCAAGGACGTGCCGAACACGCAGCTTGCAACCACGGTCGTGAAGGCGGCCATCGAACGCAGCGGCGTGGCGCCCGATGCGATCGGCCACGTGGTGATGGGCAACGTGATTCCGACCGAGCCGAACGACGCGTACCTGAGCCGCGTGGCCGCCCTCGATGCGGGCTGCCCGATCGAGACGCCGGCCTTCAACGTGAACCGCCTGTGCGGCTCGGGCCTGCAGGCCATCGTGTCGGCGGCGCAGGCCATCGGCCACGGCGATTGCGATATCGCGATCGGCGGCGGTTCCGAGTCGATGAGCCGCGGCCCGTACTTCGATACCGCGGCGCGCTACGGCGCGCGCATGGGCAACGCCGCGCTGATCGACTACATGGTCGGCATCCTGCACGACCCGTGGGAAAAGATGCACATGGGCATCACGGCGGAGAACGTCGCTGCGCGTTACGGCATTTCGCGCGACGCGCAGGATCGCCTTGCCGCGGAGAGCCAGCGGCGTGCCGCGTTGGCGATTGCGCAGGGGCGCTTCGACGAGCAGATCGTGCCGGTCGAGATCCGCACGCGCAAGGGTGTGGTCCGGTTCGATACCGACGAGCACGTGCGGGCCGATACCACGGTGGAGACGCTGGCAGGCATGAAGCCGGTCTTCAGGAAGGACGGCCTCGTGACCGCCGGCAATGCGTCGGGCATCAACGACGGTGCGGGTGCGGTCGTGCTGGCGACGGCGGAGCGCGTCAACGCGCTGGGCCTGCGGCCCCTCGCGCGTCTGGTCGGTTATGCGCACGCCGGCGTGGAGCCCGCGTACATGGGGATCGGGCCGGTTCCGGCCACGCGCAAGGTGCTCGAACGCACCGGGCTCAGGACGCAGGACCTGGACGTGATCGAAGCCAATGAAGCATTCGCCGCGCAGGCCTGTGCCGTCATTCAGGAACTGGGCCTGGATCCGGCCAGGGTCAATCCGAACGGATCGGGCATTTCGCTCGGCCACCCGGTGGGCGCCACGGGCGCGATCATCACCACGAAGGCGATCGCCGAGCTGCACCGGACGGGCGGCCGCTACGCGCTGGTGACGCTGTGCATCGGCGGCGGGCAGGGCATCGCGGCCATCTTCGAGCGGGCCTGAATCCGTTCGACGGCCGGTTCGAGATCGATCACCAGTCAGGAGACGTCATGCATTTGACCATTGGGCTGCATCGCGCGGTACAGCAGAAACCGAATGCCATCGCGAGCGTGTTCGGCGAACGGCGCCGGACCTTTGCGGAACTCGGCGAGCGTGTGTCGCGGCTGGCATCGGCGCTGCAGACGCTGGGCCTCGATACCGGCGGCCGCGTTGCCATGCTCGCGCTGAATTCCGACCGCTATCTGGAGTACTACCTGGCGGTCCTGTGGGCGGGTGGCGTCGTCAATCCGGTCAATATCCGCTGGAGCCCTGCTGAAATCGCGTATTCACTCGACGATTGCGATACCGCGATCCTGCTGGTGGACGACGCGTTCGCAGCGATGGTGCCGGAGTTGCGCAGCCGGTCGACGGCGCTGCGCGCGGTCGTTCATGCGGGCGAAGACGCAACGCCCGATGGCATGCTGTCCTACGAGGCGCTGCTGGCCGACGCGGCGCCGGTGCCCGACGCGATGCGCTCGGGCGAGGACCTGGCCGGCATTCTCTACACCGGGGGCACGACGGGCGTGCCGAAAGGCGTGATGCTGAGCCATCGCAACCTGTTCAGCAACGCGCTCGACATGCTTGCCGAAGGCGTGATCGCGGAGGACGGCGTCGGGCTCCACGCGGCGCCGATGTTCCATGTGGCCGACGTGACGCTCATGCTGGCGCTGCTGCTGCGGGGCGGGCGGCATGTGTTCCTCCCCGCGTTCGATCCGGCCGCGGCGCTGTCGGTCATCGAGAAGGAGCGGGTGACCGATACGCTGCTGGTGCCCACCATGATCCAGATGCTGGTCGATCATCCGGCGATGAAGACGCACGACGCCAGCAGCCTCCGACTGGTCCAGTACGGCGCGTCGCCGATCAGCGAGGCGGTGCTGAATCGCGCGTTTGACGCATTGCCCGGCGCGGCATTCATGCAGCTTTACGGCATGACCGAGATGTCCCCGGTGATCGCCGTGCTGCCGCCTGCGTGTCATACCCCGGAGGGCCGCCAGTCGGGCAAGTTGCGCGCGGCGGGACGCTCGACGTTCTTTGCCGAGATCCGTGTCGTCGATGCCGACGATGTCGAGGTGCCGCGTGGCACGCCCGGCGAAGTCGTCGCGCGCGGCGCGGGTGTCATGCAGGGGTACTGGAACAAGCCGGCGGAGACCGCGGCGGCGATTCGCGACGGATGGATGCACACGGGAGACGGGGGCTATCTCGACGAGGACGGGTTCCTGTTCATCGTGGATCGCCTGAAGGACATGATCGTGACCGGCGGCGAGAACGTTTATTCGGTCGAGGTGGAAAACGCGATCGCGAAGCATCCGGCGGTCGCGATGTGCGCCGTCATCGGGATTCCTGATGAAAAGTGGGGCGAGACGGTTCATGCGGCCGTCGTGCTGAAGCCGGGCGCAGACGTAACCGGAGACGACATCAAGTCGCATTGCAAGACGCTCATCGCGGGCTACAAATGCCCGCGCAGCATCGAATTCCGCGACGCTCTGCCGCTGTCCGGTGCGGGCAAGCTGCTGAAGTATGTATTGCGCGACGCGTACTGGAAAGGCGCCGGCCGGTCGGTGGGTTGACGCTGCGGGGTGCCTGCGGCGATTGCCCCGGCCGCTCAGACACGTTTGCCGGAATCCGTACAACGAGCGTGATGGCTACGCGGCAGGCGGACGTTACCTGTCGGACGGCGCGCCGGAACCATGCTGGTACCAGCCGCCGCCGCGCGGCGTCGAGGCCAGGATCGCGCTTTGCCGTCGACGGGAAACTGCCGCGCACGGTGCTGCTGATCCACATCGACGCCGCCTATTTCCATTGCTCGAAGGCCATCGTGCGTTCGCGTCTCTGGGATCGGGGTGCGCGGATCGAACGCGACCGGCTGCCGAGCGCGGGTGCGATGCATCGGCGACTGAGCGGCGGCACGTTCGACGGCGATTCGTACGATCGCGATCTCCCGGCCCGCACGGTCGCCGGGCTGTACTGAGCGCCGACGGGGGGATTCACGCGCGCATCGGTGCGGATCGCCCGCCCGGGTAGCACATAGCAACTGACGGTCGCTTCGCGCGACTGAACTCGTATGAGAACCGGCGGCAGAGGCCCGGAACGCTGGCTTCAATCGCTGGCGCGCCCGTTGTACGCCCACCGCCCGCGCTTTGACGCGCGAACAGGCAGCCGCCACGCGTGACGGGGCGCCCCGCATTCGCCGCAGAACAGGTTGTCGCCGGCCATCGATTTGTGCACGGTGTACACGCCGCGGCAGCGTTCGTGCAGGCGATGACGTATCCGACGCCGGCAGCATGCCGGTTCCGAAGAGGCGGTGGGCGGTGACGTCGCCTGCAGCAGCGCATCGACGAACCCTTCCGACCCACCCCAAGCGATCCACTCGTCTGACTCCCCAGCCTCGCGTGGCCCTCTCCCCAGGGGGAACCGGTAGCCCGTGCAACTACTGAGTTGCCGCAAAAAATGGTTTATGGTCAAATGACCATGTCATTTGACCTACATACCTGTTTCATCCCCAATTGGAAGTGGCCGCGATAGCGCGGACTTTCCTCAGCGTGGGCAATATTTTGCGAAAGCGTCCGGGTGGCGGGGAAACTGGCGCGCGCCGGCTCCCCGAAGTCAGACGGATTCGCGGGAGATGGAGCGGGCGTCCTTGTAGTCAAACCTGGGCGGTTTTCGCGGGTCGGCGCGAAAGCGCCTGGGTTGAGAAAAGAAATTTCTGGAGACAGTGCTCGTGGATGAAATGCACAGCAGGATGAACCAAGCGATCGACTCCTCGGCGCTACGCGCCCAACTGCGAGACGGATCCTTGCTGGAGACGCGTGCGTGGCTGGCGTCGGGATGGGTGGGGGGCACGGACTGGCGTTCGTTTCCCGTAGCGAATCCGGCCACGGGTGACATCCTGGCCCGCGTGGCCAGCCTCGGCGCCGCCGAGGTGGAGCAAGCCATTGCGGCGTCGGCGCTTGCACAGCAGGGCTGGCAGAAACGGACCAGCCACGAGCGCGCGAAGATCCTGCGCGCGTGGTACGACCTGATCGTTGCGAATGCCGACGATCTCGCCTTCATCATGACGTCCGAGCAGGGCAAGCCGCTGGCGGAGGCCCGTGGCGAAATCGTGTACGCAGCTTCTTTCGTGGAGTGGTTCGCCGAAGAGGCGAAGCGTATCTACGGCGACGTCATTCCTCACCCGCAAGGCGACAAGCGCATCCTCGTCATCCGTCAGCCGGTCGGCGTATGCGCTGCGATCACACCGTGGAATTTTCCTGCCGCGATGATCACGCGCAAGGTGGCGCCGGCACTGGCTGCGGGTTGTTCCATCATCGTGCGACCGGCGGACCTGACTCCGCTGACGGCACTTGCGCTTGCGGTCCTGGCCGAGCGAGCGGGAATACCGGCGGGCGTACTTCAAGTGGTGTGTGGCCCGTCGCGCGAGATTGGCGCGGTCCTCACGGCCAGCCCGATCGTGCGCAAGCTTTCGTTTACCGGTTCGACCGAAGTCGGCCGCGTACTCATGAGCCAATCGTCCGGGACGATCAAGCGGCTTTCTCTCGAACTCGGCGGCAACGCCCCCTTCATCGTGTTCGACGATGCGGATCTCGACGCAGCGGTTGAAGGTGCGATGGCGTCGAAGTACCGAAATAGCGGCCAGACCTGTGTGTGCGCCAATCGCTTTCTCGTCCAGGCAGGCATTCATGACCGTTTCGTCGAGGCGCTCACCCGGCGCGTTCAGGCGCTCAAGGTAGGGAACGGCATCGAACCGGGGGTACAGCAGGGGCCGCTGATCCAGAAGTCCGCCTGTGACCACCTGAATCAGCTGATCGACGATGCGGTCAGCAAGGGCGCACGAATCGTCACCGGCGGGAAAGGCCATCAGCTCGGGGGCACGTTTTTCGAGCCGACCGTTATTGCCGATGCGACGCCGGCCATGCGTCTCGCCCGCGAGGAGCTCTTCGGGCCCGTCGGTCCGGTGTTCCGGTTCGAGGACGAGGCAGAAGCGATCGCGATGGCCAACGACACCGAGTACGGGCTGGCCGCCTATCTCTATACACGCGACCACGGCCGGATCTGGCGTGTGGGTGAGGCACTCGAGTACGGCATGGTCGGCCTGAATACCGGCGTGATTTCCAACGAGGTCGCGCCGTTCGGCGGCGTCAAGCAATCGGGCCTTGGCCGTGAGGGTTCCCGTTATGGAATCGAGGAATACCTGGAAATCAAGTACATGTGCGCCCAGGTCTAACTGCCAAAGTCTGCATCAAGGAAACGTCAATGGAAATGTCCCCGCAATCGATGCTCTTCGAAACTGTTCCGTCCATTCTCCAGGAATGGGGTTGTGTGCGCCGCCTGGGTCAGGTGATGGCGGCGTGGACGGAGCACCGTCATGTCCTGATCGTTACCGACGCGGGACTGCACAACGCCGGTGTGCTGGAACCGGCGAAAGCATCGTTGGCGGCCGAGGGATTCCGTGTGGCGGTTTTCGACGAGGTCGTGGCCGACCCGCCGGAGATCGTGGTCTCGCGCTGCGTCGAGTTCGCGCGCAGTGCGGAGGCGGACATCGTCATTGGCCTGGGCGGCGGCTCGTCGATGGACATTGCAAAACTGGCCGCCGTGCTCACCGTCTCGCGGCAATCGCTCGCGGAAATGTACGGAATCGGCAACGTTCAGGGTGCGCGCTTGCCATTGGTGCAGATCCCTACAACGGCTGGAACCGGGTCGGAAGTCACCAATATTTCCATCGTTTCGGTTAACGAAACAACCAAGATGGGCATCGTCGCACGTCAGCTGTATGCCGACAAAGTGATCCTGGACGCTGAATTGACGGTCGGCCTGCCACGCAGCCATACCGCTGCGACGGGCATCGACGCGATGGTTCACGCCATCGAGGCCTATACCAGCAAGCACAAGAAGAATGCCATCTCCGACGCGCTCGCACGTGAGGCGCTGCGATTGCTGGTGAACAACCTGATTCCGGCTTGCGAAAACGGCGAAGACCGGCGCGCACGAGAGGCCATGCTGCTGGGCGCCACGCTGGCAGGACAAGCCTTCGCCAATGCCCCGGTGGCCGCCGTCCATGCGCTGGCGTATCCGCTGGGTGGGCATTTCCATATCCCGCATGGCTTGTCCAACGCATTGATGCTGGCCCCGGTGCTGCGTTTCAACGCCGACGCGGCCGCTTCGCAATATGCGGAACTGGCAGACGTCGTAGGCGCGGGTGGAAAAGGCGACGCCACGGAGCGCACGGCGGCATTCATCGCTTTCATGGAAGACCTGATGGACCGATCCGGCGCGCCGCGTCGTCTCCGTGACGTGGGTGTCACGCATTCGAGCCTGCCGACCCTGGCGGCAGATGCGATGAAGCAGCAGCGCCTGCTGTTGAACAATCCGGTCGTCGTCACGGAGCCGGACGCATTGCGCCTGTATGAACAGGCCTATTGAACCGACGCCGGAAAATCCGCAGTCGCCGTAACGTAAATAGAGAGAGTGCACCGTGAACAATGTAGAAAGGATTGAGCACCACGAGATCGTTATCCTGGGTGCAGGCTTCGGAGGCCTCGGCATGGCCGCTCGCATGAAAATCGCGGGCATCGACGACTTCGTCGTGCTGGAGAAGCGTCCCGATCTCGGTGGCGTCTGGCTGGACAATTCGTATCCCGGCGCAGCATGCGATACCGAATCGCACCTGTACTGCTACAGCTTCCATCCGCATTTGCGCGTGAGCGCCATGTATGCCGGCCGCAATGAGCTGCTGCACTATTTGAAATCACTTGCCACGCGGTTCGACCTGGCGGAACACCTGCGATTCAACAGCGAGATCCGCAGTGCGGAATGGGATGCAGAGGCAAGCCGCTGGCAGTTCGAGCTGAACGACGGTTCCCGGATGACCTCCCGGTTCTTTGTGCCGGCGTGGGGGCAACTGAACCGTCCGATGATTCCCGCGGTTCGCGGCCTGGCGGATTTCAACGGCGAGTATTTCCACTCCGCCGAGTGGCGGCACGACGTGGACTTGAGCGGCAAGCGTGTGGCAAGCATCGGAAATGCCGCCAGCGCCGTGCAGTATGTGCCGCTCATCGCGCCGAAGGTCGATCACCTGACGGTATTCCAGCGAAGCGCGAACTGGATCATGCCGCGCAACCAGATCGTCTTCTCGAAGGAGCAGCTCGATACCTACGAGCACGAGCCCCATCTTTTCGAAGAAAGCAGGAAATCGCTGCACGCTTTCCGCGAGTCCGGGTTCGAGCGTACCCGGATGGGTTCCAACGCCCAGATGGAAGGCAAGAGTCTCGCGTTGGCACACCTTCATCGCCAGGTGACCGACCCGGTACTGCGCGAGCAGCTGACGCCGGACTATGAATACGCGTGCAAACGGATTCTGCGATCGGACGACTACTATCCGGCGCTCATGCGCGACAACGTCGCGCTGGAGACGGCGGGGGTGGAATCGTTCGTCGACGAGGGCATCGTGACTCGCGACGGCCGTCTGCTCCCGTTCGACGTGGTCGTGTTCGGAACCGGATTCGAGAGTCAGGCATTCCAGGGCAGCCTGCAGGTTCGCGGGACGGACCGCACGTTGGCCCAGGCCTGGGAAGATGGCCCGGAAGCCTATCTGGGCATGACCGTGCCGGGCTTTCCGAACATGTTCATGTTGTACGGGCCGAACACGAACCTGAACCACAACTCCATCGTGTCGATGCTCGAGATCCAGCAGAACTACATCATCGACGCGATCGGCGGCATGGCGTCGGCCGGCGTGAAGGCAGTCAGCGTCGACCGGGCCGTGTTTGACGAATACAACGGCAAGCTGCAATCGGCGATGGCCGGCTCGGCGTTTTCGGCGGGCTGCTCGAGCTGGTACAAGAACGCGCAAGGGAAGGTGATCAACAACTGGCCGGGCACGGTGGACGAGTACCGCGCGGCGACGCAATGGGATCAAAGCGTGTTCGCTGCGATCTGAGCGGAGAGGCACATGACATCAGTGCACTGGTTGCCGCTGACGGAGGTGGCTGACGATGCCCGGGACGCCGTCCGGGCGTTCCGCGAACTGGGCGGACGACACTACGGCAGCTTTTCCGTCGACCAGTCGCGCGTGAACTTCGTGCGTGCCTGCGAATTGAACGGCCTCACGGGTGATGAGGCCGTTGTCCATGAAGACATCGATGTTCCCGTCGCGGACGGCAGCATTCGGGTCCGGCTCTATCGTCCGCCCGCCGGGGCGGGTGCCGACGGCAACCCGCTTGTCGTCTTCATTCACGGCGGCGGGTGGGTGATCGGCAGCGTGGACACGCATGACGGCATCTGCCGTCATCTCGCACGGCATGGCGGGTGTGCCGTCGCGTCGGTGGAGTATCGGCTAGCGCCGGACCACCGGTGGCCGGTCCCGCTCGAGGATTGCGAGCACGCATTGGAATATCTGATGGCCAACGCTTCTGCGCTCGCCATCGATGCGTCCCGGGTGGTCCTGGCGGGCGACAGCGCCGGCGGCAATATGGCGACCATCATCGCCAATGCGGCATCGGCAGTGGGGCCCGCGATCATCGGGCAGATCCTGTTTTATCCGGTGACGGACCTGACGGCATCGCTTCCGTCATACCAGCGCATTCAAGGCGGATTTCCGCTCGTCGCCGAGTCGATGCTCTGGTTCCGGGATCACTACGTGCCGGCCGGCACCCCGCTTGACCTTGCGCGCCTGTCTCCGCTGCTGCATGCGGAAGGGCGGCGGCAGCCACCGATGTTCATCGCAACGGTGGGGCTGGATCCGCTATGCGATGAAGGCATTGCCTACGCGTCGTGCGCGGCACGTGCGGGGAGCAAGGTCGAGCATCACCATCTGCCCGGACATCATCACGGCATCGTCACCGCTGCCGGCACTATCCCGGCAGCGCGATATCTGCTGGGGCGCGCGGCTTCCTTTGTTCGGCGGCTTGCCGGAAAAGACGGTTTCAATGATTGACACCTTGACCTTCGTGCAGACCGGCGCATCGCCGTGTGATGCGGTCGTGCCATCGACACGTTCGCCAGGGATGAATCTCGCGTAGTTCGACGCGCTCCGGTTCGTTGACGAGCCAGACGAGGGGCGTGGCGTCGCGCAATTATTCAAACGGGACAGAGGAGATTGCGTATGGAAAAGATCTGGCTTGATGCTTATCCACCGGAGGTTCCGGCAGAGATTGATTGCAATGCGTATCGATCCGTCAGTGCGTTGATTGAAGCAAGCTTCGGCAAGTTTCAGGAGAATCCTGCGTTTGCGTGCGGCGGAAAGCGGATCACGTATGGCGAACTCGACGCAATGTCGCGCTCACTGGCCGCGTGGTTGCAATCGCGGGGGCTCGAACGTGGTGCGCGTGTCGCCCTCATGATGCCGAATGTGCTGCCTTACCCGATCTCGATCTGCGCAGTCCTGCGCGCCGGCTACGTGGTCGTCAACGTCAATCCGCTTTATACGCCCCGCGAGCTGAAGCACCAGTTGAACGACAGCGGCGCGGAGGCGATCGTCCTTCTCGACGGTTGCGCTGCCACGTTTGACGGGATCAGGGCGGAAACGCAGGTGAAGCATGTTCTGGTTGCCACGCTGGACGGCGCTGCGCCAGCGGTGCGGATCCCGGGCGCGCATACGACATTTGACGACGCGATTGCAGAGGGACGTCGGGGCAAATTCGTGCCGGCCTCCCAGTCGCCGGATGATGTCGCTTTTCTCCAATATACGGGGGGGACAACCGGTGTGTCGAAAGGGGCGACACTATTGCATCGGAACATCGTCGCCAATATTCTGCAGACCGATGTTTGGCTCAGGCCTGCTCGTCTTTGGCGGCCTGACGTCGCGCAGTTCATCACGGTGGCGGCACTGCCGCTCTATCATATTTTTGCGCTCAACGTGTGCTGCCTGTTGACGATGCATACGGGCGGGCTCTGCGTACTGGTTCCGAATCCGCGCGACATCGGCGAGATGATCAAGTCGCTCGCCGGATACAAGGTCACGAGCTTTCCGGGCGTGAACACGCTCTATAACGCGATGCTTCATCATCCGGAATTTTCTCGCCTCGATTTCTCCAATCTGCTGCTGGCCAACGGCGGCGGGATGGCCACCCAAGAGGTCGTGGCAAAGCGCTGGAAGGCGATGACTGGCGCGCCGATCATCGAAGGATACGGGTTATCCGAGACATCGCCCTGCGTCACGATCAATCCCGTGGCCCGTGGCGAATTCAACGGCACGATTGGTCTGCCGCTGCCCTCTACCGAAGTGTCGATCCAGGACGACGACGGCAACGAATTGCCGCCCGGAGAAGCAGGGGAGTTGTGCATTCGTGGTCCGCAGGTGATGGCCGGTTACTGGCAGCGGCCCGACGAGACCGCGAAGGTGATGACCGCGGACGGCTTCTTCCGATCGGGCGACATCGCGTCGATCTCCGCGGATGGCTTCGTGCGCATCGTCGACCGCAAGAAGGACATGATCCTCGTGTCCGGCTTCAACGTCTACCCGAACGAGATCGAGGAGGTCGTTGCCAAGCATCCCGGCGTATACGAGGTCGCGGCTATCGGCGTACCCGACGAGCATTCCGGAGAGGCGGTCAAGCTGTTCGTGGTCAGGAAAGCGCCGGAACTGACGGAAGAAGACCTGATGGCGTTCTGTAAAGGCCAGCTGACCGGCTACAAGCGACCGAAAAGCATCGAGTTTCGCGACAGCCTGCCCAAGAGCAACGTCGGGAAGATTCTTCGACGCGAGTTGCGGGCGCCGAACGGTTGACGTCATGGTCAGGGCCGATGCCTGCGAGGTCGAGCCGCCCCACATTGCACACCCCCGAACCGGAACAGCAACGACGGCGGGAAACGTCCGTTGCGAGATCGGCTGGCCGCTTCGCGAGGCACCTTGACCCCACCTCATGAGCAGCGCGGGTCCGGCGGGCTACCCGTCAGCCCGGATCAGGGGCTGCCTGGAGGCGAGGGGCGCGACATCGCCTGGCGCGGCGATGCATTCGGCGCGTTACGCGACCGGTCCGGATCATCGCCACCTTCGCAACCGGTTGGGTAATGGAAACCCCTTATTCAAATTGTCTCTCGACTGCATAAGACTGGGAACCATGGAACTTGGTCAAATGATCATGTTCGAGGTAGCCGGTCAAACCCGGATGCGCACGCCAATGACCCGCGTGCCTGTCAGGTTGGGTACGGAGATGATCTTCCCTGGGTTGTCCCGGGCTGGTTTGAAGCGTTGTCGCTGACATACACGTGTGAGCGTCTTTTTGCTTCGTAGTCACATGACCAAGTCAAGTGATCTAGTCGTGCGGCGTTACGGATATTTTCAATAACTGGTCATCGGAGGGATCTCATGACTAAGAAACAAACAGATTCGTGTTCGCCTGAGCACGTAGATGTACTAATCATTGGGGCGGGGATCTCGGGGATCGATGCCGCTTGTCATCTCAGCATGAACTTGCCGGGCCGCTCGTTCGCGATCCTGGAAGCCATGGACGGATTCGGTGGCACGTGGTGGACCCATCGCTACCCCGGCGCGCGTTCCGACAGCGACCTGTACACGTATGCGTTCGGATTCCGCCCGTGGCAGGGTCGCTCGATCGCCACGGCGGAGGAGATCCACAGCTATCTGGGAGAGGTCATCAACGAATATGGCCTCGGTTCGAAGATCCGCTACGGGCATCGGGTTCAAACGGTGAACTGGTCGAGCGAACAGAAGCGCTGGACGGTCGAGGTATCGCGCAACGATACGGGCGAACGCTTTTCGATCACCACCGACTTCCTGTGGCTGGGGGCGGGGTACTACGACCATCGTCAGGGCTTTACGCCCAAATGGAACGGGTTCGATCGCTACAAGGGAACGGTCGTTCATCCGCAGCACTGGCCCGAAGATCTCGACTATGCCGGAAAGCGGGTGGTCGTGATCGGCTCGGGCGCTACCGCGGCGACGCTGATTCCTGCGATGGCCGGAACCGCGGCGCACGTGACGATGCTCCAACGGTCGCCGACGTTCTTCACGGCGGTGCCCTGGACGCATCAGCTGGACGCGACGCTTCGCGAACTGAGCCTTCCCGAGGAATGGCGGTCGGAGATTCTGCGGCGTGCGCACCTGAAGCAGACGTTCGACCTGATCAACCTGTCCTCAGCGAACCCGGACGCCGTTCGCGACTGGCTGATCAACGAGACCCGGCAACAGCTGCCGGAAGGGTTTGACGTCGACAAGCACTTCAATCCCAGCTATCGCCCGTGGCAGCAGCGCGTGGCTGCGGTGCCCGAGGGAGACCTCTTCACCGCCATCCGGGACGGGAAAGCATCCGTCGTGACGGACACCATCGAATCGTTCGACGAAAGCGGCATGACGTTGGCGTCGGGCGAGCACCTGCAGGCGGACATCGTCGTGACCGCGACCGGTTTCGACATGAGCGCGTTTGGCCAGATCGCCTTTCAGGTCGATGGCGATGCCGTCGACATGACCAAGCGGGTCTCGTATCGAGGAATGATGATCGAGGGCATCCCGAACATGGCGTTCATCTACGGCTACTACCGTTCGAGCTGGACGCTCCGCGCCGATCTCGTCTGCGAATTCACCTGCCGCGTCCTTGCGCACATGGACAAGGTGGGCGCGAAGACGGTGGAGCCGTGCCTGCGCGCCGAAGACGCCGACATGCAGCGGCTGCCCTGGACGGATCCGAACAACTTCAACGCCGGGTACGTGATGCGGTCGCAACACCAGATGCACTCGCGTGGCGATCGCATGCCGTGGCAGCACCACTTCGAGTACGAGGAGGAGCGCAAGACCATTCCGGAGTTGAGCCCGGATTCCGAAGTCCTCGTGTATCGCTGATCTCCGAGCAACGTTCGATTACAAGGTGATGTTATGGCACTCGATTTGCACCTCGCTGGTTTTCTCGAATCCTTTGCCGGGTCCGGCGCGAAACCGCTACCGCAGTCCACCCCGGAAGAAGGGCGCGTATTGATGCAGCATCTGGCACGCGCCGTTCGTGCACCGGAGGCCGTCGTCGACATTCACAGCGTGGAAGACCTGACCGTGCCGGGCGCGACTGGATCGCTGCGGGCACGGGTCTATCGCCCGACCCAGGAGCGTCATTTGCCGACGGTCGTCTATCTCCACGGCGGCGGGTTCGTCATTGGCGATCTGGATACCCACGACAATATTTGTCGAGAGCTGGCGCGCGGCGCGAATGCGGTCGTTGTCTCGGTGGATTACCGGCTGGCGCCCGAGCATCGGTATCCGGCCGCGGCCGACGACGCGATTGCCGCGACCAAATGGGCGATCGCAAACGCAGGCGAGTTGGGCGGAAACGACGTCGTGGCGGTTGCCGGAGATAGCGCCGGCGGCAATCTCGCGGCCGTCGCGGCTCAACAACTGCATGCCGAGGGCATTGCGCTTGCCGCCCAGTTCCTGATCTACCCCGCGGTAGCACAGGATCGCTCCGGCTTTCCTTCTTTCACGGAAAACGGCGAGGGCTATCTGCTCGACCTCGATACGATCGCCTGGTTTGACGGGCATTACGTCCTTGACGGTACCGACCGGGCGGATGCACGACTGGCGCCGATCCATGCGAAGGACTTTGCCGGGTTGCCTCCCGCGGTCATCGTGACTGCGGAATACGATCCGCTGCGCGACGAGGGTGAAGCGTACGGTCGCTTGCTCCACGCCAGCGGCGTCAAGGTAGAGACGATCAGGTGCGATGGCATGCTTCACGGATTCTTCGACATGGGGGCGATCTCTCCGGGCGCCCAGGCGTGGATCGAGAAGAGCATCGCGAGTTTTCGAAAGGTACTCGGCAGCGCGCAGCACCATTGATACGTTGGCGGTAGCGACCTGATTTCGCTTTTCGCCATTTCGTGGCCGCACGCGGTTCGATGGATGACCTCCAACGTTGCCGGTGCGGCCACGCAGTTCTGATGCATGACGGAATGAAGCCGATTGCGCAACGACTCGGTGAGGCCGCGACGTGAGTGGTGGCGTCAATGCATCAGGTAGTTGCTTGTGAAGCGTTCAAGCATCTATCCAGGACACAGACCCGTGAAGAACTCATTCGATTATCTTGTTGTAGGCGGCGGCTCGGCAGGCAGTGTGCTGGCTTCGCGTTTGACCGAAGACCCAGATGTGACGCTGTGCCTCTTCGAAGCCGGCGGCACCGGCGATGGATGGCCCATCAACGTCCCGGCCGCCTTGGTGCTGATGGTCCCGTCCCGGCTGAACAACTGGGCGTTCGAGACGGTGCCCCAAAAGGGGCTGCTGGGACGACGCGGCTACCAGCCGCGTGGCAAGGCGTTGGGCGGATCGTCGGCGATCAATGCGATGGTGTACACGCGTGGCCATCATGCCGACTACGACGATTGGGCCGCGCTTGGCAACGAAGGCTGGGCCTGGAACGACGTCTTCCCCTATTTCAAGCGAAGCGAGCATAACGAGCGCCTTGGCAATGAATGGCACGGGCGCGGCGGCCCGCTGTGGGTCAGCGATCTGCGGACCGGTAATCCCTTTCAGGGCCGTTGGCTGGAGGCCGCACGTCAGTGCGGCTTGCCCATCACGGACGATTTCAACGGTGCCGAGCAGGAAGGCGTCGGTATCTACCAGGTGACCCAGAAGAATGGCGAGCGCTGGAGTGCGGCACGTGCCTATCTCTTTCCGCATCTGAAGGTTCGCGACAATCTGACGGTGGAGACCGGTGCGCAGGTCAGACGCATCGTGTTCGACGGCAAAAGGGCCGTTGGCGTCGAGGTCACGCGCGGGGGGAATGTCGAGACGGTCTGGGCAAAGAAAGAGGTGATCCTTTCTGCAGGAGCGTTTCAATCGCCTCAGTTGCTGATGTTGTCCGGCGTCGGGCCGAAGGACGAACTCGAGCGTCACGGGATCAAGGTCGTCGCCGATCTCCCGGGCGTGGGGGAGAACCTGCAGGATCACCCGGACTTCGTGGTCAGCTACAAGACGAATAGCCTGGACGCGCTGGGGGTGTCGTTACGCGGCGGGATCAAGACGTTGCGCGACATCCGGCAATACCGGGCTTCGCGCGACGGCACGATGACCACCAACTTTGCCGAAGGTGGCGCCTTCCTGAAGACGCGTCCCCATCTGGAACGACCGGACGTTCAGATGCACTTCGTCGTGGGCCCCGTCAACGATCATGGCAGGAAGGTGCAGCTCGGACATGGCATTTCCTGTCACGTGTGCCTGTTGAGGCCGAAAAGCCGTGGATCGGTCAAGTTGCGAAGCGCGGATCCGCTGGATGCGCCGTTGATCGACCCGGCATTCCTCGAGCACGCGGATGATCTCGAGGTTCTGGTCGAAGGTTACAAGCTGACCCGGCGGTTGATGGCGGCGCCGGCGATGTCCGAGTTCGTGACGGAGGATCTGCTCGAATCCCGGTCGCGATCGGACGAAGACATCCGTGCGTTGCTGCGCGAGCGGACCGACACGGTGTACCACCCGGTAGGAACGTGTCGCATGGGGAACGACGCGCTCGCCGTCGTTGACGCTCAGTTGCGCGTGCGGGGAACGGAAGGCTTGCGTGTGGTCGATGCCTCCATCATGCCGACGCTGGTGGGTGCAAACACGAACGCGCCAACGATCATGATTGGTGAGAAAGCCTCTGACCTGATTCGGCGGATCTCGCGATTCCCGGCTGCGACGCCGGCGTGAAAGCCGGAATCGTGGTTTAGCGGGCCGCTTCACGTGCTGGTATTCGTCAGCGTAGGCGCCTCAACCGTACCGGGACGTTGCGAGCACGATATGCGCCGCGACGTCCGCTGCCGGAAGCCTGGGGCCAGCTGGCCGGTTGACGCATAACCGGATGCTCCCCGGGCATCGTGAGCTGTTTGGCGTCGGGCGCCCGTGCGGTGAGGTCGGGTGATGCGGCCAACCGCCGATCATGAGCGCACCTTTGCTCCTTGGCGGGCATGGCAAGCACGAGGCCAGCGATGTCGTCACCTGCGGCCGGACTGCCGGGTGGCGACCTGTATGCGCCAACCACCGGACGAAGACCGGTGCGTGCCTTGCTGAGATGAGCCGCAGCAACAAGCGAACCAATTGGCCGATCGATCCCGCTCGGCGTCCGGCCTTGTCCGGGTGCAGGAAATATTCTTCCCCAATCTCTATCCCGATGGCTTCGGCGTGCGTCATGCCGAACGCCGCTTTCAACTCGTCGAGTCGTGCCAGTGAACCTGGACCCCATCCGGCGTCGAACGCTGTCCGGAAGGTGTTCACACGCACACAAGGCGACGACTCGGAAATTCAATCATGCACTCGCTCATACTCATCGCGGACGACGGACCGGAAATGTCGTCAACGCTCGATACCTGCCTGACGCGCAACGGGTTTCGCACCTTTCAGACCAACACCTCCCAGACTGTGCTTGCCACGCAACTGAACCTGAAGCCTGATCTGGTCATTCTCGACGTCCGTGAACTGCGTGCGGATACCCTGGAAATGCTGGCCAGGCTTCGACGACAAAGCGATACCCCCATCGTTGTCGTTTCGGCGTGTGATCTGGACAGGGAGCGGTTGCGCGCACTGCACGCCGGCGCTGACGACTACATCGTCAGGCCGTTCAACCCGGATGTGGTCGTCGCGCGATTGCTCACGATGCTGCGCCGCTCCGGTGCGCTCGCGCCTGAACGTCGTCTCCGGGTGGGCGCGCTCGAAGTCGATACGGAAAGCTATAGGGTGTGCGTGCGGACGTGCTCCGGTGAAACGCCGGTATCCGTGACACTCGTCGAATTCCGCCTGCTGGCTCACATGGCCAGGCTGCCGAATCGTGCCTTTACGCGCATCGAATTGCTCAATGCGTGCATGTCAGACGTGAGTGCATCCCCACGCACCGTCGACAGCCACATGACCCGGCTACGGAGAAAGCTGGTGGCCGCAGGGGCGTCGGGCATCCTGGAAAGCGTGCACGGCGTCGGCTATCACCTGAGAAAACCCGGCTGACAGGAGGGTGCCGGTCGTTCTGTCGAGCCGTACAACCTCGAATCCGTCTCGGGTCTGGAAGGCTTCGAAGCAGCGAGCCGCGCGTCACGATCACGGCCCGCTGCGTCAGTCAAACATCGGACGCTTACTGTGCGACGACCCCGTCGCGAGAAAAAATCAGCCACTTGTCGTCAAGCGAGGGGAGGGCCGCGGTGTACGTCGTGCCGGTCTCGGTGTGCACGCGCTGGAACGTCTTTCCATCGTCGGTGCTCCGAGCCTGTAACCCGTCGACACCGACCGCCAATACCGTGGAGCCTCTCGACGCAAGCGAGGTGATCGAATTCTTGGTATCGAGCGTCGCGCGTGACCAGGTATGGCCGTTGTCGTCGCTTCGCATCAACGTGCCGCGCAGCCCGCCGACCAGCAGCACACCGTTGGGCAGTGCCACACCGCACCAGAACGACCCCTTGTAACCGGTGTCCACGCTCTCCCAGGTGTTGCCCTTGTCCTTGGAGATAAAGAGTTGCCCTTTCTCGGCCGTAGCAAAGATCTCGCCGTTGCTGTTCGAAAAAAGACCGAACAGATTCAGGTCCGACTTCTTGCCATTCGGAAGAACGGCTTCTCTTTTTGTCCAGGTCTTGCCGCCGTCATCAGTGACGAGGATGAGCGACCAGAGTCCGACGGCCACGCCGTGGTTGGCATCGATGAAGTGAACGCCGAACAGCGGGCGATCCTCGGTCGTCGCGAGTCGTTGAATCTCCCACGTCTCGCCGCCGTCGGTCGTCTTCAGGATCGCGCCCCAGTGGCCGACTGCCCACCCTGTCCTGGCGTCGATGAAACTGACGGACGTCAGCGTCGAGCTCACGGGCACGGCCTTGGCCTGACGGTACGTCGCACCGCGGTTATCGGACAGAAGAATGATGCCGTTCGCTCCGACGCTGACCACCCGCTGGCCGGCCCACGTGGCATCCAGCACGGGCGACTGGGTCGCAATGCTGGACTGGACGGCCGGAACGGGCCTGAGTTCCGGTGCGGCTACCGCGCTTTGCATGCCGCCCAGCAGCGCTCCAAGGACGACGGTACCCGCCGAAATTGAGCGAACCTTGTGATATAGGGTCATGGAATCCTCTTCTTCTTCAATGTGCGAGCAGGCCGGGTGCGCGCGCGGGCCGACGCCGCGGGAAGATGCGCTCGAGCCAGACGGCGAAGGCGGGCAGAACCGTCATGGCCATGACCATGTTGACGATGAACATGAATGCCAGGAGCTTGCCCATGTCCGCCTGGAACTTGAGCTCGGAGAATGACCAGGTGGCGACGCCGATCGCGAGCGTGATCGCCGTAAAGATGGTGGCCGTCCCGATCTCGAGGATCGATTGTTCGAGCGCCTTGACGATTCCCACGCCGTTGGCGAGATGCAGTTGCAGTCGGTTGTAGATGTAGAACGCATAGTCGACACCGATGCCCACTGCCAGCACCATCACGGGTAATGTGGCGACGGTCAGGCCGATCTGCAGCTCCTTCATGAACCAATACCCGATGAACGTGCCGATCGTCAGCGGCAGGCAGCATGCGAGGACGGCGCGCAGGTCGCGGTACGTGACGAGGACGAGCAACACGATCGTCGTATAGACGTAAAGCATCATCGGCAGCTCGCTGCGCTCGATTTCGTCGTTGACCGCGGCCAGCACGCCGGCGTTTCCGGACGCGAGCCGGATCTTCACGCCAGGCAGCTTGTTCGTATCGCGGAAGTGCTTCGCGGCGTTGATCACCTGGGTGATCGTGGTCGCCTTGTGGTCCGCCAGATAGATGTTCACCGCGGTCATGCTGCAGTCCTTGCGCATGACGCCGGGCGTGCGGGCCACCTCGCCGGCCAGCGACGAATAGTTGTCGGGATCGATGGGGATCGCCGACATCTTGGGATTCCCTTCGTTGTAGCCCTCGTTGTATTGCCGCAGCAACGACGAGAACGAAACGACCGACAATACGCCGGGAACGGCACGCATCGACCAGACGAAGCGATCCTGATAGGCGCCGACCTCCACGTTGTTGCAAGACTGGGGAGGCGCTTCGAAGACGATGGAAATCCAGTCCAGGCCGACGTCGTAGCTCGACGCAATGGACACCGAATCCTTGTTGAACCGGGCGTCGGCACGAAGCTCGGGGGCGCCGGCCTGCAGCGTGCCGACGACGCGATCCCGGCTTTCCCAGGCCGCCACGCAGAACACCACGACGGCCGCCAGCAGGATGATCGCGGCATTGCGCGGAATGGCGACTTTTGCGAGAACGCGGAGCACTCGGCCACGACGAGCGGCATGCAGTTCGGCATTCTTTGCATAATTGCCGTCGACCTTGAGCAAGGACGCCGCCAACGGAAGCATCACCAGATTCGTGACGATCTTGTATGCCACGCCGAGCGAAGCGGTGATCGCGAGCTCGCGGACCATCGGAATCGGAATCAGGATCAGCGTGACGAAGGAAACGAAAGCCGTCACCAGGGCAAGCGTCCCGGGAATCAGGAGCCCGCTGAAGCTGGATCGCGCGGCTTGCTCCACCGACTTCCCGTGAGAGATTTCACGCACGATGAAATTGATCTGCTGGACGCCGTGCGAAACGCCGATCGCGAACACCAGGAACGGAACCAGCACGCCCAACGGGTCGAGCCCGTAGCCGAGGAGGTGCAGCGTACCAAACTGCCAGACGAGCGAGAGCAGCGAACACGTCAGCGGCAGAATCGTCAGGCGGACGGAGCGGCAGTACCAGTAGACAGCCAACGCAGTCAGGAGCAGGGCGATCGCGCAGAACTTCAGGACGGATGACGCGCCGTTGGCGATATCGCCGATCTGTTTCGCGAAGCCGATGATCTGGATCTCATAGTTCGAATCCTCGAACTTGGATCGCAGTTGCGATTCGAGCGCCTGATCGAATGCCACATAGTCGACCCGTTCGCCTTTCGCATCCAGCTCGTTGAGGTCGGCGGTGACCATGGCACTGCTCTGGTCGCGAGACACGAGGCTGCCGACGAAACCACCCTGGGCGGTCGAGCGCGAAATGGCACCGACCGTGTTGCTGTCGAGCTGATCGGGCGTCACGGTGCCGGGAATGAGCGGGTCGGCCCGGAATCCGTCTTCGGTAATCTCGTTGACGAATGAATTCGGAGTCCAGAGCGATTGAACGCTGCTGCGAGACACATTCGGCAGAAACGTGACCGCCTGGGTGACGTCATACAGGCGCTTCAACGCGGCGGGCGTCCAGATGCTGCCCTTGCGGGCCTTGACGACGACGATCAAGCGATTGGCGCCGAGCAGATCGCCTCGGTACTCATTGAACGTCTGGGTATATTCGTGGCCAAGCGGAAGCTGCTTCTCAAACCCTGCATCCATGCGAAGCTTGACCGCGAAGCAGGCCATGACGACCGTGAAGATAACCAGAAGTCCCAGAACGAGACGCCTGTGACCGAACAGCGTATTTTCCAGCGAATGAAGAATTCTTAGCAGCTTGCTGGGTCGGGCTGCGTCGGAAACAGGCGTTTGATTCATATTGACCTCAGAAATTTCGAGATGCGACGATTGCCACGAAGTCCCTGTCACGTAGCGGGTTGGCCAGAGGGTTGGTCGGGCCCATGAAGCGGGTGTAGTTCAATGCGACCTGCCAGTTCGCCGGGTTCTGTATGAAATTCACATACAGGTTCATGGCCGTCACGCCGCGCATGAACTGGGCATTCACGTCCGGCGTATTGCCGAACAGGCCGTAGCGGATGTATATCCCCGGATTGACCTGCCACCCGGGAATGACGGTGCCGTCATAAACCCAGTTGAAATCGACGTCGATCCCGCCGGAGTATTTCGTCCCCTGTGCACTACCCGGCGAGTTGAGTGCGCCGGTCGCGAACAGATCATTGAACTCATTCCCCCACAGAAGCGCACCCGGAGAGATCGGCGACCCGCCATAGCTCTTGTGAAGCCCGGGATAACCGATGATCACCGTCTCGGTCGTCAGCGTGGCGGTCTGCGCGCCGAGCAGCTTGAGGAACGCGCCGGAATTGCCCGGCTGGAGCGAGTAGAGGGTAGTCAGGTGCCACTGGAATCGCTTCTCGTCGACCCAGCAGTTTCCGCCTTGCGCGACGCATCCGCTGGCCGGATTCAGCGGAACGGCATCGCGCGGGCGGTACGAGAGCTCGGTGCCGATTGCCCAGTCGCCAACGGGGAAGTTGGCGCTGACACCGATCATGTGACGGTCTTCCGGAAATCTGAAGACGGTCCCACCCGTTGAACTCAGCGAGACTTGCGGGAACTTGTCGTGGTACGCGATCGTGTAGAAACCGAGATTCAGGTCCGTGCCCGCCGGCTGGTAGCGAATGGAAAAACCATACTGCCCGCCGTTTTTCGGATGGATGGTCGCGACGCCATACGCGTTGTTGCCAGGACCTACGATCTGATTGGACCAATAGCTGCCAACCGGCGGAAGGTAATTCTGATTCCAGTTGCTTTGGATGTACCCTTCGACGTTCACGCCGTGACCCACGCCAGACGCGACACTCAGTATCGGTGCCGGCAGGATGAATTCCTTGACCTGCGCGCCAGGTTGCGAGGCGCGATTCACGTCGATCGCGTTCGTTGCATTGACCCCCCCGACTTCCCAGATACTTTCGCCCCAACTGACGACCTGATTACCCACACGGATGCGAGCAATCTGGTCGCCTACGTTGAACTGCTTGCTCACCCACAGATCCAGCAAGCGCGGCTTGAAGCGGATGTTTTTCTGGGCGTCGGACGTGAGCCCGCCGCTCAGGTTCGGCGAAGGGTTGTAGAAAAGGTCCTGTCCGCTGGATGCACCTGTCGTGTGGGTACCCGAGTAGTCGTATTGCCAGGTGCCACGTGCCATGAACGTCAGCCCCTGGGACGGCATCTTCAGGAGCAGCTCGTGGCTGCCCTTGAGATAGCTCGTGAATGGATCTCCCTTGCCGTAGTTGATGTCGCCCTGATCGGAGAGGCCACTCAATTGACCGAGTCGGCCGCCACCGGTCTGCGCACCGGTAGCCTGGTTGTAGGTCGGCGATACGAGGTTGCTGCTGGGCGAGGCGGTTCGAATCCCGACGCCCGCCGACACCGTCGAGTCGAAACTACCTTCGACATTCCCGATCGTGAAGGTGAAGGCGTGCGCGCTGCCGCACCCGAGGGCGACAAGCGCCGAGATCGCCGCGCGCACGAAAGCCACACTGGATCGGGGCTGAAATGAGGAGGTGGTAGCCATTTGGTTTCGGCACCTGTCAACGCTCGCTCAACGCACGGAGATTATCGGCGTTGTAGAAGCTCGGCTTGTAGTGTTGGTCCGCCGACGAGTCGACCGACCACTTCGCGTCCCGTCCGGCCGCGAGCATCGAACCGTCGACGAGGTACCGGCCATCGACGAGGTTGTATTGAGCGAATGCAAGCGTGTCGCAGCTGCCCGTCTCATACACCGGGATGATGTAACCCTCGCGGACCTTCGAGATGTTGCCCTGTGCGTCGTAGTCCACCGCGCCGAGGTAGCTCCAGCTGTCTTCATCGACGTAGAACAAGCGCTTGGGAGCCGTATGGCGCATCCCCTGCTTGACCGTGGCTTCCACGACCCACACGCGATGCAGTTCGTAGCGGCGCTTCGACGGATTCACGAAGTCGGGGCCATACGCACCTTCGAATTTGTCAGAGAAGTCGTACATGCCCAGGTCGTTATAGGTAACGATCATTTCCTTCTTGCCCAGCAACTTCCAGGAGAAGCGGTCCGTCTGTCCGGAGAAAACCAGCGCTTCATCCATGTTGTACTGGTTGTCGAATCCAATCTGGGGGGCATCGTAGGCGTACGACGGCATGCGGCGGGTGCGGCGCTGCCCCGGGAAGTAATAGAAGACTTCGGTCGGCTTGCCGGCGTAGGTCGTAAAGATCGCGGCCTGGCCGGCAATGGCCGCCGGGGACTTGTAGGCGTAATAGGCGTTGCCTTCGATCTGATTGACCTTCTCGAACGTCGTCCCGGCTTTGTCACCCCACGGCTGGTAGATCCACGCGTCGGAAACGTTCTTGATCCAGTCGGACGAGCCCTTCCGGGGCGAGACGACGGTGATGATGTCGCGCATCTCGACGCCGGCGCCGCGGTAGTGCAGCTTCGCATTCCACATCACCTCCGCGCCGGTCTTGGGTGCGGGGAAGGGGTAGCCCGGGAGATGGGCATCGGCGAGTTCCGATCCGTCCGCAGACATCTTGGCGAAACCCACGTTGTTCTTCGTATTCTCCGCGACGAAATCGGGGACGCCACACGTGCGCCGGGACGGATAGACCGGCATCGTGAAGCCCTTCAGGTTCTTCAGCAGCGCAATTTGACCCGGGTTGAGCTTGTCCGCGTATTTGTCGACATTGCTGGCGTCGATCGTGTACAAGGGCTTGTCGGCCTTGTATTTGAAGAAGTCCGCGCGGCGCTTGCCGTAAGTCCAGCCCGCCCCGACGTTACCGACGGGCGTCCATGCGGGAATCCCGCTCGCGGTGCCGGCGACTTCGGCGCCCGACGGCGTATGAGCCGAATCCGTACCTTCCGCCAGCGCACCGGTCAAAGTCATCGCGACCGCGGAAGCGATGACGGACAATTTCGCTGCCGATCGGATGAGCGAAGCAGATTTCTTGAAAGCATGAGTCTTGACCACGGCTATCTCCTTGACCTTGACCAGGTAACGTGCGCCCGCCAAAGGGTTGTGCATGAGCGAATGCGGATGAACGGTCTGAAAGTTCTGTCCGTTTGTTAGCTATGCGAAATGAATGAAGGTGCGTTATTGATGTTGTTTTCTTGAATCGACGAATGCCAGGTCATCGTCGTCACGCTGGCGTTCGTATTGCCCGGCACGCTGGTGGCGTGCCGGACGGTATTTCTAATACATGAAGCTATTGGGCACTCGACGAAGCCGGACCGACTCCATACGAGCGCCGCTCTTGAGTGAGGTCCGGCTTATGCGGGGACCGACGAGAAGTATTCAGCCGGCTGCGCGTGCCATCCTGCCCAGCGTTTCTCCCAATAGAGGTTGTGAATCTTCTCGGAGATCGGGCCGGGGCCGGGGCCGTTGCGGTTGCCGAGCGGCTGGTCGTCGACGGAGCTGATCGGCATGATCCCGCCTGCCGACGACGAGGTGAACGCTTCGTCAGCCTGGCGCAGCTGCGTCGCGGTGTACTTGCCGATATTCACCTTGATGCCGAGCTCGGTGGCGATATCGAAGACGCTCTGGCGCGTGATGCCCAGCAGGCAGCCTTCGGCGGGGGTATGGAGCTCTCCGTTCTTGATGAAAAACACGTTCGCACCGGCTGCTTCGGTGAGGTTGTCGTCTTCATCGACGAGAATCGCCCAGTCCTTTTCCTGCGTCATGGCTTCGAAGAGCGCGAGCTTCATGTCCATCCAGTGGAAGTTCTTGGCCGTGGGATCGACTGCCTTCGCGGAAATCCGGTTGTACCGCTTGCTGATCAGCAGGTTCGAGCCGCGCGTGCGGACCTCGTCGTCCGCCTGGAAGAAGAACGGCACGGCGAAGGCAAACATCGCGTTCTTCATTGCGCTGCGGTCGCGGCGATCGACGCTCAGCGGGCCGCGGGTGACGCACCACCATACGTACGCGTCCTTCAGGCCGGCGTTTCGCACGAGGTTGTGGAGAATCTCCTTGACCTGCTCGCGATTGAACGGATTCTCGAGGAAGAACTTGGCCGACGACTCTTCCATGCGGCTGAGGTGATCGTCGAGCCGGAAGAAGTTGCCTCGCGAGACGGTGACGACATCGTAGGCCGCGTCGGCGTGCAGGAATCCCGCGTCGACCAGCGGGACGGTCGCTTCGGTGATGGGTACATAGTTGCCGTCGCAGAAAGCACTGCCATCTTCGTAGCGGGGTTCATGCGGAGCGCGAGCATGCAGCGGGTTCTCATGCATGATCTGCTGGACTTGAATGATTGCCATGGTAATTACCTTTCGCTCCTGAAGGAGAGTTGTCGTTCGACGGTGACGTCAAAAAGCGTCCGGATCGCGGTGCGCTACTTTGCGGATTGCTTACTTCCTGGCTATCCGGCGTGAATTCTGTCACGTGACTGGATCAAATGACCGTGTAGTAGAAAAATATTGCTCGAAAAATTCCTTGTCGATGAAGGTTAACCCTCTGTGATGCCCGCTTGAGTACGCGAACGGCGAGCAGACCTGTCATCGCCGTCCACCGATTGCCGAACGTTCGCGCCACCAGATGCATCCGATCGGTCCGGGAAAAGTGGCTCGGCCCGTCGTGTCGCGAGCATCACGGGAAGTCGCGTTGTGGCCCGGTCTTCATTGCTGTTCGGTCGCACGCAGTGCAGACCTTTTCTGCAGCAGCATTGCGATTCGTTTCCTGGAGCGTCTTACTTTGAAGTGCCGGTGGCAATACTGATTATTACTGAGTCACGTGACTGGGCCAAATGATCAAAAAAGGCGATAGTATGGATCTTCCAGGGCGATTCCGTGGCTGAAGACTCGCCCTCGAGACCAACTGACATGGAGCGAGCTGATGCCGATTTTTGAAGCAGACCATCTCCGCCGCGCGTTCATCGGCGGGCGATGGGTGGAGCCGGCGAACGGTGGTGTTGAGCACGAGATCATCAATCCGGCGACTGGCGAAGTCTCCGGGGTGTTGCTGTTCTCTGACGAAGCGGATGTGAATCTGGCGGCGAAGGCGGCGAGCGAAGCCTTCGCCGCATTCTCGAATACGCCGCTGGTTGAGCGGCTCAAGATGCTCGAGAACGTGATTGGTGCATACACCGAGCGGTTGCAGGACATGGCGGACGCCATCACGCTCGAGATGGGCGCGCCGATGGATGCCATTTCCCGTCCGCTTCAGGCGGCGCTGGGGCTCTGGCACCTCCATACGACCCTGGAAGTTGCAAGGCAGTACCCGTTCGAGCGAACCCAGGGCACGTCGCGGATCGTGAAGGAGCCGGTTGGGGTGTGCGGGTTGATCACGCCCTGGAACTGGCCGATGAACCAGGTCATGTGCAAGGTTGCGCCGGCACTGGTGGCGGGTTGCACGATCGTGTTGAAGCCCAGTCAGAATGCGCCGTACTCGGCCATTGTTCTCGCCGAGATTCTTGAGAAGGCTGGCGTCCCTCCTGGTGTATTCAATCTCGTACAGGGCGCCGGGCAGCGCCTCGGAAGGGCGATTGCTGCCAGCCCGCTGATCGACATGGTATCGCTGACGGGTTCGACGAGCGCCGGCGTGGAGGTGGCTCAGGCGGCAGCGACGACGATCAAGCGGGTGACGCTGGAGCTGGGCGGAAAATCGGCGAACATCATTCTCGATAGCGAAAACTTTCAGCAAGGCGTCACGCATGGGGTGCTGCAGATGATGGCCAATTCCGGTCAGACATGCACCGCGCCATCGCGAATGCTGGTGCCGGCGCACCGGCTCGAGGAGGCGGAGCAGATTGCAGTCGCGGCGTGCGGGCAGGTCGTCGTCGGCGATCCGCGCGATCCCGGTACCACCATGGGGCCGATGGCGAACCAGCGCCAGCATCAAAAGGTGCAGGACATGATCCGGGTTGGCCTCGACGAGGGCGCAGTGCTCCTGTCGGGTGGGCTGGGCAATCCTCCCGGGCTTGAACGAGGCTACTACGTCAAGCCGACGGTCTTCAGCCGCGTGAACAATCGCATGAAGATCGCAACCGAGGAGATTTTCGGCCCCGTCCTGGTGATCATCCCGTATCAGGATGAGTCAGACGCCGTCGCCATCGCCAACGACTCGCCGTACGGCTTGTCCGGCTACGTCTATGGAGACTCGATCGAACAGGCGGAGCGTGTCGCAAGAAGATTGCGGACCGGGATGGTGCATTTGAACGGTGCGTCCGTCGATATCGCGGCACCGTTCGGTGGGTACAAGCAGTCTGGCAATGGCCGAGAGTGGGGCTACGCCGGTATCGAGGAGTTCCTGGAGACGAAATCCATGTTCGGTGCGGCGCCGGGTGCCGTCAGCTAGCTGGAAGCGACGCCGGGCGCCCTTCTCGGGTGGGTGCCCGGCAGTATGCGGTCGTTCATCTACGGAACGATGACAAGAGCGAAGCCTCGCATGGGGCGGGTTGCCGAGCGAGCATGCATCGCATGGGCTCGGGGAGGTTGCCGGCTTTTGGCGCAATGGCGCGCCGCATCGATTTTCAAATCGGTACCGTCGAGTTCGAGACGGAGGTGGCAAACGCTTCCAAAGCTGAACTTGCGTTATCCAGGTTCGCCCTGAGCTGGCGGATATTCGTGTCCGCGTGCCAGCTGTTCAGCAATCCGTCGATCAGGATGATGCTCATTCTGGCGACGGGTTCGATCATGTCATGGTTGACTTGTGGCGCGCACTTGTCGAAGTAAGCGATCGTACGCTCGATAGTCTGCGCATAGGTTTTCAACGCGAAATCGGGGCGATGACGCTCTGCCCACTGGATCAGTTCGGACTGTGCCCGAGCGTAAGAGGGATGCTGCACGAGCCATTCGACCATCTTGCGCAGCTGCCATCCGGCGAGTTCGCCGAAAGACTGGAATTCAGTATTGGCGGGGGCATTCGTCGCGAGCAGATCAAACAGGGATTCGTAAACCGCGTCGAACAGATCGTCCTTGGTATGGAATACATAGTGCAGCGATGCCAGAGGGCAGCCTGCGGCTTCGGCGATTCGCCGCGTGGTGGCTCCAGCGACGCCGTGCGCGGCGATCACCTCAACGGCGGCGTCAACAAAATCCTGTCGCCGCAACGCAGCGCGAACTCTTGTCATTGGTAAACTCCGGTACCCGAAAACCCTTTTTCTTCGTGATACATGGTCAAGTGACCATAACGCTCGTGAATTATGTCGGCTTCTTGAAAGTTTGTCCATGGACAGGCCGGGTCACGGGTGCCCCGACCATCCAGTTCACTTGATCGAGTCGATTCCGGGGAATATGATCGCGTGACTTGATCAAATGATCGGTCAACGTTAAGCAGACAGAGGTGTGCTGTCGATGGAGGTAAACCCGTGAGCGCTGCACCTTAAGACCGAGGGTTGCGTGCCGGAAGTGTCAGGTCTCCATGGGAATGGAAACGGGATGCCAGGTCGCAGCCTGTGTGGCGTTTCGGCGGTGCCCGTTACGTTGTGTCGCCCGAGTCGAGGTCTGGCGCGAACGACGGTTCCTGAAAGCACCTTTGAGCAGCGCTGGCGAGCAGGGCCGCGCATGGGACGAAGTTGGAGACGTCATGCGCCGCGAGCCGTGAGGTCCTCTTGAAGAGGCGCTGCGACGCTGCCGCTGCGAAGGCACCGGGGGAGCCGGTGCCTCGGGGCAGGTGGCGGCAACTTACTGCTTTCGTGCCGACTTGCGAGCGGTCTTGGCGGCAGGGCGAGCTTCCGAAAGCGTCGCCGCATAGGAGGCCAGCATCTTGCTGGCGTGGTCCACATCAGCCGCCAGACGTTTCGGGTCTTCCTGGGCAAACCACGAGAAAAGCAGCCCGTCGATCAGGATAATGGTCAGCCGTGCGATGGCATCCAGCGCCTTGGCGTCAGCACGAGGCTCGGCGGAGGACAGGTTGCCGCGGGCGCCTTCCAGGGAGATGCGAAAGGCGCCAATGGCCACGTCGGGCTGATGTCTGAGTGCCCAGGTAAACAATTCCGACTGGGTCTTCGCGTAGGTCGGGTTTGCTTCGAACCAGGCCATCACGGAGCGCAGGTTGAACTCCGCCAGATCCGACAGGGTGCCGTGCTCCGGCGCCTCCGGGCTATCCGAGCGGATCAAGTCGATCAAGGACTCGTAGACCGCGAATAACAGCTCGTCCTTTGAATGAAAGACGTAGTGCAGGGAGGCCAGTGGGCATCCTGCAGCCTCGGCGATGCGACGGGTCGTGGCACCCTTCACACCGTGCTCTGCAATCACCGCGACAGTCGCCGCTACGAGGTCCTGGCGGCGGACTTCAGCCCGTACTCTCTGCATAGGCCAGAGCTCCGTTTTATGTCTTCGTCCAAAGGTGCTACCCGTGCAGGGTAGTCGAATCCTCGGATATTAGCATGACGATGGACGGCATTTCGCCAGCAACGCAAGACATTGTCCTGCACGGATGTCGTGCCGCTATGGCGGCGCGGGAAATGCCGTTCGCAGGTATGTGCGAGGCGTGATCGCGGCGCCGGTGCGTCGCGGTGCCAGTCAAACTTCACGATGCCGATGCGATTCGGCAGCATGCTTCGGGAATCACGCGGTGCACTCATTCATCGCGCATCGGCCCGCCTCATCAAGCGGCGCTCCGTTTGTCGAGCGGTGCTTGCGTTCCTGCTTCGATGATGTGTTCCCGGAGAGGCGCAGGTACGGCGGCCGACGTGGGTGCACGAGAAAGCACTCATGCGTGTCGTGGACGGGCGCCACTGCGTTGGTTGGTACGGTGCTCTCATGAGGTGGCTAATGGAAACTCCGTATTCCAAATGTCCTGTCGAGGCATAAGATTCGTGCCTGTAGCTACATGGTCATTTGATCAAGTCAGCTTGTCTGCACCGCAAACGTGACTGTGAGCATCACTTGGTGCGGCTGATTCCCAGCCTCGGGGCATGGGTCTCGCCACCGGGCGTGTCAGCCGCAATGCAGGGGAGGCAAACGCCTGGATCCGGGTGGCATGTGCTTTGCTATGTAGTCATATGACCAAGTCTGGTGATCTGGTGTGTTGGCTTGAGCGATGGATATCTCTTGGTGGTGTGGTCAACGACAACGATAGGGAATGCGAATGAGCAAATTGATTGCTGTCTTGGGCCTGGGGGCGATGGGGTCTGCAATTGCCACCTCCCTGATTGAGGATGGCGAGCAGGTCGTCGTCTGGAACAGAAAAGCGGAGAAGGCGCGGCGCATCCGTGAGCTCGGCGCACACGTTGCCGATAGCGCCACGGCAGCTTGCGATCAGTCGGACGTCATCGTCGTCGTGACGGCAACACCGATTGACCTCGCGGCAGACTTCGAGGCGCTCGGCGAGCGCCTGAAAGGGAAAACGGTTGTCAATCTGGCCACGGGGCGCCCGTCCGAGGTCCAGAAGCTGGATCAGATCGTCAGCGGCGCCGGCGCAAAATTCATCAGCGGAACAATCCAGTGCTTCCCGCCCGATATCGGCCGCGAGAGCGCCGTCATCCTTTTGGGTGCCGACGAGAAGATCTGGAACGAAGTTGAGCCCCTGCTTCGAAAGATTGCGCCGCAATCCACCTACGTCAGTGCAAGACCTGACGTGCCGAACGTGCTCGATGCCGGCTTGACGGGCACCTTCGTGTTTGGTGCTGGTGCAGCCTTCCTGGAAGGTCTCAGGTTCGTCGTGAATTCGGGCATTTCGATCGACGAGATTCGCGACCTGATCCCAACCTACATCGCCGGTCAGACTCACTTCATCGAAGGCCTGTTCGAATCCGTGGCGGCGTCAGACTATCAACCAAGGGGCGCGGACCTGGACATCTACGCGCGAGCGACCGGGCTGTTCCAGCAGGCGCAGGAAGATATCGGTCAGCCGCCGCGAATTCTGAAGGCACTCCGCGAGCGGATCCTGTCATCCATTGCAGAAGGCAGTGGTGACCGAGGATACGCGGCACTTTTCAATCATTGACAACCTGTTGGAGGAATCACCATGTCATTGCAACGCCTTTCAAGTAATAGCACTCCTGAAGATCTTGCGAACGCGGTTCGGCAGGACGGTGGCGCGATCGTCAAGAACTTTCTCGGTTCCGACCTGCTCGCGCGGATCCAGCGTACGCTCTTCGACACGCTCGAGACCGCTCCGAATGGCGTAGACGACTACTTCGCCGGGACACAGACGCGTCGCGTCTCGCGCCTCTTCGCGCGTACCGACTGGATGGCCGAGGTTGCGTTGCATCCGCTCTACCTGGGCGCGGCGCGCAGCATTCTGCAGACGCCGATCAAGATCTGGAGCGGCGAAAACCAGATCGATATCGCTCCGGATATCCAGGTGGGGGTGACGCAAGCCATTCAGATTCGACCGGGCCAAGGCCAGCAGCCGTTGCATCGCGACGACTCCGTATGGCTCTGGCGGCACCCGAGCTATGGGCGTGAGGCCCGGTTCCAGGTCATGGTGGCCGTATCCGACTTCACGGAGGCAAACGGTGCCACGGTCGTCATTCCGGGGAGCCACAAGTGGGACGACGAGCGCATGCCCAAGCAGGAGGAAGCCATTCCCGCGGTCATGTCCGCCGGCGATGCGCTGTTCTTCATCGGCTCCACTTATCACGGCGGCGGGCAGAACACCAGCGACGCACCGAGAACCGGCCTGACGATGTCGTTTGACCTGGCCATTCTCCGGCAGGAAGAAAACCAGTACCTCACGTTGCCCATTGAACGCGTGAAGCGCTATCCGGAGGAACTGCAGCGCTTGCTCGGCTGGACGTACGGCACGACCTTTGCCGGCTTTGTCGAGCGTAACGGTCAAATGTCGGATCCGAACGACCTGCTGAAAATGAAGGACTTCCTCGAGGTCGGGCATTTCGATTAACGGACGGGATGTGTGATGGATCGCGGCCCGGTTTTCACATGGAAATCGGGCGATTCCATCACCTGACGGCATCGTAGTCGATCGACGGGATACGTCAGGTCGGTGACGACCGAGCCATTTTGAAATTGCGATTTTTCGGTTGGATGAAGCAGTCTTCGAAACAGTGCCAGTATGGATGCGAGCAAGAGGGCGATTCGATGCCTCGTCGCGATCTCGCATGCGTGCAAACGACAAGGAGTCGATCGTGAATTACGAAATCAAGGGAATCCGAAAAATCGCCCTGCTTTATACAGGGGCGGTGGTCTGGACTCCAACGTACCTGCTTCCATTCAACATCGAAGAATCGATGGCGCGGTTCGGGCTGTCCGAAAGCACCGCCGGATGGCTCGCATCCGCGGTACTTCTCTGTCTGTCGCTTTCCATCATCATTTTCGGTCGTCACATGGCGACGTTGAACAAGAGAACGGGCGCGCTTGGTGCAGCAGCGCTTGCCGTTCTGTCGACGTGCGCGATGTTTTCAAATAATTTTTATGTATTCGTCGCCGCGAAACTGGTTCTCGGCGTTGCCTTGGGCGTCAGCTGTGTTTGCGCGTACGGGGTGATTTCACACGTCAAGCACCCGGAGAAGGTCGCTGCTCAAGTCGCTGTGGCGATGGCCATCATATTTTCCTGTGCGATGTACGTCGTACCGATCGTGAATGTGAAGATGGGCAATATCGGTGTGGATGCCGTCCAGCTCGCCGTGGTCGTGGCGGCTCTGTTTTTCGGCGCATTCATGCATCCTGCCGTCAACGCAAGCGAGGAAGAAGTCGCGAAGGATGCCATCAAATCCAGTGGCGTCCGAGGGATTCTGGCCAGCGCATTTTTCATCTACGTTTCGCAAACGGCGCTCATGGGATTCGCCGCCGAGGTCGCTGCAACCCGGGGCGTCGAAGCAGAGCAACTCGGCATGCTGTTCATGGTCAATGCGGCCTTCCAGTTGCCGGTGGGGGTAGCGGTGACCTGGCTGGGTGATCGTTTTGGCTTGTTCAAGCCGATCGCCTTTGGGCTCGCGGTGTTGATCGCATGTAGCCTGGGCATGTATTGCGTGGGCGGCAGGTGGGCGTTTCTCGTGTCAACGGCCCTCGTCAGTGCCGGTGCGACGCTGGTTGCCCCTTATATGGTGGGGGCACTTTCACAGATGGATTCCAGCGGGAGAAGCACCGCGACCTGTGCGTCGGCAATCAATCTTGGCCTGGCAGTGGGCCCCGCGATTGCCGGCACGGTGTTCAGCGTGGCCGGTTTGCGCGCGGTCGGCTGGCTGTCCGTCGGGTTGCTGGTGGTGCCGATCTTTCTGACCAGCGTGGCGATCCGGCAGTTCAAGTCGCGACATTCCGAAGCAGCTATCGCGTGACGCGTGAGGCGAAGCGATCAGCTTGCTGTGCGAACGCGCCCCGGCCCTTGCGGGTGCCGGGGCGGTGCCGGCCGCCTGACATGCCAGCGCAAAACCAGCCTGTATCGGTAGCGCCATCTCAGGTCGAGAGGTGGCGCAAGGTTGGATATTGCGTGGGCAAGCGTGATGGCGACTCAAATTCTTGACGATCACTGGAATCTGTCATGGAACTCAAATTTTATCTTTATTGTCTTGCCGACCTCGCGTTGATCACGACTTCACTCGTCTATGGCGTGAAGCTTCTCAGGAAACGCAACGCCCTCCTCGGGTTCGAGTGGCTGGTTACGACGTTCTCGGCATCGAATCTGATGATCAATGCATTGACCGGCGAGCACGTCTTTCTCAGTGTTTCGCTGTTCTGCGATGCATTTTCCAGAGGCTTCGGCGTGCCGGTCATCACCATCGTCGGCATGATGGCTGTTACGCATCGATACAAGCCGTCGGTTGTCTCTGATGTCGCTTATGCGGTGGGCGCACTGGCGGCAACCGCTGTCGTGTGGACAGCGGATTTCATGATCGAACCCAAGCCCTATTTCTATCTGGTGATGTGGTCGTTGTTCTCGGTTTACCTTGCGTACGTGGTCAAGCGGTTGCTGAGCGCTGGAGAGAAGCGTAACGCCGTGAGCGTGATCCTGGCGCTGGTGTCCACGCAGATTATTGCGAGCACCTACGACTTCTACCCTATACCTGGCGACAGCGATCATATGATCTTTTACATCTTCGCTTTGCTGTCGTGGTCTTACATGTCCGTTTCGTTGTACTACGCCTATTGTGCGTTGGAGCGCGCGCAGGAAAAGGCAATGAATCGCAATCGAGGTTACGCCCTCGGCAGCCTGGAACGAAATCCGCAGTGATTGCCGCGCCCCCGCCGGAATGCCCCTGGATCTTCATGCAGGAGAGCGGATATGGCTACTTCGATCGTGAGCTATCCCGCTGTAGAGGGCGAGGCATTTGATCGCCAGGACTATCTCGCAACCCACGCCTCGCTTGTACGGGCGGCGTGGGGCGAGTTTGGCCTTCGCTCGGCCCCCGTTCTGCCTTCGGTCGTCCGATCGTCATGCTGACGTCTCCCGTTCCGTTGGCGTCAACCTGCTAAGTGAATAGAGGTCCGTTAATGGCGGAACGGGAGACGAGTCGGGTTGTATCTAACTCCGGTCCGCGAGCGGCTTCCTGAAACATTCAAACACGGCGGCCAGCTCGTGTTGACCGTGGCCCATGGCGACGGCCTGCTGGAGTCGCGCCAGTACTTCTTGCGGGTAGCGGCTGTCCGTGCCACTTTCCTGGCTGAACGCCACAAGCTGTCCGATACCCGCGGCCCAACTGTCCAGGGTGGCCTGCGACCCTGAGTAATTCCCTTTCTGGATCATCTGTACGCACGTCTGAAGCGTATCCTCAACGAAGGGACGACGTGCCAAGGCAAGCGACAAGTAGGTGTCGAGGGAGATGCCTTCGGCGTCGCACACGGCGGCGCCGTAGAGAAACCCGAGCGCGGCCCCCAGGGAGTACGAACCCACCACCGCGCCGTCGAGAATAGCGGCATTCGCGAATCCCTCTCCAACGAACAACGCATGTCCACTCAGGCTCGCCAAGGTAGGTCGCAGGGTTTCGAAGGTCGAGCGCGAGCCGGCATAGAGAATCGATCCATCCGGCGTGCCGATATCCTTGGGGTAGCAGCCGATGGTGCCGTCGAGGTAAGCCACGCCGTGTTCCGTGGCCCACTCCGAAGTATCTCGCGCGTCCTCCGGTGTGCCCGTCGTGAGCTGGATGATCGTTTTGCCTTTGAGACGGGCCGCGACGTCCGCAGAGCGCAGCAACGAGTCGGACGCGCCATAATCGAGCACGCAGACGACCACGACCTGGCTCGCATCGATCGCCTCCGCGACTGAGTGCGCGACCCGCGCGCCAACCTCGCCAAGCGCCACGGACTTGCTCGCCGTGCGGTTCCATACAGTGACGCGATGATTGGCGGCAAGCAAGGCCTTGGCCAGGGCCGCTCCCATTGCGCCGAGCCCAATGACGGATATTGCCTGCGCCGTTACGGTATCTGCCATCACAAACCTCCTTCGAATCTGGTATGCGAAACATCAGAAGAGGACTCGCTTTGCACAGCGAGGAATAGGGGGCCATCGATCGCACGCGGCTGGAACCTGTCGTTCCGCCCTTCCGGTTTGCCCGGCTGTCGCGTCGGGATGCGCGCGGTCAGCACCCTGCCATAGTCGGTCTCCGGCATCGCATCGGTCATCTAGGTGCCCATGAAGCCTGGTTCGATCGCGTTGGCGGATGCGGTAGATCCGGGATGTATTCACGAAAGAGGCGCCGGCCGTCGACGGCGGGCAACAATGGATCATTCCGCGACGAATGCTTTAACCGACATTGGTTCGAGACGCTGGATGGAGCCAAGACGATCGTCGAGGCGTGGCCCCTGAGTTAGATACAACGAGCGTTATCCCGGCTGTTCTCTCAAAGGGAGGCACCAGCCGAATTCGCTCGTCAGCTGGTGCGTTGGCCGGGGTCGGCCGGATCTGAAACGCTGTAAAACTCGCTCTGGATTGGCGTGGAAAACCCGCGCCGATCAAGAGCATCCGGTATCAACGCTGCACGGTGTCCAGAATATCCAGGCGGCTCACTGCAACCGCCTTCTGCTTGATCGCGCCAAACGCCGCCTCGGTCGCCTCGAGCGTACGCGCGATGTCTTCGTCCGTGTGGCTCGCCGTGAAGAACATGTTGTGCCACGGGTGGAGATAGGCGCCATTTTTAATGACTTCCGACGTCCACGCCCGGCCACGCGACACGAGCTCGTCGTCACCGGCGAAAAGCATCTGGGGCATGACGCTCGGCCCGGTCTGCTTGAGTTCGAAGCCATGCCGCTCGGCTTGCTCGGCGATGCCGGCACGCAGCTTGTCCGCCAACCGCTTGGTGTGTTCGAGGTAGTCCGTTTCTTTTACCAGGCGCAGCGTTTCGATGGCCGCGGCCATCGGCACAGCCGAGAGCCAGTAGGAGCCCGTGACGAAAATGTTCGTCGCCGCCTCTCGTGCCTTGTCCGAACCGAGCACGGCAGCGATCGCATAGCCGCCGCCGATGGCCTTGCCCCAGCAGCTGAGATCCGGGTGCACACCCCAGTCCGACCATGAGCAATCACGCGACAGGCGCAGCCCCGTGCGGACCTCATCGACGACCAGAAGCGCTTCCTGCTCATCCGCGAGGCGACGGCATTCCTTCGCGTACTCGATCGACGGGAAGAACTGATCGTAGAGTACTTCGTGCCGGAAGGGCGTTGCGTAGATGGCCGCTACGTCACCTTCGACGCTCTTGACGGCGGCATTGAGACTCTCGATGTCGTTGTACTCGAAGTAGACGACGTGAGCCCGGTCTTCCTTGGTAATCCCCGTCGTATAGGGCACGTTCCACGGAGACGCGCCATGGTACGTGCCTCGCGCAACAAGAATCTTGCGCTTCTCACGATAGGCGCGCGAGATCACCATGGCCATGGAGGTGGCGTCCGAGCCGTTCTTGCAGAACATCGCCCAGTCGGCGTGGCTGACCTGTTGAGTGAGCGCCTCGGCAAGCTGAACCATCACCTCGCTGGGGCCCGTGGCCGTGTCGATCTTCTGCAACTGGAGGGCTGCGGCTTGTTCGATCCGCTCGTTCCCGTAGCCGAACAGATTCGTGCCGTAACCACACACGTAGTCGATGTACTTGTTGCCGTCGACATCCCAGAGATGGGTACCTTTCGCTTTTGCAAAGTACAGCGGGAAGTCTTCCGTCAAATACTTGACGCTCTGGTGACCGTACATCCCGCCCGGGATGACCTTTTCGGCTCTTGCGAACCACTCGTTCTTCTTTGCCAGCCTGTCCATGCTCGACTCCTTGTGAAAAATTCGTTCTCGGAACGTCAGATCCGATATCAAGTCTTTGACTGAGTCATTTGACCAATTAATCGAACCCCAGCGTTTTTGGGGAATGCAGCTTCCGAAATCTCGCGTCTCGCCGTTGGATCGACGCGCGGTCTAGCCTCGCGTCGCGAATGCAGCCTCGCTGCGTCACGCGCTTGGGCGTCTGTCGTCGCTTCATGTGAATTGGTCAATTGACCAAGTCGAGTGTCTACAAATGTCGTCCAGACGGAAATTGGCGTTTTCCACTAGTCCCGCACAGCAATGAATCGACGTCACGCCTGGCATGCCACGGCGGTGGGGGAGGAGGCGAGTTGAGCAGCGGCGTTCGCCGGCGTGCGCAGTGTGGCGTCGACGGGTTGTGTACTCGGACTGCAGGAAGGCAAGGATCGTGGCAGCACGCGCGGTACCTGCTGGAGGGCGAGTCGATGGCGTATGTCGACCTCGCGGCGATCGACGCGGCCGCGCGTCAGACGCATGGTCATTGAAGGTCGCCGCACGGCCACAGCCGGGAGATCTCGCGTTGCCGTGGTGGGGGGGATCCACCCCGCGCACGGCGACTTCTCGTCAAACCTGGACGCGGTTCAAGATGACGAATACGTGCGCGAGCGGAACGCCGTTCGGGGCAAGGTCGCGGACAGCTGTCGCACCCATCCTCGCTGCTTCTTTCTGGCAAGCGTCTTCCACTGATCACCTGGAAGGCGCGGGCGGGATCATGATTTCAGCCATCACCCGCCGATGCCGCGCGAGTGAAACGCAGTCTTTGATGGGTGGCATTCACCCAGACTTGTCCCGCTCACGCGGGTCGCGTTTCGTCGACATCGGATCCGCATAATGGAAATCCCCGCTCATCCTTAGAGCAGGGATACAGGGGCGATCAAGGTGGGGAGGCGGACTGGGGTCTGGCGGTGCATTTCCGCCAGAAGGTTTCGCCACGGGAGATCGTGGTGCGTACGGGCGTGTTTAGACGCGAGGTACGTGCATGGCAGGGGCAGACTGATCGACGCAGGCAGCCGTAGCCGAAGCGCGCGGGCTCGCGCGTCATCGCCACATGAACCAACGGACTGTCGGGCCGGTTCAAGACCGAAACCCGCCGACCGAAGCGCGAGCAAGGCTACGCCGGCATGTTGGATCTTTCCGGGTGGAGTCTATTGGGACGAGTCGTAGTGCTCAATGTGGTACAGAACCATGAATCCCGGGCTCAATACAAGAAGGATTCCGGCAACGAGAGAGATTGCGACAAATAAACGCTTCACCATGATCACGCTCCTGAGTTGGATGAGGTGCAATAGAAAGTCGATTCTTGGGGGCCATCCGCGGAAAGGCGCGCGATCCCCGCGTTCGATTGGCGGTCAGCCGTGCGGCCTGCAAATGCGTTGATCGAAGGCCGGTCGATGGGGCGCCATTCGGACACGCGCAGCGCCTGGCCGACGAGAGCCGATTGCCGGGATTGCGCGAGCGGGGTACATGCATGGCGCTGCCCGTCGGCCGAGTAGCGGCTCGGATCGCGCTCGGGTTTGCGTGCCACCGCCCCGAATTCGTCACGCATCGGAATGCTCCTTCGCGTTCGCAGAGGCGATACGGGCCTTCTTGATCTCGAGATCGCCCTGGGCAAAGCGGGAAGCGGGACCGGTCTCGCCGCTGCGGTTTGCCGCCTCGCCGAGGCGTTGGGCGAGCTGGTGAGCGACCTGGTCGCCGGTCCCGAGATGGATGCGGGCAAGCAACAGCGCATGCTCGCGGCCGAGCCCGGCACCGGCGCCGGTCACGATCGCAACGCGATTCGTCAGGTCGATCTTCATGGGTTGTCTCGTTGCGGGTGTTGCTGTCGTGGCCTGCGAATGTGCATGGCGGAATCCGGGCGGGCATTGCTGCATCCCGGATCGCCGCAGGCTTCTGTTCCTGGCTTAAAGGCCGAGGTGCGTGGCGATATCGTCGTAGTCGACTTGCCACAGGCCCGGCGTGCCAGCGGGGTATTGCGAGCGGAAGCCGATGATTCGCTGAACGCGGTGCGACAGGCGTCGCACGGTGTCCATGTCGACGATGAAGGGATACGCTTCCTCCGGAGTCAGGTAGGACGGCTGCATCGGAATCGTGAGCCCGCGCCGGCGCTCGTTCTTCGTCACGTTCGCGCCGCCACCGTGGATCACTTTTCCGCTGAACAGCAACGCGTCGCCGGCATCCATCTCGGCGGCAATGGTCATCTCCGGCGTACCCTTGCTGTTGAAGTAGTCCTCATCCCAGTTCTGGCTACCCGGGATGATTCGGGTGGCACCGTTTTCCTCGGTGAAGCGCGTCAGGGCAATCATGAGGTTGGTGAACACCGTCGGCCCGTTGATCCCGAGCGCGCACAGGGGCGGAAAATTGCCGACGTCGCGATGCAGCATCTGTGCTGTGTTGCCCGGGCCGATGTCGATGACCTGCGCGGTCGACAGCCACCAGTCGCCGGACTCTTCCCGGTAGAGCACCTCGCCGAGTTCATGAAAGAGTTCGTCGTCCAGCACGTCCCCAAACGTCTTGCTGTGCGTGACCATGTTCGTCAGGCGCTTGGTATAGGTGCCGTGGAATTCCTTGATCAGTTCGTTTTCGTGCGACGACCCCTCGCGAAGCCGCTCGAGCGGAGCATCGACCTCGCGGTTGATGTTCGCGACTTGCTCCTGGGTCAGATAATTCTTGATCCGGACTCCACCGTATTGATTCATGAGCGACACGATCTCTTGTGCGCTGGTCTGCTTGGAGACGGTGGGGAGGGAGCCCTGAATGTTCTGAATGTTTGCGTTCATGTTTGCCTCGAAGTTGCGTGGACGGGTGAATCAGAAGCGGCGTCACGTTCTGATTCGGGGGATACAGATATCAAGTTGAATGTTTGACTGAGTCAAATGACCGCGTATGGTTTCGCTTTCTGTCATCCATTCCTTTCACCCAGTTGACGAAATGAGCACGTTCTTCCTGCCGTTGTTGCGGCCTCCGGCTGATCCAGTACCTGTTTCCAGAGGCGGAAGAGGCGGAGTCGCTCGCCGGGGTTTCCGGTGAGCTGACGTATTCGTTACGAATAAGGTCAAATGACCAAGTCGCATGATCGAGGAAGTTAACATGGCGTTTTTTGACGGTCGATCATGGTTAACCCGTTCGCTTTCCGAACGGTGTAGCGTCTTGAAAGACGCGTGGCCGTTCTGACGTGGATGAGGAAAATGTGGTCGCCCCGTGAGTTGAAAAGCGAGGCGTGGACCAGGGTCGACAGACGTATCGCGTGAAGCACGCAATTCGACCTGGACGGATGCGTGTGAGCGAAGCTTGGTGGACCAGGCGACGTCTGCGATTCCTGCAGGGGTGCTGAGTGGGTCGTTGTCGTCTCGTTTGCTCTCGAGACGACCAGACGCGACAACATCTCATCCAGGGCGGAACGCTGAATATCTGGATGCGGTGATGGAAACCGACGCGTTGCAGAGTGGGGCAGGGACGAGCGATGGAGCCGGATCAGCTCTTATGGAAATTCTGATCGCTTTATGAATCGGAACCTGATGTTTCGTGCGGCTTCATTGCCATGCTCACACGCCACCTTACCGTCAAGGCGCGCCCTTTCGAATCGAGCGGAAACAGCAATCCGGTTCCGGCCGGAACTCGGCAGGAACCGGATTGAAGGCAGCGAGGACACGAGGGCGCAGCACGGGATCGAAGAATCAGTCGAGCGTGTTCCAGAGCGCGGTGGCGGGGCAGGTCAAGACTTCTTTGGGTTCGCCGAAGCAACCAGGAGCGGCATGAATCTTGTCACCGTCATGCAAATACGTCGGCAACATATCTGCCATGCTCCCGCTCCATCGTGTCGATCCACGCGCTGGCGTTTTCATCGTTCTCGCCAGTTGCATCCTGATAAATACGGCCAAGCGTGGCACGTACGGCGGGCGCCATATTCTTTCCGTCCCCGCAGACAAAGACGGTGGCACCTTGCGCAAACAGCGCGGCGATTTTCTCGCGTTCCAGCCAGACTTTGTCTTGAACGAATCGAGCACCTTCCTCCGGGCGGTTTGAATAAGCCGGCAACACTTCGACCACACCGCAGCTTGCCCATTCGTCGAGTTCGTCGCGATAGAGAAAGTCAACGTCGGGGTCATCGATCCCGAAGAAGAGCAACGACGTGCCGACGTGCTCCCCCAGCTGTTTCTGTAATGCGCGCTCTTGCAGAAAGCCACGGAATGGGGCGATACCGGAACCGGCGCAGATGAGAATCATCGGAAGACCGGGTTCGGCTGGTGGCCGAAAGCGTGCATTCGATGGCCTGACTGCAACGGACAAGCTGTCACCCGTGTTGAGTCGTGCGAGATACGACGATGCCACGCCTTCATGACGACCATTGCCGGAGAGCGCGGGTGCGTCGACCACTGCTACCGTCAGCGTGACATGGTCTGCTTTCCAAAGCGGGGAAGACGAGATCGAATACTGGCGTGCTTTCAGCGCGGGCAGCATATCGAGGAACTTGTCGAGCGACAGATCGACGGACCCGAAGCGTTCGAGCAGATCCATGACGGTCGTCCGCTTTCCCAGAATCTCGCATTCGAAATCGTCGGCGCTCAGGCGCTCAAGCTCGATCTTCTCGGGTGGACAACGCGTGACAGCGGCCAGGCTGGATACTTGTGATCGAGTCGCGGGAACGGCGAGTTCAACATAGCTCGAAAACAGTTCACCACAACCCATTGCCTGGCCGAGCGGAAGGCGTGGATTGCTTGACGTTCCTTCAATCACGACCTGAGTGTCCCAGCTCACGCGAAACCGGCGCAAGACGCGATCGACGTTGTTTTTCGAGTTGCGGGGCAGAACGGCCAGGTAATCTCCCGATCGATAAGTCATCGCTTCCGGAAGTTTCAATTCAATATGCTTTTTCGAGCGGCTGCCAGCCACGCTAATGTCAACCAGCTCTCTATTGTCGACAATGGACGCGTGCGCCATGTCGCCGAAATTCAGCAATTTTTCACGGGTATTCTCGGCGAAACTGACTTTCAGTGCGGTATCGCCATGTGGCACAACCGAGATTTCCTTACCGGCACTAGTTGCAAAGCGATTCCACATTTCGGTGTACCAACGGTCAAATTCACCAAAAAAGTCGCCACCGGAATCAAGCTCGCCTCTGAAGTGCACTCGCGTAGCACCGGCCTTCTCGAGCGCTTCATCGACGCGCTTGGGAATCGCCTGGTATGTCCGTGCCCATTGTTTGTTGCCGCACCCAAGAACGGAAAAATGGACGCCGTCCAGCGCACCCACGTCCAGTTCCTCGACATACGGGACGAATGATTTTGCGTTGTCTGGCGGCTGTCCTTCGTAGGAAGCGGTGACGATCACGATTGCAGGATATCCGTCGAGTTTCCCTGCGAAGTCGTCGAGGGGCGCGCAGGTGGCGTGAAATCCGTGACGACTCGCGTCCCCTGCAATGCGTCTTGCAAAGGATTCGGCGGAGCCCGTATTGCCCCCGAAGAGGACGAGCATATCCGACGCATCTTCGCTGGTAGGGATCGACTGAACCGGAGCGACGCGGGGGCTTTGAGCGCTCGAGCGGGCGTGAGGGGCCGTATCGGGCACTTTAAGCGCACCTCGGGCCCGCGGTTTCACGTTCACCCGGAAACCGGTTGGCTTCAGCGTAAGCGTTTCGGCGACGTCCAGTTCGTAGTCGGGATCTGCGAAAGAGAAATCGAATCGCTGAAGCAGCATGATCAGAACGAGATGGGCTTCCTGCATGGCAAAAGGGCGGCCGATACAGGCACGTGCGCCATTGCCGAAGGGCTTCCATGAATTGGGAGGGAGTTGCTCCGCATTCTCCGGTGCAAATCGCTCCGGACGAAACGCCTCGACGTCCTCGCCCCAGACGCTCACATCCCGATGCAACATCGGAGTCAGGATCATGATGATGTCGTCGGGAGAAACGGCATATTTCCCGCCGAACGTGGTGTCAGCGAGCGGTGACACGGCGAATGCCGGCGCTGTCGGCCAGATTCGCAACGTCTCCATGAGGATTTGTTCGATGTAACGAAGTCGTGCGAGATGCTCGATCCGGGGTGTCTCGCTGCCAACGACCTCGTCGACCATGTCCCGTGCCTTTTGCAGAATGTCCGGGTTTTTGAGGAGGAAATAGGTGGCAAAGGACAGGAGCCCGCTTGTCGTTTCATGTCCGGCGATGAGAAATGTAATCATCTGAAAGACGATGTTCTCATCATCAAGTTTTTCTCCCGTCACCGGATCGATGCCGTTCAGCATTCGGTCCAACAGGTCCATCGACGCGTCGTCGTGCGGGTTCTTCCGCCGGTCCTCGATCATTTTCGTCGCGAGCGACCGCATGACTTCGATGTCCGCGTCGAACTTTCGACTGCGGTTGACCATCAACTTCGAAACAAGTTTTGGTCGCAGCTCGCGCTTTCCGGCCTCGCTGAGGGTGTTGACCATGGCATCGACAAACGGATGCTGATCTTCACGGTAGAAGCTGTTGAAACGACAATCAAACGCACAAAGGGCAATCGTGTCGAGCGTCAGTCGAGTCATGTGATCGGACACATCGACCGGCGTCTCCGGGCCGAACCGCTCCCAATGGAGAAACATCTGGTCGGCGATGTCGACCATTTTGTCGAACATCGACCAGATACTGAGCGGGCCGAACGCCTGCATCAGCACACGATGCGCTTTGGCCCAGTTCGGTTCGTCACCGAATGCCGTAAATAGCCCGTCGCCGATCGCGGGTCTAAGTTCGAGCAGCGATTGGTGGACACACTTCTGAAATCTGCTTTCATCACACACTTCATTCACCAGTGTTTGTCCGCTGACAACGTAGTAACCTTGCCCGAACACCTCGAACCAATAGACCGGCCCATAAGTGCGCGCGAGATCCATCATCTTTGCAAGTGGAGACGGCCCGAGGACCTCCATCAAGTGACCGATGACGGGTTTCAGGGGCGGCTGGGGGACGAGGGATGAGGATTTCATTTCAATAGCCTTTCAGAGGTATGTCGGCGCATCGCATCTCAATCTATTGAACGAATGTAAAATAGACAAAACCACGTGTCCAGAGCTTTTTATGCCCCCTGATGTAAGCCCTAATCCCGCCGATCCTCGCTTTCAACGGAGTTACGACGCTCTCGTTCGCGCGGTGACCGACCTGCTCGACGAGGCACCGCTGAACAAACTCAGCATTGCTCAACTGGTGCAGCGCGCGGGCGTCGCGCGTCCTACGTTCTATCAGCACTTTCCCGATCTTCAGGCCGCCGCTCAGCGGGCGGCGTTGGTCAGGCTCGACAACGCGTTCGCATTTGTCGAGGAGCAGGGCAAACTGCTGAACCCGCCGAGTGCCACTTTCGTCAGGTCAATGGAGGTGGAAACCGGGCTGATTCTCGAGCATCTGCGTGCGCATCAGTCTTTCTATCTGACCGTATTCAATGACGCGGCGACATCGGCGTTTTTCGATGAACTGGTTACGTTCGTCGCCGGCCGCATCCCCCCCCGCGGCAAAATAGTTGTCGCCCCGATAGAAACTTGAATCTTTCCTGAATTCAAGTTTCGTAGATGGTGGTGGGTTGCCGTCGCCGAAGGCGACGGCCCCCTTGCCACCGATTTCCGCAACAAGGGGGCGATGATGAGAGAACAAGTTGGCTCGATACGGACAAGGTTTTAAGGACAGAGCGGTGGCGCGGTTGCTGCCGCCGGAGAGCGCCCCGCTGGAGGTGGTGGCTCGGGAGATTGGGGTGAGCACAGATACGTTGGAACGCTGGCGCGGTGAGGAACTGGCCAAGCCGGCGCGAGAACGCAGCTGGACGGCAGCGGCTCGGCTGGAGGCAGTCATTACCACGGCAGCCATGGACGAGGCCACCCGCAGCGCCTGGTGCCGCGAACACGGCGTGTATCCACAGCAACTACAGCAATGGCGTGACAGCGCAACGCAAGCGCTTGCCGAACCCGCGGAGAAGCGCGCCAGCCCGCAGCAGACCAAGGAAGACCGTCGGCGCATCAAGGAACTCGAGCGCGAGCTGCGCCGCAAGGACAAAGCGCTGGCTGAGACGGCAGCGCTGCTGGTGCTGTCAAAAAAAGTCGAGGCGATCTTCAACAAGAACAGAAGCGAGGACGAATGATCGGGCTCGAAGATCGCCAGACCCTGGCCCAGGACATTGAAGCGGCTCAACAGGCCGGTGCGCGGCTGGCGCAGGCCTGTGAGGTCGCCGGCATCGACGAGCGCAGCCTGCAGCGCTGGAAGGCCAACCATGGGCTCGTATCGGGTGATGGCAGACCCGGCGCGGTGCGGCCGACACCGGCCCACGCGCTGACACCCACCGAGCGCGAGCAGATTCTGCAGGTGGCCAACGAGCCGCGCTTTGCCGACATGCCCCCGGCGCGCATCGTCCCGATGCTGGCCGACGAAGGCGTGTATCTGGCCAGCGAATCGAGCTTCCAGCGCGTACTGCGCGAGCATGGGCAGAACCAGCACCGGGGCCGCGCCAAGGCACCGCGCAAGAGCCGCCCGCCAACCACGCATATCGCCACTGCACCGCGCCAGCTGTGGTGTTGGGACATGACGTACTTGCCTGCCGAGATCGTGGGGCGCTGGTTTTATTTGTACCTGATTCTGGACGTGTACAGCCGGAAGATCGTGGGCTTCGAAGTGCACGACAGTGACGACGCCGACCATGCGGCGCATCTGGTCAAGCGTACGGCGCTGGCCGAAGGCATCCATGCCATGGCGACCAGGCCGGTGCTGCACGGCGACAATGGCTCGACCCTCAAAGCCACGACTGTCCTGGCGATGTTGAACTGGCTGGGTGTCAAGCCTTCGTACTCGCGCCCGCGCGTGAGCGATGACAACGCCTACGTCGAAAGCCTGTTCCGCACGGCGAAGTACCGCCCCGAGTTCCCCGACAAGGGCTTTGCCAACCTCGATGAGGCTCGCCGCTGGGCTTCGCACTTCGTGCATTGGTACAACCATGATCACCGGCACAGTGGCATCCGCTACGTCAGTCCCGCCCAGCGTCATGCGGGTGAAGATGCCGCGATCCTTGCCGCCCGTCACGAGGTATATCTCCAGGCGCGAGAACGAAATCCGCGGCGCTGGTCGGGCGCCACCCGGAACTGGACGCCTATCGGCGCGGTAACACTGAACCCCGAGCGCGACTGCATCGTCAAAACGTATACGCGCTCGACCGATATAGAGCCATTGGCAGCATGACCGAGACGACAACTAGCTTGACTCGCGCCGATCCTTCCACCCTATGAAGGCGTTCGCACGGAAGCAGAGCAGGATTGCCTGACGGTGCTGGGCGGCGGATTGGTGTGGACGGCGGTGCACTGGCTTCGCCAGGGCGCCACGCGCGAGACCCCGGAGGTCATGGCGAAGCGGATGGCCAAGACTGCGGCGACGATCCTCGACGCTTTCGGTCTTACGCTCGGGTTCGCGCAGGCGGGTTCGGCGTAGCGGGAGGGGAAGCTGGGGAACTAGCCAGCTTGCTCGTCGTGCTCCCTCATGTGCCGAATCGAACGCTCATCGTGGGTGACGCGTGCGAACTCGCTCCGCAGGAATGCTGGCGTAAGTCGCGTCGCCAGCCAATCGATATTGATCCATGCCAATGGTCGCGACGCTCAGTTGCGCGCGATCTTCACGTCGAAAAAGTAGTTTGGACTACTTGTGGTAACCGTGGTGGATGCGACAGGTCATCGAGCCGCTTCTATATTCTCTGCAAGGGATAGATGGCAGGGCATGTTTGCGCTGCATGCCTGGCATGCCGTGGCATCGCGCCCACTTCCGCCCGCGCTCACCGATTTCCGCTTCATCGCTTCCGCTTTTTGTGTCTATGCAGCGTTCGCACCGTCTGATACAAATCGCCATTCAAGGGCTGGATCGGAGAGCCAGGCCAGTATTGACTCCCGGCAGGCGCGTCAGCCAAAGTTAAATGAAATGTGATCACTCGCCGCCGCAAAATTTTGCACAATGGCGGCAGCGCGGCCCGTTGCCGCGATTCGCCCCCGGCACCCCGGCCAGCTGGACCGGGGCCGGCCCGAACCAATACCCGACCTCGGCACCGCCGTGCCGCCGCCCGCCATCATGGACCAACCGAAACGCATCCTGATCGTCGAAGACGATGCCGACATCGCCGACGTGCTGAGCCTGCACCTGCGCGACGAGCGCTACGAGGTCGTGCACAGCGCGGACGGTGCCGAGGGGTTGCGCCTGCTCGAACAGGGCGGCTGGGATGCGCTGATCCTCGACCTGATGCTGCCGGGCGTCGACGGCCTCGAAATCTGCCGGCGCGCGCGCGCGATGACGCGCTACACGCCGATCATCATCACGAGCGCGCGCTCGAGCGAGGTGCACCGGATCCTCGGCCTCGAACTCGGTGCCGACGACTATCTGGCCAAGCCGTTCTCGGTGCTGGAGCTCGTCGCACGCGTGAAGGCGCTGCTGCGGCGCGTCGATGCGCTCGCGCGCGATTCGCGGATCGACGCGGGCACGCTCGACGTCGCGGGTCTGGCGATCGACCCGATCGCGCGCGAGGCGAGCGTGGACGGTGCGCGCATCGACCTCACGCCACGCGAGTTCGACTTGCTGTACTTCTTCGCGCGGCACCCGGGCAAGGTGTTCTCGCGGATGGATCTGCTCAATGCCGTGTGGGGCTACCAGCACGAAGGCTACGAGCACACGGTCAACACCCATATCAACCGGCTGCGCGCGAAGATCGAGGCCGATCCGGCCGAGCCCGTGCGGATCCTCACCGTGTGGGGCCGCGGCTACAAGCTCGCCGCGCCGGGCCAGCGGGACGCATGATGAAGCTCACGCTCACCCAGCGGCTGTCGCTCGTGTTCTCGGTGCTGCTGCTCGCCTGCTCGGGCGCGTCCGCGTGGCTGCAGATCCGTGCGAACGACATGCGCGAGCAGGAAGTCGTGCAGGGGCTGTCGCGCGACCTGGCCGCCAATATCGTCGACAGCGTGACCCACAGCGCACCGCTGATGGACGCGAACGGGCTGCGCCCGGACGCCGTGCGCACGTTGTTCGGCCAGTTGATGGGTGTGAACCCGAGTGTCGAGGTCTATCTGCTCGACAACGCGGGCCGCATCAAGGGCGACGATGCACCGCCCGGCCACGTGAAGCGCGACCGCGTCGATCTCGCGCCCGTGCAGCGCTTCATCGCGGGCGAGCCGTTGCCGATCCTCGGTGACGACCCGCGCAGCCCCGATGCGCGCAAGGTGTTCAGCGCCGCGCCGCTGCAGCGCGCGGGGCAGCCACCGTCGGGCTACATCTACGTGGTGCTGCTCGGCGAGGCGCACGACCGGCTGGCCGCGCGCGTCGACGCCGGCAACGTGCTGCGTACGACGCTGTGGTCGATGGCGCTGGTCGCGCTGCTCGGCCTGCTCGCGGGCCTCACCGCGTTCAGCTTCATCACGCGCCCGCTGCGCCGGCTGACGGACGCGATGCGCCGCTTCGACGCGAATGGCACGCCCGACACGCAGCCGCCGGTGCCGCGTTCGCGGCCCGGCCGGCGCGGCGACGACATCGTCGTGCTCGAATCCGCGTTCGCGCAGATGGCCGACCGGATCGGCGACCAGTGGCGTGCGCTGACGCACCAGGACCAGCAGCGGCGCGAACTGATCACGAACATCTCGCACGATCTGCGCACGCCGCTGACGTCGCTGCACGGCTACCTGGAGACGCTGTCGCTGAAGGCCGACACGCTCGCCGAGACCGAACGGCGGCGTTACCTGTCGATCGCGCTCGCGCAGAGCGCGAAGGTCGGCCGGCTCGCGCAGGCGCTGTTCGAGCTCGCGCGGCTCGAATCGGGTGGCGTGCAGGCCGAACGCGAGCCGTTCTCGCTCGTCGATCTCGTGCAGGACGTGTTCCAGAAATTCGAGCTGACCGCGCAGGCGCGCGGCGTCGCGCTGCATGCGCGGATCCCGGCGCGGGTGCCGGTCGTGTCGGCCGATCTCGGGATGATCGAGCGCGTGCTGACCAACCTGCTCGACAACGCGTTGCGGCACACGCCTGCGCACGGCGAGGTCGAGGTCGCGCTGGAGCCGCGCGGCGACCGCGTGGTCGTGACCGTGGCCGATACCGGGGAAGGGATTCCGGCGGCGCGGCGCGAAGGGTTGTTCCAGCGGCCGCAGCGGCCGATGAGCGGCGGTGCGGTGACGAGCGGCGGGCTCGGGCTGCTGATCGTGCACCGGATGCTGGCGCTCAATGGCAGCAGCATCCGGCTGGTCGACCAGGCCGGGCGGGGTGCGGTGTTCGAGTTCGCGCTGGCGGTGGCCACGCCTGCGGCCGGCGACGGACGCTAACCGCCATCAACGCCGGCGCTCAACCGCCGCGCTTGCGCCGCACGTCGCTCGGCGTCATGCCGGTCCAGCGCTTGAACGCGTGGCGAAACCCTACGGCGTCGCTGAAGCCGAGCGTCAACGCGATGTCCTCGGTGCTGAGCGTGGTCGTGCTGAGGTAATCGATCGCGAGCGCCTTGCGCACGCTCGCCAGCAACTCGCTGTACGACGTGCCTTCGGCTTCGAGCTTGCGGCGCAGCGTGCGCGATGTGATGCACAGGATCGCCGCGATCGCGTCGATGTCCGGAAACTGCCCGGGCGTGCGCGTGAGTTCCTGGTACACGCGCCGCGTGACGCCGGCCTGGCTGCGCATTTCATCGAGCAGGCTCGCGCAATGCGACGACACCTGCGCGGCGGTAATCGGATTCGCGAGTTGCGGCGCGCGCGTGAGCCACGCGGCCGGGTAGCTGAGCACGTGATGCGGCTGGTCGAAGGCGATCGGGCATTCGAGCGCATCGGCCAGCAGTGCCGCGTGTGCCGGCTGCGGTTGCGCGAACTGCGCACGCGCCGGCACGCACCACGCACCCATCACGTCCTTGATGATCGTCACGTGCAACGCGAACTGCATGTCGATCAGGAAACGGTACAGCGGCTCGTCGAGATCGGGCAGCGCGACTTCGTGCCGGTCGGGAAACTGCCACGACGCGGTATCGCCCTGTTCGACCCAGCGGATCGCGAGCATGCCGTTCGCGAGCCGGTGATATTTGACGGCCGATTCGAACGCGTGCGCGAGCGATTCCGAACACAGCATCGCGTAGCCGTACATCCCGTAGCTCGATACGTGCAGCCGGTGGCCGACGCGCACGCCGAGATCGGTGCCGTCGTAGCGACCGATTGCATTGCGCGCGGCCGTGAGGAACTGCAGCGGCGACGTGAGCGTGAACGGGTCCGCGACGGCGGCCGGCGTGAGGCCGGTACCGTCGAGCACCGCGGCCGGGTCGATGCCGGCTTGCGCCGCCACGTCGAGCAGCACGGCCAGCTTGGCGGGCGTGAAGCGCTGCTCGCGCAACGCGTGGGTCGGCTCGACGTCCGGCAGGCGGGCTGCGCGGGCGGTCGTCGGGTTCAAGAGCGCACTGCGCGGCATGGGAGAGTCCTGCGTCCGAATCGATATCGTTTACGGCACGCAATTCTGCTCGGGATCGGTCCCATGCGCCACAGGGTTCACCCTGATATGCACGCCGGTGCCACCCGGCGCGACGCGCCGCAACCGCGGCGACCCGGCGTCAACCGGCCTGGAACACGCCGACCTGCCAGGCGAACGGCTTCGCGAGCCGGTTCCACGTGTTGATCTGCGCGACGATCAGCGTGAGCGTGGCCAGTTCGTCGCGATCGAAGTGCGCGCGCGTCGCGTCGACGAGTGCGTCGCCGATCGCGTGCTCGCTGATCAGCGTCAGCGCTTCCGCCCAGCGCAGCGCGGCCTGTTCCTTCGGGCTGTAGAGATCGGGCGTTTCGTGCCAGACGGGCAGCAGGTGGTAGCGCAGCGGATCTTCGCCCGCGTGGATGCCTTCCTTGATGTGGCGGTCGAGGCAGTAGGCGCAGCCATTGAGCTGCGACACGCGTGCGCGCACCAGTTCCACGAGCTTGAAATCGTGGCCGGTGTTGTTCGCATATTCCTCGACGTTGAGCACGACGTCGAGGAGCCGGGCGGGGAGTTGTCCAAACGGGATGCGTTCTGGCATGGCGACTGACCTTTGAAAGAGCGGGACTGGATCGTTGGGTGGACTGGCCGTGTTGCTTGATCAGGTGTTGCACGCTGCCGAGACCGGCGTAATGTGTGCAGTAATCCTGATTGTCCGGTGGCGGGATCGACCGACGAGACGGGGTGACGATGCGCGCATGACCCGTTGTGCGGATGGTGTGTATCGGCGGCATCGGCTGCGGCGCGCGGCACGTTCGGCCGTGGCGAACCGGAAGCGAAGCGATCGTATCAGGCGCGGCCGGCGACAGGAATCGCCCGATCCCGTATGGTGTTCATGCAAATGGACCGATAGTAGGGCCGGCTGACGCCGGCCGAAGTGACGGCATCGTGCGATGTTGTCTAGACAAGCGCAGACCCCGCGTGTCCGTTTCGATCATCTTTTCGGCCGCCCGGATCATTTTCAAAGCGCGCCGCGCGGGCGATAGTCGCCGGTCAGGCGATGGTCCGCGCTTTTCCGGCGTGCAGGCCGTCGTGCGAACGGCGCGGCCGGCGCGCCGTCCCCCGTGGAGTGAGACATGACGAAGAGACACTGGACCGGGTCGTATGGCTCGATCCCCGCCGAGATCGATCCCGATCGCTTTCCTTCCGTAAGCGCGCTGCTGGACAACGCGATGCGCCGTTTCGCCGATCGCCCGGCGTTCCATTCATATGGCCGCACGCTGACCTATGCCGACGTCGACCGCCTGTCGACCGCGCTGGCCGCTTATCTGCAGCAGATCGTGGGCGTGCGCAAGGGCGATCGCGTCGCCGTGATGCTGCCGAACGTGCTTGCGTTCCCGGTCGCGTTCGTCGCCATCGCGAAGATCGGTGCGATCCAGGTCAACGTGAACCCGCTCTACACGGCGCGCGAGCTCGAGCATCAGCTCAACGACGCGGGTGTCGAGGTCGCCGTGGTGTGCGGCGGGTCGATGGGCACGTTCGCCGAGGTGGTCGGCGGCACGCGCGTGCGCACCGTGCTGAGCGTCGGGCGCGGCGATCTCGGCGTCGTCGATGCGCCGGCCGGCGCATGCGACGCGCTGCCGCCCGGCTCGGTCCCGCTCGCGGACGCCATCGCCGCCGGGGAATCGCTCGCGTGCGAACCGGTTGCGCTGAGCGGCGCGGATCTGCTGCTGCTGCAGTACACGGGCGGCACGACCGGCCTGTCGAAGGGCGCCGCGCTGTCGCACCGCAACCTCGTCGCGAACATCGAGCAGTTCGGCGCGATCGTGCCGGCGGCGCGCGAGCCGGGCGAGGAGGTCGTCGTCACGGCGATCCCGCTGTATCACATCTTCGCGCTGACGGTGAACTTCCTGTCCTACTTCGCGATCGGCGCGCAGAACTGGCTGATCGCGAACCCGCGCGACATGGACGGCTTCATCGACGTGCTGAAGGTCGCGCGGCCGACGGTGTTCGTCGGCGTGAACACGCTGTACGCGGGCCTCGCGGGCCATCCGCGCCTGACGGAAGTCGACTGGTCGCGGCTGAAGCTGTCGGCCGGCGGCGGCGCGGCCGTGATCGACGTGATCTCGTCACGCTGGAAGGCGGTGACGGGCAATTTCATCCGCGAGGGCTACGGGCTGTCGGAAACGTCGCCGGTCGTGTCGTTCAACCCGCAGTCGATCGACTCGTTCACGGGCACCACGGGCCTGCCGCTGCCGTCGACCGACGTGAAGCTGCTCGACGACCAGGACAACGAGGTGGCGATCGGCGGCGCCGGCGAGATCTGCGTGAAGGGGCCGCAGGTGATGGGCGGCTACTGGCAGAAGCCGGACGCGAATGCGGCCGCGTTCACGGCCGACGGCTATTTCCGCACCGGCGACGTCGGCGTGTTCGACGAAGCCGGCTTCCTGCGGATCGTCGATCGCAAGAAGGACATGATCATCGTGTCGGGCTTCAACGTGTACCCGAACGAGGTAGAGGCCGTGGCGACCGGCGTGCCGGGCGTTGCCGAATGCGCGTGCATCGGCGTGCCGGACGCGCGCACGGGCGAGGCCGTCAAGCTGTTCGTGGTGCTGGCGCAGGATGCGTACGTGACGGAGGAACAACTCGTCGCGCATTGCCGCGCGAGCCTCGCGGCCTACAAGGTGCCGAAGCTCATTCGCTTCGTCGACCGGCTGCCGAAGTCGACCGTCGGCAAGATCCTGCGCCGGGAACTCAGCCGCACCGACTGATGGCGTCGGCGCGCCGCGCAGGGCCCGGCGCGCCGAGAGCCCGGAAGGCTCCGCACGGGCCGCTCAAGTACAATGCGAGCGGTTCGATCGACGGGGACGCGATGACTGGTTCAGATTCACTTTCCGCCCAGCCCGAGCCTGCGCCCGGGCGTGCACTGCCGTCGCCGAGCGCGACGGTGCCGATCTCGCTCGTCAACGGCTTCCTCGCAAGCGCGGGCGTGCAGCGCGACGTGGTCGAGCGCTACCTGCGCGGGGCCGGCATCCCGATCGAGCTGCTCGGCGAACCGCATGCGCGCGTGACGGAGGAGCAGTTCTCGACGCTGTACCGTACGCTCGCGATCGACCTCGACGACGAGATGCCCGGCATCTTCTCGCGCCCGCTGCGCGGCGGCACGCTGAAGTACCTGTGCCTGAGCCTGCTCGATGCGCGCAACCTCGAAACGGCGCTGCATCGTTTCGGGCAATTCTTCCATATCCTGCTCGACGATTTCTTCGTCGAATCGAAGCGCGACGGTCTCGTCGCGCAGGCGGTGCTGCGCCCGAACGACGCCATCGGCCCGATCGGCGCGCTCGGCCAGGAGCTGATGCTCAAGCTCGTGCACGGCGTGTGTTCCTGGCTGATCGGGCAGAAGATCCCGCTGCTGCAGATCGAGTTCGCGTGCCCGCGGCCGCGCCATGCGGTCGACCACCTGTACTTCTTCACCGGCGCCGTGCAGTTCGACTGCGAGCGCACGCTGATGCGCTTCAGCGCGGACTACCTCGACGCGCCGATCCGGCAGAGCAAGCGCAACCTGCGCAAATTCCTCGCGCGCGCACCGGGCGACTGGATCTTCGAATCGTTCAGCGAACAGCTCGTGTGCCATCGCGTGCGGCAGTACCTGTCGGAAGCGTTGCCCGACCTGCCGGTGATCGACCACGCGGCCGAGCACCTGCATTGCTCGGTGCGCACGTTGAGCCGCCACCTGGCCGCCGAAGGGACGACGTTCCAGGTGCTCAAGGACGAACTGCGGCGCGACATTGCGATCCAGCGGCTGACCGACACGCCCGACACGATCGCGGCGATCGGCGCCGACATCGGCTTCGACGATCCGAGCGCGTTCCACCGCGCGTTCCGGCACTGGACGGGGAGCACGCCGGGCACTTACCGGCGGCGCGCGTAACGGGTCGCGTCAAGCTTCAAGGTAGCCGGTTCCCATAACCGGATACCTTCGCTGGCTCCCATGGACGGCTCCCATCGGCCGGAGGGTTTACGAATCGGCAGGACAGGCTGGGCGCCCGCTGCCGAAGCTGCGCACCGTGCTCGCGATGCGGGCGGCGAACTGCTCGATCATCCGTTGCTGCACGCGCACCATGTCGTCATAGCCGCCGGGTGCGGCCTCGTTGAGCCGCGTGCTGCACGACATGCGCGTGCCCGGCGTGTCCTGCTGCACGCCGACGACCCAATCGGCTTCGAACTGCGCCATGCGGCCGGGCCATGCATCGAAGCGGCGCACCTGCGTGCGGATGCTCATGACGGTCTGGTTCGACGGACGCGGCAGGCCGGTGACGTTGCGCGCGCCCAGCTGCTCGACGAGTGCCGACGACAGCGCTGCGCGCAGCTCGTCGCCGAGCGGCGCGACCCAGCGTTCGTTGTCGAGTATCACCGCGGTGCCTGTGCCGCTGCGCACGACCATCTGCTGCTGGTCGAGCTGGGCGGGGATGCCGACCGGCAACACGTTGATCGCCAGCGGCGCGGCGGCGCGCGCGGTGGTCGACGTCGCGGATGTGGCCGTGGCCGTGGCCGGCGCGACGAGCGTGTAGTAATGCACCGGGTTCGACGCGCAGGCGGTCAGCGCGATGACGGCACCGGCGCCCAGGGCAATCGTCCTGGCGCGAATCGGGAAGCTCATGGTTGTCGTGGCTCCTGCTGGACAGGCGAGGTTGAAGGGGCGACAGGCGCGATCGGCGCATGATCGGCCCCGGTTCCGCGGAGCAGCGATTCGGGACGGCGGCCCAGCATGTCGGTGAGCGTGCGCAACGATCGCGCGGTACGCTGGACTTCGGTCAGCGTGTTCGCCAGGTTTTCCTGAAGCGGGCCGTCCTCGGCGATGCCCTGGCGCAACGCGCCGAACGTCTGGCTCGCCTGGTCGAGTGCGCGCGTCGTCGACGGCAGCAACTGGCCGTTGACCTGCCTGAGCGTCGCGTCCAGGTTCGTCAGGCTCGAGTCGACATGCTTGCCGATCGAATCCAGCGGCATCTTGTTGATCTTGTCGACGATGTCGGCGATCTGCTCCGGCAGCTTGTCGAACGTACTCGCCACGGTGGGCAAGGTCAGCGGCGTTGCATTCGCATCGAACGGCACCTTCGGCGCGTTTTTCACGAAATCGAACGAAATGTAGAGCTGCTCCGTCAGCAGGTTGCCGGTACGCGCCTGCGCACGGAGCCCATGCTCGACCAGGCCCGCGAGAAACTGGGCCGCGCGAGGATTGCCGTTGCCTTCGGTCTTCTGCAGTTTCTCGATGACGGGGCCGAGCCGATACGGATAGACCTTCACCATCACGATGGACTGGAAGCGCCGGGTCGCACGGTCGAAGTCGAGCTGGGTCGATACCACCTTGCCCATGTTGATGCCGGAGAATTCCACCGGCGCCCCGACTGCGAGCCCGCGCAACGGCTGCTCGAAGCGGAGTCGAATGAGTTGGGATGGTCCGTCCGGCGCAGCCATCGCGGACGCTTCGTTGTCGGCGAGCGTAAACAGGTTGCCGGCAGGGGCGGCGGTCGCGCTGCTGTCTTCCGGCGTCGCGAACGCGATGCCGCCACCCACGATCGTCGCGACCGACTGGGTCTTCAGCTTCAGGCCGTTCGCGTCGAGCGACAGATCCATGCCGCTCGCGTTCCAGAAGCGCGTGTCGGTCGTCACCAGGCGATCGTACGGTGCATCGATGAACACCTGCAGGTTCATGTCATGGCTCTGCATGTCGAGCTTGTACGACGCGACGTGGCCCACCATCAGATGGCGGTAGTAGACCGGCGAGCCGATATCGAGCGAGCCGAGATCGGTGGCGCGCAACGCGAAACTCGTCCCCGGCGTGCCGTTGACGACGGTCGGCGGCGTTTCGAGCCCGGCGTAGGCCTTCCGCGATTGGTCCGAGCGGCCGGTGTCCATGCCGATATACGCGCCGGAGAACAGCGTATCGATGCCCGATACGCCGCTCATGCCGACGCGGGGCCGCACGACCCAGAAGCGCGTGTCGTCGCGAATGAGGTTGCGCGCATTCTTCACGAACGATACCGTCGCGACCACGTGCGAACTGTCGTCGCTCAGCGAAATGGCGGTCACGGTGCCGATCACGACGTCCTTGTACTTGACGGGCGTCTTGCCGGCTTCGAGGCCTTGCGCGGTGTTGAACGTGATCGTGATTTCCGGTCCGACGGACAACCACGCGTGGATCACCATCGACAGGCCGATCAGTGCCGCGACGAGCGGCACGAGCCAGACGAGCGAAAGTCGCAGGCGGTTGCGGGTCACGGGCGGGTCGTGCGGTTCGAGGCCTTGCGGGCCGGATGCAGGATTCATGCTTCCTCGGCGTCCCAAATGAGGCGTGGGTCAAAACTCATCGCAGACAGCATCGTGAGAATGACGACCATGCCGAAAAACAAAATACCGGCGCGCGGCTCGATCTCGGACAGCGGACCGAACTTCACCAGCGCACAGATGATCGCGACGACCAGCACGTCCAGCATCGACCAGTAGCCGACCAACTCGACCGCGCGATACAGCACGGTCCGCTCGCGCATGGCCGACACGCTGCGCCGGCCCGTCGTGACGAGCAACATGCCAAGCGCGAGGAACTTCGTGCACGGCACGACGACGCTCGCGATGAAGATCACCGACGCAATGCCGTACGAGCCGGCGTTCCAGAACACCACGACGCCGCCGAGGATCGTCGATTCGCTGTGGCTGCCGAGCAGCGTGGTGCGCATCACCGGCAACAGGTTGGCCGGGAGGTAGAAGATCAGGCTGGCGATCAGGAACGCCCAGGCGCGTACGAGGCTGTTCGAACGACGCGCGTGCAGCGCAGAGCCGCACCGCGGGCAGCGTTGCGCTTCGGCGGCATGCGGGTGCGCATCGTGCGCGGCGGAGGCGTGCATGCGGCAGACGAGGCCGCAGGCATGGCACCCGACCATGCCCAGCTGACTGGCGCGCACGGGCAGGCTCACGGGCGGCCTTCGGCGGGGTGCACCGGCACGACCCAGTCCCATAGTTGACGCGCATCGTGGCCCGCGATCAGCGGGATCAGCACCATCAGCACGGCCGTGGCCCACAAGCCTGCGCCGGGAATGATCTGCATGATGCTGGACAGCTTGATGATGGCGATGAGGATGCCGAGCAGTCCAACCTCGATCATGCTCCAGGGACGCAAAGCGACGAGCAGGCGCATCAGCGGACCGAATGCGGGCGCGCGGTGCCCCGCACGGGCAAAGGCCAGCAACCAGATCAGCGTCGCGATCTGCAGGAACGGCACCACCACGATGGCCAGCGCCGTCGGAATCGCGATCGGCGCGGCGATGCCGTGGGCCAGCGCGAGCGCGGATTGCCACAGCGTGGCCTCGCTATGCAGCCCCTGCACGCTGATCCGCATGATCGGGCAGAGATTGGCGATGGCAAACACCACGCCTGCGGCAATCGCGAGCGCGAGCCACCGGTCGATATCGAGCCAGCTGGATCGATACAACACGGCGGCGCATCGTTCGCAACGCGCGACCTCGTGCGGCGCCAGCGCGCGGCGTCGGTAGACGCTGTCGCAATGCTCGCAAGTGATCAGGGTCGGAAACGTGTCCATGGATTCGTGTGGCTCGCGCATGCGTACTCGATGATTTGCTGCGCAGTGTGCTCGGCGTCGATGGACGCATTGGTGCGGTTTGATGGAGAAATGATGGAGCCGGGCTTGCAGACCGCGGACGTTCTTCGCCAGCATGCTGATAGCGACGCAGTGCTTGAATGCGTTGCGTCCCCATCGATGGCCATCCCGTCACGCGTTGGCGGAAATGACGCTGAGCTCCTCGAGATCGAGGTCGCGCGTCAGTTCGTGCAGCGTGTGCTCGTCGATGTCGCCGGCGCGGTAGAGGCGCATGAGTTCGGTCCGTCCGGCCGCGACCGATTTCAGCACGGCATCCGAGCGTGCATCGAGGTGGGGCTTGTATTCGTCGGCGTGCCGCGCGTAGCGGGCCATGTCCTCGGCCTTGTGCTTGTGAATGTCCAGGAGCATCGGGTGAACGAGTTCGCCTGCCTCGTTGTATGCCAGTTTTGCCATCAATTCATACCGCACCTTGGCAATCACGGCCTCCGCCTCGCTCATGCTCAGGCGAGGCTTGTCGCTTTCCGGCGCCACGAGCCCCGTCCAGCGGATCACGGCGCCGAGTGTCTGTCCCTGCACCAGCACGGTGGCGAGGATGACGGCAATGGCGGTGACAAGAATGAAATCGCGCCCCGGAAAACTGTCCGGCAGGCTGGCGGCGAGCGCCAGGGTGATCACCCCTCGCATGCCGGCCCAGCTCAATACCGTGGCATCGGCCAGCCCGAGCGGATGGAAGCGGGTCACGCGAAACTTCCGTAACAGGATGAGCACGCTGTCCGACACATACACCCACGCAAACCGCGCGAGGATGACGGAAAGCACGACGATCAGCACAGGTACGCCCATCTCCGCGAGCATCGTGTCGAGCCCGTCGCCGCGCTGGATCAACTCATGCAGCGAGGATCCGATGATCAGGAACACGAAGGCCTCGAGAATGAAGATCGTGACGGTCCAGAAGCCCGTGCCGTACAGGCGCGCCGACGCGCTGAGCACGCGATGCTGGAACCAGGCACAGATGAGGCCCGTCGTTACGGTGGCGATCACCCCCGAGACGTGGAAGCGTTCGGCCAGAAGATAGGAGCCCCACGCACATAGCGGGCCGGCGACGATGACCAGGCTATCTTCGTCGAAATGGCGTGCCAGGATCACCCAGGCGCCACCGATCACGGCGCCGATCAGCACGCCCCCCACTGCCAGCAGCGCGAAGCTGCCAAGGGCTTCGGCCGGACTGAACAGGCCCGTCACGCCCGCTGCCACCGCAAAGCGAAACAGCACGAGGCCCGTCGCATCGTTGAACAGGCTTTCCCCCTCCAGGAGGATCAGGAGGCGGCGCGGCAGCTTCACTTGCTGCAGCGCGGCGCGGGCCGACACCGCATCCGGCGGCGCGACCAGTGCGCCCAAGGCCGCGCACGCTGCCCAGGGCAAGGCGGGCACCAGCCAGTGGGTGACGAGCGCCACGACGACGGTGGTGAAGAGCACCGCACCAATCGCCAGCGCCCCGACGCCCAGCATGTGCCGGCGCAGATGGTCGAGTGAAATGCCAAGGGCGCTGTCCATCAGCAAAGGTGGCAGAAAAATCACCAGCACCAGTTCTGGATCGACATGCACCTCGGGCAGGCCGGGCAGAAAGGCGATCAGACCGCCACCGATGATCAGTGCGACGGCGGGGGGAAGCCCGAGCCTATGCCCGACATAGTGCAAGACAAGGATCGCCAGTAGCAGCGCGATCATCAATTCGAAAGTAGCCATGGTGATGGTTTCGTTGTCAGAGCTTCGAAGGTGAACTGCCCATGAACGCTTCAGCCGGACGGAAGGCGCAATGAGGGGCCTGGATTCCAGGAGCCAGGCCGCTTCAGCGTCCGGCCGGGCGTTTGAAGGGAGCCCCTTCTATTTCGTGATCTGAGAGAAATCAATGCAGGAGATGTGAATCGCGAGAATCATCGCGGACCAGTTCGTCGGTCGGCCGTTTCGCACACTCGGCCGAAAAATCTCGTCGCCCGGAATAATGGGCATTCCACTCATCGCGCATACCCCTGGCCGTCGGGCATATCCTTTATGCCAATTTTGATAGCCATAATGTCCGCCCGTTGAATCCCGCCACGAAAGCACTACCGTGCTGGACGTCGGTTGATCAAGAATATCGATCGTTGCGCTGTACCTCGATCGATCGGCCGAAGCCATTTTTCTGCGTGAATCGACCGCGTAATCGTTGCGCTGCCGGTGGATTCGCGCGCCGTCGCTGCATGCGTCGATGAGTGAATGCATCATGTGGCGCCAGCGTTTCTCCGGTTCGATTTCGTCGATCGAAATCAACTTTACGCAGCCAGTCGATGAATCATCGCTTCTTTCCAGTTCGCGAGAATCGCCATCGATTGACGACGAGACATTTTCCTGATTTCTCATTTCTCACCTCACTGCGCGCATGCAGTTGATCAGATCTCTGGAAAAGAAGTTTTTCCGATAATTGAATCGAAAATCCAGTTTTTATCTTGATTCAAGAAACAGCCCGATTCAGAAACAGATGAATCGAAGCGTGGCCGCAGGCGCGCAATGCGCGTCGGCCTGTTGCTACAAGCCCGTCCGGCGCGTCAGCCTGACGAGGTCGACGACCGTTGCGGCCAGCGCGGCCAGCAGTACGGCGGCGAGCATCAGATAGCTCGGCGTCTCGTGGATCACAGCCGCGATCGGGTTGCCGGTCGCAGGAGGTGAAACGGCCAGGATGAGGCCGTAGACGACGAACCATCCGGTCGCGATCGTCAGCACGACAGCGACCATGAGGAGTCCGACGATCCGCGCCACGTGCCGCCGTGATCCATGACGCGCATTCACTGGGTGCTGCGCAGCCGGTAGCCGACGCCGCGCATCACCTCCGGCATCCCGGACGCGCCGGCGCATTCGAGCTTCTTGCGCAGCCGGCTGATATGACTGTCGACGGTACGCTCCAGTGCATCGATGTCGGCGAGGCAGGCGTCGATCAGTTCGCTGCGCGTGAACACGCGGTTCGGCGAGCCGGCCAGGTGGGCGAGCAGCCGGAATTCGGTCAGCGTCAGCGCGACGCTGGTTTCCCCGGCGCCCGTTCGGACCGTGGTCAGATAGCTTTGCGTGTCGATTTCGAGGTTGCCGACCTTGATGAAACGTCCGGACGCGGCCGTTTCGACGCGACGCAGGATCGCCCGGATGCGCGCGACCACCTCGGCCGGATTGAACGGCTTCGTGATGTAGTCGTCCGCGCCGAAACGCAGCCCCTGCAGACGATCGATTTCGCGGTCGAGCGCCGTGATGATGACGATCGGCGTGTCGACCCGGCGACGCAGTTCGACCAGGACTTCCCAGCCGTCCTTCTGCGGCATCCTGACGTCGAGCAGGATCAGGTCGGGCTTCAGCACGGGCTGCACGTCGAGCACGGCCTGGCCGTGACCGACGCGGTAGGTGCGAAAGCCGTCGTGAGCGAGGTAGGCGTCGAGTATTTCGGCGATCTCCGGATCGTCTTCGGCAATGAGTATCAGAGGGTTCATCGGGTTCACTGGAAGTGAGCGTGACCGGTAGGCGGGCCGGCGGCGCGGCACGTGCGCCGCCGGACTTCACCGTGCTTTCAGTCGTCGCGAACGGATCGGCGACGGCCCATTGCTCAGTTGTTTGCCACGTTGTTGGCGGGGGGAACGTCGGTGTCGGTCAGGCCGCCACCGAGCGCCTTGTAGAGCGCGACCGCGTTGCCCAGTTCGGCGTTGCGCAGGTCCAGCAAGGCCTGGCGCGCGGCGTACAGCTGTCGCTGCGAGTCGAGCAGTTCCAGCCGATCCTCGATGCCGGCGCGATAGCGCAGGTTCACGAGATCGGTACGGCGCTCGGCGCTCTTGACGACCTTCGTCTGCGCGTCGATCTGGCGGCTGAAGGTCTCGCGCCCGGCGAGGCCGTCGGCCACTTCGCGGAACGCGGTCTGGATCGAGCGTTCATACTCGACGACCGCGCTGGACTTGCGCACTTCCGCGAGATTCAGCTCGGAACGCAGCCGGCCGCCCTGGAAGATCGGCAACGTGACCTGTGGCGCGAAGCTCCACACGCGCTGGCCACCGTCGAACAGGCTGCCCAGCCCCGGGCTGAGGAAGCCGATCGACGAGGTCAGCGACAGGCGCGGGAAGAACGCCGCGCGCGCCGCGCCGATATCGGCATTCGCGGCGACGAGATTCTGCTCGGCCTGCTGGATGTCCGGCCGGCGGTACAGCAATTCCGACGGCAGGCCGGCCGGCAGTTTCGTCATCACCGGCTGGCGTTCCAGCGACAGCGGGTCGGGCAGGTTCTTCGGCAGGTCGGTGCCGACCAGCAGCCGCAGCGCGTTGTTGGCCTGCTCGACGGCGCGCGAACGCGCTTCGAGATCGGCGCTGGCGCTCGCGACCTGGCCTTCGGCCTGTGCGATGTCCACGCCGCTGGCCTGATCCGCGAGCTTGAGCCGGCGCGCGAGATCGAGCGACTGGCGCCAGTCGTTCAGCGTGCGCTCGGACAGCGCGCGTTGTTCCTGCGCGAGGCGCTCGGCGAAATACGCGTTGGCCACGGAGCCGACGAGCGCGATCTGCACCGCGCGGCGACCGTGGTCGGTCGCGAGGTAGCGTGCGAACGCCGCATCGGACAGCGACTTCACGCGGCCGAACAGGTCGATCTCGAACGCGCTGAGGCCGACGTTCACGCCGTACTGGTTCTGCGTGTTTTCGAGCAGCGGCGGGTTCGATTGCGAGTCGGCGGCCGTGCGCTGGCGCGTGAAGCTTGCGCCGGCGCCGATCGACGGCAGGCGCGCGGAACGCTGGATGCCGTACTGCGCTTCGGCGGCCTGGACGTTCAGCGCGGCCAGGCGCAGGTCGCGGTTGTTCTCGAGCGCGAGCTCGATCAGGCGCTGCAGGCGACGGTCGCCGAACATCGTGCGCCAGCCGAGATCGGCCGCGTTCGCGTGCTGGTCGGCCGCGGCAGCGGTCGTATAGGCGGTCGGCACCGGCATCTCGGGCTTGACCAGCTTCGGCGCCATCGAGCACGCTGACAGCGCGAGCGCGGCGGAAACCGCAGCGGAAAGAATGAGTGATCGCATGGCATCAACCTTCATGTTCGTGGGTCACGGTGGCGGGCTTCTTGCCGGATGCGCGCCATGCCGAGATGCGTTCCTGGATGCTCATCACGAACACGTAGAAAACCGGAACGAAGAAAATGGCCAGCACGGTGGCGGTCACCATGCCGCCGAACACGCCGGTACCGATCGCGTGCTGCGTTTCGGCGCTCGCGCCGGTCGCGATCATCAGCGGCACCACGCCGAGGCCGAACGCGAGCGAGGTCATCAGGATCGGGCGCAGACGCAGCTTGGATGCCTGCACGGCCGACTCGATCAGCCCCATGCCTTCCTCGCGCAACTGCTTCGCGACCTCCACGATCAGGATCGCGTTCTTCGCCGACAGGCCGATCACGGTAATCATCCCGACCTTGAAGAACACGTCGTTCGGCATCCCGCGCAACATCACCGCGCCGAGTGCGCCGATCAGGCCGAGCGGCACCACCAGCATCACCGACAGCGGAATCGCCCAGCTCTCGTAGAGCGCCGCGAGCACCAGGAACACGACGACCATCGACAGCGCCATCAGCATCGGCGCCTGCGAAGCCGACTCACGCTCCTGCAGCGACTGGCCGGTCCACGCCACCGTAAAGCCCGGCGGCAACTGCGCAGCCAGACGCTCCATCTCGACCATTGCCGCGCCGCTGGAGTAGCCGGGGGCCGAGCCGCCGGAGATACGCGCGGACGGATAACCCTGGAAGCGCACCAGCTGGAGCGGGGTTTCCGACCAGACCGGACGCACCACTTCGGACAGCGGCACCATGCCGCCGGTCGCGTTGCGCACGTAGAGCTTCATCACGTTGTCGATCTGCATGCGTGCCGGCGCATCGGCCTGGATGATCACCTGCTGCATGCGGCCCGCGTTCGGGAAGTCGTTCACGTAGGTCGAACCCATCGCGGCCGACAGCGTGTCGCTGATGGTCGTGAACGACACGCCGAGCGCTTCGGCCTTCTCGCGGTCGATGTCCAGCTTCACGCTCGTGCCGGCCGGCAGGCTGTCCGGATAGACGCCGGTCACCACCTTGCTTTGCGCAGCCAGTTCGAGCAGCTTGGCTTCAGCCGCCTTGAGTGCTGCGTTGCCCTGGTTCGCGCGATCCTGCAGGCGCATCGTGAAGCCCGAGCTGGTACCCAGCCCGTCGATCGCCGGCGGCAACAGGCTCATGACCGTGCCTTCCGTCACGCCGCCCATCGCGGCTTGTGCGCGCATCGCTTCGTCCATCGCGGATGCCCCTTCGCGCTTGTCCCAGTCCTTGAGCACCGCGTAGTTCAGTGCGGCGTTGGAGCCGAGGCCGGAGAAGCCGTAGCCGATGATGGAGATGCTCGACTCGATGCCCGGACGCGATGCGAGATGCTTCTCGAGGGTCTTGACGACGTCGCCCGTGCGCTCGACGGTCGAATCCGACGGGAGCAGGAAGCCGGTCATGAAGTAGCCCTGGTCTTCCTCGGGCAGGAACGACGACGGCAGCATGCGGAAGCCGAACACCAGCGCGGTGGAAATCGCGACGAACAGCAGCATCACGCGGCCCGTGCGGCCGACCAGCTTGCCGACGCGCGTTTCATACCAGTTCGTCATGCGATCGAAGCGGCGGTTGAACCAGCCGAAGAAGCCGCGCTTCTCGTGGTGGCCATGCTCGACCGGCTTGAGCATCGTCGCGCACAGGGCCGGCGTCAGCGTCAGCGCGAGCAGGGCCGAGAACATGATCGACACGGCCATCGACATCGTGAACTGCTGATAGATCACGCCGACCGAACCGCTCGACATCGCCATCGGCAGGAACACGGCCGTCAGCACCAGCGTGATGCCGATGATTGCACCGGTGATTTCCTTCATGGCCTTGATCGTCGCGTCCTTCGGCGACAGGCCTTCTTCCACCATCAGGCGTTCGACGTTCTCCACGACGACGATCGCATCGTCGACGATGATGCCGATCGCGAGCACCATGCCGAACATCGTCAGCACGTTGATCGAGAAGCCTGTCATCAGCATGACCGTGAAGGTGCCGAGCATCGCCACCGGCGCGACGATCGCCGGGATCAGCGTGTAGCGCACGTTCTGCAGGAACAGGTACATCACCAGGAACACGAGCACCATCGCTTCGATCAGCGTGTGAATCACCTTCTCGATCGAGATCTTCACGAACGGCGCGGTATCGAACGGGATCGAGTAGCTCATGCCGGCCGGCATCGTCTTGGCGATCATGTCCATTTGCTCGCGCACGGCGTCGGCGGTCTTCACCGCATTGGCGCCCGGCGCCAGCTGCACGCCGGCGAAGGTGGCGGGTTTGCCGTTCTCGCTGTTGACGAAGGTGAACGACTGCGGGCCGAGTTCGACCCGTGCGACATCGCCGAGCACGACCTTCGAGCCGTTCGCGTTCGCGCGCAGCACGATCTTCGCGAACTGCTCGGGCGACGTGAGCTGGCCTTGCGCGGTGAGCGGCACGGTGACGCGCTGGCCCGGCAGGGCGGGCGCCGCACCGAGGCTGCCCGGGGCGATCTGTACGTTCTGCTGGCTGACGGCCGTCGTCAGGTCGTTCATCGACAGGCCGTAGGTGATCAGCTTCTGCGGATCGACCCAGATGCGCATCGCCTGTTCGGAACCGAACAGTTGTACCTTGCCGACGCCTTCGACACGTCGCAGGTCCTCGACGACGTTGCGCGCCATGTAGTCGGCCAGCGCGTTTTCGTCATAGCGGCCGCTGTCCGACTTGAGGCCGACGAACAACAGGAAGCCCGTGGCGGCAGACTCGACGATCACGCCGTTTTGACGCACGACGGGCGGCAGGCGCGGCTCGACCGACTTGAGCTTGTTCTGCACTTCGACCTGCGCCATCGCCGAATCGGTGCCGGGCTTGAAGGTCGCGGTGATCTTCGCCTGACCGGACGTATCCGACGCCGATTCGAAGTACAGCAGGTTCCGGACGCCGGACAGCTCGCGCTCGATGAGGCTCAGCACGCTGTCGGTCATCGTCTGCGGCGTGGCGCCCGGGTAGGTGGCGGTAATGGTGACGGTCGGCGGTGCGACCGACGGATAGCGCGCAACCGGCAGTTCGGGGATGGCGATCAGGCCCAGCAGAATGATGAAGAGGGCGATCACCCACGCGAAGACCGGGCGCCGGATGAAGAATTGGGACATGACTGAATGCTCCCCGTGACTCAGTGCGACGAAGCGGTCTTGACCGCTTCAGGCGCCTTCCATGCGGTCGCCGTCACGGTCGCGCCGTCGCTCAGGCGCTCCATGCCTTCGACGACGACCTTCTGGCCCGCCTGCAGACCCGACTTGATGCGATAGCTGCGGTTCGTCAGCTCGCCCACTTCGATGGCCTTCAGGTGCGCCTGGCTCTTCGCGTCGAGCACCCAGACCTGCGGCTTGCCGCCCGCGCGGACGATTGCCTGTTGCGGCACGGTCAGCGCGTTCTCGAAGTGCCCGCGCGGGATACGGGCGCGCACGTACATGCCCGGCAGCAGCTCGCGCTTCGGGTTGTCGACCAGCACGCGCAGCAGCACGTCGCCGGTGCCCGGATCGACGTTGACGCCCGAGAACAGCATGCGGCCCTTCACGTCGTAGCGCGAGTCGTCGTCGCGCAGCACGTCGACCGGCAGCCCGTTGCCCGCGGTGTCCGGCTGGGCAGCGAGTGCGCCGCGCAGCGATTCGAGCGACGCGGCCGGCTGGCGCACGTCCACGTAGACCTGGTCGATCTGCTGGATGCGTGCCATCGGCTGGCTGTCGCTGCTCGCGACCAGCGCGCCCTCGGTCACGAGGGCCTGGTCGATGCGGCCGGTGATCGGTGCCTCGACGGTCGCGAACTTCAGGTCGAGCTGGCGGCGTGCGAGCGTCGCGCGTGCCTGCGCGACGTCGGCGGCGGCCTGGTCGCGTTGCGACACCGAGTCGTCATAGACCTGACGGCTGATCGCGTCGGCCTCGACCAGCGGCTTGAGCCGGGTGGTCTGCACCTTGGCGCGTGCGAGTGCGGCTTCCGCGCGCTGCAGGGCCGCCGCGGCCGTGTCCATGTCGGCCTTGAACGGCGCCGGGTTGATCTGGAACAGCGGCTGGCCGGCACGTACTTCCGTGCCCTGCTCGAACAGCCGTCGCTGCACGATGCCGCTGACCTGCGGCCGGATCTCGGCGATCCGGACGGCCGCGACGCGGCCCGGCAGGTCTTCGGTCAGGTCGAGGGGCGCGCCGGCCAGCGTCATCGCGGCGACCGGGGTGGCCGGTGCGGCGGCCTGCTGTTCGGAGGGCCCGCAGCCCGCCAGCATCGCCGCCACCAGCGCGCACACGGCGCCGTAGCAGGCTCGTTTCTGATTTTTCATGTGGACTCCATGGGACGCAGGCACCCAGTGGCCCGCATTTTCGGATCGAAGTGTGCGTGCGCCCGATGGAGTTTTTTGTGCGGAAAGATGGAGGTTTGATGGAGGGGGCGAAAGAATCGCGGCAGGGCGATCCGGAGGCGGGCGGAGCCTGAAGATGGCGGGCTCCGGGGCGATGTGGCCGGTATCCGGACGCGGGATGCGCGGCGACGGAATGTCGGAACACCGCAATCATCTGATGAAATGGCGGTGGCCGTGCAAGCCATCCGCATCGCCGGCCTTGCATTCCGGGTGCCGTTATCGCAAGGATCGCTTCGGCGTAGACGGCGGGCGCGTCGATCGGGGCGCCCGCACTTCCCGTTCAGTGGTGGCGGGCGTGTGCGCGACGATGCGGGGCGGCTGGCCGGCGCACGGGGCGCGTCGGCCGCTTGCCGGGCGGTTCAGCGCGGATCGGTATCGACGGTGCGTGACGGGGCGGGCGTTATGTCCTTCCGGTTCGGTGTCGCGATGCGCGGCGAGGCGGGGCTGTCGGGCCAGCGCAACTGGAACACGGTACCACCGCCCGTTGTCGGGCGGCACGATGCCTCTCCGTCGTGAGCCTGCGCAATGGCCGCGACCACGGCCAGCCCCAGGCCGCTGCCGCCTTTCTGGTTGGAATGCGTATCGTCCACGCGCCGGAATGCATCGAAGATGCGGGCTGCGCAATCGGTGGGGATGCCCGGCCCCTCGTCTTCGACCTGCAAATGACACGCGCCGTTTTCGACGCGCGTGCGAATGCGTATCGCGCCGGGTACCGCATAGCGCCGCGCATTCTCCAGCAGCGCGAGCAGCGCCTGGCGCACACGGAACGGGTCGCAATGGACGGGGCGCGTATCGAGATCGAGCACCATGTGCTGACCGGCAGCGGCCAGCGAATCCTCGAACATCTCGACGACCGCCTTGACGTGCGCCGCCAGATCGGTCGCCTGGATGCTGACGCTCAGATGCCCGCTTTCCGCGAGGCTGATCACCCGGAGATCCTCGATCAGGCGTGTCAGCCCTTCCGCCTGGATCAACAGGCTTCGGAACAGCGCCTCGCCCGGCTGGAAGACGCCTTCCGCCAGCCCCTGCAACCGTCCGCGCAGGACCGTGACCGGCGTACGCAGCTCATGCGCGATCGCGGCATTCCAGAACGCCTGTTCGTCCGTCATGCGCTGCAGCTGGGCCGCGAGCGCATTGAAGTCGTCCGCGATCAGCGCGGCTTCGCGAATCGATCGATCGCCGGCGACGGCGCGCGCGGTCAGGTCGCCCTTGGCGACGCGGCGAATGCTGTCCGCGACGGAGTTGAGCGGCACCAGGATCCGATGTGCGAGCCGGGTCGACACGATAATCGCGATGATCAGGCCGATCAGGAGCGTGGCGCTCAGCCATACCCACTCGGTGTTCGACGGAAACCAGCTCGACTGGTAACACACCTCGCTCCAGTTCCGGAGCATCACGTAGTAGAACCCATAGACCATCAGCACGACGACCAGCATGATGCCGAGCGCCAGCTCCGCCATCGACACCGCAATCTTGCGGCCCAGCCCTCCGAGCTTCATTTCGTGCTCCCAAGCGTGGCGTTGCGTCGATTCGCGACGGGAATTCGGCCTGTCTTGATCGGCGTGGCCTTGAGCGCGACGTGTAGCCGGGGCCGGTAAGGGGTGTTCCGATCGGGGGCGGCCGGGAAGAGTGTGTCGAGCCGGACGATCCCCGCAGGGGCGCGTGGCTGGACGATTCTCGACGCCGCGGCTGCCGATGACGCGTGGCCGATAGGGGGACGCGCGGCGGGCCTCGGCGCATTGCGGTGCTCGATGGCAGCTGTGCCGGAGGCACCACGTCGTCGCTGGAGGTCCATAATGGCCGGGCTTGTATCAACCGGATCGCGCCCGACCGACAGAGACTGCGGCCGAACAGCTCGACTTGCACGGGGCGGTGTGGATTCTTGAGTCATGATGTCCGCTTTGGATCCTGCCAGTCACTCCATCGAGTCCCCATGGTATCGCACGAAATGCGCTGCCCGATGACACGATGGTTCGGTGTGCATCAGAAGGTGTGCGACAGTGGGGGCGTCGTGCGGGGCACGCGTCGAGAGAGGGGCGTATGCGGTGCCCGCCGTCGCGGTGCTTGGGGCGGCCGGGCGATTCCTGTCGTGGGCGAGGTGCTCCCGGCTCGCGACGCTTTCCTGGTCATGCGTAACACCGCGTCGACCTACAACCGAATTGGAATGCCCGAAGACCGGGTGCGCTGAACCATGAACGACGATATCTGGGAACGCCTGGAAGCCTTCACACGCGAGGAACTCGGTCGGCCGCTACTCGGTGGCAAACTGAACCTGCGGCCAGCGTCCCGGCTCGAGCAGGATCTTGGCGTCACGGGCCTCGACGCCGTGGCGTTCATCGACAAGTGGGCGGAGACATTCGGCGTCGAGGCCCAAGGGTTCCCGTACCGGCGCTATGTCGGCCCCGAAGGCCAGGAATTGGTGTCGTCGTTCGTCGGGCTGTTCGTGAAGCGCCTCCGTCGCCCGGAGCGGCGGCCGCTGACCCTGGGGATGCTGGCCGAGGCAACGCGACGCGGGAAGTGGGACACGGACGCGATCGAAACCGCTACGGGGCCGTGATCGCATTTGGCAGGGCCGGTCGATACATCGACGGGCCCTTTTCACTGGCGGACATATGACGACGCCATGCCGGTTTTTTCCTCCTTCCTGTTTGTCGCGCGTGGCTTCAGCCGCGCCGCCGCCTGGCGTTGAAACCTCCCGCTCCCATAACAGGCAACCTTCACGCGCTCCCATGAACGGCTCCCATCGGCGATGCCGACGGCGGTCATAGCGCAAGCACGCGATGCGAGGGGGGCGGCGTCGGCCTATCCGGCTTCGACGATGAGTGCCGCCCCGCGCACCTTCTCCGCCCGCAGTTGCCGATCGCGATCGGCCAGCCAGTCATTCCGCTCGCCGCGCCAGCCGACCGCGTGGATCCGGTCCATCTGGCGCGCGGCAACGGTTGCCGTGCAGGCCAGGCCGGAGAGCGGGAGATCGAGCAGGCGCCAGTTGCCCGCATGCGGCGTATCGACTTCGCGGAACGACCCCTCGAGCGGCGCCAACGATGCGAGCGTGGCGCCGTGTCCGCGCCCGCACGCATTCGAGAGGCTGTCCAGCCGAAGCTGGTCGCGCGATACCGGATCGGCGAGCGTGCTGGTCTGCGCGATGCCCAGTCCGATCGGGCCACGCGCGATCGCGATGACGATCCAGATCCCGGCATGGCCGACCACGACATCGAGCCCGTCCAGCCGGTCGCAGCCCGCGATCGCGATATGGTCGGCATCGCGGTCGATCAGCGTCAGTTCGTCGGCCGCGCGGCCGGCCAGCGTCCCCAGGATCGCGCGCAGCGCCGATCGGCCGATTGCAAAGCGGCGGGCATGCGCGCGATTGGGATGCGTCCTGACCCGCCGCAGTTCGGTCTTCGACAGGCTGAGATGCCCTTGCTCGCTGGTGACGAGCTGCCATTCGCCGCGCAGTCGCCACAACAGGACCTCGCCTGCATCGGGGGGCCGCGACGGACATGACGCAAGCGTGTGCGAGCCCGCGATCGTCAGGGCGGGATAGCGCATGCCGGCCCTCGTGCCGGTGGCGAATGCAGCGCGGCGTAGCGCAGGGGCCCCGTCATGCCTGTTGTCCGACCTGCCGTGCGTCGTTCCCCGAATGCTGCCGCGTGAGCCGAGCCGTGAGCGACAGGGCCTGTTCGAACGACGCCACCGCATGATGCGGAATCCCGAATGCCTTGACGGCGGTTTCGCCCTGCGCGGCCACTTCGGCGCGCCGGTCGGGATCGGGTTCGACGCTGACGAGCGCCTTGCAGACGGCGCCCAGCGCGTCCTTGTTCTGCTTGAGCCAGACCGCACGATGCTTGCGGTCGTCGTGGCTCTCGTCGGTATCGAGCTCGATGTAGACGATGACGAATGGCTCGCCGTGGCGCATCAGCGCGTCGATCTCGCGTTCCCAGTCGGGCGCGTAGCCCGGTGTCGCGTGTTCGGCGCAAAACACGCAGACCGGAAAGAGATGGATGTCGTGCAGCGTGAAATCATTCGGATCGAGAGCGGGCATCGAGGGTTCTCCGGAGGATGAGCGACGCCGAAGCGTCGGGGCGATCGTGCGGCGGTGTTCAGGGTGCGTTCGCTGGCGTTGCGCTGGCCTGCGCGACCGGCGGCGCGTCGCGCCAGCCGACGCCGAGCGACTTGTAGAGCGCGATCGCGCCTTGCACCTGCGCGAGCCGGCTGAGCGCGAGCGCATCGCGTGCGCGGTAGGTTGCGCGCTGCGCAGTGAGCACCGACAGGTATTCGCCGAGACCGTTGCGGTACAGCCGCGTCGCACGCGATTGCGCATCCTGGCTGCTGTCGACGGCTGCCGCGAGCATGGCCTGCCGGTCGCGTGCGGCGCCGATCGCCACCAGCGCGTCCTCGACATCGCGAAACGCGCTGCGGATGCGCTGCTCGTAGGCCAGCCGTGCAGCCTCGGCCGCCGCGCGCGCGGCGTCGACGCCGGCTTTCGCGCGGCCGCCGTCGTACAGCGTCTGCGTACCGTCGAGCGCGACCGACCAGGCGACGCTCGCACCCGTGAACAGGTCCTGCACGAGGCTCGCCGTCGTGCCGAGGCTCAGCGGAATCGCGAAATGCGGAAACTGCTCGGCGCGCGCGACGCCGATCTGCGCGGTCGCCGCGGCAAGCCGCCGTTCGGCGGCGCGAATGTCGGGGCGTTCGCGGATCACGTCCGACGGCAGCGTGACGGGCAGCGCGGGCGCGACCGGCAGCGTCGCGCCGGGCGCGCTCAGCGCGTCGCGCAGCGTTTCCGGAAAACCGCCGACGAGCACGCCGATCGCGTGTGCGAGCTGCGCGACGTCCCGTTGCAGCGGCGGCAGGGTCGCCTGTGCGAGCTGCAGCTCGGCACGCGCCTGTGCGACCGCGAACGACGTGCCGAGGCCGCGCCGGTTCGACTGCTCGGTCAGCCGCCGCGTGGCGTCAAGGCTCGCGACGTTGTCCGTCGCGATCCGCAGCCGCTCCTGGGTCGCGCGCAGCGCCGCGTAATCCGACGCGAGCTCGGCGAGCAGGCTCACGAGGATCGCGTGGCGATCGTCGTCGAGCGCGTCGATCTGCGCGTCGGCCGATTCGACCTCGCGTCGCGTGCCGCCGAACAGGTCGAGCTCCCATGACGCATCGAAACCGAGCCGGTAGGTGCGCGACTGGCCGATGCCGGGCGGCCAGTCGAGCGCCCGCGACGAGCGCAGCGCATCGGCGTTACCGCCCGCGGTGACGGTCGGGCCTAGGCGACTCGCGATCCGGTCGCGCTCGGCGCGCGCCTGCAGCAACCGCTGGCGCGCGATTGCGAGATCCTGGTTGTGCGCGATCGCCTGAACGACCAGCGCATCGAGCTGCGCATCGCCGAACGCGCGCCACCAGTCCTGCAACTGCGCGGGGTCGGCCGGCACCGTGTCGCGCGGCGCGATCCAGCCGGGCGGATGCGCGGGCTGCGGCGCCACGTAATCGGGGCCGACCGTCGTGCACGCGGCCAGCGCGCACGTGCAGGCGGTGGCGAAGGCGCGCACGTAGCGCGTCGCGCGCAAAGGCGGGAACGGGTATCGCATCGTCGCCTCCTTCACATCCATGCGTGCAGCCACGACGCGAGCCGGCCGCGCGGCGTGCGCTCGCGTCCGCGTTCGCCGACTTCGACGCTGCAGGTCATGCCTGCCGCCAGCAGGACGCCGGCCGGCACCCGGTCGATTTCGATGCGCACCGGAATGCGCTGCGCGAGCCGTACCCAGCTGAAGGTCGGGTTGACAGCCGGCAGGCCGAGCTCGTCGAGCGTGCCGTTCTCGTCCGCGATGCCGCGGCCGATGCTCGTCACGTGCCCGCTCAACAGCGGATCGAAGCCCATCAGCCGGATCGTCGCGGGTGCGTCCGTCGCGATGCGGCGCAGCTTGGTTTCCTCGAAATAGCCGGTGATCCAGAAGCTGTGCGCGTCGAGCACCGAGATGCCGGGCTTGCCCTCGACCGCGTAGTCGCCGTGACGCAGGCGCAACTGCGTCACGTAGCCGTCGACCGGCGAGCGCAGCGTCGTGCGTTCGAGGTCGAGCTTCGCGACGTCGAGCGCGGCCAGCGCCTTGCGGTGCTCGGCCTGCGCGATCGCCACCGCGCGGCCCGAGCGCTGGATGTCCTCGCGCGGCACGAGATCGTCGAGGCCGGTTCGCCGCTGCGCTTCGTCGCGCTTCTGGCGCATCGTCTCGGCGGTCGCGGCGACCTGCGCTTCCGCCTGCTCCACCGCCAGCGCGAAGCGCTGCGGATCGATCCGGTACAGCACGTCGCCTTTCGCGACGCGCTGGTTGTCGATCACCGCGACTTCGACGACGGTGCCCGACACTTCGGGCGCGATCCGCACGACGTGCGCGCTCACGCGCGCGTCGCGCGTCCACGGCGCGAGGACGTACGCATGCCAGAGTGCGGCGACCAGCATGATCGCGACGGCCACCGTGGCGAGTGTCAGCAGGGAGCGGGTGAGGGGTTTGAGCGACATGACGCGATACGTTCCGACGAAGGCTAGAAGGTGAGGATCAGCGTGGCGACCAGCACGAGCGAAATCGCGAACTCGAACAACGCCGGATGCCATACGCGGCGCAGCACGCCGAGCCGGGCGAGCAGCGCGCGCACGGCCATGTAGAGCGGCACGGTCGCGCACGCATAGACGAAGAACGGCGGCAGGTAGATGCCGGCCAGCGGGAATTCACTGAGCATCGCGGGCGCGCTCCGGAACGGTGGTGAAATAGGCGGCGTACGTGTGCAGCAGCACGTAGACGTCGGCGAACGCGGCCATCAGCCACTTCAGTTCGGTATTGCCCGGTTGCGACGCGGCGAGGCCGGCGAGGGCGTGCGCGGCGCGCCGGGCATGCCGGGCCGCGCGCGCGGGGGCGGCCGTGTGCCGCGCAAGGCCGGCAAGCCCGGCGCGCACGCACCGTTGCGCGGTATCGGGCAGGTCGTCGCGCGCGGCGCCGCGGCGGATCCGCAGTAGTTCCTTGCCGACGTGCAGCGCCGCAAGTGCCTCGATACTTGCCTGTGTCATCGCGGCCGGCTGGCCGGCGAGCAGCGCGCCGAGCTGCGCGATGCGGTGCTGCTGGCGCTGCTGCCAGTCCGCCGCCGTGACGCGCCTGCCGGCCACGAGCGCGAGCGTGTCGTCGCGGATCGTGCGGCGCAGCCGCGTGGCGTCGGTGGCCAGGTTGCGCGGCAGGATCAACTGGAACGTGAGCCGAGTGAGGACGGTGGCGAGTACCCACGCGACCGACTGGTTGAGGAACAGCGCGACGTCGGGGCGGAACGGATTGGTCGCGCCGGTCAGCGTGTTGAACGCGACGAGATAGGCAAGCCCGGCGAGCGCGGTCTTCGGCACGCTCGTCGCGTAGATGCCCGGCATCCAGAACAGCGCGAGCGCGACGACGAGCAAGGGAAAACCTTCGATGCGCGGCAGGATGCCGAACGCGCACACGAACGCCGCCGGTACGGCCACGACCGTGCCCTTGATGAGCGCCTGTGCGGCAGCGGCCGGGTTGCCGGCGGTCGCGAGCAGCGCGCAGTACGGTGCGACGACGAGCAGCATCATGTCGCCCTGGTTCCAGCCGGTCACGAGCCAGAATGCACCGGCGATCACGATCGCGCAGGCCGAGCGCACGCCGTTGCGCAGGGCCGCGCCCGTGTCGCGGTGAAAGTGCACCCGTGCGGGCCGATGGCCCGGCCGCGGGCGCTGCAGTTCGACGAGCCCGTTCAGCGCCGCACGGTAGTCGTCGATCTGTTCGATCAACCGCTCGCCGGCGATCAGCAACGCCGCCTCGACGCGCGGATTGCCGAGCGTGATGCCTTCGAGGGCGTCGCGCAGGCGTTCGCGCGCATCGGCCAGCAATGCAAGCGCGCGCGCCGCACCGCCGGGGCCGTCGCCCAAGGCGTCGGCGGCGGCCTGCCACGCAGCCGCGAGACGCGGCTGCAGCGCCGCGACCGCGCGCGCGCCGGGACTGTCGGGCGGCAGTGGCGGCATGCCGCCCGCGAGTGCGCCGAACAGCGACGCCATGCCGTGCCGCACGGCGGCCGCGCGTTGCGCGAGATCTTCCGATTCGGCCTTGCCGAGCGCGAGCAGATCGTCGATGCCGTAGATGCCGGCGAACAGCGCGTGCCGCTTGGCGTCGGCGGGCGCCGCCGCGAGGCCTTTGCGTTGCGCGGCGATGACTCGCGCTACGTCGGCCGTGACGCGCGTCACCAGCGCTTCCAGTTTCGCGCGCACGTCGCGCGTGCCGAGCAGCATCGACACGAGGCTCAGGCACAGCACGCCGATCACGACCGTCGAGCCGCGCCCGATCACGTGCTCGAAGGTCAGCTCGGGATGCTGCATCGCGCCGTAGGTCGCGAGGCCGATCGTGTAGCCGGCCACCACGGTGCCCGACGCGCGGAAGTGCCGCAGCAGCGTCATGCCCGCGACGCAGACGCCGAGCCAGAACGCGAAGCCGAGGATGAACAGCAGCGGCTGCTGCGCGAAGCAGCCCATCAGCACGAACGCGACGACCATCCCGGCGATCGTGCCGACCACGCGCCACACGCCCTTGCCGATCACGGCGCCCTGGACGGGGTTGATCACGAGCAGCACCGTCGACGCCGCCGAGTACGGTGTTTCCAGTGCGAGCAGGTACGCGACGCCGAGCGCGAGCGCGGCGGCGATGACCGAGCGCACGACATACGCGCCACGCGGCGTAAAAATGTCGATGCGCGCGATCAACGCCGCGGCCGCGCGGTTCAGGCGGCTGGGCGGCGCGACGGCGCGCGTCTGATCTGCTGCGTCATGCACTGCGCTCGCTCCGTGAGAAAGGACGAAGCCAGTCTACGGTCGAGCCATGGATGCGGAACAGTGACGTCTTTGCACTCGACGAGTGCGTGCGACGCATGCGTCATGCGTGCGCCGGATGCAGTGCTGGCTGGCCGGTGCACAGCCCGCGCACGACGCGCCGCAGCCACTGGTGCGCGGGGTCGCTCTGGAAGCGCGGATGCCACGCCTGCGTGATCAGCACGGTTTCGAGCGGCACCGGCAGTTCGAACGTGCGCACGCCGAGCCCGGCCTGCACCGCGCCGCGCGCGAGATGCTCGGGCAGCGGCAGGATCAGGTCCGACGCCTGCAGTGCGAAGATCGCCGCATACGGTGTCGGCACGACGAGCAGCACGTGCCGCGCGAGCCCGCGCGCGGCGAGCGCGTCGTCGATCGGCCCCGCCGACTTGCCGCGCCGCGATACGCCGATATGCGGCCAGCGCGCGAACTGCTCGGGCGTGATGTCGTCGTCGAAGATCGGGTGGTCGTGGCGCGCGAGTCCGACGAAGGTCGTCGTGAACAGCGGCTGCACGCGAATCTCCGGCCCGAGGCGGCGCGACGCGCTGATGAACAGGTCGATGCGGCCGCTGCGCAATGCGTCGTCGTCGATGTCGTCTTCCTCGGGCATGAGGCGCAGCATCGCGCGCGGCATCCGGCGCGCCATCTCGTCGAGCAGGCCGCTGCTGTGCAGGCCGACGAAGATGTCGTTCGCACGCACGTTGAACTGCTTGTCGAGCGTGCCGAGATCGGTTTCCGTGGACGGGGCGAGCAATTGCGACGCGCGCTCCACGGTGTCGCGGACAACACCGCGCAGTTCGAGCGCGCGCGGTGTCGGCACCATCTTGCGGCCGGCCTGCACGAAGATCGGGTCGCCGACCGTTTCGCGGATGCGCGCGAGCGTGCGGCTCATCGCGGGCGGGCTGAGGTTCATGCGGCGTGCGGCGCCGACGACGCTGCCTTCTTCGAGCAGTGCGTCGAGCGCAATCAGCAGGTTCAGGTCGGGTGCCATCGGCTTCTCCGTTTCATCGCGTGCACGCCGTGCAATGGTCGTGCGGGATGTGCGCGCGTAGCGTGACTGCAGCGTACGCAACGATTGCGCGTGGCATCACGCGTGACGCACGCATCGGTGGTGCCATTGCCCGGTGCCGGCATCGGATGGTGGCAAACACGCCGGGCTTCGGCGCCTGCCCGTGGTGGTCGACCGCCGGGCAGGCGAGGCATGCCGGACTTCATGGAAATCTCGTGCATCGATGTGCCGCCGTTGTCAGCAAAAGGGAAGCGGTGCCGCGTCGAATGCCTTCCCCCAGCGGGGAAACAGGGAAATTCGCAATGTGCCGGTGCGAATGATCCAATCATAGGATGATTGGATCATTCGAATCTTACATGATGCAAGGCCGGCCGCAAGTGTTGCCCGGTTGTCCGGGGGAGTTTCACCCGCAAGCGGGCGCGCCGGGATCGGTTCGCGCCGGACAGGCGGAGCGACGTGATCGCGGCCGTCGCCGCGTCGCGCGGGGCGGGCCCGTCAGTCGGCGGGCGTCTCGTGGGGCTCGTGCGTCTCGAGCCAGGTCATTTGCGGCTTGAGGATCGCAAGGGTTGCGCGAACCGCCTTGTTCTCGTCGCGCTGCTCGATCGCGTCGAGCAATGCCTGGTGTGCCCGCAGGTCCGGCTCGGGAATCGCGGCCTTGTCGAGTTCGACGAGGACGTCCTCGATATTCGCGAGGATCGAGCCCGAAAAGTAGCGATACAGCGCTTCGAGCGCGTGATTGTGCGATGCGGCGGCCACGGCGATGTGAAACGCGCGGTCGCGCTCGACGAACTTCTTCACGTCGCGCGACGCTTCGCGCTCGCCGCGCGCCTTCAGCAGCTTGTGCAGCGTCGCGAGATCCGCGTCGGTGCGCCGGCGTGCCGCGTAGCGCGCGCACTCCGTTTCGAGCATGCATTGCAGCTCGAGATGGTCGCCGCGCGCGGCGCGATCGACGTTGCGCATCGTGTCGGCGGGATCGACATTGCGCCGCACATAGGTGCCGTCGCCCTGGCGCACGTCGAGCACGCCGGAATACGCGAGCGTGCGAACGGCCTCGCGTACCGTGTTGCGTCCGACTTCGAGCTGTTTCGCGAGATCGAGCTCGGTCGGAATGCGCTGACCGACCTGCCAGATGCCGGAAGTGATATTGGATTTGAGGATTTCGATTGCCGATTCAACGAGCGAGTGTCGGGTGGCCGGGGGCAGGATGGACATGCGTGTTATGTGTCGCTTGGAATCGAAGAGTGCCGCCATCCTATCATCCGGTCATTCGTTCATTCCCGCGCGATCTCACGCCGTCTGAAACTCGTGCCGGTAGGCGAATAAACCCGGTAATCCCCCGGTCATGACGAAGAGAATGTTTTGGTCGGGTGCGTAACGACCTGATGTAACCCCTTCGATGAGCCCCGCAAACGCCTTTCCGCTATAGACAGGATCGAGCAAGAGTCCTTCTTTTGAGGCCAGCAGCCGGACAGCCTGGCGCATGGCGTCCGTGGGGATACCGTAGCCGGGGCCGAGTTGCGAGGCGTCGACGCGAACGGCCTCGGGCGAGATTTCCGTATCGCGATTGAGGATGCGGGCCGTCTGCTGCGCCTTGTCGAGCGTGGCGCGATGCGCTTCTGCGGCGGGGGCATAGACGGTGTAGCCGTCGACTTCGATCGTCCCGGCCCCGAGTGCTGCAAAGCCGGCAACCAGCCCGGCATGCGTGCCTCCACTTCCGTTGGGCACGATGATGCGATCGAAGTGGTTACCTTGCGCCCGGGACTGCTGGACGATTTCGGCTGCGCACGCAGCGTAGGCGAGGCAGCCAACCGGACTCGATCCACCGAACGGGCAGATATAGACACGCTGCCCTGACGCACGCAGTTCGTCTGCACGGGCGATGGCGTACGCCATCGCATCGGCCGAAGCAGGCAAATCGTGCACGCGTGCGTTGAACAGGCTGTCGAGCAGGATGTTGCCGCTTTCAACGTAATCGGCGTCGTCGCGCGGCACGGAGCGTGTGAGAACCACCTCGCATCGCATCCCCGCGCGGGCTGCCGCAGCCGCGGTCAGCCGTGCGTGATTCGATTGCCTGGCGCCAACCGTGATGACTGTTTCGGCGCCTGACTGCAATGCCTCTCCGATCAGAAGTTCCAGTTTCCGCAATTTGTTGCCGCCGCCGCCCACGCCGGCTATATCTTCCCGCTTCACATGAATGGTCGCACCGCCAAGATAGGCGCTCAGGCGCGGCAGGGGGTGAATCGGCGTTGCGCCGTCGAGCAGAGGGTAGCGCGGTACCCGGATCGAGTCGAAGCCGAACAATCCCTGGAGGGTCGCTCGCGCATGGCGAGCGAAAGAGGTTGGCGCGTTGAATGTCATGCGAGTGCCCGATCGCGATTGATGCCCGCGAGACAGATCTGCTCGCAGAGCTGCGAAAACGCAATACCGGATGCGGCCGCGGACTGCGGGAGCAGGCTCGTGGCGGTCATGCCCGGCAGCGTGTTCACTTCGAGACACCAGAGCATGCCCTGCGCATCCAGCATGAGGTCCGTGCGGCTGTAGCCGTCGAGTTCCAGTAGCGCGTGAGCGCGCAACGCGATCCGTTGCGCCGCTTCGAGCGTGGCCGCTGGCAAGGTGGCCGGAAATTGCTCATGCACATGTCCCGCCTGGTACTTCGACCGGTAATCGAAAATCGTCCCCGGCTCGATGACGATTTCACCCACGCTCAGTGCCTGCGCGCCCAGCACGCCGACAGTCAGCTCTCGGCCGGCGATGTACTGCTCCACCATCACCTGCGTGTCGAACTGCCGAGCGAGGCGCACGGCGTTTTCCAGTTCGTCGGGAGCGTGCACCAGCGACAGGCCCACAGTCGAACCCTGCCGATTCGGCTTGACGATGAGCGGAAAGCCGACGCGCCGGGGTATGTCATCGAAGTCGCACGGCAGCATCAACCAGCGCGGCGTGCGGATGCCGCCGGAGGAGAACAGCTGCTTTGTCATGTTCTTGTTCATGGCAATTGCACTACCCATGTGTCCGCTGCCCGTATAAGGCACGCCCGCCAGGTCGAGCATCGCCTGAATGGTGCCGTCCTCGCCGGCGCCGCCGTGCAGCGCGAGAAATGCGACATCGGCTTCGGTCAGCTCGCGATAGCGGAGCAGGTCGAAGACAGCTGAGGGCGATTGCGCAGGTGCGCCGGACGGCGGCGGTGCGTCCTTTATCTGCGAGGTCAAGAGAAGCGCATCTTCTTCTGGCGAGAGCGGGCCGCGAGCGGTGTCTATTGCCACCACGCTGTGACCGGCGCAACGCAGTGCCTTGATCACTTGAGTGGCGCTGGAAATGGAGACGTCGCGCTCTGCGCTGGCGCCGCCGAAAAGTACCGCGATCTTGAGTGTGGAATCACGCATCGTTTTCTTCACGCGATGGAAAATGGTGGGACGACAGCCAGAGCAGACAGGCCTGAGCGATCGAGGTCGACGGTTCTGCCAGTCGATGGGTTGCGGACACGAAGTGCAGCGACGGCATGCCCGCGTTCTCTGCTGTGGCTGGCTACTTTAGGGAGCAATTTCATCCACGTATACTTATCGTTTTTGTGGTTATGCATTAGCCATTTTTAACGATTCACATGGTGGAGGTACGCGTTGGAAGTCGGGCGACTGAAGGCACTTCTGGAGCTGGCAAGGTATGGCACGATGGCGGCCGCCGCTGAAGCGTTGCACCTGACGCCATCGGCTGTTTCACAGCAGATCTCGCAGCTGGAGGAGGAGGCGGGTGTCAAACTGACGGAGCGCGTCGGCCGTGGCGTCAGGCTCACGCCGGCGGGGCACGCATTGGCAGGTCACGCCGAACGGGTGATGGTCGTACTGGACGAGGCGCGCTCGGAATTGGCAGAGCTGCGGCGCGAGATGGTGGGGGAACTGCGCGTTGCCGCGTTTCCGTCGATTGCTTCGCTTGTCCTGCCTGACGTGCTCAAGAAGCTGCGGCCCGCGTATCCTCGCCTGGAAATCGGGCTTGAAGAGCTGGAACCGATTGACGCGGTCGCGGCACTCCGGGCGTGGCGAACGGACATCGCGCTGATTGACGATCTTTCGATCAAAGCGGGCAATGACCAGGAGAACATCGAGGTTGTGCCGCTGGCGGAGGACGTCCTTTACGTGGCGGTCGCGACCGATCATCCGTTGAGCAAGATGCCATCGCTGGGTGTTGCCGATCTTCGGCACGAAACCTGGGCGATGGAATCCACGTGGAGTACCTTCGGCGGTTTCGTCATCGACTTATGTCGCCGCGCCGGCTTCGAGCCTCGTATCAACGCGAAATGTCGCGGATCCGAAATGGTCGAAGCGATGGTGGCCTCGGGCTGCTCGGTGTCGGTTGCCCCCGGGCTCCGGGTACTGCGGGCACCGGCCGGCGTGGCGTGGGTCAAGTTGAAACCGGAGGTGCGGCGCAAGATTTATGTCGCCTATCGCCGCGGGGAGCGTAACCACCCGATGATCAAGGTATTTCTCAAGGAAGTGGTTGAAACCGTCTCGAGCGTTCTCGGCTAGCTGAATCGGCGGCGGGAACCCTTAAGCGCTCTTATGGGCAGCCACGGACCTTGGATGTCCTGCTTGCGTGGGCAGCATGGGCAGCACGCAGGCCGTATGTACGATCCATGTGCAGTGGTGTGCGCGGGGCCCATCTTGTTGCAATCCGGTGACCCGCGCAACGCGCATCCACGCATCCACGATGCGCATTGGCAGGCCGTTGAAATACCCCGGTCCGTCCTGCACGATGTCGGTTCCCGAGATCAAGGAAGAGCAGGCCGATGCGAGGCACGGACGGTTCCAACGAATCGTTGTTCCGCACGGTGAGGCTGGAAGAATGTGTTCCGCAGACGCATCCGCTGCGACAGGTCATGGTTCGTGGTCCAGAGAAAGTGGACCAACTGTTGACCCTGACGATGGCAGCCTGCAACCGACACGGTTGAGATCGCTGGCCGCGTTGCGCCCGCAGAGCGCCTGAGGTACCGGAGTGGGCGCCGGGAAGCCCGCGACGTCGATTCATTCGCATTGAAATCGGGCGAATGAGCCGAAATCGAACGCGTCGCGGTGGTTGTCGCGAACAGCGGATGGAAAAATACGGCAGGCCGGACAGTCATTCAACGACCTGCTAGAGAATCAACGAATGACTCATTGCGCGCAGGCAGGCCGTCAGCAATTGACTTGGGAAGATACCAAGCACGACGACGGCGACGCCGTTCAGCACGAGGATCACGCGCTTGCCGAAATCGCCCGAGATCGGCGTCGCATCCTGCGGTGCATCGAAGTACATCAGCTTCACGATGCGCAGGTAGTAGAACGCGCCGAACAGCGACGTGATCACGGCCAGCACGGCCAGCCACGTAAGGCCCGCGTTGACGGTCGCCTCGAGCACGGCGAGCTTCGCGTAGAAGCCGACGGTCGGCGGAATGCCTGCCAGCGAGAACATCATGACCATCATCACGAACGCGAACACCGGGCTGCGCTTGTTGAGGCCCTTGAAGTCGTCGATCGTTTCGGCTTCGAAATCGCGGCGCGCAAGCAGCATCACCACGCCGAACGAGCCGAGCGTCGTGATCAGGTAAACGATCGCGTAGAACATCGCCGAGCTGTATGCATTCGCCGGTGCCGCCGCGTCGCCCTTCACGATACCCGCGAGCAGGCCGAGCAGCACGAAGCCCATGTTCGAGATCGCCGAGTACGCGAGCATCCGCTTGATGTTGCGCTGGACGATGCCGGTGATGTTACCGACGATCAGCGACAGCGCAGCGAGGATCACGAGCGCGGTTTGCCAGTTCTGTGCGAGCGGCAGCAGGCCCATCACCAGGAAACGCAGACCCCACGCGAACGCAGCAACCTTCGGGCCGCCGCCGACGAACAGCGTTATCGCGGTCGGTGCGCCTTGATAGACGTCCGGCACCCACATGTGGAACGGCACGGCGCCGAGCTTGAACGCGATACCGGCGACGATGAAGACCACGCCGAACATCAGCACGGCTGCGTCGGTGTTGCCGCCGACCGCCTTGTACACCTCGCCCAGCTCGAGCGAGCCGGTCGCGCCGTAGAGCATCGAGATGCCGTACAGCACGAAGCCCGACGCGAGCGCGCCCAGCACGTAGTACTTCATCGCGGCTTCGCTCGACTGCGCGGCATCGCGGCGCAGCGCGACGATCGCGTACAGCGGCAGCGACATCAGTTCGAGACCGAGGTACAGCGTCAGGAAGTTGTTGCCCGAGATCATGATCAGTTGGCCGAGCAACGAGAACATGGCGAGCAAAATGGTGTGATCCCGGAACAAATTCCTGCTTTCCAGGTACCTTCGTGAGTAAACGAGTGTGACTGCGAAGCCCAGCGACACCACAGACTTCATCACGCTGGCAAATGAATCGACGACGATCATTTGCGAGAAATAGTAGTACCGGTGCGGCTCCGTCGAGGCATAGGCGAACCAGAATCCTGAAATCGTGGTTGCTACTACGGCGATCCAGTAGATCGCGCGCGTCGACTTTATTTCAGACGTGAAATCTCCTACCCGCGATGACAGGACGATTGCAATTACAAGCAGGAAATCTGGGAGCAAATGATGCAGGGGCGCGCTTGGCATGAGATGTGCCTCGGAATACGGAAATGCTGATTGGATGTTTCTGAATTAACTATTCAATACTGCTAATCGCGTGTGATGAATGCCATCACTCGCTTGGCGATTCCGTTGACGGGTGGCGCATTTCACATCGGCATTCGAGTGTCGAACGCGACGTGATGGTAGCGACGCTGCGTCGTAAAAAGCGCGGCGGCTGCTATCACACTGCCATGCGGAATACCCTCTGGATTCCGAGTCGAAATCGAGCGAGCAATCGCACGGACGATGCCTGCATTTTCTTGGGACATGCGGCCACCACAAACCGGGGCCAGGTTTCTGAACTATGGGGTCAGGTTGGTGTGGTGGAATCCATGACATCAAGGCTTGTCGGCCGACATCGATTCAATGGCTGCGACGAATCAGGAGGCGAGTTTCATGATGACCAGGCCGCTGACAATCAGGACTGCGGCCACGATCCGCATGAGGCTAGCCGCCTCGCCAAGCACGAAAAGACCGACAAGAAACGCTCCGATCGCGCCGATGCCAGTCCAGATCGTATAAGCCGTTCCCAAAGGAAGAACTCTCATGGACGCCGACAGCAGACCGAAGCTCGCAATCATGGTCGTGACCGTAATAATGGACGGCCACAATCTCGTAAATCCGAGGGATTGCTTCATGGAGAAGGCCCACACTATTTCCAATAGGCCGGCGAGAACGAGGAATATCCAAGCCATACGGCTCTCCTATAAAAGAGCCGGGCCGTCCCGGACATTTCCCCTGGTGGGCGAGGGCGTGGCCTCTTGTTTGAAGGCGAATTGTAATGTCACGCTTAAAAAATGGCAACTTCACGGCATCACGATCGGTCGATGCTGACGATCCGGCCGGCGGCGGGAATGCATCGCTCCGGCATGCAGCGCGGGTTGCGGCCGGCCGCGACGATGGGAGGGGCGGCAGCGTCGTGCTCGATGACTTGCGATGCAGAATTTTAGGGCTCTCCGACCCCGGTGTGACCGCTTTCGCCGTGGGCGCGTCCTCGCTTCCGGCCGGACTCGCCTGCCGGCACGCGGCACGTGCGGCGGAACAAGAGAAGCCGGCGGCCCGGAAGCGACCGCTCGCACCCGGCAACCCGGGCTCCGATCGCCCCGGCGTGGCACGCCGATTGCTCGCCACATTCCCGAAACCGCCAAAACCGACTCCGGCCAAACCCGCATCCAGCCGGCCGCTTCCGGCCTTGCCCCCTCATCCCGTGGCCGATTTTGTCACCAGGTGGGCCGGATATGACAATAAGAATCGACCGCCACGGCATTACGATGGCTCACGTCGTCGCCTGGGCCTGAGCCGGTTTCACCGCATCGCGCCCTGTAGCGCCCCTCATATACCGTCTGATTGGAACATCGACCATGAGCTATAACGCCCCCGTCAAGGACATGCTGTTCGTGCTGAAGGAACTGGCCGGCATCGACGCCGTTGCGCAGTTGCCGGGCTTCGAGGATGCCGGTTACGACACGGCGCAGGCCGTGCTCGACGAGTCCGCGAAGTTCTGCGGCGAGGTGCTGGCCCCGCTGAACGTCGAAGGCGACCGCAACCCGAGCAGCTGGAAGGACGGCGTCGTGACCGCGACGCCGGGCTTCGCGGAAGCATTCCGCCAGTTCGTCGAAGGCGGCTGGCAGGGGCTGCAGCATCCGTCCGAATACGACGGCCAGGGGCTGCCGAAGCTGATCGCGACGCCGTGCATCGAGATGCTGAACGCATCGAACCTGTCGTTCGCGCTGTGTCCGCTGTTGACCGACGGCGCGATCGAAGCGCTGCTGACGGCCGGTACCGACGAGCAGAAGCAGCGCTATGTGCCGAAGCTGATCTCGGGCGAATGGACCGGCACGATGAACCTGACCGAGCCGCAGGCGGGTTCGGATCTCGCGCTGGTGCGCTCGCGCGCCGAGCCGCAGGGCGACGGCACGTACAAGGTGTTCGGCACGAAAATCTTCATCACGTGGGGCGAGCACGACATGGCGGACAACATCGTCCACCTGGTGCTGGCCCGCACGCCGAACGCGCCGGAAGGCGTGAAGGGCATCTCGCTGTTCATCGTGCCGAAGTTCCTGGTCAACGAAGACGGCTCGCTGGGCGCGCGCAACGACGTGCACTGCGTGTCGATCGAGCACAAGCTCGGGATCAAGGCGAGCCCGACGGCCGTGCTGCAGTACGGTGATCACGGCGGCGCGATCGGCTACCTGATCGGCGAAGAAAACCGCGGCCTCGAATACATGTTCATCATGATGAACGCAGCGCGCTTCGGCGTCGGGATGCAGGGCATCGGCGTGGCCGACCGTGCGTACCAGAAGGCGGCGGAATTCGCGAAGGAACGCGTGCAGAGCCGCCCGGTGGACGGTTCGGCCAAGCAGTCGGTGACGATCATCCATCATCCGGACGTGCGCCGCATGCTCGGCACGATGCGTGCGCTGACCGAAGGCGCACGGGCGCTGGCCTACGTGGCCGCTGCGCACAGCGACATTGCCCACCGCCATTCGGACGAGGCGACGCGTGACCGTCATCAGGCAATCTACGAGTATCTGGTGCCGGTGGTGAAGGGCTGGAGCACGGAGATGGTGAACGACGTGGCGAGCCTGGGCGTGCAGGTGCACGGCGGGATGGGCTTCATCGAGGAGACGGGCGCGGCGCAGTACTACCGCGATGCGCGGATCCTGGCGATCTACGAAGGCACGACGGCGATCCAGGCGAACGATCTGGTCGGCCGCAAGACGATGCGCGACGGTGGCGCGGTGGCGAAGGCGCTGATCGCGGAGATCGGCGAGACGGTGGCGGCGCTGGGCAAGCTGGACGGCGCGGCGGCCGCATCGGTGAAGGCGCAGCTGGAGAAGGGCGCGAAGGCGCTGTCGTCGGTGGTCGATTACGTGGTGGCGAACGTGAAGCAGGACCCGAACGCGGTGTTCGCGGGCAGCGTGCCGTACCTGAAGCTGGCGGGCGTGGTGCTGTGCGGGTGGCAGATGGGCCGCGCGCTGGTGGCGGCGCAGGCGAACCGCGCAAGCGACCCGGCGTTCTTCGATGCGAAGATCGCGATCGCGCAATGCTATGCGGAGCACGTGCTGGTGCAGGCGGGCGCGCTTGAAGCGTCGATCGTCGGCACGAAGGGCAACGAGGGCGTGCTCGCGTTGACGGAAGACCAGTTCTGACCGGCTGACGGTCGGGACGCAGGAGGAGACAGGATTTTGACCACACAGGACTTGCTCGCGCAATACGGCCCGCGCGAATCGATGGAATACGACGTCGTGATCGTCGGCGGCGGCCCCGCCGGGCTGTCGGCAGCGATCCGGCTCAAGCAGCTGGCCGCCGAGAAAGGCACCGAGATCGGCGTGTGCGTGCTCGAGAAGGGTTCCGAGATCGGCGCGCACATCCTGTCGGGCGCGGTGATGGATCCGCGCGCGATCAACGAACTGTTCCCCGACTGGAAGGAACGCGGTGCACCGCTCGACGTCGAGGTGACGGAAGACCGCTTCCTGTTCCTGTCCGAGAAGAGCGCGGTGACCACGCCGAACTGGGCGCTGCCCGCCAACTTCCAGAACCACGGCAACTACGTGATTTCGCTGGGCAACGTCACGCGCTGGCTTGGGGCACAGGCCGAGGCCCTGGGCGTCGAGATCTTCCCCGGCTTCCCGGCCGCCGAAATCCTGTACAACGACGACGGCTCGGTGAAGGGCGTCGCGACCGGCAACATGGGCGTGGGCAAGGACGGCGAGCCGACCGAGAACTTCCAGCTCGGCATGGAGCTGCACGCGAAGTACACGCTGTTCGCCGAAGGCTGCCGCGGCCACCTCGGCCGCCAGCTGATCTCGAAGTTCAAGCTCGACGCGAACGCGGATCCGCAGGCCTACGGGATCGGCATCAAGGAGCTGTGGGAAATCGATCCGGCGAAGCACAAGCCGGGCCTCGTGATCCACACGGCCGGCTGGCCGCTGAAGTCCGATACGTACGGCGGCTCGTTCCTGTATCACATGGACAACAACCAGGTGGTGGTCGGCTTCGTGGTGGGCCTTGGTTACACGAACCCGTACCTGTCGCCGTTCGAGGAGTTCCAGCGCTACAAGACGCACCCGTCGATCCGCGCGTTCCTGGAAGGCGGCAAGCGCGTGTCGTACGGCGCGCGCGCGATCACCGCGGGCGGGCTGCTGTCGCTGCCGAAGACGGTGTTCCCGGGCGGCGCGCTGATCGGCGACGACGCAGGCTTCCTGAACGCATCGCGGATCAAGGGCAGCCACGCGGCGATCAAGACCGGCATGCTCGCGGCCGACGCCGCGTTCGACGCGGTGCAGGCCGGCCGCCAGAGCGACGAGCTCAACGCCTACCCGGACGCCTTCAAGCAGTCGTGGCTGTACACGGAGCTGCACCGTGCGCGCAACTTCAAGCAGTGGATGGCCAAGGGGCTGTACATCGGTACGCCGATGGTATTCATCGAGCAAAAGCTGATGGGCGGCAACGTGCCGTGGACGCTGCATCACAAGCATGCGGACCACGAGATGCTGAAGCCGGCGTCGCAATGCCAGCCGATCGAGTATCCGAAGCCGGACGGCAAGCTGACGTTCGACCGGCTGTCGTCGGTGTTCATCTCGAACACGAACCACGAGGAGAACCAGCCGGCGCACCTGACGCTGAAGGATGCGAGCGTGCCGGTGAACGTAAACCTGAGTACGTACGCGGGCCCGGAGGGGCGTTTCTGCCCGGCGGCCGTGTACGAATTCGTGAAGAACGACGACGGCAGCGATCGCCTGGTGATCAACGCGCAGAACTGCGTGCACTGCAAGACCTGCGACATCAAGGACCCGACGCAGAACATCGTGTGGGTCACGCCGGAAGGCAGTGGCGGGCCGAATTACCCGAACATGTAACGCAACGTATCCCCGCGCCTGCGGGCGCGAACGAACCGGAGTGAGACGATGAGCAATGCAGCGAAAGAAGTCGTGGTGGTGAGCGGTGTCCGTACCGCGATCGGTGATTTCGGTGGCAGCCTGAAGGATTTCTCGCCGACCGATCTCGGCGCGAAGGTCGTGCGCGAAGTGCTGTCGCGCGCGAACGTGCCGGGCGATGCGGTCGGGCATGTCGTGTTCGGCCACGTCGTGAACACCGAGCCGAAGGACATGTATATCGCGCGCGTCGCAGCGATCGACGGCGGCGTCGCGCAGCATACGCCCGCGCTGACCGTGAACCGCCTGTGCGGTTCGGGCCTGCAGGCGATCGTGTCGGCCGCGCAGACGATCATGCTCGGCGACGCCGACGTCGCGATCGGCGGCGGCTCGGAGAACATGAGCCGCGCACCGTACACCGTGCCGGCCGCGCGCTTCGGCCAGCGCATGGGCGACGGCAAGCTCGTCGACATGATGCTCGGCGCGCTGCATGACCCGTTCCAGACGATCCACATGGGTGTGACGGCCGAGAACGTCGCGGCGAAGTACGGCATCTCGCGCGACGCGCAGGATGCGCTGGCGCTCGAATCGCATCGTCGCGCGGCGCGCGCGATTGCGGAAGGGCGCTTCAAGGATCAGATCCTGCCGATCTCGATCCGCACGAAGAAGGGCGAGGTCGCGTTCGACACCGATGAGCACGTGCGTCACGACGCGAGCGAGGACGATTTCACGAAGCTGCGTCCGGTGTTCAAGAAGGAGAACGGCACCGTGACGGCCGGCAACGCATCGGGCATCAACGACGCGGCCGCAGCCGTGCTGATGATGAGCGCGGACGCCGCGCGCGCACAGGGCGTGAAGCCGCTCGCACGCCTCGTCGCATATGCGCACGCGGGTGTCGATCCGGCGTACATGGGCATCGGCCCCGTGCCGGCCACGCAGAAGGCGCTCGAACGCGCGGGCCTGAAGATCACCGATCTCGACGTGATCGAGGCGAACGAGGCGTTCGCTGCCCAGGCGTGCGCGGTCACGCAGGAGCTCGGTCTCGATCCCGCGAAGGTCAACCCGAACGGCTCGGGCATCTCGCTCGGTCACCCGATCGGCGCAACCGGTGCGCTGATCACGGTCAAGGCGCTGTACGAACTGAAGCGCATCGGCGGGCGTTACGCGCTCGTGACGATGTGTATCGGCGGCGGCCAGGGGATTGCGGCGATCTTCGAGAACATCTGATAATCGAACGCTCAGCACCCGAACACACAGGAAATTTCATGGCCATCGAAATTGTCGGCGTCGTGGGCGCCGGAACCATGGGTAACGGCATTGCGCAGACCGCCGCCGTTGCAGGACTCAATGTCGTGATGATCGACGTCAGCGACGCCGCGCTCGAGAAGGGCATCGCGACGCTGAAGGGCAGCCTCGAGCGGCTCGTGTCGAAGGACAAGCTCGACGCAGCCACGCGCGACGCGGCGCTGGCGCGTATCACGACGTCGACCGACTACGCGAAGCTCGCAGCGGCCGATATCGTGATCGAAGCCGCGACCGAGAACGTCGAGCTGAAGGGCCGCATCCTGAAGCAGATCGAGGCCGTTGCGCGGCCCGAAGCGATCATCGCGACCAACACGTCGTCGATCTCGATCACCGCGCTTGCGGCGCCGCTCGCCGATCCGGCGCGCTTCGTCGGCATGCACTTCTTCAACCCGGTGCCGCTGATGCCGCTCGTCGAGATCATCCGCGGGCTGCAGACGAGCGACGCGACCGCGTCGGCGGTGCGCGCGCTGACCGAGCGTTTCGACAAGTCGCCGATCGGCGTGCGCAATTCGCCGGGCTTCGTCGTGAACCGGATTCTCGTGCCGATGATCAACGAGGCGTTCTTCGTGCTGGCTGAAGGGATCGCGTCGGCGGAGGAGATCGATGCGGGGATGAAGCTGGGTGCGAACCATCCGATCGGGCCGCTCGCGCTGGCGGATCTCGTCGGTCTCGACGTGTGCCTCGCGGTGATGGACGTGTTCGTGAAGGACTTTGGGGATCCGAAGTATCGCGCGTGCCCGTTGCTTCGTGAGATGGTGACGGCGGGGCGCCTCGGGCGCAAGACGGGGCGTGGGGTGTACGACTACGCTTGATGGCTGCTGCAGATAGTCTGCGAACCCGCGAAACTACGCAAAAAGCCCTGAATGCCGTTTGGCCTTCGGGGCTTTTTTTCATCCTCGTGCGCTGTATCAATTTTTGCTCGTTCGGGCAGTCGGGCCATTTTTGACCCGGTCGAGCCAAAAATGGCCCGATAAATTCTCTTTCTTTTCAATGGGTTGATTTTGATCGGGCCAAAAATGGCCCGATTTCCCCTCAAAAAATGCGATTTCTTTTGAGATTCGCGTTGCCAGATATCTGGCGGATGTCCCTCAAATACCTCTAACGCATTGATCCTGAAGGAATAGCGCGACAACGCGTGTGGATTGGCACGGCTATTGCATAAAGAGCCCGTGCCATTCCGGCGCAAAGGCCCAACCGGCCTTTTCGACAATAACTTCAAGGAAGCAGCCAATGCCGACTCCCGCCTATATCAGCATCCAGGGCAAGACCCAGGGCAACATCACGCAGGGCGCCTTCACCGCCGACTCGGTGGGCAACGTGTACCAGGAAGGCCACGAAGACCAGATCCTGGTCCAGGAAATCGAACACCTGATCGCGACGCCGACCGACCCGCAGAGCGGTCAGCCGTCCGGCCAGCGCGTACACAAGCCGTTCACTTTCACCGCACCGCTGAACAAGGCCACGCCGCTGCTGTACCAGGCGCTGGCGGCGGGCGAGACGCTCCCGGAAGTGGAAGTGAAGTGGTATCGCACCTCTACTGAAGGCAAGCAGGAGCATTTCTTCACGACCAAGCTGGAAGACGCCACGATCGTCAATATCAACACCGCGCTGCCGCACGCGCAGGACCCCAGCAAGGCCGAGTACACCCAATTGGTGAAGGTCTCCATGGCGTACCGCAAGATCACCTGGACTCATGCGATCGCCGGTACCGAGGCTTCGGACGACTGGCGCAAGCCGCAGGAAGCCTAAGTTCGGACGATCCGAGCGACCGGTGCATACGCCGGTCGCTCGGCGCACGTGTAGATCGACGGCTCGATCATGGACCGGTAAGGAATGCTTATGGTGATGTCATCCGACCTGCGTTTTACCTTCACTGCTGGCGACGAATCATTCGAGGTCGTCGAGTTCACGCTGCATGAGGGGTTGTCCGAGACCTTTCGCTTCGTTGAGGAAAATTCACTTTTTGGCTCAGGTTGGTATAGAAACGGGCTGGTGGCAGTATCGTGAAGAGATCGGAAGTGATTGGTATTTTAGAACCATGTATGAAGTAATTACCCCGACGGAAGCTGGTGAGGACTACGATAGAGCAGTTTTGCTTGGCAGAAATCTTCCATCCGGACGTCGCCCAGTTGAACTTCCAAATCCCGGGCCGAAGCCGAAACCGACAATTAATAGGGAAGGGTACATGTCGACTCGGCCATCGCAAGTTTTGCAGAAAGCTTCGGGAATGGACAATGGGGTTGCAAATGTATCAAAAGGTGGCGCGGCTGGAGATGGTCCTAGATTCCGCGGTCGTGGATTTTTGCAAATTACCGGTCGGAGAAATTATGTAAGCTACGGGAAATATAGAGGGCGAAATTTTGTAACCGATCAAAATAGTAGTCTTCTAGCAAGTGATGAATATAATTCTTGTGATGCCTCTGGTTTTTGCTGGGCGAGGGAAAGAATTTCATCTTATTGTGATCGCGGCAGTGGTACGGAAGTCGTCACTCAGGTTGGTTCAATGATAAATCGAGGAACGCCCAATGGAATTCCGTTGGAGAAAGACCTTCGGCAATCATCTTTTCTTAAAATTTGGAAGGGGACGGGAGAGTAGTGTGATGTGCGGTATTTTTGTTCTAATGATGCTATTTTGTCGGGCGGAATATGCATTTGGGGCATGTTTGGAGGGTGTTGGGGTTGATGGCTATAAGTTGGTTGGCTGTAAGGTATATTCTGATTCTACGGTATCGATACTTGATGATTCGATTCAAGGTGGAAGGGGTGGTAATTTTGATTTTATGCCATTTTACGTGGTCTTTTTTAAGGAGGGTGTTGAGCCGCCGCGGTCACTTGCTGCGGATGGAAACTGGAATGAACTCGGAGATGTATCTCTGCCATATAAAAATCAGATCGATGAGCATGGCAATCTGAGCGATCAGGCGGCAAGAAGATTATCGCTGCCGGGGTGGAGTGTGGCTGGCGAGGTTTTTGTCTATCACGCGAGTGTTCCCCAAATTGGCATGATAGTGGTTTGTGCTAGAGCGTTAAGAAATTTATCGAAAATTCATATTGCTGTATATCACTGTAGTTCGTTTTATGAGGGTGATTTGGAGAATTTCAAGAAAGCTCTCCGCCATGTGGAGAGTTCGGTAGAACTCTATCATCAGTGATTTTTTGAACTAGCGCTGGATGGCTGGTGCCTTTGGTAAAATCGCTGGGAGCAAAGTCTATGAGGTGAGCAATGTGATGTGTCGCAATGACTTTTCGGGCGTTGGGCGAGCCGTCACTTGCTATGCGGCTGTATTGGTGCTACTTGCCGGAAAAGGCATGAAATTTTCTATTTGTGGTGATGGCATTATCGAGAATCCTGTTGATTAGAGGGCAAGCTGAGTGCTACGACGAAGTATCGCGATGTAGCCATTCGATCATTCGACCTGGACCTATGCGATCGCCGGTACCGAGGCTTTGGACGACTGGCGCAAGCCGCAGGAAGCCTGAGTTCGGGCGATCCGAGCACCGGTGCATGCGCCGGTCGCTCGGCGCACGTGTAGATCGACGGCCCGATCATGGGCCGGTAGTGACCCGCGGTACCTGAGTAGTTTCAAACGTTACCTGTCAGCGCGTGACTCCATCGCAGGCTTACCGGGTTATGAGCCGACCACCTATACGAACTCCGCCGCTGCTCGGCCCACACGGAACTGGTTGAAAATGGGCCGACCGTGGATTTCGGCTTTAGCGTCGATGGGACTGAGCAGCGCCGCGTCACCTTATTCTCGTTCTCGTGCGAGGACTGTCCACCGCCTGGACAGTGAGTGCACCGAATGCCTACGGCTGCTGGCGGCACTCTTGCTATTCAGTGGGTGCAGTTTCGCCTGGTTGGCGCGCTCGTTCCTAGCGTGCAGGGTACTGCGCAGTTGATATACCCACGCTCGACGATGCCTGCACGTTCTGTTATGTGGCGTCAGCCATGAATCGCATCGGCCATCGGAACGATGGCGGGCCTGCGTGGGTATATTCCACCGTCGCTCCGAACTGCCCGATAGCCATGTGAGGGTGGTTATCAGGCAGTGCAAGATAGCGATGAGCCCTGCTTGCCGCTCTACGAAGACGGCGCGCCGGGTGGCGCGCTGGCACGTGGATCGCTGGAGCGCCGCGGGACGCTCGCTTGTCGCATGCCGAGTTTGACTTCGGCTGTGGCTTGCCCGCCCGCCGGAGTCACCACTCGCCGCTCGTCCTGCAACAACATGCGCGGCAGCACGAAGCCCTTGAACAACGGCTGGGTGAACGGATTGTTCGCCTTTTCCGTACTGATGCGATAGCGCATGCCGCCATCGGGGGCAGCAAAGCTGAGGTCGACACTGGTACTGGTGGCCCCGTTTAGACGAGCCTGACTGAGCAGGCGATAGAGCGACCATGGGCCGCGATAGATCAGCCCGCTGCTGCTGCCGCTGGCGTTGACCAGGGTCATGCGGCTTTCGTTGCTGGGCGCGAGCGTGTTGGGCCAGATGAGGGCGGTGCTGGTGGTGGGGCCGTGGTTGTAGGTGATCAGTTGCCCCTCGACGCTGAGCGCGCTGCTGCGCTTATTGGCGGCCAAGCCCAGCGGCTCGATGTAGAACTGCACACCCAATTGCCCGCGGTTGTTGAAGAAAGCGTCGCTGATTTTGTCGGCGGCCTTCAATTGAGTGAGTACGTCGTCACGCACGAGATATCCACCGAGGTGTTCCGAGTACAGCGCTTCGAGGTTGTCCTGGATGAACAGGTTGAGGTACTTGTCACGGAACTGCTGCAACTTGCCCTGCGGTCCGAAGAAGGTAGCGAAGTCGTCCAGAGATACTTCTTCACGGCTGGCTGGATTGAACGGATAACGATTGGCCAGGTGCTCGCGGTAGAAGCGGTAAACATCGGTGTCCCAGCGCTTTTCGAGTTCGCGCAGGGCTTCCACCAGCAACACGCGCGACGATTCATTGGCCAGTTTGCCGACCTGGTGATTCAATGGTTCGGGTAGTCCGCTGGCGATTCGCTGGAGGTTGGCGATGGGGTCGGGGCCTTTGAGGGCGAACCGATCCAGCACGATGTCGAGCGCGGCCTTGCCGCGATCTGGACTGTCGTGAACGGTCCGCACGGTATCCTGCACGGCACCGATGCTCTGCATGGTTTCGTCCAGATAAGCGGCACGTCCGCTCTTTGCATCGAGCAACTGGCTCATGGGTGCGAAAGCGCGGGCAATGGTGATGACCGGCAGCGGCTCGTCCACGGTGCCGGCAGGCAGATCCATCTTGGCGGGCAGCGCAGCGGCCTTGACTTGGCTTCCTGACGCGTCTGTGCTGGCAACGTTGATGGGCTTGTTGCCAAGCTCGCTGTTGTCACGCACGGTTTCCACCAGGCGTCGTAATGGTGCTGCAGGGCTGGTCACGCTACCCAGGATGGTGACGGCCTGGCCGATGTCCTGGAAGTTGCGCACGGCGATGTGGTTGAGGTTGCGCTGCCAGGTGTCGATGTAGTCGCGGCTGTAGAGCGCGCGGATGCGGTCGGCCAGCGCACGTTTGTCGGCGTCGGAGTAGTCTATGTCGCGTCGTTCGCCGAGTGCCCACTGGTCGATCATGGCCAGCTCGGTGAGATCTTGGCTATGCGGGGCGAAGTAGGCGCGATAGCCCTTGGCGGTCAGCAGCGCGTCGATGCGACCGTTGGCGGGTGGGTTGGCACCCTGGGCAGACACGGTGCTTTCGGGTTCGTAGACGATGTCGTAGGCCGGGCCGATTTCATTGCGCAGATCCAGCGGGGCACGAAGCGAGGTACCGGCCTGGCGGCGCATGGTCATATATACGCGCTGCGGCAGCGGGATCGCGCGCAGTTCGCGCTGCACGGCCGACATGCGCTCCTGGTATTGCGGCAGACGGGCATCGGCGTACTTCATTGCGTAGTCGAGATGGCTCAGCAGCGCGCGCTGCACGCCGTTCTCGCCCGGGAAGGCGGCCTGCCACTGGGTCGTCATCCAGTTTTCCACGACCGGCGGCCGGCGATTGGCCCGATCCTCGATCATGCGGTAGACCCGCAGCGCGGCGAGTTGCGTATCACTGTCCGCACCGGGTGCATCGAGCTGCTGCATCACACCGCTTGCCAGCGCCGGCAGGAAGCGCTGCGATAGAAGGGCGAGATAGGCTTGGTCGACCTTCGGTCCGATCGTGCGTCCTTGGTACAGGCCCAGGTCGGCGACGATCGGCCACGCGTCGCGGTAGTCGCCATAGACGGCGACGGCACTGGCAATCTGGTTCAGCGGTTGCAACAGATTACGGCCAGTCGGATCGAGTGCGCCGTCGATGGCGTGGGCGCTGAAGGCACGGCTACGCTCCAGTACGGCGAGCGCCTTGTCGCGGTTCAATGCGTAGTAGTGGTACCACGCGCCGATCACCAGCACGCTGCCGAGAGAGGCTACGCCGAAGCGTAGCGCCAGCGCGTGCTTCTTGTCGGCGATGACCTTGGGGTTATCGCCCGCGAGACCGGACTCCGGATACACGATGCGCTGGAACAGGTGCTGTGTGAAGTAGACCAGCGCGCGTCCGCTAGGCTGCATTACGTTGACCGGCTTGCGCAGAGAATAGGTCTGTGACGCGGTGGCGATGAAGGCGTTGTTGAGCACACCTTGCTGGTAGACCGATGAGAAGAATACCCCGCGCGGCAGCGCCGGGGTGACGTAGCGGTCGCTACCGAGGACATCGGCAAGGAAATCCAGCAGTACGGAACGCAGGCCGCTGAGCTGTCGGGTGAGCGAATACAGTGCCTCGCGTTGCACCAGCTCGGACACGTCGGCCAGTGCATCGAATACCTGTTCGTTCAAGCGACGGAGGAACGTGTCGTAGTGCGTACCGAGTTCATCGAGCCAGGCGTCGTAGCGCTGGACTGAATCGAGGGTGAAGCTGAAACCAAAGATGTCCTCGCGAATCGAGCGGGGCAAGCGAGCGAACAGCGTTTCGAAACCTTCCAGCAGGTCGAACTTGCTGAGCACCACGTACAGCGGCGGCCGTGTGCCGAGCTGGCGGCTCAGTTCAGCCAGCCGTGCTCGCAGCAGTGCCGCAAGCGCCTTGCGGTCGCTCACGGTCTGGTGCGCAAGGGTTTCCAGGCTGACCATCAGCACGACACCGTTGAGCGGACGGCGGCTGCGGTTGCGGCCAAGCCAGCCGACGAAGCTGTCCCACAGCCGTGCGTGGAGATCTTCCGGGAGCGCGCGATGCCGCGCCAGCCTCGCAGGCAGGACGGACGGGCTTTCGCTTTCCGCTTGGTCTACGTCGGCGGCTTGTGCAATCCGTGGCTGGCTGATCAGCTCGCCGGGCGGATCGATCAGCACGGCCTGGTCACCCATCCACCAGTCGATGGCGTAGATCTTGTCAGGGTCCTCTTGCATGCGTCGACTGCCGGCCTTCATTTCGCCGGTGAGCGAGAAGGTCTGCCCGGATCGATTGACGAAGCTTGTCTTGCCTGAATTCTCTTGCCCCAGCACCAGGTACCACGGCAGCTGGTACAACGCCTGGCGGCTTTTGAGATTGGCTTGCAGCGTGGCGAGGCTGTGATCGAGGTCACGCTCCTGCGCCTGGACGTAACGCAGGCACGGATCAACCTTCCGGTCCTCTACCTGCTGTCGTTCGGCTTCCAGGCGTTGCGTGCGTTTGCGCAGGCGCAAGGCCCACATCAGCAGCGGCAGCACGAGCAGGACGACGGTTGCCAATGCTCGTGCGGTAAGGCTGCCCAGGGGCCGGTAGGCGCCCCAGATCCACTTGGGTCCGAGCCACCAGATGGCGGCGAGCGCGAGCGCCACGAGCAGCAGTTGCAGCAGAGGCGCACCTTGCCGCCCCCAGCGCAGCAAGCGCCACCCGTAACGTTGCAGATTCGACCAGATGTTCCCCATGAAGATGCTCCTGTTTTAATCCTTGTGTTCCGTGCTGCCCGCCTGTTGCCGTGCGAGGAGGCTGAAGAGTTCGGGTTCCCATTCGGGGGCCGATGCGTGTTGCATGGCCTGATACGCGCGGGCGCTCAGGCCATCTGCGAGCCAGGTGAGATGGCGGGACCGCAGCAGTTCGGCGGCAATGCTCATGACGTGACAGCGGTGCCGCAGGTCGGTCGCTTCCTGCTGGATCGCTTCCAGTCGGCGCAGCATGGGCTCGATGCCTTCGACGCCGAGCAAGCCGTGTAGCTCGTCACGCACGGCCGCGTAGTCGTGAGCGGCGCCGCTTGACGCGACACCTGCCGCAGCGCCGCTGATCCACGCTTGTGTCTCCCCGTCCACGAACGGACGCCCGTCGGCGAATTCCAGCTTGAGCAGGGCCGGTAGCCGGGTCACGAAGCGCTCGCTCGACTGGCGGATGGCCTCGGCCACCAGCGGCATCTCCAGCCGTCTGGCGATGCCGGCGGCGAGGTAGCTGCCGCGCAGCCAGTACGGAGACGACGTCACGCTGCGTTCGACACGCTGCAACAGGGTGGGGTCGACGCCTCGTGTATCGAGTGCCTTCCCGTAGCTGTCGGCGACATCCGCCGGCACTGCCATCAGCTCCGTCTGCCGGTGCCTGCGAGGTGGTGGTGTATTGGTGAGATGGGCCCACAACGCGAATCGCCGCAGCAGATAACCGGTCGGATCGTAGGCATCCTGCTGGTTGATGATCTCGGCGGCGGCCAACAGTGACTTGCGGCCTTCGCGTTCGTGGCCGGGCGTGGGCAAGACCGGGGTGAAAAATGCATCGGTCAGCACCTCGCCGGATGTCGGCGTAGCGAGCTTGGCGCCCGCCAGCTCCGGTGCGCGCAATGCCTCGGCCTTCTGGCGCAACAGTGCTTCCAGCCTGGTGAGTGTGGGTACGTCGAGCCGGGCGCTTTCGGCACAGCGTTGCAGGCTATCCAGTGCCGCTTGGCCGACCTTGTAGAACTCTTCGCCGTAGCCGGTGCTCTCCAACGTCGCAAGGCTATCGGACAGGCGCTCCAGAAGCTGGTCAACCAGCCGGCGCTTGGCTGGATAGCCGGTGGCGCCGGGGCGCGGATAACTGCTTTCCCAGTAGTGCTCCACCATACCGGCCAGCACACCCGTGGCTTCGGCCCAGCCACGCCAGCTACGCGTGCGAGCGCGCGCGGTCAGCAGGTGCCCGGCGATGCGCAGGTGCTTGCACTGGCTGCGTAGGTAGCCCTGTGCGGCCTCGTCGACGTAAGGCCAGTCGATAGCCGGCTCCTGCAGGGTACCGAGCTTGACCATTTCGTGGTCGATACCCTGGAAGGCGTCGTCCTCCTCGTCGAATACGCCGGCGGGCCATCGAGTGTCCAGCGGTGCCAGCAGAGCATCGAGGTCCAGCGGTGGGGGCAGTTTCACCAGTGACATGCCTCGCGTTGCTGGGCCAGTTGCTCATTGAGTCGGCCGATGTCAAACACCAGCCCGTTGAAGGGGGCATAGTCGCTTTCGATCTCGAGACGCTGCGCCGACCGGGTCAGCGGCCGAAGCTGCTCGACCGCGACCAGGCCGCGCCCCGCATCGGTTACGGTGCCGTCGTCGAGCACTTGCCACGGGCGGTAGTCCGATACGGGGCGACTGTCCAGCAACAGTCGCAGGTTGACGCGATTGACCGGCAATGCCTCGGCGGTCAGCAGTTGCAGGCGGGAGATGTTCTGCAGGCAACTGATGGCGAGATAGGGCCTCGGCGTGGTGCCGCCCAGTGCCGGTGCCGAGATGACGACCTTGTTCTGGCCGGGTAAGCGATCCGGGACGCGCATCAGCAGCAAGCCGGTATCGTCGGCGTCTCGTTTGGCTTCGTTGGCCTGGACCAGAGTGGCAATATCGGGTCGCCTGGTGGTGGCTGGCGGCTTTGGCGCCGCAGCGGGCGCCTGGGTTGCGGGTATGGCCACCATCGATGCTGCCGGGGAGCCTGCCTTGGCATCGAAGCAAGCCAACCGCTCTTGCGGAGACGCGATGGTCGTGCACGTGCGATCGACGCTGACGGTGGTGTGCTCTGGGCCGCAACCGACCAGCGCAGCGGTAGACAACAGTGTCAGATTGAGCCATCTCATCATCGGCCCTCCTCTCCATTCAGGTTCCACTCCTGGCATTTACGGGCCAGTGTGCGTTTGGGTATGCCCAGACTGAGCGCCGCCTCCCGCCGCGACCCGTCAACCTGGCGTAGCCGTTCCCCAACCACAAGGCGCTCGAACCGGATCAACGCGTCTCGCAGGTTGTCGGTGTGCACGAGCTGTTGCAGTGTCGATGTCATGGGGGATGGCGGCGTACTCGATGCCACTGGCAGGTGGTCTCCCAGGTCGGCCAGCAGGTCGCCGCGGATGGGCTTCCCGGGTGTGGTGCGCTCGGCCGCGGCCAACACGAGGCTGCGCAGTTCGCGTACGTTGCCGGGGAATGCGTGTGCCTGCAGACGAGCAAGGGCGCCGGTGGAAATGCCGGTGACGTTGCTCTGGCATTCACGGTTGTACTGGAGCAGCACGTGGGTTACCAACGCGGGGATGTCCTCCGGGCGCTCGCGCAAGGACGGCACGTGAAGCACGCGCTGACGTATCCGGAAATACAGGTCTTCGCGGAAGGCGCCGTCGCGGACCAGCGTCGGCAAGGGGCGGTGGGTGGCGCAGATCAGGCGGAAATCCGAGGCTTGCTCGCGCGTGGCGCCCACGGGCCTGAACTTCTTTTCGTTCAACAGGCGCAGCAGCGTGCCTTGCAGTTCGAGCGGCATGTCACCGATTTCGTCGAGGAACAGCGTGCCGCCATGTGCATCGGCTACGAGGCCGGTTCGCGCCTGAGTGGCACCGGTAAAGGCACCGCGCGTTGCGCCGAACAACTCGGCTTCGATCAGGTCTTTGGGGATTGCGGCGCAGTTCACCGGTACAAAACGCCCTTGCCGGGCCGAGGCCTGATGAATCAGCCAGGCTGTGTGATCCTTGCCTGAACCGGTTTCCCCGGTGATCAGCAACGACAGAGAGGAGTCGGCCAGGCGCAACATGTCGTCACGCAATCGCTGTGCAATGGAGCTGACACCGACGAATTCTGCGGCCAGCAGGCGTGCTGCCCGCGCACGCCCGTGCTCGAGTTCACGCAGCCGGTCGGCGCTTTGTTGTTGCGTCTCGGCAAGATGGGCTCCCGATAATGCCTGCAGGCGGGCCAGCAACGCGTGGTGCAACGTGGTGAGCGCTTGCCAGACTGGGTCCGTATGCCAGGCACGCAAGGCGGCATCGTTGCCGGACAGCGCGAAGATGCCGGCGATTTCATGCTGAGGGCCGACGATCGGCAACACCAGCAGGGCGGCGCGGGCGGCGAGATGCATGCGCAACGCGTCGAAGCCGACACCGACTTCGACCAGTGTGTCCAACTGCGTGATATGGCACGGCCTGGCACTCGTCAGGCAGTACACCAGCGGATTGTCCAGCTCGTGCAGCGATATCGCAGGGAGCACGACGGCGTCAGTCACACGAGCCCGTGCGATGGGAAGAAGGCGGTCCCCGGCGGGTTCACGCCAGTAACAGAGCGCTTGTTCGACGCCGGTGCCGTTGCAGGCGGCGCGCAGCCATGCACCGGCCAGCGACGCCAAGGTGTTCGCTTGCGCCAACTCACGAGCCAGCAGGACGGCTTCCACAGTGTCCATGCCCTGCGTCGCTCAGTGCAGTGCGGCCTGGAAGGCACCGTTCGCCCAGCGCAGTTCCGCGCGCTGGAACGGAGCCCCTTGGGCCTGCTGTTGCAGGACAGCGAGCGACAGCGGCGGTAACAAGTCGCCGTCGATGCTCGCATCAAGCATGCGGGCACCATTCGAGTGTCGCGTGCAGCGCGCACGGAGTTCGGTGCGTGCGCAGGTGCCGATATCCAGGGCGGCGCCGTAGCGTGCGGAGAACTGCTGCTCCAGGCGCTGCAAGCGGCTGTCCACGATGTCGCCGAGGACGTCCTCGTCCAGGTAGCGATAGGGCACCACCTGCATCCGCGCGAGCAGGGCCGGCTTGAAGAAATCGGTCAAGCGCTGGCGCAGGATGTCTGCGTCGAGATCGGACAACGAAGGGTCGTCATGGTCGAAGCCGAGGTTCGAGGTCAGGAAGAACAGGATGTTCTGGCAGTCGATACGGCGGCCTTCGCCGTCGGCCAGTTCGCCCTTGTCGAACGCTTGATAGAACACATTCAGTACCTCTGGATGCGCCTTTTCCACTTCGTCGAGCAATACCACCGAGTAGGGTTGCTTGCGGATGGCCTCGGTCAGTACGCCGCCTTCTCCGTAGCCGATGTATCCGGGCGGCGCGCCCAGCAGGCGCGACACGGTATGTTTTTCCTGGTACTCGGACATATTGATCGCGGTCAGGAACCGTTCTCCACCTAACAAGGCGTCCGCCACGGCCAGTGCCGTCTCGGTCTTGCCGACGCCACTGGGACCGACCAGCAGGTACACCCCCATCGGCGTGCCGGGTCGCCGCAGGTCGGCTACTGCCGTGAGCAAGCGACGGTGCACGGCTTCCAGTGCCGCGTCCTGACCTTTGATTCGGGCACTCAGGGTGACGGGCAGCCGTGCGAGACGCGTAAGCTGATCGCTGTTGATGGTGGTGGCCGGTATACCGGTCCAGTCGGCGATGACCTGCGCGATCTGTTCGGCACCGACGTCGGCGTGCAGCAATGCGCCATCCCGTTGCAGTTCGGCCAGGCGCGTCACCCAGCCCGCCAGCAGCGGCGAAGCGTCTTCTGCCGCTTCCGCGTCGCGACGCAAAGAGACGATCGTATCGACGATGGCCTTTTGTTGTACCCAGGCTTCACGTACTTTCGCGATGCGCTCCTCTACCTGTTGCCGCGCGTCACGCAGCATGTTCAGGCGCTTCGTCGCGGGCGTACGACCCGTCCGCGCATCGCGCGCGAGTTGCTCGGCTTCCACATCGATCTGTCTGAGTTCATTTTCCAGCGCTATCAGGCGACGGGGCGGTTCGGCCAGGGCGGTAGCGACACGGGCGCAGGCGGTATCCAGTACATCGATTGCCTTGTCGGGCAACTGCCGACCGCTCAAGTAACGCGCCGACAAGGCAGCAGCGGCTTGCAGTGCCTCGTCCGCGATATAGACCTTGTGGGCCTGTTCATACACGGAGCGCAAGCCGCGCAGGATGTGCACGGCAGCTTCGGGGCTGGGTTCTTCCAGCTTCACCAGCTGAAAGCGCCGTGCCAGCGCGGGATCCTTCTCGAAGTACTTTTTGTACTCGGACCAGGTCGTGGCGGCGATGGTTCGTAGCGTGCCCCGGGCGAGCGCGGGCTTGAGCAGGTTCGCCGCATCGCTGCCGCCGGCGGCGTTGCCGGCGCCGATCAGCGTATGTGCCTCGTCGATGAACAGGATGATCGGTTGCGCAGAGGTCTGTACTTCGTCGATGACTGCCTTCAGGCGCTTCTCGAACTCGCCCTTGACCGATGCGCCGGCTTGCAGTGCCCCCAGGTCCAGCCCCCAGAGGTGAATGTCGCGCAGGGACTCCGGCACACGCCCCTGTACGATGCGCTGGGCAAGTCCTTCGACGACCGCACTTTTGCCAACGCCCGTATCACCTACCACGATCGGGTTGTTTTTGCGGCGGCGCGACAGGATATCGACCATCAAGTCGATCTCGGCATCACGGCATAGCACTGGATCGATGCGCCCGTCGCGGGCTTGCGCGGTGAAATCATGACCGAACCGGGCGAGTGCACTGTTTTCGCCGCTCGCCCCCTGCCGGTGATCGGCCGGGGCAGCGCTGACCGCCTCCGTCGAAGCGGCCAGCAGCGTATCGAAGCGCTTGCGCAGGGCTTCCCGGTTCACGTTATCGAGCAAGCGAATCGCCGCCAATGGCAGGTAGCGTCCAGGGGTGAGCAAGGCGGCGAGCAGCAAGGCGCCGCTGCGTATCTGCGGCTGCTTGAGTTCCACCGAACTGAGCAGCCAGGCCTCCTGCAACAACTCGACCAGCAATGGCGAGAAGGACGGATACTGGCCATGACCACCGTCCCCGTCGGGGAACGCGGCGGATAAAGCATGCCGTGCGATGTCGGGATCGATTCCCGCATCGCGCAGCACGATGCGCGCATCGCATTGAGGCGCATCCATCAGCTTGAACAACAGGTGAGGTACCGTGACCTCGGCTTCACGTTGCCCGATGCATAAACTGCCCGCTTCTTCCAGGGCATGTCGGCATAACGCATTGAGGCGCTCGAAAAGCGCGGGAAGATCCACCGTGATCATGTAATCAAAATCCCCTGTTTAGGAAAGGCTTTTCTCAAAAAAACAATCCTGATCGCGCGATGAGAAGGAATGGTTCATGCCATCGAGATTCGATGCGGTGAGTGAATTAATATGAGATAAATTTCGGAAAGTGTGCTGCGAATTTACCAAAATAATTGATCTTGGAATCTATTTTTTGGAAAAATTAACTGAAATTTCCGACGTTATTTTTTGTTGAGATGGATTCGAAATTTTATTATGGGTTTGGGGTAAAAATTCAGACTAGTCTTATTCCATAGACCTCATTCCGCGCTTAGTCTCTTGCGTGGCGGCAGGTAGGCTGCCTCATGGGAATCCATGGCGCGACAAGGCAGCGAATTTCATCTTCGTTGATCCTTTCCGTATGCGTGTAACGAGCTCTGGCGATTTGTATGCCGTGGGCTCGTTTCTATTTGCATTGCGCTCATAACAATCGAGCATTCAAGCGGGAGTGACTCATGGCAAAGCAAGGTTCGGTTGCGCCGAAAGAACGCATCAGCATTCGCTACGTTCCGGCAACTGGCGGGGAACACGAGGAAGTCGAGCTTCCCCTGAAATTATTGGTGACAGGGGATTTCAAAGGTCACGAGGACGATATCGCGCTCGAGGACCGCGTCGCAGTGAGCATCGACAAGGACAATTTCAACCAGGTGATGTCCGAATTCGGGCTCGGTCTGGCAATGGATGTGCCGGCCGTGCTCCGGCGCGAGTCAAGCTAGTTGTCGTCTCGGTCATGCTGCCAATGGCTCTATATCGGTCGAGCGCGTATACGTTTTGACGATGCAGTCGCGCTCGGGGTTCAGTGTTACCGCGCCGATAGGCGTCCAGTTCCGGGTGGCGCCCGACCAGCGCCGCGGATTTCGTTCTCGCGCCTGGAGATATACCTCGTGACGGGCGGCAAGGATCGCGGCATCTTCACCCGCATGACGCTGGGCGGGACTGACGTAGCGGATGCCACTGTGCCGGTGATCATGGTTGTACCAATGCACGAAGTGCGAAGCCCAGCGGCGAGCCTCATCGAGGTTGGCAAAGCCCTTGTCGGGGAACTCGGGGCGGTACTTCGCCGTGCGGAACAGGCTTTCGACGTAGGCGTTGTCATCGCTCACGCGCGGGCGCGAGTACGAAGGCTTGACACCCAGCCAGTTCAACATCGCCAGGACAGTCGTGGCTTTGAGGGTCGAGCCATTGTCGCCGTGCAGCACCGGCCTGGTCGCCATGGCATGGATGCCTTCGGCCAGCGCCGTACGCTTGACCAGATGCGCCGCATGGTCGGCGTCGTCACTGTCGTGCACTTCGAAGCCCACGATCTTCCGGCTGTACACGTCCAGAATCAGGTACAAATAAAACCAGCGCCCCACGATCTCGGCAGGCAAGTACGTCATGTCCCAACACCACAGCTGGCGCGGTGCAGTGGCGATATGCGTGGTTGGCGGGCGGCTCTTGCGCGGTGCCTTGGCGCGGCCCCGGTGCTGGTTCTGCCCATGCTCGCGCAGTACGCGCTGGAAGCTCGATTCGCTGGCCAGATACACGCCTTCGTCGGCCAGCATCGGGACGATGCGCGCCGGGGGCATGTCGGCAAAGCGCGGCTCGTTGGCCACCTGCAGAATCTGCTCGCGCTCGGTGGGTGTCAGCGCGTGGGCCGGTGTCGGCCGCACCGCGCCGGGTCTGCCATCACCCGATACGAGCCCATGGTTGGCCTTCCAGCGCTGCAGGCTGCGCTCGTCGATGCCGGCGACCTCACAGGCCTGCGCCAGCCGCGCACCGGCCTGTTGAGCCGCTTCAATGTCCTGGGCCAGGGTCTGGCGATCTTCGAGCCCGATCATTCGTCCTCGCTTCTGTTCTTGTTGAAGATCGCCTCGACTTTTTTTGACAGCACCAGCAGCGCTGCCGTCTCAGCCAGCGCTTTGTCCTTGCGGCGCAGCTCGCGCTCGAGTTCCTTGATGCGCCGACGGTCTTCCTTGGTCTGCTGCGGGCTGGCGCGCTTCTCCGCGGGTTCGGCAAGCGCTTGCGTTGCGCTGTCACGCCATTGCTGTAGTTGCTGTGGATACACGCCGTGTTCGCGGCACCAGGCGCTGCGGGTGGCCTCGTCCATGGCTGCCGTGGTAATGACTGCCTCCAGCCGAGCCGCTGCCGTCCAGCTGCGTTCTCGCGCCGGCTTGGCCAGTTCCTCACCGCGCCAGCGTTCCAACGTATCTGTGCTCACCCCAATCTCCCGAGCCACCACCTCCAGCGGGGCGCTCTCCGGCGGCAGCAACCGCGCCACCGCTCTGTCCTTAAAACCTTGTCCGTATCGAGCCAACTTGTTCTCTCATCATCGCCCCCTTGTTGCGGAAATCGGTGGCAAGGGGGCCGTCGCCTTCGGCGACGGCAACCCACCACCATCTACGAAACTTGAATTCAGGAAAGATTCAAGTTTCTATCGGGGCGACAACTATTTTGCCGCGGGGGGGCTCGAAGAGGGAGGCGAGAGTGACACCTTGCGCCTCGATCTGAAGTTCAAGGCGATCGAGGACTTCGGTCCCGATGCAATTGCCCGGCAGGTGCCGGAGCTGCGCAAGTTGCTTGAATTGCGGGAGGCGCTGGTGGCGCTGAAGGGGCCGATGGGCAACATCCCGGCGTTCCGCAAGCAACTGCAGGCGACGCTGGGTGACGAGGCGTCCCGCGGTCAACTCGCCAAGGAGCTGGAGCAATTGCTGGGGGATGAGCAGGCCTGACGGCCGATGGCTCCTCCTCTCCCTCCACGAAAAGGACATCACGATGACAAAAGTACAATCCGCCGCCCACGCGCAGCAGACGGCACCCCAGGAAGGCCTGCTGGCCCAGATCATGGCGCAGACCCGTCTGCAGCCTGCCCAGGAGGGGTACGCCGTTGCCGAACGCGGCGTAGCTGCCTTCATCTCGGAGATGCTCAAGACCGATGCGCGCGAGCAACCGATCAACAAGCAGTTGGTCGATCAGATGATCGCGCAGATCGACGCCAGGCTCGGCAAGCAGATGGACGCCATCCTGCATCAGCCTGAGCTGCAGGAGCTCGAGTCGGCCTGGCGCGGCCTCAAGATGCTGGTGGATCGTACGGATTTCCGCGAGAACATCCTCATTGACGTTTTCCAGGCAACCAAGCGTGAGTTGCTGGAGGACTTCGAGAGCGCCGCGGACATTACCCGCAGTGGTTTTTACAAGCATGTATATACGGCGGGCTACGGGCAGTTCGGCGGCAAGCCGATCGGTTGCATGGTCAGCAACTACACGTTCGGCCCGTCCGCGCCGGACATCAAGCTGCTCAGCTACGTCGCGGCGCTGGGCGCGATGGCGCATGCGCCGTTCCTCGGTGCAGCCGGCCCCGAAATGCTCAACCTGGAATCGTTCCAGGACATCCCGAATCTCAAGGAAGTCAGAGACATCTTCGAAGGTCCGCGCTTCGCCAAATGGCGAGGCCTGCGCGAATCCGAAGACGCGCGCTACCTCGGCCTGACCATGCCGCGCTTTCTGTTGCGCCAGCCCTACGATCCGCTGGAAAACCCGGTGCGCAGCTTCGCCTACCGCGAGACCATCGACGGCCAGCATGCCAGCTACCTGTGGGGTAACACTTCATACCTGCTGGCCAGCCGCATCACCGACAGTTTCGCCAAGTATCGCTGGTGCCCGAACATCATCGGTCCACAGTCCGGTGGCACGGTGGACGAATTGCCGGTTCACCTGTATGAGTCGCTCGGGCAGTTGCAGGCCAAGATTCCGACCGAGGTGCTGATTTCCGATCGCAAGGAGTTCGAGTTGTCGGCGGAGGGATTTATCCCGTTGACGATGCGCAAGGACAGCGATAACGCCGCGTTCTTCTCGGCCAACTCGGTGCAGAAGCCCAAGGTGTTCCCGAACACGCCCGAGGGTCAGGCCGCGCAGACCAACTACATGCTCGGTACGCAATTGCCCTACATGTTCATCCCGAATCGGCTGGCGCACTACATCAAGGTGCTGCAACGCGAGCAGATCGGCAGCTGGAAGGAGCGCCAGGACCTGGAGCGCGAACTCAACAACTGGCTGCGCCAATACATCGCGGATCAGGAAAGCCCCACCTCCGATGTGCGTAGCCGCCGTCCGCTGCGGGCCGCCAAGGTCGTCGTACAGGACGTGGCAGGTAACCCTGGCTGGTACCAGGTGGCGCTGTCCTTGCGGCCTCACTTCAAGTACATGGGTGCCAGCTTCGATCTGTCGCTGGTCGGTCGGCTCGACAAGGAATGAAGGAGGGCTTGACGCATGCCGCGCTCACCGGGCCAGGGAAGCCTGTTTGACCGTCTTGACCCGGACCTGCCGCCACGCCGTCAGCGTATGCGGCAGGAGCTGGCCGCCGAGCGTGTCCAAGCGATCAAGCGCCATCTCGAACGCATTCTCAATAGCCGCCAGGGAGGCTCGCAGAGCAGCCCTGGGTTCGGTCTACAAGATCTGAACGATGCGGCGGCCAGCCAGACGGACCTGCGTCATCAGGTCTGTCTGGATGTCCGTGCGGCGGTCGCTGCCTATGAGCCGCGCGTGCAAGTGCTGGACGTTTGTCCCGTCGCCTTGCAGGGGCAGCCCGGTGGCCTGCATTTTCGGTTGCACTGTCTGGTCCCGCTCAACGATACCGCGGAGGCCGTGGAGATCGACCTGCTTGTCCAGCACCGGGAACGCTGGATCAACGTGAAGTAGCGGAGACCTGATGCCACTGAAGCGAAAGTTCCGCGAAGAGCTGGACTACATGCGCCGTCTCGGGCGGGTGTTTGCGCGCAACAACCCCCAACTTGCCCGATATCTGGGCGAGGAGGCAACCGACCCCGATGTCGAGCGGCTGATGGAGGGTTTTGCGTTCCTCACAGCCAAGCTTCGGCTGAAGATCGATGACGATCTCCCGGAGCTGACCCACCCGCTGCTGCAATTGCTGTGGCCGAACTATCTGCGCCCGTTGCCCAGCGCCACCATCATGCAATTCCGGCCGATGGATCGTGCCATCACGGAGCGGCACGTGATCCGGCGCGGGACACGCACGCGCGCCCGCGATGTCGACGGCATCGCCTGCGAATATCGCACCTGCGCGGATGTCGCCATCTATCCGTTGCAGATCGATGAGGTCAACGACGCGCACTCGTTGGAGAAGTCGATCGTCCGCGTGGAGTTGTCCACCCTCAGCCAGAATCCTCCCAGCACCTACGATTGCGATCAGCTCGACTTCTACCTGAGCGGGGATGACTATACCGCGCTGACGCTCTACCTGTGGCTGGCCAAATACCTGGGCGAGATTCGTCTCGAATACGACGGGACGGTGAGGCATATCCCGGCTGGCCAGGTGCTGTTTCATGGCTTCGATCTGGATCAGGCGTTGCTGCCTTATCCAAAGAATGCGATGGACGGCTATCGCATCTTGCAGGAGTACTTCCAGTTTCCGCGCAGGTTCTTCTTCTTCGGAATCCGGGGGCTGCGCTCGCTCTGGCCCACCGAGCAAACAGGACGCGTTCGCATCGAGTTCCACTTTACCCGGCCGATGCCCGAGGACGTGCGCATCCGCACGAATGACCTGGCGCTGTACTGCGCGCCTGCGGTGAACCTGTTCGAGCACGAAGCAGAGCCGGTTCGGCTGACCGGCAAGGCCCTGGACTATCGGCTTGTGCCGGCGGGGCAACGGAAAGATGCCTATGAGATCTTCAGTATTGACCGTGTCGATGGCTGGAAGGATGAGGGGAGTGGCAGGCCCGGCGAATGGCTGCGTACCTACCAGCCTTTCGAGTCGCTACGTCATCAGATCGATTACGAACGTGGTCGCGTCACGCTCTACTACCGCACCCGCATCGACCCGTCGCTGACCGTCGCCGGCGTGGAGCACCGCGTATCGTTCGTGCGTGGTGACGAGCACCACTACGTCGGCCGCGATGAAACTGTTTCGCTGACGCTGACCTGTACCAATCGTGATCTGCCGCTGGCTTTGGGGGCTGGCGACGTGTGTATTCCCACGCCCGACACGCCGACCTTCGTCGCTTGCCGCAACCTCTTGGCGCCGACGCCGTCGTATCGACCCGTGCTGGACGGAAACCTGCAGTGGCGGCTCATCTCCAATCTCTCGCCTACCTATCTGTCGCTGCTGTCTGCCGAACCGTTGAAGGCCATCATCGCCGCGTATGACTTCGCTGCGCACCATGACATTCAGCGGCGGCGCGCCACGCAGAAGCGGCTGGACGCGCTGCAGGAGATTGTGACTGCGCCGATCGATCGGATGTTCCAGGCGTTGCCCATCCGCGGCATTCGCAGCGTCGTCAAGCTCGACCAGGATGGATTCGTCTGCGAAGGCGATCTCTACCTGTTCGGCACCGTGCTGAGCCATTTTCTTGCGCTATACAGCAGCATTTCGTCCTTCCACGTGCTGGAAGCGATCAATACCACCAATCAGGAGCACTACGCATGGCCCATGCGAAGCGGGACTCAAGCCCTGATCTGATCGACGCGCTGCTGGGCGAAGGCCGCGGGCACGATTTCTTCGTTTTGCTGGAGCGGCTGCACACGTTGCTCGGCGACAACCTGGAGGCGCCGGACAGCGACGAGCCCGAGCGGCAGCGTATTCGGCTGAGCAACTACGCCGGTCTGGGCTTCCCGGCCTCGGACGTGTCTTGGGCCGAGCGTCTGTTGCATGGCGATCCGCACCAGTATGAAGTGCAGGCTACCTTCTTCGGCATGCATGGGCCCGACTCGCCGTTGCCGTCCCATTACGTCGAGCGGCTGGCATACGAGGCAGGGCAGGGTATCGGTATTCGGCCGGCCTTCTTCGACGTCTTCCATCACCGTCTGCTGACGCTGCTGCATCAGGCCTGGCGGAAGTATCGGCACTACATCCGCTTCCGCCCGGGCGCGAGCGACCCGCTCTCGCAACGCTTGTTCGCCTTGATCGGCCTGGAAAACACCACTATTCGCGGCGCGACTCCCATTGCGTGGAGTCGCCTGCTCAGCTTTGCCGGTGCCGTAGTACATCGCAGCCGCTCGCCCGCGATGGTCGCGGGCCTGATCGCGCATTGCTTCGATCTCGACGACGTCGCGATCCGGGATTTCGAGCTGCGCTACACCGACATCGATCCGGACGACCGCGTCCAGCTCGGTTGTCTCAACGGCATGCTCGGCGAGAGTTTCCGAGTGGGCGACAGCGTACGCACGCGTCACGGCAAATTCACCATCGTCATTGCGAACCTCAGTCAGGCGCGGTTTCGTGAATTCCTCCCGCGTGGGGAAGACTTCGAGCGCCTGCGCCAGCTGGTCGCGTTCTTGCTGCGTGACCAGACCCCGTGCGACCTCGAACTGGCGCTCGGGGAAAACGAGATCACATCTTTCAACTTCGTGGGCGACATCGGCACCGAACTCGGCTGGACCAGCTTTCTGGAGCAGCCGGCCCTGCGCAAGCCGCCCCGCGTTCGACTTACGGTATGCGCATGAATCCGGAGACCACTTCATCCCGCCTTGCGTTGGTAGTGAGCAACCCACAGGCCCTGCAGCAAGGCACCCCGCCTCGGCGCAGTTTCGACAAGGAGGGCGGCACTATCGGTTCGCAGGGCACCAGCTGGGTGCTCCACGACCGTGCCGGCCGAGTGCGGTCGCTGCACTGCGAGATTCGCTTCGAGGATGACGGCTACCTCATCATCGATCGTAGCGGTGAAACTCGCCTCAACGACCAGACTCGCCCGTTGGGGCTGCATGCCAGCGCGCGCTTGCGTAATGCTGACACCTTGTACGTCGGCCCTTACCGTCTGTCTGTCCATCTGAACGGCGACGATCATGCGCTGCCGGACCCGTCCCGCGTGCTGGCCCAGCACGACGTGGCGGAATTGCTGCAGTCGCCCGATGACAATCTGGACGGCCTGCCCGCTGTCCCGCCCGAGCAGGATCACTTCTCCGAGTTCAGCAATCCTGACTGGGCAGCGTTTCAGGCCCTGAGTGAGCCAGCGCCGCCGGAAGGCGAGCGCGATCCACTGCGAGCGCTCGACCTTGCCACCGCTCACGGTGCGGGCAGCACGCTGCAAACGTCGCTCGACTCTCACCACTACGGGGCGACGGTGCTGGCTGCGCAGGCCGATGTTGCCACCACGACGCTGGAAGCCTTCCACGGAAGCCCAGTTCATGTCTCAGGAGCCCCCATCATGTCGGAACAAGATCGCGTCGACCCCGCCGCCCGCGAATGGCTACACATCCAGCAGGTGAACGGCCACGACGCCGCCGGCCTGGTCAATCCTCTGGTGGAGGGTCTCGGCGCACCGGTAGGTGCGCTGGACGGCCAGGCCGCCTACGCGTTGCTTTACGAGGCGGGCCGCAGCCTCAGTGCGGTCATCCGCGGCTTGAGTGAGTTGCATGGCGGTGCGCCCGGGCATACCCAAGGCCAAGCCTTTGCTGCGCGTACGCTGCAACCCATCGAGGACAACCCACTGCGCCTGGGGCAGACTTACCCGGACACCGTACGCGCGATGTTCGCGGCCAACCGCAGCCTTGTGCACCTGTCGCCCGCAGCAGCGATTGAAGAGTCCCTGGAGCAACTGCAGCGTCAGCAGCGCGCCACGCGTCAGGCAATTACCGCAGGCCTTAGTGCGCTGCTGCAGGCGTTTTCACCTGAGCAGCTGCAACGACGTTTCGCTCGCTACAGTCCGCCGCAAGCCGGCCAGTCGAACAATGGCGGCTGGCCGTGGCAGATGTACGGCCACTACTATGAAGAACTCGTGTCCAGTCGCCAGCAGGGTTTCGACAAACTGTTCTGGGAAGTCTTCGAGCAGGCCTACGACCAGGCCATGCGTGCGGAGGCGCAATGAAGCGAGCCCTCGCGCTCGCGCTTGCCGGCATGGTGCTCGCCGGGTGCTCCTCCGTGGGCAATGTAGTCAAAAAGACGGGGCAGGTGCTGATGGATCCGTCCATCCCGGTGGGTGCGCCGGATGATCAGCCGACCCGAGTCTCGCTCAGCCTGTACGCCGGAACCGACGTTAATCCCAATCCGGTCAGCGCGCCGCCTGTCGAAGACACCAAGGCCATCGGCCCCATTGACACCCTGGCTACGGATGGATCGTTTGCCATCAGCTTTAGTGGCACGAGCAAGGACGAAGTCATCAGCGGCTTGCGCACTTTACTCGATCGTCTCGATGACGACGTGACCGCTACGCCACCGGTGTCCACGACCCGGGGCCGTCGCACATCCGTCCGGCTGCCGGTCGAGGAGGGCCACCCGCCGCTCCCCGACAACAAGACACCATCCGCCACCCGGCGGGTCGCCGCGGTCGCCAATCCGCCGCTCCCGCCGCTCCCGCCGCATTGGCCCGGTCACCGCTACCTGGCTGCTGACATGCTCGTTGGCGAGCCCGGTGAAGCGCCGAATCTCGGCCAATATCGCAAGAGCGTCAGCCTGCCCGAGGCCGTCGCGCCGGCGCCGGCTACGACTACGGCCGCGACACCGATATCTTTCCGCGTGATCCAGCTCAAGGACGACGCCATGCTGGTGAACGGCAGCCTCGAACTCATTCAGCGCGATCCGAAGAAGGCCCTGGGTAGCACCTTCCTGGCGGTGGACGACTACATCCTTGCGCCCGGCCAGTTCAAGTTCATCGAGTTCAGTCCGATCGAGGACAAAACCCGCTATCTGGCCGTAGTGGCCAATTTCCACGATCCCAGCGCGAACCGCAGCTACGACGTCTATCGGCTCGAATCGCGCGGGCGCAAGTACGCGCTGCTGATCACGCTGCAGGATACCCGCGTCGCCATTACCGACGAGGCCTATCGTCCGCCCCGATCGGCGGCGCCCACATCGAGCAAGAAACCATGACTACCCGTAATCCCGTCGTCTGGAACGAAGGGCTGTTCGTCAAACCGCAGCATTTCCAGCAGACCAGCCGCTTCCTCGAACACTACGTCAATTTGCGCGCCGGTAGCAGATACGCGTATGGCTTTGCGGAGCTGGAATTGAACCAGGATTTTCTCGCCTTCGGCAAGATCGCCATCGTCCGTGCGCGCGGCATCATGCCTGACGGTACCGCGTTCGACATTCCGCATGACCAGCCGCCGCCCGAGCCGCTGGCGATCTCCGACGCCACGGCAGCCAACCAGACCGTCCATCTCACCTTGCCGCTGCGCTCGGACGGAGTGGCCGAAGTCCGTTGGCCGGATACCCTCGGCAACGCGCGCTATGTGCTGCGCAGCGAGGATGTGCGCGACACGCACAGCCACCAGGGAAATCACGTCTCCGTGGGGCTCGCCGTACCGAACCTGCAACTGGCGCTCGAGCGGGACGATCGCAGCGCATTCACCGGTCTGGCGTTGGGCCGCATTCTCGACCGGCGCCCCGATGGCAGTCTGCTGATGGACGACAGTTTCTACGTCACTGGCATCCAGTTGCGCGCCATCCGCCAGTTGACTCATTTCATCGAGGAAATCGCCACCTTGATGCATGAGCGAGCCAAAAGCATCGCCGAGCGCATCGGCTCGCCTGGCCAGGCCGGCGTGGCCGACGTCACCGATTTCAATCTGCTGCAGGCGCTCAATCGCTGGCATCACCTGTTTCGTCATCTGGCGCGCGACCCGGACGTTCGTCCGCTCGACGCCTATCTGGCCTGCGGCCAGGCCTGCGGCGAGCTCGTGACCTTCACCGACGAAGCGCGCGTACCGCCAGAATTTCCGGCCTATCAGCACGACAATCCGCAAGCCACCTTCCGGCTGCTGCAGGAAACCCTGCGCCGCGTGCTCACCACCGTGCTGCAGCCGCGGGCCGTGTCGTTGCCGCTAACCAGACAAGCTCATGGCGTGCTCACTGCCCAGGTCAACGACCCGAGTCTGATGCAGAGCGCCGATTTCATCCTGGCGGTACGTGCGCGCATGCCGCTGGAGCAGATGCGTCAACTCTTCCTCCAACAGGCCAAGGTGGCCTCGCAGCAGACCTTGCTCGAACTCATTCGCCTGCAACTACCCGGTATCCCGCTCAACCCGTTGCCGGTGGCACCCCGATACCTGCCATTCCATGCCGGCTTCACTTACTTCCAGCTCGATCGCACCCATCCGAACTGGCAGCGGCTGATGCAGAAGGGCGCCAACGGCTTCGGCTTCCACATCACTGGCGATTTCCCCGAACTGGAGCTGCAGTTCTGGGCTATTCGGAGTCAATGATATGACCATCACCATCGATATCGGTAACGATCGGATCGACCGTGCGCCGCAACCGTCGCCGGAAGGGGCGCAACCGTTGCCTGATGCGCCGGAAACGCCGCATTCCGACTTTCTGCGCAGTCCGTCCGTCGCACCGGTCGGCGGTAAAGACAGCGTGCTCTACGACTCCGTGTTTCGGATCGACCACGACGAAGACCTGCAATTCCAGTTGCGCGGCCACAGCTTCAATCCGCTGGTGGATGCCGCGCAGCCGTTGCTGGGCCTTGTCATTCGCTTGCGGCGCCTCGACCATTGCGATGACATATCCCGTCTCTATGCCAGCGTGCGTGACCAGATCACGGCACTGTCCGAGGAGGTACGCCAGTTAGGTTACGACGGCGCCACGCAGTTGGCCTATCGCTACGCCCTTTGCACGTTCATCGATGAAGCCGTTATGGCGACGGCCTGGGGCCACACGTCGCTGTGGCGCGAACGCTCGCTGCTCAGTTATCACCACAACGAGACATGGGGCGGCGAGAAGTTCTTCACAGTGCTCGCGCGTATGCAGATGGAGCCGGAAAAATATCGTGATGTGCTGGAATTCAAGTACCTGTGTCTTTGCCTGGGCTTCCGCGGCAAATACGGTCAGCAGCACAACCAGCAAGAATCGCTCAACGCCATCATCAGCAAGCTGCATCGGCTCCTGCGGTCATTGCGCGGCGATGCGCCCGAACGCCTTACCGATGTACCAGCCCATGTCGTCACGCGTAGCTATCGCCTCGGGCGGCAGTGGCCGCTGTGGACGCCCTGGGCGCTCGCTCTCGGTGCGCTGACAGGGGCCTACGTCATCTTCGCCGTGAAGTTGAGCGGTACTACCGAGCTGGTCCTGCAGTCGCTGGATCGCGTCCTGAAGCCTTGAGCCAAGGGGGCTCGCATGCCTACGCAATCCGATTTGCGTTTCACTTTCACTGCCGGAGACGAGTCGTTTGAGGTCGTCGAGTTCACGCTGCGTGAGGGATTGTCCGAGACCTTTCGCCTGGCGATCGAGCTGGCTAGCGCCAATCCGGCTATCGATTTCGGGCAGGTGCTCGATCGTAATGGGCTGTTGACCATCTGGCAGGGCGGCCAGCCCGTACGCTACGTGCAAGGCGCGGTCTCGTCGTTCGTTCAGGGCGATACCGGTTTTCGACGTACTCGCTATTCGGCGATGGTCGAGCCGCGCCTCGCACGCCTCAAGCTCTCCTCCGACTGGCGGATCTTCCAGACGCTCAGCGTGACCGAGATCGCAGCCGCCGTTCTCAAGGCCCATGGCCTGACGATGGACTACGAGCAACGCGCCACCAACGAACACCTCGCCCGCGAGTACTGTGTGCAGGCCGGTGATACTGACTACGACTTCGTCGAACGCATCTTGCGCGAGGAAGGTTTTTTCTACGCTTTCCAGCACGGCAAAGAGGGGCACCGGTTGATTCACTGCGATCGGCTGTTCATCTTCGGCCGTCTTGACGGCGAGCCGGTGATCTACAACCCGACGCCGGGCGGCGATCAGCCACAACCCAGCCTACGGACCTTCGCTTACACCGAGAACGTGCGTACCGCGCGCCAGGTACAACGCGACTACACGTTCAAGAATCCGCGCTTCAACCACGAGTACCCGCGTGACGGCACGGACCTAGATCATCAAGGCCGCGGCTACGTACGCTACGACTATCCGGGCCGATATAAACACGAAGCCAGCGGCAAGGCGTTCACTCACGATCGTCTGCGCGGCCACCGGCGCGATGCACGTGTGGTGTTTGTCAGCGGCGACGACGCGCGCTTGCAGCCGGGCATTGCTTTCGCGCTCACGGGCCACCCGCGCGACGACATGAACCGGATCTGGCGTCCGGTGAGCCTGGTGCATCACGGCAAGCAACACACCAGTCAGGCGGAAGAAAGCGCCGACGCACAACACGGCACGTATTACGGCTACGAAGCGGTACTGGTGCCGGACGATGCCGAATGGCGCGCCGAGCCGTTGCCGCACCCGCGTATCGACGGCCCCCAGCCGGCGGTGGTCGTGGGCCCGGAGGGTGAAGAGATCTACACCGACGAGTACGGCCGAGTGAAGGTGCAGTTTCCGTGGGATCGTCAGGGCCGGCACGACGAGCACAGCTCGTGCTGGATCCGCGTCGCGCAGAACTGGGCGGGGGCGCTGTGGGGACATATGGCGATTCCGCGCATCGGTCAGGAGGTGATCGTCGACTTCTTCGATGGTGATCCGGACCAGCCGGTCATCACCGGCCGCACCTATAACCGCTTGCAGCTACCGCCGTACGAACTGCCGCGGCACAAGACGTGGATGACGATCAAGAGCCAGACGCACAAGGGCGAAGGTTTCAACGAGCTGCGTTTCGAGGACGAGGCCGGACAAGAGGAAATCTACGTCCACGCGCAGCGCGATCAGAACATCCACGTCAACCACGACGAAACCACCTTCGTTGGCAATGACCGCAGCGAGCAGGTCGAGCACGACGAGACGATTGCGATCGGCAACGACCGCAAGGAGACGGTGGGGCACGACGAACAGGTCACGATCGGGCGGGATCGCCGACACGACATCGGCCAGGACGACTTTCTGACCATCGGCCGCAATCACACCATCACAACCGCGAAAGACCGCACCGAAGAGGTAGGCAATAGCCGCCGCGACAAGACGGCTGCCAACCATACGGTGGACATCGGCGGACACCTGGACCAGCGCGTACAAGGCAGGGTGGAGGTCGAGGCCGGGCAAGCCATCCAGCATCGCACTAAGGTCTACGAGATTCGCGCAGCCGAGGTCGTCGTCATCAAAGGTCCCGGTGGGACTGTGCGCATCGACAGTGGCGGCATCACGCTGGATGGCGTGGCGATTCGCGTGAAGGGGCCGATGACCCAGCAAAGCGGGGGAGCTAGCCCGATACCAGCGCCGATAGGTGTCCCTGCTCCGGGACAGCCGTTTGATGTGCTCTGTATGAAGCGTACCGACGGTAGTTGTCCGCGTTCTGACTGCCCATGCGGTAATTTTCGAGGGAGCTGATCATGCTCGTCGCACTGGAACAGACCGTGCTGCTAGAAGCTATCGAGAATCGGCTTTTCGCCTACCTGTTACTGGAAAGCGAACTGCTTGATGAGTGGTTGCTGGGGCAGCCGGAGATGCGGGAAGAGCGCACCATATCGCACGCCGTGAGGGAACTCGACTACACCTGCACGCAACGCTGGGTGTGGAGGGGAACAGAGTACGACGAACACGAGACACGGGGGCCGTTGCTGGTGCAATACCAACCGGGCTCCGTATTGACAAACACCTTTGCTGACGTGTGGCCACCTACTGGCGGCGCAGTGTATCTGACTTCGACCGAGCCTATCGAGGCAGTACTGGCACATCTGCGTTCCATTCTTTTTGTGTATATGCCCAATGGCAACAAGGCGCGGTTTCGCCTTCAGGAAACAGCGGCGCTTGACAGCGTATTGAGGGCACTGACACCGCAGCGTGCTGCCACTCTCCTGGGGCCAGTGCAACAACTGATCTGGCGGGAGAACCTTGGCCCGGAATTCCAATGGTGGGGCTATAACCAATCGGGTGGTGGCGAGCTGATTCAAGGCGATTTCCAGTTTTCCGATGCCGAGATGGCTGCTATCGATGAAGGGTTGGGCGACCATCAGCTTCGCAAGCAAACGGCGCTGACTCAGCGTGTACCTCATAGCTTCCGCGATAGCGCTCGCCAGCAGACGCGGATATGGCTGGAGCAACTTCATCTCTGGGGTTTCCGGGAGCCTCACCATCTGGAGGCAGCGATGGAGGTTTTCCGGCATCCGGCTTACTACGTACACACCAAGGCAGTTGTCGCTTTGTTGGGTGATACCGACCTGGCACCGGGCGCTCGTGCGAATCGGGCATTGAACCACTTGATGATCGAAGGAACCTGAGCATGGCCGGAACGACTACCTACGCTAGCGCTCGCGAAAGCTGCCAGGCCCGCATTCCCCTGTTCCCTCTACGCTACTCCGCGCATGGGCGGCCGAAGGGTGGTGCAAACCATGCCTATACGCTGCCGTCGCTGGAACGGGGTTTCAGAAAGCTCGACCATGCCCAGTACGGACTGCGCTGCATCGGGGGCGGCTTCATCTACCTGTTCGACGAGACACAGGGGGACGTCTTTGTCTGGCGAGTGAATGAAGAAAACGGACAGTTCATCGAACTGCAATCGCAGCACCGCTCCTTGGAGGGCGCACTCAAGAGCTACAAACCCGGTCACACGGTTCGCCATCTCTGGGCACGGGAATGCTCGGTGGTTCATCTGCTGCTGACCGACACGCTGTTGACCGAGCGGAAGATTCGCGCCATCCAGTCCGATCAGGGGGGCATTCGTTCCAAGCTGGCGACCACCATCGACATGAAGGCCTGGCAAGCTGGTGCCCCGTCGAAACACACCTTCGCCGCCGAGCGGATAGGTGAACTGGTGGAGGAGTTCAAGGGCACCAACCTCGACTTTTCTTCCTGGAAGGTGAAGCTGTCCGTGCCGTCGGCGCAGGCGCTGGTCACGGGCATGAAGGCTGTTGCGCCTGCCAAGCAAATCGCCGTGGTCATGCACGACAACATCGCACTGGTCCAGGATCTTGGCGGCCTCTTCCAGCAGTCGCGCCAGGCGATGGAAAGTTACACCGCGGCACCGGATCGGACCAGCAAGACCGGGGATGTTCAACGCTATCGCAAGATGCTCATCGCCGAGTTGATCGGGCGTATCTATGAGTCCGCTTACGCGGAGAAAGCGGGTGTGGCCGGCAAGGGTAGCGAGGCATTCGAGCGCGCCCTCAAGCGGGATATCGACGAGCGTGAATGGAAACGCCGGCGCTTCGCCGACAATCTGGCCGTCATGGAACGGGAACCGGCCAAACATCGTCCATCCTCCTACCCCGACGCTCGCCGGCAACTCGACGCCATGCCAACCGATCCGATTGGCCAACGGGCGGCGGCGTTGTCGGAATCCGCTCCGCTCTATGCGCGTCACGTCAGAGAGGCGAACCGGGTCAAGTTCATGCGGGACTTTGCCACGGAAACAGAGAAACGGCACAGCGCTGTATTGGACCGAAAGAACGATCGCTGCAAATGGCTGGAGAGTTACCAGTCGGCGGCGGCCAGCGGTGATATGGGAACGGCGTTTCTGCGGTACGACACTGAGGAGCCCATGTCTTCGACCAGCCATGCGATCGCGTTTGTCGCGTGCATCGACGGCATGGTGTGGGGCACGGAGACGACTCCGCAGGGGAAGAAAGACAAAGAACGTGAACTGTTTGATCGATGGTGGAAACTGCCGTGGCAAACGAACCCCATCTTGGTCAACATCGAATATGACAAGGGGCTGACTGATGCCATCTGGGAAAACAAGATGGACGTGGCCACCGACGCGGCGGGAAGCAAGGGATTGGGTCAACTTCTACGATATGGGGCGCTCCACTACCTGATGGAGCAGGTCGGTGTCTACACGCTCAGCCGCTTTCCCCGACAAGGTAGTAATGGCCGGGTGTGGCACGGAGCCGCCCGTGATGCCGTGGCCCAGCGAATTCAGCAACTGGCGGGCATGGGCACGGTGGAGGACGCCAATCGTCTGGTTCAGATGCTTGAAACGCGTTACCACGATCGTCTAGAGATACGCCGGTTGACCCGTCAGGAGGCCATTGACGCGCTGGAAGATGCGGCGCTCTTTCCGCGCGGAAGCGTGGCAGTCGGGTCGATCGCTATGGGCGCTGGCGACACCATGGAGGTTATCGTTTGGCAACGTTTGACGCCGATGACGCGCTTCGCCAATCCGTTCTTGCAAGTGTTTGAGCGTGGTGTGGCGGGAGGGGTGGCGTTCTTTAGCTTGCTTAACTTGAAAACGGCTGTTTTTTCCTTCGACAAGGAAAATATTAGAACGACTGGCTTGAATCTCATTGCAGCCACTATGGGTATAGGGAGCGCGGTAAATGGATTGCTCGCGAGTACGCGGGCAATGATGCCAGCGGCTTACTTACGTGTTTCTTTTTCAGGAATTACGATGAGAGCCATGGCTAGTACGTCTGCGTTACGTTTGTTTGGGTATGGCGGGGCGCTAGCGGATGCTATTTCAAACTGGTCTAAAGCGTTCGAACAACAAAAAATAGGGAATGGTGATGCAGCCACTGCGTACGCGGTAGCTGGATTAAGTCTAGGACTAGGAGGGGGCGCACTTACTACAGGTGGCGCGGCTTTGGCTTCAGGACTCGGCATGGCTGGTACAGCGGCTATGGTCCCGGTCTGGGGTTGGCTTGCTGCCGGTGTGATTCTCTTGGGAGTTGGGCTGTGGTGGCTGATGAAAGGCGATCAAGCGCAGTTTATATCACTTGGCTATTGGCTCAATGACGGGAGTTTTGGCAAACGCGAGCAACTTGGGAGGAAAGAGGCCATACCAACCTATGCTTCGCTAGACGATGAGAACAAAGGTTATGTGCAGGCGAGCTATGCGCCGCAGAAAATCGAAGCGGACTGGCATGTGACAAGCAATATCTTGACGCTGAAAATTGCTTATCCCTTGGCGGGTAAAAGTCAACGAATCACAGGACTAGAGGTGGGCGATTCAGCGGTCGAGATCCAAGCATTGCCAGGAGATGAAAAGTTACCCAATGGCGGGAGTATTCATACATACCAGATTCGGGGGCTTAAAAAAGGACGTGGTTTCATTTACAGCGTAATTCCAAGTTATGTTCCAAATTTTTTGGGTGAGCGGCTTCAATCAAAATTCATCTTCAGCAATGAAGACGCCCCGTGGTACTACTAGAGCGCATGTATGAAGAGTCGTCACGTTCCAAAAGAAGAGCGCAGTATTTTCTATACACGCGTTGACGCCTTGCGTCCGTCAGATCCTCCCATGGGTGTCGAGCCGGCGGCGGACAACAATGTGATGAAAGTGACTGAGGACTGTCTATTTATGCGTCATGCCTTTGGCAGCATATATGGCGGACGAAGAAGCATGAGTTGGTGGGCAACTGTCGTTGTTGTCTTTGTAATTTTTGCTCTTTTATGTTTTGAATGCATAGGTTATGTTAACAATGATAAATATCATAAATATGAATTTGGGTTTATTTTTTATCTTATAGATGGATGGTTTTTTTGGGTTGGGGTGGCGGCTTTTTTCTCTGTGGGTTTTTCTTGGATTTTCGTTCCTTGGCGCACGCAGCTACCTATTATCTTCAACCGAAGAACACTTAGGGTGACATGCATCATTCGGGGAAGGTCGATTGGCCAATCATGGGACGATTTGGAAGCCTACATCAAGGACGTCACTACCTTTGCAGCAGGAGGGGCGCCTGCTAACGATGGCGTGCTGACCTTGGTATTTCCCTATTACGACCCTGATGATCCTAATGCAAATGGTCGGCAGCGTATCGGTATAACTGCTACGCAAGATGCCGATGAAGCATTTTTCAATCGCGGCATTTACGGTGCTGCGATGGTGTGGGAATACATCCGCCTCTACATGCGCGAAGGCATGGATGCGCTTCCTGCGTCCTCTGCGATCTGCAGCTATCGAGCAGCCAGTGTTAGGGAGTGTGTTTACCTTTGGAACCCACTCAGGATGTTTCAGAGTCGCACTTGGTGGAAACGCGTGCTGGCACCGTTCCTCTTTCCCATCGTCGCTCCCATTTTATGGATCATCACCTTGGGCGATCTGATCTACATGGGTCTGGACCGCATTCTTCCTCGTCGGAAGTGGCCGCAGGAACTCATTGATGCGTGTGACGGTGTTTGGGACGGGAAAGACGATTGATGCGCGGACGTCCAGTCCCAAATGACGGGCGCAGCGTCTTCTACGCGCGCGTCGATGCACGATGCCCGAGCGCCCCGCCTTTGAGTGTCGGTTCGGCCGCCGACAGGCGACTGACCCTCGGCGGTAGTGCATCCAATACTTGACGAGATTCAGCCTGGTCGGATTCAACAACCTTAGCGTGATGCCAAGTCCAATCTGACAGTGGAAACTCCACAATGCGCTGTGCATACTTTTGCACTGCTAAAGGTTCACTTGTCATTGAACAGTATGTTGAAACATACCACCACGAAATTTCGAACGTGTCCCATGGACATTGGGACCCTCGACGGAGAACCTCTTGTGTGGCGAAACCCTTCGCGTATCCATGTGCGTCATAGGTTTCCCAATCGCAAGATCGCGTTGCCTGTCATCGCGTTCAGTTCGTCCGTTGAGCCTGCACACATACGGTGTATCGGCATGAGTGTTGGACAGTTCGCAGGCTTGGCTTGTGCCATGCATTGGTTGTGTATATGGCCGCATGAACTGCAGGCCGTAGTCGCGGAATAACCAGCAGTCCATTACCTGAAACCTGGAGCGTCATCTTATGAACAGCCCAAGCCCCGAAACAATTGCCAGAGGGGGCGACGAAACACCCAATGTGGTGATCTTTACCCGGTGGCACCAAGCTGCCCCGCTCATCGCGCTCTTTTCCCCGGTGCTCGCCATGCTTGCGGTGACACTATCCCCGTCTTTGACCGGAGCACTACTATTCGCCGTCGCGGCATTGACGGTTGTTTGTATAGCCACGCCCTTGATTCTGTCCCGCCTGGTGTATCCACCCGCCAAAGACCTTGTCCGCATCGAGCCCGACGGGCTGGTTTTCACGCGGTACGGCACGGTTCCATTCGACAGCATCACGGGATACACCCTGGACGGACTCATCCGACTCACGCGCCGGGATAAACCAACACTCGTGCTGCTCGGAAATCGCAAGACGCCGGGCTACCAGGACTTGCGTGCGGCGCTCGGGCCTGCCATGGCCACTTGGCGAGCGCACCACCCGGCGGCGCGGATCAAGCAAAGTCATTTCCAGGGTACGCCACTGGCGAAAGTACTAGGAGCCCTTGTCGTGATCAGTTGCGGGGGCCTCGTCGTCACTGTCGTCACCATGGAAACCGGCATGTCCTCACTGCCAGCCTTGGCCATAGGCATCTTTGCAGGCTTTCGTTTGCTCTCTAGTGAGCACCCGGAATAGCGACCAAGCTGATTCAGCCAGTGTCGTCCTTAACCAAAGGAGTCTCACATGAAACCAGTCGTACTAGTCGGTCATCGTCACAGCTGCCCTATCCATGGCGAGGGCACGGTCACGAGCGGTGCCCAGTCCTTCGACGTCAACGGACGTGCCGTAGCGCGGGTGGGCGATAAAACCAGTTGCGGTGCGGTCATCCAGACCGGCTCACCCGGCAGCAGCGTCGAAGGCCAGCCGGTTGCCCGTCTGGGCGATACCACCAGCCATGGCGGTACCCTCATCGAAGGTGACGTTGGCTGGTTAGTGGAATAACACAGGCCATTGAATTGAACCACCCGATCTGCGGCTACGCACCCAACACCGCCAGATCCCGCGGCAACCCCCGCTTGAACATCGCGAGGATCTGTCGCGCCGCCTTCGGCGGCAGCGTGATCGCATGCCGCACCGCCGCCGCGATCTGGATCATCATCAGCTCGGCGAATGCGCTCCGTTGCGCATGTGGGGTGCCGGGCGCCACGTCTCCCAACGCATCCGCAAACAACCCGGCCAGGAATTCACCGTCCTCGCGATCGAGCGCCTGCAGCGCGCGGTCGGCCTGCGTGGCTCGCCAGATATCACGCATCAGCGGTTCGTCGACGAACATCCGGTAATAGCTGTCGGTAATGCGGCACAGCGTGTCATGCAGGTCGTCGAGCGTCTTCATCGCAGCCAGATCGCGCCGCACGCAATCGTGCCCGGCCTCGTTGTAGCGCTCCGCGAGCGTGCCGATCACGGCCGCCTTGTCCGGAAAGTACTGGTACAGCGAACCGAACGAGATCCCCGTGCGTTCGACGATGTCGCTCATCCGGAACGCGTCGCAGCCTTTCTCGATCATCACTTCCGACGCGCACGCGAGAATCCGCTCGAACCGCTCGCGGCTGCGCTGCTGCGTCGGCACGAGCCGCGCGCGCGAAGGCGTGTCCGCCGCCGCCACTTCGGGCTCGTCGTTCTGCCCCGATTTTTGCCGGCCCATACCGCCTCCAGAAAAACTTGATCTTTAAAATGCGAGAGTCTATCGTGTTTTTGAAACGCGAGACATTCTCGCATTTTAGACCGAAACTGAAGGAGACACACATGTCGGCACTTCCCATCCTCATCGTCGGCGGTTCGGGCAAGACGGGCGCCCGCGTCGACGCACGGCTGCGCGCGCGCGGCATCGCGACCCGGCCCGTGTCGCGCACGTCGGCCGTCCGCTTCGACTGGACGGCGCCCGCGACGTGGCCTGCCGCACTCGACGGCGTGTCGGCCGCATACGTGACCTATCAACCCGACCTGGCCGTTGAAGGCGCGGTGGAAGCGATCGCCGCATTCGCGCGGCTTGCACGGGAAAGCGGCGTCGAGCGCGTGGTGCTGCTGTCCGGGCGCGGCGAGCCCCGCGCGCAGGCCGCCGAGGCCGCGTTGCAGGCGTCGGGCGTGGGCTGGGGCGTGGTGCGCGCGAGCTGGTTCAACCAGAACTTCTCCGAGGGCTACCTGATCGACGGCGTGCTGGCCGGCGAAGTCGCGTTGCCGGCCGGTGCGGTGCGCGAGCCGTTCGTCGATGCGGACGACATCGCGGACGTAGCGGTGGCCGCACTCACCGATGAGCGCGTCGCGAACCGCGTGATCGAGGTCACGGGCCCGCGCGCGCTGACTTTTGCCGAAGCGGTCGGCGAAATCGCGCGAGCCGCTGGCCGGCCGGTCGTCTATCGCGAGATTCCGGCGGCTGCGTTCGTTGCCGGATTGCGCGAGGTCGGCGTGCCGGAGCCGGTCGTCGCGCTGCTCGACGATCTGTTCGGCGTGGTGCTCGACGGGCGCAACAGCGCGGTGACGCACGGCATCGAAGAGACGCTCGGGCGGCCGGCACGCGATTTCGCCGACTATGCGCGCGCGGCGGCCGCGACCGGCGTGTGGAGCGCACGATCATGATCGCGTTCGCAACCGCCGCATTGTTGTGGGGTTCGGCCATCGGCTGCGGGCTGATGGCCGGCGTGTATTTCGCGTTCTCGACGTTCGTGATGACGTCGCTCGGACGGATCGCGCCGCATGCCGGCGTGGCCGCGATGAATGCGATCAACGTCGATATCGTGCGTTCGCCGTTCATGCCGCTGTTCCTCGTCACGACGCTGATGGCACTTGCACTGGTCGTGCTTGCGCTGCTCGATCGCGACCAGCCGGGTGCGATGGCAGTGGTCGCGGGCGGCGCGCTGTACGTGTTCGGCATGTTCGCCGTGACGATGGCCGTCAACGTGCCGCTCAACGATGCGCTTGCCGCGGCGGATCCGTCGACCGCGCACGGCGCGGCGCTGTGGACGCGCTACGTGCACGACTGGACGATGTGGAATCACGTGCGCACGGTGGCGTCGGCCGCCGCGTGCGTGTTCTTCATCGTGGGGATTGCAGCGCGGTAGGGGCGGGCGCTACGCGGTGCGCGCAGCCTGTACGGGCAAGCGGTAGACGGCGATCGTGCCGGCATCGAATGCGATCAGCGAACCGCGTACCGGGTCGTGCCGCTGAGCGACGAAGCCCGGAAGCGCGCCGAGCGGCGTACCCGAGGCGATGCTCCAGATCGTCGTTCCGTCGGGCGTCGCGACATATAGCGATGCGCCATCACTGAACAGGGCGCCGATCCGGTCGGGTTCGGTCGCCATCGGGATGCGCCAGTCGTTCGATTGCCGATCTTCGGTCACATCGAGGATGCGCACGCCGGCGCCTTGCCCGGCTTCGGCGAATTCATCCTCGTCCCAATCGGCGAGCCCCCAGTACGCGATATGTCGGTTGTCGATCCAGCAGGCCGGCGTGTCCCAGTCGTCGCGCCGGGTCAGCCTGACCACCGATGCGCCGTCTTCGCTTTCGAAGGGATTGGCGTCGAGCCACGCGGCGACCGACCATGCGCGCGGGATCGAAACGGGATGCCAGACCCATCCGTCATCGAACAGCCGGCTGCTGTCGGGGCTCGGCACGAGCCGGCCGTGGAAGTAGTCGAGGTAGTGCGCGGGCCGGTCGTTGTTCGTGTACGGTGCGATGTCGCGCGCGGTCAGCGATGCGCCAGTGGCCGGGTCGGCCGCATCGAGCCGGTTCCAGTCGGTGCGGTGCACGAAGATCGTGCGGCCGCGATGGCGAAGGAAGCATGCGCTGAACGGGACGGTATGCGGGTAGTAGTCGCCGCCGTCGAGTTGCATCGTCGGCGTGCCGGTGGTGACGTCCAAGACGAGGCCGTGCCGCCCGTAGTCGGTCACGATCGCCGCGTGCTGGCCGTCAGGCGAAGCGTGGAGGCGATATGCGGGCGTGCCGAACGCGGTCTGATCCGTAGGCGGCGGGAGCGGCGGTAACGAGACCGAACACAGCGTGGTGTGGCGCTCCGTATCGAGATCGACGCCGTGCAGCGAGCCGTCCGTCGTCAACACGAGCAGATGGCCGTAGTCCGCCTGGACGGCGCAGATATCGACGATCGGCGCGCGTTCCCACGTGAGCGTATTCACGGTACGGGAGTCGTGCGGCGACGCTGGCAAACGGTGCGGGCTGACCGGGTTCATGAGCGCGATTCTATCGCTCCCTACACGCACGACCACGCGCTACGTGTAAAACGCCGACGGCGACACACCGAAGTGCCGCTTGAACATCGCGGAAAACGCGCTCTGGCTGTTGTAGCCGTGATCCATCGCGACGGTCAGCACCTTCTCGCCGTGCGCGAGACGCTTGAGCGCGAGCAGCAGCCGCGCCTGTTCGCGCCAGCGGCGGAAGCTGAGCCCCGTCTCGCGCTGGAACGCGCGATGCAGCGTACGAACCGACAGGCCGAGCAGGTCGCCCCATTCTGCGATCGTGCGCGTGTCGTCGGGCGCGGCGACGAGCGTGTCGCAGATCGTCCGCAGGCGCGCGTCGTGCGGCCACGGCAGGTACAGCGGCAGCAGCGGCGCGACCGTCACCTCGGCAAGCAGCAGGTGCATCAGGTGATCGTGGCGGGAGCCCGGCGCATAGTCGAGCGGCACGTCGACCGCGGCGAGGATCAGCTCGCGCAGCAGCGGGTGCACTTCCACGACGCAGCTCCGCGCGGGCAGGTGCTCGACCGCGCCCGGCTCGACGAACACGGTGCGCATCTGCACGTCGCCGCTCATCTGCACCGTGTGGTCGAGCCCGGCTTCGAGCCACACGCCGCGCGTCGGCGGCACGACCCACGACGCGCCTTCGGACTGCACGTGCATCACGCCCTCGATCGCATAGAGCAGTTGCGCGCGGCGGTGGCGGTGCGGCGCGATCGAGGTGCCGTGCGCGTACGTCGCCGCCATCGCCGACACGGGCATCGGCGTCGATTCGTAGCGCAGGTGTGCGCCGGGCGGGGTGGACTCGAGTGTCCGATTGGCGACAAGTCGTGACATTTTGGCGTGAGACAGGCAGTTGGGCGGGCGGGCACGATGGCGTTCCGATCCACGCCAGACCCCTGTCAGGATATTAATCCGTCAAATGCGATGAACAAGTCTCCTTTTCTGTTTCCTTTCTGCGCGATCGCGCTGTGGGCCGGCAACGTGGTCGTGTCGAAGCTGTCGGCGTCGACGATCGACCCGTCGGCGATCACGTTCTACCGGTTGCTGCTCGCCGTCGCGCTGATGAGCGTGTTTACGTTGCGTCCCGCGTGGCGCAATCGCGCGGCGCTCGTCGCGCACCTGCCGCAGCTCGCGGTGCTCGGCTTTCTTGCGATGGCGCTGTTCCAGAGCCTGTCCTACGAGGCCGCGAAAACGACCAGCGCGACCAACATGGCGATCATCACGGCGCTCGTGCCGCTGATGACGATGGCGCTCAGCTCGCTGCTGCTCGGCGATCCGCCTGGCGCCGGCATGGTCGGCGGCGGGGTGCTGTCGCTCGCGGGCGTCGTCTACCTGATTGCCGAGGGGCATCCGACGACGATCGCCGCGCGCGGCGTGCATGCGGGCGACCTGCTGATGCTGGCCGCGTCGGCCGCGTATGCGCTGTACGGCGTGCTGCTCAAGCGGTGGCGCATCGGTGCGCTGCCGGCGTGGCAGTCGACCTACGTGCAGGCGCTCGCCGCGCTCGTCTTCATGGTGCCGATGCTGCTGCGTTTGCCCGCGCAGGCGGCGTGGCCGACGCGCGCGAGTGTGCCGCTGATCCTGTATGCCGGCGTGCTGGCGTCGGTGGTGCTGCCGTATCTGTGGATGCAGGGCGTGCGGCTGCTCGGCCCGAGCCGCTGCGCGATGTTCATGAACCTGCTGCCGGTGATGACGGCCGGCGGCGCGATCGTGCTGCTCGGCGAATCGCTGCGGCTGTATCACCTGATCGGCGGCGGTGTGGCGCTCGTCGGCGTGGCGATCGCGCAGCGGTTTCCGTTGCAGGCGAGCGCATCGCAAGGAGTGCGGCAATGAGCGGCGATCGCGACATGCAGAACCTGATGGCCGCGCTGCCGGGCGGGCGCGCAGCCGTCGACGGCCCGGCGCTCGCGCATCAGCTCGAACGGATTGCCACCGCGCTCGAAGCGCTGGCGGGCACTGGCCAGCCGGCGGCGCCCGTCGATTTCGACGCCGCCGTCGCGTTCCGCTGGCGCGGTTTCGACGGCGGGCCGCGGACAGCGCCGCTCGAACCGATTGCGGCCCCCGCACTCATCGCGTTCGATGCGCTGCGCAACGTCGACCGTCAGGTGGCGATCGTCGAACGGAACACGCGGCAGTTCGTGCGCGGGTTCGCGGCGAATCACGTGCTGTTGACCGGCGCGCGCGGCACCGGCAAGTCGTCGATCGTGAAGGCGTGCCTGCATGCGTTTGCGCCGCACGGGCTGCGGTTGATCGAGGTCGGCAAGGAACGGCTGGGCGATCTGCCGGCGATCGTCGAGCTGGTGCGTGCGCGGCCTGAACGGTACATCGTGTTCTGCGACGACCTGTCGTTCGAGGCGGGCGAGACCGGTTACAAGGAACTGAAGACGGTGCTCGACGGCTCGGTCGCGAGCGACCTGTCGAACGTGCTGGTGTACGCGACGTCCAATCGCCGCCACCTGATGCCCGAGCAGGCGAGCGACAACGCGAACGTGTCGCGTGCGGAGAACGGCGAGCTGCATCCGGGCGACGCGGTCGAGGAGCGGATTTCGTTGTCGGAGCGCTTCGGGATCTGGGTGACGTTCTACGGGTTCACGCAGGACGATTATCTGGCCGTCGTCGAAAGCCGGCTCGGCGAGGCCGGGTTCGATGCCGCGCAGATCCGGGCGGCGCGCGAACCGGCGCTGCAGTGGGCGCTGGAACGCGGTGCGCGGTCGGGGCGGATCGCCGCACAGTTCGTGCGGGATTACGCGGGGCGGCTCGCGGACGAGGGCGACGGGAGCGAACCCGTGCACGCGTCGCGCACGGGGTGAGCAGGGCGCTACAACACCCGTTCCGACAACACCTTGAACGCGACATCGGGGACGACGAAGCACAGCGGTTCGCCGGTCGCACCGATGCGCGCGAGGAACTCGCCGCCGCCGACCGGTTCGACCGGCTTCAGCGGCCGGACGGCATCGATGTCGATCGGCAGGTCGATCGACGCATGGGCGAGGCCGTCGCAGTCCGCGACATGCGCGACGGCCGCGTGCTGCAGCGACAGGTAAGCGATGGCGTCACGCCAGCTCTCGAAGAACGGTGCGAACGCCGCGGGTAGCGTGTAGTCGTCCGACAGGGCCGCCGAGCAGTGGAAATCGGGCGCGCTTCCGCTGCCGCCGGACAGCCGCGTTCGGTACCGTCCATCCTGCACGGCATGCGTGAAGCATTCGGCGAGATGCGACGGCAGCGCGTCGCTGAAGAGCCGGCTGCCGAGCGCATAGAGCGGATGATCGAACACGTTCTTCACGAACAGCACCGTGCGATCGGCCGGCCTGCCGCCCGGCAGCGCATCGACGTAAAGCCGCCAGTTGCTTTGCAGCGGCGACGGGAACACGCGTCGCAGCGGGCCCGCGATACGCGGGCCGAAATGGCGGTGCGCATAGGTAAGGATCGTGAACGGCGTGCGGCCGTCGCGGCTCGCGAGCGTGACGCCTCGCGGCACGAGGTGGGCGACCGCGGCGACATCGACGAGCCACGTGCAGTACACGACGTTCTCGACCTCGCTCGCGAGCTGCAGGAACGGCAGGCGCGACAGCAGCGCGCGACGTGTGCGCAGCAGCGGGCGGTTCGCGACGAGCCGGTTGGCGAGGCGGCCGATGGGGCCGGCGGACGGGTAAACGAAGGCGTTGTCTGGGCGCATGAGCGGCATTGTGCCGGTGGCGCGAAGCGGGCGGAAGAGGCGTCGCGGCACTCCTGTCGGAACTGTCAGTGTCTGCCTGCGCCGGTCAGAGATCGTGGATGACCTGCGCGACGAACGCAGCGATGCCCAAGTCGTCGTGGGCGACGAAGCACCATTGGCCGACGATCGTTGCGCGGGTGCCGTTCGGTCATCGCAAATAGAGCGTGTCACGTACTTTCAAAGCGCTGCACCGAAGGGCCTCATCACGTCGGTCTGGGACGAGCGCTTTGGCGTAGTCGGCGTGCGCAAGGTCTGGCATCAGTTGCTGTGCGATGACGTGAAGATCGCGCGCTGCACGGCCGGCCGTTTGATGAAGGCGATGGTCGTCGCAAGTGTGCGGCGTGGACGTCGCATCGAGATTGCCTCGTGGTTGACGGGTTGTCGCATTCGATTGCCGCCGGGCCATTTTCTTCCTCCGCAGGCCGTTTCGATTTTTGGCAGCTTGACCTCGGGCGCGCTCGCGGCGAATATTTATCCGATTGGATAAATGAAGCCGATGGAGGAGAACGGACTTGAGCGAATCGGATCGACCGGTCGCTGGCGCGCGCACGTGTTGCGCGCCGCGGCGTGAAAATTCATGTGAAGGTGTTGCGGCCCCGGTGTCCGAGCCCGAGCGGCTTGTGCATGCCGCGCCGGCGAATGTGCGTGCGTGGGGAGAAAACGTCGCCTGGTTCGACGGCGGGGCCAGTTGGGTGGGCACCGCTGCGCCGGTCATCAAGGCGGATGGCGAGGGGCCGCGTCGGAAGGTGCATCTGAGGCCGTTCGGGATCGAACGGCATGCCGTGACGAACGAGCGATTCGCGGAGTTCGTCTCGGCGACCGGATACCGGACGGATGCCGAGCGATTCGGATGGAGCTACGTGTTCGACGCCTTTCTCGAACCGGACTGCATTGCCGAGGCGCCGGCGCACGTGCCCTGGTGGCGGTCGGTGCCGGGGGCGTACTGGGCTGCGCCGGAAGGGCCGTCCTCGTCGCTTGACGGGCGCGGCATGCATCCGGTCATCCATGTTTCCTGGAACGACGCGGCCGCGTTTGCCAGCTGGTGCGGCGGGCGCTTGCCGACCGAGGCCGAATGGGAGCATGCGGCGCGAGGCGGCCCCGGTGCCCGGCGTTTTCCCTGGGGAGACGAGGAGCCGACGGAAGACGCGATCTACTGCAACATCTGGCAAGGCCGTTTTCCCGATCGGTATAGCGGCGGCGACCGGTCCTTTGGAACGGTGCGGGTCGATGCGTTTGCGCCGAATCCGGCGGGCCTCTACAACTGTAGCGGCAACGTCTGGGAGTGGTGCGCGGATCCGTTTCGCATCAGGTCGTTGTCGAGCGCCGGCAAGGCGAGGGATCGACAGGCGGTTTCGGATCGGGAGCACACGCTGAAAGGCGGCTCATACCTGTGCCATCGAAGCTATTGCTATCGCTATCGGATCGCGGCCCGCACAGGGCGGCCCAGCGATACTTCCGCCGGGCACACGGGGTTTCGCGTGGCTTACGATCCGGCGCCGAAGTAAGGCCGCGCCCGACGGCCTGCCGTCGGGCATCGGCGGATGGCCATCAGCGAAAGATGAACGCCAGCACGGCTTCGCAATGGGCTTCCACGGCCTTTTCCCGCATCGCGTTGACGCCGTGCGCGTATTTGATTTCGGCGGTCAGCAGATACGGGATCTGCGCGATCGCGGTGATCATGTACAGGAGCGTGACGGGATCGATCTTTTCGAGCCCCTTCGTTTGCGCGCTCACCTGTTCGATCAGCGGAATGGTGAGGTCGTGGCGTGGGCGAATGAACGTCTGGGCCATCCACTTCAATCGTTCGGAGTCGCGATTGGCTTCCTGCATCATCAGGCGTGCGTGTTCTGGATACTTCGCGCAATACCGGACGTAGTTCCGGATGTATTCCTTCACGACGTCGACGGAAATCTGCCCCACATCCGCCCCGGGCGGCTTCGCCTTTTCCATGAAGCGGTCGAAGAGGTAGGTCACGCTTTCCCGCCACAGATTCTCCTTGCTGCCGAAGTAGTAGCGAATCATCGCGTGATTGACGCCGGCCGTGTCAGCGATATCGCGCACGCTCACCGCATCGAAGCCGTGGGTCGAAAACTGCTCGAGCGCAATGCTCAGGATCTCTGCCCGCGTCTGCTCGCTTCGTTCCTGCTGAGCCTGTCTGACCATCTGCATCGCAACGTTTCCTGAATCGAGTCATCCGGATTGTGCCATTTCGTCCGAATGGTTCGCAACGCCATGGCGGGCCCGCATGCGTGGCGGCGCGCGCCGCCGGTCCCGATCGGCTATGCCTTCGATGGGCGTCGGGGAAAGCCCTAGGGTCGATGGATACGCATTGCGCTTGACGGCGGCGTGGGCGTATCTATAAATTATCCACTCGGATAGTTATTGAATGAAACGAACCCTCATGACGCTTATCGACCGTGACGCCGGCATCGGATCCTCGAATGCGGTGCTTCAATCCTCTTTGCCCTCGCCCATGGCGGCGATTGCCGATCCTGACGAACGCGCCCGTGAAGTCGAAGCCCGCATGACGGACGACGAACGGTTCTCGATGTTGTACAGCCTGATGGTGCGTATCTTCGGCACGAACGCGCGCGAACCGCGTGTGCCGGCGCACGTTCCCGCCATCGCCGGATATGTCCATGGCGTTCCGCGGCTGGGCATTCCGCCGCTGTTGCTTGCCGATACCAGCCTTGGCGTGCGGGCGACCCATGATGCGAACGACACGGCCACTGCGCTGCCGGCGGGCCTTGCGCTCGGCGCCACGTTCGATCCGGCGCTGGCGCGGGCGGCGGGGTCGCTGATCGGCAAGGAAATGCGCGAACGCGGTTTCAACGTCGCGCTCGGCGGCGGCATCAACCTGGTGCGCGAGGTGCGCAACGGCAGGAACTTCGAATACATGTCGGAAGATCCGCTCCTGTCGGGCAAGCTCGGTGCCGGCCTGGTGTCCGGTACGCAGGCCGAAGGGGTCATCGCGTTGGTGAAGCACGTATCGCTCAATGCTAGCGAAACCAACAAGTTCTTTCTGGATGCGATCATCGATCCGGCCGCGCATCGGGAAAGCGATCTGCTCGCGTTCCAGATCGCGATCGAGGATGGCCGGCCCGGCGCGTTGATGGCTGCATACAATCTCGTCAACGGCGAATACGCGTGCGGTAACAAGCGGATCCTGCAGGACACCGTCAAGGACGCGATGGGTTTCAAGGGCTGGGTGATGTCCGACTGGCGCGCGGTCAACAGCTGGGATTTCGCGCTCAAGGGCCTGGACCAGCATTCCGGCGCCCAGCTCGACGAATGCGAGTGGTTCAATGAACCGTTGCGCCGCGCTTTCGACGAAGGCCGGGTTCCCCGGGAACGGATCAGCGAGATGGTGCAACGCATGTTGCGTTCGTACTTTGCCGTGGGCATCGACCGGCAATCGGCCGCCGAGCCGATCGATGCGAACGCACATAACGACGTGGCACTGGAAATTGCCCGGAAAGGCATCGTCTTGTTGCAGAACCGTCATGCGATGTTGCCGCTCGCCCGGAACACGAGACGGATAGCGCTGATCGGCGGCTTCGCACAGGTCGGTGTCCTGTCGGGTTCCGGTTCGAGCCAGGTCCGGCCGCGCGGCGGATACGCGGCGGAAGTGCCGTTCAGAAGCCACCCGTTGCTCGGGGCGACGTCGATGTGTTTTTCCGGGCCGTCGCCACTTGCCGAGCTGCGAGCGCGCCTGCCCGGAACCACGATCGATTTCGACAGCGGTGCGCATATTGCCGATGCGGTGGTGCTCGCTGCAAAGGCCGAAATCGTGATCGTGAACGCGATCCGGCACGAGGGGGAGCGCTTCGATTGTCCGGACATGACGTTGCCGTATGGCCAGGATGATCTGATCGACGCGGTGGCGCGCGTGAATCCGAATGTCGTCGTCGTGCTGCAGACCGGCAACCCGATCGCGATGCCGTGGCGAGACAAGGTGCGCGCCATCGTTCAGGCCTGGTTCCCGGGGCAGGCCGGCGCACAGGCGATTGCCGAAGTGTTGACGGGGGAAGTCAACCCTTCGGGGCGTCTGCCCGTCACGTTCCCCGTCAGCGTCGATCAAACACCGCATCTGCGGTTGCCCGGCGCGGATGTGGAACTCGGCACGCCGATTCAGGTGCGTTATGACGAAGGCGCCGAAGTCGGATACCGCTGGTTCGCGCAGCGAGGCAACCAGCCGATGTTCGCGTTCGGTCACGGAATGAGCTATACGGATTTCGCGTACAGCGATTTCGCGGTGAGCGGTGGCGACACGGTAACGGCGAGCTTTACCGTCACCAATACCGGCCCGCGCGACGGCGACGATGTTCCGCAGCTGTATCTGACCCATGCGGCCGAAGGGATGCGCATGCGCCTGCTCGGTTTCGAGCGCGTCTGGCTGCGTGCCGGCGCGTCGGTCAGGGTAAGCATGGTCGCGGATCCGCGCTTGCTCGGTTGTTTCGACGAAACATCGGGGCGGTGGCGCATCCGGGAAGGAGACTATCGGATTGCGCTCGCCCGTTCGGCGGTGCATCACGTCGTCGATGAGACGGTCCGGCTCGAGCATCGTGAATTCGGCAGGTAAGCAGCAGGCGGCGGTGCCGATGACGATGGATCTGCTGGCGCTGTTTCGGAGCGGGAAGGCGGTTCACGTACCGGGCATAGGCGGTTGACGTGGCCGCTCTGCCTTAATAATTTATCCGATTGGATATTTTTGATTGTGCCCAATCGGATGCAATGGAGACACTATGGACGAACTCGTGCTTGCGGCGGCCGGCAGGCGATCCCGCGGACATCTCGGCATTACCCTGACGCTGGCCTTCGTCGGCGTCTGGCTGGCGTTGATACCGTATCCGATGATGATCCTGCCGATGCTCGCCGAACGCATCGCGCCGATGGCCAAGGCGACCGTGCTGGCCCAGGCGATCGCCGTCGGCGCCATTGTCGGCTCGATCGCGCAACCGATCTTCGGTGTGCTGAGCGATCACACGCGCGCCCGTTGGGGCATGCGCAAGCCATGGATCTTCGGCGGCGCGGTGGCTGGCCTGGGCGCGATGGCGATTCTGGCAACGGCTCAGTCGCCGGCGCAGCTGGCGCTGGGATGGGCGTTGATGGCGCTGTCGTTCAATGCGACCTTGAGCGGTCTCAATGCGATTCTCCCGGATCAGGTGCCGCCCGAGCGGCTCGGATTTTTCTCGTCGATTGTCGGATTCACGCCGCCGATCGGCATCCTGCTGGGCGTGTGGATCGTGAGACAACTGGCGCCCGATCTCGTGTCCGTCGCCATGGTGCAAGGCGCGCTCGCCTTTGCCGCAATCGCGTGTTTTGTCGTATTTGCGAACGACCGGCGACTCGAGGAGGGGCATCTTGAACGGCTGCAATGGAAACGGCTGGCGGCCTGTTTCTGGACGAATCCGGTCAAGCACCCCGATTTTGCCGTCGCGTGGCTGTCGCGTGCCCTGGTGCTGTTCGGCGTGAGCTGCCTGCAACACTACCTGATGTTCTTTTTGCGCGACCGGATCGGCCTGTCGCAACAGGAAACGCCTCGTGCCATGTTCCTGTGCCTGCTGGTTGCCACGGCGGCCATGACGGTCAGTGCGTTGCTGATCGGGCGAGTGTCGGATCGTTTGCGTCGCCGGAAGATCTTCGTCCTCGTGGCGGGGCTGGGGATGGCGCTCGGTCTACTGGGGTTGCTGGCTTGCACGACGCTCGTGCAACTGCTGTACGTGATCGTGTGGATCGGTGTCGCGCAGGGCGCGTATCTGGCCGTCGATCTGGCGCTGGTGACCGAGGTGTTGCCCGACCCCGATGCCGCGGCAAAGGACATGGGCGTCTTCCATCTCGCGAACGTGCTGCCGCAGTTCGTCCTGTCGCTTCTCGTGACATGGCTGACGCTACCGGGAGGTGCGATCCGTTACGACACGTTGTTCGTGACGGCGAGTTGTGCGACGGCGCTCGGTGCGCTCGTCATCATCTTTGTCAAGGCGGTTCGTTGACCTCGAATGTCTCTTCATTTTCGGATATGAAATGACCAAGCAGCCCAATTTCATCGTGATTGTCGCGGATCAGCTGCGTGCTGACTGCGTGCATGCGGTGCATCCGTCAACCTCCGTCCTGACGCCGAATCTGGATCGGCTTGCGGCCGACGGGGTGGCCTTTACGCAGGCGTTCGGGCAGCACAGCGTCTGTTCGCCGTCGCGCGTGTCGTTCCTGTCGGGCCGGTATCCGCATGTGGCCGGTCATCGGACGCTCGGCCACTTGCTCGGGCCGCATGAACCCAATTTCCTGCGCGTCTTCAAGGAAAACGGCTATCACGTCGCGATGGCAGGCGGCCGTGGCGACTCGTTTGCCGCGGGCGCGACCGAGTTGTCGATGCATGAGCATGGTTTCCTGCCCGAGGAAACGCGGCGCAGCGCCGCGGAATTTCTGCGCAGCAAGACGCAGGGCGATCCGGACGACCCGATGGTGCGCGCCTTCTATCGCGGGCAGCGCTCGCAGGATCAGGCGAATGCCGAATATGACGAAGTGGTGGTCCGCACTGCGGAGCACTGGCTCAAGCATGCGCCGCGCGAACCCTGGGTGCTGTATGTCCCGCTTTTTGCCCCGCACCCTCCGTTCGAAGCGGAGGAGCCATGGTTCTCGATGTATGACCGCGAGGCGGTGCCGGAACGCGTCGGCGGAACCGGACGCATGCCGGCCTACGTCGACGCGCTGGCGAAAGCGCACGGCTGGGATCGCATGACCGACGCGCAGTGGCGGGAGCTGCGTGCCGTGTATCACGGGATGGTGTCGAGACTCGACCATCACGTCGGGCGAATCATGAATGCAGCCGGGCAGGCGACGGAGCCGGAGCGGCTGATCACCACCTTCTTCTCCGATCATGGCGAATATCTCGGCGATTTCGGCCTCGCCGAAAAATGGCCATCCGGTGTGCACGACTGCCTGCTGAGAAACCCGTTGATCGTGTCGGGCGGCTCGGCGCCGGGCGTGGCGGGCACGACTTCCGACGCGCTGGTCGAACTGATCGACGTGTTTCCGACCTTGCTGGATCTGGCCGGTCTCCAGGCCACGCACGCGCACTACGGGCGCAGCTTCGCACGGTGCCTTCGCGAGACGGGCGCGGCGCATCGCGAGAAGGTGTTCAGCGAGGGGGGCTTTCTCGTCAGCGAAGCCGATCATTTCGAGAATGCCGGTTTCCCGTACGACATCAAGGGTGTACAGCAGAAGGAACAGCCCGAGTCGGTCGGCAAGGTGGCAGTCGTTCGCACGCTTGAATGGACTTACGTGTGGCGATTGTACGAAGCGCCTGAATTGTATCGACGAACGACCGATCCGCACGAGACGACGAACCTGGCCGGCCTGCCGGAATACGCGGAGATCGAAGCCGCCATGCTCGCGTCGTTGTTGAGATGGCAAGTCGAGACCGCGGATGTTCTGCCGGCCGGCAAGGGAACCCGATTCCCGGTCGTCGATTTGCCGCGCCCCGGAGAGTGGCGCGAACAGCAGGAGCGTTGACGGCGCCGGGGCGCGGGGGGGGGGCGAAGCAGGCACCCCCGCGCCCCGCTGTCCAGGCCGGCGGCGGCATCGGCCACGCAGTTTTCCGAGTGAGATTTCATGATAATTATTTAACATAACTAATTATTAAATGGAGGAGAGTGTGCGGAAACAAGCTGTAGCGGTGATCGCCATGGTGATCTCGGGCGGGACGTACGCGCAGTCGAGCGTGACGCTGTTCGGAACGATGGGAGGCGGGGTGCGCTGGACCGATGGGGTGAAGGGCGGGCATCAGATCGGGTTCGACAGCAATTCGATTTCGGGCAACTCGTTCGGTATCCGCGGCGCGGAGGACCTGGGCGCGGGATGGCGTGCGATCTTCATGTTGCAGAGCGGATTCGTCAGCGGTACGGGCGGCATGAAATCGTCAAGTACGCTGTTTTCCCAGCGCGCGTATGTCGGGCTCGAGGGCGGATTCGGCCGGTTGATGCTGGGTCGTCAACTCAACGCTGCGGAAGATATTGGCGTTCAGCTCGATCCGAACGAGGCCAATGGCCCATCGCTTGCCACCGTGCCGGGCATTGTCTGGGGCGGCAATTTCTTCACGCTGGACGCGCGGTTCAACAATACGATCAAGTACGTTGGGCGTATCGGAGGATTCACGCTGCGTGCGAGCTATTCGCCGGGCGGTGTGGCCGGCAGCACGCTCGCCGGCACCAACTTTGCCGTCGGGACCAGCTACCAGTTTCGGACGTTGCTGCTCGCCGCCGCGTATCAGAAGTCCTACAACGCCAGTGCCTCGCAGCGGGCGGAGACGGCAATGGGCGGCGCGACATGGCAACTCGGGCCGACCCGGATGTATTTGAGCTATAGCGCGCTGACGGTTTCCGCGGCGACCGCGGCCGGGGCGGAGCGGCGCGATCATATTCCGTCGGTCGGGCTCGTCTATCGGGTAACGCCCACGCTGCAGTTTACGGGTGCGACCTATTACGACATCGCCAGCAATCTGAAAAACGTCGCCGGCGCCGACGGCCGGAAGATGACGACGTACGCGATGGTCGAATACTTTCTTTCGAAGCGCTCCGAACTCTATGTCGAATTCGACCGGAACGGGTTTTCCGGTGCGTACAAGAAAGACCCCGCAAACGTGTCGGCGTTGAATCTTCGTCCGGACGGCCGCGCGGTGACCGGTGTTTCGATCGGGATGATCACGCAATTCTAGGCACACATGCGATGTGCGGCCGGGCGCCGAGACGCGGCATGGCCGGCACATCGATACTTTGGGGAGGATGTATGCAGGTTCGAATGACGATGTGCCGGGCGGTTGTGGCCACGGTGCTGACGCTGGTGGCCGCGACCGCGGCAGCGCAGGAGCAGCAAGCGGAGCCGGCGCCTTCTTCAATGCCAGCGGCGGCGCCGACCAAGGCGCAGAAGGCGGCGGATCGCCAGTTGAGAAAGCGCGTTGCGCGCGCGCTCGGGCGAACGAAGCGGCTGGATGCGAGCCGCTTGCTGATCTTCGTGCGTGGGGGCGTCGTCACGCTCTCCGGCGATGTGATGGACGCGGAACAGGTCGCGCTGGCGATCGGTACCGCGCAGCGCGTGCCGGGTGTCGGCGAGGTGCACAACCAGCTTCGCATCCGTGCACGAAACTGACGCGCCGAACGTACAAGGAATGAGCGTTAATCCTGGAGTGAAATGAGCGAATCATGAAAGCGATTCTTGTGATGTACGACAGCCTCAATCGGCATATGCTTCCGCCATACGGCAACACATGGGTAAAGGCGCCGAATTTCCAGCGACTCGCCGAGCGGAGTGCGACGTTCGACAATTGCTATGTCGGCAGCATGGCGTGTATCCCGGCCCGCAGGGAATTGCATACCGGGCGCTACAACTTCCTGCATCGAAGCTGGGGGCCGCTCGAACCGTTCGACGATTCGATGCCGGACATGCTCCGACGCAAGGGCATCCATACGCATCTGGCCAGCGATCATCCGCATTACTGGGAAGATGGCGGCGCGACCTATCATACGCGGTACAGCAGCTGGGAATTCTTCCGCGGGCAGGAGGGCGACCCGTGGAAGGGGCAAATCCGGCGGCCGCCGATGCCGACGCGGCTCAAGGGCGCGCTGAACGAAAAGGCCGCGCGGCAGGACTTCGTCAACCGCCAGTACTACCCGACCGAAGATCTCCATCCGCAAACGCTGACTTTCGACGCAGGCGAGGCGTTCATCCGTGAAAATCACGATGCGGAGTCGTGGTTGCTTCAGATCGAGACTTTCGATCCCCATGAACCCTTCACCAGTTATCCGAAGTATCGCGATCTTTATCCTCGAAAGAACACGGACGCGCATTTCGACTGGCCGCCATACGGTCCTGTTTCCGACAACGAGACCGACGAGGACATCCGGCATGCACGAGCTGAATATGCCGCGCTCGTTTCCATGTGCGATCACTCGCTGGGCCGGGTTCTCGACCTGATGGATGAACTGAATCTGTGGCGGGACACGATGCTCATCGTGTGTACGGACCATGGATACATGCTGGGAGAACACGGCTGGTGGGCCAAGACGGCGCAACCCTGGTTCGACGAGCTTGCGCATACGCCGCTGTTCATCTGGGACCCCCGCTCCGGTCGTGCGGGCGTTCGGCGCCAGTCTCTCGTGCAGATGATCGACATCGCACCGACGCTCCTCGATTTCTTCGGCTTGCAGGCGACACCGCGCATGCAGGGCGTGGCGCTCGGGAAAACCATCGACGAGGATCTTCCGGTCCGGGAAGCGGCACTATTCGGCATGCATGGCGAACATGTCAACGTGACGGACGGGCGTTATGTGTACATGCGCTCCGGACCCGATCCGGACCGCAATGCACCGCTGTATGAATATACGTTGATGCCCACGCACATGCGGGAGATGTTCAGTGTCGAAGAACTGCAGGATATCGAGCTGGCGGGGCCGTTCCCGTTTTCGCAAGGCGTGAGCATGATGAAGATCGTCAGCCAGCCCATTGGATACTCGTATCGTGCCGGTACGCTGCTATTCGATCTTCTCGAGGATCCTGGGCAGGCGCACCCGCTGTTCGACGACGCCGTCGAGCATCGCATGGCGACGCTTGCACGCGACCTGATGCGCGCCAGCCATGCACCGGACGAGCAGTATGAGCGCCTGGGTTTGCCGGCCACGGGCCCGGTCGATTGCGATCAACTTCTCGCCCGTGCCCATGCGGATCGAGCCGAGGCGCTGCGTCTGCATCTGGCTGCCCGTGCGCAAGCGATGCGCGCTGAAGTGGAGAACCGGCGCGCCCACGCCGAAGCCGTGCCGGACCGGTGAGCGGGGCGGGATGGACGTCCGCCGTTCGTCGATGCTTGCGTGACGATGGGCATCCGTTCTGCTTGAGGGGCTTGCGGTCCGTCAGAAAGAGCGAGCCGGTCGGCGATGCACGAAGGCTTCCGGCTTGCGGTTGACCCGGTACTGTCGAATGCAAAAAAACCGCGAGGGCTTCACAGCCTTCGCGGGTTGTGTTCTTTCGGGCGAGCGTGTCGGGTCCACCGACAGCACGGATCTGCAGCCGTCATCCAGCCATCGGCGTGCGAAATCCGACGTGTCCCGGATGAGCGTATTCAGCGTCGAGATGTTCACGCTGCCGTTGCTGCCGGACGTGACGTCGTGCCGGGTAGGGGCGGCTTGAGGCGCCCGTCAATACGCCGACTCGCTGCCACCCTGATCGGTCACGATCGCCACCCCCGAACTCGTGCCGAGGCGCGTCGCGCCGGCCTCGATCATCGCGAGCGCGGCCGCGCGGTCGCGTACGCCGCCCGAGGCTTTCACGCCGAGCACGGGGCCGACCGTGCGGCGCATCAGCGCGACATCCGCGAGCGTCGCGCCGCCGTGGCCGAACCCGGTCGATGTCTTCACGAACGCGACGCCGAGATCGCGGCACATCTCGCACACGCGCACCTTCTCGTCGTCGGTCAGCAGCCCCGTTTCGAGAATCACCTTGAGCGGCACCGCGCCGCATGCGCGGTGCACGGCCTCGATATCGGCCTTCACGTCGTCGGCGCGGCCGCTCTTCAGCGCGCCGATGTTGATCACCATGTCGATCTCGCCGGCGCCCGCCGCGATCGCGGCGGTTGCTTCAAATGCCTTGGCGGCCGACAGCCCGGCGCCGAGCGGAAAGCCGACCACCGCGCACACGAGCACGCCGGTATCGGCCAGCTCGCGCGCGGCGAGCGGCACGTTCGCCGAATTCACGCAGACCGAGTAAAAGCGATGCTCGGCCGCCTGGCGGCAGAGTTCGCGGATCTGCGCGTCGCTCGCGTCGGGCGCGAGCAGCGTGTGATCGATGGTTTGAGCGAGTTGGGCGTTGGAAAGCGGCATGTTTCAGGACTCCACGGATCGCGTGCCGGAAGGGCACACGTAAAGTTGATGTTTTCACATCGGTTTGTTACAAATACGACATTCCGGCCGGGCCCGCGCGCCCGGCACGACAAGTGGCGGATGCGACAGACACGCAGGATACTGGCATGGAAACGAAGAAGGGCGAACGGATCAAGACACTGATGAACGTGCTGCAAGGGCAGAACGCGATTCATCTGAGGGAAGTCGCCGAGCTGTTCGGCGTCTCGGAAATGACGATCCGCCGCGATCTCGCGGACAATCCGCACGGCTTGAGCCTGATCGGCGGCTACGTGACGCGCCACTTCGCCGCGCAGCGCAGCGACATCGGCGAATACGTGGTCAGCGCCGAGAACAACCGGCAGACCGAGGAGAAGCGCCGCATCGGCAAGCTGGCCGCGCAGTTTGTGACGACCGGCGACACGATCTTCGTCGATTGCGGCTCGACCACGCCGTTCGTCGTCGACTTCATCCCGGACGACCTCGAATTCACTGCGATCTGCAATTCGCTGAACGTATTCGCGAAGCTGCAGCAGAAGCCGCACTGCAGTGTGATCCTGTGCGGCGGCGCGTACCACCGCAAGAACATGGTGTTCGAGTCGGTGGCCGAGACGGGCATCCTCGACACGGTGCGCGTGTCGAAGGCGTTCATCTCCGCGGCCGGCGTGAGCGATCGCTGTGGCGTGACCTGCTTCAACTTCCACGAAGTCGACGCGAAAAAGAAGGTGATGGAGCGCGCGCAGAACCGCTTCCTGCTCGTCGACCACACGAAGTTCGACGAAGTGCGCGCGGCCTATTTCGCCGAGCTGACCGACTTCAACTACGTGATCTCGGACGGGCAACTGAGCCGCCGCTACGAAACGACGATCCGCGCACACGGGATCGCGCTCGTGACCTGACGCCGCGCGGCCGCGCATCGCTTCACGCATTGCGTGCTTCCGCCGCGCTCAGGTAGCCGGTGACGACTTCGAAGCGGCGCGTCGCGCCCGGCGCGAGTGCCGCGACATGGCCTTTGCGGCGTTCGGCTTCATAACCCTCCGGCTCGCAGGTCGACGGCAGCGCGAACGCGGCGACCTGCTGGTCCGCGTTGTGCAGGATCCAGCGCGTCGCGTGGGGGAAGTGCTCGGGGCGGTAGGCGGTGTGGAAGGCGCCGCCGTCCGGGTGTTCGAGCAGGAAATGCGCGACGCCGCTTGCATCCGTTGCCACGTCGTTCATGAAGAACACGATCTCCGGGTCGTACAACGCGGGCGTATCGAGCGTGTGAAGCCGTTCCGGTTCGCGCGCGAGCGTGGCCGTGTAGTCGCGCCATGCGGCGGTCGGCTTCACGTGCGCGGGCACGCTGTCGCGCAACCGCAACCCGCCGCGCGGCAGCGACTGCACGAAACGGCCGCCCGGCACGTACGCGTAGTTCAGGTGGGCCATGTACATCAGGTCCATCGGCGTGCCGGCGAGGTTCGTCACGTCCATCGCGATCGTCATCTGCGCGGCGTGCTCGGCGAGCCGCACCGACGGGCGCGCCACATAGTGGCTGCCGAAACCCTGCACATATTCATATTCGCCGGTCACTTCGACGAACGCGCCGCGCGCATCCGCGCCGACGACCAGGCTCGCGCGATCCATCGGCGCACACGGCATCTCGCCGTGCAGCGCATGCGTGTCGTCCGGCCCCGGGCAGCCGTTGCGCAGCAGCCCGCTGTGGAACATGAAGCAGCCGTAGGTATCGATGATCGATGCCGCGCGCTTCGGCTGCCGGAACATGTGCTTCATCGTCAGGTCGCGGCCGTCGAACGCGGCGGCCCAGATCATCTGGCCGAGATACGGCAGCACGACGATGTGGCCTCGACGGTTCTCGAGCTTCAGCGCCTCGACGCCGGACGGATACGCGAACGCGGTGACGGTCAGGCCGTCGGTGCGGTACAGCGTGCGCGGCGTGTCGCGGAAGTCGTCGCGCCGCAGGTCGATTTCGCCTCGCATGCTTACGCTCCCGACGTGTTGCGCGTGGCGGCGTAGCGCGCGGACGAGCTGCCGTCGGCGGCTGCGTCGGGCGTCGCGGCCGGCAGGTGGCGCAGGCAGTAGAAGCCGTAGTAGACGATCACGACGAAGCACGCGAGCGGCACGACGAACGCGAGCTGCATGTTGCCGCCCGTGTGATCGGAGATCAGCCCCTGGATCAGCGGCACGACCGCACCACCGACGATGCTCATCACGAGGATTGAGCCGCCGTACTCGGTGTCCTTGCCGAGCCCGTCGATCGTGAGGCCGTAGATCGTCGGCCAGCACGGGCCGAGGAACACGCTCACGCCCACGGCCGCATAGACGGCGGTGATGTTGTGCACGCTGATCGTGTAGGCAAGCAGCACGATGCACAGGATGCCGTAGACGATCAGCACCTTGGCCGGGCCGACGCGCTTCATCACGAGCGTCGCGACCAGCTTGCCGACGAAGAACGCGAAGAACGTCGCGAGCAGGTAGTGCGATGCGCCGCGCTCGGTGAGGCCGCCGATCTGCATCGCGAGCCGGATCGTGAAGCTCCACACGCCGACCTGCGCGCCGACATACAGGAACTGCGCGACGATCCCCGCGACGAAGCGCCGGTTGCCGAACAGGCGCGCCAGCGTGCCGCGCGCGTCGATCCGGTGCGTGGCCACGCTGGGGCCGTTGCCCTTGCAGGCCGGGTAGGGCGTGAGCGCAAACACGATGAACACCGCCACGAGCACGACGATCAGCCATTTGTACGGCTCGAGCGTGGCCTGGATCATCGCGAGCTGGTGCACGTGGGCTTCGGTGGCCGACATCGCGGCGAGCTGCGCATGCGACGCGTCGCCTTCCTTGAAGATCAGGAAGCTGCCCATGTATACGCCGGCCATCGCGCCGAACGGATAGAACGTCTGCGAGATGTTCAGCCGCCGCGTGCTGGTCTCGCGCGGGCCCATCAGCGTCGAATACGAGTTCGACGCGGTTTCGAGGAACGACAGGCCTGCCGCGATCACGAACAGCGCGACGAGGAACATCCCGTATTTCGCCATCGACGCAGCCGGGAAGAACAGCAGGCAGCCGGTCGTGTAGAGCAGCAGGCCGACGAGGATCGTCGTCTTGTAGCTGAACTTCTTCACGACGGTCGCGGCCGGAATCGCGAGGAAGAAGTAGCCGAGATAGAACGCGGACTGCACGAACGCCGATTCGAAATCGGACAGGAAGAACGACTTCTTGAACTGCGCGATCAGCACGTCGTTCAGGTTCGCGGCGGTGCCCCACAGCGCGAACAGGCAGCACAGCAGCGTGAATGCGAAGAGCGGCGTGCGGTTCAGGTAATAGCCGTCGGGAGTGTGTTCGATTCTGGCTCGGCCCATGGGTGTCTCCTTCCCAATTGTCTCGTCGATGAAGGCGCCGTTTACATGCCGGCGTCGCGGAGGAAGCGTTCGAACGTCGCGGTGTCGGCGTACGACTTCTGCGTGCCGAGGCCCGTGACGGAATGTGCGGCGTACGCGGACGCGTAGCGCATCGCGTCGAGCGCGTCGCGCGACGCGGCGTAGCAGCGCGCGAAGCAGCCGATGTACGCATCGCCCGCGCCCGTCGTGTCGCGCGCGTCGACCGGTACGCCCGGCACGTGCCGCACGCCGTCGCGCGATACCAGCAGCGAACCGTTGCTGCCGAGCGTGACGAGCACGTGCTTCAGCCCGCGCGCGACCAGCGCTTCGGCGGCACGCGCCGCGGTGTCGCGCGAATCGACCGGCATGCCCGACACGATCGCGAGCTCGGTTTCGTTCGGTACGAAGAATTCGACGGTGCGGATCCGCTCGAAATCGAGATCGGCCACCGCGGGCGCGGGGTTCAGCAGCACGGGGATGCCGTGCCGCGCGCCGAAGTCGATCGCGTGATAGACGGTGTCGAGCTCGATCTCGAGCTGCAGCACGATCAGTGCGGATTCGGCGAGCTGCGGCGCGGCCGCGTCGATGTCGGCCGGCGTCAGGTGGCGGTTCGCGCCCTTGACGATCAGGATGCTGTTGCTCGAATCGGGTTCGACGAAGATCGGCGCGACGCCGCTCGGCACGCCGGCGACCTTGCGCACGTGCGTGGTGTCGATGCCCTCGCGCGCGAAGTTGCGGATCGTGTTGTCGGCGAAGACGTCGTCGCCGACCTTCGTGACCATCACGACGCGCGCGCCGAGGCGGGCGGCCGCGACGGCCTGGTTCGCCCCCTTGCCGCCGCAACCGAGCTCGAAATTCGGCGCTTCGAGCGTTTCGCCCCGGGCGGGCATGCGGGCGACATAGGTCACGAGGTCGACCATGTTGCTGCCGATGACGGCGATTGTCTCCATCTGCGTCTCTTCCTTGGTATGGGATGCGCCGCGCGCGTGGTCGGCGGCGGCGTGCAAGATGTGACAATAAAATCACATAAAATGTGAGAATGCAATCATATGATGTTCGGAGGGTTACGCTCCAGGTCGGCGCGCGTGCGGCGGCTTCTCGGCGAAATCGAGGCTTCTGCCGGATTTTTGTCTGATGTCGTACAAGGGTGGCGAGGCAAGAGCCCGGTGCTGCGGGGTGCTGCTGGAGGAAGTCGTGCCGACCGGGCGTGTGGGTCGTCGGGCGTGACGGGGCGGCTTGGCCTAGCCGGCGGTGGCCACGCGGGCGCGTTCGTGCGGGCGTGCCCGGCGCTTACGCGTATGCGGCGATCAGCGTGTCGAGATTGCGCTGCGCGCGCGGCGTGAGCGGCGCGAATTCCGCCGATTGAAACAGCGGAACCTGTGCGCGCAGATGTTCGAGCGCCTGCCTGCGGCCCGTGCGGAATGCTGCCGATGGCGCATCGGGATCCTGCGCCCACTCGCGTGCGATGGCACGGTCGTATTCGCGCAGCCGATCGGGCGCGGCCGCGAGGATCGCGAGATCGGCGTCGAGAAAGATCCGCCCGGCGCGTTGCAGCTGCGGATCGGATGCGAACGTATCGGGCAGCCGATGCGATTTCGTTGCGAGCACGAGATCGTGCGCAACGGATACGTGAGAAGCGTGCGCATGCAACCAGGCTTCGCTGCAGTGGGTGTTCGTGACCTGCACGAGCCATTGCGCGCTGCGTGCTTCGTTATCCGCGTAATCGGGCAGCGTCGTCGCGTACACGAAGTCGTGCGCCCATACTGCGAGTTCGATCGCCGGCCACAGCGGTTCCGCGCGATACGGCGCGAGATGCGCGAACAGCTCGGCCAGGTGCGCGAGCGTGTGGTAGTGGCGTTGCGGTTCGCGATATGCGTGCTCGACGAGCGGCCAGATGGCGGCCGTGCCGAAGCACGCGTCGCAGGAGGCGCGCAGCGTGCGGGCGAGGTCGGGGGCGAGGGCGGTCATGGGTGGCGAGCGGCTCGGGCTGGCGATGCGCGCAGCATAGCAAACGCGACGGCGCGGGCTGCATGAACGCAGGAGATTCGTCGCATGCGGCGCGCTGACCAGCGCTGCGGCAAGCCATCAGTCCGTGTCCGTCGTCTCGAGACACGGAGCATTGGGCAGTGCGAGCGCCCGACGCGACATGTCATGTGGCGTCGTGGAAGCGGGCGGGGCCAGGGGCGCGGCGCCTGAAGTCGGCGGCGATGCCCCGCGTCTCGCGCTGGCGATTGACACTTCGAAGTCGTTGGCGCAACGTCATGAACTGCACGAAGCCTTGGGCCGTGAAGGGCGATAGTCGTCGTGATACTGTCATCTGCGCGTTCCGTACCCGGGACGCGAGCGGTGTGCGATCTCGATAGGCGACAGGCAACCGATGCCATCTGTCGAGACAATCTTCCATGATGACGCGTCGTAATGTGACTGGCGGCCTGCGAAACACGGTGTACGGGCCGTCACCGAATGGAACACGGCTGAACAGGTGAACCGATATGAATACTGGAACACATTCCCACCGGGCAGAACACTGCGCCCGCATCCGGACCGCGCTTCTCGATTTGCACCGGACACTGGTCGAACTTGAGCGCCGCGAGTATGAGAAGACCCATGGGCACCAATCGGCCGGCGATTTTCTGCAGGTGATGGCCTTCGACGATTCGATGAAGTGGCTGGAGCCGCTCAGCCGACTGATCGTCATGCTGGACGAAGCGCTGGATCAAGAGGGTGAACTGGAGCTGACGCCGACGGTAGTCGTGGCAAGAACACGGGAATTGCTCAAGCTGGACCGTGCGTCCACGGACGCATTTGCGACGCGTTATCTGTATCACTTCGACAACTCGGCCGATCTCGCGGTCGACCACACTGCGTTGTTGAAGCTCATCGGCAACGTTGGGTAGGCCATGCTCGAATCGAGCGGTCGACGTGCCTGACACGGCCTCTACGCGTCACGCTGACAGGACGTGTAGCCGCTGCGATTTCGCATGAACAGGAAGTCATCGAGGGCAATCCCGATCGGCACAAGCCGTTGATCTGGATTGCACGCACCTGTCTGGTCCGTTGCAAGCGGGTGGCTTTTGCATTGATCGTCAGGAACGAAGACGGGCCCGCCGCGTCCTGACCTCACGGGAGAGACGGTATGGTTGTACGGCAGAACATCGGCAGTTGGCGTGATGTGTCCTTCGAGGTTGCCGCATGGGATGGCGTCGGGGCGGAGGTTGATCTTTCCTGTGGTTGCATGTTCGCCCGCGAGGCGGCAGGTGGGGGGCCGGCGGGCGGACTGCGCCATCTCGACCTCGCGCTGTCGGGGGCGCTCACCGGGTTGCGGCAAGAAGGTCACTTTCGGGCAGCGCCGATGGAAACACTGTTGATCAGCCGCCCGCCCGCGGGCATCGAAGCGGGCCGCGTGCTGTTGATCGGGCTCGGTGATCCCGCCAGCTGGACCATTGATGTAACCGCGGAGGCCGCCGCCACGGCCGCCCGAACGGCGATGCAGCAGGGTTTGCAAAGTGCAGCCTTCGCGCCGAGCATACTCGACGGCGGGTTGACGAACGCGGCCACCGACGGTATGCCGCACGCCATGGTGACGGCCGTGCTGGCCACGATAGACACACAATACCGGATCGCGGAACTGGGGCTCGCTGCGCGACCGTCACTGCGCCATTGGGTCTTCGATGTCGGCGCGGCCCGCTTTGACGGAGCGGTAGAACAATTCGGAAACGCGCTGGCGAGCGCACAGTCCCAGCGCTCGAAGTAGAGGAAGATCGATTCGGTTTGCGTGAAATGCGGCGTTCTCAGCCAGCTCATTGGGGCGCCCACTTTCACCAGCAGCGTGCAGGCTGACACCCGTTCCTCGAACCGCCGATGATCGCTGCCGTCGATCTGAATGGATTCGCCCAGGCGCACGCTGCAGCGCAGCAGCTTTTGACCTCGGACGCCAACTGCAAAGCGAAACTCGATCGGCGTCACCGCTGTCATTCCGCCTCGTGGCCGGTGGCGGATCGCGCGCGGGTGACGGCCATGTATGCGATGGCGCCGGACGCGAAACCTGTCGCCGGAAGATTGCTGACGAACCGTCGTTGCAGCGTGGGCCGCGAACCGCGCGATACCGCAGACGGTAACGACCTGTCCGTCGGGCGCGTCTACAGGTTGACGACGCCGCGCCCCAGTTCGATCACGCGCCCACCGACACCGATTTCTCCGTTCGCACTGACCGATAAGCGCAGCAGGCAAGGCCGCCCGACGGCTTCACCCTGCTCGACCTGAAACGCGGCAGGCAGGTCGCGGTTCATCGCAAGCAGCCATCCGCCCAGATTCGCGCACGCAGATCCCGTGCCGGGGTCTTCCGACACGCTGCCTTGCTTCACGAAGAAATAGCGCGACACCACCGTCCCCGGGCGCTCGGGATCGAACGCGAACACATAGGCGGTCTTGCGGCCGAGGCTGCTGGTCGGCCAGATGTCGAGGCTCGCGCTGTCGGGCTGCGCGCGGCGCACGGCGGCGGGGTCCTTGAGTGCGACGAGCAACTGGTCGGCACCGGTGTCGACCCAGATCGGCGATGTGAGCAGATCGTCTTCCGTCAGTCCCAGCACAGCCGCCATCCGGGCGTCGGGCAACTCGCATGCTGCTGTCTTCGGCATGCCGGAATGCGGCGCGGTGAACGTCCACACGTCGTCGTGCGCGTTGACGTCGACCACGCCGGCCTTGAATTCGAGCGCGAGATCGTTGCCCGCACCCAGCAGGTCGCGCACGACATGCGCGGTGCCGAGCGTCGGATGGCCTGCAAAGGCCATCTCATAGCCCGGCGTGAAGATACGTACCCGCGCATGCGCGCGCTCCGATGGCAGCACGAAAGTCGTTTCGGACAGGTTGAACTGCACGGCGAGTGCCCGCATGGTCGCATCGTCCATGCCGCGCGCATCCTCGAATACGCAAAGCGGGTTGCCGCCGAACGTCGATTCGGCGAAGACATTCAGCAGGCGGAAGGCGTAGGAGGTCATTTGACGGTCGCGTGAGTGTGGGGGTTACCGTACCTGCGTGGGGTGCGCGCGGCTCGATGCACCGGCAGCCGCGCAGAGTGGCATGGGTCAGCTCGGCTTGTCGAGCGGCGCAAGCATCGCCTGCATGTCGGGATGCTTCAGGATTTTCCTGTACTCCGCCGGACTCATGGCGTCGATCAACACGCGCCCGCTCACGTCCGCCTTGATGTACTCGACTGCGAGCAGCGCGATGACCGGATTGGTCGTCAAGGTGGCGTGATCGGGTGAATGATCGCCGAATTCCGCCACGACTGCCTCGGTGTTGTCCGCCACCGCGACGGCGAGCCGGCGGCCGGACAGCCTGAGCCTCGCGCTGGCGCCACATTTGGCCATGTCGTAGTGGCGCGGCCCGTTGAGCGTGCGATTGCCGTAGATCGCCACGTGCGTGTCGACGCCCCGTGCCGCGGCAGCCTCGAGCAGCGGCCCGAGGTCGTCGATCTCTTCGTCCCAGACACCCGCGAAGATCTGCGTTTTCGCATTGACGATGACGCGCGCGAATGCGCTGGCGATCGCTTCCCGCCCGCTCAACGACCAGACGAGCCCGGGCTCCTGTTGGACAGGCAGCCGATCGAGTGCACCCGCGGCCAGTTCGAGATCCGCATTGAAGCGGGTGCGCAAGTCCTCGAGCAACGACCGGTGGGGCACGGCCGCATAGCGGACGGGTTCCGACCGGTTGACGAGCACCGCACCGCGCGTTTCCAGGCGACCCAGGGTTTCGTAGATCTTCGATGGCGGCATGCCGGCGCGCCGGCCGACTTCCGCACCCGTCAGCGCGGCCTGCCCGACGAGGGCTGCATAGGCCTGCGCCTCGTACTGGGTGAATCCAAGCCGGATCAACGACGTGATCAGCTCCGTGTTCTCGCTCATGTGTATCGGCTCCTGCTCCCACGACGACCTGCATGGGGCTTCTTGATTAACTACCGGAGTAGTATACAATCGCTCGAACTTACTACCCAAGTAGTAGGTGATGTATCCAAACCTGACTGGAGGGATCTTCAAGATGCGTAAACGGATCAGCACCGGCTCCCCGTGGGAGCCCAAGGTCGGCTACTCGCGCGCGGTGGTCGTCGACAACACCATCTACATTTCGGGGACGGCCGGCAAAGGCGCGGACGTGTACGCGCAGACACGCGACGCGCTGGCCACGATCGATCGAGTGCTGGCGGACAGCGGGTTCTCGTTGTCGGACGTTGTCCAGAGCCGCCTGGTGGTCGCGGACTTCGACAACTGGGAAGCCGCGGCCCGCGCGCATGGAGAGATCTACGGCGATATCCGGCCGGCGTTTTCGCTGGTGCATGCGCTTCCGTTCGTCGATCCGGAAATCCTCGTCGAAGTCGAGGCGATTGCCGTCAGGGCCGCGGCATGACCGTCGCCGGCAGCCGGGTGCCGCTGTCCCGCACCGCGACGGTGGTGCTCGCACTGGCGGCCGGCGTGGCGATCGCCAACGGCTATGCGCTGCAGCCGTCGCTGTCGGCCATCGCGAACGAGTTCGGGGTGGCTGCGTCGCGCATGGCGGCCCTCGCGTCCGTGACGATGCTCGGTTATCTGGTCGGTCTTGCACTGCTGGTGCCGCTGGTTGACCGGTTCAGTCCGCGCGTGCTCGTCTCGACGCAGATGGGCGCGCTAGCGTTGTTGCTGGCGTGCGCGTCGTGGTCGCCCGGGCCGCTCGCGCTCGACGCCGGCTTCTTTCTGGTGGGTGCGGCAACGACGGTGGCGGCGCAATGCAGCGCCGTCGCCGGCAAACATGCGGATCCGCAACGGCGCGGCGTGGCGATGGGGGGCGTGTCGGCGGGCATTTCCGCCGGGATCCTGCTGAGCCGTTTCGTGGGCGGCGTGCTGTCGCAATGGTGCGGATGGCGCGGCGCATTGCTCGCGCTGGCCGGATGCGTTGCGCTGGCTGCCATCGGCGGTGCGGTGCTGTTGCCCGGTGGCCGGCCGGAAGGGCTGCCCGGCCGTGCGAATGCGATCGGCGCCATTCCGCGGTTGCTGCGCGACAGCGCTCAGTTGAGGCGCCGTACCTGCGCCGGCATGCTCTGGTTCTTCGCGTTCAACCTGGTCTGGGTGGGGCTCGCGCTTCGCCTGGCCGAGCCGCCGTATAGCCTGGGTGCCGCAGCGATCGGTGCGTACAGTCTCGCGGGTGTGCTGGGCCTCGGCGTGACGCGCGTGGCCGGAAAGCTCGCCGATCGATTCGGCGATCGCGCGGTTATCCGGGGCGGGCTCTTCGTGGCGGCTGTGTCGGCTTTGCTGCTTGCCGTTGCGCTCGGTCATCCCGGACGGCTGGGCGTGGGGCTGGCCATGTTCGATGCCGGTTGTTTTGCCGCACAGGTCGCGAACCAGACGCGTGTCGTCGCGATTCAGCCGGCTCGGGCCGGGGCATTGAGCGCAGCGTACCTGACGCTTTACTACGCGGCCGGTGCCGGCGGTGCGGTGGCGGCAGGGCTGCTCAACGCGCGGGTCGGGTGGGGCGCGATGATGATCGTGACAGCTGCGGCAATCGCGGCGGCCGGGTTGATCGGTACCACATCGGCGAGCGTCGATGCGCGGAGCGAGCCGACCTCCGCCACTTGAATGCAGGCGCGACGTGCGGGCGCGTGCGGTCGATCCGAATTTCATTTTTCGTGCATGATCGGGTTTCTCCGTCGATCGACGGCGATCGGGCTTCGGCATTCAGCTATCCGCAACGCTAGCGGATATTTTTACGCCGAAGCAGGCAGTCGCGCTCGGGCGCGTGTCATTTGCGATCGCATGCGAACACGGGTTCATCGGATTGACCATAACGACGCCGTGCCCATGCAACACGTGTCGGGTTCAGTGTCGCTCAGCGCGTGCCGGTTGCCGCACGCAGGAGGAAGACATGGAACCAGACAGAAGCGTCCTGACTACCGGCGGCGGGTTGGCCAGCGAGCACGCGAATGCCGGCTCGCCGCAGGCCGCCCTTGAAGCGATCGTCCATGGCGTGGAAAGCCACGGTATTCCTGCCGGTACCGACTGGCCGACGGCGAAGCAATTCCTCGCGGACAACGACCGACAGTGGAAATTCTCGGCGGTGCTGGTCGCGATCGTCGCGCGGCGCGAGCCGACGATCCTGCTGACCAAGCGCGCGTCGGATCTCAGCGAATACTCGTCGCATGTGAGTTTTCCGGGCGGCCGCCCGGCGGAGTCCGATCGCGATATCGGCGCGACCGCATTGCGCGAGGCGTTCGAGGAAATCCGCCTGGCGCCGGACGCGGTTCGCGTGGTCGGCAGCTTGCCGATCCATAAAACCAGAAAGCGCAATCACGCGATCTTTCCCGTGATCGGCATCGTGCCGGAAACGGCTACATGGGAGGCGGCACCCGCGGAAGTCGCGGAGATCTTCGAGTTTCCGTTCCCGGTGCTGCTGAATCCGGATCTGCTCCGGCAATACACGGACGGCGAACGCGCGGGCGCATGGTACTGGGCGGAGCAGCCGCAGGACATCTGGGGCGTGACTGCGCTGATCCTGAAGTCGCTCGTGGGCTTGGTGCGCGATGCTGCGCGCTGACGGCGTGCATGACGGTCGGGTTCCAGCGCACGTCAATGCGACGACACGAACACCGCATCGTCGAATGCGGCCGGAATGGCGAAGCTTTCGCGCATCCGCTGCGTTTCCTTCGCCGGCGTCAGGCCGAACAGGCGCTTGAATTCGCGGCTGAACTGCGACGGGCTCGCATAACCGACCGCGTAGCCGGCCGCCTCCGCCGTCAGGTCCTCGCGCACCATCAGCAAGCGGGCCTGATGCAGCCGTGTCGATTTCAGGTACTGCATCGGCGATACCTGCGTGATCGCCTTGAAGTGGCTGTGGAAGCTCGGCACGCTCATGCCGGCTTCGTCCGCCAGTTGCGGCACGTCGAGCGGCCGCGCGTAATCGGCGTGGATCACGCGCAGTGACCGGCCGATCCGGCCGAACTGTCCGCGCATCGCCAGCGCGCCGCGCATCGCGCTGCCCTGCGCACCGGTGAGCACGCGGAAATACAGCTCGCGCAGCAGCGCCGGGCCGAGCACCGCGGCGTCGAGCGGCCGGTGCATCGCCTCGACGAAACGCAGCACCGACGCATGCATCGTGGCATCCATCGGCGTCGACATCATGCTCCGGGGCGCCTGCACCGGCTCCGCGATGCCGGCGCGGTCGATCTGTGCCGCGAGCTCGGCGGCCATCGTGAAATCGAGGTGCAGGTACAGCGCGAGCAGCGGACGCTCGGGCGTCGCGTCGGTTTCCATGCTGAACGGGACGGGCACCGACACCGCCAGGTAGTGATGCTCGTCGTACAGATAGCGCTCACCACCGAAGTAGCCGCGCTTGCAGCCCTGACACACGATCACGATGCCGGGGTCGTACAGCACCGGCGTGCGCGACAGCGCGCGGTTCGAGCGCAGGATGCGCACGCTCGGCAGCGCCGTCAGGTTGTAGCCTTCGTCGGGCGCCAGCGCGCGCAGCAGCGTCACCAGACGCTTCCGGTCGCGCGGCGGCAGCGACGGGGGCCGGGCGGAGGTGGGCTCGGTACTCATAGTTTTGTGCAAGAAAATCAGCGGAATCGGGCTTATTCGGCATGCAGCGTCAGACTAGTATGCATGCTCCAATCGACATTCGGGAGAAGCTCAAATGGCATCCGGCAATCTCATGTTCATCACCGGCGTCAGCAGCGGCTTCGGCCGCGCGCTCGCGCAAGAAGCGCTCGCGGCCGGTCACACGGTGGTCGGCACCGTGAGAAGCGCGCAGGCGGCGCAGGATTTCGAAGCACTGTCCGCGCAGGCGTTCGCGCGGGTGCTCGACGTGACCGACTTCGATCGCATCGACGGCGTCGTCGCTGAAATCGAGGCGAACGTCGGGCCCGTCGACGTGCTGGTGAACAACGCCGGCTACGGGCACGAAGGGATCATGGAAGAAGCGCCGCTCGCGGAGATGCGCCGGCAGTTCGACGTGAACGTATTCGGTGCGGTGGCGATGATGAAGGCGGTCGTGCCGTTCATGCGTGAACGGCGGCGCGGCCGCATCCTGAACATCACGTCGATGGGCGGCCACATCACGATGCCGGGCATCGCTTACTACTGCGGCAGCAAGTTCGCGCTGGAAGGCATTTCCGAATCTGTCGGCAAGGAGCTGGAGCCGTTCGGCATCGCCGTGACGGCCGTGGCGCCGGGTTCGTTCCGCACCGACTGGGCCGGCCGCTCGATGATGCGCACGCCGCGCTCGATCGCGGACTACGACGCGCTCTTCGACCCGATTCGCCAGGCGCGCGAAGAGAAGAGCGGCAAGCAACCGGGCGATCCCGCGAAGGCCGCGCGGGCGATGCTCGCGGCGATCGCGGCGGAACATCCGCCCGCGCATTTGCTGCTCGGCAGCGATGCGCTGCGGCTCGTGCGCGGCAAGCTGGCGGCGCTGGATGCGGAAATCAGGGCGTGGGAGGCCGTGACGGTGTCGACGGACGATTGACGTGCGGCGCGACGGGCGCGGGAGCGCGGCGTCGGGCCGCCACGGCGCGGGCTTCCGCGTGGATGTTCAGCCGCAGATGCGCGTCGCGTCGTCGCGATTGGCAGCGCCCGCGTCTCGCGATATCACGTAAGTGACCGACCGGTATTTGGGCGTTTCGCCACGCTGCGCGACCGTGCCGCCCAGCGATTCCGCAATGCGGCGGCTGGGTTCGTTTGCTTCGGCAACCGGATAGGTAAAGCGTCGAATGCCGCGCGTCGCGCATGCCCATTCGACGACGAGACCGACCGCTTCACGGCCGATGCCTTCGCGGTGGCGATCCTCGCGAATCCAGACGCCGAGCTCCGCACCGGCATCCGTGACGTGATGCAGGCCGACCAGGCCCAGGAACGTTCCGCCGTCGCGCTGGCGGACGGCGAAGACGAAGTCGCTGCCGTCCGCTATCGAAGGCAGCCACGCGCGCCAGATGCGATCGAAGCTGGCCCGGTCGGGCGGCGGCTCCCAGGCCATGAAGCGCGTCAGGGTCGGCGTGATGCAGGGATACGCCGCATCGGCGTCGCCGGCAGAAAACGGCTGGATCGACAGTCGGTCCGATTCGATGTGAATCGGGTCAGCGCTTGGCGCCATCGTTCGCACCTCGAGGGTTTATCTACGTTGGGCGGAGGGTCGACGATCGCCACGCATCTTGGCATCATCGTTTAACAAACCTGTCCGATAATGGCTGCCGGCCACAGCGCCGAGTCCAACCACCTTACAGGAGTCCATCGCGATGCCAACCGTCACAACGAAGGATCACGTCGAGATTTTCTACAAGGACTGGGGCCCGAAGGACGCGCAGCCCATCATGTTCCACCATGGCTGGCCGTTGTCCGGCGACGACTGGGACGCGCAAATGCTCTTCTTCGTCCAGAAGGGCTATCGCGTGGTGGCGCACGACCGGCGCGGCCACGGCCGGTCGGCGCAGGTGTCGGACGGCCATGACATGGATCATTACGCGGCAGACGCGTTCGCGGTCGTCGAAGCGCTCGACCTGCGCAATGCGGTGCACATCGGTCACTCGACCGGCGGCGGCGAAGTGGCGCGCTACGTCGCGAAGCACGGCGAGCCGGCCGGCCGCGTCGCGAAGGCGGTGCTGGTCAGCGCGGTGCCGCCGCTGATGCTGAAAACCGATTCGAACCCCGAAGGGCTGCCGCTCGAGGTGTTCGACGGCTTCCGGAAAGCGCTCGCCGACAATCGCGCGCAGTTCTTCCTCGATGTGCCGAGCGGCCCGTTCTACGGGTTCAACCGCGAAGGTGCAACCGTGCATCAGGGCGTGATCCGGAACTGGTGGCGACAGGGGATGGAAGGCAGCGCCAAAGCGCATTACGAAGGCATCAAGGCGTTTTCGGAAACGGACCAGACCGACGACCTGAAGTCGATCTCCGTCCCGACGCTCGTGCTGCATGGCGAAGACGACCAGATCGTGCCGATCGCGGATGCCGCGCTGAAGTCGATCAAGCTGCTGAAGAACGGCACGCTGAAGACGTACCCGGGTTACTCGCACGGGATGCTGACGGTCAACGCGGACGTCCTCAACGCCGACCTGCTGGCTTTCGTGCAGGCGTAACGGTATCGGCGGATGTCGGCGCAGGCCCGCTGCGGCGGGCTGCGCTGTCGTTGCATACCGGCGGCGCGAGGGTGCGCCCGTAGCGCCGTCGGCCACGCGGCCGGATCGCCGGCCGCAGCGGTCAGCCCGGACCGTTGAAGCGGATGCCCGGAAACGTCAAACGCGGCATCCGGCTTTCCAGGAAGGCGAGGAGTTCGCGCACCTGCGCGGCCTTGGCGGAGTCTTCCGGCCAGACGAGGTAGTACGCGTCGCCGGTATTGACGGCCGTCTTGAACGGCAGCACGAGCTGCTTCTCGTCGATGGCTGTCGCACACAGCGCGAGATCGCCAATCGAGAGGCCATGGCCGGCAATGGCCGCCGCGATCCCCTGTTCGAGCATGTCGAACACCTGCCCGCGCGTGATGTCCACCTCGAGATCATGGCCGCTGCCCTTGAGCCAGCGGCGCCAGTCGCGCCGATCGGGCGACGGGTGGATCAGCTCGCATGCCGCCGGATTCGTGCGTGCGACGGTCGCGGTCGCACGCGAGCACACCGGAATCAGCCATTCGTCGAACAGCTTCACGCACTGCGTGGCCTCGCCGAACTTGCCTGCGCCGAGCAGGATCGCGCAATCGTAGGATTCGCTGAAAAAATCGACGGTATCGACATCCATCCACACGCTCGCGATCTGCACCTCGAACGCGGGACGCGTGGCGCGAAACGCGGCGAGTGCATCGAGCAGCCAGCGCATCGTGAGGGTGGACGGCGCCTTGAGCCGCAGCACGTCGCGTTGCGACTGGAACAGCACACAGGCTTCCTCGATCTGCCGGAAGCCGCGCCGCAGGCCCGACGCGAAGATGTGCGCTTCCGCCGTTACGGTCATTTTCGGGCCGCGCCGGACGAACAGCTTCCGGCCGAAGTAGGCCTCGAGCGTTCGGACGTGCTTGCTCACCGCGCTTTGCGTCAAGCTGAGTTCCTCGGCGGCCAGCGTAAACGAGCCGGTGCGCGCGGCGCTTTCGAACGCGCGCAGCGCGTAGACAGGGGGGAGCGGTTTGGCCTTCACGGGTTTCGAATATGAATAAAACTCATGTCATCCGGCAGGATTTTCCGTTTTTCAGCAGCGGGGCGGGCACGCAATACTTGATAAAACCGTGCAATCCGCTGCGCTGAATCCCGATGATGCCACCGTGGCGGGCGCACGCGTCAATCCATCCAACAACTTTTTGTCATGGCACTCCATTACCCGCTGCTGTTCGCCTATCTCGCCGCGATCGTGCTGCTCATCGCGACCCCCGGCCCCGTCGTCATGCTCGTGGTCGGCACCGTCGCGCGGTGCGGCTTTCGCCAGGGCATGCTGACCGCGGTGGGCGCGAATGCCGCAAGCCTCGTGATGATCGCGGGGGCGATGCTGATGGTGTTCGGCGTCGTGCTCGTCAGCGATCGCCTGCTCACGGGGCTGCACGTGGCCGGTTGCATCTTCATCGCGGTGCTGGCCATCCGGACGCTGCTCGGCGAATGGCGCGCCAGCCGGACGCGCGACGGCACCGACTCGCGGGAAGGCGAACCGGCATCGCAGGCGCGGCGCTTGCCGGGCGTCGTGCGCGGCTTTCTCGTCGGTATCGCGAATCCGAAGGACCTGCTGTTCTTCGTCGCGTTCTTTCCGCAGTTCGTCGGCATCACGCCGGATTCGCGCGTGAGCCTGGCGATCCTGGCCGCGCTGTGGATCGCGGTCGATTTCACGATCCTGACCAGCTACATGGCCGCGATCAACCATCCGCTGATTCAGCGCAAGCAGCGCTGGATCACGGCTTCGTCGGCGGGCGCGCTGCTCGTGATTGCGCTCGCCGGGCTCGGCGGCGCGATCGCGGGTGCCGCGTAGGCCCATCGGCGATCTGCGTTACGCTTCGTTTGCCCCAACTCTCTTATCGAGTTCAACCATGTCCAGCACTACCCCGACTTTCTCCGAACACCTCTTTTCCTACGGCACGCTGCAACTCGAACCGGTGCAACTCGCCACCTTCGGCCGCAAGCTCGACGGCCGTGAGGATGCGATGCCCGGATACGCGATGACGATGCTGAAGATCGACGACCCTGAAGTGGTCGCGACGAGCGGGAAGACGCATCATCCGGTGGTGGCCTATACCGGCCACGCGGGCGATCGCGTCACGGGCACCGTGTTTGCGATCACGCCGGAAGAACTGCAGCACGCGGACGACTACGAAGTCGATTCGTATCGCCGCGATCGCGTGGTGCTCGAGTCGGGTGTCGCCGCATGGGTGTACGTGGACGCGAATTCGCCGCGCCCGGAGTAAATCCGAAGCGCGGAAAGGCGGGCCGCCGCCACGCCTTTGCCCGCTACTCGTTGCGCAGGAACACGACGTAGCCGCGGAACCACGGGTTCGTCGCGAGGTAGGGCGGCGCGTCCCATTCGCCGCCCTGGATGATGCCGATGCGAAACGGCAACTGCAGCCGAGCGACGCGCGGCAGGTAGTCCGCGTAGTCGGGGATCGTGCTGCGGCCCTGGTAGGTCTGCACGACCACTTCGTCGACGATTCCCCTGAGCTGGTTGACCTGGTCGGTGTCGATGCGGCTGCTCCAGTCGAGCAGCCCGGTGATGCTCAGCCGGCAATCGGCGGGCAGCGTCTCGCGCAGCGACCGCAGGAATTCGAGGTAATCCTGCAGGTGGCGCGTGCGCGCATCGAAGTCGATCTGGATACCGGTGATCGTGCGGCCCGACGCGCGCCAGCGCGTGAGCTGCGCGAGCATGATCTGCGTGACGCGCGGTGTCCAGCGCAGCGTATGCGCACGATAGACGAGCCACACGCGCGCCTGCGGCGCGGGGGGCAGCGCGACGCCCTGCGCGATCACGCGGACCTGCGATTCGTCCCGCGGCGGTGCCTCGATCTGCCCTTGCAGCACGTAGACGGTGCGGGCGTCGCGCACGACCGCCTGCGGCTTCACGCCCGCCCACAGCCAGAACGCGTCGTACCGCGCGGCGTCGACGGTGCCGGCCAGCGCGACGCGTCCGGCCAGCAGCAGTGCGAGGCACGCCAGGCACGCGATGCGCTTCACGCGGTGCTTACCAGTAGTAGCGGAGTTTCTGCGCCCACGGCGTGCCCGCGTAGCTGGCCTTCAGCGTATCGAACCAGCGCTTGCGCACGTTCTTCGGCACGTCCTTGCCGCCGCATTCGTTGGAGCCGCCCGGCGCATAGCACTTGATCGCGCGGTAGTACGCGTAGGCGCGGTCGTTCGGGTTCGCCTGCGCATCGGCCATCACCGTCACGTAGCTCGACATCCGCTCGTACGGCTTGCCGGCGAACTGCGACGGCCCGGCGCCGAGCGTCGGCGGGATACGTGTGGCGGCCGTCGTCGATGCGTTGCGTATCCACATCGGCACCGGATCGTTTTCGAGGCCGGGTGCGGGCGGGTGCAGGCGCACGAAATCGGCGAGGCAGTTCAGCCCTTTCGCATCGGCGGGATTCTGCTGGAGCGCCGTGGCGATGTCGTGCGCGGACGGGCACGTATAAGCGTCTTCGTTTTTGGCGCCGGCTGCGATGAACGGCTTCAACGGATCGGCAGGCTTGCCGGACACCAGCGCGGCATCCGCGATGAACTCGGCGTAATGCGAGCGCGTGAGCTCCTTGTACAGCAGCGTGTACAGCGCGGTGTCGCGCATCGCGCCGCCGGCCGCCTGGTTTTGCGCCTGTGCACGCAGCAGGTCCGCATTGGCCGAGCGTTGCAGCAGCACGGCGCGAATCGCGGCGTTCTGCACGGGCGAATCGTCGGCGAACGCGTCGTTGACGAGCCCGGCCTGCTCCAGGTTGATCGCGAGCGCGAGTTCCAGCGCCTCGCGCTGGAAGCGGAATTTCGCGAGCGGGATCAGGTCGCGCCACAGCTGGCGCGCCTTGTCGGTCTGGCCACTGTCCTCCAGCGCGAACCCGCGCAGCGCCTGCTGGCTCAGGCCGAAGTAGTCGAGCGGCTCGGCGGGCGTCTGCGGCAGCAATGCGAGCGCGGCGTCCGGCTTGTGCCCGATCTGGACATACCAGGTCGCGAGCAGGTAGTCGTAGAGCGCGGGCGCATTCGCGAAGCGCGGCTTCTGCGCCTGCAGGTCGTCCAGCGTCAGCGACTTGCTGCGGCTCGAATCGCTGCTGTTCGACGTGCGCATGTTCAGCAGGTCGATGGTCGCGAGCACGGTCGGCGACTGGATCTGGCTCGGGTCGAAGTCCGCCCCGAACAGCAGCTTGCTGTCGAGTTCGTTCGCCAGCTGGATCAGCGGCACGTTCGACGTCGCCGGCGACCAGCGCGCGAGCGCGTGGCCGTACAGGTCGGCCTGCTGGGTGACGTTCCCGCCGAGCCACGCGACACGCCGCAACAGTCCCGTCGCGGAGGTCGCATAGCGTCCCTGCGGATACACCTTCAGGTAGGTGCGAAACACCGTATTGGCCGCGTCGAGCGACACCTTCGTCACGCGGCCGCGCGACGGCGTGGGGCCGTCGTTGTCGAACACGTTGGCCTGCGCGGCGTTCAGCTGCGCGCGCCCGGCCATATAGAGGCCGGTTTCCTTCAGCCACGGGTTCGCGCTGTGCGAAGCGCTCGCGAAGGCCCGGGTCGCGGTGAGGAAGTCGGCGCGGTAGAACGCGTTCGTGCCGTCGAGGTACGCGGCGAACTGCTGGCCGAGCGGCGACTTGACCGGCGGTTTCGTCCAGGCGGCGGAGCTCGCGCCGCCCGTGGCGCAGGTCTTCTGCGCAATGTCGGCGCGCGCCGCGCGCAGGCGCGCGGCTTCGTCGGCGGGGACGCCGCCGGCACCGCCCAGTGCGTCGTTGAATGCGTCGGCGCCCGAGCTCATGCTGCGGCAGATGCTGCCTTCGCCGTCGGCGTACTGGTTCGACGGTGCTTCGCTATCCGCTGCGTTGCCGGTCTTGTCGGGCTCCTTCTGCCCGATGTAGATCCATCCGGAAAAGTCCATCGGGAACGGCACGATGATCTGGTTGATCCGGTCTTTCGCCGGGATCGTCTTCGGATCCGGAAACGCCTGCGCGACCTTGGCGCTGTCGACCATCATCAGCATCGCGTTGATGCGTGTGTCGTTGGCCGGGCTCAGCATCGGCAGGTTGGCGCAGGAGTAGGTGGTTTGCCGGAGCGTGTTCGGCGCATAGCAGCCGTCGTCGCCGCTGGCATGGGCAGCCGGAATCCAGAGCAGGCTGGCCGCCAGCGCGGCGAACAGGTTTCGGTGCAGCGATGGGTTTTTAGGCATTTTTTTCTTGTGCCGGGTATGGGGCCGCAGCGGCCGAGTCTCTCAGGTGAGGCGTTTTCGCCCCGGCGCGTATCGTACCGCACTGGATGTACGAAGTTCGCAGGTGCGCGCTGCGGCCGGGTTCAGCGGCAACCGGTGCGCGCAGGTCGGCAAGCCGTGCGATGGCCGGTTCGATCCGGCGCCTGCATCACGCGTATACGCTGCTGGCGACGCCGTCGTCGGCCACATCGTCGATCGCGGCCCGCAAGTCGTCGATCGCCACCATCAGCTCGCGAACCTGCCGCAACGACGGGTACTGGTGCAGCACGGCATGCCATTGCGGCAGCGTCAGCAGCGCGTGCCAGACGACGCCGAGGCTGCCCGGATCGGCATCCGGCCGCTGTGCCAGCGCGCTCGCGTATTCGAGGCTGGCCTGCGCCGACAGCAACTGCATCCGGCTGGCGGCGCCCAGCAGGCGCGGCGTCGCGTCCGCGGACGCATCGCAGCAATAGAGCACTTCCCGTGGCAGCGTCGCGTCGTCGGTCGTCAGCGCGCGCAGCGACGCGCCGTGCACGCGCACCGTGCCCTGGTGCGTTTCGAACGCATAGATCGTGTCCGGATCGGCCTGCGCGAGCAGGTTCAGGCCGCGCAGCAGCCGCGGCAGATCGGTCGTCGCGGCATCCGCCGACGCTTTCGCTTCGACGAGGAAGCGCACGTTCCACACGGGCGCCGGGTCGTCGCCGCGCGTGCGTTCGAGCAGGATCGCGTCCCATTCGGTTTTCGCGCGATCGTGCCGGCCGGGTATCGACGACGGCACGCGCATCGACGTCACCACCCGGTACGTGCGGCGTGCGTCGACGGCGTCGAGCCTGCGGGCCAGTGCGTCGAGCGCCTGCGCGGCCAGCGCTTCGACGGCTGCGCCGCGCTGCTGCGACGCGACGCCCTGCGCGACGGCGACCGTGCTGCCTTCGAGCGGACCCTGGCGGACCCAGAGCGCACGATAGCGACGGACGTGCTCGTCCGATGCCAGTGCGTCGACGCGCAGCATGCGTTCGAGCGCGGGGCTGTCTTTCAGCTTGACGATGTCCTGCTCGAATGCGGCGTCGGTCGCCATGTCGGGCAGCGCGAGCAGATGCCGCAAGGTGTCGTGCAACTCGGCCCACGACGCGGCGGTGGCGGCCGCATGCAGCCGCGCGAGCCCGTCGCGTTGCCACGGCCGCGCGCTGCGCTCGAGCTTGGCCGGGTGCGCGATCGCATTGACGGCTGAGTGCAGCGCGCGACGGTCCTGCTCGGCGTGCGCGGACAACGACGCGTATTCGCGCACGCTCGGCGCATCGTGCCGCAGCACCGCGGCCTGGAAGGCGGGATCGCCGGTTTGCGTCTCCATCGCATCGCGGATCATTTGTGCGAGCGCGTCGATGAAGCGCTGCCGCAGTGCCGTGTCGGGCGTGTGTCCGTCGCTCCGTATCCTGCGCGCTTCCTCGATCGCGATCGCGAGCGTGGCGGCCGGGTTCGCGGCGTCGGCCGGCGACAGCGCGCGGTCGAGCGGCGGCAGCCGGTAGCGGCGCGCGACGGTGCGCAGTGTTTCGTCGAGCAGGGCGGGAAGCGGTGTCAGCGACATGGTTGGTATCGGCGTGTAAGCGGTGCGCGTGCGCGACGGGACGGGCCGATGCGCGCTGTGATGTTAAGGCCAATCAATCCAGTGCGACTTTGGAGACCGTCGATGCCGACGTTTTCCATCGCTGCACTTTCACGAAGTCACGGTTTTACTTCTCGACATCAACAAGATCGATCTTGAGTTCGCTGTCACAACATTACTTCGCTTCGCGGGACGCCACGCGGATCGATGTGTCGAAACAGCGATCACGGCGCCGGGCACGTGTTACGCAATGCGCTGCGACTGACTGGCATGGGCTTCCGCGCCAGACGCTAATGTCGGTCGCGTCGTGACCGCTTTCCGGTTTGCCGTTCGGGCGATCATTCAAACTCGAAGCTTTTGTTCGGCGCATGCTCCTCGTCGATATACGTGCCTTGAAAATCGACGTCACTACCATGACCAAGCACGCTCCCGCATTGGCCGCGCTGCTCGACCGCCATCTGTGCACCGTGGATGGCGAAATCAAGCTGGCAGCCATCGGAGGAAACGTGAAATGCCTTGCCGTCGGCCCGTACGACTGCATTGGCCTGGTATTCACGCCCGCTGTTTTGACCGTTCCATGATGACGCGTTAAACGTCAGCTGTGCCGCATTGTCATACGAGCTGCGATGAATCATGATGATTCCGCCTCGATTGTGCGGGAGCGGCTTGGACGCAATCTCTATCAGCGTCCAGGTTTGCGACCAATGGAAGTCGTTGATGTCGAGCACAGTATCCGGTTCGGGCTCGGCAAGTTGCCGCAGTCGCCGGAGATAACTGGTTCGCAGGCAGTTGACGTCTTTCCCGCAGGCATCCCGTTGCTGTTGCCAGCCACGTTGATACGCCTTTAACGCGTTGAGGCCGGAATCGCCACGCCCCGTTTCCAAGCGGCCGGGCGCGAGCGACCAGGCGATCGCGAGTTGATCGTCCAGCTTCGACAACTCGGGGACGGCACATATCGTTTGCTCCGCCGGGAGCTTGGCGACATGGCAATTGAAGGAGGCGGCGTGAACGGCGCCGGTGATCAAGAGGGCAGTTGGCAGGAGCGCAGTCCGGACCAGCATCGTGAGGACGGATCTTGTTTTCATGTCGCATTCAATGAGGGAGCGTGACGCGCGATCTTCGGGTAGAGCCTGACTTTCGTACGTGTGATGATACTGGCTTTCCCGGTGGTTCGCGGTCAGTGCGCTTCAGCGTGAAGTCGTTATAGGCGATTACATCAGTTCGTTGATGCGTGGGTGTCCAGCGATGGGGGAGCGTATGCCGTTCCTGGAGGCTTGGCCGACAGCGAGCCGACTACAACAACAGAGGTTTTCCGCGGCGGACGCGGGCGATATCGCCCGTCGTGCGCGTCGGCCGGAAAATCAATGACCAAGACCGAGTGTGATTCGTGGCTGTCCAAACGTACCGTCGGATTGATCTGGCGCTCGCGCAACTTGATGCGGCGCTCAGGCTGTTTCTCGAGTACCGAGAATTTGCGGCGGCGATCACCCTTGCCGGCGCGGCTGAAGAGGTCTTGGGCAAAGAGGTGAACCGGCGTGGCCGACAGGTCGCCCTCGACCGACGAGTCATTCGGTATGCGGCACAGGATCGGAAAGACGCGATCGCCGAAGCGAATCGCGTCCGTAACGCGCTCAAGCACTTCGGGGATCGCGAGCAATCCGATATCACCGCCGACCTCGAAGAGGCGGCTCGGTGGATGCTGGAGCGGGCTTGCGAGAATGCTCACCAACTGGAGCTGGAGGTTCCGCGGTCAGACGCCTTTGGTGCGTGGTATCACAAGATGCTGAGCGAACGCCATGCAGCCCCGCCGACCGAACAGCCCACAATCGAATGAGGTCAAGCATGCAGGCTGAAGAGACCGGAATTGTCGACGGCAGGACGAGGCACGCCACACATTCGGTGCTGCGCGAGCGGATTGTCGAACACATCTTCGTGGGCGAGGTCATGCGCCACCTATGGAAACTCGGCATCCTGAACGTCGAGATCCTGCGTGCGGAATTCGACGCGAGCGGGTATGACCTTGTCATGTGCTGCGGCAACGTGATGCGACACGTCCAGCTCAAGGTGTCACGGGTCGATGGCGCCCGTGCGCAGGTTGCCATCAACCAACAGTTGGCGCGTGCGCCGAGCGGGTGCGTGGTTTGGCTCGGCGTCACGGACGACCTCGATATCACGGAGTACCGTTGGTTCGGCGCGGCACCGGGGCGACCGCTACCGGACCTCTCCGGTCACGCTACCGCACGTCATGCGCGTGCGAACGCACAAGGCATCAAGGCGGAAAGAGCGAATCAACGCGTCCTCCCGAAAGGCGCGTTCGAGAAACTCGCCGGTTTGGGCGAAACGATCGAGCGCCTCTTTACGATCCCGCAAGCAAACGAGCCGCACCCGTAGTTTCACAGCTGTTCGCTCGCGCCGCTGCATCTCGGGGTTGCTAGCCGTACAGATACGGCAGCACACCATTCCTCGCGGGTGATTTCAAGGAGGCCGAGGATCTGGCACGCGAGCAAGGATGGAATAGTCGGGTTCGGACCATCGCGACTACCGCGCCGGACTCTGCGCTGCCAACCGGCGGCACAGTTCGCCGATCTGCTCCACCGCACCCAGCAGGCGCGGCGTGGGTTCGTTCGCGCAGTTCAACCGCAGGTGGTTCGGCAGATCCGCCCGCGGGGAGAACAGCGGGCCGGGGCTGACGCCGATGCCCAGCGCAAGTGCGCTGCGATGCACCGCCAGCGCATCGACCTGTCGTGGCAGCTCCACCCACAACAGGAAGCCGGCGCGCGGGGCCGAGATGCGTGTGCCCTCGGGGAAGCTCACCTCGACCCGCGCGGTGACGGCCCGTACCGCGTCCGCGATGCGGGACTTCAAGCGCCGCAGATGCCGGTCGTAGTCGCCGCTAGCCAGCACGTCAGCCGTCGCGGCTTCCAGCAGCGGCACGCCGGCCCAGTCCCCGGCCTGGCGTGCCTGCAGCACCTGCGAGTGGTAGCGCCCGGCTGCGATCCAGCCGATGCGCCAGCCCGGCGCCAACGTCTTGGACAGCGAGCCGCAGTACAGGACGTTGCCGCTGCGGTCGAACGCCTTGCAGGCCGGCGGACGCTGGCCCTCGCCGGCCAGGTCGCCATACACGTCGTCTTCGATGAGGGGGACACCGGCATGCGCAAGAAGCGCCACGAGCGCCCGCTTGCGCGCGACAGGCATGCTGGCGCCCAGCGGGTTCTGCACCGTGGGCGAGGCCAGCACGGCGGCGGGCCGGTGGCGCTCGATGGCCTCGGCAAGCGGGGCCAGCAGCAGGCCCTCGCGGGGATCGGTGGCGATTTCGAGCGCCTTCAACCCCAAGTCCTCCAGCAGCAGGAGCGTGCCGAAGTAGGCGGGGCGCTCGATCGCCACCACGTCGCCTGGCCGGCACACCGCACGCAGGGCCAGGCGCAGCGCCTGCGTCGCCCCCGCGGTGACGACGAGTTCATCCGGGCCGAAGCGCGCGCCCCACTGTGCCGCCCGTGCCGCGATCTGGCCACGCAAGTCGGCCCGGCCTGGCGGCAAGCTGTAGCTCTGCCCATACGCGTCCAGCCGGCGCCCGGCCGCCTGCAGCGACCGTTGCAGGGCCGCCGTGGGCAGCCAGGCTGGATCGGGCAGCGCGGCCCCGAGCGGCACCAGGCGGGCATCGGCGCTGCTGAACAGCGAGCGCGCCAGTGCCGACATCGTCACCGGAACGGGGCGCGGCGATGGACGGGACGGCTGCACGGCCTGGCTTTTGGCCGCTTGCCGGACGAAGTAACCCGAGCGAGGGCGCGCGACGATCAGGCCCTCGGCTTCCAGGCAGCGCAGTGCCTCCAGCGCCGTCGGCAGGCTGACTTGTTCGCGCTCGGCCAGCTTGCGCGCAGAGATCACCCGCTCGCCGGGGCGCAGCGCGCCGGAGGCCAGCGTCTGGCGCAGCATCTCGGCGATACGGCGGTAGTGGGGCGAGGCTGGGGATGAGGAGGGGGCGGGCATCGCCATCTGTGCAATCTGGTTTTGGATAAATCTGACTATACAGATGTCCCCGTATTCAGCCTATCGTGGAGACCACGTCACCCCCACCAGGAGCCAGTCATATGCACGCCAGCAACTTCGACGTTCCCAGCTATTTCCGACGCATCGGCTACACCGGCGATGCCGTCGCCGATACCGCCACGCTGCATGCGCTCATGCGCCACCAACTGTTCTCGGTGCCGTTCGAGAACCTGGATGTGCAGGCCGGTAAGGGCGTGTCGCTGGTACCCGAGGACATCGCCGACAAGCTGCTGCGGCAAGGCCGTGGCGGCTACTGCTACGAGGTCAACGGGCTGTTCGCCATGGCACTGGCAGCCCTGGGCATCCCTTACCGCTTTGTCGCCGCCCGGCCGATGTTCTACCCGGCGCGCCGGCCGCGCACTCACATGGCGCTGATCGCCGAGGTTGGCGGGCGGCGCTGGCTGTGCGACCTGGGCTTCGGCAGCTACGGCATCCGCGCGCCGATGGACCTGGACCGGCTCGACATCGACGTCGTGCAGGACTGCGACACCTTCCGGCTCAGCCGCGATGAACGCGGTGACTACCTGCTGCAGGCGAAGGTGGACGGCGAGTGGGCGAACCAGTACGGTTTCGACCTGTCGCCCCAGGAGTGGGTTGATTTCGTCCCGGCCAACTATCTCAATTCCACCCACCCCGAGGCCATCTTTGTGCAGAAACTGCTGGTGGTGCTGCACCGGCCGGACGGGCGACTGATCCTGCTGGGCGACGTGCTCAAGACGGTGACGGACGGGCACACCGAGAAACGGCAACTGGCGGAAGGGGAGATTGCGCAAGTGCTGGAAAACCGCTTTGGACTGCCGCCCAGTGTCAGTCGGTGACGCCGTGAGAGGAGGCGGCCGGGATCACGCCGCACTGAAGATGCCGGCAGGCTGGGTTGCGGTAACGACGTGTGATGGCCGGGATTCGAGCGACTAGCCCTCGTCGCAGGCAATCCACATTTCGCGTCACGCTGAAGCGTTCGCGCCGGGCCACCGGCATCATCTGCTTGTGCGGCCCGTGCCGATCCCGACCTCGCCATGGTCTGCGAACGCGAATCCCCCGACATGCAGCAACCCGTCAAGCCCCGCCACCCGCCCGCCGTCGCGGATCTGCTCCTGCTTCTCACGCTTTCGACGTTATGGGGCGCGTCCTACACGTTCATCCGGATCGGCGTAGAGACGATTCCGCCGCTGACGTTGATCGCCGCGCGGACCCTGATCGCGGGCTCGGTGCTGCTGCTGTGGATGCGCGTCACGCGCATTCGGATGCCGCGCGATCTCGCGGTCTGGCGGCGCTTCTTCGTCCAGGCACTGCTGAACAGCGTCGTTCCGTTCACGCTGATCGCATGGGCCGAGCGTTCGGTCGAAGCGGGGCTCGCGACGATCCTCAATTCCGCATCGCCGGTGCTCGCGTTCGTCGGCACCTGGCTGATCACGCGCCATGAGCCGCTGACGCCGCGGAAGCTGTTCGGCGTCGTCGCGGGGCTCGTCGGCATCTCGCTGGTGGTCGGCGTCAGCGCATTCGACGGACTCGGGCGGCAACTCGTGCCGCAACTGGCGATCGTCGCGGCGACCGTCTGCTACGCGGGCGCGGCGATCTACGGGCGAGCCTTCAGCGGACTGTCGCCCGCGGCGCCTGCCGCCGGCTCGCTCATCGTCGGCGCGGCCGTGCTGGTACCGGCCAGTCTCGTCGTCGATCGCCCGTGGACGCTTCATCCGTCGGCGCCATCGCTGATCGCATTGGCAGCGCTCGCGGTCTTCTCGACCGCACTCGCGCTCGTCATCTACTTCCGGCTCGTCCAGACGCTCGGCTCGGTCGGCACGACGGCGCAGGCCTATCTGCGGGTGCCGATCGGCGTCGGCATCAGCATGGCGCTGCTCGGCGAATCGCTGTCGGCATCGGCGTGGCTGGGGCTCGGATGCGTCGTCGCGGGCGTGGCTGCGATGACGTTGCCGTCCCGGCAGCGCGGTTAGCCGCGCGCCTGACAACGGCCATGGAGCGGGCGGCGCATGAATCGCCGCCATCGCGCTGCGCGCAGCGACCGCCCCGGTCAGCCGTGCCCGCGTGCCGCGTGCATCACGCGGTCAACGTCACCGACAGGCTGCCGAGGTCGCCGAAGCGGACCGTCAGCGCATCGCCGAGCGGCACGTCGATCGCGCCCGCGTACGAACCGGTCGTCACGATCTGCCCGGCGCGCACGGCGTCGCCGCGCGAGGCGAGGAAATTGACGAGCCACACCAGCGGCTTCAGCGGATCGCCGTCCGGATGGCGGCCGTCGATCGCGCGGTTCAGTGCGCCTTCGAACGACAGCGCCAGCGTCTCGAGCGGCACGTTCAGTCCGTCGGGCACGACCGGGCCGACGCACAGCCCCTGGTTGAATTGCCCGTCGGCCAGCAGTTCGAACTTCGACGCCCGCGTGGGCTCCGCATAGCGGCAGCCCAGCACCTCGAGCACGATGCGCACTTCGCGGATCGCATCGCGCACGTCCTGTTCGTCGTACGGCTGTTCGCGCGCGGGCAGGTCGCGATCGAGCACGAACGCGATTTCCGGTTCGATCCGCACGATCGGCCCGCCGACCACGCGGTACGGCGCATCGGCCTCGCGGATCGTCGACGCGAAGATCGGCGCGAGGATCACGCGGTCGGGCGGCGGCAGCGCGCATTTCCATCCGCCGACGGGTTCGCCGAGCAGGTCGGCCACGCGCTGCTGGATCGCGAGCGCGGTCTCGACGTTCTCGGGACGCAGCGCATCGGGCAGCAGCGGGCCGGGCGCGCCGGCATGGCGGGCGGCGACGAGATGCTGGGCGGCGCCGTCCACGCGTTCGGTAGTCGTTGTCATGTCGGTTGAGCGAGTTGAAAGTGGGCCGGCAAATAAGGGCCGGACGAAAGTCGCACATCCGATGATAGCGCCTTCGGCGCGATGGCCGCTCGATCCGGTTGCGCACACGCGGCTCGCAACCGCCGCGACACGCCCCCGGGATATCCCCTAGACGATCGGTTCGCCCCGGCGCTTGCACGCCGGGCAGGTTGTGCGACACAATAGGGAAAGCGCTTTCCCAAATGAATCGGACGACGGGGAAACGCGGGCGACTGCGCGACGGATCGCGGCCGCGTCGGATGCCGCATGTTCCGATCGCCGCACGCCATCGGCCGTGCGCCACTCGCCGTGCACCACTGGCCGTGCGCAACGATTCGACAACAACATGGAGACAGCAGATGTTCAACAGGCTTCGGGCAGTAACTTTCGCAGTCCTTTCAGTGCTGGCGGCGCAGGTGTGCGCCGCGCCGGTCACGCTCGACGTGACGGGCTGGAAGGGCGGCGGCGCCGAGCCCGCCAACATGGCGGCGCTGATCGCAAAGTTCGAGAAGGAAAACCCCGACATCAAGGTCAAGTTCGAGTACATGTCGCGCAACGACACGACGACGGTCGTGTCGTCGCGGCTGCAGGGCGGCAACGGGCCCGATGTGCTGATGATCGATCGCGAGCTGATGCGGCAGTGGCAGGGCGCGCATCAGCTGCTGGACCTGAGCGGCGAGAAGTGGGTGCCGACGATCTGGCGCGGTGTGCGTAACCACACGCAGATCGGCGGGAAGACCTACATGCTGCCGATGGAGCTGGTCGGCATCGGCCTGTTCGCGAACCTCGACCTGCTCAAGCGTGCGGGCGTCGCGACGGTGCCGACCGACGTCGACCAGTTGAAGGCCGCGTGCGGGAAGCTGGCGGCGGCCGGCATCACGCCGATGCTGCTGCCCGCGAAGGAAGGCTGGGCGCCCGCGGCGCTCGTGATTGCGTCCGGGCTGGCAGCCGGCGGCGGCGATGCGGATGCGCGCGCCGAATCGTTCGTCGGCGCGGGCAGCGCGCGCTTCGCGGCCGATCCGGCGTTCAAGCAGTCGATGGCCGCGCTGAAGGTGCTCGCCGACGCGAAGTGCTTCGTGCCGCGCCTGAACAATGGCGTGAGCGCGTGGAGCACGGGGCTGACCGAATTCCAGGCCGGCCGCGTCGCGATGATGCCGCAGGGCGCATGGAACATCGCGAAGTTCAGCGCGACGAAGGGCCTGTCGTTCCAGTTCGCGCCGCTGCCGGCGCTCGTGCCCGGCAACGGGCCGGTCGCGCTCGACATGCTCGGCACCGCGTGGGCGATCAACGCGGCATCGCACCAGACCGACGCCGCGAAGAAGTGGCTCGCGTTCTGGGCGCGCCCCGACAACGACCGCCAGTTCCTCGACTCGGAAGCCGGGTTCAGCCCGTTCGAGGGCGGCACCGATGCGATGCCGCCGCAGGCGCAGCCGTACGCGGCCGTGCAGAAGAACGGGCACGTCGTGCTGTATCCGAAGGGCGTGTGGACCGGCACGCTGTTCACGGCGATCTGGAATTCGATGTCCGCGTATTTCCTCGACATCGGGCAGGACCCGGCGAAGCTGCTCGCCCGCTGGGATGCGGCCGCGCGATGAACGGCCTGTCTGCTGACATTTCCGCTGCCGCGCGCGCTCGCGCGGCGCGGTTCGACGAAGGAGGCGCGCGATGAAGCGCAACCGGACCTTGCTGTGGTGCGCCGTTCCGGCGCTCGCGCTGTACGCGCTGCTGAGCCTGTATCCGCTGTTCAAGGCCGCGCGGATGAGCCTGACGGATTTTTCCGGCGTGGGCGATGCGCACTGGATCGGCCTCGCGAACTACGCGGCGGCGTTTCGCGATCCCGCGAGCCTGCATACGCTCGTCGTCACGTTCGCGTATGCGGCGATCGTCGTGATCGTGCAGAACGGGCTCGGGCTGCTGTTCGCCGCGCTGCTGTTCTCGCTGCCGCGGCTGCGCGGCGCATTGCGCGTCGGGCTGCTGGTGCCGAGCATGTTCTCGGCGGTGATCGCCGGGTTCGTGTGGGAGTACCTGTACTCGCCGCTCGGCGGCGGCATCAACGAGTTGCTGCATCTCGTGCATCTCGACGCGCTGCAGCAGGTGTGGCTCGGCGATCCGTCGGTCACGCTGCCGGCCGTCACGGCCGTGCACGTGTGGATGTACGTCGGCTACTCGACGGCGATCTTCCTGGCCGGCTACCTGAACATTCCATCGGAACTGCACGACGCGGCGAAGCTCGACGGCGCGAACGCGTGGGTGCGCTTCACGCGCATCGACCTGCCGCTGCTCGCGCCAGCGTTCACCGTGAACATCACGCTGAGCACGATCGGCACGCTGAAGACCTTCGAGCTGCCGCTCGTGCTGACCAACGGCGGGCCGGACGGCGCGACGACCACGCTCGGGCTGCAGATCTTCCACAGCCTGTTCAACGACTACAAGTTCGGCTTCGCGAGTGCACTGTCGATGATCATGCTCGCGATCGTCGTGGTGGTCGCCACCACGCAGAACACGATCCTGCGCCGCCGGGAGGACAACCTGTGAACGTCATCCGTCAACGCTTTCATGCGGACCGTCCGTCCGCCGGCACGTCGGGCGGCGGGCTGCGCGCGGGGGCGCTGCTGCGCCGCATGCCGGGGTTCGCGCGGCTCGTCGCCGCGATCGCGATCGTCGCGATCGTGCTGCTGCCGACGATCTACATGGTGCTGATGTCGCTGCGCACCGGCGACGACATCATCGCGCGCCCGCTCGGGCTGCCCGACCATGTGTTCTTCGGCAACTACGCGGCCGTGTTCACGCAGATGAACTACTGGCGCAGCGTCGCGAACACGATCGGCATCACGCTCGCGGTCACGTTCCTCGTCGCGCTACTGTCGTCGCTCGCGGCGTATCCGCTGGCACGCGTGAAGGGCCGGCTGTCGAACGCGGTCTACATCGTGCTGACGCTCGGCCTGACGATCCCGATGTTCGTCAGCCTGACGCCGCTGTACGTGCTGTTCCGCGACCTGCACCTGCTCAACACGTATCTCGGCGTCGTGCTCGCGTACACCGTGCAGAGCCTGCCGCTCGGCGTGTTCTTCTACACGAGCTTCCTGAAGCGGATTCCGCTCGAACTCGAGGAAGCCGCGGTGATGGACGGCTGCAGCCCGCTGCAGGTGTACTGGTACATCGTGCTGCCGCTGCTGCGGCCGATCACCGGCACGCTCGCGATGTTCGTCACGCTGTCGGTGTGGAACGACCTCGTCTATCCGCTGCTGTTCCTGACCGACTCGTCGAAGTTCACGATCACCGTCGCGGTGTTCCGCTTCATCGGCACCAACGACATCGATCCGACCAAGCTGTTCCCGGCAGCCGTGATGGGCACGCTGCCGCTGCTCGTGCTGTTCTTCATTCTCCAGCGCAGGATTGTCGCGGGCATCACGGCCGGCGCGGTCAAGGGGTAAAACCATGAATCCATTCGAATCGCTCGACGGCCGCGTGATCGTCGTCACCGGTGGCGGCGACGGCATCGGCCTCGGCATCGTCGACGTGCTCGCGCAATGCGGCGCGCAGGTCGTCGTCGCGGAGAAGAATGCCGCGCGCGCCGACGTGGTGCGCGAACGGCTCGGCGGGCGCGACGCGCTGTTCGTCGAGACCGACGTGGCGGAGCCGGCGAGCGTCGCCGCGCTGTTCGAGCGCGTGGATGCGCATCACGGCCGGCTCGACGGGCTCGTGAACAACGCGGGCATCACGCTGCACGGCCCGTTCGACGCATTCTCGCTCGACGACTGCGACCGCCTGTACCGCACCAACCTGCGCTCGATGTTCCAGTGTGCGCAGCTCGCGGCGCCGCGCATCGCGCGCGCCGGTGGCGGCGCGATCGTCAACATCGCGTCGAATCATGCGGGCGCGAGCGTGCCGGGCTTCGAGATGTACGCGGCGACCAAGGGCGGCATCGTCGCGATGTCGCGTGCGATGGCGACGAGCCTCGCGCCGCAGCGCATCCGCGTCAACACGCTGAGCCCCGGCTTCACGCTGAACGCGCCGATCGGCGCGGCACTCGAGCGCGATCCCGCGCTGCTCGACGCGTATCGCGCGCTGCATCCCGCGCAGCGCATCAACGAACCGGCCGATATCGGCCGGATCGCCGCGTTCCTGCTGTCGGACGCGGCGGCCGGCATCGCCGGCGCGGATCTCGTCGCCGACAACGGCATGTCGGCGCTGCTGTTCAACCGGACCCGTTCATCCACATGAAGATCACCGAAATCGAAACATTCGCGGTCGCACCGCGCTGGCAGTTCGTGAAGGTCAGCACCGACGAGGGCCTCGCCGGCTGGGGCGAGCCGATCGTCGAAGGGCGCGCGGCCACCACGGCCGCCGCCGTGCACGAACTCGCCGACTACCTGATCGGCCGCGACCCGCGCCACATCGAGGATTTGTTCCAGGTCATGTATCGCGGCGGCTTCTATCGCGGCGGCCCGATCCTGACGAGCGCGATCTCGGGCATCGAGCAGGCGCTGTGGGACATCAAGGCGCGCGCGCTCGGCGTGCCCGTCTACGACCTGCTCGGCGGCCCCGTGCGCGACAAGGCGCGCGTCTATGCGCACGTGAAGGGCGACACGCCCGACGAGATGGCCGCGAACGCACGGCAGCTCGTCGAGGCCGGCTATACCGCGCTGAAGATGGGCGTGGTCAACGCGACCGACTGGATCGAGTCGCCGGCGGCGATCGATCGCGCGGTGGCGCGCTTCGGCACGGTGCGCGATGTGGTCGGCAAGGAGGTCGGGCTCGGCATCGACTTCCACGGCCGCGTGCGCCGCCCGGTCGCGAAGGCGCTCGCCAGGGCGCTCGCGCCGTTCGACCCGATGTTCTACGAGGAACTGCTGCTGCCCGAGCACAACGACGCGCTGCGCGAAGTCGCGCGCGATTGCGCGGTGCCGCTCGCGACCGGCGAACGGCTGTTCACGCGCTGGCAGTTCAAGGAGCTGCTGCAGGAAGGCGTCGTCGACATCGTGCAGCCCGACGTGAGCCATACGGGCGGGATCTGGGAGCTGCGCAAGATCGCGGCGATGGCCGAAGCGTACGACGTCGCGGTCGCGCCGCATTGCCCGCTGGGGCCCCTGACGCTCGCGGCGTCGTTGCAGATCGATTTCTGCACGCCGAACGCGTTCATCCAGGAGCAGTCGACCAATGTCGCGTATCACGACGACAACGCGATGTACGCGTACACGCGCGGCATCCCGTTCGCGTTCGACGCGGGCTACGTCGCGCGCCCGGATGCGCCGGGGCTCGGCGTCGAGATCGACGAAGAGAAGGTGAGGGAAGCCGCCGCGACCGGGCACCGCTGGCGCAACCCGGTGTGGCGTCGCGAGGACGGCTCGGTCGCCGAATGGTGAGCGGCAGCAACGGACGAGGAGAAACGCAATCATGGCAAGTGTGTCGCTCAAGCAGATCCGCAAGCGCTACGACGACGGCGCGGATGTGATCAAGGACGTCAGCCTCGACATCGAGGATGGCGAATTCATGGTGTTCGTCGGCCCGTCGGGCTGCGGCAAATCGACGATGTTGCGGATGCTGGCGGGGCTCGAGGAGATCACGTCGGGCGACCTGCTGATCGACGGCCGCCGCGTCAACGACGTGCCGGCCGCGAAGCGCGGGCTCGCGATGGTGTTCCAGAACTACGCGCTGTATCCGCACATGACGGTGTTCGAGAACATGGCGTTCGGGCTGAAGCTCGCGGGCGTCGACGCGGCCGAGACGCGTACGCGCGTCGGGCAGGCGGCCGAGGCGCTGCGGTTGTCCGCGCTGCTCGACCGCAAGCCGAAGGCGCTGTCGGGCGGCCAGCGGCAGCGCGTCGCGATCGGCCGCGCGATCGTGCGCAAGCCGGGCGTGTTCCTGTTCGACGAACCGCTGTCGAACCTCGACGCGGCGCTGCGTGGCGGGATGCGGCTCGAACTCGCGCGGCTGCACCGCGAGCTCGGCAGCACGATGATCTACGTGACGCACGACCAGGTCGAGGCGATGACGCTCGGCGACCGGATCGCGGTGTTCAACGGCGGACGCATCGAGCAGGTCGGTTCGCCGCTGGCGCTGTACGAGCAGCCGGCGAACCATTTCGTCGCGTCGTTCCTCGGGTCGCCGTCGATGAACTTCCTGCCGTGCCGCGCGCACGGCGGCGCCGACGCGACGCGCTTCGACGTGCCGGGCGGCTCGCTCGCCGCGGTGCCGGACGCCGCGCGCGCGTGGCCGTCGGGTTCGCTGCAGCTCGGCATCCGGCCCGAGAACCTCACGGTCGGCGCGCCCGGCACGGGGCTCGACGGCCGCGTCACGCACGCCGAGCATCTGGGCGACGCGACGATCGTCTATGTCGAGCTCGCAGGCCACGATCGGCCGCTGTCGGTGCGACAGAACCGCGACGCTTACACGGTCGCGGCAGGGCAGCCGGTCGGCGTGCGCTTCGACATGCGGCACGCGCACTTCTTCGACGACGCGGGCCGCGCGCTCTGAGCCCGGCTCGCCGGCAGTTCCGCCCGCCGTACCGACGGGCGGCCGAACGCATGCATAACAACAGAATTTCGATGACGACAGTAAAACTGGTACAGGGCGCAAACGCGATCCTGGGAGAGGGCCCGCTCTGGTGCGAACGCTCGGCGTCGCTCTACTGGATCGACATCAAGCGCACCGCGCTCTATCGCTACACGCCCGGCCACGGGCAGACCGGCTTCTGGCTGTTGCCGGAGCTGGCCGGCTGCGTCGCGGGCGTCGACGACGGGCGGCTGCTCGTCGCGTTGAAGAGCGGCCTGCACCTGTTCGACCCCGCGCACGGCACGCTCGAACGGCTGGCCGACGCCGCGCATGCGCGGCCGTCGCTGCGCTACAACGACGGCGCGGTCGATGCGCGTGGCCGCTTTTGGGTCGGCACGATGGCCGACGACGGCGACGGCCCCGGCGATCTGCATTGCTTCGAGCATGCGCGTGCGTCGCGCGTCGCGGTGGCCGGCTTCGCGTGCGCGAACGGGATGGGCTGGAGCCCGGACGGCACGACGATGTACGTGACGGATTCCGGCCGCCGCACGATCTTCGCGTACGACTTCGACGTCGATGCCGGGCGCTTGTCGAATGCGCGGCCGTTCACGACGTTCGGCGACGCGCGCGGCGTGCCGGACGGGCTCGCGGTCGATGCGGAGGGCGGCGTGTGGTCGGCGATCTGGGACGGCTGGCGGCTGCATCGCTACGCGCCGGACGGCGCGCTCGACCGGGTCGTCGAGATGCCGGTGCAGCGGCCGACCAGCGTCGCGTTCGGCGGCGCCGATCGCGCGACGCTGTTCGTGACGTCCGCATCGGTCAACGTGAGTGCGGACGGATTGCTGCGCGGGCCGCTCGCGGGCAGCCTGTTCGAGACGCGCCCGGGCGTGGCCGGGCTCGAGCAGCATTGCGTCGCGCGCGCGTGGCTGGGGGACGCGGTCGCGGCCGTGCCGCGTTGATCGAGCAGTAAGCGGCGAGCGCTCAGCGGCGGCGCGCGTCGCGCGGCCGCACCGTCGATTCGCGGACGACGAGCCGCGAATCGAGCATCGTATGCGGGGCGGGCGACTTGCCCGCGAGCGCGTCGAGCAGCGTCGTCATCGCGATTTCGCCCGCGCGCTCGGTTTCGGTGTCGATCGACGTCAGCGTGGGCGACGTGAGCTTGCCGAGTTCGAGGTTGTCGAAGCCGCATACGGCGACGTCGTGCGGGATCGCGATGCCGAGCCGTTCGGCCTCCTTGATGAAGCCGGCCGCGATCATGTCGTTGTAGCAGATCACCGCATCGGGCGGCTCGGCCGACAGCATCACCGACGCGCACACGCGCTCGCCGTCGGCCACCGTCGCACGCGGCACGCTGAAGGTGCGCAGCGGCAGCCCGGCACGTGCGAGCACCTGCTCGGCACCGGCGCGGCGTTCGTCGTCGCCGCGCGCGTTCGGCAGGCTGATGTACGCGAAGCGCTGGTACTTCTCCATCAGCAGGTGCTGCGCGAGCATCTCGCCCGCACGGATCGGATCCGAGTACAGCGTGAGCAGGCCGTCGCGCGGTGCGGAACCGACCGCGACCACCGGCTTGCCGAGGCTCGCGGTCCAGCGCAGGTCGTCGTCGGGCATGCTGGTGTTCAGGATCAGCCCGTCGACGCGCCGGCTCAGCTTGGTCAGCGCGGGCCGCTCGCCCTTGCGGTTCTCGTCGGCATCGACGATCAGGACGACGAAGTCGTTGCGCTGCGCGATCCGGTTCACGCCCTTGACCATCGCGGTGAAGTACGGGTTGAGAATGTCCTGGATCACGACGCCGACCGCGCCGGTCTGGCCGGTGGCCATCGAGCGGGCGAGCGGGTTCGACTCGTAGCCGAGCTGCTCGATCGCTTCGGCAATGCGGCGCTCGACGTCGGGCGAGAAGCGCTTCGTCTTGTTGATGAACTTCGAGACGGTTCCGATGGAGACGCCTGCGGCGGCGGCGACTTCGTTGATCTTGGCCACGATGAAAGTGAGTGTCAGTGCATTTTGCCGGCGAGCATAGCATGCGCACCGGCGGCGGCGATCGGGCGGCGGCATCGCAGGCGTGCCGCGCGATCGGACTCGGTAGTATCCCTTGGAGGGCCAGAATTTTCTTGAAAAAGCGCAACCGCGCGCCGACAATGAAAACGCTTTCCCATTTCGCGAGCATAGCACGCGTGCCTTCCGCAAGAAACGTAGCGGAAAACGATGCACGACAACCGCCGCGAAATTTTTTTGCTATCGAGGGAAAGCGCTTTCCCCAATCAAACGAGACGTGAACGAAAAGCAGGAGGAGATCTAGATGCGACAGTATGGGTGGATCGCGGCGCTGGCCCTGGCGGTGCCGGCGGTGGCGCAGGCGCAATCGAGCGTCACCGTGTGGGGGCGTGTGGGCGGCGACGTGCAGTACCTGAGCGGTGTGCAGAACGGCCCGCATTCGACGGGCTCGCGCATTTCGGAAGGCAACGACTGGGGGACGAGCATCCTCGGCATCACCGGCAAGGAGGATCTCGGCGGCGGCAACCAGGCGGTGTTCTGGCTCGAATCGTCGATCAACGCGGCGAACGGCAACTACGGCGGCGGCGTGCTGTTCCAGCGCGGCGCGTGGGTCGGCTTCAAGAACGAGCGCTACGGTTTCCTGCGGCTCGGGCAGGGTTCGTTCATCAACAGCTATATCTGGTCGTACGATCCGCTGCTCGAGGAAAACTATTCGGTCGAGTCGCTGACGTCGTACCGGAACGGCCCGAAGCTGTCGAACGGGATCCGCTACGAATCGCCGAAGTTCGGCGGCTTCTCGTTCGCGCTGCAGGCGAACCTCGGCAACAGCTCGAACGGCTGGCTGCGCGGCTCGCCGAACAACGTGGGCGCGACGGGGTTGTCGGACGGCGCGACGGTGGCCTACACGCACGGCGACTTCGAAGTGCGCGCCATCTGGAACGAGATCCGCAACCAGTACGGCCGCGAAGACAACCTGTTCACCGCATCGCAGGAAGCATTCATCGGCGTGCGCGACCGCTTCGGCCCCGCGCTGGTGCAGCTCGGCTATACGCGCTACAGCGCGCCCGACACGCCGGCTGGCCTGTCGCGCACCGCGAACTATTACTGGGGTGGCGTGACGTACGACGCGACGCCGTTCCTGCATCTGCAGAGCGCGGTCTATTCGATGAAGATCGACGCGGGCCAGTGGACCGCCGACCACAGCGGCGAAGGGCGCTCGACGATCATCGGCCTCGGCGCGATGTACGACCTGTCGAAGCGCACGTTCCTGTATGCGACGGCCGCGCACGTGTTCAACAGCGCGGCGGCGAACCTGGGCGTGAACCCGCAGTCGCCGGGGCTCGGCAACGGCAACGGGCTCGGTGCGTCGCCGATGCCGGGGCACGGGCAAACAGGCGTCTACGCGGGTATCGAGACGCTCTTCTGATACCGGCGTGACGAAGCCACGAGCCGCAACCGTCAAACAGAGGAATCCTATGCAAGATGCAATACCACGGTCAGGCGGCCCCTCGCCGGTGCCACGGCTGATCGCGCTCGACTGGGGCACCACGTCGCTGCGCGCGTACCTGATGGCGGATGCGCGGACCGTGCTCGACGAGCGGGCCGCGCCGAAGGGCGTGATGCAGCTGGGCGGCGCGGGCGCCGCGATCGCCGACGCATGCGATGCGGCCTTCGAGGACGTGTGCGGCGCATGGCTCGATGCGTGGCCGGCGCTGCCGGTCGTCGCGGCCGGCATGGTCGGCAGCACGCAGGGGTGGCGCGAGGCCCCGTATGCGGACGTGCCGATCGACGCGGCGCGGCTTGGCGCATCGCTGCAGACGGTGCGTGCGCGGCGCGGCGTGACCGTGCACATCGTGCCGGGGCTGATCCAGCGCGGCGAGCTGGCGAACGTGATGCGCGGCGAGGAGACGCAGATCGTCGGTGCGCTGCAGGCGAGCGGCGCGACGCACGATTCGGCGTTGCCGCGATGGATCGGTCTGCCGGGCACGCATTCGAAATGGGTCGCCGTGCGCGGCTCGCGCATCGAGCGTTTCCGCACGTTCATGACGGGCGAACTGTACGCGCTGCTGTGCACGCACAGCCTGCTCGGCCGCACGATGCAGCCGTCGGCCGGGTTCGCGCGCGACGCCTTCGAGCGCGGCGTGCGCGCCGCGCAGGCCGGCCACGCGACGGGGCTGCTCGCGACGATCTTCGGCAGCCGTGCGCGGCTGCTGGCCGGCGATCTGGCGCCGAACGAGCAGGCTGACTACCTGTCCGGCGTGTTGATCGGTCATGAGCTTGCGGGGCTGGCGGCCGAAGACGGTGGGCCAGGCGGTGCGACCCACGATGACGCGCCGCGACCGATGCTGATCGGCGACGCCGCGTTGTGCATGCGTTACCGGCATGCGGCATCGCTGTCCGGCTGGCCGCCCGTCGACACGATCGACGGCGCGGCGGCAGCCGGCCTGTGGGTGCTGGCCGAGCGGGCGGGGCTGCTGCCCGCGGCAAGCGAGGAGGGGGCGCCGGTTCGTCTCGACGAACCGGCGGCCGGAATGGGCGGCCGGCGCACGGATCGACCTGCGGTCGACCCGGTGCCGGATCACGAATGCAATATTTCGGGAGACTGACTTTGAAACACTGGAAGATTGTCGCAGCGCCGCTGATCGGCGCGCTCGCAGCATGCGGTGGCGGGGAATCGGCGGACGGCGTCGCGGCCGGGCAGCAGCTTGCCGCCGCGCCCGCTGCGGGAAAGACGGCCGATGACGTGCCCGGCACGCTGCACGTCGACTGCTCGCTCGGCGCGAACGGAACGGGCTCGCCCGCGACGCTCGGCTCCGCCGCGAATCCGATTCACGATCTCGCGACGCTGAACCGGATCGTGCTCGCGCCCGGCATGCATGTGCGCTTCAAGCGCGGCACGACCTGCGACGGCAGCTTTACGCCCGCGCCGGGCAGCACCGGCGCGGCCGGCGCGCCCATCGTCGTTGACGCATACGGTGACCCGAAGGCGCCGCGCCCCGTCATCGCGGCCGGCTGCACCGATGCGACGGCCGATCCCGACCAGTCGATCACCGAGCAGCACAAGACGCCGAGCGGGTTCAGCGGCTACTACTCGCTGTGCAAGTCGGACAATCCCACCGTGAATCGTGCGGCCATCTATCTGTACAACACCCAGTACTGGGAGATCCGCTCGCTCGAGCTGACCAACGATGCGACGACGCCCGGCGGGCGCCTCGGGCTGTATGTGCGGCTGGAAGATTACGGCACGGGCAGCCACTATCACGTCGACGACGTGTACGTGCATCACGTGCGCGGCTATCTGAAAGACGTCGCCGGCAATACGGTCGGGTCGTACAAGACGACCGGCGGGATGCTGTTCGAAGTGACCCGCGACAACGAAGTCGTCGGCACGAAGGAAAAGCGGACCGGCTTCGACGACATCGCGGTCGAGAACAGCGAGATCTACAACGTCGACGCGGTGGCGCTGTCGACGCGATCCGCGTGGATGTGCCGGGAAGGCGGCGCGCCGTGCGGCGACTATCCGCCGTACAAGGGCAACTCGGCCTACCTCACGAATCCGGCCACGCAGGCAGCGACCGACTATTTCCCGATGACGCGCGTCGTGTTCCGCAACAACCTGATCCACAACGTCGGCGGCGACGGCATCATCGTCCGCACGGCAACCGCGCCGCAGGTCGAGGCGAATCACCTGTACGACATCTGGATGCGGGCGCCGGGCAACAGCGCCGGTGCCTGGGCGATCAACACGGACGATGCGCTGTTCCGCTACAACGAAGTCAACGGCGTGCGGCTGCAGAACAATATCGAGGCCGGCGACGGGATGGCGTTCGACGCCGATCTCGGCACGCGCAACACGCGCGTGGCCGCGAACTTCAGCCACGACAACGACGGCGGGCTGATGCTGTTCTGCGGGTGCGGTTCCGACGGGCTCGGCCACGTCGCGCAGGAAACCGGTGCGATCGTCGAGAACAACCTGAGCCTGAACGACAAGCGGCGGATCGTGTCCGCCGCGGGCTCGGCCGATTCCGTCGTGCGCGACAACGTCGTGATCACGCGCACGCCGGGCCTGATCACGCCGATCGTCGAAAACCTCAGCTATGCGAACGCGTTCCAGGTGACGGGCAACCGCTTCTACAACGCATCGGACAGCGGCGCGATCTTCCGGACGAAGAATCCGCAAGGCAGCTACGCCAACATCGTGTGGAGCGGCAACACGTACTTCGGCTACGCGGCGGACCCCGAATTCACCGGGCCGAACTATCGTCACGGCGCCCAGCCCGATACGGTCCTGCCGTTCGCGGGACAGGACGTGGAGGCGGTCGCCAGCGCATGGTCGCGTGCCAGCGGGTTCGACAAGTACAAGTACCGCGCGCCGCACGCACGATGACGCACAGGCCGCCGGCGCGGGGCGGCGCCCTGCGTCGGCCGGTCGCAGTGTGAATGCCGGCGCGACTTGATCGCCGTCAACATTCGAACCCGCCATCCGCCGATGATGGTGACAGGGCCGCGCGCGATCAGACGCGCGGCCAATCACCCCAGCGAGGTTCGCATGTACGAGAAGATCATGGTGGCCGTCGACGGCAGCGCTTCGTCGAAACAGGCGCTTGCCGAGGCAGTGAAGGTTGCGCTGGCAGGCGACGCGCACGTCAGCGTCGTGTACGTGGTGGACAAGTCGGTGTTGTTCACGTACGCGGGCCGTTTCGACCCGCACGCGCTGGTCGAGGAAATCCGCGACGACGGGCGCAAGGTGCTGCGCGAAGCGGAGCAGATCATCGCGCTGGCTGGCGCGAAGGGCGAGGCCGAACTCGTCGAGACCGAGAGCATCGGCGAGGACATCGCGGAACGCCTGCAGCGCTACGTGAAGGAAGGCGGGATCGATCTCGCGGTGGTCGGCACGCACGGGCGGCGCGGCATCCGGCGCGTGCTGCTCGGCAGTGTCGCCGAGCGCTTCGTGCGCGGCTCGAAGTGCCCGGTGCTGCTGATCCGCGGTGACGATGACGACGACGCAGCGGCTGCCGCTGCTTAACGCGGCGGGTGCGCGATGATACGTCGCCAGTACCGGATCGTCGTCGCGGCGATCGCCGTGTTCATGTCGCTCGCGGGGATGATGGCCGTCGTGTCGGGGCTGCTGTTCGACAATGCGATGGCGCTGCGCGGCGGCGCGGTCGCGCTGGTCGTCGGCGTGGCGGGCTTCGTCGTGATGCTCAATCCGGGCGCGAAAGGCGAGGAGTGACGGAAGCGAGCGTGGTCGGCCTCGTCCGGTGATGGCGGCGGTGCCGGACTAAGCCGGCAGCCGCTTTCCACGCTTCTGCCGACAGCTGTTGCCGCGCCATGTGTCCGCTTGCCTGTCCGCTCGCGTCGCCGGTTACTCGCTTGCCGTACCCGGCGCCTTCGCGCCATCCTGCCCGAGCGGTATCGCCAGCCGCTTCAACGTCTCCGCCAGGTCCGTGTTCTCGGGCTGGACCTTCCGCGCCTGCGCGAACGCATCGCGCGCGGCATCTTCTCGGCCCAGCTTCCACAGCACTTCACCCTTGTGCGTCAGCCCGCTCGCATAGGCTTCGCGCGCACCCTTGTCCCTGTCGTCGTCCTTCGCGAAGATCGCGATCGACCGGTCGAACCACGTCAGCGCGTCGTCGTTGCGACCGAGGCGATACAGTGCCCAGCCCTTGCTGTCGAGCGCATACGCGTCGTTCGGTGACGTCGCCAGGTGCGCATCGATCATCGCCATCGCACGATCGATCTTCAGGCCCGCATTGACGAGGTCGTAACCGACGCTGTTCAACATGCGATCCGAGAAATGGCCGACCTCGAGCGCGGTGTCGATGCGGCCTTCGTCCCGCTCGGCAATCGCCAGCGCGACCATCTTGGCCGCGATCTGTTCCTGGAGTGCCCGGCCGAGGTGCTGGCCGTCGGCGACCAGGCTGCCGAGATACTGCGTGTAGAGATCGGGCACGCCCGGATTGCCGGCACGGTTGGCGATGTCCGTGGCGGGCCCGGCACACCAGTCGGTGTCCGCGGGCACGCGCAATACCGTGGGGTGCAACCAGAGCTTGCGGTCCACCTGCGATTGCGCGAAGACGGTATAGCCGTTGGCATCGATGTGCCCGCAGGCCAGGTATGCGCCCGTCACGTCGAGTACGTACGAGTAACGACCGTAGGGCCGCCCCGTCTCTTCGTCGATCACGCGAAACGTCCCGCCCATGTCGCCTTCGCCGACGACAGGCTGAAGCGCCCACTCGCTCTCGGGATGACGGGCGGGCAGGCGAATCCGCACCGTGCGTCCGGCGGCATCGGTCGTGCCGAACACGACGCTTTCGCCGCCTTCTTCATAGGGAGGCAGCCCCGCGATCACCTGCCCGGGCAGCAGCAGCCGGTAGCGTGCATTCGGCAGCGGCCGGTGCGTGACGGGGTCGCGCAGCACGAATTGATGCACATAAGCCCCTTTACCGAACGACGCGGTCGGCGGGACATAGGTGCGTGCGTGGGCAGCGGGCAGGACGGTGCAGCTCAAGGCCGCGGCAGCGAGCGCGGCGAGAAGTCGGGATGTCATGAAATTGCAGTGCTTATTGGTATGGGTTTTATTGATCGACGGCCGGAAAGGGAAATGCGCTGAACCTGTTGCGCAACCGTCGACCGGCAACCGGCTGCGGCATGCGAATCCCGCTACGGATGGCAGGGATGTTCAGCGCATTTCAATGCGAAATCCGAGCGCCGCTACGCGATGCAGGGAAGCGGCGGACGGATGACGCGCGAATGCAGTGCGCAGCATAGCAGGCCTTGCCGCGCGCTCACGCCCCAGGTGGCGTTTGCTGTTGCGCGCGGATCAACGATATCGTGATTTGTATCAAGTCTTGATATGTCGATCCGCCCGACAATCGATGCGACCACGGTGGAAAGGGCGAAACGAATGCGATCCGATCGACCTTTACATCCGCCATTTCACCTCCTTAAATAATCAGGGTCTGCCAAAAGACCGGAAAAACGAGATCCCCATGAGCCATTTCCTGGATAGATTGCGTTATTTCTCCACCACGAGGCCACGCTTTTCCGACGGACACGGTGCCGTCACGGACGAAGACCGAAAATGGGAAGACGGCTACCGGATGCGCTGGCAGCACGACAAGATCGTCCGCTCGACCCACGGCGTGAATTGCACGGGCTCGTGCTCGTGGAAGGTCTATGTGAAAGGCGGGATCGTCACCTGGGAAACCCAGCAGACCGACTATCCGCGCACGCGTCCCGACATGCCGAACCACGAGCCGCGCGGCTGCTCGCGCGGTGCGTCGTACTCCTGGTATCTGTATAGCGCGAACCGCCTCAAGCATCCGATGGTGCGCAGCGCGCTCGTGAAGCTGTGGCGTGAACGCCGCCGCACGCTTGGGCCCGTCGACGCGTGGCGCTCGATCGTCGAAGACGACGAAGCACGCCGTTCGTACCAGAGCCGGCGCGGGCTCGGCGGCTTCGTGCGCGCGAGCTGGGACGAGGTCAACGAGATCGTTGCGGCCGCAAATGTCCACACCGTGAAGCAGCATGGCCCCGATCGCGTGGTCGGCTTCTCGCCGATTCCGGCAATGTCGATGGTGTCGTATGCGGCGGGTTCCCGTTACTTGTCGCTGATCGGCGGCGTGTGCCTGAGCTTCTACGACTGGTATTGCGACCTGCCGCCTGCGTCGCCGCAGACCTGGGGCGAGCAGACCGACGTGCCGGAATCGGCCGACTGGTACAACTCGACGTTCATCATGATGTGGGGCTCCAATGTCCCGCAGACGCGCACGCCGGACGCGCACTTTCTCGTCGAGGCGCGCTATCGCGGCACCAAGGTCGTGTCGGTGTTCCCCGACTACTCGGAAGGCGCGAAATTCGGCGACCTGTGGCTGCACCCGAAGCAGGGCACCGACGCGGCGCTCGCGCTCGCGATGGGGCACGTGATCCTCAAGGAATTCCATCTGGCGGGGAAGAGCGACTACTTCACCGACTATTGCAAGCGCTATACCGACATGCCGTGCCTCGTGCGCCTCGTGCCGCACGGCGACGGTTACGTGCCCGAGCGCCTCGTGCGCGCATCCGACTTCGACGATGCGCTCGACGAAGCCGCGCATCCGGACTGGAAGACCGTGATGATCGACGATGCGACCGGCGAGTTCGTCGTGCCGGTCGGCTCGGTCGGGTTCCGCTGGGGGCAGCAGGACGAAGCCGACAAGGGCAAGTGGAACCTGCGCGGCGAGACGTCGAAGGGCGCGGCACTCGCGCCGCGGCTGTCGTGCACGGCCGCGCACGACGACGTGGTCGACGTGCTGTTCCCGTATTTCGGCAACCAGCCGCACGCGCATTTCAATTCGACGCAGCACACGTCCGAGCTGTCGCGCCGGATCGGCGTGCGGCGCATCGCGACGCGCAACGGCGACCTGCTGGTCGCGACCGTCTACGACCTGTTCGTCGCCAACTACGGGCTCGACCAGGGCCTCGGCGGCCGCGACGTGGCCGCGAGCTACGACGACGACCTGCCGTACACGCCGGCCTGGCAGGAAGCGATCACCGGCGTGAAGCGCGCGGACGTGATCTCGGTCGCGCGGCAGTTCGCGGAGAACGCGCACAAGACGCAAGGCAAGTCGATGGTGATCATCGGCGCCGGGATCAACCACTGGTTCCACATGGACATGTCGTACCGCGCGATCATGAACATGCTGATCATGTGCGGCTGCGTCGGCAAGCCGGGCGGTGGCTGGTCGCACTACGTGGGCCAGGAGAAGCTGCGGCCGCAGACAGGCTGGACGGTATTGTCCGGCGCGCTCGACTGGAGCCGCCCGCCGCGCCAGATGAATGCGACGTCGTTCTTCTACGCGCACACCGACCAGTGGCGCTACGACCCGATGGACCCGGCCACGCTGCTGTCGCCGCTCGCGGACAAATCGAAGTTCCACGGCGCGCCGATCGACTACAACGTGCGCGCGGAACGGATGGGCTGGCTGCCGTCCGCGCCGCAGCTCGCGGTGAATCCGCTGAAGGTCGGCGCGGCGCTCGCCGATCCCGCGCATGGCGGTGCGGCCCTCGCGCAGCAGCTGAAGACGGGCACGCTGAAGTTGGCGAGCGAGGATCCCGATGCGCCGGAGAACTTCCCGCGCAACCTGTTCGTGTGGCGCTCGAACCTGCTCGGTTCGTCAGGCAAGGGGCATGAATATTTCCTGAAGCATCTGCTCGGTACGACCCACGGCGTGCAGGGCGAGGATCTCGGCGCGACCGGCGGCACGCGCCCCGAGGAAGTGACGTGGCATGACGACGCGCCGCGCGGCAAGCTCGACCTGCTCGTGACGCTCGACTTCCGGATGTCGACGACCTGCATGTACTCGGACGTCGTGCTGCCCACCGCGACGTGGTACGAGAAGGACGACATGAACACGTCCGACATGCACCCGTTCATCCATCCGCTGTCGGCGGCCGTCGATCCCGCGTGGGAATCGAAGAGCGACTGGGAGATCTTCAAGGGGATCGCGAAGCGCTTCTCCGAACTGTGCGACGGGCATCTGGGCGTCGAACGCGACGTGGTGCTCGCCCCGATCGCGCACGACACGCCGGGCGAGCTCGCGCAGCCGTTCGACGTGCAGGACTGGAAGCGCGGCGAATGCGAGCCGGTGCCGGGCCGCACGATGCCGAACGTGACCGTCGTCGAGCGCGACTATCCGAACACCTACGCGCGCTTCACGTCGCTCGGGCCGCTGATGGACAAGCTCGGCAACGGCGGCAAAGGCATCGGCTGGGACACGAAGGACGAAGTGAAGCTGCTCGGCGAGCTCAACTACAAGGTGGCCGACGGCGCGGCGCAAGGGCGGCCGCGTATCGACACGGCGCTCGACGCGGCCGAGGTGATCCTCGCGCTCGCGCCCGAGACCAATGGCGAAGTGGCGGTGAAGGCGTGGCGCGCACTGTCCGGCATCACGGGCATCGACCATACGCACCTGGCCGCCGCGCGCGCAGACGAGAAGATCCGTTTCCGCGACATCCAGGCGCAGCCGCGCAAGATCATCTCGTCGCCGACGTGGAGCGGGATCGAATCCGAGCACGTGTCGTACAACGCCGGCTACGTGAACGTGCACGAGCTGGTGCCGTGGCGCACGATGACCGGCCGCCAGCAGCTCTATCAGGATCATGCGTGGATGCGCGCGTTCGGCGAGTCGCTGTGCGCGTACAAGCCGCCGGTCGATACGGGCAGTTACGCGAACATGGTCGGCACGCGTTCGAACGGCAACCCGGAACGGGTGCTGAACTTCCTGACGCCGCACCAGAAGTGGGGGATCCACAGCACCTACACGGACAACCTGCTGATGCTGACGCTGTCGCGCGGCGGCCCGATCGTGTGGATGTCGGAGGACGACGCGAAGGCGATCGGCGCGGTCGATAACGACTGGATCGAATGCTTCAACTCGAACGGCGCATTGTGCGCGCGGGCCGTGGTCAGCCAGCGGATTCCGTCCGGGATGGTGATGATGTACCACGCGCAGGAGAAGATCGTGAACACGCCGGGCTCCGAGATCACCGGCACGCGCGGCGGCATCCACAACTCGGTCACGCGCATCGCGCTGAAGCCGACCCACATGATCGGCGGTTATGCGCAGCTCGCGTACGGCTTCAACTACTACGGCACGGTCGGCTCGAATCGCGACGAGTTCCTGATCGTGCGCAGGATGAACAAGATCGACTGGCTCGATGGCGAAGAGACCGCGGTCGACCCCACAACGCAAGCCGTACGGGCTACCGGAGAAACGTCATGAAGGTACGCGCACAGATCGCGATGGTGCTGAACCTCGACAAGTGCATCGGCTGCCATACCTGCTCGGTGACCTGCAAGAACGTATGGACGAGCCGCGAAGGGATGGAATACGCGTGGTTCAACAACGTCGAGACGAAACCGGGCATCGGCTACCCGAAGGACTGGGAGAACCAGGACCGCTGGCGCGGCGGCTGGAAACGGCGCGCGGACGGCAAGATCGAGCCGCGTCTCGGCAGCAAGTGGCGGCTGCTCGCGCAGATCTTCGCGAACCCGCACCTGCCCGAGATCGACGATTACTACGAGCCGTTCACGTTCGACTACGCGCATCTGCAGGAAGCCGGCAATACGCGCGCGATGCCGGTCGCGCGGCCGCGCTCGGTGATCAGCGGCCAGCGGCTCGAGAAGATCGAGTGGGGGCCGAACTGGGAGGAGATCCTCGGCGGCGAGTTCGAGAAGCGCGCGAAGGACTACAACTTCGAGAATGTGCAGAAGGAGATCTACGGGCAGTTCGAGAACACTTTCATGATGTACCTGCCGCGCCTGTGCGAGCACTGCCTGAACCCGGCGTGCGTCGCGTCGTGCCCGTCGGGCTCGATCTACAAGCGCGAGGAAGACGGCATCGTGCTGATCGACCAGGACAAGTGCCGCGGCTGGCGCATGTGCGTGTCCGGCTGCCCGTACAAGAAGATCTACTACAACTGGCAAAGCGGCAAGGCCGAGAAGTGCATCTTCTGCTATCCGCGCATCGAGGCCGGCCAGCCGACCGTGTGCTCGGAAACCTGCGTGGGCCGCATCCGCTATCTCGGCGTGCTGCTGTACGACGCCGACCGGATCAGCGAGGCGGCCAGCGCCGAGAACGAGAAGGATCTGTACGAAGCGCAATTGTCGCTGTTCCTCGATCCGGACGACCCGGCCGTGATCGCGCAGGCCGAGCGTGACGGCGTGCCGGCCGCGTGGATCGACGCCGCGCGCCGTTCGCCGACCTACAAGATGGCGATCGACTGGAAGATCGCGTTCCCGCTGCATCCGGAATACCGGACGCTGCCGATGGTGTGGTACGTGCCGCCGCTGTCGCCGATCAACGCGGCCGCGAACAGCGGTGATCTCGGGATGAATGGCTACCTGCCGGACGTCGAATCGCTGCGCATCCCGCTGCGCTATCTCGCGAACCTGCTGACGGCCGGCGACGAGGCGCCCGTGAAGCTCGCGCTCGAGCGGCTGCTCGCGATGCGCGCGTTCATGCGCGCGCGCCACGTGGACGGCGTCGACGCGCGCGGCGTGCTCGACCAGGTCGGGCTGTCGCTCGCGCAGGTCGAGGAGATGTACCGCTACCTCGCGATCGCGAACTATGAGGATCGTTTCGTGATCCCGACCACGCATCGCGAGTATGCGGAGAACGCCTACGACCTGCGCGCGTCGTGCGGCTTCTCGTTCGGCAACGGCTGCTCGGATGGCCGTTCGGAGGCCAGCCTGTTCAGCCCGAGGAAGGGCAGCAAGACGATTCCGATCCACGAGGCTTCCCGATGATGAGCACCGCATCCGATCCGACCTATGCGGCGCTCGCGGCGCTGCTTGATTATCCCGACGAGGCGCTCGTTGTCGCGCTCGATTCGATCGAAATGCACCTGCGCGAGCACGCGCGCCTGTCGAAAACGGTGCGCGCGGGCCTCGACCGGTTCCTTGCCTACGTGCGCGAGCGCGACCTGCTGACGCTGCAGGAGAACTACGTCGGGCTGTTCGACCGTGGCCGCGCGACGTCGCTGTACCTGTTCGAGCATGTACACGGCGAATCGCGCGACCGCGGGCAGGCGATGGTCGACCTGCTGCAGATGTACGAGCGGCACGGGCTGTTCCTGAACCAGGGCGAACTGCCCGACTACCTGCCCGTGTTCCTCGAATACCTGTCGCGGCTGCCGGCGCCCGATGCGCGCAAGTTGCTCGCCGAAACCGGCGAAATCCTGAGCGCGCTGGCCGGCCAGCTCGCGCAGCGTGGCAGCCATTACGGCTTCGTCGTCGGGGCGCTGCTGCCGATGGCCGGGCTCGCGCCGGCCGACGCGCCGGGCGCCACCGACGACGACGTGGCCGCCGAGCGGCCGAGTGCCGCCGACTACCGTGCGCTCGACGCGTCGTATGCGGACGAGGCCGTGCGCTTCGTCGGCGCGGCCACGCCGGCGGAGGAACCGGTGCGCTTCTACGATCAACGGCCTGCGCGGCGCGCGTAAGCGCGCCGGTTCAACAGGGGAAAGCCATGAACGATTACCTGCATCAATTCCTGTTCGGGATCTATCCGTACATCTGTCTCGCGGTGCTGCTGCTGGGCAGCCTGATTCGCTTCGACCGTGAGCAATACACGTGGAAAAGCGATTCGTCGCAGCTGCTGCGCCACGGCATGCTGCGGCTCGGCAGCAACCTGTTCCACTGGGGCGTGCTGGTCGTCGTGCTCGGGCACTTCGGCGGCTTTCTTGCGCCGCACTGGCTCGTGTCGCCGTTTCTTTCCGCGTCCGGGCACCAGTTGGTCGCGATGGTGGCCGGCGGCGCGGCCGGCGTAGCCGCGATCATCGGGCTGACCATCCTGATCTGGCGGCGCCTCGGCGACCCGCGTATCCGCAAGAACAGCCGCAAGTCCGACATCCTGATCGTGCTGATGCTGTGGGTGCAGCTCGCGCTCGGGCTCGGCACCGTCGTGCTGTCGACGCGCCACATGGACGGTGCGATGTTCGAGCAGCTGACCGACTACGTGAAGGGCGTCGTCACGTTCCGGCCGGATATCGCGAGCCTGCTCGTCGGCGTGCCGCTGACGTACCGGCTGCATATCCTGCTCGGCTTCACGATCTTCCTCGTGTCGCCGTTCACGCGGATGGTGCACATCTGGAGCGGGATCGCGTCGGTCGCGTACCTGATCCGCCCGTACCAGCTCGTGCGCAAGCGCTGAGGAGGCCACATGAACGACGTACTCCACGAAGCACCGGCCGCGTTGCGCATCAACGGCATCGCGATCGATGACGACGCGGTCGCGGCCGAGGCCGCGCATCACGGCGACGCGCCCGATCCGCTCGACGCGGCACGGCGCGCGCTCGCGGTGCGCGAACTGCTGCGGCAGCGCGCGGTGTCGCTCGCGCTGCTCGACGAAGGCGCGCCGCTCGACGACGCGGCCGTCGACGCATTGCTCGAACGCGAACTCACGCACGTGCCCGAACCCGATCGCGCGGATTGCGAGCGCTACTACGCGCAGCATCCGGCGCGCTTTCGCCGCAACGACATCGTCTATGCGAGCCACGTGCTGTTCGCGATGACGGACCGCGTGCCGCTCGCGCCGCTGCGGCAGCGCGCGGAAGCCGCGCTTGCCGACGTGGTGGCCGCACCCGACACGTTCGAAGCGCTCGCGCGGGCGTCGTCGAACTGCCCGTCGGCGGAAGTCGGCGGCAGCCTCGGGCAACTGCTGCGCGGCGACACGGTGCCGGAATTCGAGGCCGCGCTGTTCGACACCGACGGGCTCGGCGTGCTGCCGAAACTCGTCAATACGCGCTTCGGCTTTCACATCGTGCGCATCGAGCGCCGCGTGCCGGGCGATGCGGTGCCGTTCGACGAAGCCGCCGCGCAGATCGCCGCGTACCTGTCGGCGCGCGTACGGGAGCGGGCAATGCGGCAGTACGTGGCGATTCTCGCGGGCGACGCGCGTGTCGAAGGCGTTGAATTCGACGGCGCGAACGGGCCGCTGGTCCAATGAAACGGGGTTTGGCGTATGGCAACTCAACAACAAGGTAACGTGGTGCCGGCCGGCGGTGCGCCGGCCATCCCGCTGCGTGCGTGGTCGGTGCTGGCCGCGAGCACGCTCGCATTCATGGTGTGCTTCGTCGTGTGGATGATGTTCGGCGTGCTCGGCGTGCAGCTGCGCACCGATCTCGGGCTGAACAGCACGGAGTTCGGGCTGCTCACGTCGACGCCCGTGCTGACCGGCGCGCTGATGCGCTTGCCGCTCGGCACCTGGACCGACCGCTTCGGCGGCCGGATCGTGATGACGGTGCTGCTCGTCGTGTGCGCGGTGCCCGTGTATATCGTCAGCTACGCGACCCAGCTGTGGCAGTTCCTGCTGATCGGGCTGTTTCTCGGTTGCGTCGGCGCATCGTTCGCGGTCGGCACGCCGTATGTCGCGCGTTTCTTCCCGCCGCAGCGGCGCGGGCTCGCGATGGGCGTGTTCGGCGCGGGCACCTGCGGCGCGGCCGTCAACCTGTTCGTCACGCCGCTGCTGCTCGATGCGTACGGCTGGCGCTTCGTGCCGCGCGTCTACGCGGTCGCGCTGCTCGTCACGGCCGCGATCTTCTGGTTCGCGTCGGCGCCGGACCCGGGTGCGGGCAAGCGCGGCGGCTCGTGGCTCGATTCGTTCAAGGTGCTGCGCGACCCGCGCGTGTGGCGGCTCTGCCAGTACTACTCGATCACGTTCGGCGGCTTCACCGCGCTGTCGCTGTGGATTCCGCAGTACCTGAAGAGCGAATACGGAATGTCGCTCGTGATGGCGTCCGCGTTCGCGGCCGGCTTCTCGCTGCCGGGCTCGGTGCTGCGCGCGCTCGGCGGTGCGCTGTCCGACCGCTTCGGCGCGCACGCGGTCACATGGTGGGGGCTGTGGATCGCGTGGATCGCGTTGTTCCTGCTGTCGTATCCGGCGACCGACTTCGTGATCCACACGATCGACGGCACCGCGACGCTGAACGTGTCGATGCCGGTGGCCGGTTTCGTCGCGCTGACCTTCGTGCTCGGCGCGGTGTTCGCGCTCGGGATGGCATCGACCTTCAAGTACGTCGCCGACGATTTCGCGGACAACATGGGCGTCGTCACGGGCATCGTCGGGCTCGCGGGCGGGCTCGGCGGGTTCCTGCTGCCGATCCTGTTCGGCGTGCTGCTCGACCTGCTGCGCGTGCGCACGACCTGCTTCATGTTCCTGTACGGGATCGTGTGGGTGTCGCTGATCCTGATCTATTTGTCGGAAGTGCGGCGCACGCCGGTCACGGGCTGACGGGTTTCGATCGATGTGATGTGTCTGAGCGCGACGCCGGAACGATCCGGTGTCGCGCATCGGTGCCCGTCGCGCCCGGAACGCCGCGCGCGACGTATCCGGCCGCGCGCGCTTCTGTCAAACTGGCGGCCATGAAACCGCGCCTCGCTTCACCGCCTTCCTCCGATTCTGCGCCTGCGCCCGCAGGCTTTCCCGACGCCGACGAACTGGCCGCGCTGCGTGCGTGGTATGCGGGCATGACCGTGCGCCAGGCCGTCGCGCGCTACCTGCCCGATCGTCTCGGCGAAGGGCGCTCGGCGCGCGGCGTGATCGGCGTCATCCGCCGCCGTCTCGTGCGCGTCGCGCGGCAGGCGGGCCGGCCCGATCTCGCGGAGCAGCTCGGTCATCCCGACGGTGAGCGTTTGCAGGAGGCGAAGGCTGTCGCCGAAGCCATCGGCCTGCTGCGTCATGCGCGCCCGCCGGTCCCGCAGATCAGTGACGACGTCGGCCTGTGGCTGCCCGCGCGCGCGGTCGTCGCGCTGCGTGCGCACGGGATCGCGACGCTGGCCGATCTCACGGTGCGGATTCCGCGCCGGCGCCAGTGGTGGCGTGCGATCACGGGCCTCGGTATGGCCAGTGCGCGGCACATCGAGGCGTTTTTTGCCGCGCATCCGGAGCTGACCGAACGGGCGCGCGCGCTGATCGCGGCGACGCCGCGCGGCAGCATCGTACCGTGGGAGCAACTGAAGCTGCCGCACGAGGTCGACGGCTCGGCCGGCACGTTCCGTGCGCCGCGCGCGACCAGCACGCTCGATGCGGACAACGATTACGCGGCCGTGCACGCGTGGCTGTCGCTGCACGAATCGGCCGCGACACGGCGTGCGTACCGGAAGGAGGCCGAGCGGCTGATCCTGTGGGCGATCGTCGAGCGCGGCCGCGCGCTGTCGTCGCTGACGACCGAGGATGCGGTCGCGTATCGCGCGTTCGTACGGCGCCCGACACCGCACGAGCGCTGGGTCGGGCCCGTGCGGCCGCGCGGTGCGCCCGACTGGCGGCCGTTCTCGGGCGCGCTGTCCGCGCGCTCGGCGGCATACACGCTATCGGTGCTCGGCGCGCTGTTTCGCTGGCTGATCGAGCAGCGCTACCTGCTCGCGAATCCGTTCGCGGGCGTCAAGGTGCGCGACACGCGTGGCGCGAACGCACTCGACACGTCGCATGCGTTCACCGAAGGCGAGTGGCTGCTCGTGCGCACGATCGCCGACGGGCTCGAGTTCCGCAAGGGCACGCCGGCCGCGCCGCAGTCCAGCTGGACGGCGGCCGCCGCGCAACGGCTGCGCTTCATTCTCGATTTCGGCTACGCGACCGGGCTGCGCGCGAGCGAGCTGGTTGGCGCGACGCTTGGCGACATCGAGACCGATGCGCACGGCGACGCGTGGCTGAAGGTGATCGGCAAGGGCAGCAAGGCCGCGCGCGTCGCGCTGCCGCCGCTCGCGCGCACGGGGCTCGACCGTTTTCTGGTCGCACGCCGGTTGCCGGTCACGCCATCGCGCTGGCGGCCCGACACGCCGCTGATCCCGAGCCTCGCGGAAGACGGTGCGGCCGCGATCACGAGCGTGCGGCTGTGGAAGGTGATGCAGCGTTTCTTCGCGCAGACGGCCGATCAAGTCGATGCCGACAATCCCGCGCTCGCGCAGAAGCTGCGGCAGGCGAGCCCGCACTGGATGCGTCATACGCATGCGACGCATGCGTTGGCGCGCGGCGCGGAGTTGACGACCGTGCGCGACAACCTGCGACATGCGTCGATTTCCACGACGTCGATTTATCTGCATGGCGACGACGTGAAGCGGGCGCGGCAGATGTCGAGCGCGTTCGCGGCCGACAAGTAACCGCGTCGTGCCGGTCGGGCAGGGGCCGCCTGCGCGTCGTCAAGTCGCCTGTCGGCCTGCGTCCGGCGGTGCAAGGTGCTGCGCCGCGCGCGCCACGATCGCATGACGATCGGGCCGCACGCGCTCGAACAGCGCGGACACCGACGCGAGAATGTCCGGTGCGGCCTGCTCCGGACGTCCGCAGTCGAACGGCGGCTCAGGCGCGTACTCGATGCCGAGCTGCACGGCTTGCGCGTAGGCCGGGCCGGCGATGTCGGCCATCACCGACAGCGCCATGTCGATGCCGGCGGTGACACCACCGCCCGTGACGACCGGGCCGTCACGCACCACGCGGCCGGTGTCGACGATCGCGCCGAACGGCGGCAGCAGGTCGCGCCACGCCCAGTGGCAGGCGGCCCGCCGGCCGTGCAGCAACCCGGCCGCGCCGAGCACCAGCGACCCGCTGCATACGGAGGTAACATAGCGGGCGCTTCGCGCGAGCCGGCGCACCTCGCGAACGAACGCATCGTCGGCGATCGCGTCGATCACGCCGAGCCCGCCCGGCACGCAGACGAGATCGGCGTGCGCGATGTCGGCAAGCCGCTCGACGGCCGCGATGGTCAGGCCGCTGTCCGCGCGAATCGATCCGCCACGCACCGAGGCCCGGTGAATCCGCGCGCCCGGCAGGCGCCAGAACACCTCGTCCGGCCCGGTGAAATCGAGCTGCGTGACATGATCGAACAACGCGAATACGACGATGAACGGCGTGGTGGCCATCACGATCTCCCGAAGACATGAACGGCCTGTAGGATCGGGCCGCGCGCCGTCCGTCGCAATGTCATTTCTCCCGCACTTTCTGCCATGACCCATCGCGTCGCCATGCTCGTGTATCCCGGCTTCCAGTTGCTCGATGCCGCCGGGCCCGTTGCCGCGTTCGAGATGGCCGACTACGCGCGCACGCCGTATTACGCGGTTCGCATCGTCGCGGCGCAGCCGGGGCTGGTGCGCAGTTCGTCGGGCGTGAGCTGGCACGCCGAGCCGTTGCCGGAGGCGGCGGACCTCGATACGTTGCTGGTCGCGGGCGGCGATGGCGTCGATGCCGCGATGGCAGACGACGCGACGTGCGCGTTCGTCCGACGCTGCGCGGCGCGCGGCATCCGTGTCGCGAGTGTCTGTTCGGGCAGCCTGCTGCTGGCCGCGGCCGGCGTGCTGGACGGCCGGCTGGCGACCACGCACTGGGGCTGCGGCGAGCGCTTCGCGCAGGCGTTTCCGCAGGTCCGGCTGGCGCTCGACCGCATCTACGTGAACGACGGGCCGTTCTGGACGAGCGCCGGCATCACGGCCGGCATCGACCTGACGCTCGCGCTGATCGGCGCGGATCGCGGCGAGCGGCTGGCGCGCGCGGTCGCAAAGCGGCTGGTCGTGTACTACCGGCGCCCGGGCGGACAGTCGCAGTTCTCGGCGCTGATCGAACTCGACAGCGCGCAAGGGCGCTTCCAGCCGTTGCTCGACTACATTCGCCGCAATCTCGGTGCGCGCTTGCGCGTGAGCGACCTGGCCGAGCAGGCGTGCATGAGCCCGCGTCAATTCGCGCGGGCGTTCCAGACGGAAACCGGCCTCACGCCGGCCAAGGCCGTCGAGAAACTGCGCGTGGAAGCCGCCCGCGCCGCGCTGGAAAGCGGTGCGGCATCGCTGCAGCGCGTGGCGAACGAGTGCGGGTTCGGCGATACGGAAAACATGCGGCGCAGTTTCCAGCGCTGGCTGGGCATTGCGCCGTCGGCGCTGCGTTCATAGACGGGCGCCGGCGCGATCGGCGACGTGTCGCGCCGCTTTCGCCGGCGACTCAATCGCCGGCCGGATCGTCAAGCTCCACCGCTACGCGGGCGAGCCATTCCACATAACTCGATGCAACGCGTTCACGCCGATCGTCGTCATGCCAGACCCGGATCACTTGCCCGACCGTGCCGCCTTCGGCGGGATCGAGGTCGACGCACAGATGATTGCCGCTGCCGTTGTGCGTGAACGGAATCCACTTGAGGTTGTACCAGTCGTCGCGGATGCCGGCGTCCGGGTCGGACGTCATGTCGTCGAAGTCGCCACCCGATACCAGTTTCTTCCAGATCGACCATTGCGCGGCGATCTCGTGCGCGTTCAGCAAGGCGTCGCTTTCGGCGAAGACGGCTGCCGGATCGGCCTGGCCGTCGTGAAGCCGAAGGCTCTCCAGCAGGTCATCCGGCAGCGTCGTGCCCAGCGTGGCGTGCAATGCGGCGATCGCGTCCGCTGAGGCCGGCCCGTTGAGGCCACCTGGAAGCTGCGTCGGATCGGCGGCGATCCGGTTTTCGATGTGTTGCCATGACTCGCGAACGTCGGGGACGGTTGCGTCAGCAACCAATGTGCCGGTGTCGGTGGCGGCTGTTTGCGGTGTCGGTGGCGGCGGCGCGTCCGCCACCGTCTCCGGAGGCGTTACCTCGCCGCGACGTGGCGCTTCGTGGCCGGTGCCATCGAGCCGCACGAACAAGACGGGCGTACCGGCAGGCAGCACCGCTTTCCCGGCCGGGATCGCGACGAGCACCTCGGCGTCGGTCACGGCGCGAATCGATTCTTCTCCCTGGCATGGCAGCAGGCTGACCCGCGATTCGCCGCGTTCGGCGCCGTGCCGAATGCCCCAGCGCATCCCGTTGAGTTCGGCGTCCGGTGCGATATCGTGCGCGGTCAGCGCGGTTTCCCAGTGCGGCCCTGGCGATGCGACATGCTCCAGCGAATCGAGCACGTACCGGACGATCGCATGCATCAAGACCGCGACACCGCTCGTATGGCCCGGCAGGTTGACCAGTACCGCCTGATCGTAGCTGACCTTCGCCTCCGTCCGGTAGATGTAGCCGTTCGGCCTCGTAGATTCCACCATCCATTTCTTCGGCGGCGAGCGGTTCTCACTGCGTCCGACGTTGAGTACTCCGCCGGGCGTCTGTTTGATCCGGATCGTGTTCTGGCTGTTCGGGTATGCCATCTGGCTGCTCAGGCCGCGAATCTGGAATGAATTGCCCGCCGGCAGCCCGGCGCCGACGATCAGGTCGTAGCGCTTGGCCAGTTCGGCCAGCTGTCGCCTGAACGCCTGGTCGTCGCGCCACGCGTCGGCCGACCACGGAACCGCGGACGGCAGTGGCAGATACTCGATGGCAGGCACGTCATAACCCCATTGGCGCAGGATCGCGCGGACATACGGGCCGCACGAATCGTAGCGCTGCCACAATTCGCGCGCATGGCCAGGCGGCACCACCTCGTAGCCGGCGATCACGATGCCGATGCGCGGCCGCTTCGTGACGGCCACCTCGCGCACGCCCGCCGCAATCAGCGCAGCCTGCCGCGCCGGCGTAATCCGCAGCCCCTTCGCGAGCAGGATGTCTCCTTTCCGGTATTCGCTGCCGGCGGCGATCACGTGCTGGCCGGGCGCGTACGGCGCGCGAAACCGCAGGTACGCGCCGACGTCTGCGCTGGCCCAGCGATGGGTGGAGGCCGGCGCAACGGTGTCGGCGTGCTCCGGCATCGTCACGTAGGCCGGGATGTTGGCCGCGTGGCCGGACGCGAGCGCGCGTGCGGCCGGGCTGGCCGTTCGCGACGCCAGATAGCCCAGCGAGAGTTCGCAGGTGAGATCGACGGGTTCGCGACGTGTCGCGCGTGCCGTGTCGGATGCGCGCAGCGCGTAGCCGTCGCACGCGGCAAGCGGAACGGACGGCACATCGTCCGCAGCGATGACGTCGGCGGCTGTGACGCGCGACACGGCGTCGTCGATCGCGATCGTCTCGCTCAGCATCGCGCCCGGGACGAGTTGGCGGCAATAGTATTCATAGGTCTGCTTGAGCCACGCGGGGAAGGGGGCAGGTACGCTCATCGGGTTCCTTGTATCGACGCTTCGGGGCGCACGGCGATCCGGTCGGGTGGCCCGTGCCGCTCTCTCGGCACATCGGCGAAGCCAGTTTTTTGTGAAGCGTCATTGGACGATTCATCGAGACGTAATGTAACTGTCAGGGATATCAGGGCGTGGCGGGCGTCGAAGGTCCGCCCGTGCCTGAATGCGCATGCCTTCGACCCAGGGATGACGCGCCGCAGCGTATCTGCCAATCACGCGGAACGGTCTGGTGCACACTGCGGTCTTAAACTTTTTGCAAGGAGCGGCAGATGGCATCGAGCCAAAGCACCGTCGATTTCATCGTCGAGCAGATGGCGGCGGCCGGTACGGTTTCCGCGCGCAAGATGTTCGGCGAGTACGGCATTTATTGCGACGGCAAGATGGCCGCGCTCGTCTGCGACGACCGGCTGTTCGTCAAGCCGACACCCGAAGGCCGCGCGTTTCTCGGTGCCTGCGAAGAAGGTTCGCCGTATCCGGGCGCGAAGCCGCACCTCGTCATCTCCGGCGAGCGCTGGGACGATCGCGAATGGCTGTCGGCGCTGATCCGGATCACCGCCGCGCAGTTGCCGGTGCCGGTGAAGCGCAGCCGATAGCGGCCCGTTCGCGCGCAATGTTGCGCTGCGGCCAGGCGTATTCTGTGACACATGTGCGCGACCATCGCGCGCCAGGCGGGAGCACAAGAATGAAGACATCCGGAGATCTGCGCGGCACGTGGCTGGCTCGCCGCGCGTGGCACGCGCTCGCTGCGGCCCTGTGCGTTGGCTGGAGCGCGCTGTCGTTCGGCGCGGACGATGCGGCGACGCTGCTCGACCGTTACCGCAGCCTCGGCCCGCAATTGAAGGACAACGCGTTTCACCGGCCGCTGGTCCTCGAATCGGCGGAAGCGTCGTCGTCGTTGAAGGGCGACATCTACGCGGTGGTCGATTATCCGTACGCGGTCGTCAGCAGCCAGCTCGACGATCCCGCGCAGGGCCCCGCGAACTGGTGCGCGGTGCTGATCCTGCACCTGAACACGAAGTATTGCCACGCATCGAGCGGCAGCAACGGCCCGGTGCTCGACGTGAACCTCGGCCGCAAGATCCAGCAGAAGCTGTCGGACACCTATCGCGTGCAATTCCGCTATCGCGTGGCGGCCGCGACGCCGGACTATTTCCAGGTCGACCTGACCGCCGACAGCGGCCCGATGGGCACGAAGGATTACCGGATCGCGCTGGAGGCCGTGCCGGTCGGCGCGTCGCGCACGTTCCTGCATCTCACGTATTCGTATGGCTTCGGCACGGTCGGCCGCATGGCGATGAAGACCTACCTCGCGACTGTCGGCAGCGACAAGGTCGGCTTCACGAACGTCAGCGGCGCATCGGCCGCGCAGCCGCAGTACATCGGCGGTGTGCGCGGGCTGCTGGAGCGCAACACGATGCGCTACTACCTCGCGATCGACACGTATCTCGCGACACTCGACAAGCCGCTCGACCAGCGTCTCACGCGCTGGTTCGACGCGACCGAGCAGTATCCGCAGCAACTGCACGAGGTCGAGCGCGGCGCCTATCTGCAGATGAAAGCGCAGGAGGTGCAGCGGCAGCAGGCGGCGCGGTAGGCGGCGCCCGGAAGGCGCTCTCCGGCAAGACTTACTTCAGCGTGCGCATCGCTGCTTCCGTGCCGGACGGTTGGTCGAGTTCGGCAACCACCTTGAGCGGTACCTCGCCCACCCCCATCGCACGTTCGATCAGCAAGTCGTCGCCGTGTTGGGCCAGCAACGCCTGCAACCGGCCGAACTCGCCGCACCAGAGCGTTTCGACATCCTTGTCGCGGGCAACGTCGCGATTCGCGACGAGGGAAACGGCCCGAACCTGCAGGCGGCCGGCTTGCGCCTGACCGCCCACTTCGACGCCATAATCCGGCAGCGAAGCCTTCTTGACGACGACCCGGCCGTCCTTCGCCCATGCGGTCGTCATGCCCTCATGCACTTCGTAGCCGAGTCGCGCCAGGCCGTTCAGGATCGCGTTGCGCCGCGCCTCCGCTGCCTGTTGCTGCCGCATCTGCGCGATCAGGTCCTGCCCGGTTCGGGTCAACTCGGCCACGACGTCCGGCGAGGTGGCGATATCGCACTGTCGAGCGCGTTCGACAAAATTCGCGGTGTCTGCGGTGTTGCAGGCCCGAATCTCCGCCGTCAGTTCCTCCAGTGCCGCGATCGCCGCGCGGCGTGCGCGGGCGGCCTCGATGGCACTCGACAGGTCGAGGATCAGGCTGTCGAGCAACAGGCTCTTGCGCGCGTCGTTCATCTCGTCTTCGAGCGCATCCAGTCGCGACGAGAACCCGGCAACCGCTTGCGGATCCAGAAATACCCGTGCTTCTCCGATCTGTCGATCGAGACGGTCGATCGACGGATCGCGAGACGCCGCCCGTTGCGCGGCCTTCCAGGTCTCGAAGTCCGCCGACTGTTCGGCGGGCATCAGGCGATTCGCCAGCGCCCGTTGCGCATCGTTGAGTGTGCGTCCCACCGCCGGCGTCAGCAGGGCGAACCCTTGCGCGAGCAGCGCATCGGCATGCTCGAGCAGATCGCCCGAGCGCAGGCGATCAAGCTGGCCACGAAGCTCGGCCGGCATCTCGATCCCTTTCGCTTCCAGCGCGCGAAGCAAGGTCGTCGCGCCGTGCCGTCCTTGCCGCCGGCGTTTCGCTGCCTGCTCGGCCTGTTCGACTGCCACCTGTTGACGCCGGACGAGATCCGCCTTCAGGAAAGCCATCTCGTCGGGCACTTTCTTCTGCAACTCGATGAACGCGTCGGCGGCGATCAATGCGGCCAGCGCTTCACGTCGAGCCCGGGTCGCAGCGATCTCTTCGTCCGACAGCGCGCCGGTACGTCGGCCTTCGGCAATCCAGGTGGCGATGGCCTGGTCGAGGCGTTGCAGATGTCCTTCGCAGATCGCGACGATTTCCTCGCGCGTCACGATCCGGACGACTTTCGGGCCGCTCATGCCATCACCTCCTGGTTCAGCGCCTGCGCGACGGCTGCCTTCAGGCGAGCCTTCTCTGTCTCCGGTGCGTGGTACCAGGCTTGCGACGACACGCGATGCAGCGTCGGAATGGCGCGCCCCAGCACGGACGGCCGCCAGATTTCCCGGGCACGCGCATGTTCGAGCAGCGGATGGCGCGGCGCATCGCATTCGATGCCGATCGCATAAAGGCCGGTGTCCGGATCGGCGATCGCATAGTCAAGCCCGAAGGCATCGCCTTCCTGGGCGGGCACCGGTGACAGGCCGAGGTCCTGCAGATAAGCCAGCACATCTTCCGCGAAGCCGTCGACGCCGCCCGTCTGCCGCAACTTCGCATGCGCGCGTTCGCTGCTCATGCGGCCGAGCAACGCGCGGCCGGCGGGCAGTTCGCCGTTCGACATCGCGCGTGCGTATTCCATATAACCCTGAAGATAATCGCGCGGAATCGCCGGCTTGCGCTGCGTCGTGAGCATGTCGGAGATCTCGCGGATCGGCATCGACGTGATGAGCACCACCTTATGGCGGGCACGCGTCACGGCCACGTTGAGGCGCCGCTCGCCGCCGCTCTGGCCCAGCACGCCAAACATGCGTCGGAAGGTGCCCTGGCCGTTGCGCCCGAAGGTCGTGGAGAAGACGATGATGTCGCGTTCGTCGCCCTGGACGTTCTCGACGTTCTTCACGAATACGGCCATGTCCTCGCCGCGATCGGTGCGCTCGAGTTCCTCGCGGTACGCGTCGCGGAATGCTTCATCCGCTTCCGCGCGCTGCTCCAGGCGCTCCAGGATGAGGTCGGCCTGCTTGCGGTTGAACGTGACCACGCCGACGGAAGGGCGCTGGGCGTAAGGCTGTTGCCACAGTTGCGCCAGATAGGCGACCACGCGATCCGCTTCGTCGCTGTTGGTCTGCTGCTCGTAAAGACCATTCACCTGGACGAGTTCGAGCGGCTTCACCTCGCGTACTGTGGCATCCGGATGGCGAACCGGCACGCTGAGGTTGTTCTCGTAGAACGCGGCGTTGGAATAGCCGATCAGCTCGCGATACGCCGAACGATAGTGGATCTGCAGCGTCGACACGGGCAGCGCGCTCCGTGCCAGTTGCAGCACGTCGGGGCAGTCCTTGATTTCGCGTCGGTTCCAGGTGTCCTCGAAGCGCTCGCGTTCGTCTTCCGTCGCGCCCTCGTCGGGTTGTTCGCCGTCGAAGATGTCGGTCTCGTCGCTTTCCGCCCGGCTCGAAAAGAACGCGGTCGGCGGCATTTGCTTCTCGTCGCCGCTGACGATCGACAAGTTGCCGCGGAACAGCGTCGGAATCGCGTATTCCACCGGCATCTGCGAGGCCTCGTCGTAGACGACGGAATCGAACAGCCCCGATTTCAGCGGCAGTACGCGGCTCGCGACGTCGGGGTTCATCAGCCAGACCGGCCGCAGCGCCATCAGGCCCAGCCCCGTCCCGAGTTCGATGAATTCGCGCAGACGCCGGGAGCGCCGGCCAGTCAAGCGCGTCACGTCTTCCCAGTCGCGCGCCGAACCCAGCCGGCTGTGGTCGATGCCGTTGCGAAGCATCTCGCGGTTCAGGCGCCGCATTTCTGCGTCGGCCGCCGCGAGTGCTTCGATCTTGGCGGCCGTTTCGCTCTGGTCGAGCAGCAACTCGGGATGGTCCTGCTCCATGCGCCGCTTCCAGCCGAGCCGCGCCTCGCGGTTGATCATGCGCCGCACGGCGTCGTCGAGGCGCTCAGGCGGCAGACGCGTCAGCGCGTCTTCGTGGTCGCGCATGATCGCAAACACGTCGAGTGCGTCGGCGGTGACATGCCGTGCCCGGGTGCGGAATTGCTGATACGCGGCGAGCGTCGGCAACGCATCGCCGATTCGGTTCAACGGCGCCTGATAGCTGATGTTGTCGGCGATGGCCTGCCGGCAGGCGGTGACGAGTTCTGCCGAGAGCCACTCATCGAGCAGCCTCAGCGCGCGAAGACTATGCTGGCGCGCGTGGTGCCGCACGAATGCGGTCTCGAAACCGTCGAGCAACTGTTCGACGGGCGCCCGATCGCCGGTCATCACGGCCGAGTCGAATTCGTCGCCGCGCGGCGCGATCGCCAGATGCTGCGCGAGTTCGCGGATTTCTTCGAGCTGGCGCAGGCGGGTCAGGCAGGCATCGGCGAGCGCCGGCCCGCACGCGGGCTCGACCGTCTCGAGATGCAATGTGCGGCTGATCGTGTTCAATGTGTCGCGCAGCGGCCGCCAGGTTTTTTCGAGCCGGCTGGCGGCCAGCAGCTTGCGGAGCGTTTCGTCGGTCGCGGGCGCGCCGCAGCCGGTGACGAACTTCATCAGGCGGCCGCGCCGCAGATACGTGATCGGGTTCAGGCGGCGCAACAGCGACGGGGCGCGCGTCGCCAGCGTCGCCTGGGCCTCGAGCTTGCGGAGCGCGGGATCCGGCAGCTGCGCGACGGCAGCCGACAGCACCGCGTCGAAGCCGCTGGTGTCGACGGCCAACAGATCGCGATGCAGCGCGCCGAGCGCCGTGTAATGCCGATGGCCTTCCGCATCGGCATGGTCGGCCGGCCGGAACAAGGGCAGCCATTGCGCCAGCCGTTTGCGTTGCGTCTCGTCCAGTGCGACGAGGCGGCCGGCGTTGGCATCGAGCCAGGCCCGATACGGGGCGGGGTCGTCGACATCGAAGCGCGCGGGATGCGCGGCGAGCGTTTCGATCCGCAGGCGTTCCGCGTCGCGGAATTCCGCGAAGATCGCATTGAACGCGTCGAGCGTCGCGGCATCGGTCGCAAACGACTTCAATTGCGCCAGCGGGCTGCCCTCGAACTTCGACGGCAGCCAGTAGCGGGCGAGCGGTGCGCAGTGTTCTTCCAGCGTGGTCAGCGCCGAAATGTCCAGCGTGGCAAGCCGGGTACGCAACTGCGGCACGCTGACCGGCGGCGCGCCGGCTTCGAGCCGGATCAGTTCGCCGAGCAGCGCCCGATAGCTGAGGCCGGTCGATGCGTCGACGCGATGCAGCGCGGCATGCTGGCGATCGAGTTCGCCCTCGAGGGCCTCGATTCTCGCGGCCATGCGTTCACGCTGGCGTACCAAACCGGGGTCGAACGCGGCTCCGCGAAAGATTCCATCCAGTTGCTCGCGGACGGCGCGAATCGTCGGCTCGCGGTCCTTGTTGACGTCGTTGAGCATCACGATGCGATCGCCCAGGCCTTCCGCGACGAGACGCTTGCGAACGACTTCCAGCGCGGCATGCTTCTGGCAGACGATCAGCAGGCTCCGGCCTTGTCCGATCGCGTCGGCGACCATGTTGACGATCGTCTGGCTCTTGCCGGTGCCCGGCGGCCCTTCGACCAGCAGTCCGGGGCCCTGACGCGCCTGCAGGATGGCCGCTTCCTGCGACGGATCGCTTGCCACCGTCAGGAATCGGTCGAGCTCGGTCGACGTGGCCTCGGACGCATCGTAGTCGGATTTGTCCTTGAGCCGCAGCATCGATTCGAGCGCCGTGCCGGAAGGCGACAATTGCTTGAGCTGGCGCAGATCCTCGCCGATGGCCTGGCCGGCGAAGTCGACGTGAAACAGCACGCCGGCGCAGGCGAGGCGCGTCACGCCGGCGGGCACGTCGAGGGTCGGCAACGGCAGCGCACCGAGTTTGCGGCTTTCCACGTCGGCCAGCAGGCCGAACGCATCGACCACGTCAGCCGCTTTCAACGCCGAACGTCCGAGCACCTCGTCGGCTGCGACACGCCACGCCTTGACGGCCTCGCGTCCCAGCAGGCCCTCGAGCGCCGGATTCAGGCGAACCTCCTCGCGCTCGCCGTCGAAAGCCATCGCCACCTGGCGTCGCGCGCCGAGCTCCATCAGCAGTTTGACCGGCCACAACAGGACGGGCGCGATGCGAGGGCGCGTCGTGCTGCGATGATCCTTGTAAAGCAGGAACGGGAAGCCGAGATAGAGGCCGTCGATGCCGGTATCCCGCTTGTAGAGCGAGGTCTGCCGGTACAGCGTGTTCAACCGGCCTTCGAGCGTTCCGCTTGCACCGAACACGGCCGGGTCCACCGATACCGTCTGCACGTTGCGCTGGAGCAGATGGTCGAGCAGCGCGGTGCTGGCGAATCGCTCGCCGTTCAGTTCGTGGAGATCGACCCGCCCCGTGGTCTTGCCGATGGTCATCCGTACCAGCGGACCGCGCAATACGGTCGTGGCGACTTTCTTTTCGAAGAAGTCGAGGATCTGCGACACGTATTGCTGCTTCTGCGGCTCCAGCCACTGCTCAACGGGCACCGACAACAGAACGACGACTTCGTGCAGGGGCAAGCGACGTTCCAGCCGGAACTGCTCCGCCCATTCATCGACGGTCGGGTTGCCGGTTCGCGCGAATCCGGCGATCCGGTCGTCGACGGCATGGAACAGGTCGACGCGCGGCAGCGCAAGCGCGATCCGGGCAGCCTGGCGATCGAAGACCAGAATCTGCTCGCGCTCCGCGACGGCCGCTGCCTGATCGAGGATCTCGTCGACCGAGCGAAACTGTGAAATGGCCGCGCTCAACAGAACGATCAGGTCTTCCTCGCTGAGGACGCGGCGTTCCGACAGCGACAGCAGGCCGTGATGATCGGAATCCGGCAACAGCAGGCGTCGCTCTTCCCATTGCGCGGCCAATTGGGCTCGCGACGTGGAAAGCAGCGCGATGCGCACCAGGTCCTCGTTCAGTTCGATCCCAAGATACGCAGCCCGGTGTCGCACTTCGTCGGCGCGAGCGCGTAGCCGGGACAGCCAGCTTTCCGTGCCGAGCCGTTCCAGGAACGTCGGCACCGGCCCGGTCACCAGGTCGTAACCTTCCAGCGGGTTGTGCAGCAACCAGCCGGGCGTGACGATGTCGCCGCGCAGAATGAGCGGCATGTCGGGATTCAACAGCTTGAGCGCGATCATCAGGCGGCCATCGTCATCGACGCCGTCGAGTTGCGCGACCTGACGCAGGCCGGCCAGCACTTTCGCGCCGGCACCGGCTTGTTCCGCCCATGTCAGGACGACGCCGCGATTCAGGTGATCGCGTGCCGTTTCCCAGTTCTCGCGCTCCGCCGCGGCGAGCGCGAAGATCGCCGGCTTGCGATAGTGGCGCGCGCCCAACGCGATGCTGGCGCCTTCGTCGCCATCGGCATCGATCGTCGTTGCCGACGGTGCATCGACCGGTTTGCCGTCCAGCCAGGCCTTGACTTGCGGCCATTGCCAGCGTTGATGTCGGTCACGCGCGAGCAGGCCTCGCAGCAACAGGTGAAGCGAGGGATCCAGATCGTCCGGCAGCGTGACGCCGTTGGCCAGCACGTGAATCAGGAACGCGCGCGGGTTGATGCCCTCGAAGCAGCGGCCGTCGGTCAGCTGCTCGAGCAGGATCATGCCGAGACTCCACCAGTCGGACGCCGCGGCGACACCGCCTGCAATGGCCTCGGGCGCCATATAGCGCGTCGTTTCGAGCGGCGAGACGATATCGAGATCGAATTCGGACAGCCGTGCCGAACCGAAGCCGCTGATGACGAGATCCAGCGGTTCGCGGCTGCGCACCAGCAGCGTGCCGGGCCGCAGGTCCCGATGCCGAAGCCCCACGTCCGAAAACGCCTGCAGGGCCTGGCCCAGTTCATCGACCACCCGGCGGATCGTCGCGCGATCGCGGACGGCCACGCCGAGATCCGCCAGCGTCCCGCCGCTCAACTCCTCGGCGACTTCGTACGCACGTTGATCCCAGCGTCCGGTGGCGATGATCTCCGGCACGTGCTCGCGCGGCAGGCGACGCACCACATCGTAGACGGCCGGGTCCGGTTCTGCGCCCGGCCGATACAGCGTCAGCACGGCCTGCCTGCCGGTCCCGTCCTGCTGGGCCACGTAGCGTTCGCGCACGCCGTCCGTGCTGGAAATCTGGCGCAACAGCCGCCAGCCGTCGATCCGCGTTTCTTCGACGGGCGGCGGCGGCGGCGCGACCTCCGCCGAGCTGCCGGCAGGAACCTCGTCGCCGGCGCCGAGCTGTTGCGCGTCGGCGGGCACGGCCGGATCCGCGCCGCATTCGAGGCACATGAGGTCGCCGTCGTTCATCGGATGGCCGTTCGTGCACGTCAGCGAGGGCGGCACGCGAGATCCGGGGGTGTCCGCAGCCACTTGCTGGCTGACCGTCTCGACCGTGACCACATCCTGGGGGCGCCAGCCGTTCGCCCGGATCGGGACGCCTGACAAGTCCCAGTTGCAAACGGCATCGCCGACCGTGCCGGCACAGTACCACTCGTCCACCGACCGCTCGGTTCGGCAATTCGGGCAAAAACGCATCATGGCTGACATTTCCTGTCTTATCTGTTTCTCGCCTTGTCGGCGCTGATCCGGACGTGATGCCCCTGATCGGTCAATAGGTCTCTCAACCGTTGAAAATCGTCCCGGCCCGGTATCCCCGCGAACCAGACGCTACCGTCCTCGTCGAACATGACGTCCAGCGCTTTGCCGGTGTGCCGTGGCGCGCGCTCGACCTGCGCAAAACGCGCATGGCCGAGTGCCGTCAGGCAATGCAGCCGCTGGTTGTCGCTGCCGCGCAGCGCGCGTGTCTGCGGCGCGTCGATGTCGAACGGATCGGAGATCAGCGCATCGATCAGGCCGTCGGCGCGTGCCAGCGTATCGGCCAGGGATTCGATCGGGTGGCCGCTGTAGACGAGGATGTCGCCTGCCGACAGCTGTCGCAGGCCATGCAGGAGCGCAATCAGCGCATCGGGCTGATCGAACGGCTCGCCGCCCGAGATCGTGATGCCGGTAGCGTCGGGCAGCCAGGTTCGAACCTGCGCCAACAGCGCATCGACGGTGGTTTCGCCGCCGGCGTGCGCCCAGGTATCCATCGAAATGCAGCCCGGGCATCGGATCGTGCAACCTTGAAACCAGATGCCGATCCGCTGCCCCGGCCCGAGTGTCGTCACGGGAAAGTGCAGGCGCGAAACGCGGATGTCCATGGCCTACCGCTTGTGCAACTGGAACGCACCCGAGTCGATGCCCGAGATGACGAAGCGATCGCCGGCAGCCGCATCCTGATCGAACAGGCCGCGTGCCAGCGGGTTGAGCAGATGCGCTTCGATCTGGTTGCGGATGCCGCGGCCGCCGTTGGATAGATCACCGAGGCATTGCGCCTGGAGTGCGATCCGGGAAGTTTCGTCCAGGTCGACGGCGATACCCTGGGACGCGACGTCGTCGAGCACGGCGCGCACCATCTGCTCGAAGATCTCCGTCGCGACATCCTTGCGGATGAAGTCGAAGACGATGATGTTTTCGCCGATGCGGTTCAGGATTTCAGGCCGGTTCAGGACCAGCTTGAAATGCTGCTGGATTTCCCCGAGTACCTTCTTCTGGATCTCCGCAAAGTCGTTTCCCGGCTGGATATTCGCGACGCGCTGACCCGATTCGTCCTGGCGGTAAATGCCGAGGTTCGACGTGAAAACGATCAACGCTTCGGAAAAGTACACGCGGTCGCCGCGCCCTGACGTCAGCACGCCGTCATCGAGGATTTGCAGGAACTTGTCGAGAATGCGCGGATGCGCTTTTTCGATTTCGTCGAAGAGCACCACGCTGAACGGGCGTTCGCGAATCGCATTCGTCAATTCTCCGCCGACGTCGTAGCCGACGTAGCCGGGCGGCGCGCCGATGAGCCGCTGGTCGGCGTGTTCCGCGCTGAATTCCGACATGTCGAAGCGGATGTACGCGCTTTCGTCACCGAACAGCAGGCTCGTGATCGTCTTGGCGAGTTCGGTCTTCCCGACGCCGGTCGGGCCGGCGAGGAAGGCGACACCGCGCGGCCGGTTGCCTTTCCGCTGAGAACCCACCCCCGTCATCGCGCGCTTGACGAGGTCGAGCATGTGCGTGACTGCGTGCGTTTGCCCTTTGACGCGGCGGCGAATGAACGCGTCGGCGTGACGGATCTTGTCGCGGTCGATTTGCTGCCACGGATCCTCGGTGACGCCCACTTTATAACGCCGCACGGCGTCGGCAATTTTATCGAGGGGCACCTGCTCGACGCGGGCGAGCGTGGCGATCGCATTCATGTCGGCGAGCAGCAATCCCTCGGAACCGTCGACGAACGCGGACGCCGCCTCGGCAAGATGGTCCGGCGTAGCGCTCTGGGCACCGGGTACGCCGCGCAGCAATGCACCGGCCAACGCGCGACGGGCGGCACTGTCGGGCTTCGACACGGGAATATGCCGGATGCGCGGATTGTCGATCAGCAACCAGTCCGGCAGATCGCCTTCCTTGTCGACGATCCAGATCACGGTATTGAAAAACGGACGTCGCAGTTCTCCCGCGGGGCGGGGGGCCGCCATATGCGCCAGCACCAGTGCGCGCGTGAACAGCGTGTGCTCGGCCGGAGTCAGCGTTTCGGCGCGAATCGCCAGTCGCGAAGCAAAATCGACGACGAGGGCAATCGGCGGGCCGGGCAGCGCGACCAGGCGTTCAACGCATGCGGTGAGTGCATCGATGCCGCCCGGCGCCGTGCCATCGACCGGTGTCAGGCCGAGACGTCGCAGGGTTTCATCGGCAGGCTCCGTGGGCGACACCCGGCTGTCGGGCACCGTGAAGCCGGAAATCGGATTCCAGACGACGAGCTGCGCATAACCCGCCTCGCGGAGATTGTCGCCGAGTGTATTCACCAGCGACTGCGCGGTCACCACTTCGGGGGCAACTTCACAGGCCTGTAAATCGCGGACGTTTCCCGACAGCACGAACTGGCTTTTCAACGGGAGGAACCGCAGCAGATCCCGTAACCATCTGGGTTTGACGTAGGCAGGCATGTCGTGATGGTGCGCAAAGAAAGCGAAAGCAAAACGTTATCACAGCCACCCGACCGATATATGCCGAATGAATAGGGTTAGCGGAAACGCGTCGATCGCTTTACAGGCGTCGAGCAATGAATCTCGACAGCCCTGTTCATTTTCCGGTTTAGCCCAGCAGCCCCGCGACGACGTCGACGATCCGCTGCAGCAGCGCTTCGTCGTAAGGCAGCCACGGCACCGCGCGCAGCGGCGACGGCGGCGGTTCGATCGCGGGTTCGACGGGTTCGCCGTCGCGCGTCACGCGCCCGGTCGCGCAATGCACCGACCACGCGCCGACCCGCACATGGCGTTCGTCGATCGTCATCCGGCCTTGCGCGATCGGTTCGGCGAACACGAGCGCGAGCACCTGCTTGCGATGCCGCGCCATCGCGCCGAGCGGCAGGTCAGACAGCCGGTGCAGGCGCTGCTCGCGCTCGTTCCGCGCGGCGCGCTGGCGCACCGGGTCCGCCAGCGTGTCGGCCGCGCGCGTCGCTTGATCGTCGAGCGCGAAGGCGGCGACGCTGACGAGCAGGTCGACCGCGCGCGCCACTTCCGAGAACACGACGGGATCGATTTCGCCGAGCGGCGCGGCGATCCAGCGCCGTTCGCGCCTGCGTTCGACGTGCAGCCGGCCCGACGTGCCCTGGCCGTCCGTGCCGGGAAAGAGCCGCGCGGCGACGCTGAAGGTCGCGCGCACGTCGCCGAACTCGCGTGCGAGGCCGTCGTCGTACGCGCGGATCGACCAGCCTTCGCGGCGCGCGACGCCGATCAGCGGGCGGCTCGCGAGGACATGACCTTCGAACATCGCGGAATGACTGGTGGCAGCGTCTTCGGCGGCCGGCACGTAGAATTCGCGGAACGCCTGCCGAACGGGCTGCCGGATCGCACGGCCGACGATCGCGCGCTGCCACGCGAGCCGCTCGTCCGCATCGGCCAGCAGCGGATGCCAGAGCCGGATCTCGCTGTCGGCGTCGAGTTCGCACGCCGCGCCGGCGGCATCGCGCAGCACGATCTTGCCTTTCGCGATCTCGGGGATGAACGAGACCGTCGCGCCGTCGCGCGCGCGTGCTTGCCAGATCGTGCGGGTCGAGAACGCGGCGCCGGCCGGCGCATCGACGAGGCGCTCGCGCCATTCGGCGTGGCCCAGCGTCATCGACTGCCAGAACCCCGCTTCCATGCAGGTGGCGAGCATCGTGAGCTGCTTCTTGTCGGGTTTCGCGTCGAGCGTCATGCGCAGCGCGGTGTTCGGCCGCTCGCCGAGCGCGCGTTCGGCGGGCTTCAGGTTGCGTGCGAGCTTCTTCTGCACGCCCGCGTGACGCACGGTGGCCAGTGCATCGCGCAGCGCACGCAGGCTCTCGGGTGTCGGGATCGTCTCGACCGCGTGGCCGAGCGCGATCGCGAGCGATTGCGACGGCGCGGTTTTCGCGGCGGTCGGCGCGACGCACACGCCGGTCAGCAGCGGCCCGATCAGCGCGGGGAGCCACGGCGCGTCGCGATAGGCCGCGACGCGCGCCGCGCGCGCGACGACCTGCGCGTCGTCGGTCGTGAACGCGCGATCGGCCTGATAGGGGACGTCGCCCGCGTGAATCGCGGCGACGTGCCGCGCGGCTTCGGTCAGCGTGTCGCGCGCGAAGTCGACGTAAGCGGGCTCCTCCGCGAGCGTGGCGGCCGGGTCGTCGGCGTTGAACCACAGTCGCTTCGGCGCGAAATAGCCGTCGTTCGTCGCGGCCAGCGCGAGCAGCGCGGCCGGCCCGAGTTCGGGCAGCACGTCGAGCTCGCGCACGCGCGCCGGTGAATCGGCATTCAACTTCGCATACTCGTCGCGCAAGGCCGTGATGTCGCGCCGGCCGGCGAACGAGAGGAGGGCATATTTCCCGTACACGGAGAGTCTATGCAGGCCGTCGTTCTGCGGTTCGTCGAGGATGCGCGCGAGTTCGGCCTGCAGTGCGGGCGCGGGCAGCGCGTCGAGACACGACAGTTCCTGTAACGCGCGCCGCCACGCGCCGGCCGGAATGTCGCGGAACAGTTCGAGTGCGGCTTCGGCGTCGACGAGCGGCGCGAAATCGAGTGCGTCGATCTGCTCGCGCAGCCAGCGCGCGAATGTGGCGCGCGGATCGTCGCGCGCGTAGTCGTGCTGCGCGACGCGTTCCTCGACACGGCGCAGTGCCGGCCACACCGCACCGAGCGCGTGCGCGTCGAGCGTCGACAGGTCGAGCGGCGCGCCGGTGAAGCGCGGGTGATCGGCGGTGTCGGTCAGCCGCGCGACGAGCTGGTCGACGACAGGCGCGTGGATGGATTCGGTCATGATGTTGGGCGGCCCTCGCGTGGCGGGATCGGATCGGCGTCGGTGGTGTCGTGGCGTCAGCGTGGCCGCAGCCGCTCGACCATCTCGTGGATGACGATAGGGCGGATCGCGCGCAGCAGGTGCATCTCGCCGCCGAGCGTCGCTGTGTTACCTCCCGACGGCGAAATTCAGGAAGAAACCGTGCGATCGACGAGTTTTTGGCGGCTGACGGGCGGAATTGTATGAAAAATCGTGAGATCGCACAGTTTTCCCTCCCGATTTGCCCGGCAACGTGTCCCGGCCACCGAGTGCATGCGTCATCGCTGTCCTGCCGTTCCGTAAAGTCACGAACCTCCGTCCGGCGCCGCTGCGCGCGATTCGCCGCCATCGCGGCCCATTCATAAGACGTACAGTTTTTCTGTCGCGCGCGATTCGCGCCGAACTGTACTCTTGTTCGCACGATCGATGTGTGTACTCGTCGCCAACTGTTCTGCTCTTAAGATTCCATCATCAAGTGCACAGTGCCGCAGATCCAGTCGTACCGGAACCCTGTCGGCGCATCTTCAAGAGAGAGCCAGTGCGATGGAAAAGGCAAAACCGGAGGGAAAGATCAGGAATCACGACGGCCCGGTCGGCGGGCAAAACACGTGCGTGTCCGACGCAAACGGCAGGGCAGCCCAGCTGCGCAGGCCGGCGGGAGGCACGCGATGAAACTCTATGAAAAACTCGCGGACGACATCGAGCGCCTGATCCGCCAGGGCGTGTACCGGCACGGCGACCGGATTCCGTCGGTGCGGCAGGCGAGCCAGCAGCACCGGATCAGCATCACGACCGTGCTGCATGCCTATCTGCTGCTGGAAAGCCGTGGGCTGCTCGAAAGCCGCCCGCAGTCCGGCTATTTCGTGAACCTGCGGCGTGACGACAGCCATGCGCCGGTACGCGAGCTGCGGCCGTCGAAACCGATCGCGATCTCGTCGTCGGTCGACGTGAGCCGGCTCGTGCTGTCGACGCTGCGCTCGATCGGTACCGACGACGCGGTGCCGCTCGGCTCGCCGTATCCGGATCCGAGCCTGTTCCCGTTCGAGAAGCTGAACCGCTACGCGTATGCGGCCGGCCGCGACAAATCGCTGTGGGGCGTGACGGACGGGCTGCCGCCCGGCCATCCGCGGCTGATCCGGCAGATCGCGCGCCGTTACCTGGAAAACGGGATGTCGGTGGACCCGAACGAGATCATCGTGACGGTCGGTGCGACGGAGGCGATCAACCTGTGCCTGCAGGCCGTCGCGAAGCCCGGCGACACGATCGCGGTGGAGTCGCCGACGTTTTACGCGATGCTGCACGCGATCGAACGGATGGGGATGAAGGCGATCGAGGTGGCGACGCATCCGGAATACGGGATCGATATCGCGGCGCTGGCCGCGATCGCGAAGTCGCAGCCGATCGCGGCATGCATGGTGATGCCGAACTTCCAGAACCCGCTCGGCTTCCAGATGCCTGACGAGCGCAAGCGCGAACTGGTCGAGTTCGCCACGAAGGCCGGGATGCCGCTGATCGAGAACGGCGTGTACAACGAACTGTATTTCGGCGACGCGCATCCGAGTTCGCTGAAGTCCTACGATCGCAGCGGGATCGTCCTGCATTGCTCGTCGTTTTCGAAGAGCCTGACGGCCGCGTACCGGATCGGCTGGGCGTTGCCGGGCCGCTATCGCGACCAGGTCGAGAAGCTGAAATTCCTGAACACGCTCGCGACGCCGTCGTTGCCGCAGCTCGCGATCGCGGAATTTCTCGAACGCGACGGCTACGAGCATCACCTGCGGCGTCTGCGCAAGGCGTATGCGCAGCAGGCGAACCTGATGCGCGCGATGGTGTCGCGGTTCTTTCCGGAGGGCACGCGCATCTCGAGCCCGGCCGGCGGCTACGTGCTGTGGGTCGAGTTGCCCGCGCAGGTCGATGCGATGCGGCTGTACCAGCTCGCGCTGGAGCAGGGGATCACGATCGGGCCCGGCTACATGTTCTCGATCACGGACAGCTACCGGAATTTCATCCGGCTGAACTACAGCAGCCCGTGGTCGCCGGAGATCGAGCAGGCAGTGATCACGGTCGGGAAGCTGGCCGGGGCGTGCATGCGATAGACGGGGGCGGGCGGCGTCCCGCGCTTCAAATACGGAGCCGGCCTTGTGCCGGCTTTGTCATTTGTCACTTGTCGTCGCGACGGCCAACAGCGGTGGCCGTGCCGAAGGCGGATCCGATGGCATCCGCGATCATCGTCGCAGGCCATCGCGGGTCGGGCGCGCACCACAGAGCGCCAGCGTGACTGGCCTGACGTGCGTTACCCGCCCGTCACCGGCGGAAAAAACGCCACCTCGCTGTCCTCCCGCACGACGAAGCCACCCGTCACCATCTCGAGATTGACGGCCGCGCGCACGGGCCGGTCCATCCGCAGCGCTTCCGCGCTGCGCGCGTCGCGTGCGGCCAGCGTGTCGCGCAGTGCGTCGACGGTGAGTTCGCGCGCATCGATCTCGACGATTTCCTCGTCGCGATCGAGTTGTTCGCGAATGCTTGCAAAGTATTTGATCGTCAGTTTCATCGCGATGTCTTGAAAGGAATCGGCGGAATCGGAAAGGGTGCAGCGCGCACGCTCAGCCCCAGCGCCGCATCGCCTGGTCGTCGTGCGCCTTCGCCTCGACCCAGCCGGATACGCCGTCATGGCGGATCTCCTTCTTCCAGAACGGTGCATGGGTCTTCAGGAAGTCCATCAGGAATTCGCACGCATCGAACGCGGACCCGCGATGCGCGGCGGCCACTACGACCAGTACGACCGCCTGGCCGAGCGGAATGCGCCCGACACGATGCACGATCTTGATCGCTTCGAGCTGCCAGCGCGCGCTGGCTTCCTCGACGATGCTCCACAGGGCCTGTTCGGTCATCGTCGGATAGTGCTCGACCTCGAGCGCGACGACATCGTCGACGTCGCCTTCGTTGCGCACGACGCCGAGGAAATTCACGACCGCGCCGACATTCGGATTACGAACGATCGGCGCGAGCTCGGCGCCGGCGTCGATCGGCGCGTACTGCACGCGCACTTCGAAGCCGGCGGTAATCGATGGTGGCGGTTCGGGGTGTGGCTCGGGGTGCGGCTCGGTCGCGCCGTCGGGAGCGGGGCCGCCGGCGTGCAACGGATCGTCCGGCAGCCCGGCACGGGATTCGGTGAAGGTCGTCATGACAGGTTCTCCTGTAGGCGGTGCGTTCTGTGTCGCGCGGCGGCCCCTCAGCCGCCGACCAGCGACATGCGCACGGTCGGATAGGTTTTGCCCGGCGCGCGGGCCGGCCGTGCGGCCCGGCGCTCGGAATAACGGTCGTCGCGATGTGTCCAGCGATCGCGCACGGCGGCGGCGAGGTCGGCGGTCGATGCTGCGTCGTCGAGCCACGGCAGGAGGTCGGTGCCTTGCGTCGCGAACAGGCACGTATAGAGCTTGCCGTCGGCCGACACGCGGGCGCGCGAACAGGTGCCGCAGAACGGATGCGACACGCTCGCGATGAAGCCGACCTCGCCGGCACCGTCGATGTGTGCGCAACGGATCGCGGTCGCGTCGTGCGCCGGTTCGCCGACGAGCACGAGCGGATAGTGTTCGTCGATCGTTTCGCGCATCCGTGCGGCCGGCACGACCTTGTCGCCGGACCAGAAGCTCGCGCCGCCGACGTCCATGTACTCGATGAAGCGCACGGCCACGCCGGTATGACGGAAGTGGCGCACGAGCGGCAGGATCTGGTCGTCGTTCACGCCGCGCTCGATCACCGCGTTGACCTTGACCGGCGCGAGCCCGGCCACTTGCGCGGCCTCGATGCCGGCCAGCACGCGCGACACGGGCACGTCGGCATCGCTCATCCGGCGGAACACCGCGTCGTCGAGCGCATCGAGGCTGACGGTCACGCGCGACAGCCCCGCGTCGCGCAACGTGCGCGCCTTCGCGGCCAGCAGCGAGCCGTTGGTCGTCAGTGCGATTTCGACGGGCTTGCCGTCGACGGTCGTCAGCGCGGCGAGGCGTTCGATCAGTGCTTCGAGGTTGCGGCGCAGCAGTGGTTCGCCACCTGTGATGCGGATTTTTTCGACGCCGAGCGACGTGAACGCGCGGGCGATCTTTTCCAGTTGCGCGAACGACAGCCGCTCGGACGACGGCATGAATGCGTAGTCGGCGCCGAAGCTTTCGCGCGGCATGCAGTAGCCGCAGCGAAAATTGCACTGGTCGATCACGGACAGGCGCAGGTCGCGCAGCGGGCGGCCGAGCGTGTCGGTCGTGCGGGGGAAAGCGCCGGGCGATGCGCTGCCGGACAGTGCGGCAGCGGCCGGCGCGGCGGAAACGATGGCATTCACGATCGGTTCGTCGGCCTGCAAGAAGTAAGCGGTGGGGCGTCGCCGGTCGGCCGTGCGTGTGCGGATGGGCAGGCGCACGGCGCGTGACGAGCCTCTTCGTGAGGATAGTCCGCCGGGTTTTTCCGGCAGGGACACAATCGCGCCCGAATTGCAGGAATACAGTTCGCCGTGCGGCCTGCGTGGCCTGCGTGGCCTGCGCGGCGAATGCCTCGGATCGGGCGCGGGTCCGGCGTCGCGATCATGCGAGCCAGTGCGCGAATTCGTAATACGGTACCGCGTCGCCGCACGCGATGCGCTGCCCGGCCGGCAGCCGGGCCAGCCCGCTCGCCTGCACGAGCGACTGCAGCGTGCCGGCGCCTTGCTGGCGCAGCGTGTCGAGGGCGGGCATGCCGTCGAGGCCGACGGTGCAATGCACACGCACGAAGCGCTCGCGCTGCGCGTCCGGCTCGAAGTCGCCGTCGATCGGTAGCGACGGCACGATCGGCAGGCGTGCGCTGCGCCCCTGCAGGCGGCGGATCAGCGGCGCGACGAACAGCGCGAACGCGGTCATCGCGGCGCCCGGATTGCCGGGCAGCAGCACCACCGGTTGCGTGTCGAGCCGGGCGAGTGCCACCGGCTTGCCCGGCTTCATGCGCACGCCGGCGACGATGAACGACGCGCCGAGCGCGTCCAGCGCGGGGCGCAGCAGATCCTTGTCGCCGACCGACGCGCCGCCGACGCAGATCACCAGGTCGCAGCCCGCGTGCAGATCGCGCAGCGCGCGATCGATGGCGGGCGCGGTGTCGGCCGCATGCAGGCTCATCGCGACCTCGGCGCCGGTTCCCGTCACCAGCGCGGCGAGCATCGGTGCATTGCTGTTGTAAATCTGTTGCGGCGCGCGGGGCTGCCCGCACGCGACGAGTTCGTCGCCGGTCGTCAGGATGCCGACGCGCAGCGCCCGGCGCACGTCGACGCGCGCGAACCCTTGCGCGGCCGCCACGCCGACATGCATCGCGCCCATCCGCACGCCGGCCGGCACGAGCAGGTCGCCGGCGCGCACTTCCTCGCCCCGGCGGCGGATGTGCGAGCCGCTGCGCTGCGGCGCGTCGAACGCGACCCAGCTGTCCTGCTCGCGTGCATGTTCCTGCATCACGACGGTGTCCGCGCCTGGCGGAATCATGCTGCCGGTGAAGATGCGTGCCGCCGTGCGCGGGGCCAGCGGCGCCGGCGTGCCGCCTGCATAGCAGCGCTGCGCGACGTGCAGCGGCTCGCCCCGTGCGAGATCCGCGTGACGCACGGCGTAGCCGTCCATCGCGCTCTGGTCGGCCGGCGGCTGGTCGAGTACGGCGATGAGCGGCGCGGCCAGCACGTGGCCGGCGGCTTCCGCGACCGGGAGGGAGAGCGTGGCCTCGAGCGGCGCGAACGCGCTCGCGAAATGCTGCTGCGCGGTATCGAAATCGGTCAGTGGTTTCATCAGGAGAGCGCCGGATGCGCTTGAGCGAGCGCCGGTTGATCAGGTTGAACGGCGTCGGGCGACACGTACTCGACGAAACCGTCGTTGCGGCAGAAGCCGAGCAACCGCACGCCCGCTTCGCGGGCGACGTCGATTGCGAGCGACGTCGGCGCCGAGATCGTCGCGATCATCGGGATGCCGACCCGCGCGGCCTTGCGCACCAGTTCATAGCTTGCGCGGCTCGACAGGAACACGAAGCCTTCGTGCAGGTTCGCACGGCGCCGCGCGAGCCGGCCGATCAGCTTGTCGAGCGCGTTGTGGCGGCCGACGTCCTCGAACACGTCGAGCACGGCGCCGTCGCGATCGCACCAGGCGGCCGCGTGAATGCCGCCCGTCTCGCGCATCAGCGCCTGATGGGCCGGCAACGCGCGCGCGGCGCGGGCGATCGCGTCCGCGCCGATACCGGCTGCGATGCCGGCAGCGGCGATGCGCGGCGGGTGCAGGTCGAGCTGCGCGATGCTTTCGATCCCGCACACGCCGCAGCCCGTGCGGCCGGCGAGCGCGCGCCGGTGCGCCTTCATCGCCATGAACGCCTGCTGCGACACGGTCAGCCGCACTTCGGCGCTGCCGGGCCGGCATTCGCTTTCGATATCGAAAACGTCCGACGCGCGCTCGACGATGCCTTCGCTCAGCGCAAAACCCAGGCCGAACACGTCGAGGTCGATCGGGGTCGCCATCATGACCGTGTGCGCAATATCGTTGAACACGAGTGCAACCGGCGTTTCGTCGACGACGCGGTCGACGGTGTCGCGCGCTTCGCCGGCACGGTGACGTGTCACATGACACGCGGTGCTGCCGGTCGGATCGTCGCGGCGGATGCAGGACTCCATGCGGTTTTCTCCAGGCGGATCGGCCGGCGGGCCGGCCGGGTCGGGCGCGGATGCCCGACCAGGGGATTCGATGCTGCCGGGCGGGCGCGGCCGAGGGGCGCGCCGTGGCCGCGGACAGGCGTTGAATCGGATGTTAACGGGGATGAAAGGTGCGCCGGATATACAGCGCTGCAACGCGGAAAGCAGTACAGCTGACCATCCCGCCGGCACGAAATGTGTTTTCCGGGCACACATCTTCGGCGGCGGAAGCAGCACAGTTTCAGCGCACGTTCGAACGATTGCGAGTATCGTTGCAAACGCGATATCGTCATTCACGCTTCGATGCCATGCGAGTGACCGTTTGTGTTCGCATGTGTTGTCGCCAAGCCGTCGCGCGATTTCCTGCTTCGAGCGTACGTCCTCACAACCACGAGCAAATTACGGTCATGGAAATCTTCGATGCGTTCCATCTCGCCCGATTGCAATTCGCGTTCACGGTGTCGTTCCACATCGTGTTTCCCGCGATCAGCATCGGCATGGCGAGCTTCCTGGCAGTGCTGGAATGGCGCTACCTCGTCACCGGCGACGCCGCCTACAAATCCATGTTCCAGTTCTGGTCGAAGATCTTCGCGATCGGCTTCGGGATGGGCGTGGTCTCCGGCGTCGTCATGGCGTACGAGTTCGGCACCAACTGGGCCGGCTTCTCGCGCGTCGCGGGCAACATCACGGGCCCGCTGCTCACGTATGAAGTGTTGACGGCGTTCTTCCTCGAAGCCGGTTTCCTCGGCGTGATGCTGTTCGGCTGGCAGCGCGTGAGCCAGCGCGCACACTTCTTCGCGACGCTGATGGTCGCGGTCGGCACGCTGATCTCGACGTTCTGGATTCTCGCGTCGAACAGCTTCATGCAGACCCCGCAGGGCTACAAGATCGAGAACGGCCTGGTCGTGCCGGTCGACTGGTTCAAGATCATCTTCAACCCGTCGTTCCCGTACCGTCTCGTACACATGACGATTGCGGCATTCATCGTCGCGGGCTTCATCGTCGCCGCGTGCGGCGCGTGGCACCTGCTCAAAGGGCGCCGCGACGAGCCGGTGAAGCGCAGCTTCTCGATGGCGCTGTGGATGCTGCTGATCCTCGCGCCGATCCAGATCGTCGTCGGCGACGCGCACGGGCTGAACACGCGCGAATACCAGCCGGCGAAGATCGCGGCGATCGAGGGGCTGTGGGAAACCGAGAAGGGCGGCACCGCGCTGAACCTCGTCGGGCTGCCCGACATGCAGGCCGAAACCACGCACTATGCGATCCAGGTGCCGCACCTCGGCAGCCTGATCCTCACGCACAGCTGGAGCGGCGAGATTCGCGGGCTGAAGGAATTCCCGCCGCAGGATCGCCCGTATTCGCCGATCGTGTTCTGGACGTTCCGGATCATGGCGGGCCTCGGGATGCTGATGCTGCTCACCGCGTTGCTCGGGCTGCTGCTGAGAAAGGGCGGGCGTCTGTATGAAACGCGCTGGTTCCAGTGGTTCGTGGTGGCGATGGGGCCGTCGGGCATCCTCGCGCTGCTGGCCGGCTGGATCACGACCGAGGTCGGGCGGCAGCCGTGGACCGTGTACGGCGTGCTGCGCACCGTCGATTCGGTCGCGCCGCTCAGCGCGCAGCAGGTCGGCGTGTCGCTGCTGATCTTCGTGGTCGTGTATTTCCTGGTGTTCGGAACGGGTATCTATTACATGATGAAACTGATGAAGCGCGGGCCCGCTGCCCAGGCCGGGTATATCGAGCTGCACCGGCATCCGGGGCTGCGCAAGAGCGCGCTGTCCACGCCGCTGAACGTGACCGAAGCGGAGTAAGCCATGCAAATCGATCTTCCTGTCATTTGGGCCGCGATCATCGGCCTCGGCGTATTCATCTACGTGATGCTGGACGGCTTCGATCTCGGTATCGGCCTGCTGTTTCCGTTCTTCGACGCGAAGGCCGAGCGCCAGGTGATGCTCGACACCGTTGCGCCGGTGTGGGACGGCAACGAGACGTTCCTGGTGCTCGGCGGTGCGGGGCTCTATGGCGCGTTTCCGGTCGTGTATTCGACGCTGCTGCCGGCGAACTACCTGCCGCTGGTGCTGATGCTGGTCGGGCTGATCTTCCGCGGTGCGGCGTTCGAGCTGCGCGCGAAAGCCACCCGCACGCAACACATGTGGGATCTCGCGTTCATCGGCGGCTCGGCACTTGCCGCGTTCTGCCAGGGGATCGTGCTCGGTTCGCTGCTGCAGGGCATCAAGATCGAGAACAACCAGTTCGCGGGCGGGCCGTTCGACTGGCTGTCGCCGTTCAGCCTGCTGTGCGGGATCGGCGTGCTCGTCACGTATGCGACGCTCGGCTGCGGCTGGCTGATCCTGAAGGTCGACGGCGAACTGCAGCGCAAGATGCGGCTCCTGATGAAGCCGCTCGCGGGCGTGCTGCTCGCCGTGATGGGCGTGGTCAGCCTGTGGACCGTGATCGGGCTGCCGGCCGTCGCGCATCGCTGGTTCGGCAGCGGCAACCTCGGCTGGTTCCTGCCGGTGCCGATTCTCGTCATCGCGTGCGTATGGGGCATCTTCCACACGGTGAAGCGCGAGCACGAGGCCACGCCGTTCCTGCTGACGCTCGCGCTCGTGTTCCTCGGCTACACGGGGCTCGTGATCAGCATCTGGCCGAACATCGTGCCGCCGTCGCTGACGATCTGGGATGCGTCGTCGAGCCATTCGAGCCAGAAGTTCGCGCTCGTCGGCACGGTGATCGTGCTGCCGATCATCCTCGTGTACAACGCGATGCAGTACCGCGTGTTCCGCGGCAAGGTGCGCGAGGGCGATATCGGCTATCACTGAGCGGCTATCACTGAACGCCGCATGATGTGACGGGCATGGCGGGCGCGGGCGTATCATCACGCGCAGCGCGGCACACTTGCCCGGCATTTACCCGACAGCGGCCCGCCACGCGCGGGCCGTTGCGCATCGGGCGCAGATGCGCCGATCGATGCATCCCCTGGCAGTCGAGAAAACACCATGATCGTCCGACCACAACAAAACTGGCTCAGGATGCTGTTCGTCTGGAACGGCTCCGTGCTGCAATCGATCATTCCGCAGCTCGTGTTCATGGCGGTCGTCAGCACGCTGGCGGTCTTCACGAACGGGCGCATCTTCGGCGAGAAGATCCCGCTCAACACCGCGCCGTTCACGCTGTTCGGGCTCGCGCTCGCGATCTTTCTCGGGTTTCGCAACAGCGCGAGTTTCGAGCGCTTCAAGGAGGCGCGGCATCTGTGGGGCAACCTGCTGATCGCGGCGCGTACGCTGACGTCGCAGTTCAATCGCTACCTGCCCGACAGCGTGAGCGATGCCGAGCGCAACCGGCTCGCCGACCTGCTGATCGCGCTCACCTATGCACTGAAGCATCAGCTTCGTCATACCGATCCGACGGTGGACCTGCAGCGCATTCTCGGCGCGGAACGCACGACTGAGCTTGGCGGCAAATGCTTCAAGCCCGTCGCGATCCTCGACGAGCTGCGGGGCGGCATCGTCCGCGCGCTGGGCCGCGCGCCCGGCAGCGACGCGACCTGCTGGATGTTCGAGACGCAACTCGACGAGGTCGGCAAATCGGTCGGCGGTTGCGAACGCATCCTGTCGACGCCGATCCCGTTCTCGTACAGCGTGCTGCTGCATCGCACCGTGTATGCGTATTGCGTGCTGCTGCCGTTCGGCCTCGTCGATTCGACGGAGTTCTTCACGCCGCTGATCTGCGTGTTCATCTCGTACACGCTGATCGCGCTCGAAGCGATCGCGAGCGAGGTGGCCGAGCCGTTCGGCCTTGCGCCGAACGCGCTGGCGCTCGATGCGATATCGCGCACGATCGAGCGGTCGGTGCTCGAACTGGGCGATCGCCCGCTGCCGGAGGAATTCGTGCCGGCGTCGACGTACCAGATCACGTAGGCGGGGGCGCGCAAGCGCGGAAGTGGCGGATCGCGTCGGGCGCTAGAATGGCGCTTGCCTGTGCTTCGGACCTGACGCCATGACCCTCGTCGATACCTATCTCGCCGGCTTGCGCGCCGCGCTGCCCGACACCGACAACGCGGCGCTTGCCGCCGCCACGGGCGCGACGCCCGCGCAACTCGACGCGCTGCGCGCCGTGTATCCGCAGTGCCCGGCCAGCCTGATCGAACTGCTCGGCAAGCTCGACGGGACCTACCGGCGCGATTACGACGGCACGACGGTCAAGGTGCTGGTGCTGGGCTCCGACGTCGACGAATACCCGTATTACCTGCTGTCGGCCGCCCAGATGCTCGAGAAAGGGGTGAAGTACCGCGACAGCATCGAGGAGATCTATGGCGACGACGCAAACGACGACGGCGAACTCGTCGATCCGCGCATCGACATCGCGCTGCCGCTGGGCCGGCGGCTGTGCTTCTCGCATTGCGTGAACAACGGCGGCACGTCGCAGCTCTACATCGATTTCGAGCCGGCGCCGGGCGGCAAGGTCGGGCAGGTCGTGCGCTACCTGCACGATCCCGACAACTATGCGGTGATCGCCGACGACTTCGACGGCTACCTGCGCAAGCTGATCGACGGCGGTTATGCGTTTGTCATCGATTTCGACGAAGAATAGCGGCGGGGCGTGGCTGCCCCTTCAGGAGAGATTGAAATGCGAATCTACGTGACGAGTATTTTTGTCGACGACCAGGACAAGGCGTTGACGTTCTATACCGACAAGCTCGGGTTCAAGCTGAAGAACAACGTGCCGGTGGGCGAATACCGCTGGCTGACCGTGGTGTCGAAGGATCAGCCGGACGGCACCGAGCTGCTGCTCGAGCCGAGCCACCATCGCGCGGTCGGGCCTTACAAGCAGGCGCTGTACGAGGACGGCATTCCGGCGGCATCGTTCCAGGTCGACGATCTCGATGCGGAGTTCGCGCGGCTCAAGGCGCTCGATGTCCGCTTCACGCTGGAGCCGATGGACGCGGGGCCCGTGCGCGTCGCGGTCGTCGACGATACGTGCGGGAACCTGATTCAACTGATGCAGATGAAGTGAAGTACGGCGCCGCCGCGCGGGGCATTCAGTCGGTTGCGACCGGCGGCGCATCCTGCATCCAGCTGCGCTCCTGCGTGCGGCTCCGGATCCGCCACCCGCATTCGGTTCGCACCAGCAGGTCGCGATACCAGAGCCCGACGAAGCACACGCGGTCGACGCCCGCTTCATCGGCCGAGATCATCATCGCGTGGCCGGCCGTTCGCGCGGTCGCGGCGTCGCCGTCGACGATCAGCAGCGACGGCGAGATCGTATGCTGCGTGCCGCGCATCGCCGACGTCATCTGTTCCAGATAGGCGGCAACCTCCGCGCGATTGCCGACCGGGCCGCCGAACGCCGAGTAATCGAGTGTTGCGTTGGCCGCGAAGAGGCGCTCGAGTTCATGCCAGTCGCGGCGGTCGACGGCGTGGCAGTAGCGGGTCAGCAGATCGTGGATCTCCATCCGGTCGATCGTTTCCTGTGGCGTCATGGTGTCGTGGGTAGGTGGATGACGGTGGAACGATAGCGGGGGCGGGCGGGTGCGGCATCGGCGGAGTGGACTAAGGCGGCTGGGGATTCACGATCGGTCGAGCAAGTGTCGGGGGCTGCCGGCGCCGATCATTCGTTGATTGCTTCCGAGTCCCACTTGCCCAGTGAGACGGCCTTGCACAGCATGTTGACGGTCAATGCTTCCCGTTTGAACGTATGGGGTTTCCTGAGCAGGTACTTGCGCACGACGTGATACAGGATCCCTTCACCTTCCATCAGGAAGTACCGTCCGAAATCGTAGTCGCCGCGATCCACTTCGAATCGCGTGAAGAATCGATCCATGAAGATGTCGGCATCGTCCCCGGTTTGTCCGAGATCGTCGGATACGGAGGTACTCCCGGTAATCTGGCGTTTGCTCGATACGGCGGCTTCCTCGCGAACGAACGCTTCCAGTTTTTCCCACAATTGACGGTCGTCCATTACAGAATCCTGTCCTCCGGTTTTGCAATCTGGTTGTACCGGGAAACGGTGTTCCGGACAATATGGAAGGCATCTTTGGCGAGCAGGACCCAGCCAACGCCTGGAACAGTCCGGCCAACGAATACCGCAAGGCGATGAGTCAGGATCACGCGCAGATTCTTGATGCTTTGTAGCGTGACGGTCGGAAGTACCTTGCGTTTGAATTCATACCGGAATACCGACCGTGCCATCACTGATGCAACGGAGGTACCTTGGGTTGCCCCGAGCGGTTTGGCGCGAGTCGGAAGGATCGGCAGGCCGGAGAGAATCAGAAGAACGGCTTCCATATCGTCGATTCCGGCCTGGTTGCACGTTTCATCGATGGCAATCAGGAAGAATAGTTCGGTCGGACTCAGGTTTTGCTGGTTCTGGTAGCGATAGGTATTCACTCGGTGCCCTCGGGGAGCAGGCGAAACAAGCCACATGTGCTGCACGTTTCGCTGGCCGTCTTTGTTATTGGTGGGCCACGTTAGCGAGACCGCCATTGCCGGTCAATGTCGGACTGAGGGCATGCGTGTGGCTTGCGAGGGCTCGAGCGCTCGAGTGCTCGGGTGCGAACTGCCTGAAGCCTGCAGTTGCTGCGCTGTTGCGGGTGAGCGGCGCGGAAACGATCTCGGCCGGTGCGGTTCCCGATGCGACGGAAGGCTTGAATCGAAAGGTTTCCAAGTGTCTCTGGCCGTGTTCAGGGCCAATGCCCGTCTTGAAAGCGGCTTCGTGCTGCATCCGTATGGGCACGCCGCGAGCCGAGGTGCTGACCGAATGCCGCGCCCCGGTCGCGCGGACGCTGGCATCGATGGTCGGTCAGGGTGAAACAGGCACGGGCATGTAGACTCACGCTCATTCAATGGAGCAAACCCCATGCAATTGCTTGATCACGTGTCCATCAGCGTGCCGGATATTGACGTTGCGCGCCCGTTCTACGATGCCATCATGGCCGCACTCGGGGCAGCCAAGGTCTATGACCGTCCGACCGCGCTCGGCTATGGCGAACGCTGCAATGCGAACGACACCGCGTCGACTTTTCTGGCGGTCTATCTGGATCCCGCTGAAGTCGGCGTGAGCAAGCGGCACTGGTGCTTCAAGGCCGCGAGCCGCGAGCAGGTGGACGTGTTTTTCGAGGCCGGCCTGTCGACGGGCGGGCAGTCCGACGGCGAACCCGGCTTGAGGCCGCATTACCACGGTGATTACTACGGGGCGTTTCTCGTCGACCCGGCCGGTAACAGGGTGGAAGCGGTGTGCCACGCGGCCGTGCCGACGCACGCGTCGTGATGAGGTTGCGCCTGCATCGACGCTCGCTTGCACACGTGAAGCGGTGATCGTCACACGCCGGCCCGATAACGGCCGGCGCGTGGTGCGCATTCGCAAGCTCTCTGCCTGCGCCGCTCAATCGAAGTAGTTCAACCCCATCGCCCCCTTCACCTCTGCGAGCGTCGCACCGGCCACGTCCCGCGCATGCATCGTGCCGCGCTTCAGAATCGCCATCACCTCTGCCTTGTCGGCCTCGAATTCGCGGCGTCGTGCGCGGATCGGCTCGATCAGCGCCTGCAGCCGCTCGTTCAGCACGCGCTTGACGACGCTGTCACCGAGCCCGCCGCGTCGGTAGTGCGCTTTCAGTTCGTCGACCTTCTGCACGTCGGGCTCGAACGCATCGAGGAACGTGAACACGACGTTGCCCTCGACCTGGCCGGGATCGCTCACGCGCAGGTGGTTCGGGTCCGTGTACATGTCCTTCACGGCCTGCGTGATCTCGTCCGGCGTCGAACCGAGCGTGATCGCGTTGCCGAGCGATTTGCTCATCTTCGCCTTGCCGTCGATCCCCGGCAGCCGCGTGACAGCCGACAGCACGGCCTCGCATTCGACCAGCACGGGCTGCTCGACGGTTGCGTTGAAGCGGCGGACGAGTTCGTTGGTCTGCTCGATCATCGGCAACTGGTCGTCGCCGACGGGCACGTGCGTTGCCTTGAACGCGGTGATGTCGGCCGCCTGGCTCACCGGGTAGGTCAGGAAACCGGCCGGGATGTCGCGCTCGAAACCGCGCAGGCGGATCTCTTCCTTGATGGTCGGATTGCGTTCGAGGCGCGCGACCGTGACGAGGTTGAGCAGGTATTGCGACAGCTCGGCGAGCTCGGGCACCTGCGACTGCACGACGATCGTCGAGATCGCCGGGTCGATGCCGACGGCGAGATAGTCGAGTGCGACTTCGATCACGTTCTCGGTGACGCGCTGGCGGCGACCCATGTTGTCGGTCAGCGCCTGCGTGTCGGCGAGCAGCAGGAATTGCTTCGCTTCGTGCTGCATTTGCACGCGGGCACGCAGCGAGCCGATGTAATGGCCGAGGTGCAGCGGGCCGGTCGTGCGGTCGCCGGTGAGGATGGTCGGTCGGGTCGGGTGCGTCATGTTGGTCGTTGCTCCGGGTTATCGAAGCCGCCAGCGATGATGTCAGCGCAGAAACGCAAATGCCGCCATCGCTGGCGGCATCACGTTTGGGACATGCAAAAGGAAACGGGCCGCCTGGGTCAGGCGCGCCACCAGCAATGCACGTTCGGCGAGGCAGGTCGGGTTTCCATTGCGTGAGTATAGCGTAGTGCGGGGATGGACGTGCTGCGTCAGCGTACGACCGACTCCATCGCGAGGTAGGCGGTTTCGGCCGACGGCCACAGCAGGTACAGCAGGCCGGCCATCAGCAGCAGCGCGCCGGTGCGCGCGAGCGGCGTGCGGTCTTTGCCGTGCGGAGGACGGGGGGACTGCTTCGGTTTCTTCATGCTTGCAGGCGCGGGGAGCGCCACTCCAACAGTTGCTGCAACGGGTCGCGCGGGGCGATGCCGGGGTGTTGCGGGGTTCGACGGGGGCCGTGGGGCACCGTGTTGCCTGGGCGGGACGGCACGGATGGCGGGTCGCGGTCCATTAAAAGGGATCGATCGGGTATCCTGTGTCCGCTGTCCATGCTGAGGCGACCGGCATCCTACCAGTTTGGCGGTGTGGGCACAGTCAAGAATTGTCGGGGAGGCGTGCGGCCGGAGGCGGCACCTCCGAATCGCCGTGGTCCGCAACGCTTGCGGCGCGTCGAGCGTGGAGCCGTCGCCGATGATCGCGCCGGCCGGCTTCCTGCATCCGTTCCATGATGCGCGTGCGACAGGCGTTCGCTTTTCCTGAGTAGGCTTCCCGAATCGTGCTAAATCAATTGCGTTCGACTCCCGCCAACCGTATCGGCTTGACCCGGTTGGTTTCGGCTTTCTTGTTCGTTGCATGCGCAGCCTGCTCAATGAACGATGCTCCTTCTCGCAACATGTCGTTGACCGCCTTCAACCCTCATCGCACAGCGTTTGCGTGCAAGCACGAGGTTGACGTGGCTCCCCCGCTCGATCCCGAGGCAGATCGATGGAATCAGCAGGCATTGGTGCAGACCAGCGCGCTGTTGTGGCCGAACCAGCGCGATTACAAGGGCGCTGTCGAGTTGTGGACGAAGGCGGCCGAGCGCAAGCACTGGAAGGCAATGCTGAATCTGGCGAATGCCTACGCCCAGGGGGAGGGGGTGGATCGTGATTCCGAACATGCCCTGCAGATCACCGAACAGGCGATGAAACTGGGTATTCCGGCGGCCTACGATCTGATGGGTACGTATCACATGGACGGGATGGGCGTAAAACAGGATGCCAGCCGCGCCTATGCATTCTGGCAATTGGCTGCCGATATGGGCAGTCCGAGTGCGATGGCGTATCTGGGCGACAAGATGGACGCGCTCTACGACGACCCCAAGATGGGGTTCTGGGGCAACCGCAAGATCGCACTCCAGATGCTTGAGTGTGCGGTCGCGCAGGGCAACGGACGTGCGGCGTATGTGTTGGGAACGACGATTGCGGGTGATCGAGCCGAGTTGGGCGAGAACAACGAACGCGCGCTCAAAACGCTGCATGCGGGCGTGAAATTCGGCAGTGCCGAGAGTGCTGGATATTTGTTCGGTGCGTTCGATGATGGCGATCCGGTCGCGGGTGGCGTGAAGGATCGCGCTCGTGCCGAGCGTTATATCGTCCTTGCCGATCGCCTGGAACGCGACCCCGACCTGCGTCTGCCGAACCTGGACAAGGTGGTGCCGCTGCCGCCCGCCAAACTGCCCAAGTGGGACGGCAACAAGGAGACGTTGATCAACGCGGCGAAGGCGGTGACGTCCGCGCCGGCGTCGCCGGCCAAGCCCGCCGTGAACCCGGGTCGCTGAGTACGGGGCGCGCACGTGCCCGATGGCGACATGCCGCCAGAGAAGCCGCAGGTCAGCGTCGGTAACGCTGCCGAGAACGCTTGACGGAGCAGAAATGCGTAAATCGACGATTGCAGCGATGGTGTGTGTCGGCGGTCTGATCCTGACTGCCTGGGGTGCGTTTGCAGTATTGCAGGCCGTGGCCCAGATCAGCGGAGGTGGCTATGGTTCGCATGACGTGAACGATTTTGCGATCGAGCATTTCCTGCTTCTCGGTCCGCTGCTTGCGTTGGGTGGCTTGGTCGCATGGTTCGCCAGCCGGGGTTCGGCGACATCCGACGACGATGTGGATGAACAGCCCTCGGGCAAGGATGAGCGCGATCCAGCCGCTCCTGCGCACCGGGACGCAGACCGGTAAGCAGTGCCGACATCGCCCGCAGGCAGGATCTGGGCAATTTTGAATGCCCTGGTCTCGTGAGCCAGGGGCACTTGAGCGCGTCGGGCGAGATCCGATTGCGGAGGTGGCCGCCGGTCGACGAAATGCGTCACGGCGTTGCCGGTGCGCGCAGGGGCGACCGTCTCGATCTGCATGGTCAACACGCTGCGCGACCCTCCGTGCTCGAGCGATTTTTCCGCATACCCACGCCGCTGCGGGGCGTCGTCAAGCGTGTCGAGCCGTGTCACAACGTGCGCCCCCGGTCATCGTGCAACGGGCTGTTGCACACATTCCGGCCGCGGAAAGGCTTGTGCGAGGGCGCGCATGTACCTGATTCGTCCCGCAGCCAGACATGACCATCGTCTCTCGTGTGCGCACCCTAAAGCCACCCGCACCGCTCACCACCCCCAGCTTTTTGTTCATCAACACCAACAAAAATCATCATTTCGCGCCTGCCTGCGCATCAGCAGAATGTCTCCATTCCAACTCACGCGACAGCACGAGCGTCGCACTGAGCCGCACTTCAGAAGGAGACAGCCGTGGCAGTCGAAACAACCTCAATCGATACGCTCGTCGTCGGCGCCGGTCAGGCCGGCGTGGCCATGAGCGAGCACCTGGGCAAGCTGGGCGTACCGCATCTCGTGCTGGAGCGCAGCCGCATCGCCGAACGCTGGCGCACGGGGCGCTGGGATTCGCTGGTCGCGAACGGCCCCGCGTGGCACGACCGCTTCCCCGGCCTCGAATTCGACGGACTCGATCCTGACGCATTCGCGTCGAAAGACCAGGTCGCGGACTACTTCGAAGCGTATGCGCGCAAGTTCAACGCGCCGATCCGCACCGGCGTCGAGGTGAAGCAGGTCGTGCGCAATACGGGCAAGCCGGGGTTCGTCGTCGAGACGTCCGACGGCACGATCGAGGCGAACCGCGTGGTTGTCGCGACGGGGCCGTTCCAGCGCCCGGTGATTCCGCCGATCGCGCCGGACGACGCGCGCCTCGTGCAGCTCCATTCCGCCGACTATCGCAACCCGGGCCAGCTCCCGGAAGGCGCGGTGCTGGTGGTCGGCGCGGGGTCGTCGGGCGTGCAGATCGCCGACGAGCTGCAGCGCGCGGGCCGGCAGGTCTACCTGTCGGTCGGCCCGCACGATCGCCCGCCGCGCGCGTATCGCGGCCGCGACTTCTGCTGGTGGCTCGGCGTGCTCGGCGAATGGGACAAGGAAGTCGCGACGCCCGGCCGTGAACACGTGACGATTGCGGTGAGCGGTGCGCGCGGCGGCCATACGGTGGATTTCCGCAAGCTCGCGAACCAGGGCGTGACGCTTGTCGGGCTGACGAAGTCGTTCGACGGCGGCGTGGCCGTATTCGAACGCGATCTCGCGATCAATCTCGCGCGCGGCGACGAGAACTACCTGTCGTTGCTCGACGCAGCCGACGCCTATGCGGCCCGCAACGGCCTCGACCTGCCGGAAGAACCGGAAGCGCGCCGCATCCTGCCGAACCCCGACTGCGTCGCGCATCCGATCCTCGCGCTCGACCTTGCCGGTGCGGGCGTCACGTCGATCATCTGGGCGACGGGCTACGCGGTCGACTATGGCTGGCTGAAGGTCGACGCATTCGCCGACAGCGGCAAGCCGCAGCACCAGCGCGGCGTGTCGAAGGAGCCGGGCATCTATTTCCTCGGGCTGCCGTGGTTGTCGCGGCGCGGCTCCAGCTTCATCTGGGGCGTGTGGCACGACGCGCGGCACATCGCCGACCACATCGCGACGCAGCGCACCTACCTCGACTACCACGACGCATCGCAGCGCCGTTCGACCTCGCGTCCGGAGCAGGACGCCGCCGTGGCGCACGCCGATGCGCAGCCGCTTGCCGACGCGGTGAACTGACCGAACCCATGCCGCTTGCCGCACCGCGTTTGCGTCCGGTGCGGCGGCGGGATCCCTGACGACTGAAGGATTCCGATGAGCCAACCCACCCATACCCGTATCCGCATGTTCAACACCAAGGATACCTACCCGAACCAGACGCTCGACAACGACCTGTGCCAGGCCGTGCGGGCCGGCAACACCGTTTATGTGCGCGGCCAGGTCGGCACCGATTTCGACGGCAACCTGATCGGAGTCGGCGATCCGCGCGCGCAGGCCGAGCAGGCAATGAAGAACGTCAAGCAACTGCTGGAGGAAGCCGGCAGCGACCTCACGCACATCGTGAAGACGACGACCTACCTGATCGACCCGCGTTACCGCGAGCCGGTGTACCAGGAAGTCGGCAAGTGGCTGAAGGGCGTGTATCCGATCTCGACGGGGCTCGTCGTGTCCGCGCTCGGCCAGCCGCAGTGGCTGATGGAAATCGACGTGATCGCCGTGATCCCGGACAACTGGCAGCCGAACCGCGCGTAGGAGGCGACATGACTTTCTCCATCGTCGGGCGCTGCCCGGAAACGGGCCAGCTCGGGATCGCGATCAGCTCGTCGAGCATCGCGGTGGGTGCACGCTGCCCGTGGGTGCGCGCAGGCGTCGGCGCCGTCGCGACGCAGAACATCACGCTGCCGGCACTCGGCCCGCAGATCCTCGACCTGATCGAGCACGAGCAGCTCGCGCCCGCCGCGGCGCTCGATCGCGCGCTCAGCGCGAACGGCTGGAGCCAGTACCGGCAGGTCACGGCGATCGACGGGCAAGGGCAGACGGCGTGCTTCACCGGCAAGGAAGCGCTCGGTACGCATCACGCCGTGCGCGGCGAACAGTGCGTGGCCGCCGGCAACCTGCTGGCCGCGCCGGCCGTGATCGATGCGATGGCGCGGGCCTTCGAACAGGCGCCGGGCCTGCTCGCCGATCGGCTGCTGGCCGCGATGCATGCGGCGATGGCGGCCGGCGGCGAAGCAGGGCCGGTGCATTCGGCCGCGCTGAAGGTGGCCGGCGATGTGACCTGGCCGATCGTCGACCTGCGCGTCGACTGGGCCGATGCCGATCCGATCGGGCAGCTCGATGCGCTGTGGCAGGCGTATCGCCCGCAGATGCACGACTACCAGACGCGCGCGCTGAACCCGACCGCCGCGCCGAGCTACGGAGTGCCGGGCGATGAATGACACGTCGAGCCGCGCGCTGCTCGAACGGCTGATCGCTTTCGCGACGGTCAGCCGCGATTCGAACCTCGAGATGATCGGTTTCATCCGCGACTATCTCGCGGGCTTCGGCGTCGAGAGCGAACTGTTCTACAACGCGGAATGCACGAAGGCGAGCCTGTACGCAACGATCGGGCCGCGCGATCGCGGCGGCATCGCGCTGTCGGGCCATACCGACGTGGTGCCGGTCGACGGGCAGGCGTGGACGGTCGAGCCGTTCCGGCTGACCGAGCGCGACGGCCGCCTGTACGGCCGTGGCACGGCCGACATGAAGGGCTTCATTGCATCGGTGCTCGCGGCCGTGCCGGCATTCGTCGCCCGGCCGCTGAGCGTGCCCGTGCATCTCGCATTCTCGTATGACGAGGAAGTCGGCTGCCTCGGTGTGCGGCCGATGCTCGACGCCCTGGCCGCGCGCGAGCACCGGCCGCGTCTGTGCCTGATCGGCGAGCCGACCGAACTGAAGCCGGTGCTCGGCCACAAGGGCAAGCTCGCCATGCGCTGCCACGTGAAAGGCGCGGCGTGCCACTCGGCGTACGCACCGTCGGGCGTCAACGCGATCGACTATGCGGCGAAGCTGATCGGCCGGCTCGGCGAGATCGGTGACGCGCTCGCGCGGCCCGAACGGCACGACGAACGCTTCGATCCGCCGTTCTCGACCGTGCAGACGGGGCTGATCAAGGGCGGCCGCGCGCTGAACATCGTGCCGGCCGAATGCGAATTCGATTTCGAGGTGCGGGCGCTGCCGGATTTCGATGCGTACGACGTGCCGAGGAAGCTGCAGGACTATGCGGAATCCGAACTGTTACCGAGGATGCGCGCGGTGCAGCCCGATACCGACATCCGGCTGCAGCCGCTGGGCGCGTATCCGGGGCTCGCGACCGCGCCGGACAGCGAAGCCGCGCGGCTGCTCGCGATGCTGAGCGGCTCCGAAGCATTCGGCACGGTGGCGTTCGGCACCGAAGGCGGGCTGTTCGGGCAGGCCGGCATTCCGACCGTGGTGTGCGGGCCCGGCAGCATGGACCAGGGACACAAGCCCGACGAGTTCGTCACGCTCGATCAGCTTCACGGCTGCGACGCGATGCTCGCGCGGTTGGCTGAGCATCTTTCCACACCCGTCTGACATTGCCATCGCCGACACGCACGCACCGCATCCCGCGGCGCGTGCGTTTTCCTGTTCCTGGCTGTTCCTTATCGCGCCGTTTCCGCGACAATCTGCGCGAGCCGTTCGCGGCAGAAATCGACGAACGACTGCGCCTGCTTCGTGAGCTGACCGCGCTTCAGCCGCGCGCTCACGAGCCCCGACGGGCTCACCGTTTCGCTGAGGCCGATCGTCACGACCCGCTGGCCGTCGTACGTGTATTCGGAATGCGGGCGCGTGACGAGCAGCGAGAAGCCGAACCCCTGGCCGACCATCCCGCGCACCATCTCGATCGACGGCGACCCGAACACGATGTTCGGCGTCAGCCCGAGTTCGTGAAAGAGGCTGACGAAATACGTGCGGCTGGGCTGCACGTCGAGCAGGATCATCGGCTCGACGCAGAGGTCGCGCAACGACACGTGCGACTGGCCCGCGAACCGGTGGTTCTCCGGCAGCAGCACGTACGGCTGCTGCGGCGGCATCAGCGGTTCGGTCTCGATCGTGCCGTCGAGGTCGTGGTCGTACATGAGCGCGAGATCGAACGTGCCGGACGTCAGGCCCTGCACGAGTTCCTGCTGGTCGCCGTCGCGCAGCCGGATGTTCACGCCCGGGTAGCGCTCGCGAAAGCCCGCGATCAGTTGCGGCAGATAGAGCGGCGCGACCGTCTCGAAGCAGCCGATGTCGATCTGCCCGGTGATCACGTCGTTGTCGGCGAGCGCGTTCTGCTCGAACTCGTGCGAGATGCGCAGCAGCTCCTGCGCTTTCCGGTAGAAGCGCGTGCCACTCGGCGTGAGCGACACGCCCTGCGCGTGATGGCGGATGAACAGCTTCACGCCGAAGCTTTCCTCCAGCCCCTTGATCGCGCTGGAGATCGACGGCTGCGCGATGAAGAGCTGGCGCGATGCCTCGGCGACGCTGCCGGATTCCACCGTCGTCACGAAGTATTTCAGTTGCCGCAAAGTGTAGTGAGCCACAAGCACCTCTGATGCACGGCCCCGGCGTGCCGCCGCGGGCGCTATCTGTCCATGGTTTGCGTAGCACCTTACCTGAAAGCCCGCCGGTGCCGAAATGTCCGCTGCAGAGCTTTTTCGTATGTCCCGGAAATATTTTTAGTATTTTCCGGCCGCGATGCGCGTGGCGCACCATCGTCTCCAACCTGGATCACGACGTTCACGACGCGGCCGTGCATGCGCCGGCGGGAGAGTTATTCCGTCCCCGCATGCGCATCGTCCGCGTCGTTCGACACCGCCGCACGGGCACGCGGCGCGTCGTCGCTCGCGTATCCGGACCCGATGGCAGGCGCGTTCCCAACACGCGCCGGCTGACACGGCACGCGCGCATCGCCGCGCAGGACAGGAGACATCACCATGACGAACGTGGACCGCAATGCGTCCCCGATGATAGAGAAGCACACGATCGGCTACGTGCCGCCCGCGGAGCGCCACGGCAAGGTGCGCGACCTGTTCACGCTCTGGTTCGGCGGCAACATCGCGCCGCTGCCGATCGTGACCGGCGCGCTCGGCGTGCAGCTCTTCCACCTGAACCTGATGTGGGGCATCGTCGCGATCGTCGTCGGCCAGGCGGTCGGCGGCGTGCTGATGGCGCTGCATTCGGCGCAGGGGCCGCAGATGGGCATCCCGCAGATGATCCAGAGCCGCGCGCAGTTCGGTTCGTGGGGCGCGCTGCTCGTGACCGTGATCGCGGCCGTGATGTACGTCGGCTTCTTCGCGTCGAACATCGTGCTCGCCGGGAAGTCGGTGCACGGCATCGCGTCGTCGGTGCCGGTGCCCGTCGGCATCGTGATCGGCGCGGTGGGGTCGGGGCTGATCGGCATCGTCGGCTACCGGTTCATCCACATCCTGAACCGGATCGGCACGTGGGTGCTCGGCATCGGGATCGTGGTCGGGTTCTGGATGATCCTCACGCACGTGACGACCGACGATTTCCTGACGCGCGGCGGTTTCGACTTCGCGGGCTGGCTCGCGACGGTGTCGCTGTCGGCGTTGTGGCAGATCGCGTTCGCGCCGTACGTGTCGGACTATTCGCGCTATCTGCCGGAGGACGTCGGCGTGGCGTCGACGTTCTGGGCGACCTATCTTGGCTGCACGATCGGCTCGACGCTGGCGTTCGTCTTCGGTGCGGTCGCGGTGCTCGCGGTGCCGGCCGGCGCGGACACGATGGATGCGGTCAAGCAGGCGACCGGCCCGCTCGGCCCGCTGATGCTCGTGCTGTTCCTGCTGAGCGTGATCAGCCACAACGCGCTGAACCTGTACGGCGCGGTGCTCGCGGTGATCACGTCGGTGCAGACGTTCGCATACAAGTGGATTCCGACGGCGAAGGCGCGTGCGGTGGTGTCGGTCGTGATCTTCGTCGCCTGCTGCTACGCGGCGATCGGCGCGTCGACGAACTTCGTCGGCAACCTCGTCGATCTCGTGCTCGCGCTGCTCGTCGTGCTGGTGCCGTGGACGGCGATCAACCTGATCGACTTCTACGTGATCCACCAGGGCAAGTACGACATCAAGTCGATCTTCATGGCCGATGGCGGGATCTACGGCCGCTTCAATCCGCAGGCGCTGCTCGCGTATGCGATCGGCATCCTCGTGCAGATCCCGTTCATGAACACGCCGATGTATGCGGGCCCGATTCCCGCGCATCTCGGCGGCGCGGACCTGTCGTGGGTCGTGGGGCTGGTGCTGACGTCGCCGCTGTACTACTGGCTCGCGACGCGCGACAGCGCGTATCGGCGCCGGCAGACGGGCGCGACGATGCCGCCGACGGCGGTGCGGTAAAGACGGGAAAGGAAGCGGGCCATCGCGTCAGTGGCGAGACGGTGGCCCTTGGAGGAGGTCGGACGGGCTCGCGGTTGCCTATGCGCCGCGAGCCCGTCCGTGAGTCAGACTACCGCCGAGCGCGCGACGCGCACCGGCACCGACTTGTACGACGGCGTGCCGCTTTCCTTGTCGATGTAGTCGAGCGGCACGAGCACGTTCGCTTCCGGGTAGTACGCGCCGACCGACCCCGGCGCGATGTCGTACTCGATCGCGGTGATCTTCTCGAGACGCAGCGCGCGGCCCGATGCGGTGACCGTCTCGATGTCGACGAGGTCGCCGTGTTCGAGCCCGTACTTCGCGAGATCGGCGGGGTTCATGAACAGCACGTCACGCCGGCCGAACACGCCGCGATAGCGGTCGTCGAGCCCGTAGATCGTCGTGTTGTACTGGTCGTGGCTGCGCAGCGTGATCAGCCGCAGCACCTGCTCGGCGCCGAGCACGTCGGCATCTTCCTTCACGCCCTTGTAGACCGAGAACATCGCCTTGCCGGTCGGCGTCGGCCACACGCGCTCGGTGGGCGGCAGCGGCAGGCGGAAGCCGCCCGGCGTGCGGATGCGCTCGTTGAAGGCCTCGAAGCCGGACACCGTGCGGTCGATCAGGTCGCGGATACGGTCGTAGTCGGCGATCAGGTCGAGCCATGCGACCTTGCTGTTCGGCAGCGTCGCATGCGCGATGCCCGCGACGATCGCAGGCTCCGAGCGCAACTGGTCGGACGCCGGCTTGAGCTTGCCGGCCGACGCGTGGACCATCGACATCGAATCCTCGACGGTGATCGACTGCCGGCCGGTTGCCTGCATGTCGAGCTCGGTGCGGCCGAGCACGGGCAGGATGAAGGTTTCCTTGCCGACCAGCAGGTGCGAACGGTTCAGCTTCGTGCCGAGATGCACGCTCAGGTCGAGTTTCGCCATCGCCGGGAACGACAGCTCGGGATCGGGCAGCGCGACCGCGAAGTTGCCGCCGAGGCACAGCAGCGCCTTCGCGGTGCCGTCGATCATCGCCTGCATCGCCTGCACGGCGTCGTGCCCGTGATGCGCGGGCGGCGTGAAGCCGCACACGTCCTCGATCTTCTTCAGGAACTCGGCCGACGGCTTTTCGGTGATGCCGACCGTGCGGTTGCCCTGCACGTTCGAGTGGCCGCGCAGCGGGCAGACGCCGGCGCCCGGCTTGCCGATGTTGCCGCGCATCAGCAGCAGGTCGGCGATCAGGCGCACGGTGGCCGTGCCCTTGTTGTGCTGCGTGACGCCCATCCCGTACGTGATGATCGTCGCGTTCGACTTCGCGTACGCGAGCGCGACCTGCTCGAGCTGCGCCTGGCTGAGCCCGCTCGCGCGCTCGATGTCGCCCCACGACGTGGCTTCGAGGTCGGCCGAGAACGCGTCGAAGCCGTTCGTGTGCTGCGCGATGAAGTCGCGGTCGAGCACGTCGCCGCGTTCGGCTTCGAGCTGCAGCAGCGCCTTCATGATGCCCTTGAGCGCGGCCGCGTCGCCGCCGGCATCGACCTGGTAGTACGTCGATGCGATCCGCGTCGAGCCGAACGACGCCATCTCGATCATGTCCTGCGGATCCGCGAAGCGTTCGAGTGCGCGCTCGCGCAGCGGGTTGAACACGATGATCGGCACATTGCGGCGCGAGCACTCGTGCAGCGTGCCCATCATCCGCGGGTGGTTCGTGCCGGGGTTGTGGCCGATCGAGATGATCAGCTCGCAATGGTCGAAATCCTCCAGCGACACGGTGCCCTTGCCGATGCCGATCGACTGCGGCAGGCCGACGCTGGTCGGCTCGTGGCACATGTTCGAGCAGTCGGGGAAGTTGTTGGTGCCGAGCTCGCGTGCGAACAGCTGGTACAGGTACGCGGCTTCGTTCGATGCGCGGCCCGACGTATAGAACTCGACCTGCTCGGGCGGCAGCGCGCGCAGCACTTCGCCGATGCGCGCGAATGCGTCGTCCCATTCGATTGCGCGGAACGTGTCGGTCGCGCGATCGTAGACGAGCGGATGCGTGAGCCGGCCCATGTTCTCCAGCTCGTAGTCCGACATGCGCAGCAGCGACGACACGGTGTTCGCCGCGAAGAACTCGGGCGTCACGCGCTTGGTCGTCGCTTCCCACGTGACGGCCTTCGCGCCGTTCTCGCAGAACTGGAACGTCGACTTGTGTTCCTTGTCGGGCCACGCACAGCCGGGACAGTCGAAGCCGTCGGGCTGGTTGGTCCGCATCAGCACGATCGGCGCCTCGATGGTTTCCATTTGCGTGCGCACCGCGTCGGCTGTCGCGCGAAGCGCGCCCCAACCACCGGCGGGCCCGTCGTACTTCCTGATGCCTGGCACTTCGCGTCGATTTGTCATGTGAATCTCCATCTGCCGGTCCCGATGCGGGCGGCTCGGTTTGCGCCGTGTCGCGGCGTGGGGCGGCTCCGTCGCATGGACGGAGCCGGTCATGCGTGCCCCGGGCGTGCGGGGCACGCGGGGTTTCAGTGCGCGTCCTTCTTCGCGCCGGACGACTTCTTGCCGGACGGTTTCGCGGCAGGTGCGGGCGGCGGTGCATCGGCGGGCGTGTCGCCGGCCTTCGCCTCGTCGGTGGCCTTGGCCGCCTTGCCGTTCGGCTTCGCCTTGCCGTCGGCGTCCTTCTTCGCGTCCTTCGTTTCAGGCGCCGCGAGCTTGTTGAACGTCACTTCGTCGCTGGCCTTGTCGTAGTCGACTTCGCACCGGTCGCCCGACTTCAGGCGATCGGCAAGGATTTCCTTCGCGAGCCGGGTTTCGATGGTCTGGCGGATCTGGCGCTTCAACTCGCGCGCGCCGAACTCCGGCTGGTAGCCGGCTTCGGTCAGGTGCTCGACGAGCGAGTCGCCCATCACGAGCGTGATGTCCTGCGCGGCGGCCGTGCGCACCACGCGGTCGAGCTGGATCTGCACGATCGCGCGGATGTTCTCCTTCGACAGCGCGTGGAACACGATCACCTCGTCGATCCGGTTCAGGAACTCGGGGCGGAAATGGCCCTTCAGCACCTGCATCAGTTCTTCGCGGATCGCCTTGTCGGTCTTGCGCGCGGCTTCCGGCTGCGTGAGGTTGTCCATGATGATCGCCGCGCCGAGGTTGCTGGTCGCGATGATGATCGTGTTGCTGAAATCGACCACGCGGCCCTTGCCGTCGGTCAGGCGGCCGTCGTCGAACACCTGCAGCAGCACGTTGTAGACGTCCGGATGCGCCTTCTCGATCTCGTCGAGCAGGATCACGCTGTACGGGCGGCGCCGCACGCGCTCGGTGAGCTGGCCGCCTTCGTCGTAGCCGACGTAGCCGGGCGGCGCGCCGATCAGCCGCGCGACCGCGTGCCGCTCCATGTACTCGGACATGTCGATGCGGATGATCGCCTGCTCGTCGCCGAACACGGTCTCGGCCAGCGCCTTCGCGAGCTCGGTCTTGCCGACGCCCGTCGGCCCGAGGAACAGGAACGTCGCGATCGGCCGGTGCGTCTGGCCGAGCCCCGCACGGGACAGCCGCACCGCGTCGCTGACGGCCACCACCGCGTCGCTCTGGCCGACTACGCGCTCGCGCAGCTGCTCTTCCATCTTCAACAGCTTCTGGCGTTCTTCCTGCGTGAGTTCGGACACCGGGATGCCAGTGAGCCGCGACACGACCTCGGCCACCGATTCGACGGTCACTTCGAGCGTCTCGGAGCCCGTCTTGCGCTGCCACGCCTCCATCATCTCGTCGACGGTCTTCTGCTTCGCGTTGATCTGCTCCTCGAACTGCTTCGCTTCGTCGAAGCGTTTGCGCGACGTCGCGTAATCCTGCTCGCGCTTCAGTTGCGCGATCTGCGCTTCGCCTTCCTGGATGTCGACCGGACGCGACGTCGCGCCGATCCGCACGCGCGCGGCGGCCTGGTCGATCAGGTCGATCGCCTTGTCGGGCAGGAAGCGCGACGTGATGTAGCGGTCGGCGAATTCCGCGGCCGCGACGAACGCGTCGTCGGCGAACGTCACCTGGTGGTGCGCCTCGAGGCTGTCGCGCAGCCCGCGCAGGATCACGATCGTCTGCTCGACGCTCGGCTCCGGCACGAACACCGGCTGGAAGCGCCGTTCGAGCGCCGCGTCCTTCTCGATGTACTTCTGGTATTCGTTGAGCGTCGTCGCGCCGATCAGGCTCAGCTCGCCGCGCGCGAGCGCGGGCTTCAGCACGTTCGCGATGTCGAGGCCGCCTTCGCCGCCGCCCTGGCCCGCGCCGACGATCGTGTGCAGCTCGTCGATGAACAGGATCAGTTCGTCATGCTTCGCAGTGACTTCGTCGATCAGCTGCTTCGCGCGCTCCTCGAACTCGCCGCGATACTTCGCGCCGGCCACCATCGAGTTGATGTTGACTTCGACGAGCCGCTTGCCGCGCAGCACCTCGGGCACGTCGCCGTTGACGATCCGCTGCGCGAGCCCTTCGACGATCGCCGTCTTGCCGACCCCCGGCTCGCCGATCAGCACCGGGTTGTTCTTCTTGCGGCGCGCGAGCACCTCGATCGTGCTCTCGATTTCCTGCGCGCGGCCGAGCACCGGGTCGAGCTTGCCCTGGCGCGCGATTGCGGTGAGGTCGCGGCCGAACTTGTCGAGGTTCGGCGTGCCGGTCGGCGCGTCGACGCGGCCGTCCTCGGCGCCTTTGCCGACCACCTTCACGACCTTCTGGCGCAGCGCCTCGGGCGTCACGCCGTATTTCTTCAGCAGCGTGCCGGCGACGCTGTCCGGTACCGATGCGAGGCCGATCAGCAGGTGCTCGGGGCCGATGTACGAATGACCGAGATCGCGCGACGCCTGGAACGCGTACTGCACGGCCTTCTTCACGCGCGGCGAGATCGACAGCTTGTCGAGCGGCGCATCGGGGTCGGCCGTGCCGGTGTGCGCATGCTCGTCGATATAGGACCGGATGTCCTGCGGCGACAGCTTCAGTTCCTTCAGCAGCGCGGCACACACGTCGGTGTCGGCCAGCGCGTACAGCAGATGTTCGGAATCGAGCTCGCTGCGGCGCAGCTCGTGCGCCTTCTCGGCCGCCCGTTGCAGCAGTTCCAGCGTCTGCTCGCTGAACGCGTCGGTCGGGTCGACCGATTCGCGCGGAATCTCGGCGGCGAGCGGCGATTCGTCGTCGAGCCCGCCGAACAGCGACGACGAGCCGCCACCGCCGAGTAGCGAATCGAACGGGTTCAGCATGCTTTGATGCCGCATCAGCTGACGGAAGTGGTAATCGCAGATCGAGATCGTCTTGCGCTCGCCGTCCTGCATCACGGTTGCGCGCGCGACGGCCGGCCGGGCGTGGCAGATATCGCAAAGTGCGGGCATGGTGGTCTGGCTCCTGTCGGTGAAAGTGGGTCGAAGGGTGAAGTCCCGATGCGGTGCGGCGCTTGGCGCATCCCGACCGCGAACGCACGGCACGCAACACGGCGGCGCGCGGGCAGCGCTCGGGCTGTCACGCAGCGCGCGTCGGCGTCGTGCACGGTCGCGGTCAGGGCGGCAAGCGTGCGTGCCGGGAGGAGCCCACGGCATCGCTTCGACTGCGTTCAAAATAGCGAATCGGCGCAAGCCATCCAAGACACAGTTCCGCCGCGGCCCGGCCGCGAATTGCACCCTCGCATGCGGGTGCGCACGGGTGGCAAGGAGTACAGACGGGCGGGCGCGCGGCGGCACGGGCGTGCGCGGCGGATGCAGCGGGTGAGGGCAGGAGGCGGGAACGGGCAGAACGCGAGCGGATCGCGGTGCGACATCGGCGCGCAGGGCGCTGCTTGCGGGCGGGGCGGCGGCGATGCGGGAGGACAAGCGCGGCGCAAGCGCAGCAGCGTGTGTGTGCCTCGACCGGCTATGCGCAACCCCACACGCACCGCAGACGATGCGGGTGTGGCGGCCGAAGGCGAGGGCGGGTTGCACGGTCCGGGCCGGACACGGCGCAACCGTGGCGTGCCGCGGTCAGTCCGGGAGGGTCATCGCGAGCCGTTGCCGGGCGATCTGCTTCACGTCGGTTGACAGTGCCGCATTCGGTAGACCATTGGCCCAGACGGAGAATGAATCCTCGATCAGGTTGCGCGTGTCGGGCGGCAACTCCGCCAGGACCAGCGACAGGACGGTGAACAGCACGGCGGTGTCGCCGGCCTGGCTGCCCGCGTTCGCGTCGACCGTCTGCTTCAGGTGGTCGACCGACGCCTGCAGCGCCTGCAATGCCTCATTCGAATCGCTCATCACACACTCCATGCAAGATGGGTTCGATCGGCGACGAACATGCGGCCGGCGGTGCGGCCGGTCGCGCGCGACGCCTGGCGGGCATCGCGCGCGGGCAACCGCGGTCAGGCCGCCGTGCCGCCCTGCGGTGCCACGGCCACCGATGCTTCGCTCGTCAGCATCAGGAACGTGAACGTTTCGCGCAGGTACAGGCGGACGACCTTGTCGGTATGGCTCGTATAGCCGATGGATACGTCTTCCCCGAGATGCAGCTCGTAATCGCCGCCGCGCGTGGACAGCACGCAGCCGCCGCTGATCGCCGGCGCCCAGATGATCTCGCCGCTGACGATCCGCTTGATATGGCCGAGGACCGGATAGCCCTGGTCGCGCGCCTCGCTGAGCGCCGTGTATGCATCCGAACCGAGCACGACCGAGTACGGGCCGTCGACACCGGCGAGCCGCAGCGCCTCGAGCGCGTCGCTGATCGCGTCGGGATACGCGCCGACGTCCGCCGGCAGCGTGAGCTTGCGGTTCGACGTGCCTTCGCGGATGCCGAGAATGCCTGCCGCCTGGTAGCCATCGAAAATCGCGTCGTCTTCGGCGAACGCGAGGCGCTGCGCGGCGTCCTTCGCCGGTTGCCAGTCGGCGTCGCGCGCGCCGCGCTCGACGCTGTCGATCGCATCGCGGCTCAACTCGAACGGCACCGTCAGCTCGACGATCGTGCGGACTTCGCGCAGCCGCGCATTCACTTGCTCGCGCGGCGCGGCGACTTCGACGAGGTGCCCGGTACCGACGGCCGACAGCTCGGGGCCTTCGGGGCCGTCGACGTCGACGACGCGGCGGCCGGCCACCGATCGTTTGAACGTACGTGCCACTTCCTCCTCGATTTGTTCCCAGGCGGACGCGGAGATCGGGGCGAGTTCGCGGTGCAGGTTATTCATGGGTTCTTGTTGCCTCACGTCAGCGAAAACACTTCATGGTGGGCCGATCGGCGGAGGGACTGCGCCTGATGTCAGGCAGGCCGATCGCGGGCGAAAATGCATATTAGCAGGCTCGATTGACAGCACTGCAGCACAAATCGAAACGACACCCTGCGGTGGCGCAACTGTTCTGCAATTCGTGCGGGGGCGAGGGTGTGCGGATGCGTAGAACGGCGCGACTGGATTGCGGCATCTGGATTCGTGCCGGCGCTGACCGCGTTCGGGCCACGCTCGATCACGCGTCGAACCATTTCCGGTCGACGCACCATCGCGAGTCGTGCATTCTTACGAACATTCATCCAGCCGGGTTTCCGGAAGCCGGGATTGAGCGGCGTGCAGTCGTCGGGGCCGGGTCCGGATGAATCATAGACGCAGCCTATTGAAGCTTCACAACACGTGGAGGTCATCCATCGCACTACAACTCGTCTCGCCCGAAAACAAATACATGCTGAAGGTGGGTGTCATCAATCACGAGGCAGTCATCGGGCATTTGACGCAGGTGTTGAACGCTTTTGCCGCGAAGCCGGAGTACAGCAAGTTCTATATCGGCATCACCAGCGACCTGTACACGCGGTTGGCGAAACACCGGGCCACCAAGCCCGATTTCAAACTGATGTGCCCGATCTACCTGGAAGCGCATATCCAGGTCGAGAACGCATTCGACCGCCTGGAGCGCAAGGCCATCGATACGTTCCGCAACGGCATCATGCACCCTGGATCCGGTGAACGGCTGCTGGCATGCAGCAACGGCCCGGGCGGGGCGTTGCCGAAGAACTGGCTCTACATTCTGGTCGGCTGATTCGTCGACGCGGAGCGGCAGTCCCGGCGCGGCACGTTCTCTCTGCTCAAGCGCGCCAATCGGCTGAACTGCGGCAATCCCGGCCAAGCCCGGCGCGCGTCTGCGCGCCGGGCTGCCGGCTGCACGCTACCTTACGACGGCACGCCTTTCAGCGAGCCGATTTTCAGCGAACCGTCGCGATGCGGCGCGGCCGACGACGGTTCCGGTTGCGCGGCATCGGCGTCAGCATCGGCGGCCGGCGCCGCGCGATCGGCGAGCGCCTCGAGCAGGTCGGCGGACGGCACGAAGAACAGCGAGCCGGTGACCGCGCGGCTGTAGTCGAGCAGGCGGTCGTAGTTGCCGGGCGGGCGGCCGACGAACATGTTCTCGAGCATCTGCTCGATCGGCGCCGGCGAGCGCGCATAGCCGATGAAGTAGGTGCCGAATTCGCCTGAGCCCGGGCGCCCGAACGGCATGTTGTCGCGCAGGATCTTCACTTCCTGGCCGTCCTCGTCGAGCGTGGTCAGCGAGCTGTGCGAGCACGACGGCTTCACGTCCGGCGCGAGCTCGATGTCGGCGAGCTTGGTGCGGCCGATGATGCGCTCCTGCGTCTCGACCGCGAGCGCGTTCCAGCCGGCCATGTCGTGCAGGTACTTCTGCACGATCACGTAGCTGCCGCCCGCGAATTCGTCATCCTCGTCGCCGATCACCGTGAAGTCGACCGCCTCGCGGCCTTCCGGGTTCTCGGTGCCGTCGACGAAGCCGATCATCGCGCGCTGGTCGAAATTGCGGAAGCCGTGCACCTCGTCGACGACCGTGACGGCATCGCCGAGCGCGCCGAGCAGCTGCGTCGCGAGTTCGAAGCACAGGTCCATCGCTTCCGCGCGAATGTGCAGCAGGATGTCGCCCGGCGTCGCGACCGCGACGCGCTGGCCCGCGCCGAATTCGCGGAACGGATGCAGCGCGGCGGGGCGCGGGTTGCCGAACAGCGCATCCCAGGCGTCGGCGCCGAAGCCGCACACGCAGGTGAGGTTGCCGCCCGGCACGCGCTTGCCGACCGAGCGCACGAGCGCGGCGATGTCGCCGCACCATGAACGGATCGTGTCGGCGTGATCGGCGCCGGGATTGATCGTCGCCACGAGGAAGATCGCGCTGCGCGTGATCGTGCTGTGAACGTTTTGGGAGAGCGGGGGAGGTGTCTGCATCGTGGCCTGCCGGTCAGTCATGTCGGGACGGAGGTGCCGTGGCGCGCGAAGGCGAACGGTTGAACGGTGTCATGCGACTGTTCTCTTTGTGTCATGCGGATGAAGGACGTTGCGCGGATCTCGCGCAACGGGCCGCAGCGGTGGCGGCCGGCCGCACGGCGCGTGACCTGCCCGCACCGCGTAACGTCGTCGAGCAAGCAATCTAGCAGCTTCGGCCAGTCTTTGGAACACGTATTGCCAATCTGTCATTCGAATGCGTCAAACAGGGCCGGATTTCGTGCGATGCCCGCGCAGCTGTACTCCTGGCGTGCGCGGCGCTGTGCTCTTGAGCGCCGGTGCCGCGTGCAGTAGATTAGGTCCCGCTGCGCCCGCCGACGAGGAGCGTCATCATGAACCTGCTGGAAGCGATGCGTGTGTATGTCGCGGTGGTCGAGCATGGCGGCCTGTCCGGCGCCGCGTCCGAACTGCGGATCGACGAAGCGCAGGTGAGCGAACGGATCGACGGTCTCGAACGGTATCTCGGTTGCCGCCTGCTGCTGTGCCGCGAGCACGACGATGTCGCCTGCACCGACGCGGGCGACGCGTTCCACGTGTGCTGCCGCCGGACGCTGTCCGCGGTCGAGCAGGCGATCGGCGCGGCTGATCCTCAAGCGCCGGATGGGCCGAACACGCACGATACCGCGCATGCCGCCGCGCGTGATGCGGCTTTCCCGCCGCCGCCCGGCGCCGCTCATGCCTCACCACAGCGACTGTCACCTTGAATACGACCACCATTCCCTGCTCGCCGGCCGAGCGCATTCGCCGCCGCTTCGGCCATTTCCTTCACGCGGCCGAACTGGCCGGGCTGATCGTGATCGGGCTCGCGACCGCGTTCGCGATGACGCAGGAAGCGTGGAAGGTCGTGCTCGCGGGCGAAGTATCGCTGACTGACCTGCTGCTGATGTTCCTGTATCTGGAAGTGCTGGCAATGGACGTGCGCTACCTGCGGCTCGGCCGGCTGCCGGTGCGGTTTCCGCTGTTCATTGCGATGACGTCGCTCGCGCGCGACCTGATCCTGCGCGGTGCGACCGACAGCCCCGAACGGATGCTGATGACGACGTTCGGCATCGTGCTGCTCGCGGTGGGCGTGCTGATCCTGAGTTTCGGCCAGCATCGGTTTCCGGCCGACGTCGACGATGTCGAGGAGGATGCGCATGCGCGCCGGTGACGTACGAGCGGCAAGCCGCATGCATGGTCCATGTCTCTGCAAGGAGGGTGCCGGATGAGCACGCATACCGTTGAAACGAAACAGGCGATCGAACTGCAGCACGCGGCGTCGGACGCTTACCGGCTGGCGCGCGACACGCGCGATGCCGATCCGGTGCTGGCTCGCGCGCCGTCCGTCGCCGGGCTGCAGCGGGCGGCTGCGCACGCGTATGCCGATGCGGCGCGCGCGCGCGTGGCGGCCACCGGCATCTGAAGCGAACCCGGCCGTGCCGCATGTGCGGCGGCGGCTGCAACTGACCATCCAACCGAGCGAGGTGTCGAATGACCAAGCAACTGATCGTCGCCGTGTTCGGCAGCGTCGATACGGCCCGAGAGGCCGCGAACGATTTCGAGGCGCTGTCGGAGAAAGATGAAGGATTCCACGTCGAGAACGGCGTCGTCGTCGAGAAGGACGCGACCGGCAAGCTCGCGGTACTCCACGCCGAATCGCGGCCGTTCAAGGGCGGCGTGATCGGCGCGATCGCAGGCGGCTTGCTCGGCCTGCTGGCCGGGCCGCTGGGCGTGGTCACCGGCATGGCGGCCGGCGCGGGGGCCGGCATTCTCGCGGAAGCGGCCGGCAACGCGCTGCTCGACGGCACGTTCGTCGAGACGGTTGCGGCACGGCTCGTGCCCGGCAGCGTCGCGGTCATCCTGGAAGCGAAGGAAGACACGCCGTTCTCGGTGGACAACGTCGTGACGGGATTCGGCGGCAAGGTCTACCGTCAGGCACTCGATTGAGACCATCCCTTTCGAACGGCTTCGGGAGAACCGCATGCGCATCGATCAATCGTACCGTCGCTTCGACATCGCGGCGACGCTGTCGCCGCTGCCCGGCAACCGCGCGATCGTCAACGTCGACGTGACGACCGACGATCCGGCCCGCGTCGCCGATCTCGGCACCGGGCAGTTCCTGCAGATCCGCAAGTGGGTCGAGTCGAACGACGTCGCGATGCTGACGGTGGTGTTCGACGAGTGCAAGGTCGCGATCGACCACTACGCGGACAACGTCGACGACGCTTGAGCGCACGCGAGGCCCGCGCATGGCCGGGCTTTGCGTGATGGCTGCCCGATGGCCATCGGTAATCCGTGATGACGCGCGCCGGGATCGCGCCCGGAGCGTTACCTCGTGCGATCGCGCGAGGCCGTTCGCCGTCGCGTTCTAATCTGTTCACCACGCCGGCCGGATTTCACGTTTCCTCGCCAAACTGTCACTTACATTCGTCGAAATGACGCAGTAGGATGCCGAACCTTGTCTTGATGAGATTCGCATTGCTATCCGCCTTCAATTTCGATAACGGACGAGGTTCGCACCGGGACGCCCGCGCCCGGGCACGGCTATCCGGCTTCGTGCACCGGCGCGGCCATGCCGCCCATGCATCGCAGGCCGGTTCACCGCTGGCGGGGCGAGGCGGATGAAGCTCTACGAGAAATTTGCAAACGACGTAGAGCGACTCATCCGGCAAGGCGTATATCGACACGGCGATCGTGTGCCGTCGGTGCGGCAGGCGAGCCAGCAGCACCGGATCAGCATCACGACCGTGCTGCATGCCTATCTGCTGCTGGAAAGCCGTGGGCTGCTCGAAAGCCGCCCGCAGTCCGGCTATTTCGTGAACCTGCGGCGCGACGACAGTCATGCGCCGGTACGCGAGCTACGGCCGTCGAAACCGATCGCGATCTCGTCGTCGGTCGACGTGAGCCGGCTCGTGCTGTCGACGCTGCGCTCGATCGGTACCGACGACGCGGTGCCGCTCGGCTCGCCGTATCCGGATCCGAGCCTGTTCCCGTTCGAGAAGCTGAACCGCTACGCGTATGCGGCCGGCCGCGACAAGTCCCTGTGGGGCGTGACGGACGGGCTGCCGCCCGGCCATCCGCGGCTGATCCGGCAGATCGCACGCCGCTACCTGGAAAACGGGATGTCGGTGGATCCGAACGAGATCATCGTGACGGTCGGTGCGACGGAGGCGATCAACCTGTGCCTGCAGGCCGTTGCGAAGCCCGGCGACACGATCGCGGTGGAATCGCCGACGTTCTACGCGATGCTGCATGCGATCGAGCGGATGGGGATGAAGGCGATCGAGGTGGCGACGCACCCGGAATACGGGATCGACATCGCGGCGCTGGCCGCAATCGCGAAATCGCAGCCGATCGCCGCATGCATGGTGATGCCGAACTTCCAGAACCCGCTCGGCTTCCAGATGCCTGACGAGCGCAAGCGAGAGCTGGTCGAGTTCGCCGCGAAAGCCGATCTGCCGATCATCGAAAATGGCGTGTACAACGAACTGTATTTCGGCAACATGCATCCGAGCACGCTGAAGTCCTACGATCGCAGCGGGATCGTGCTGCATTGCGCGTCGTTCTCGAAGAGCCTGACGGCCGCGTACCGGATCGGCTGGGCATTGCCGGGCCGTTATCGCGAGCAGGTCGAGAAGCTGAAATTCCTGAACACGCTCGCGACGCCGTCGCTGCCGCAGCTCGCGATCGCGGAGTTTCTCGAACGCGACGGCTATGAGCATCATCTGCGGCGGATTCGCAAGGCGTATGCACAGCAGGCGAACCTGATGCGGACGATGGTGTCGCGGTTTTTCCCGGAAGGCACGCGCATTTCGAGCCCGGCGGGCGGGTATGTGCTGTGGATCGAGCTGCCCGTGCAGGTCGATGCGATGCGGCTGTACCAGCTCGCGCTGGAGCAGGGGATCACGATCGGGCCCGGCTACATGTTCTCGATCACGGACAGCTACCGGAATTTCATCCGGCTGAACTACAGCAGCCCGTGGTCGCCGGAGATCGAGCAGGCGGTCGTGACCGTCGGCAAGCTCGCCGCCTACTGTCTCGACTGAACGTGCCGCCGCGCGTCGAGCGTCCAGCGTTGCGTCGTCATGTCAGCCGGTACGATTGCGCGCCTGTTCCCGCGAGCGTACCGCCGTCGACGATCAGGTATTCGTTGCGGATTGGCTTGCCGTCGAACCAGCATTGCAGGATCTCCAGCGTGCCGGCCGCGTAGCGTGCCTGCGCGGACAGCGACGTGCCGGAGATGTGTGGCGTCATCCCGTTGAACGGCATCGTGCGCCACGGGTGATCGGCCGGCGCCGGCTGAGGAAACCACACGTCGCCGCCGTAGCCCGCGAGATGCCCGGACGTGACGGCGTTCACGACCGCGTCGCGGTCGACCAGCTTCGCGCGCGCGGTGTTGATCAGGTACGCGCCGCGCTTCATGCGCGCGATCATCGCCGCGTCGAACAGGTGCTCGGTCGACGGGTACAGCGGGATCTGCAGGTTGACGATGTCGACGGCGCTCGCGAGCGACGCGGCATCGGCGTGATACGTGAGCGCGAGTTCCTGCTCGATCGATGCATCGAGCCGGTGGCGCTGCGTGTAGTGCAGATGCAGCCCGAACGGTTTCAGCCGGCGCAGCACCGCGAGCCCGATGCGCCCCGCGCCGACCGTGCCGAAATGCATGCCTTCGACGTCGTAGCTGCGCGACACGCAATCGGCGATGTTCCAGCCGCCCTGCTGCGCGATCGCATGCGACGGCAAGTAGTTGCGCACCAGCGCGAGCGTCGTCATCACCACGTGCTCGGCCACGCTGATGCTGTTCGAGCCGGTGACTTCGGCGACGGTGATGTGCGCGCGCGCGGCGGCGTCGAGATCGACGTGATCGGAGCCGATGCCGGCCGTCAGCGCGAGCTTCAGCTTCGGCGCGCGCGCGATCCGTTCGGCCGTCAGGTACGCTGGCCAGAACGGCTGCGAGATCACCACGTCTGCTTCGGGGAGCCGGCGCTCGAATTCGGAGTCGGGGCCGTCCTTGTCGCTGGTGACGATCAGCGTGTGGCCGTGCGCTTCCATGTAGCTGCGCAAGCCGAGCGCGCCGGACACCGAGCCGACGAGTTCGCCAGGCCGGAAGCCGGGCGGGCCGGCGGGCGTCGGCGCGGTTTGACCGTCCGCGTAATGCGTGACGACCGGAATCGCATCGCGCACGTAGCGCGGCGGATAGCCGTCCACGGGATCGGGGTAGAGCACGCACAGGACGGTAGCCATCGGGTAGCACTCCGGGTGACAGGGTGAAGGCGCGCGGCAGGCGGATTGCGCAGGACGCGCGACGTGCGCCGGGGCGGCACGCGTGTTGCGCCGCAGCGTTGGTGACGTTCTACGCCCGTCATGGATCCCGTACAAGCTACAGTCCGTGTTTGCGTGCGCTGCGGGGGCGTCTGTACCTGTTCTTTTCATGAGGGACGCCGATAATGGGATCGTTACCTGACTCTGCGGGAGCGATGTCATGTCCGGAAGCGATTCCTCGTCTTCACGTCCCGATCTCACGCAAGGCATCGCGCTCGGCGATCTCGGCGACGGTGCAATGATCGAGGGCCATGTCGGCGATGCCGCGGTGCTGCTGGTGCGCCGTGCCGACGAACTGTTTGCCGTGGGCGCGCAGTGCCCGCACTACGGCGCGCCCTTGGCCGACGGCCTGCTGGAGGGCGACACGATCCGCTGCCCGTGGCATCACGCGGCGTTCTGCCTGCGCACCGGCGAGTTGCTGCGCGCGCCGGCGCTCGACGGATTGCCGTGCTGGCGTGTCGAACGCCGCGACGGCCGCGCCGTCGTGCTCGATGCGCAACCGGCTGCCGTGCCGCCTGCGTTGAACGCGGCTGGACTGCCCGCATCGGTGGTGATCGTCGGCGGCGGCGCCGCGGCGATCGCGGCCGCCGTGACGCTGCGGCAGGAAGGCTATCCGCATCCCGTCACGCTGCTCACCGCCGATTCCGATCCGCCTTACGACCGGCCGAACCTGTCGAAAGACTATCTCGCGGGCACGGCCGACGCCGACTGGCTGCCGTTGCGTTCGCCGTCGTTCTACACCGATCACCATATCGACGTGCGATGCGACACGCGTGTCGTACGAATCGATCCCGCGCAGCAGGCGGTCGAACTGGCCGATGGCAGTCGCGTCGGATACGGCGCGCTGCTGCTTGCGACGGGCGCCGAGCCGAACCGGCTGACCGTGCCCGGCGCGGATCTGCCGCACGTGTGCGTGCTGCGCTCGCGCGCCGATTGCGACGCGCTGATCGCCAGGCTGAAAGCGGCGCGCCGCTGCGTCGTGGTCGGGGCGAGCTTCATCGGGCTCGAAGCCGCCGCCGCATTGCGCACGCGCGGGCTCGACGTGCAGGTCGTCGCGCCCGATGCGCTTCCGATGGCGCGCGTGCTCGGCGAAGCGCTCGGCGGCACGATCAAGGCATTGCACGAGTCGCACGGTGTGGTGTTCCATCTCGGCGCGACGCCCGCGCAGATCACGCCGGACAGCGTGACGCTGTCGACCGGCGACGTGCTGCCGGCCGATCTCGTGGTGGTCGGCATCGGCGTTCATCCGAACGTGGCGCTCGCGCAGGACGCGGGGCTGGCCGTCGAGCGCGGCGTGACGGTCGACCGCTTCCTTCAGACGAGTGCGCTCGGCATCTACGCGGCCGGCGACATCGCGCGCTGGCCCGATCCGCTGACGGGCGATCGTATTCGCGTCGAGCACTGGGTCGTTGCCGAGCGGCAGGGCATCGTCGCGGCGCGCAACCTGCTCGGGCGGCAACGGCCATTCGACGCGGTGCCGTTCTTCTGGAGCCAGCATTACGACCTGACGATCAACTATGTCGGGCATGCGGAGCAATTCGATCGTGTCGAGATCGATGGCGACCTCGGTGCACACGATTGCTCGATTGCGTACTGGCGCGGCAACACGCGGCTCGCGGTCGCGACGATCGGCCGCGATCTCGACAGCCTGAAGGCGGAAGCGGCATTCGAGCGGCAGATTGCCGCCGCGTGACAGCGGCGTGACGACATGATTCGAACCCGGAGGCGAGATGAATCCCGATGTCCGTACACGTTTCGAAACCGAGTTTGCGCCGCGCATCGCGGCGCGCGTGCTCGGCCTGTATCAGCCTGGCGAAGTGAGGGTGGACGTCGTGCCGCACGACGGGCAGGGCAGCCCGACCTGTGTCGATGTCATCGGCCTCACGTCGACAGTCGGGCTGCCGAACCGGCTGAACGCGCGGCTCGCGTGGCGCGACGACGCGATCGATGCGCTGCTGGCCGAGCCCGACCGCAGCCGCTTCGACCGCTATCTCGCGGCGCTGCCGGTCACGATCGAACGCTGGCAGATGGAATTGCCGGTCGACTTCAGCACGCGGACCCAGCGCGATCGCGAGATCCTGATCGGCGATCTGGATTTCGATGCGTGATTGCGTCGGGTGCAGAGCGCCGATGAGCCGCGCGCCGTCAGCGGTCGCGCGTCTTGATGATCACGCGGCCCTGGTCGATGCCACCGCGCAACGCTTCGTCGCACGTGAGCCATTCGGGTGTGACGAGTTCGGGCGCCGGCAGGTCGACCGGCGCGCCGTCGCGGAAGATCCGCACCTGCGCGACCCACGCGCCGTTCGCGTTGCGCGTCGCATCGACGCGAATTTCGTGATCCATGAAGGTGTCGGTGGTTTGCATCGGTCGGGGCCCTCCGTCGTGCGTGATCGCGGTGCGTCGATCGTAGCAGCATGGCGCGCGCCGTGCATCGGAAACCATGCGGAACCTGCGCACGATTCGAAGCACGTATCGTCGCGCGAGACGGGAGCCAGCCTGTGGCCTTCGACCTGACCTTTTCCATCAAGGTGTTCGCGGCGCTGTTCGCGATCATGAACCCGATCGCGAACATCCCCGTGTTCCTGTCGCTGACGGAAGGCGCGGCGGACGGCGTGCGCCGCAAGGTCGCGCTGACGGCCGCGATCGGCGTGACGGTCGGCTGCATCGTGTCGGCGGTCGCGGGTGGCGCGATCCTGCATGTGTTCGGCCTGACGATCGACGATTTCCGTCTCGCGGGCGGGCTGCTGGTGCTGCTGATCGCGTTGTCGATGCTGCACGGCGCGCCGAGCCGCCAGCATTCGCCGGGCGAAAGCGAAGGTGCCGACCCGGCGGCGGCCGAGAGCGTCGCGATCTATCCGCTGACGATCCCGCTGCTCGTCGGCCCCGGCACGATCGCGACGATGATCGTGCTCGGGCACAGCGCGTTCTCGACCGGGCAGGAACTCGCGTTCGCGCTCGGGCTCGCCGCGTTTCTCGTGCTGCTGGCGGTTTCGTTGCTGTCGGCACCGCTGATCGGTCATTACCTGTCGCCGCGCGTGACGGCGGTGACGCAGCGCCTGATGGGGATGATTCTCGCGGCGATCGCGATGCAGATGATCGTCGCGAGCCTGAAGGCCGCGTTCGGGCTGCCGCATTGAGCGCGGCGCATCCTGAACCGGCCGCCTGATTTCACGGAGTGGCGGATGAATACGCTGATTGCATTGTCTTATCCCGACCTCGCGGCCGCCCATCGCGCGCTCGCCGAACTCGATACGTTGCGCGACCGGCACGTCGTCGCGCTGTCGGGCGTGGCGATCGTCGAATGCACAACCGATGGACAGTTGCGTGCGCATGCGGTTGACCCCACGCGCACGCCGCCGGGATCGCTGCTCGACAGCGTGGTCGAGCACATCGAATCGTCGCTCGATGCATGGCGCGAGCGGCCGGTGGACGACGCGCTGATCGACCGCGTCGCGCGCAAGGCGCGCCCCGGCACCGTGTCGCTCGGGCTGGCCGCGACACAACTCGACATCTACGCGCTGAGCACGGCGCTCGCACCGTTCGGCGGCGAAGTGATCGACACGACGCTGTCGATCGACGACGAACTGAAACTTGTCGAAGCGATCTCGAAAGCACGCGACGGCGGCAATCATGCTGCGGCCGACTGACTGACGAAGGGAACAAGGGCGCTCGGTGCGCGGCGAGTGAATCGGCAGGGTCTGAAGCGAACGCTGGCCGTCGAGCTGCCGCGTATCGTCCCTCGTGGTTTTCGACATGCGAAAAGTCAGGCCGGAAAGTTTGACCGCATCTGTCGAAGAAGTGCGCAAAAGATGTGATCGGGGCGACTTCACGCCGCATGATTCGCACGAAAACGGTGACGTTCTTACCGATTGCGACGCATTGAATCTGGCAATGCGGGTGACCTGCGCGGATAGATTTATTCGATGATCGGCGAATGCGCGACATCGCTCTTCTATACTGACAGGGACTGCTTTTCACGGGAGGACAGCCAGTCCGCACGAGCGCATCGATCGTGCCATGTCGTCGTGCGACCGGCGACCGGACTTCGCTGCAACCCGCCGCGGCCTCGGCCGACACACGCGCCGGGCCGCTTCACAAGGAGCCACGATGCCCTACGTCCTGATCGTCGAAGACGACGCCGATACGCGGACGATGCTCGCGGCGCTCGCGCGCATGCAGCAGCTGTCGTGCGATACGGCCGCGACGCTCGAAGAAGCACGCACGCTCGTTGCGACGCATACCCCCGATCTCGTGCTGTGCGATCTCGTGCTGCCGGACGGCAACGGGATGGAGCTGTTCGATGCGTTGCCGAAGCATTCGCACTGCGAAATGGTGATGACCACCGGCCACGCGAGCCTCGAAACCGCGATCGACGCGTTGCGGCGCGGCGCGACGGACTACCTGGTGAAGCCGTTGAACATGCAGCGGCTGAACAGCATCTTCGCGCGCGTGCCGCGCACCACCGCACTGCACGAAGAAATCGCCGAGCTGCGCTCGGAACTGCAGCGCCTTGGCCGCTTCGGCCGCATGCTCGGCAGTTCACCCGCGATGCAGGCCGTCTACGACGCGATCGGCCGGGTTGCGCGTACTGAAGCATCGGTACTGCTGACGGGCGAATCGGGCACCGGCAAGGAACTGGCCGCGCAGACGGTGCACGACCTGAGCCTGCGTCGGCGCGGCCCGTTCCTCGCGGTGAACTGCGGCGCGATCGCCGCGAACCTCGTCGAGAGCGAGATGTTCGGCCACGACCGCGGCAGCTTCACGGGCGCGGAGCGCCAGCACAAGGGCTTCTTCGAACGCGCGGACGGCGGCACGCTGTTGCTCGACGAGATCACCGAGATGCCGATCGAATCGCAGGTCAAGCTGCTGCGCGTGCTCGAGACGGGGCGCCTCACGCGGCTCGGCTCGACGCGCGAGATCGACGTCGACGTGCGCATCGTCGCGGCGACCAACCGCGATCCGGAAGCCGCGATGGCGGACGGCAAGCTGCGGCCCGACCTGTTCCACCGGATCAACGTGTTTCCGATCCCGCTGCCGTCGCTGCGCGAACGCGGCGACGACATCCCGATGCTGGCCGATGCGTTCCTGCAGCAGTTCAACGCCGAAAGCGGCCGGAACCTGCGCTTCGCGCCGGCCGCGCGTGAAGCGTTGAAGACCTATGCGTGGCCCGGCAACGTGCGCGAGCTGCGCAACTTCGTGCAGCGCGCGAGCATCTTCAGCGACACGAACGTGATCGATACGCTGCCGCCGCCGATCATGGACGAGCTGTCGAACCTGGCCGATTCGCACGAGGATCGCGTGACCGTGCCGTTCGGCACGTCGCTCGAGGAAGTCGACCGGCGGCTGATCCTCGGCACGATCGCGCAATGCGGTGGCGTGAAGGCGCAGGCGGCCGAAGTGCTCGACGTCAGCCTGAAGACGATCTACAACCGGCTCGCGCAGCTCGAAGACGAAGCGGACAAGCCGGAGTCCTGATGCCGCTGCGACGCGCGTGCCGCCTGCCGGATCCGCGTGCGATCGCGGTCGAACGGGCCGGTGCGCGAAATGCGTGCCCAAAACTTGCCGTGGGCTTGTAAAAAAAACGGTTCCGGCGCGCGCGCGGCCGGGAGCGAACGCGCGCGAACCGCGACGCGTGGCGACCGGCCGGCCTGGCATGAAAGCTGCATGAATGCTGTATCCGAAGCGAAACCCGCGAAACGTCAGGAGGACCCTCGATGTCCGTCACGCTTGCGCTGCAGATGCGACAGCATCTGGCACTTACGCCGAGGCTTCAGCAGTCGCTGCGGTTGCTGCAGTTGTCCTCGCTCGAATTTCAACAGGAGTTGCGGCAGGCGCTCGATCAGAATCCGTTTCTCGAGGATGGCCAGGGCGACGAGGAGCCTGCGGCCGACGCACCGGGGCAGCCGGCCGATGCCGCTGCACCCGAAGCGGTGCCCGAAACCGACGACGTACGCGTGCCGGAAGGCGAGGTGCCCGAGGTGCCGGAGGTGTCCGAAGTGTCGTTGACGGCGGCACCCGCGCCGCGCGGCACGAGCCGCCAGGGCGAAGATGCCGGCGGCCTGTCGCCCGGCGAATGGCTGGCCGTCGAACCGTCGCTGCACCAGCAACTGCACGATGCGTTGCGGCTCTATCAACTGAACCGGCGCGACCGCGAAGCCGCGCGCATCGTGATCGACGCGCTCGACGACGACGGCTACCTGCGCCAGGAACTGGCCGAGCTGCTGGCCGCGGCCGACCCCGCATTATTGTTGTCGGAGCAGGATCTCGCGGTCGCGCTGCGGCTCGTGCAGATGCTCGACCGGCCCGGCATGGCCGCGCGGTCGCTGTCCGAGTGTCTCGTGCTGCAACTCGATGCGATCGCGGCCGGCACACCGGCGCTCGCGGAAGCGAAAGCGATCGCGCGCGAGCATCTCGAACGGCTCGCACGCCGCGAGACGGCCGAGATCCAGCGGCGCATCGGCTGCAACCCGCAGACGCTGCATGCGGCCTGCGCGCTGGTGCGCGGCCTCGACCCGCGCCCCGGCAATCATTACGGCAGCACGCGCGGCGACTACGTGGTGCCCGACGTGATCGTGCGCCAGGTGCGCGACGACTGGATCGTGACGATCAACCCGGCCGTGCTGCCGCGCGCGCGGCTGCACGAACGCTATGCGACGCTGTTCGCGCAATCGAGCGGCGAGCGCGATTCGCCGCTCGGCCAGCAGTTGCAGGAAGCGCGCTGGCTGATCCGCAACGTGCAGAAGCGCTTCGACACGATCCGGCGCGTCGGCGAATGCATCGTCGCGCGGCAGCGCGATTTCTTCCGCTATGGCGAGATCGCGATGAAGCCGCTGGTGCTGCGCGACATCGCCGAGGAACTCGACCTGCACGAATCGACCGTGTCGCGCGCGACGGGCAACAAGTACATGGCCACGCCGCACGGCACGTTCGAGTTCAAGCATTTCTTCCCGCGCAAGCTCGAGGCGGCCGGCAAGGGCGTGTGCTCGGCGGCGTCCGCGAAGGTGCTGATCCGCGACATGATCGCGGCCGAGCGGCACACCGATCCGCTGTCCGACGTCGCGCTCGCGCACAACCTCGCGGGGCGCGGCATCCTGCTTGCGCGCCGCACGGTGACGAAGTATCGCCAGGCGATGAAGATTCCGCCGGCCGACTTGCGGCGCCGCGATGCCGCATGACGGCCGCCGGCGAGCGCATCGCGCGCACGTGCCGACCGTCGCGTCGACGTGCGTGCCAACGACAGGCGCGCATTCATGCCAGCCCGATCGCAGGCCGGCGGCGTGCGGCAGGCGCCGCGCGGTCGGCCAGGCGGGGCAGGACGAACCTCAGGGACCTCGAGCCGCCGGAGCAGTCGACGGCCAGGTCGATGAGCGAAAAGGCACGCGAAACAAGGGCGTCCATACCGGGGCGCGGCAAACCGGAGCACCAGCACGATGCGTGAACGGCGACGACGTGTATTGACCACGGCTGCCATCCAGGAGGTATCCATGCTGCGATACGCGGTCATCTTCTTCATCATCGCGATCGTCGCGGCCGTGTTCGGCTTCGGCGGCATCGCGGCCGGCGCGGCGGAGATCGCGAAGATCCTGTTCTACATCTTCGTCGTGATCTTCCTCGTCACGCTGCTGCTGGGCGTGGTGCGACGATGAGCGGCGCACCCGGCCGGTCGCAGCGCATCGCGGAACTCGAGCACGCGCTCGCGAACGGCTTTCCGTCGCAGTCGACCGTCGTCGTGCACGCGGACGACGCATCCGGGCGGCTGACGATCCAGGTGTCGTGGGTGCGCGAGCTGGCCGACGAGGGCGCGCGCGAATGGCGTTGCACGGTCGATCTGCGATTCGATCCGGACGTGATCACGCGTTATGCATCGCTCGGCGCGGCCGACCGGCTGCGCGTGCGCACGCATCTGTGCGACAGCGCGCGGCGCGCGGTGGACGAACGCAAGCCGCGCGTCGAGGATGCGGCGATCGAATGCGACGTGACGCTCGACGTGACGCGCGCCGAACTCGACGCGGCATTGCGCGCGCCCTGACACGGCAGCCGCTTGCGGGTTGAGGGGCGACGCGGCGATCCGCGCTGCCGTTGCATTCCCGAACGCGGCGAGCGGACGTCGATGCCGATTCCTCTACCCACTGCCCCGATGCTGCCGCTCGCGTGGCGGCTCGGCTGTGCGTTGCAAACGCGTCAGCGCCGGTGCTGACGCGGTCGGCGATACCCGTTCATCGGCGTCGTCGCGGAGATCCCGTGCGCGATCACCGACGACGGCACGACAGCCCCCACGGAATCGTCGCGAGCGGACGTTTGCCGAGCATGCGGGAAACGTAGCGGACGGCCTTGCATGGGAGGCACCGGGGCGTAGTACGGACGCTGGCGGCACAGACTGCGTGCCGCGCGGCGCGCATCACCCGTGCGACGAGACCGTGCCGCCTGCGGCATGGATGTTGCTGGAAACGACAGGCAGGACATGCCATCCCGCCATCACGCAGGAGCACATCATGCAATCGCATTCCCGGATCCGGCTGGAGAACGACGAGATCGACAACGATGCCGACGATCTCGATACGACGGTCCATGTCGACGTCGCAACGGGCAGGATCATGTTTCAGGCGGCATGGGCGGAGGCCGCGGACCCGCCGCCCGAGATCGCAGGCCATTCGGTCGTGCTCGTGCTCGACTGCGACACGATGGAGCGCTACGCGAATCTCGACGAGGGCACGCGGATGCGCGTGCACGCGATCCTGCACGGCACAGTGCAGGATCTGCTCGACCGCTTGCCCGACGAGCACGTGACGCTGACGATCGAGCTGACGAATGCGATGCTCGACGCTGCGCGCCGTCTGCAGTAATCGCATCGAGCGGTCATCCGATACCACCCAAGTGAAGGGGCTTGCAGGCACGCGGCTTGCTGCGCGACCGGTACGGCACGACGCGTGCTGTCACGCCGATGGAGGGTCTTATGAGCGGCAGGCTGGATCATTGCAAGGTAGCCATCGTCGCGGTCGACGGTTTCGAGAAGGTCGAACTCGGCGAACCGTGGCGCGTGCGCGCGGCCGAAGGCGCGCGGGTCGATTGTCTTTCGGCGCGGGGCGCCTGACACGATGCCGGTCGATTCCCCTCGCCGCGTGACGCTGGTCGACGAGCCGCCCGTGTTCGACGGCGCGGAGATGCAGTTGCGGTTCGTTGTCGACGTCGATGGCGAACCGCAGGCCTGCGCGATCACGGTCGAAGCGCTGGAAGATCATTTCGGCGCGCCGTCGGCGCTGGAAGCCGACCTGCGCGATGCGTTCGAACGGGGCCGCGCGCGCATCGAAGCCACCTGCGCGAACGTGCTGGCCGATGGCAACGGCGGCGTGGTGCTGCACAGCGGCGATTTCCGTGCGCCGGCCGGCCGGTTCCGGTCTCGGCGGTCCTGAACCGACTGCCGTTCCCGGCGCGTTGTGCTCCGTTTCCGCCGCGCAGACTGGATCGTCGGGCAATACAACCCGATGAAAGCGCCTGTTGGTCGATCCAGCCACTGCTGAAAACCGACTATGGAAGCTCGTTTGGCGCGTAAATCGATTTTGCGAGTGCAAAAACGATGACACGCAGGCCATCTTGCACACGTTTGATTTTTCGTCGTGTCTGCCGGTGGCCTGGGACTGTCGTTTTTACACGCTCGACGATCCCGCGGTCATCGCGGGCCGATATCCGAGTCGTCGTCGATGCGTTGCAACAGCGCATCGCACCGTTCGCGCAGCGCGTGCAGTTCCGGCGAATCGGCGTCGAGCCGCACACGTTCGCCGCTGTCGGGATCGCGGGCCGCGATCGCGATGTCGTAGATCCCTTGCGCGATCGTCGCGGACGCGTCCGCGATCCTGACCCGCGCCAGCCATCCGCATTCGGCGTGATGGCGCGCGAGCCATACACGCTGCGCGTCGACGAGCTGGCCGGCCGTGAGCCATGCGCCGGTTCGCATGCGCCCGGCCAACTGGCGCGTCACGAGAAAGGAGAGCAGATCGGTCGTCGGATTCACGCGAAGCTCCTTGGCGAAGAGGCGGGACGTTCGATCCGCGAGCCGGTCGCGGGAGCGGAGCCGGGAAGGCGTCGGTGCGCGGATCGTCGTCCGGTTGCAGGGCGCTGAACCGCTTCACGGGCAGATGGTGCATGCCGGCCGCGGTTCGACGTGCGATCGGCGCGCAAGCCGCGTGCCGGCCGGTCGGCACCGGGCACGGCGCGTGCGCACCGGGCCGACGGGGCGCGCGGCGATCAGGAGGCGCGCATTTTTTGCATCGTCATCGCAGACTGGTACAGGAGGCCACCGTGCAAAATCAACAGGAAGCACAGGTTCGCGACCCGTATCGCGGGCACGAGATCCGGGTGTGGGCGCGGCGCAACGACAGCGGCGCGTGGCGCGACGAGGTGCAGGTGTATGTGAGCGGCGAGCGCATCGAGCTGGCCGCGCCGGCGGCCGACGGCCCAGACTGGATGACCGAGAGCGAAGCACTGCTCGCGGGCGTCGAGCGGGGCCGCTATCTGATCGACAAGCGCATCGACGACGATTGAGCCGCGCGGCGGCCCGGTGTCGATCCGGCGGGGGCGTGGCCGGTGGTCATTCGCGGCCTGACCCCACCGACGGCGATCCTGAGAAGGTGCCGTCGGCGAAGGGGACGCCTCGGGCGGTTCAGGGCCGCGCGGCAATCTCGTCGAGATGCCACAGCAGATCGGCCGGATCGTCGTACACGCGCAGCGCGCCCGCGCGTTCGAGTTCGTCGCTGCCGTATCCGCCCGACAGCAGCCCGACGCCGAGCGAGCGGCAGCGGGCCGCGGCAAGCATGTCCCAGATGCTGTCGCCGACCACGACCGTGTGTTCGATCGGCACGTTCAGCTGCGCGGCGGCCGTCAGGAACAGGTCGGGATCCGGCTTCGCATACTTGACCTGGTCGCGCGTGACCACGACGTTTTTCGCCGGATCGACGCCGAGCGCCTCGAGATTGATGGCGGCCGTTTCCATCCGCCCGCTGGTCGCGATCGCCCAGCGAATGCCGGCCGCCGACAGCGCGGCCAGCAGTTCGCGCGCACCCGGCAGCGGCCGGACCTGCGCGCGCAGCCGCTGGTACGCGGCCGCATGGAGGCGGGCGAGCCGCTCGACGCGCTCGGCGTCGAGGTCGCCTGAAGTCTCGCGCAGCAGCTGATTCAGGAACAGGCCGCCGCTCATGCCGATCTTGCGGTGGATGCGCCACACCGACAGTTCGATGCCTTCGGCATCGAGCGCTTCCTTCCACGCGAGCACGTGCTGGTAGACGCTGTCGACGAGCGTGCCGTCGAGATCGAACAGAAAAGACGTTTCAATGCGCATGTGAATCTCCTGGCTCGATGGGGTTCGAGCGAACGGGTCGTGAGAAGCCGGTCGGCACATTATCGGTGCACGGCCGTGTCATGACCATGTCCCGCGGCCATCCCGCGCCGCGCCGTGTCATATGCCGCTGGTACAATCGCGGCGATCGCCGGGCCGGGTTCTCCGCGCCGCGCGCCCCCAACCCTCGTCTCGCCGATTCCAGGTATGGCTACACCGGACGCCGTCAGTTCCAAGCACTCGTGGTGGGGCGTACTGACCCTGGCACTCACCGCCTTCATCTTCAATACCACCGAATTCGTGCCCGTCGCGCTGCTCAGCGCGATCGGCGACAGCCTGCACATGCAGCCGACCGACGTCGGCCTGATGCTGACGATCTACGCATGGGCCGTGGCCGTCGTGTCGCTGCCGCTGACGCTGGCCACGCGCCATGTCGAGCGTCGCAAGCTGCTGATGGGGGCATTGCTGGTGTTCATCGGCAGCCACGTCGTGACCGGCGTCGCGTGGAATTTCGCGGTGCTGATGGTCGGCCGGCTGGGCATCGCGTGCGCGCATGCGGTGTTCTGGTCGATTTCCGTGCCGCTGGCCGTGCGCCTCGCGCCGAGCGACCGGAAAAGCCGCGCGCTCAGCCTGCTGGCGATGGGCACGGCGATCGCGATGGTGGCCGGCATTCCGCTCGGGCGCGTGGTGGGCGAGACGTTCGGCTGGCGGGTCACGTTCCTGATCATCGCCGGCGCGGCGGGCGTCGCGTTGCTGCTGCTGCGCGCCACGTTGCCGGTGCTACCGAGCCAGGGCGCCGGGTCGCTCAGCAGCATCGGCGTGTTCCTGCGCAAGCCCGCGCTGGTGGCGCTGTACGCGATCACCGTGCTCGTCGTGACCGCGCACTTCACGTCGTACACGTACATCGAGCCGTTCGTCCAGAGCGTCAATCACGCGAGCAGCAGCCGGATTACCTACGTGCTGATCCTGTTCGGCATCGCCGGCATACCGGCCGCGATCTGCTTCAACCGCATCTATCCGCACCGTCCGGACGACTTCCTGCTCGGGTCGATCGTCGCGCTGGCGGGATGCCTGCTGATCCTGTTCCCGTGCGCGCTGAACATCGTCACGCTGTCCGTGCATACGCTGGTCTGGGGCGGCGCGATCGTCTGCTTCGGCCTGGCCATGCAGGCATGGGTGCTGAAGCTGGCGCCGGAGGGCACCGACCTGGCGGTGTCGATTTTCTCCGGGCTGTACAACGTCGGCATCGGCGCCGGTGCGCTGATCGGCAACCATATCGCCAGCGACTTCGGGCTACCGTGGGTCGGCACGTTCGGCGGCGTGGTCGGCGCGGTGGCGGTCGGGATCGCGTGGCTCGCGCTGCGGCTGCATGCGAGGCAGGCGGTGGCGTAGCCGACGCCGGGTGGCGACGTGCGGCGCACGCGACTACGGCCCGGCCTCGCGCTTCGCCCGTCACGCCACCGAGTAACCGCCGTCGGCCACGAGCGCGTGCCCTGACACATAGCTGGAATCGTCCGACGCGAGGAACGCGACGATCGTCGCCATTTCCTCGGCGGAGCCCCAGCGTCCTGCCGGTGTCGATGCGGCAAACGCCTGTTGCGCCTCCTCCGACGGCCAGATGCCGCGATGATGGAACGGCGTTTCGATCAGCCCCGGGCACAGTGCGTTCACGCGCACGCCTCGCTTGAACCATTCGATCGAAGCGGTCTTCGTCATCCCGATCACCGCGTGCTTGCTCGCGATATAGACCGACGCATTCTCGAAGCCGATCAGCCCGCCCATCGACGCGTTGTTGATGATGCTGCCCGACCCCTGCCGCAGCATGATTTCGGCGGCGAACCTCATCGAATTGAATACGCCGCGCACGTTCGGTTCGAACACCCTGTCGAACCGCTCGGCATCCTGCTCGAGCAGCGGCGCGAACACGCCTTCCGTGCCCGCATTGTTGAACGCGATGTCGAGGCGTCCGTAGGTCTCTACTGCGAAATTGAACAGCTTGCGCAGCTCGTCTTCGTTCGCGACGTCCGCGACGAAGGCCTTGGCTTCGCCGCCGGCGGTGATGATTTCGTCGACCAGTTGATCGAGTTCGGTCTTGCGCCGCGCGGAGACGACGACCTTCGCGCCGCGACGCGCGAGTTCGATTGCGGAGGCGCGGCCAATGCCGGAACTGGCGCCCGTCACCAGGGCGATGCGGCCGTCGAGTTGGGCCGGTTTCGTGCTTGCGTTCATGATGAGATGCTCCAGAGTGATGGATGAAAGCGCCGCATGTGGCTAAGTTGAATCGGTTGCGATGCACGCTTGATGTGCATTGTGGTCGCTCGCGCGTCGTAAAAAAATGGAACAATGGCGCATTCAGAATTCCCGTTTCGGGAATGACAAGCGCGGCCACCTGCGCGTGCCAGGAGGGTTCTCCATGCTCAACCGACTCGACATCCTGAAGATCTTTTCCGCGGCTGCCGCGGCGCCCACGTTCCGCGAGGCGGCCGCGCGTCTGGGCGTATCGCCGCAAGTCGTGACGCGAGCGGTGCGCGAACTGGAAGAGATGCTGGGCGAAACGCTGTTTCACCGGACGACCCGGAGCATCCGGATCACCGCGTTCGGGCAAGCGTTCGCGCGTGACGCGCAGACGGCGCTGGCCGCCGTCGACGGGCTGTTCGGGCCCGCGACCGGCCAGGCTGACGAGCCGGTGGGCGTCGTCAGGATCACGGCGCCGTCGGGTATGGGGCGTCGTTACGTCCAGCCCATCCTGAGCGATCTCATGCGGCGCTATCCGGGGCTCGTGCCCGACCTGAGGCTGTCGGACGTGCCGTCGCCGGTGGTCGACGAACAGATCGATATCGGTGTGCGCGTCGGGGCGATCGGCGACAACCGCTTCGTTGCGCGGATGGTCGGGCCGTTGCCGATGTGGATCGTCGGCGCGCCGTCGCTGATCCGGCGGCTGGGTGAGCCCAAAAGCCGCAAGGACCTCGAATCGATGCCGGTGACGTGCCTGATCGACCGCGCGAGCGGGCGGGCGTGGCCGTGGATGTTTCGCGGGGAGCACCAGTTCGTCCCGTCGTCGCCGGCGTATCTGACCGACGACACCGAGGTAGAGATCGAGGCCGTGTGTGCGGGAATAGGGCTCGGCCAGTGCTCGGAGTATCTCGTCCGGCCATATATCGACAAGGGGCGACTCGTGCGGCTGCTGCCCAGCCTCGAGCCCGAGCCGTGGAAGCTGCACGTCTATCGGCCGCGACGCGGGCCGATGCCCCGGCGCATCCGGGTCGTGTACGACGAGCTGGTGGCGAAGCTTGCGGACGCAACGTGGCGAGGGTAGCCGGTGCGGCCGGGCTGCCCGGCCGCTGATCGCGTTGGCGCGAAGCGGCATCAATCACCGATCGACGGCATCGGCACACCAGAGCAGCAGAAACGTGTGTCGCGCTCGGCCATCCAGCCAACGGCGGTCGCGCCATTCGCCGCTAGACACGCGGCAAGCCGACATATTGCGGCATCATCATGGCGCCGCCGCACCCACATTCGGTGCCCGATATTCGACTGGAGACTGTGCATGCCGATACCCCGGATTGAAACCCGCGACGCGATGGGCGATCCCGATGTGGTCTATCTCAACCCGGATCACGTGCTGTGGATGTCGCAGCCGACCGCTGCGCAGCGGCGGCCGGGCGGCACGGCCATTCGCGTGGACGACCGCGTGAAGGGCGGTTCGTTGCTGATGGCCGACAATCCGCCGGCCGCTCGACTGCTGCAGGATCTCGGGCCGTTCGTGACGGTGACGCTGGCGAACCCGTCGTCCGACTATCCGGACGGTCTCGTGCATGTGCGTGCGCATGCCATCGTCAAGATCGCGACGGACGACCACGACAAGCCGCTCGCCGAGCGCACGCTCGGCTGGGTCCACGTCCAGGACGGCTCCGCCTTCAAGGTCAGGGATTACGCCGGCGTGGCCGCGCAATGGCAGGCGTCGGTGGCGGCTGCCGGCCGCTGAGCGGGTCTTCACGCGTGCGTCATGACGCAGTGGCCCGTCGTGCCGCAGTTGGCTGGCCGTGGTTCTCCCCGGGATACCGGCTGCCTGGCCTCGTGCGCCGGGGCGACCGGCCCCGGTGCTGGATGGCCGGGGCGAACCCTGCGCCCGCTCGGTGTCGTATTCGATAAGCGATAAGCGATGCGTCGATCAGCCGGGTAACATGGCGCATCGTGACGAACCCGTGCTCGTTCGGGCCTGAGTCGCGGAATCGCCCGTCGAAGCGCTCGATACAGGTGTTCTCCACCGGCTTGCCGAGGAACCGTCCGCCATGAACCTTGCCGTGTCCGATATCACGCCGGAGGAACTCCGGCTGTTCGGCGACATCGTCGCCCGCCTGGAGGAACTGGGGCCGGTCGTCGATGTGAGGACGGTCGTGCTGCCCGCGATCACGCAGCTGCTTCGCGCGGATTTCGCCGCATCGTTCGATTGCGACGAGCAAACCGGCCTGTGGCGCAACGGGTTCGCGTACAACGTCGATCCGTTGCAGATCGCCCGGTACGAAGCATGGTTCCAGCATATCGATCCAGTGACGTCGCATCTGCGTGCGCGCCGCGTGGCGACCTGCGTCGACGAGGTGGTGAGCCGGCGCGAGCTGGAGCAGACCGAGTTCTACAACGATTTCCTGTGCCGCGACGGCATGCACCACGGCATCAACGTCTACGCGTTCGACGGCGCGACGCACGTCGGCGACCTGCGCATCTGGCGCGCACAGGGGCGGCCCGATTTCACCGAACGCGACAAGCTGCTGCTGAACGGTATCGAGCCGTTTTTCCGGCGCGCGCTGCTGCGGCGGCGCCATGCGTGCGCCGGCCTGACCGATCGTGAGAGCGACGTCGCGCGGCTCGTCGCCGCCGGCTATACCGACAAGGACGTCGCGCGCACGCTCGGCATCGGGCTGTCGACGGTCCGCACCCATCTGCGGCGCGTGATGGCGAAGAAGGGCGTCGCCAACCGCGCGAGCCTGGCGGCCGCGCTGGCGTGACCGGCTGCGCGGCCGTCGGCCGGGGTCATCCATTGTGATGATGGGCGTCAAAATCGGCGCGCCCTACCTTGTGACGATCCCCTGTCACGAGGACCGACGACGATGCCCACCCTGGGACACCTGACGCTCACCGAAGCCCGGCACGCGCTCCTGCGCCGGGAGTTTTCCTGTGTCGAATACGCGTACGCCATGATCGAGCGGCACGCACGCTGGCGCTACCTGAACGGCTTTACGTGCGTCGACGATGCGCGGCTGCTCGCCGAAGCGGCCCGCTGCGACCGCGACCTCGCGACGGCGACGACTCCGCACGCGCTGCTGGGCCTGCCGATCGCGATCAAGGACAACATCGACACCGCCTGCCTGCCGACCGGCAACGGCACGCTGGCGCTGCACAACCGCGTGCCGCCGCAGCATGCGCCGGTCGTGGCGCGGCTGCTGGCGCACGGGGCGCTGATCGCGGGCAAGGCCAACCTGCACGAGCTGGCATTCGGCGTATCGGGCAACAACCGCGTGACGGGCGCGGTACGTAACCCGTACGACTTCAACCGGATTTCGGGCGGCAGCAGCAGCGGCTCGGGCGCGCTGGTCGGCGCGGGCGTGGTGCCTGCCGCGCTCGGGACGGACACCGGGGGCTCGGTCCGGATTCCGGCGGCGCTGTGCGGCGCCGTCGGCCTCCGGCCGACCGTGGGGCGCTACCCGTCGGCTGGCGTGGCGCCGATTTCGCGCACGCGCGACACGGTCGGCCCGATCGCGCGGTCGGTCGAGGACATCGCGCTGCTCGACGCGATTCTGTCGGGCACCGGCACCGGCACCGGCGCGCCGACGTCGCTACCGACCCGCAACACAACGCGCCCGGTGCGCCTCGCGGTCCCGCGCACGACGTTCTGGCGCGGCCTCGCGCGGGATGTCGACGCGGTGGCGAATGCCGCAGTGGTTAAGCTGGAGCAGGCGGGATTCGAGTGCGTCGACATCGACCTGAACGACTATCCGGGGTTCTTCGACGACGAGCCGGCCATCATCGCGATGTATGAATTCCGTTCGTCGATGCACGCGTATCTGGTCGAGAACGGCTACGACCTGTCGGTCGACGATATCGTCGCGAACGTGGGAAGCCCGGACGTCGCGAAGATCGCCCGCCATATCACCGGCCCCGACGGTATCGGCGAAGCGGCGTACCGCACCGCGCTCGACCGGCGTACGCGGTCGCGTGCCGCGTATCGGCAGTGCCTCGCCGACAGCGGGGCCGATGCGCTGGTCTTTCCGACCACGATCGCTACCGCATGCCCGATCCCGTCGGGTGACGCGATGCTGCTCAACGGCGAGACCGCGTCGGTGTTCTCGACCTACATCCGGAATACCGAACCGGGCAGCAATGCCGGTGTACCGGGCATGACCATCCCGGCCGGCCTGACGGAGGCCGGGTTGCCGGTCGGTCTCGCACTGGACGGGGCGGCCGGCACCGATCGTGAACTCATCGCGGTCGCGCTGGAGGTCGAGCGGGTGCTCGGGCGGCTGCCGTTGCCGGACGATGGGTATGGGGTCGAGGGCAAGTTGGGCGGGTACCCGGGCGTCGACGGTACGTCGTGACGTTGTGCCGCCGCGCCGGGGCGGTGCGGCGGATGAATGAATCGCCGGAGCCAGCGGCGCTCGCTACGAAGCCGGCCAGGCACGTCCTATGGATTGCCCAGACGGCCCCCGTGCGTGCTCGACCCGGTGCGCAAGCACCGCTGTCGTGAATCTTATCGGTGCCACATAAGCTTGCGCCGACAACCGGTCGAACGAGCGACGGCGAAGCCGATTGCCGACCGCGCATGGCGAGAAACTTGCCCCCGAGTCCCCGGTGAGGCATCAGGAAAACCCTGACAGCGGCCCGCCGAGGCCACTTTTTTACGTCGCTGCGCGTGTGGCGACCGATGCCAAACCCATCTGCGGCCGCTCGCATCCCGGGTGGCCGCTCCCCTCGATCCAGCATGGCTTCCAGGCCGTATTGCCTGTCATGGAGGGTATGGTAAACCGCGAAATCAACCGAATATTCCCGAATTTCAATACCTGTCAGGTATTGAAATGGCCGCCTAAAAGTATTGGACGCTCGATCCGGCCGAGACGTATAAATCGCCTCAAGAACTTCACCCCACGGCGTGCCCCATGTCCTCCGTCACCATCGAACGCATCGAAACCCGCCTCGTCGATCTGCCGACGATCCGCCCGCACAAGCTGTCGGTGGCCACGATGTACGGCCAGACGCTGATGCTCGTGAAGGTGTTCTGCAGCGACGGCGTGACGGGCCTCGGCGAAGGCACGACGATCGCCGGCATGGCGTACGGCCCGGAAAGCCCCGAGGCGATGAAGCTCGCGATCGACACGTATCTCGCGCCGGCAATCGTCGGCAAGGACGCGACGCGCATCCAGACGCTGATGGCGTTCCTCGGCAAGCTCGCGAAGGTCAACCACTTTGCGAAGAGCGCGCTCGAAACCGCGCTGCTCGACGCGCACGGCAAGCGGCTCGGCGTGCCGGTGAGCGAACTGCTCGGCGGCCGCCGCCGTGACCGCCTGCCGGTCGCGTGGACGCTCGCGTCGGGCGACACGGCCACCGACATCGCCGAAGCCGAGCGGATGCTCGACCAGCGCCGCCACAACGTGTTCAAGCTGAAGATCGGCGCGAAGGCGCTCGATACGGATATCCGCCACGTGGCCGAGATCAAGAAGGCCGTCGGCGATCGCGCGTCGGTGCGGGTCGACGTGAACATGGCGTGGAGCGAAACACAGGCCGCGCGCGCGATTCCGGCGCTGGCCGATGCCGGCTGCGAACTGGTCGAGCAGCCGGTGGCCTCGGCCGCGGCGCTGGCGCGCCTGATGCGCCGCTTCCCGATTGCGCTGATGGCCGATGAAATCCTGCAGGGCCCCGACAGCGCCTTCGACATCGCGAAGCATCACGGCGCGGACGTGTTCGCGATCAAGATCGAGCAGAGCGGCGGCCTGTTCGCCGCGCAGCGCGTCGCCGCGATCGCGGATGCGGCCGGCATCGAGCTGTACGGCGGCACGATGCTCGAAGGCGCGTTCAGCACGGTGGCGTCCGCGCACCTGTTCGCGAGTTTCGCGAACCTGCAGTGGGGCACCGAACTGTTCGGCCCGCTGCTGATCACCGAAGAGATCCTGACGCAGCCGCTCGATTACAGCGACTTCGAACTGACCGTGCCGGACGGCCCTGGCCTCGGCATCGAACTCGACGAGGACAAGGTCAGGCGTTTCACCCGCGACGGGCTGACGAAAGTCGCGCGATAACCCGAGCCAGGCAACGGCCGTCATTCCCCCTAATACACGTGGAGACACCATCATGAACGTCAAAGTTTTCGATACCCGGGAAGTGCAGGATCTGCTGAAGGCCGCGTCGAACGCGGGCGGCAACGTCGGCAACGCGCGCACGCAGCAGGTCGTGCTGCGGCTGCTCGGCGACCTGTTCAAGGCGATCGACGATCTCGACATCACGCCCGACGAAGTGTGGGCCGGCGTCAACTACCTGAACAAGCTCGGCCAGGACGGCGAAGCGGCGCTGCTCGCGGCCGGCCTCGGTCTCGAAAAGTATCTCGACATCCGGATGGACGCCGCGGACAAGGCGGTCGGCCTCGATGGCGGCACGCCGCGCACGATCGAAGGGCCGCTGTATGTCGCGGGTGCGCCGGTGCGCGACGGCGTGTCGAAGATCGACCTCGACGCGGACGACGGCGCGGGCCCGCTGGTGATCCACGGCACGGTCACCGGCCTCGACGGCAAGCCGATCGCGGGCGCGGTGGTCGAATGCTGGCACGCGAACTCGCACGGCTTCTATTCGCACTTCGACCCGACCGGCAAGCAGAGCGATTTCAACCTGCGCGGCGCGGTGAAGACGGGCGCCGACGGCAAGTACGAATTCCGCACGCTGATGCCGGTCGGCTACGGCTGCCCGCCGCAGGGCGCGACGCAGCAGCTGCTGAACGGCCTCGGCCGCCACGGCAACCGCCCGGCGCACGTGCACTTCTTCGTCGACAGCCACGACCACCGCAAGCTGACGACGCAGTTCAACATCGACGGCGATCCGCTGATCTGGGATGACTTCGCGTATGCGACGCGCGAGGAGCTGATCCCGCCCGTGGTCGACAAGACCGGCGGCACGGCGCTCGGCATGAAGGCCGATGCGTACCAGGACATCGAGTTCAACTTCGTGCTGACGCCGCTGGTGCAGGGCAAGGACAACCAGATCGTCCACCGCCTGCGCGCAGCCGCGACGGCGTAACCGCCCGCCGGCGCGGCGCGGATGCGCCGCCGCCGGCCGGGTTCCCGCGAGATTCAACCGATTACCGATGCGAGCGTGCTTGCAGGACGCGGCACGCGCATGGGAGGAGCCAACATGTCCGCCACGATCGACCAAGCCACCGACCTGGATCACCTGCTCGCCACCGCCGTGCAGGACGACAAGGCGGCCGGCGTATTCCGCTGCCGCCGCGACATCTTCACGAACGCCGAGCTGTACGAGCTGGAGATGAAGCACATCTTCGAGAGCAACTGGGTGTACCTGGCGCACGAAAGCCAGATCCCGGCCAACAACGATTACTACACGACGTGGATCGGCCGCCAGCCGATCGTGATCACGCGCGACAAGACCGGCGAGCTGCATGCGGTCATCAATGCCTGCGCACACAAGGGCGCGATGCTGTGCCGCCGCAAGCACGGCAACAAGGGCAGCTTCACGTGCCCGTTCCACGGCTGGACCTTCTCGAACACCGGCAAGCTGCTGAAGGTGAAGGACGAGAAGACGACCGAGTATCCGGTGCAGTTCAACACGCACGGCTCGCACGACCTGAAGAAGGTCGCGCGTTTCGAGAACTATCGCGGCTTCCTGTTCGGCAGCCTCAGCGACGACGTGCTGCCGCTCGAAGCGTACCTCGGCGAAGCGCGCGTGATCATCGACCAGATCGTCGACCAGGCGCCGGACGGGCTCGAAGTGCTGCGCGGCAACTCGTCCTACATCTACGAAGGCAACTGGAAGATGCAGATGGAGAACGGCTGCGACGGCTACCACGTCAGCACCGTGCACTGGAACTACGCGGCGACGATGGGCCGCCGCAAGGAAGACGGCACCAAGGCCGTCGACGCGAACAGCTGGAGCAAGTCGGTCGCGGGCGTGTACGGCTTCGACAACGGCCACATCCTGCTGTGGACGCAGACGATGAACCCGGAAGTGCGGCCCGTGTATCAGCACCGTGAAGAGATCAAGGCGCGCGTCGGCGACGTGCAGGCCGACTTCATCGTCAACCAGACCCGCAACCTGTGCGTGTACCCGAACGTGTTCCTGATGGACCAGTTCAGCACGCAGATCCGCGTGGTGCGGCCGCTCGGTGTCGACAAGACCGAAGTCACGATCTTCTGCTTCGCGCCGAAGGGCGAGAGCGAGACCGACCGCACGATCCGGATCCGCCAGTACGAGGATTTCTTCAACGTGACCGGCATGGGCACGGCCGACGATCTCGAAGAGTTCCGCGCATGCCAGGCCGGCTATGCGGGCATCACGGCGATGTGGAACGACCTGTCGCGCGGCGCGCCGCTGTGGGTCGACGGCCCCGACGAGAACGCGAAGAAGATGGGGCTGAACCCGCGCATTTCCGGCGAGCGCAGCGAGGACGAAGGGCTGTTCGTGTGCCAGCACGAACACTGGGTGCATGTGATGCGCGATGCGCTGAAGAAGGAACGCGGGGAGGTGGCAGCATGAGCTTCGATTACCGGACTGTCTGCGCGGCGCTGTATCGCGAAGCGCGCCTGCTCGACGATCGCCAGTGGGACGCGTGGCTGACCTGCTACACGGAGGACGTCACGTACTGGATGCCCGCATGGGACGACGACGATCGGCCGACCGAGGATCACCAGAGCCAGATCTCGCTGATGTACTACCCGGACCGCGGCGGCCTCGAGGATCGCGTGTTCCGGATCAAGACCGAGCGCAGCGGCGCATCGACGCCCGAGCCGCGCACCAGCCACAACGTGACGAACGTCGAGGTGCTGGCCGAGCGCGACGACGAGGTGGACGTGCGCTACAACTTTCACACGCTGAACCACCGCTACCGCGTGACCGATCACTTCTTCGGGACGATGTTCGTCACGTTGCGCAAGGTGGGCGATGAACTGCTGATCTCGTACAAGAAGATCGTGCTGAAGAACGACTACATCCGGCAGGTGCTCGACGTGTACCACGTCTGACACCCGATGCTTTGTCATGAAAGGAAGTGGAGGTGACGCCATGTCCAGTTACAAGATTGCACTGAATTTCGAGGACGGGGTAACCCGCTTCATCGACTGCAAGGCCGGCGAGAAGGTGCTCGACGCCGCCTTCCGCGCGAAGATCAACCTGCCGATGGATTGCTCCGACGGCGTGTGCGGCACCTGCAAGTGCCGCGCGGAAAGCGGCCGCTACGACCTCGGCGACGACTACATCGACGATGCGCTCACCGAAGACGAGAAGGACGGCGGCCTCGTGCTGACCTGCCAGATGGTGCCGCAAAGCGATTGCGTGATCGCGGTGCCGACGTCGTCGGTCGCGTGCAAGACCGGCCAGAGCGGTTTCGCCGCCACGGTGACGAAGGTCGAGCAGCACAACGACGCGGCCGTCGTGCTCGAACTCGACGTCGGCGCGGCCGCGCCCGTGTTTCTGCCGGGCCAGTACGTGAACATCGACGTACCCGCGAGCGGGCAGCACCGTTCCTACTCGTTCTCGTCGGCGCCGGCCGATGCGAAGGTCAGCTTCCTGATCAAGAAAATTCCCGGCGGCGTGATGAGCACCTGGCTCGAATCGGCGCAGCCCGGCGACACGCTGCAACTGCACGGGCCGCTCGGCAGCTTCTACCTGCGCGACGTGCAGCGGCCGCTGCTGTTCCTCGCGGGCGGCACCGGGCTGGCGCCGTTCCTGTCGATGCTCGAGGTGCTCGCGCGCACCGGGGCGCAGCAGAAGATACACCTGATCTATGGCGTGACGCGCGATCTCGACCTCGTGCTGGTCGAAGCGATCGAAGCCTACGCGGCGAAGCTGCCGAACTTCAGCTTCGCGACGGTCATTGCGGATGCCGCGTCAAGCCATCCGCGCAAGGGCTGGGTCACGCAGCACATCCCGGCCGATGCGTTGAACGACGGCGACGTCGACGTGTATCTGTGCGGGCCGCCGCCGATGGTCGACGCGGTGCGCAAGTACTTCGACGACGAAGGCGTGAAGCCGAACAGCTTCCACTACGAGAAGTTCACCCCCAACGTCACGGCAAAGGCGGCGTGATCATGCAACGATTCTCTGGCAAGGTCATCGTCGTCACGGGCGCCGCGCAGGGCATCGGCCGCGGCGTCGCGCTGCGCGCGGCGGCCGAAGGCGGCAGGGTGCTGTTCGTCGACCGCGCGGATTTCGTCGCCGAGGTCGCGGCCGAGGCGACCGGTTGCGAGACGGCCGGCTTCGTCGCCGATCTCGAAACGTACGAAGGCGCGCAGGCGGCGATCGCGCACGCCGTGCAGACGTTCGGCGGCATCGACATCCTGATCAACGGCGTCGGCGGCGCGATTCGCATGCGCCCGTTCGCCGAATTCGAGCCGGCACAGATCGATGCGGAAATCCGCCGTTCGCTGATGCCGACGCTCTATACCTGTCACGCGGTGTTGCCGCACCTGCTCGCGCGCGGCGGCGGCACGATCGTCAACATCTCGTCGAACGCGACGCGCGGCATCCGCCGCGTGCCGTACTCGGCGGCGAAGGGCGGCGTAAATGCGCTGACGGCGGCGCTCGCGATGGAATACGCGGCGCACAACATCCGGGTCGTGGCGACCGCGCCGGGCGGCACCAGCGCGCCGCCGCGCCGCGTGCCGCGCAACGCGGCCGGCGACAGCGAACAGGAACGGGCATGGATGGGCGAAGCCGTGCGCCAGGTCACGGAATCGACGTTCTTCAAGCGCTACGGCAGCCTCGACGAACAGATCGCGCCGATCCTGTTCCTCGCATCCGACGAGGCGAGCTACATCACCGGCACGGTGCTGCCGGTCGCGGGCGGCGACACGGGTTGAGCGGCAGGTCGTGACGCCGCTTGCACGTGTTCAACGTGTGTTCATCGACAACCCACCGGCCGGCGCGAAGACGCCGGCCACGGAGACCCCCATGCGTGATCGCAAAGCCATCGTTCCGGCGGGAATGGAAGCGGTGTACGAAAAGATCGGCTACGCGCCCGGCCTGAAGGTCGGCGATACGCTGTACGTATCTGGCCAGATCGGCCGCGATGCGGCGATGCAACTCGTCGAAGGCCGTGAAGCACAGATCGTGCAGGCGTTCGAAAATTTGAAGTGTGTGCTGGAGGCTGCCGGTGCATCGTTCGGCGACGTGGTCGACCTGACGACCTTCCATACCGACATGCGCGACCTGCCGTTGTTCATGCAGGTGCGCGACCGCTACTTCGACACCCACCCGAAGCCGGCGTGGACGGCGGTCGGTGCGCACATGCTGGGCGGCGCGCCCGGCTATATCGTCGAGATCAAGGCGGTGGCCGTGTTGCCGACGTGATTTGCGTTGACGCGATGTTTACGCGATGTACCGCAGTCTATGCATCGATTTGACTTTTCACGAGCTGAAATAGGGTGAGAGACTCTTCGATACACAGTGGCTGCGGGAGGAAGGGATGGTTGCAAGTGCCGGCTTTCAGGTCGGACTGTTTCTGGTCGTACTGATTGCGCTCGTCAAGCCGCTCGGGCTCTATATGGCGCGCGTGGCTGACGGCGACGCGCCGTTGCTGTCGGCAATCGGGCGGCCCGTCGAGCGCTGGATCTACCGTGCGGCCGGCATCGATCCGAAGGCCGAAATGAACTGGAAGACCTACGCGCTCGCGCTGCTGCTGTTCAGTGCCGTCGGCACGCTCTTCCTGTATGTGCTGCAGCGCGTGCAACCGTGGTTGCCGCTCAATCCGCAGGGGCTGCCGGCCGTGGCCCCGGATTCCGCGTTCAACACGGCGGTGAGTTTCGCGACGAACACCAGCTGGCAGGGCTACGCGGGTGAAACGACGCTGAGCTACCTGAGCCAGATGCTCGGCATCACGGTACAGAGCTTTCTTTCCGCGGCCAGCGGCATGGCCGTGATGTTCGCGTTGATGCGGGGCATTGCGCGGCGCGGTTCAGCGACGGTCGGCAACCTGTGGGTCGACCTCACGCGCGCAACGCTCTATGTCTTGTTGCCGCTGTCCGTCGTGTTCACGATCGCATTCATGGCGCAGGGCGTCATCCAGAACTTCACGGCCTACCGCGACGTGGACACGGTGCAGGCCGTGACGTGGCAACAACCGACGCTGGACGCGCAGGGCCAGCCGATGCACGACGCCACCGGCAACGTCGTGCAGCAATCGATGCGCTCGCAACGACAGCGCCTGCCGCTGGGCCCCGTCGCGTCGCAGGAATCGATCAAGCTGCTGAGCGGCGACGGCGGCGGCTTCTTCAACGCGAATTCCGCGCATCCGTACGAAAACCCCACGCCGCTGACCAATTTCCTGCAGATGATCGCGATCCTGCTGATACCGGCCGCGCTCTGCTACACGTTCGGTGTCGCGGTCGGCGACCGGCGGCAGGGATGGGCGCTGCTGGCCGCGATGACCGCGATGTTCGTCGCCGCGGCCATGGTCACGATTCATGCGGAGCAGCAGGGCTTCGGGCCGCTCGTCGCACCGCATGACGGGACCGCGGCGCTGTCGATCGAGCGTGGCGGCAACCTGGAAGGCAAGGAGACGCGTTTCGGCGTCGTGTCTTCGGCGCTGTACGCGACCGTGACGACCAGCGGCGGCGACGGCGCAGTCGACGCGATGCACGATTCGTTCACGCCGGTGGGCGGTCTCGTCCCGATGGTATTGATGCAGACGGGCGAAGTCGTATTCGGCGGGCCGGGTTCCGGCCTTTTCAGCATGATCGTCGTCGCGATCCTGGCGGTATTCATCGCCGGGCTGATGATCGGCCGCGCGCCGGAATATCTCGGCAAGAAGATCGAGGCGTACGAGATGAAGATGGTGGCCATCGCGATTCTCGCGACGCCGCTGCTGGTGCTGGTCGGCACCGCGATTTCCGTCGTCACGCCTGCCGGGATCGCCGGGATCGGCAACCCGGGCCCGCACGGGTTCAGCGAAATCCTGTATGCGTTCTCGTCGGCGGCCAACAACAACGGCAGCGCATTCGCGGGCCTGTCGGCCAACACGCCGTACTACAACGGGATGCTGGCGATCGCCATGTGGTTCGGCCGCTTTGCAGTGATCGTGCCGGTACTGGCGATCTCGGGGTCGCTCGCGGGCAAGCGGCGGCGGGCGGCGGGAGCCGGTACGCTGCCGACGCACGGCATGCTCTTCATCGGGCTGCTGATCGGGACGGTGATCATGATCGCATCGCTCACGTACTTGCCGGCACTTGCACTCGGGCCGATCGTCGAACAGCTGGGTGCGGTGGCCGGCCGTTAGCCGGAGCCCGCGCGCGACGGATCGCGAGCCCCGTCGCCGGCGCATCACGGCGAACCTACTGGCCGTGCAGCAACGCCGAAAGACAATATTTTCCGTAGACCAGGCAATGAGCCGGTGGCGCATCCGGCGTCCGGGGTGCACTTCCGGACGTGACGGGCGGGGCGGCGGCGGGTGAGCGGCAAACGCTGCCCACGATCGTCAGTGCCGACACGAGCGCCACGATGCCGCCAAGGAGCGGTGCGAAGTGCGTCTTGTGAAGCGGGTGTGCGTGACTCATATCGGGGACTCCCATTCGTACAGGCGATGCAGTCTCGCGGTGTCCGGGGATGCGCCGTCGTCAAGCCACGCTGCCAGGGCGTGACTTGACGGGTATCCACCATCGGTCGGTCAGGTGCCCCGGGGTTACTGGCTGGCTCCGGAAGCAGGCGAGGCCGAAGCGGCGTCCTCGGACGCCGCCGGGTCGCTTGCCGAGGCCGACGTGCCCGATGCCGCGGGACTGCTATCTGCCGCCGCAGCAGGCGCCGACGCGGACGACGCGCTGGCGGCAGTGCTGGGCACGTCATCGTCGTCGGCATGGCTGCATGCGGCGAGTACGGTGAGTGCGGCGGCGAGTGTTGCAACGTAAAGGTATTGCTTCATGCGTTGATCCTGTTGTTGAGAGGTGAACTGCGGTTGAATACTCATGGCATGCAGGTATCCTGACGATCGGATTCGCCGCGCTCAGGGCGCGATGCGCATGGTGCGAACGAGCCCGACCAGCAACGACACCCAGACCAGCGACGTCAGCATGCAGGCCCACAGGATGAGCACGACGCGCTCGGTCAGGCTGAGCGGCGCGTGACGCAACGTCCGGCGTACGCGCGACAGGCGCACGCGAGCATGTCGTCCTGCCAACCGCATGGAACGTGCTGAAACAAAACGAATCCGGCTCACGATGTCGGTCCCCTGTTGACCCTTGGCTTACGTCTGCCGCTCACACGGCGAATGGGACGCGTGCGGACGAGGCCTGCGGCATGCATCCAGTGCATGCCGCGGCGCGACGCTTACTTGATGAACGTCATTTGCACGACCTTGACGACGACGAGCGCCACGGCGAGCAACAGATAGCCACGCAACACGCCCATCCACACACGCTTGGCCAGAGTCAGGTTGGGCGGCGGCAGTTCGTCGAGCGGCGGCATCCGCCACGTGTCCCGCGCGCCTTCCGGCCATGCCTGCGCGGTCCCCGCACCGTCTGCCGGATCACGTCGCAGCTTGCGGACGGCGACCGTCGCCGCATAGCCGACGATGGCCAGCAGCGTGCCGCCGGCCAGCATGTCGAGGATCGTCTGCCCGCTCATGTCCGGGTACATCACCGAGGCCGTCAGGATGATGGACAGCATCACGAGCACCCAGATCACCGCACCCGTGAACACGTTCAGCTTCTTCGAGTTGACCCACGGGCCCAGCACCGCCTTGTCGTTGCAGAGCAGCAGCAGGAATACCGTCGCGCTCGGCAGCAGCACGCCGGCGAGCGTTTGAACGGCTTCCGTCAGCAGGCCGAGCGGGCTGCCGGGAATCAGCACGATCGCGGCGGCGGCGGCGACGATGCCGAAGTAGACGAGATAGAAGCCCTTCGCATCCGTCACGCTGCGATGCAGTGAATGGCGGATCTTGAACACGTCGCCGATCGCGTAGGCCGTCGACAGCGACACGGCTGCCGCGCCGATGATCGCGGCGTCGAACAGCGCGATGGCGAACAGCACGGCCGACGTGTGGCCTGCGTATTTGTCCAGCCCGTTGATGATGCCGCCGGCATCGGTGAAGTTGCCGAACTCGGGCTTGCCGGCATAGAGCTGCGCACAGAACGCGATCATGGCCACGGCGCCGACCAGCACGAAGCCGATGCCGATCCACAGATCCGCCTTCTCGTACTTCATGAAGCGCGGCGTGATGCGCTTGTCGACCACGTAGCTCTGCTGGAAAAAGAGCTGCCACGGCGCCACCGTCGTGCCGACGATGCCGATCACGAGCAGCATCACGTCGGAGAGCTTCGAGTGCGCGGGCCAGTTCGGAACGAAGAAGTCGCGTGCCATCTGGCTGACCGGCGGATGGATCGAGACCAGCACCGGCACCAGCAGCAGGCTCAGGAGGCACAAGAACACGGCGAAGCGTTCGAACCGCCTGAAATTGCCGGTGCTGACCGCCGCCATCGTGAGCGCGGCGGCGATGCACACGCCCGCGATCTTGGATACGCCGAAGAAGTCGAGCACGAACGTGATGCCGATGAACTCGGTCACGATCGTCAGCGCGTTCAGAAGGAACAGGTCGATGACACTGAAGGCGCCCCAGAACTTGCCGAAACGCTCGAAAATGAGCCGCGCGTGCCCGACCCCCGTCACTGCACCGAGCCGCAGCACCATTTCTTGGTTGACGAACAGCACCGGTACCAGAAGCAGCATGGTCCACAGCAGCGTCGTGCCGTAGTTTTGCCCTGCCTGCGTATAGGTACCGAATGCGCCGGCGTCGTTGTCGCCGACCATCACGATGAGACCGGGGCCGAGAATGGCGAGCAGCGTCCGGAAGCGCGCCCACCAGTTGGTGCGTGGCGCGACGTCGTGGTGCGCGATGGTGCCGAGCGCGCCCTTGATGTCGCCGAGGTGGGCGTCGTCGAGTACGGCACTGCGTTCGCGTGCAGTGTCGCGGGGCGAGATGTTGGCGGGTACGGACATTTTGTTTTCCTCCCAGATGAGCGAAACGGGAATGCGCCGTCGGCATGCGCAAGGACGCGAATCGTCGAACGATCGTGTCGCTTGCGTATGCAGGAGCGGGGCGAGAGCGGGTTACGAAACGAGGGCTTTGAGGCCGAGCCAGAAAGCGGCGAACCGGTGCGGTTCGCGTGGTTTGAGCGACAGCATCGCGTCGTAGCAGACGCGCGATTCGTCGATGTGCGGCAGATTCGACAGGAGAAGGCCGAAGTTCATGATCGTGCTCCGTGCGCCTGGCTTGACGCGTGATTGCGAAAAGCCAGCAGACACGGAAATCGCGCGCATCACGGGCGCGGCGACTGGGGCCTACTCGCTTTCCTCAGTGAATAAAGACACTGGAAATGAATGACATAAGGGATAACTGTCGGTGCCGGGCATGTCGGTTCCTTGTGAACGGTAGGTACGCGCGATTGCTGCGTACGTGTTTATCCACGCGCCTGCGAATGAATGATCGAGGCGCGAACGCATACGGCCGCGAGTCGAGGCTCGCGACGCGGTTCCGTGTGGCGCGCACGCGAACGCGTGCGCCACATGGCGCTAATCAACAAGGTGCACGGAGGGTTTACCGGGGCGCGCACCGCCTGCCTGAGGGCAAGACGGCGGCTGGGAAAAGGGAGCGCGGACGTCCTGCCGATCAGGCAGCGAAACTGTTCGAAGATCGACTACTGCAACTGTCCAAGGTGTCAGCCCCTTTTGTGAAGACCTTTAAATTTTAGGTGGCGCGAGATTGTGAAGTCAATACGCTTCGCTAAGCATAACCAATATATTTTCGACTGCGCAATCGCTGAGAATTACCGCCCCATTCCGGCGGGATCTTTTCTTTCAGACTGGAATGATCTGATTATTTTTCTGAAAGAAATGTTCGATGGAAATGGGAAGCGGAATCATGACGAAACGCTTTCTCTCGACCTGCGGCGTGAATCGTTGCGCCGCAGTCAGCGACAAGTCTCGCGAGTTCGTTTATGGTGCGAGGGAACGCAGTGTCGTCTCTTTCCTTCCGTCGAGAATCCGCGATGAAATGCCCGCCACGCGCCATCTTCGCCGCCCTCGCTTTCACCGTCGCGCAGGCCGCGCTCGCCCAGGTGCCGGGAACGGTGCAGCTCGAAGACATGACCTGGACCGAACTGCGCGACAGCATCCGGGGCGGCAAGACCACCATCCTGATTCCGATCGGCGGGACCGAGCAAAGCGGGCCGTACGTCGCGCTCGGCAAGCACAACGCGCGGGTCAGGGTACTGTCCGAACGGATCGCGGAAGGCCTCGGCAACGCGATCGTCGCGCCCGTCATCGCCTATGTGCCCGAGGGCGGCTATGCGCCGCCGACGTCGCACATGCGCTTTCCGGGCACCATCACCGTGCCCGACGACGTCTTCGAAAAGACCCTCGAATCCGCAGCCAACAGCTTCCGGGTCCATGGCTTCACGAACATCGTGTTTCTCGGCGACCACGGCGGCTACCAGAATGACATCAGGCAGTCGGTCGCCCGGCTCAACAAGTCGTGGGCCGGCACGGGCGCGCGCGCGTTCGTGCCGGCCGAGTATTACGGCACCAGTTCCGACGGTTACGACCAGATCCTGCGCGAGCATGGCGTGCCGGCCCCGGATATCGGCACCCATGCGGGGCTGGCCGACACGTCGCTGCTGCTGGCGGTGGCGCCGCGCATGGTCCGGGTCGACAAGCTGCGCAACGCCGCGAAGCCGGGGGCCGTCGACGGTGTCTACGGCGGCGATCCGCGTCATGCGAGCGTCGAGCTCGGCCGGCTGGGCACCGATGCCATCGTGTCGCGCACCGTCGATGCAATCAGAAAGGAAATCGCCGGCCGATGACGCCGCCACGCTGTCGCTCCGCCTTTGCCGTCGTTCCATTCAATCGAACAGGGACCGTCATGCAACCGCGCTTTCACCGTCACATCCGCTTCCCCCATCCCGCGATCGTGATCGCGGCAGCGCTGGCCGGCTTCTGCGCCCACGGTGCGATCGCGGCGTCCGCCGTCGCGGCCGTACCCGGCATGCCGCCCGTCATCAACCCGGACAACCTGTACAGCGAGGCGCAGGCCGGCCGCATGAGCGTGGCGGTAGCGGGTGCATTGCCGCGCATCTATGTGCCGAACCTGCGGTCGAACGACGTCTACGTGATCGACCCGGCCACGTACAAGGTCGTCGACCGATTCGCCGTCGGCCGCAGTCCGCAGCACGTCGTGCCGGCCTGGGATCTGCAGACGCTATGGGTCGCGAACAATGCGGAAGGTCGAACCGACGGCAGCCTGACGCCGATCGATCCGAAGACGGGCAAGCCCGGCCAGGCAGTGAGCGTCGACGATCCGTACAACATGTATTTCACGCCCGACGGCAAGGATGCGATCGTGGTGGCCGAGGCACATGCGCGGCTCGACTTCCGCGACCCCAAAACGATGGCGCTGAAATCGAGCCTCGATGTCCCGCAATGCAAGGGCATCAACCATGCCGACTTTTCGATCGACGGCCGCTATGCGCTCTTCACATGCGAGTTCGGCGGCAAGCTGGCGAAGATCGATCTGGTGAATCGCAAGGTGATCGGCTACCTCGAGCTCGACCGGAAAGGGATGCCGCAGGACATCCGCGTGTCGCCGGACGGCAAGGTGTTCTATGTCGCCGACATGATGGCGGACGGCGTATACGTCGTCGATGGTGACCGCTTCACGAAGACCGGTTTCATCCCGACCGGCGTCGGGACGCACGGACTGTATCCGAGCCGCGACGGCACGAAGCTCTATATCGCGAATCGCGGCTCGAATCTGGTCCACGGGCCGCGCCACGGCAAGGGCGGCGTATCGGTGCTCGATTTCACGACGCGCAAGGTGGTCGCAACCTGGCCGATCCCCGGCGGCGGCAGCCCCGACATGGGCAACGTCAGCGCGGACGGCAAGACGCTGTGGCTGTCGGGCCGCTTCGATGACGTCGTCTACGCGATCGACACCACGAGCGGCGCGGTCCGGTCGATTCCCGTCGGCATGGAGCCGCACGGCCTGACGGTGTGGCCGCAGCCGGGACGCTATTCGCTGGGGCATACGGGAAACATGCGGTAGGGCGGCGGCCGGTCGGCGCGTACCGGCACGGCCGTTCGACAGGCGGGCCGCATGGCTCGCCGATGGAAACGGCGCAAGCAACCGCCGCGGCGCAAACCGCGCGCGGTTCGCGCGCCTGTCTGGCCCATTGCCGCGCATCGCGGCCGCTGCCGCCGGGCATGGGGTGTCCGACGGGCGAAACGCAACCGGCGCGCGTGGCCGCCGTCGCGGCTGCCACGTGGCGTCCCAACCGGAGAAAGCCGATGACCGAACGTCAGTCTCCCGACACGAACCCTCCGCACATGGAGCCCGGCGCGCACGACGCGCTCGAACACCTGCTCGGTAGCCTGCACCGGCATGGATTCCTGCATTTGGCGAGCGAGGTCGTCAGCGCGAACGCGCGGCTGGCCGACACGTTCGTCGATGCGCTCGACAAGCCGGGCATGCAGAGCGGCATGCAGAATCTCGCGGTGCTCTTGATGGCGCTGTCGCGCATTCCGCCGGAGCAGTTCGGCAAGGCCGTGTTCGCGGCTGCCGACGCGCTGCACCACGTTGGCGCGTGGCAGCCGGCGCAGCACGCGCATGTCGCACCCGGCGTGCGCGGCGCCTACCGGCTGCTGCACGACGAAGCGCTGTGGGACGCGCTGACGCCGTTGCTCGAAGGATTGAAGGTGTTCGCGCAAGGGCTTGCGCGCAATCCGGAGACGCCCGTCACCGCGCTCGGCGAGAAGACGAACGGCACGTGACGGTGCCCGGTTGCGGGCCGGTATCGGCGTGCCCGACGCCAAACGGCAACTGCTGCGGGCGCTGCACACGTGCAGTGCGAGGTGCGCGGCCGGCCGACGCGTGCGATCGCGTGCCACGACAGGCCGCACGCGAAGCAGCGTGTTGGCCCATATGCCGCGCTATTCCCACGCGTGCTTGCTGAACTGATAGCCTTTGCAGCGGATCGTCTTGATCCGCTTCGGTTCCGTGATGTCATCGAGCAGCTTGCGGCGCAGCTTCGAGATCCGGCCGTCGATCGAGCGATCGAAGCCGTCGAACTCGATGCCGCGCAACAGCACCGTCAGGTCTTCCCGGCTGACGACCTCGCCGGCGCGGCAGGCAAGGGCCCACAGCAGGTCGAATTCGGTCGACGTCAGGCGAGGCGCGCTACCGTCAGGAAGGCGAACCTTGCGATCCGCCCGGTCGATCGAAAACTTGCCGAACTCGAACCGCTGAGGGGAGGCCGGCACGTAGTCGACCGGTCGCATGCGTAGCCGCCGCAGGTGGGCCTTGATCCGCGCGAGCAGAATGCGCGGCTCGACCGGCTTGTGGAGAAAGTCGTCCGCGCCGAATTCCAGGCCGAGCAGCTCGTCGAACAGTTCGTCGCGGGCCGTCATCATGATGACGATGCCGTCGTACTGCAAGCGTGCTTCGCGGCAAATCTCGAAACCGTCCTTGCCCGGCAGGTTGATGTCGAGCAGCACCAGGTCGGGGCGCTGCGTGACGATCGTCGACACGGCATCGGTGCCGTCAAGCAGCGTGTCTACCTCGTACTGATGCTTGCGCAGATAGTCTGCGGTCAGTATGGACAATTGAACGTCGTCTTCGACGAGCAGGATTCGGATGGGCATCGCTAAACGAGGGGGCAAAACGGGAAAATGGCGAGCGGTTAGGCCCAGTCCGAACGCGTGGTAGCCGAAGCGACGCGGATAATACTGCGTAACATTCCAGAGGAATGTGACGAAATCTGCATCGCCCGCTGAACCTGTCCGCACGGAAATCTTTGCCGACTTGCCGCAAATGCCGACGAAAGGCTCGACGAACGGGCAAAATGCGTCGGCGCGATATCCGGCGCGTCACCGGGAGCGGACCCCGACCCGGAGCCGTTCGGGCGAAAGCGTTGGCGAACGTCGGCTTGTGCGAACGCCGCTACGCCACTCGATTCGGGCCAGGTAAAGGTTACTCGACAGATCATTACGAAATATTACACGATCTATTGTCAATGGCTCCTTACAATCCCCCAACCGAAGAGAAAAAAGAGGAGCCGCATTTCCGGCCCAGCGTCAAAAACCTGGCGAAGAAGACGGCGATAACCGGTGCGCGCAGCTACCCGCACCCGGTGCGCGACTGCCGCTATTGCATGCGTGCGGATCGGCGTTGACGCTGCGTCGGCCTTCGAGGCGCATGCCTGTCGACGGACCGATAGACGAATAGGAATGCGAAATTGCGTCGTCGTGCGTCATCCACGGTGCCGATTTGGTCAGGGATGCGATCGAAGTCGCGGTCGCCCGCGCTGACTGGAGCGAGGTCGTCAGGGCTGCGGAAACACGTTCGGCGTTCTTGATGACGCTCGCACCCGATCAACCGGGCGAGGTTCACACGGCGATCGGGGCAATGCGGGTATTGATGGATGAACGTGGCAACTGCTGGCCGATGGACAACGGGCGCGTTACCCGTCGCTACGAACGAGTCGCGGGGTGAGCGGGAATCAAGCACCGGCGCCGCAAGCCGATGCGGCACGCTGGCGATGGCCGGTGCGCCATCGTCGCTTACCGGCTCGCGCGCGAAAACAGCAATGAGTCGGTGTCGTTGAACCGGATCCGCGTCGGCTCGCCGTAACCGGCTTTCTCCGCCACGCGGATCGATGCGACGTTGGTCGGCGCGATCACGCACACGCTGCGCTCGAACCGCTGCTGTCCGTCGAGCCACGCCAGCGCGGCCGCGAGTGCCTCGGTCGCGTAGCCCTTGCCGTGCGCCCACGTCGCGAGCGCCCAGCCGGCTTCCGGCACGCCGCGAATCGACGGCTCGATCAGACGGTAAAAATCGGCGAAACCGAGATCGCCGACATAGCGGCCCGACGCCTTCTCGCGAATCGCCCAGTAGCCATAGCCGAGCAGCGGCCACAGCCCGCGATACGCGAGCATGCGCATCCACGAGTCGCGCGTCGCGGACGGCTCGCCGTTGAAGATGTGCTCGACGACCTTCGGCTCGGCCCACATCGTGGCAAGCGCATCGAAGTCGCCGAGCGGATGGCCTTCGAGGATGAGGCGCGGCGTGTCGAGTACGGGCGGGGAGGAGACTGGCGGCATCTTGATTTCCGGAAAGGAGGGAGCTTGGGACGGCCAGGCCGTCAGCACGTCGATGCCGCGCTGGTTGTGCCCCGTCCGCGCACCCGCTGGCAGATCGGGCGGCGATGTTCCTCGACGAGCAGCGGCGTGCGATCGACGACAGGCGACGGCGGCACTCTGCGAGCGGGCATGTCCATTTCGGCAAGACAGGGAGCCGGCATGATAGCAAAACCCTTGCCCGGGCGGGCGCCGCGCCGAGCGGCCGGGATTGACTCCGCCGCATTGGCGGCCGCCGCGAACAGGAAGGGGGCGGTGTCGCCGGCGACCTTGCGGACTTGCGCATTGACGCCGGCGGTTGCGCCGTTGGCGGATTTGATGGCGAAGACGGCGATGCGGCGCATGACTGGCTTCCTGACCCGAACGCTGCCTGATGCCTGTTCGTTCGAGGGGGCGCCATTTCAGAAGCGCAGCACGATCCTCATGAGGCGCGCATTCGCCAATACGATGCTCAAAAGGATCGAGCTGATTCGCCCCGCTGGGGCGATCTACTTCCGGCTTTTCAGGAAGGTCCGCCCTTCGGCCGTGATCGACGCGCCGGAGCGGCCATGGGCGGAATGGCTGACGAAGCCTGCGCTGACGAGCTCACGCGCGATCGACCAGCCGAGCGCCGGCGCATCGCGCCCATAGCGGACGTCGGCGAGGCGTTCGAGCGCCCAGATGGCGGAGGCCGACAGGTTCGGGGTGTTTGACGTGAAGTTGTCGCTCATCGCTTCCTCGTGAGGTGGGGATTCGGGGTGGGCGGGATGCCATGACATCGGATGGCGCGCGAATCAGCGCGCCTGCAACACGGGCAGCAGCGCCTGCAGTGCCGCCTCCTCGTCGGGGCCGGTGGCCAGCACTTGCGCGGACGTGCCGCCGTGCACCTGCAGCGCCGCGACGGCGGCGCTGTCTTTCGCGTCGCTGCTGATCCCGTTCGCGATCAGCAGGATGTCGCTTGCGAAGCCGCGCGCCGCGTCGACGGCTGCTTCTCGTGCGGCGTAGCCGCGGTTGCGGTTCCACGCGGGGCCGATTTCAACGTACACAACGGTTGCCACGATGTCGGAAAGCCTCTGGACGGGACGTCGGAATCGGTGTGCGGCGCCGGGCCGGCAGTGCGCCAGGCGCGCGTGAAACGCGCTGCCCCGCACGACTCGGGGCGGCCGGCAGCGCAGCCGGGGTATGTCATCCTGCTTGGATGTGCCGGCATTCTCGGTGAAACGGGCCGCAAGTCCGGCGAACGGCCCGAAAGCGGGAATTATAATACAGCGGCCAAGATATGTGTATTGCATTATAATGCCGTGTGCGCTGACGGCGGCCCGCCGATCCGTCGGCGCGTGCCTCCCGGCCATTCGGGCGACGCTGCCAGCGCGCCCGGCATTTTTATCGACGACCCAACTCCTCCCGAATGGAAGCTGCAATGAACGCCGCCCCCGCCTGCCCGCAATGCGCGATGGAAAACACTTACCCGGACGGCACGCTGACCGTATGCGCGGACTGCGGCCATGAATGGTCGGCCGGTGCCGGCGCCGAAACGGGCGACGAACCGGCGGGCGACGTCGTCAAGGACGCGAACGGCAACGTGCTGTCGGATGGCGATTCCGTCGTGCTGATCAAGGACTTGCGCGTGAAGGGCTCTTCGATCACGCTGAAGATGGGTACCAAGGTCAAGAGCATCCGCCTGGTCGGCGGCGATCACGAGGTCGACTGCAAGACCGACATGGGCGGCTTCATGCTGAAGGCCTGCTACCTGAAGAAAGTCTGAGCGCGCACGTCCCGATCGACCGTTTGCAACCCACTACCCGTGTATGGCCGAGGAACGAATTTCCTACGACGCGTTCGTCAGATTCCTGGCGACGCCGCTGAACGACGGCCGGCCATTCGTGCTGGAGACGCAGCACGCGCTTTCGCTGCACTTCGACCATTTCGGCACGCAGAGCTTCATGTCGCTCCGGGATCCGGGGCGGCTTGAGCTCGGCTATACGCGTGTGATGATGGGCTTTCTGCTGTTGCAACCCGAGCCCGCGCACATCTGCATGCTCGGGCTCGGCGGCGGTTCGCTGGCGAAGTACTGCTACCGGCACCTGCCCGGCGCGGCGATCGACGCGGTCGAGATCAACCCGGACGTGATCGCGCTGCGCGACACATTCAGGATTCCTGCTGATGACAACCGATTCAAGGTGGTGTGCGCCGACGGCGCCGATCATCTGGAGCGGGCGGATATCAGGACGGACGTGATCCTGCACGACGCGTTTGTCGCCGACGGCCTGCGGGGCCGGTGTACGGGCGCCGCATTCCTCGCGGCATGCCGCGAGCGCCTGAGCGAAACCGGCGTGCTGGCGATCAACTTCATGGACGACGATCCGGCGTTGCCGCAGCATCTCGAGCACCTGCGATCGGTGTTCGGTGCGTCGTATACGCTGGTGCCGTGCGGCGACGACAACAACTTCATCGCGTTTGCGTGGAAGGGCGGCAACCGGTTGCCGTCGTTGCGCATCCTGCTCGAACGCGCACTGGCGTGTGCGCAGGCCGGCGAGCTCAAGCTGGCGGCCACGGCGCGGCGCATGAAAGCCGGGGAAGGCATCGAGCCTCGGCGGCTGGTGCAGCGCGCGCAGCCGCACGAGCGATGGGAGATCGGCGCGTAACCGGCGCCGCGGGCGTGGCCGGTGCAGCCGCGCTTACTTCACGCGCTTGCCGAGCGCGCTCTTGGTCTTGTACGTCACGCCGTGGCGGTCGAGATACTCGCGGATCAGTTGCCGCACGACCTGCGAAGGCGTGAGATCCTGCTCGGCGCAGAGCATCTCGAAGGCTTCCTTCTTTGCGGGGTCGATCAGGACGGTCAGGCGGGCAGTTTTCGTTTCCATTGCGGGGCGAGGGTGGTCGGTATGTTAATCAAATTATAATCGATCCGCCTTCGGCGCCACCGCCGAAAGCGCTCTCCTGGTGCGCGATCAGCGCTTGCTGCGGAGCAGCGCGAGCAGGTCGTCGATCACCGGCACGATCGCGAGCGTGACGAGCACCGCGGCGAGCGGCACGGTCGAGACGTAGCCGACATGCTTGAAGCCGATCGCGCCAGCCAGGCCGCCGATGAAGAACGACGTGAGCATCGTCGCGTGAATCCGCAGTTTCGAGCGGTTGGCGATGACCGCATGCGCGTCGACGTCGACCGCCGTCCGGTTCCAGTAGAACAGCTTCCCGAGCTCGATGCCGAGGTCGGTCACGATGCCGGTCATGTGCGTCGTGCGGATTTCCGCACCCGACAGCTTCGTGATCGTCGCGTTCTGCAGCCCCATGATGAAACACAGCAGCGTCACGGTTACCGGCACGAAGAAGGTTTCCCACAGCGCGAGGTGGCTGCCGAGCAGCCCGAACAGGAGCAGCAGCGCGGCCTCGACCAGCAGCGGCAGCACGAACTGGCTGTGCAGGCCGCGGCGGCGGCCCCAGTTGACGAGGATCGCCGAGCAACTGGCGCCGACCAGGAACGACCCCAGCGAGCTGATGCCTGCCAGCGCGAGCCGCACGTCGCCGAGTGCCGTCTGGTCGGCGATCGCCGACACGATGCCGCTCATGTGTGACGTGTATTGCTTGACCGCGAGGAAGCCGCCGGCATTGGCCGCGCCGGCGACGAACGCCAGCGAAAACCCGAGCTGACGGTTCGCGGTCGCGCTGCGGTGTTTTCCCGTCAGGTTTCGAAAGTACTGCGCTGGCATAAGGGCTTCGCTCAATCGCCGCGGATCGCGGGCACGGACGTGAAGACCGGCGCCGGACGGCAGGGCGGGCACGCCGCCTGCGCATGGGCGCCGGTTCTCTCGAATTATGTGACGAAAATGATAATGACATTATCATACTCTGTTAGCCGCATAGGGCTTTCAGTACAATGTCATGCGGCGCGGCCTGACGGCGGCTTCGCTGTCGCATGGCCGCGCCGCCCGCATTCGCGATCACTTCTGCCCACCGCTTCATGACCCCGATCAAGTTCATTCTTCGCTACACGGCGATCCCGTTCACGGCCATCGTGGCCGTGGTGATCTGGACTGTCATACCATCGTCGAAAGAGATCGATGCGAGACAATATGCAGCGCTGTCGCGCGCGTACGCGAGTTTCCCGCTGCCGTTCCGGCGCGAGATCTCGGAAACGATGGACCACGGCCGGATCAACGACCGGCGCTACCAGGCGCTCGTGCGTGATTCGCTGGGCAATGGCGTCGCGCTGGACTGGCCGGCGTCGGGTGTTGGCGACCTCGCCGACGAGCGGCAAAAACTGGCCGAACTGATACAGGCCGATTCCGATCTTCAAGGGCATCACCAATGAAAACTCTGCTGGTTTCCGTGGCATTCGCGATGATCATCGCGAGCCTGATCTTCGCGCTGTATTTCATGAATCACGATCGCGGCAAGTCCAAGCGGATGGCCTGGTCGCTCGCGGCCCGCGTCGGGCTGTCGGTCACGCTGTTCCTGTCGCTGCTGATCGCTTACAAGCTGGGCTGGATCGAGCCGACGGGGCTGCCGATCGGGCGCTGAAAGACGAACGCCCCGTGGCATGCGGGGCGTTTGCAAAAACGCGGGTTTGGATCTTCAACAGAGCTATTGTGATAAGAATACTTATCCTGATGGAGCGATTTGCTGCTCGAGTTCAGGAATAGCGCAACGTGTGATCGGGACTGGAGGCGCCGCAACGGCGCCGCGCGAAAGCCGACATCGCTCTTCGCGACGCTGCGCGGTGCAAATCAATGCCCGGCAGATAACTTGGCCATGGCCGGATCCGGCGACGATAGGGCAGTTCGCCGGTGCGGCGACGACAAGGAAGAACCGATAACGAAGGACGTTGTTCAGGCAGATGCTTGCGCTTCTTCCTCGATCCAATCCGCGAACGCCTTGACTTCCGGACGCTGCATGGCACCCGGCAGCGTGACCAGGTAATAGGCGAAACGTGCCGGCCAGGGCTTGTCCAGCACCTGCACCAAACGTCCGGCGGCGATTTCCTCGCGTGCGTATTCCTGCGGCACCAGGGCCAGTCCTTGACCCGCCTCGGCCGCCCGGATCAGCAGGTAGTCGTCCTCGAACGCCGTGCCGCGCTCCGCCCGTGGATCATCGGTCACGCCGTGCGCGGCGAACCACAGCGGCCAGTCAGCCCGGTCGCAATCGTGCAGAAGCGGGTAGTTCAGGCAGTCTCCGGGTTCTTTGACGGCATGACGGTCTGCCACCAGCCCGGGGCAGGCCACCGGCACCAACACCGGAGCCATCAGGCGAGTGACTTCCAGGCCAGGGTAGTTTCCCAGCCCATGCCGCAGCGCCACATCCACCCGGTCGCGGCGCATGTCCGTCAGCGCCGAAGTCGCCTCGACCCGCACTTCGATCTGCGGATGCCGCTCGTTGAAGCGCCCCAGGCGCGGCACGAGCCACGATGCGGCAAAGGTCGCGACGGTACTGACTGTCAGGGTGTGGCGGCCTTTGATCGCTTCCAGCCTGTCGACGGCCTTGTCGATTTGCGCAAAGGCTTCGAGCAACGACGGATGCACGCTGGCCCCGGCTTCGGTCAGACGCAAACCCTGCCGCTCCCGAGTGAACAGCACCATCCCAAGCCGGTCTTCCAGCAAGCGGATCTGCTGACTGACCGCGCCGGATGTGACGTGCAACGCTTCGGCAGCCGCCTTGATGCTGCCGCGCTGGCCGACTTCAACAAAGGTGCGCAGCGCTTGCAAAGGGAGTGATGCAGCCATTCGATTTAGGTTCTCTAAAGACTAAAAGCAAAAATGATCGCTTCTGATTTCTCATAGCGACGGCCATGATGGCACAAGTCCATGGACGCTGCGCTGCTTTAGTAAACCTATATTGACTGGACGACAACCATGACCCATCCGCATTGGCGGCTATGCCTGATCCTGCTTTGCACGACGCAGTTCGTTGCGTTGCTCGACTTTTCCATCACCATGATCCCGCTGCCTCAAATCCAGCAAAGCCTGGGTTTCACGCCCGGCGGGTTGCAATGGGTCATCAATGCGTATGGCGTAGCCATCGCGGGCTTTCTGCTGCTGGGCGGCCGCGCTGCCGATATGTTTGGCCGGCGACGGGTGTTTCTGATCGGGCTGACGCTCTTTACCGCGGGTTCGCTGCTGGGCGGCTTTGCACAAAGCCCGGCGCTGCTGATTACCACCCGCGCCATGCAGGGCTTGGGTGCCGCGATGTTTTCGCCTGCGGCCTTCTCGTTGCTGCTGGCGGTCTTTCTCGACCCTCGGCAACGAAACCGGGCGCTGGGCGCGTGGACGGCGGTGGCCGCTAGCGGGTTCGTCGCGGGCCTGATCCTGGGCGGCATCATCACGGACGTGCTGGGATGGCGCTGGGTGTTGTGGATCAACGTGCCGGTCGGTGTGCTGGTCATCGCGTTGTCGGGCGTCCTGCCGCTCGGCAAGCCGGATGCACACACTGCGTCCGGCCGCCTGGATGTATGGGGCGCGGTGCTGGTCGCCAGCGGCGCGGCAACCTTGGTCTTCGCTTTTGCCAATAGCGAGCACGTCGGCCTGGCATCCCCTGCGACCTTCGGGCTGATTCTGCTGGCGCTGGGCCTGCTGGCCGGCTTCGTGCAGGTGGAAAGCAAGGTCGCATCTCCGTTGATGCCGTTGCCGATTTTCTGGCGGCGCTCGACGGGCGGGGCGAATCTCGTCTCCTTGCTGGCGAATACGGCGTTGGGACCGACGTTCGTGGTGGTCGCGCTCTACATGCAGGAGGTCCTGGGTTTCACCGCAACACAGACCGGGCTGGGCCTGCTTCCGATGGCAACCGCTTTCACGCTCTCCAGCGCGTGGGTCGGGCCCGTCCTGATCGCAAGAATGGGCACCAAGCCCGTCATCCTTGGCGGGATGGTGCTGTTCATCGGTGGTCTTGCCTTGCTGGGCACGTCATTGTCGGCGGATGCCTCGTGGAGCGCGTCCATTCTGCCTGGCACCTTGCTGGCCGGCATCGGCTATGGCGTCGCCTTTCCTGCGTGGACAGTCGCCGGTATCGAAGGCATCGATGCTGCCGATCATGGCTTGGCGGGCGGTATGCTCACCACCACCCAGGAAATCGGCTCGGCAGTCGGGCTTGCGGTCGGTGTTGCCGTGAGCATTGCCGTCCTCGCCAGTGGCGGCAGCGCGGCCCAGGGGTTCAGCTATGCCATCCTCGTTTCCGCCTGCATGGTTCTGGTCGGCCTGGTCTGCGCGGCAGCCATCCTTCCGGGGCAAGCCACCCGTCTGGGCGTGACGCGATGATCGACCTTTACACCGACAGCTCACCCAATGGCTTCAAGGCAACGATCGCCCTGGAAGAACTGGCGCTGCCTTACCGCCTGCATCATGTCCGCATCGAGGCAGGCGAGCACCAGCAGCCGGAGTTCCTGGCCCTGAACCCGCATGGCCGCATTCCGGTCATCACCGACGATGACACCGGAATCACGCTGTTCGAGTCGGCCGCCATCCTGCTTTACCTGGCCGAGAAGACCGGCCGGCTGCTGCCGCAGGAGCCGGCGGCACGCTGGGAGGCGATCAAGTGGCTGCAATTCCACTCGTCCAGCGTCGGCCCGATCATCGGGCAGCGGGTGCACTTCGAACTGTTCGCCGAGGAAAAGATACCCGCCGCCATCGAGCGTTACCGCCGCCTGACGGAAGGGGTGTTCGCCGTGCTCGACAGTCATCTGTCCCGGCACCCGTATCTGGCCGGGGACGACTATTCCATCGCCGACATTGCGCATTTCGGCTGGACGCACATCGCCCGCATCATCGGCTTCGATTTCAGCCGGCACCGGCACATGAGCGTCTGGCATGAGCGTGTGGCGCAGCGGCCCGCCGTGCGCAAGGGCATCACGCTGCCCGAACCGGCAACGGGCGCATGAAGGAGGCTGACACGATGCGCTCCGCCACGATCCCGACCATCAAGGGCGCGTCGTTGTCAGCGTTCCAGGCGCATCCCGGTTACCGGCGCTTGCTCGCGCCACAGCGTCCGGCCGTTGGCGTTTTCCTGCCGGCGCGCTTCCATGAAGGCGACATGTGCGCGCTGGCCGGAAAGGCGGAATGGGTGGAATTTGGCTTTGCCGGGAGGGTGATAAAACCGCAGCCGTGATGCGCGGACACTGGCAGCGGCATGCTGCCAGCGAGATCTCCGCACGACGCAGATTGCTCGCGTGTTCAGGGGAGCTCGAGGTGTTGCGATCGATATCGGATGCAACTAAAGCCGACGCATTCAAGCTGGCGCAATGAGGCGAGGGGCTTGTTGAGCGCGATCACGCATCAGGCTGTCCAGCGTGGCGCTTGCAGAGCCGGACGCATGCGAATCACCGGCATTGCGCCATGTTGATCGACCCGGTCAGCACGAACATCATTGACCCGGTACGGCTTGCGCGTCTTCGCCGATCAATTCACTGACGCAGCGCGAGGCCCCGACTTTGCGTTCATTTGATTGGCGCGGAGACGCCGGTCATGGCCGCGTAATCGTCAGCGAATCCGCACGCCACCAGACCAACGACGCCAGCTTTCCCGCGCCCCGCGCCGAATCAACGCATTACTTTCCGCACCCCTGCGGTCGATCGATCTGTGCGGCAAGTCGTGCGGCTTCGCTGCTTCCCAGCAGCGCCGCGCGCGCGTCCGCATCGGTGGACGCGATACGGTAGCGGCCGGAGCCGTCCGGGCCTGCAACGATGCTGCTGCCGTAGAGCGTCAGCCACTGGCGAATCGCCTGTTCGGTGACGCCGTCCCGGAAAGTGACCCACACGTCGGTGCACTGGCCCGTCGCCCCCCGCACGACAGCGTCCGGCACCGTGTCCGGCTCGGTGCCACGCATCAGTTGCACGATCGCGACCGCCTGTACGACGACGAGCGCGGTCAAGGCCGGCTGCATGACGAGCGAGTGTTCGCGCATCCAGTCCTGCACGCGCGCCAACCAGGATTGGCGACGCTCGGGTTGCGGCGCGCTGCGCGGGGCGTCGGCCGCCGTGCGCGCATGCGCGGTGTCGCGGGCGCCGAGCGCGGCCTGAAGCCGCGCGAACGCGGCATCGTTCGTCGCCGCGGTGCGCGCTTCCTGCGCGATGTCGGCGGCGGCTTCCAGTACGGCGAGCGTGTCCCGGAGCGCCGCATCGTGCGCGAGCCGCTCGACGAACCGTGCATGTTCGTCCGGCGTGAGTTCGCCCCGCACGTAGGCCAGGGCGAGGTCGCGATCCGGGTCGTCCGGATCGGTGGTGTGGCGCGGTGCGTTGCTCATGCCGTTTCTCCCGTCTGGTCCTGCACGCAGGCAATCACGCGAGCCTTTGCTTCGGAAATGCGACGTCGTACCGACACGGGCGAACCGGCCTTCGTCATCTGCTGAATCTCGACATCCTTGTGTCCGCCCAGCGCGAGCATGAACGTCTCGCGCGCCGTCTCCGTCAGTTTCGACAGGCAGCGTTCGACCGCGGCGCGCGTGCGCGCAAGTATCGCGGCGGCTTCGGGGCTCGGCGCCAGTTCACCGAGGTCGGACAGCAGCGCGTCGAGCGCGTGCTCGTTTTCCAGCCACTGCTCGAGCGACGTCAGCCGGACCGATTCGACGCCGAGCTTGCGCAGGCGGGTAATCAGCTGCTTGGTGGCCGCGCCGGTCACGTAGCCCGCGACGCGTGCATCGAACGTCGCGTCGTCCATCCGTGCGGCATCGTCGAGCGAGAACGCGCTCGTCGGCTCGAACAGCGAGAGCAGCGCCGACTGCAGCGCGTCCTCGATGTCGGCGTCGCGACTCCACGGATAGAGGCGGCGGGCCTGACGCGCAAATCGGTTGTTCACCTGCCGGAAGAATGCGGCGAAGCGCCCTTTGTCACGTTGCAGCCGCTCAAGGGCGACGACGGTCGTGGATCGCGCGTCGCGGTCGTCGGAGGGAAGGAATCGTGGCGTCATCGAAGACATCTTGGGTCGCTTGGAATGGGGACGGCAGCCGCGACGCGTAGGGTGGCCGGCGCCGCCGGAATTATATATGCGGGTGCGAATTCTGCACGGCATGAAAAATCGGGCGAACAAATCGGCGCGGCACGCGAATAGAACGACAAGACGCGAGCAAAGTCCGCCGTCGGCCGCGAGCCGGCGCGGTGATGGCGAGTGTCGATATCGCGGCTCACGCTGCCGCGAACTGCCCCTTCGAACGAGAGAACTGCCAAGCCATGAACGCGACCCATACCTGCACCCAATGCCACTCGAGCATGCCGGAGCGCGTGCCTTTCTGCCCGCGTTGCGGAAGCCGCACCGACGCCGCGGCGCCCACCGCCGCACCGGGTTCGCCCGCGAGCACCCGGACGCGCGGCCGCGTGCTGCGCGACACCGTCGCTGGCGACGGCCTGCTGGTCGCGCTCGGACGCCAGTACGCGTTTTCGCTTGAAACGCACTGGAAGAGCGACGTGGCGCCGACGGTCAACATGGCGGTCGACGTCGATCTCGACGGTAGCGGTGCCGTCACCGCGGTGCGCGCGGTCTCCGGCGCGACCGTCGGACAGGAGCGGATGCGCGACGCGGTCGACGGCGTGCGTGAGGTCTCGGGCCGCGCGCTCGGCGAAGCGGCGGCGATCGGCTTGCCGCTTGCTGCCCGCGTCGTGTCGGCGGTCGGATACGCGAATCTCGGCGCGATCGCGCTGTTGCTGATCGGCTGGTTCTCGCTGAATGCGATCGCGATCCAGGTGACGGCGTCGACGGCGAGCGGGCTCACGTTCTACGACCTGCTGCGCGCACTGCACTCGATGAACAACTTCTATGCGCTCGAGGGCGTCAGCCAGATGAGCGCAGGGTGGTACGGCTTCGCCTGCTACCTGACGCTCGCACTGTGCATCGCCCCGTTCCTGTTCCGCCGCAAATCGCTGTGGCTCGGCCTTGCCGCGCCGCTCGCATGGATGGTCGCGGTCTACGCGGGCATCTACTGGAAGATCTCGTCCGCCGTGAGCGAGATCGGCGGCGCGGCCGGGATGACCGGCCTGTCGGCGGACTTCGCGCGCGAAATGGCCGCGGAAGTGTCGAAGGCCATCTCGTTCGGCGCGGGCTTCTACGTCGCCGGCGCGGCCGCGCTCTATCTCGCCCTCAAGGGCGTCAAGCAATACCTGTCGGCCTGAGCGGCCGACGCGCAGGCCCGGCGCGCACGCCGGGCGATGCGCCGCATCTCGCGATGGTCCCGGAACCGGGCTCGCGCACGTTTTCTCATCCACACACGACTGGAGTCCCTCACCATGAAGAAGATGTCTACTGCCGCTACGACCTTGTTGATCGCGCTGTGTGCGTCGGGCCTCGGCGCCTGCAGCAAATCCGATGACGCACCGAAGGCGCCGGACGCCGCCGCCCGGCCCGTGGTGGATCTGGCCGGGCTGGCTTCGCCGGACAAGCAGCAGCAGATCGCGGACCGCGCGCTGCCGCAAGGCGACGCCGCGCGGGCGCTCGCCGACTATCGCGGGATCGACAGCGGCAACGACGTGATGTTCCTGTACTACGGCATCTCGAAGCTGCCCGTCGATTACGACAAGGCCGCGCAGTATTACTCGCGCGACTACCAGAACACGTCGGACGGCTTCAAGAAGCAGGACATGCTGAACACGTTGAAGCCGCGCATCGACGCATCGGTCGCGGCGGCGCAGAACAGCCGTTATGTCGTCCTGACGACGCCGAACGCGACGCTCGACTCGTACGACTTCACGAAGAAGGGTTTTCAGCTGACCAACGTCGCGCAACCGGGCTCGTTCCAGTACTTCTTCGACAACGCGAACTACAAGATCGCGTACACGAACGGGCCGGACTTCAATTTCGTGAAAGTGACCGACGAAGCGCAGGCGCGTTCGATCGAGGATCTGCGCAGCCACTACAAGCCGATTACCGCGCGCGTCTACGCGTATGCGCAGGATGTCGACCCGGCGAACAATCAGGTGAAGCTGCAGATGCTGCATGTGCAGCTGCTCGACGGTGGCGGTCACGTGCTCGCGGCGATGTGACGACCCGGCTCGCCGGTCGCGCAGGCAGGCGGGACGCTCATCCCCGCGTGACCGAGAAGGTCGCGAGCGCGGCCCGCAGGTCGGTCTGCCGCGCGGCCAGCACGAAACGCAGCGACACGCCGCGTGCAGCAAGCAGGTCGCCGAGTTGGCGCAGCGACCTGCACGCGGACGCGTCGAAGCGTCGTACACCGCACAGGTCGATATCGACGGCCTGGATCGCCGTACCCGGCGCGAGCTGCGCGAGCACCGGCTCCACCATCTTGCGATCGACGAAGCAGCCGATCAATGCGCCGGTCGCGCGCACGGTCATGCCGTCCGGTTGCACGTCGCAGGCGATGGCGAAGCGCCGGGGCGCGCGCAGCAGGCTGAGGAGCGCGACCACGCAGCCGACCGCGAAGCCTTTGCCCGGCTGTCCCGTGATCGCGGTCACTGCGGTCACCGCCGCGAACGTCCACACGGCGGCGGCCACCACCTCCGCGGGCCCGCGCCCGGACAGGCAGTGGCCGACGATCTGGCGCGACCAGTCGTCGATCATGTCGAGCGCCATCGCAATCATCACGGCGGCCGCCGCCAGCTTGGGCAGCAGCGCGAGCAGCGACGTGCCGGCGACGACCAGCGCGAGCAGCATCGCCGCGTGCAGCACGGCCACCCCGCGTGTCCGTCCACCGGCGTTCCACGCGAGCTTGGAGCGGGTCAGCGAGCCGACGATCGGCAGCAGGCCGGCCGCCGCCGCGACGAGGTTCGCGACGCCGTGCGCGGCGAGATCGCGGTTGGGCCGCGCCCGCTGGCGGCTGTCCGCTTCGACGTTGCCGGCCGCGATCAGCGTGTCGAGCGCGGCCAGGACCCCGATCATCGCGCCGTACAACACGAGCATCGCGAGCAAGCCCGCGTCGAGGCGTGCGAACACCGACGGCCATTGCAGCAGGCCGGGCCGACCGAGCAGGCCGGGATCGAAACCGACCGTGCCGAACGTGCGGCACGCGAGCGGCGCCGCGTCGAGCGCATCGAAGCCGTAGAACGCCGCGGTGCCGGCGAGCAGCGCCGCGAACAGCGACAACCCCTTCGGCCAGCGCACGCGCGGCGCGAACGTCGCCCACAGGAAATGCGCGCCGACGCCGCTGGCCACGACGACGACCGTCGGCCACCAGTCGAGCGCGCAGCGGGTGACCGCGTGTGCCTGGTCGGCGATGGCCAGTATTGCCGAACCGAACAGCAGGCCGGACAGCGCCGATGCCGGCAGCATGCGCACGAGCATGCCGCCGCGCAGCGCGGCCAGGCAGAGCTGCGTGACACCGGCGCACGCGAGCGCAAGCGACGCGCACCCCAACGCGCCGAACAGGCCGAGCGATGCGATCGACGGCGTGTTGAGCAGCGTGCCGACGAGTTGCGACATCAGTACGGTCGCGGCGATCCGCGGCCCGGAAATCAGCGGCTGGGTGCCGCCGCCGAAGGCGACGACGAGCAGACCGACGATCGCGGTCGCAAGGCCGATCGCGGCGCCGAGCGCGGCGGCCTGCGCGCCATGCGCGGCCGCAAGCGCCTGGACGCCGAGGCCGATGTACTCGGCGGCGGACGACGCGGTCAGCAGCAGCGCCGGCACGAAATCGGAACGCAGCGCCGACGCGGCGCCGGTTGCGCGGGGGCGGGCGGTGTGGGCCATCGTTGCGCGGCCCTAGCGACAGGCGGCCGACAGGCCGAGATCCGCGACGATCGGCGCATCGCGCAGCGCCTGCAACGTGGCGGCACGCGCGTCACCCGGCGCCACGCGCACTTCGTACGCGCCGTTTTCGTCCGGACCGTACACGATCGTCGCACCGTACTGCACGAGCAGCAGCGTAATGTCCCGCTCGGTCGCCGTGCGGCGGAACGTGACGGCGGCATCCGCACACACGGCGCCCGCCGCTCCGCGCGTCGCGCCGGCCTGCGGCGCGCGCTGGGCGCGCAGATCGGCGCCGACCTGGGCGACGCCGAGCAGCAGCCCGGCCTCGAGGAGCAGGAGCATGAGGACGAACGCGCTGCGCGACCCGAGCCATTCGGCGGCTGCCGCGAAGGCGGCGGGCGCGCGGGAACGGTCGCGCGGGATGGAGCGGGTCGGATCGGTCATCGGGAGGCGCTCGCCGGCGTCGTGGAGAAGTCGTAGTCGCGGCCGTAGATGCGGCGGTATTTGGCCAGGTACATGCCGAGGTTGCCGTCGCCCGTCACCGCGAGGAGTTGCAGCAGCCGCGGCAGGCTTTCCGCGAAGCCGTGGTCGACCGCCGCCCGGAACTCCCGGATGACTGCGGCGCTGTCCGCGGGCGAGGCGACGGTCAGCATCCGCACGCCGGCCCGCATCGCTTCGGCCATCGGATAGTTGCGGTCGGCGGCCGCGTTCATGTACATCAGCCCTTCGCCGACCCGGATCTGCGCTTCCTGCGGCGGCGTGCCGTTCGGCACGGCGACGAGCGCCATCGCCAGCGCGGTCATCGCGAACAGGTCGCCGTTGCGGGCGTCGCGCCGCACCTGCGCGACGACGGTCGGATTGACCGCCATCTGGATCACCAGCGCCTGCAACCGCAGCGTTTCGGCGCGCCATTTGCGCGCGAGCGCGCGCTCATCGACGGCCATCGGATCGTTGTCGAGGAGCGGGGCGTCGAGCGGGGCATCGCCGGCGCCGGCTGCGTTGTCCGCGAGCGGCGCTTCGCCTGCCGGCGCACCACGACCGGGCTGCGTGAGCGGCGCGCGTTGGCGCACGCTCGCCTGCGCAGCGGGCGCCGCGGTGTCGGACAGCCGCAGCGTGCCGATCAGGCCGCTGTTGTACCACGGGCGCTGCGCGTCTTCGGTCGCGACGGCCACCGCCACTTGCGTGTTGCGCAGGATCGTCGTGATGTCGCCGGCGCTCGCCAGTTCCTGGCTGAGGTAATACGCGAACGGGCTGTGGTTGTGCCGGACCGAACCGAGCGCAAAGCTGTCGAGGGCGACGCCGCCAGGTTGCGTCGCAAACGCGACGAGGGTGCCATGCGGCGCCCGCACCGCCGTCATCGACGCGCCGGTCGCGCCGCGGGTCGCCGAGCTGCGGCACGCGTCGAGCAGGATCAGCAGCGCGCGCGGGTCGCCGCGGCTGACCGAACTCTGGATATAGCGCAGCGGCACCGCGTAGCGCTGCAGGTCGCCTTGCGACACCTGGCCGACGCCGACCGGCAGGTCGACCGGAATCAGGTAGTTTTCTCCGCCGGCTTCGAAGCCGTGCCCGGCGTAATAGACCAGCGCGATCGATGCGCCCGCCGCCCGCTGGCCGAAGGCATCGAGATCGGCGAGCAACTGCGCGCGCGACCGGTTCTGCTCGAGCGTGACCTGGAAGCCGATGCCGCGCAGCGCACGTGCGACGAGTTCGGCGTCGCCGGTCGGCGCTTCGAGCCGGTCGGTGCCGCGGTAGGTCGCGTTGCCGATCACGAGCGCGACGCGCGGCGCATCCGCGGCACGCGCCGGCGCGATGCCCGCCAGCACGACGAGCGCGAGCGCCGCCGCGACGTACCGCGCGGCGTCTCGCACGAAGCGCGCGACGACGGCGTTCAGCATCGCAGGTTGTTCGCGGCGCAGGTTTCACGTGCGAACGCGTTCCCCTGCGCGGCTGCCATCTGGAGCAACTGCGTGCCTTCGCCGCGATTGCGGTGGAACGGCCGCTGGCCCAGCAGCATCGCCCGTCCCGAGACGGCCATCGCCAGCGTATCGTTGTCGGCCGCGGCGCTGCTGATCAGGCGGTAGACGTCGGAATCGGTCGCAACGCACACATGCGAGTGGGCCGCGCACAGCGCCAGCGTCAGCATGGCCGGCGGGAACGGCAGATTGGCCGCGTCGCGCAGCATGCGCTGGCCGCTCGACCGGTCGACCGGCAGGCCGCCCAGCCCGAGTACGTTCGCCTGGCCGAGCGGCCATTCGAGATGCCGGTCGTGCGTTTCGCCATAACGCGTCTGCAGCGCGTCGACGGCCGCGGCCTGCTGACCGGCCACGCCCTGGTTGTTGAGCAGCAGCCAGCCTGCCCACGCGAAGCCCGTATCGTCGCCGATCCGCGCAAGCGCATGGAACTGCGCATATGCATCGACGTAGTTGCGCGCATACGCGGCACGCTGGGCGTTCGCGACGCTCATTGCCCCTTTCCACACGTAGGCCGGCGCCGGCAGCTTGTCGAAGCCGGCGCTTTTCGGCGTAAGCCCCGCCATCCAGGCCGGCGCGGCGCCCGTGCGCTGCGTCGCGCGGAACATTGCCGGCGCATTGCGTACGCCCAGCGCCAGGAACAGGATCACGATGACGCCTGCCACGATCGCGAGCGTGATCCGCCGGCCGCGCTGTTCCGCGAGGCGTCGCGACAGCATCTCGGCGACGGCGCCGTTACCTTGCGCGACGATCCCCGCGCGTTGCTGCTCCACCTGGGCAGACTTGATCAATGCGTTGGCGTCGCGCCAGCCGCCGTCGATCTGGTCGCGCCAGCTTTCGACGGCCGCATGCGGACTCCCGTCGGGTTGCGCCGCGTCGTCCGGCTTCAGGCCGAGCGTCGGCGCCGCCGTTTCCTGCCACCATTTGTCGACCCGCTGCCGCAGGTTCTGGACATCTGCCAGCCGGCCGAGCGCGTCGTTCGCGCCGGGCGGCAGCATGAAGGTCGAGCCGGGAGTGGGTTGGGTGTTTTGCGAATCCTGCGCCATGTCGATTCCCTGGTATTTCGTCGGATGTCGGTTCAGATGAGCTTGAGGCGGCCGAGGCAGGCGGCCGCGCGGGCGACCGCTTCGTCGCTCGCCGTCATCGATGCGTGAGCGGCATCGACGTGCTGGTTCGACAGTTCGCGCGCGTGCATCCATTTGCGCTCCGCGACGTCGAGGCGATATGCGTCGTCGGCGAGCCGGAAATGCGCCTGCTGCTGCTGGTCGAGCTTGTCGTGCACGTCGGCAAGCAACTGCTGCGCATGCGTGGCGCTTGCGTCGAGCTGCCAGAGCTGCGACACCGACGCGTCACGCTGGCTTTCGAGCGGGTCGAGATAGCGCGCGTAGGCGATGGCGCCGGCGTCGTCGCGCCAGCCGGCCGCCGCGGCGGCGGCCGTGTCGATCAGGTCGCGGCTCATCGCGACGTAGGTCCAGGCCTGTTCTTCGAGTGCCTTCATCGTCATGCTCCCAGGCCGGCCGCGAGCTCGCGGAGCTGGCCGGCTTTTTCGTCGAGAAACCGGTCCGCCGCGCCGAGCAGGTCGCCGGATGCCTGCAGCTGCCCATCCAGACGGTGCTCGTGCGCGCGGATGTCGTCGATATCGCGCGTCGCCGCCAGCGCGGTCGGCGCGATTGCGTCGATCAACGCGCGCTGCTCGTCGAGCGCGCGCCGCATGGCATCCGACAGGCCCAGCGCTTCGGTATGCCAGCGCGTCGCGTCGGCACGCATGGCGTCGGCGCGCGTCATCGACAGTTCGGCGGCGACGGCGGCCGCGTTCGCCTGCTCCGCGCACTCGGCCGACACGCGGCAGAGCGCGAGGTTTTCCTCGATCGCGTCGCTGCGGTCCGCGAGCCGGGCCGCGGTGGCGGTTGCGTGTGCGGCTGCGGCGTCGTGGCGGCTCGCGGCCGCGTAATGCGCGGCACGTGCGGCCGCATTCGGGTCGCCCGGCGATTTCGAGTCGTACGAATGCGTGGGCAGCGCGGCGGCGGCGCTGCGTGCCGCGGCCGCCTGCGCGTGGGCGTTGGCCGCGCTGGCCAGCGCGGCGCTGTGCTCGGCCTGCATGCTGGCGAGGCGGTTGCGCCAGTGCGCGGCCTGCGCCCGCGCGGTGGCGAGCGCCGCCTGCGCCGCTGCGACGCCGGCCGTGGTGCGGGCCTGCGCGTCCTCGACGCGCACGCGCAACGCGGCTTCGCCGGTCGTCCGTTCCGTATCGCGCGACGCGGCCTGGGCGACCGCGCGCACATCGTCGTCAAAGCCCGCGTTGCCGTCGGCGATCCGGTCGCGCATTCGCGCGTGGGACGTATGCAACGTGCTGGTGCCTTTCGTGATCCCGTCGCGCGTGCCGTCGATCGAGCCGCGCCATTTGCGCAGGTCGTACAGCAGGTCCTCGATGACGCGCACGAGCAGCGCGGGCCCGAAGCCAGTGTCACTCATGCGATTCGCCCTCGTGCGTGCGCGGCTCGGCCGCCGCGGGGACACTGGCGAGCCACGTCTCCATCGCGCGCAGCCATTCGTCGACCTCGCGGCCCCAGAAATGCGCGGCATGCGCGATCGGTGCGACGCTGTCGTCGGGAATCGTGGACATCATGTGCGCAACCGTACGCGACAGATCGTCCGCGCACCCGCGCAGCCGCGCGATATCGCGCCGGATGCTGGCGTCGGCCACGCGGTGCGGCGTGTCTTCCGATGAGGTCGTCATCCGTTTCCTCCCAGGTAGCGCCGCAGGCGCAGCGCGGTATCGTCGAGCGCATCGGCGAGCCGCTGTTCGCGTTGCCGCAGCGGTCCCGCCGCGGTGTCGCACAGCCGCTGCAGTTGCGGCCGCGACGGGTCGTCCGGCTCCGCCGACGCAAGCGCGCGCGACAGCGCCTGGTCGAGCTCGCGGCGCAGGTGATGCATGACCGATGCCGCGTCGTCGAGCTGACGCCGCGCACGTTCGATCTGCGTGAGCCATTCGGCGATCGGACCGTCCATCACGCGGGTTCCTCCGTGCGATCGAGTGCGAGCGCCGCGGCGAATCCGCCGAGCGCGCCGGACAGGTTTTCACGCGGCGAAACGGCGGGCGCGTCGCCGCTCATGTAGGTCTTGAAGACGGTCGACGTGCCGGCGCCGCGCGCGTGATGCAGGGCCATCACCGGACGATCGCCGGCGCTTTGCAGCGCGTGCGCATCCGGACGGCCCATCAGCTTGAGCGATTCGTCGGCCGACATCTGCATCAGCACCTGATGGCCGAACAGGTCGAGCTGGCGCCGGATGTCGAACACGCGCTCGAACGCGCGCCGCTGTTCGATCGCCATCACGACGTGCAGCCCGACGCGCGGCCCGTTCTGCACGATCTGCGCGAGCACGCGACCCGCGTCGGACGGTTCGAAGCCCCATTGCTCGCTGCGGTTGCTGACGAGTCCCGCCGTGCGCAACGGATCCGGCACGAACAGCAGGCGGGTCGGCTCGCGGTGCTGGCGCTCGCGGTCGAGCGACGCACGGCGCGCGGCTTCGTCGGCCCAGCGCTGCAACAGCGCAAGCGTGCCCGCTTCGTCTTCGCCGCTGTCGAATTCGATGCCGGCCGGCGCGCAAACCGTGTCGCGCAAGGCGCGCCATACCGGCGCGAGGCCGTTGTCGACGACCCCGATGCCGACCTCCGCGCGGCCGCGCGCGGCGAGTGCCGACAGGGCGGTCGCGAGCATCATGCCGGCCCGCGCGTTCGCGTTCTGGCCGACGATCAGCACGTTTTCGTCGTCGGCGCGCCGCAGCGCGAACGCCGCATACGAATGGACATCGAGCGCGCGGCCGAGCCAGACCGGCACCGGACGATCGACCGGATGCCATCCCGGCAGGCCGAAGCCGCCCTGGCGTTCGGGCGTCGCCGCCAGGTGCGCGAGTGCATCGTCGTCGGGCGGGGCGCCGGCCAGCAGCCGCGCGATCGCCGGCGTCTCGAGGAACACCGGCTGCTCGACACCGTCGAGCGTCACGCACACGGCGTCGATGCCGGCCTGCGCGGCCTTTTCGCGCAGCTTGCCGATCAGGTCGTCGCGCGTCGCGCGATCGAGCAGCGCGACCTGCCCCTGGACGTTGTGGCCGGCACGGCCGCTTTCCGCGTTGACGAGCACCTGCCCGGCGGCGGTCAGGCTCTCGATCATCTGCCGGCCTTCGGCGTCGAATTCCGTGATGCCGCCCGTCGAGCCGGCGGTCGCTTTCATCGCGATGCGCAGGTGGATGTTGTTCATGAACTCGCGTGCGCCGATCATCTCGCGCGGCGCGAACTGCTGCGATGCGCAGAACAGGTGAATGCCCGCGCTGCGCCCCTTCGCGGCGAGCTCGATGAGGCGGCGGGAGCCGTCGCCGTCGGGATCCTGCTCGACGACTTCCTGATACTCGTCGATCACGAGCATCAGGCGCGGCAGCGTCTCGTTCGGGAAGCGCTCGCGGAACGCGCGGTAGCCGTCGACGCCGTGCGCACGGAACAGCGCGTTGCGCCGCTCCATTTCCTCGAGGAGATCGACCAGCAGGCTGCGGGACAGGTCCGGCGGCGTATTCAGCGAGATCACGGCCGCATGCGGCAGCGAACGGTACGGCGCGAATTCCACGCCGTTCTTGCCGTCGACCAGGTAGAAGCGCAGCTCGCGAGGCGAATAGCGGCACGCGAGCGTCGTGATCAGGACGTGGAGCAGGGTGGACTTGCCGGCGCCCGAGGTCGCGCTCAGCACGCCGTGGATCGAGAACGACTCGCGGCTCTCGCCGAACATCACGGTCAACGGATCCGACTGGCCGCGGTGGCCGATCTGGGCGCTGACGTGCCACGTGGCGTCTTGGTTCCACCAGCTGTCCGTTGCGCCGATGCCGCTCGCGCTGATGTCGAGCACCGCGCGTTCCGGTTCGAACGCGGCCGCGCGCGACAGCAGGCTTTCGAGCCGCGCGGGCGTCGGCAGCACGTCCGGCGCGCCTTCGCCGATGCGCGCACCGAGCGTCGCGGGCTGCTGGGGCGCCCACAGCGGATACTGGCCGAGGTCGATGTCGCGCGGCATCGGCGCCGTTTCGTCGAAGTGGATCAGGAAGTACGTGCCGTTCGCCATCCCGTTGCGCGCGAAGCGCAGCAGCTTGGCGGCCGTGACCTCGTCGAAGCCGCGCGGGAAGTCGGCCACGCAGACGATCTGCAGCTTCTCGCGCTGCCGCACCGACGGAGCGAGCTGGTCGAACGACGAGACCTTGTGGTCGAGGTACTGGCTGCTGATGCGCCCGAATTCCGCCTCGATCGCGTCGAGCCTGCGATGCAGGTCGCGGGTCTTCTCCGCTTTCGCGAAACTGTTGGCCCACTGGAACGTGTTGCCGCTGTTGTGCGGATCCAGGAACACGAATTCCGCCATCTTCGGCAGCGTCAGGTGGATCCGCAGCGCGAGTGCGCCGAGCAGTTGCAGCATCGCGAGCCGGCTCTCCGGCTTGTCGCTGCGCAGCGTGACGATGCGTTGCCGGCCGATGAACGGCACGAAGGCGGGAATCGTCACGAGGCCGCTCCCGGTGCGCACGCCGATCGTTCCGGCGTACAGGCGGTCCGGCAACGGCCGGCCGGCCGCGTAGGCGGCATGCAGCGCGGCCGGATCGCTGGTGTCCCACGCGGGATCGTCCCAGCCGAGCGTTTCGGCCGCATCGACCGCGGCGGACGCCGCACGCAACGTGTCGAGCAGGGGGCCCGATTCATGCGCGGCGTCGCGGCGCAGGTTCGCACGCTGGATCCGCATCGCGTCGCTCGTCGCGCGCAGCTTCTGCTTGAGCTGTCCGATCCCGGTCTCGATGTCCGTCTGCACGCGCTGCATCACGCCGGCCACGGTCTTCAGGTCGCGCAGCCGCAGGCGCGGGGCGAGCGTGGCCGCCTGCTTGGCGGCGAAATCGAGCTTCTGAACGGTATCGACGTCCTTGAAGCGTGCGACGAGCGCGTCGACTTCCTGGGGTGTCAAGGGAACCGGTTTGTTGGACATGGCGGATTCCGAAGAGGGAGGATGACGGGGCCGGCCTCGCGGGCCGGCCGGGCAAATCACTGGAATACGAGGCCGCGCGCCTTCATGTCCGCGGCCTTGCGCATCGCGGCGTCGACGTCGCCGCGAATCACGGTACCGTCGGCAAACAGGAACGCGGGCGTCGCCGAGCGCGGGAAGAACAGCTGCTTCAGGTCCCACCATGCCGCGCGGTCGAAGCGGCTGCACGGCGCGGTGCTGCCGCGCCCGGTGCGCATCAGCTTGTTCCAGTCCCCGAGCGGATCGTCGGCGCAGGCAAGATGCTCGACGACCGGCATCCGCGTCGGGTCGAGCGTGATCGGCAGGATCGCGAAGCTGTACGGGCTGCTCTCCATCGCGGCCTGGTCGCGCCGGCAATACGGGCAGTCCGGGGCGGCCAGGTAGACGAACACGGGAGCGTCGGCGCCTTGGTGCACCAGCTTGTCGACGGGCATCGAGCGCAACAGTTGCTGGACGAGCGGCGAATCCTGCGCGACGTGCTCCCAGCCCTTCCAGTGCTTCACGTTCGCGACGCGCCATTGCTGGTAGTACGGGTTCGACGTGTCGTCGCCCAACGGCGTCAGCAGCCACGACGCGTCGCTGTCGAAGAACATCACGGGCATGCCGACGAGCGGCGGCGGCGCGCTGCCGGCTTTCGACACGCGGATCGCGTAGATGCCCGGAAAGGCGGAACCGGTGTAGGCCTGGTCGGCCTCGGGGCGCAGCCCGTCGGGATGGCTGAAGCGGCTCGTCGTCGCTTCATAGCGCGCACGCACGTCGGGCGGGATCTGCGCATGGGCCGACAGAAGCGGAAGCGCCGCCAGCGCGGCGGCGAAGAGGGTGAGCAGGGGGCGACGGAACATGGGGTTCTCCGAAAGTGGACGAAGGGGCGCCGGCATGGGTGGCCATGCGAAGCGCGCCGTTCGTCTCTTCATTCGCGTGAGGGTGCAATTTGTTCGCCCGCGATCGAGGCCTGCGGCGAACCCGCCCGGAAGGCGGTACGCCGGCAGGCCGTCACGCGGCGGTCATGCGGAACGGCGCGCACCGCATTCGCCGCAGAACAGGTCGTCGGCGGCCATGGGCTTGTGGCATTGCGCACACGCTGTGGCATCGTCCGCGGCCGGCGACGCCGTACCCGGCGACGTCAGCGGAGCGGCGCCCGCCGCGCCGGCGGCGCTGGCGGTGTGCGCGTCGCGTGCTTTCGCGAGGCGATCGGCGGCGCGCTCGCGTGCCTGTTCGGCATGGCGTTTCGCGTCCGCGACGTGCTGGCTCAGCTTTTCTTCCGTCGCGGAGAAATCGACACCGCTGACCGTCTGCAGGTAGATGAGGCACGTGCCGTTGACGAACGTCAGGAACGGAATCACGAGACCGATCGCGAACAGCAGGCCGTTGCCGAAGCCGTACGCGCCCAGGTAGGCCATGCTGCGGTAGTCGAACCCGCCCATGCCGCCCATGCCGCCCATCCCGCCGAAACCGCTACCCGCGGCATCCGCGCCGAGACCGTAGGCGCCCATGCCGTACGCGCTGGCGTGGCGGCCGAACCCGCCGAGGCCACCCAGGCCGCCCATACCGCCGAGCATGCCCAGCAAGCCGCCCAACGGGCTGGTGCCGGTCGCCGCGGAGATCGACGACGCGATCGCGGCGCCCGTGCCGAGGATGCCGAACACGACCGCCGACAGCACGCCGACGAGCAGCAGCAGCCCGAACATCCTGACGATCACGCCCAGCAGCTGGCGACGGCCGATATGCAGCAGGCGCGCGGCGGTCTGCAGCGTCGTGTTGCCCTGCCAGACGGCGGGGGCGGCGAGCGGATAGCCGACGTACCACATGCCCGCGAAGATCGCGCCCGCGACGATTGCCGCGAGCGGATACGCGATCGCATACAGCAACGGGCCGAGGCCCGGGATCTTGCAGACCAGGAACACGATCAGCAGCGCGAGCAGCAGCAGGATCCAGCCGACGGCGAGCAGCACGCCGATCCCGAGGAGGCGGTGGGCGGTGAACGTCGCCTGCAGCACCGCATCGACGAACCCGACCGATTCACCCTGCGCATCGCGCATCAGCACGATACCGACCGCGGAATAGCCGATGAGCGCGGTGGCGAAGGTCGCGATGACGAACAGCAGGCCGAGCACCGGGCTGTGACGGAGGACCTGGATCGTGAGCATGCCCATCAGCATGCTGGCGACGATCGCGAAAGCGCACATGGCGAGCGCGCGCCAGTTCGTGACCGCCTCGGCGGCGCGCAGCAGGCCGAACTTGCCCGCCTCGGGTGCGTGATCGAGCGTTGACATCGTTGAATCTCCTTGCGAGGACGGGCCGGTCAGTGTGCGGCGGGGGCGTCGAGCAGCGCGACGACGGTGACGCCGTCGACCTGCGCGAGCTGGATGTTCGACTGCCGGATCGTGCCGGGCTTGCCGTTCAGGTAGACCTGGCTCTTGAGCGTGTACGTGCCTTGCGGCGCGCCCGACGGCAGTTTCAGCGTGAAGCTGTTGTCGAATTCGCCGCTGCCCGGCGTGGCGTTGACGACCTTCTCGCCGCGCTTGAACTGCTCCCCAGACGGCGCGTAGACGGTCACGACTTCCTTGACTTCCTGGACGGGCTCGTTGGTACCGGACACCGCGCGAATCTGCGATTCCAGCTTGATCGGATCGCCGGCCTTGACGGCGGAGCGCGGCGTCACGACCGTGTTGTAGGCGTCGATCTTCGCGTACGGCGGCAGGTTGTTGCGATTGCTCGCGCGGTAATCGCGATCGACTTCGGCGGCCGTCTTCGTCTGCCGCGTCGCCACTTCGATCACGGCGCACGCGGCGAGCCCGGCGACCGCGCCACCGATCGCGCCCTTGGTGCCGCCGATCAGCGCACCGACGATCGCGCCGCCGGCGCCGAGCGCCGTACAGCGCAGCACGGATTCGGACGAGATCCCGCCGGCCCCGTTCTGGGAAGCGCAGCCGCTGGCGAGCAAGGTGACCGCGCAGGCCGCGGCGAGGGTTTTCTGGATTGTCATGTCGGTCTTCTCCGGCGCTTTATTCAAGTGTGCTGTTGTTGCGCAAGGCATCCATCTGCCGCGCCTTCGCCTTGTCGATGAGCGTCTTCGCCGGACGATTGCCGGGCTCGAGCGCAAGGACGCTTTCCGCTGTCGCGATGGCCTTGTCGTACTGGCCGCGCGACAGGTCGCCCTGCGCGCGTTTCAGCAGGCCGTCGATCGCGGGCGAGGCCGGCGCCGTTGCGGCGGCCGTGCGGGCGGGCGGCGTCGGGCGTGGCTTGACGTGCGGCGCAGCGGCAACGGCTGCGGGTTCGGACGGCGCGGGTGCGTTGTCCTGCAAGTTTGCAAACGGCGACGTTTGCTGTGCATTCACGGATGCCGGCGGCGCATTCGACGCTGGCGGCGTCGCGGGCACGGCAACCGGCGCCGCATTCGTGACGACGGCCGGCGTCGAGGCGGGTGCGGTCGCGCTGGCGGCGAGCGCGGCTGCGTTGATCGCGGCCGCATTGATCGGTGCGGATGCCGGCGCGTCGGTCGAAGCCGTCGCACTAACCGCGCTGGCGGCGAGGGAACCCGATGCCGCGAGATTCGAGGCGGCGTCGGCCGTCACGGCCGGAATCGCGGACGCGGCGGCAGGTTCGGGGGCGGCCGGGGTGCTCGCATGGCGGCCATGCCACCAGAATGCGCCGCCTGCGCAGGCGACGACGAGTGCGACACCGGCCGCGATGATCTTGGGCGTGGCCGACGTGTCGCGGTTCGTCGGGGCGGCCGGCGGGACCGGTTGCGGTGCCGCGCCGGATGCCGGTCGCTCGGGTTGCGCGGACGCGGGCAGCACGATCGTTTCCTCGACCACGGAGACGGGAGGAGCGGATTCACCGGCGTGCGTGACGGCGATATCGGGCACGTCCGCAGCCGATGCCGGCGGAACGTCGACATCCGGTACGTCGTGGGATACGTCGTGACGCTCGACAGCCGCTTCGGCCATCGCTGCTGTGGTCACACTCGCGGGCTGCGGATCCGCGACGGCCGGCGTCGCATGCGACGTGCCGGTTGCAGCGCCGCGATCGTCTGCCTCGGTCGTACGCGCCGCGGGCGCCGCAGGTTCGGGCGATGACACCGGCGCGCTCACCTGGCTCGATGCCGTTTCGGCGATGTCAGTGACGGGGGGCGCGTCATCCACGGCGACATCCGCGTCTGCGGGTTCGACGACGGGCGCCACGTGCGTGCCGGACACCTCGGCGGCGCCGTGCGGAATCTCGCGTGCCGTTTCGGCAGCGACCTGTCCGGACGGCTGAACCGGTTCAGGTGCCCGTACCGGCTCGACGGGCGGTGCGGGCAACTCGACGTCGATCACGTCGACGTCGTTCGACGACGCGACCGGCGTCCCGCACTTGTTGCAGAAACGCTGGTTCGGCGTCAGTTCGGTGTGGCAGCGCCGGCAGGGCGGGACGGCGGCCTCGATCCGGGGCTGAGCGGCTGCGACGGGGGTGCCGCATTTGATGCAGAACTTCAGGCCGTCCGGCAGTTCGCTCTCGCAGTGCGTACATTGCGTCATAAATAAGTAATCCTCTTCTTTTCGTCGATCGGCATGACGACGCCGCGCGGGTATGCGCATGCTGGTCCGAATCACGGCGTCGCGCTGCACCGGCCGCTCGTCACGCAAATGAACGGCGCGGCGCGCTTAGCGCGGAATATCAGTCGTGATTGGGTCGGTAAGGAGAAGAGGAGGTCTCGTCGACACGAATGGACGCGTACGACGTAACGAATCTGGATGCCCCGGATTTGAATGGCGAATTCACGCTTTCCCCGCTTTAGTCGTCAGTTTTAAACTGACAAACTGCTTTCATTATTTCGATTGCTAATACTAATGGTCTTCTGGAGCGGATACTACACTGAAATTATGAAGTTTCGCCATCCGCAAATTATGTTATCGAACATCTCATCGCACGCGAATACGGGCCGGATTTGCCGTCCGGTTGGCATGCGGCCGCACTGAAATCCTTCATTCGGCCAGGCGGCGCCCCACTCGGTGTGCCGCAGCTGGATTGCTCTGGCCGGTCATGCTGGTTTCAACCAGACCGATCGACATTGCATTGTGCAATTGCCGTATTCTTCGGCCGGAATGACGTTGGTCAACCGGTGCCGTTCCGATATTCGGAATGACGCTCCAAAACAACAACGGGGAAACGTGCGGATGTTTTTCTTGCGATCGGGCCGCGCATGCGCGTGCGTTGCCGTTCTGGTGGTTGCATCGTTGCAGTCCCGGGCCGGATGGGCCGGCGCAACGATCGACGGGGGCCGCGCGACCGGGGCGAAAGTCGCGCTCGTGATCGGCAATGCCGCCTATGACGGCACCGACCGGCTGGGTTCGCCGGCCAACGACGCGGCGCTGATCGGCCGGACCTTCACGCAGCTTGGATTCGAGACGCGGATCGGCACCGACCTGACCCGCGACGAGTTCAACGCGTCGGTCGACTGGCTTGCCACGCGCGCGCGCGGCGCACAGGTCGCGATTTTCTACTACGCGGGCCATGGCTTTGAATCCGGCGGCGACAATTTTCTCGTGCCGGTCAAGACCGGCATCCCGATCGCGGCGATGACGCGTGCCACGCTGCTGCAACGGGGCATCCGGTTCAACGCGGTGCGCGCGCAGGTGAAGGCGTCGCGGCCCGACGCGTTCGTCGCGCTGATCGACGCGTGCCGCGTGCCGTCCCGCGGCCGTGCCGGCCAGTCGCTCAAGCGCGATCCGGCGGCGCGCGGCGAGCTGATCGCGTATTCGACCGCCGACCAGGCCGCAGCCTACGATTCGATGCGGACGTTCGGTCAGCCGGTCGACAACGGGCCGTTCGCGTACTACCTGTCGACCTATCTTGCCGCGCCCGGCGCGACGCTCAAGCAGGCGCTCGAGCATACGCAGCAACAGGTCAGCGACGTGACCCAAGGACAGCAACGGCCGTGGATCGCCAGCGGCCTGATCGGCGACCTGACGATCGCGCAGCCGGGAACCGCGGCCGCGCGGCCCGCCGTTGCGCCGTCGGCGCAGCGCGGCGCGGTGCGCGGGACCGGCGGGGAGCCGGTGTGGCCGGCCGCAACCGCACCCGGATCCGCGGCCGCGCGCGCCGAAACGGATGCCCAGCAGCAGCGGGAGGACTCGTGGACCGACGCGGAGCACCGGATCGAAGCCGCCGCGCAGCACGCGGACGGTGCGTCGATCCGCGCGTTGCGGGCACGCTCGAATGACGCGGCCGCGTTGACCACGCTCGGCAGGATCGCCGAGGGCGGATTCGGCACGCGCCGCGATCCGCGCGCGGCACTCGCGTATTACCGGCGTGCGGCGCAGATGAATTACCCGATCGCGCAGACGCTTCTCGGCGAAACCTATTTCGAGGGCAAGCTGGTCGCGCGCGACTACGGCGAAGCCGGGAAATGGCTGGCGCGTGCGGCGGCGCAGGACGTCGTGCGCGCCAAGCTCGATCTCGCGCAGTTGCGGGCGGCGCGCGGGCAGGGCAGCGACGCGCAGAACTGGTCGGATGCGCTGAACCTGATGCTGCGGGATGCCGGCCATCGCGCCGGGCGCTCCCCGGCGCAATAGCACTGCCGGCGCGGCGCGTGGTCAGTCGCGATGCCGCCGCAGGCGTTGTGCAAACGTTTCCACCCATTCGACCAGCATCTGCCGGTCGCGCGGTGCCAATTCGCGCAGGTTGCGCATGATCGTCAACGTCTGATCGTCGATTCTCGGCGACGCCCCCGTCAGCAATTCCTCGGTCGCGCAGCCAAACAGCGCCGCGAATTCGGCGAGGCGCACGATGGTCGGAATCGACGTGCCACGCTCGATCCGCGCGATCGCCTCCCGCCCGAGCGACAACTGCTCGGCCACCTGTTCCTGGGTCAGGCCGGCTTCCACCCGTTTGCGGGCAATCGCGCGCCCGACGCACTCCGCCAGGGCCTGTGCTTCTTCTTGGTCCATGTGCTCACCTCATGACACGACCTGAATAGTCGCATTGCTACTTGTTGACAGACAGGTCTCAATAAGTTTCAATGCAACCCAAAAGGTAGTGTCGTGGCATTCAACGCGACGTCGTCGGTTGGGCGCGACACGAAAAAAAAGTGCTCATCGACCGAACAAATGCCGTGGCGATCCGAATAGACAGGCAAGACGCCCGAACGGAGCGTCGATGCCGCATGCATTCGACGAGTGCGTGCGAATCGGACGAGTCACTGACAGGCTGCGACCATCCATGGAATCCAGGGCACTGCAATTCATCATGAAGTCCGTTCCGCGCGAATTTCATTCGGATACCAACATATTCATCGGCGGATGCTTCATCTGTCTTGCCTGGCCGCGCATTGAGATCAGCGACGGCCAGACCAAGGTCGTACTGGATTGCCCGACGAACCAGGGCATGTTTTCCCGCGACGACACGGCCCTGATTCCGTTTCTGCGGCGCTTCCCGGAGCTCTGCGCGCGGCTGGTCGACGCGCATCCGCTGCTGCGCGCGCGTTTTCGCGCGTTCGATGCCGGCTCGCCGGCCTGAGCGGCGCGTCGGCATCGACCTGTCCATTGAGTCCGTCCATTTGTCACCTTCCCATTAAAACCATGAAATCTTCCAAACTTCTCGTGTTCGGCATCAGCGCCAGCGTATCGATCCTGCTCGCCGCTTGCGGCGGCGGCGGCGACTCGGGCAGCCCGGCGGCCACCACCAGCCCCGGCGGGACGAACGGGTCGGGCGCCACCAGCGCGGCCGTGACGCCGCTCGCGTCCGGTTCGAGCTATGTCGGCACGGTCGGATTCGGCGACACGATCCGCATCGACGTCGATCGGCCGGCTGCCGGCCAGTTGACGCTGACGTTCGTCAACTCGCAATTCGGCCTGGCCGGCCAGGTGATCGGCACCTACCGGACCGCGGGCAACGGACAGTTCGTGGTGTCGAACCTGGCTGCGGGCCCGGGCGTGACGCTGTCTCCCGATCAGATCGCCGCGTTGTCGCTGTCGCTTTCGCTGACGAAGGACGACAACGGTGCGGGCCTGTTGAGCGGTTCGTTGTCCAACGTGCCGAACCTGCTCGGCGGCGGCGGCCTGCTGCAGGGGCAACTCGCGCTGACGAACAACGGTGTGACCGATGTCGCGTCGCTGGCCGGCGCGTACAGCTTCGTGTCGCTGGCCGGGGATCGCCGCCAGGACGGCGTGCCGGTCGGCACGCAGGAGCCGGAGGCCGGGCAGGTTCGGATCAACGCGGACGGCAGTGCCCGCTTCTGCTTCGGCAAGCCGTATGCCGATACCTGCACGAACCTGGACACGGATACCGGGGCGGCGCTCGTCGATACCGCGACGTTCGTGCCGGATCCGGACCAGGCGACCTATCCCGGCGCGTTCGACATGATGGTGGGCGGGAAAATCAACGGCCGTGCCTTCGTCACGCGGCAGGGCGGCAACGTGACGTTGCTGGTCGACCGCTTCGGCACGTCGCCCGAGGGCACGCCGCGTACCGGCTCGATGGTGCTCACGACGACGCGCACGCTCGCGAGTGGCGCCTATGACGGCCAGTGGGTGTGTGTCGAGCCCGACACCACCGTCGGTAACCGGCTGACGGGCAAGGCCGACGTGGTCCAGTCGACGATCAGCGGCACGCAGATGGTGAGCCCGGACGGCCAGACGAAGACCCCGCTCTACTTCAACGCGGCGTTCGACCTCGATACCGCCGCGCGTACCCAGAGCGACCCGATCGTCGCCCAGGGGATCGACGGGCTGATCGCCGCCCAGATCCAGCTCGCGAAGGAAAAGGAAACGACGGTGCTGCTGCCGGTCAACAATTCGACGATGTACTGGCTGGATGAGCCGAACGGCTCCGGCTTCTTCGTGATGGGGCTGTGCAGCAAGCAGTAACGCGGCAGGGCACGTGGTCGCGGGTGCCGTGATTGCCGGGAGGCCCGGGCGGGCGCGTCTGCGCGACGTGTTCGCCCGGTCTGCAACGGGTATTCTCGAGCGCGTTGACGCCGACGCGGCCACCGTGCTGGAAACCCTGGACGGCGGCTGGTACGCGATGCACGGCATGCTGACCACATCGAGCCCGACCCATCCGATCTCGATCTCGGCCAATGCCATCCGGCCGCCCGCCGTCAAAGCCAATGTGGCCCGCACCCGGCCGTGTGCGAAGGCGTCGGCCGCGCGAGCGTGGAGGTCGTGCCGCCGATACGTATCCGCGACGAGCATGGGCTGATCGACATCCGGTATCCGGAAGACGCGATGCACGTACCCGCCCCGTCGACGGCGTCGCGACAGCCGCGATCGGCCCGGTTCGTATTCGACACGCGCGACCGCGCAGCGCCAGCGCCGGCGCATCCCACCATGACGCGACGGTGCACGACCATTCCCGGCACACGCATAACAAAAGCTGAAATCGGTTTTTCGCGCGCGCCGGGCGCGTCCCTATACTTTGCGATGCTGCGCATGCGGCGGTTCGCGAATGCCGCGATCGCGCGGCGCAGCGCCCGATCTTCTCGAACAAGGACCTGCCGAATGACTGCCCGTGATGCCGTCGATCCGCGCGCCGCGTTGCGCGACGCGCTCGCCGCGCTGCCCGATCTCGCGAATGCGATCGGGCAGGATGCCGCGCCACGCGAGGCGCGGCGCGAGCTGCCGTTCGAGGGTTTCGCGATCTTCCGCCGCTCGGCGCTGGGCGTGCTGCGGATTCCGGTCGCACGCGGCGGCCTCGGCGGCACGCTCGTCGATCTGTTCGACACGATTGCGACGCTGGCCGCCGCCGATTCGAATCTCGCGCACGCGCTGCGGATCCATTACGACCAGACCGAGACGCTGCGGCTGTCGCCGCGCACGCCGTTCAACGACGTGCAGCTCGAACGCGCGCGGGCCGGCGCGATCTTCGGCGGCGCGTCGACCGAGCGCGGCACGTCGCGGCCCGGCGAGAACACCGCCGTGCTGCGCCGGGACGGCGATCACTATCGCGTGACGGGCCGCAAATACTATTCGACCGGCACCGCGTTTGCCGACTTCGCACGCATCAACGTGGAAAACGAACAGGGCGACGCAGTCGCCGTGATCATTCCCGTCGCGCGCGACGGCGTGCAGGTGCTCGACGACTGGGACGGCATGGGCCAGCGCATGACCGCGAGCGGCAGCCTGCTGCTCGACGACGTGCAGGTGTTCGCGGACGAAGTGGCCGCGCGCGACGGCTCGACGCTCGTCGGACGCCATTGTGGCGCGCTGCGGCAACTGCATCTCGTCGCGACCGGCGCGGGCATCGTGCGCAACGTGGTTGCCGATGCGCGTCGCTACGTGCTCGCGCACGGCCGCCCGGCGCTGCACAGCCCGGCGCCGACCGCGCGCGACGATCATTTCATCCAGCAGGTCGTCGGCGAGCTGTCCGCGCACAGCCACGCGATCAACGGCCTCGTCCGCGAAAACGCGCGGGCGCTCGACCGCTCCGCCGACGCGATCGAAGCCGGCGATGCCGATGCGCACGCGCTGGTGCTCGACTGTGCGCTCGCGACGGCACGCACGCAGCTCATCGTCAGCAAGCTTGCGCTGCATGCGGCGGAGCGGCTGTTCGAAGTCGGCGGCGCATCGGCGACGGCGCGCGAACACAACCTCGACCGGCACTGGCGCAACCTGCGCACGATCTTCAGTCACAACCCGCTGCTGCACAAGGCGCGCGTGATCGGCGACTACGAGCTGAACGGCGTGACGACGCACCTGACGGAAGGCCGGGTGTTCTGACCTGGCCGTGCCGGTGCGCGCTGCATCCCCTTCCTGACGTCAGCGCCGCAGGCCGGCGTCGCGCAGCAGCGGCAGCACGCGCTCGCCGAAGAAGTCGAGATCGGGCTTGAAGTCGTAGAAGCTCAACTGGACGCCGTCGATGCCTGCGCGGTGCAGTCGCACGATGGTATCGGCGACTTCGTCCGGCGAGCCCGTGATCGAGATGTTGCCGCCGATTGCACGCGCGGCGGCCTGCGCGCGCTGTTCGAAGCCGCCGCGCCACGCGTGCGCGTCGCTGTCGAAGCGGTGGAAGCTGCCTTCGTCAGCATGCGCGACGATCGCGTCGCGGTACGCGCGCGCTTCGGCCGCCGTCTCGCGGCAGATCACGAGCGGGTTGAGCAGCGTGCGGATCGTCCGGCCGCGCGCCGCGGCGGCCGCCTTCACGCGTGCGGTATGCGCGGGCAGCGCATCGAGCGCGCGTTCGGCGTCGGGGCCGGCCGGGCTCGTGACGAACACGATGTCCGAATAGCGTGCCGCGAAGTCGATGCCCGCATCGGAGCCCGTCGCGTTGATCAGCAGCGGGCGGCCATGGCACGGCTTCGGCGTCACGAATGCACCGCCCAGCCGCCAGCTCGACAGCACGGGCGTGTAGCTGAAATTGTCCGGTTGCGCCCACAACTGCTGGACCGCATCGAGAAACTCGGCGGCCATGTCGTAGCGCCGGTCGTGCTCGATCCGGTTCCAGCCGAACATCTCGTGCTCGACCGCGCGGTGGCCGGTCACGACGTTGATGCCCCAGCGCCCGCGCGAGATGTGATCGAGCGTCGCGGTGAATTTCGCGAAATGCAGCGGATGCCACGGCCCGTAGAGCACGTGGCTCGTCGCGACCAGGATGATCCGTTCGGTACGCGCGGTCAGCGCGGCCAGCGTCATGAACGAGTCGAGCGCGTGGCCGTCGAACACGCCGCCGTAGCCGCCTTTCGGCAGCCACTGCGACAGCGCGAACACGAGATCGAAGCCGAGCGCCTCCGCGCGCGCAACCAGGTCGGCGTTGTAGTCGAACGTCCAGTCGGTCGTGCGCGGCAGCGTCGACGCGCTCCAGCCGCCGGCCTGGATCGGCAGGAACAGCCCGAGCATCAGCGGCTGCGCGAGGACGCGCGACACCGGGCTATCGGGGAAATCCGCCGGCGAGCGAACGTCGACGAACGGCGTCGGCGCGACCGGCGTGGCGAGGGAGGTGACGCTCATGAGGGCTTCCTTGCGGGTTGGCTATGCACCGGACGACAACGGCGGGCGCTGCGACGGATCGCGTCGCGTTCGTTCGGCCCCGGTACGCCGTAGGGTGGCGCGGGCGCGCACGTCCACCTCGGCACGTCGAGTAGATAGAGCAGGGCGGGCGGCTGGCTCGCGAGCGCGCCGCCGGCAGGCAGCATCGCTGCCGCCCATTCGCTGCCGAGCCGGCGTAGTACCGCCCGCCGGTTGCTGAGCGGTGCGCGGAGAGGAAAACAAGCGTCGATCATGGTCAAACGCGTATCGCCCGCGGGGAAACGCCCATTCTCGACAACCGGGCACGGCGCGGCAAACAACGATTCCCGCTTTGCTTATCGCATCCTGCTGCGCCGTGCCCGATGCGCATACCGTCAGAACTTCACGCGCAGCCCGCTGACGAGCGCGACCTGGCGGTTGGTCGACGACGCGCTGCCGATGTTCGAGATCGCAGCGATCGTGCGATAACCGCCCGCCGTTGCCGTGCTCGGATCGCCGGCCGCGAGCTGGTAAATGCCTGACAGGTAGAGGTCGGTGCGCTTCGACAACGCATAGTCGAAACCCAGCGTGAACTGGTGCCAGCGCGGCTTCAGCGTCTGGCCGCCGGTGCCCGGCAAGCCGCTCGCGCGCCCGTCGGTGAACGTATAGACGCCGATCAGCGTGGCCGCCGGCGTGATCTGGTAACGCGCGTTCACGTCGTAGTTGTTGAACTTGCGCGACGAGCCGTCGAGATAGTCGAGCTGCGTGTGGCTCCACGCGAAGCCGAGCGTCGCCCGGCCGAGCGCGTAGTTCGCGCCCACCACGCCGATCTGCTGCTTGCGCACGCCGCCGTTCAGCCCGTAGAAGAACGCGCCACTGTAGTCGTTGCCGGTGGTCGAGGTCGCGCCGCCCACGGCGCCGCTGGTATTCGACGTCGAGTTCGGATGATTGAAGCGCACATAGCCGGCGCCCACCGACAACGGGCCGTTCACGTAGTTCGCCGACGCGCCCCACGCGTTGTTGTTCGAGAACCCGGTGCCCGCGCCGCCGTTGGCCTGGTTGCTGAACGCATAGAGCAGGTCGGCCGTGAAGCCGGCGATCGTGTCGCTGCGGAACTTCACCGCGTTGTTGAGCCGGAAGCTCTGGTTCATGTTGTCGTTGTCGCCCACGTGCGTGGCCGGCGACCAGAAGCCGGACCCCGAGTACTGCGCGACCAGGTCGGTGATCGGCTCGTACTGGCGGCCGAAGGTCAGCGTGCCGATGCCCGACTTGGCCAGCCCCACGTACGCGGAGCGGCCGAACAGGCGGCCGCCCTGGCCGAGCCCGCCGTCGCTCGGCCGGAAGCCGCTTTCGAGCGTGAAGACCGCCTTCAGGCCGCCGCCGAGATCTTCCACGCCTTTCAGGCCCCAGCGGCTGCCGCTCAGCTTGCCGCTCGTCTGCTGGATGTTGCTCGCGCCGCCCTGGTTGTTCGTATAAGCGAAACCGGCATCGACGACGCCGTACAACGTGACCGAACTCTGCGCCTGCGCGCTGACCGAAGCGATCGATACCAAACCCAGGACTACCGATTTTTTGATCATGACTATCCTCTGTTTTTATGGGTACGTCTGCGAGGATCACGATGCTATGGATGACGGTCGCGCCGGCGAACGGCCGATCCGTGGTTTGTAAATCGCGGCGCGGCCGATTTGTAATGTGCGTTGCCGCTAGCCCGGCATGGGCGTCGCGATTGCGTCCGGTACCCCTGCTGCAGCGACCGCATCGCGCGAACGGCGAACGTCGAGCGCCGGAAACGCGCGGGCGTCGTCATATCGATCGGTGAAATGGTTCGATATCCGCAATACATCTGGACCGGCACACGATGTTTTTATGCAACGCACGCTGTGCGGCGAGGAGCCGATGCGCTACGTGCATCCGCATATCGATTCCGCAAAACGTTGGTAGGGCCGTGCGACGGGTAACGGTAGAGTCGGGCATCCGGCCTCGGGCCGGCATGCTCCGGGAACAGAAGGGTGCGCAAGCGCGCGTTCGTCCCGGCTGAACAACGAACACGGGAGCCGTTTCACATGAGTCGCGATGTGCTGTTTTTGCTGGAGCCGGGCTTTGCCGATCCGAAGCATCCGGGCCAACGCTTCGTCTGTCCGCATGGGCTGTCGATCGAGGGGCTGCTCGCGAGCGCGCCGGATCGCGCAGGCCGCATCGACGTGCAACGCGTCGGCTTCGAGCGGCCGCGGCACGCGGTGATCGACGCGCTCGACGATGCGCACCAGGGGTTGCCGGTCCTCGTGCTCGGCCGCGATCTGCCGGCACCGGACGACGCACAGGCGCTCGGCGACGTGCACTTCGTCACCGACGCGCGCCGCATCCTCGAGCTGCTGGCCGAGCGCCACGGATTTCCAGCGCTGCATTGACGCGGCGTTTTTCACGTCCCATTCGATCGACCGACAAACAGGAGTATCCGATGTCGTCCATTTCGGCGGCACGCCGCCGTTTGCTGCTGGCCGGCACCGCGGTCGTGGCGGCCCCGTTCGCCGCGAGGGCCGCGTTCGCGGCGGCCGCCGTCACCCCCGACCTCGCCGGCACCACGTTGCGCGTCGCGACCTACAAGGGCGGCTGGCGTGCGCTGCTGCAGGCGGCCGGGCTGGCCGACACGCCATACCGGATCGACTGGCGCGAGCTGAACAACGGCGTGCTGCACATCGAGGCACTCAATGCGGATGCGCTCGACATCGGTTCGGGCAGCGAAATTCCGGCCGTGTTCGCTGCGCGCCAGAAAGGGGATCTACGCCGGAACCCCAGAAAATTCCGTCGTTCCACATTGTGAACATTAATCGGCTTATTCCAGCCGAAGAATGTTGGAGCGACGTCCGGTGAGTGACATGACGGTCTCGGTCACACGGACCATCAGGACCGTTACGCGGGGCCCAGTTCGATTACATTGTGGGACAGGTCGAGACAATCTTCGCAGTCCCGGCAAACCCAGTGCAGCATCGGCCCGACCGGATCTGGATGGTCGCTGAACGTTGTCAGCGCCGCGTCGTACTGAGCATCGGACGTGCTCGAGCGCAGTATCCGCTCGAGATTAGACTCGATGCTGTCCAGGCTGCATTCACCGATGCCGGACTTGAACACCGTCACACCGCCTGACGGGTTGACCGCGAAGAAGAAAAACGCCTTCGTGTCGACCATGTGCGACAGGATTGTCCTGGCGATGAAGTTGCTCGGATTGATCAGCGCATTGAAGATGCGGTAGCCGTAAAACTCTAAGCCGAAGTGTACGACCTCGAAGTCGTCGGTGCCGCGTATCGAGTGGCCAAAGTTGAAACCGCTGCGTGTTACGTCGTTCGGAATGTCATCCACCGGCCGCAGTGCCAGGCAAGCATAGTGCGTCTGGCCCTCGGCCACGAGTCCCATCGCAAAGCAGGGCGCGCGCTCGGCCAGCAAGGCCTCGACAAAATTCCGGTTCATGCGGAGCGTTGGCAGCATCGGGCATCCTTCATCGTGAATCAAATCAACATTTGCCGACCTGGCTGTGCGGTGCGTCGACGTCGAACATCAAAGGCTATACATCGTCGAGCTCGAACAGCGCGCGATCGGCGGGCCGCGACAGATAATCGTCCATCATCGCGCGGAAATCGGCTTCATCCCACTCGCCGCGATCGACACGCCGCAGCAACGCCTCGCCGGCCAGCATGATCTTTCGCTCGCGATCCGCGCGCGTTTGCTTGACCTGCTGGCGCTGCGCCTTAGCTGCCGCTTTGCGGGCTGTTTTCAGCTCCTGCAGCTTTTCGTCTGTCGCATCGAGACGACGTTTCAGCATGTTCATTCTGGCGTCCTGTTCGAAGAAGCGGTTTGCGCGGGAAACCGGCGCGCCGGCGTGCGCCGGTTCGTTACATTCGCGCCGTACTGTCGCGCCCAGGTGCGTACCGAGGGAGCGATATCGACTAACGTCGGCGGCATGTTCGGCAACACATCCATCGTCCAGCCACCCAGCCGCTTTGGCGCAATATACGCCGGTCGCCAGCTGCCGTCGGCCAGGATATCGATCACGAACAGCGACGTGCCGACGCTCAGTCGCCAGGTGTTGACCACGGCTGGGGGTAAAGGATTACCTGGTTGTGGCATCGTATTCCACCGTAACAGGAATAAGGGATTCCAAGCCAGAACCGCCGAAAATTCGATCACTCCAATTCGAGCCCTGCAATGAGCGCGTCCAGGTCGATTTTGTTGTCGCTTTGAAAAGTGTAGTGCCCGTTCAAAAGGATATGCCGCCAGGCTGCCGGTGATATCTGCGTAAGCCGCGCCAGCGCCTTGGCGTTGCCACTGGCCTCCCATTTCGTCAGTAGATGCGACAGAATCGCCGAGTTGTAAAAAATGATGACGTTGGCGATCAGCCGGGCGCACTGGTTGCTGATCTCGATTTCGATGTCGGTGCGGCCGGTCAATTCCTTCTTGCCGCCGACCTGGGCGATGGTCGAACGAAGCTGATGGTAAGACTCGAGGCGGTTTTGGGAGCGATGCACGTTTCGCTCGAGCTGCGGGTCGCGCAGGTAACGCAACGTGTAGATGGTACGAATGAGCTTATCGAACTCAAAAATCGCGCGACGTGTCGGGTTTTCCTGCGAGTACGTACATAGTTTGCGGATCAGCGAGCCCTGCGTGATCTCTTTGAGGCCCAGCGTGGCGACGATCTGATCGATATTTGTCTTCTCACTGGTGATGAGCTGCCGATCGATTTGTCCGATCGGCTGAATCAGGCATTTCTCGTACAGCGCCGGGTCGTCGATACAATACAATTCCTGCAACTGGTCATCGAGGTTTGTGAAGCGAGGCTCGAAGCGCAACCCGAACCAATACAGGATAGCGAAGTTGGCTTTGTTGATGCTGTGCATGTCGCCGGTGATCGCAGTCGGCACTATATCCGACGTGTTGCGATACCAGATGTCGAACACGTGATGCGCCTCGTACTCGTGCGCGCCGATTAGGTAGCCGTTCAACGGGACATGATTGCACAGCAGCGTGTAGGCGACGACGCCTTTGCCTCGTCCGAAGTATTTGCGCGAGTAACGCGCCTTCACGGTCGGTCGCTCGACGCCGAATTTCTGCCCATCGACGGCGCTGTACAGCGCATCGAGATCGAACGAGTAGTACGGGAAGATCGGCAGCGCGGCGATGGCGTTGCTGATGCAGTCGTTGGCCGCATGCAGCGTCGCCTGACGCAGATACTGCTGGTAGGTGCTATCCAGAACGTGGTACGGAATGTCGCTGGTGCGCGCCATGACATGGTTGCCATGGTTCATTGCCTGAGCGATGATAACCGCCATCAGGCTATCGGCGTCCGCTACCTTCTTCGCGTAGCGCGGCTGCAATGGCGTCAGCGCCGACAGGAACTGGCACTGGCCGTTGACGAAGCGGAACACGTCGGCAACATCGCAGAATGGCAGTTGCTCGTAGAATGCCTGCTCACGCACCTTCTGGTTCTCGGTTTTCGGTTTGCGCCAAATCAGCTTCTGCGTATCCTTGTCGTATTCCAGGTGCGTAAGCTTGCCCTGTTTCAGCTCTCGGTTGAAGGCCAGCCATTGTGCATGCAACTCGGCCGCTAACGCATCGAGTTGGGCATCGATTGGCTGCTGCAGGAACGGGATCTCCATCTGCGCCAGCGCGTCGGCCTTCTCGTTCATCGAAACAAGCTCGTCGGAGAAGTGACGATGTTGCAGACTGTCGTCGAGATAGATCTCTCCCGACTGGAAGCGCTTCCGGATCTGGCGGTACAACCAGAATTCGTAGCGATCGGCGTGCAAACCGGTCGGCTGACCATCAGCGCCGAAGATCAGCAGGTACGGTCGCAGGCGCTTCGGCAGCGTGGCCGCGGGACATTCGGCGAGCGGTCGTTGTGACAGGCGCTGCTGTTTGGCGAAGGCCCCCTTGACCCAAGCCAGCGCCGCGAGCCACGGGTTGTCTGGGGAGGTGCCGACGAAGTCGAGCTCGACGTACAAGGGGCGCAGGTGACGGCGAATACGTTTGGCTAGGCCGTCCACCGCCAACCAGTGTAGTGCCAGTTGACTCAGCGGCTTGACCGTCATGCGTTGCGCCGTGTTTTGTAGCACATCTTTGGCCATGATTTTATAGGCGCGCTGACGCACCTCGCCGAACGGCGTCGGATCGGCTACGCTGTCGTCCACATAGAGCGACAACAGGCGGCCGATCTGCGGCGTTTCCCGATGGCGTTTTACTTGCTCGGCGATGAGTGACTGTTTCGCGCCCGCGCTGCTTTCTTCCTCGAGCTGCTTCATGTGGAAGGCCATCGCATCGACCAGGTTGTCGGTGAGCTGTCGGAAGCGCACCCAGGCGTAACACAGCAGGTAGAGCTGCGCCTGATCCGCCTTCAGGTTGCGCAGGTCGTGGACGGTATAGAAGTTCGCCAGGCTTGCGTAGTACAGCACGTTCTGCTGCGAGATATCCAGCCGGGGCAGCAGCGTCCTGGCGATTTCGTGCAACGGCTGCAGCGTGCCGCGCTTTTCGCGTTCGCGGACCATCTGACGCCAGCCGAAATTCTTGGCATCCTGTTTCAGCGCCGCCAGTTTCGACAGAGTATCATCGCGCACCAGAAGTTGGTCTAGCGCGGTTTGGGTCAATTCGTCCAATACGCCGGTGAGCAGGTCGCCCAGCCGCCGACGTTCGACGGACAGGGCTTCGCTGACTAGCTCTTGCAAGGTCGTGTAGCCGGGCCGGATCATCTTGTGCTCATTGAGCCACACGATGAGCTCGGCGGCGACGAATCCCGGTGTCACGTCGCGACGTACGATCTGCGCGGCCTGCTGCATGAGTTGCGGCAGGAAGGCGGCCACCCACGGTCGATAGCCGTACAGTTCAGCGATCTGTTCGCGCTGGGCGTAGTACTCGTGCCGGGTGATCGGCTTGCGTTCGAACGGCTCGCCGTGGAAATAGCGGCTCAACACGAAATCGTAATCGTCCTCAACCTCGTCCCAATCGAAGCGGAAGAAGGCGTGCTTGGACTTGAAGTAGCCAATCTGCAAGATGCAATAGACCTGCGCGGGTATGGAGGGCCGGCTACTGGCGAGCGCCAGTTCGGATTCGGTCAATGCCAGGTATTCCAGCCGCTGCGCATCGTCGAAATCAGGCAGGCCATACAGGGCTTCCTGTTCGGCGTCGGAAAAGACGCTGAGCAGCTTATTCTTGTTGATCATCGACCATCCTCTCCACGCAACGTCAGATCCTTCAATTTTGTGATATCACGACATGGGGTACGACAGAAATATTGAACTCCCGCATTCTACAGAGATAAGCTTTATTATCTCTGTGGCATTGTTTCCATATTAAACTCGATGACATGAAAACGCGCCCCACGAGCCCGTCCGCCGCCGACATCCCGACCGACTTTCCTGATGCTGATGCACTGGCAGCGCTGCGTGCCTGGTACGAGGGCGCATCCTCGCGTGAGGCGGCACACCGGTACATGCAAGATCGGCTCAGCCACAGCCAGTCAGCCCGCGGCGTCATCGGCCAGATCCGCCGGCAACTGGCACTTTATGCCCGTAACCGACAGCGGGCAGATCTGGCCACGCTGTTCGAATGCCCGGCCCAAAAGCGTATGCATCATGCGCGCGCCACCACGCAGGCTGTCGAGCTACTGCGCATCATGCCTGCGCCAGCTCCGCAGATCGGCGACGACATTGCGCACTGGCTGCCGAATCGCGCTGCCCGCACCCTGCACGCGGCCGGCATCCGGACCCTGGCCGATCTCACGGTACGGATTCCGCGTCGCCGGCAGTGGTGGACCGTCATTCCGGGTCTCGGGCCGGCCAGTGCAAGAAGGATCGAGGCCTTCTTTGCCGCGTACCCGGCGCTCACGGAGCGGGCCCGCGCACTGATCATCGCGGATCGGCAGTCAGTCGTGACGCCTTGGGAGCAACTACGGCTACCGCACGAGATCGACGGATCCGCCGGCGCCTTCCGCGCACCGGTGTCGGCCTGCATCCTCGGCGTCGACAACGATTACGACGCTATCCAGGCATGGCTCGCGTTGCACGAATCCCCGGCCACGCAGCGGGCCTACCGCAAGGAAGCCGAACGGCTGATTCTCTGGGGCATCGTTGCTCGCGGCAAGGCGCTGTCTTCGCTGACCACCCGGGATGCCACCGACTACAGGGCGTTTCTGCGCAGACCTACACCGCGAGAACGCTGGGTCGGGCCACCGCGGCCGCGCACATCAACGGACTGGCGCCCGTTTGTCGACAACCTCTCGGCCCGTTCGATTGCGCATGCGCTTGCCGTGCTCAGCGCCATGTTCCGCTGGCTGGTCGAGCAGCGCTACGTCGTGGCCAACCCATTCTCCGGCATCAAGGTACGCGGCAGCAAGCGCGCCATGGCTCTTGAAACCTCGCACGCTTTCACCGAAGGAGAATGGATGCTGACGCGCACCATCGCCAACGGGCTCGAGTGGTCGTACGGCTGGCAGGCGCCCGCTGCGCAACGGTTGCGGTTCATGCTGGATTTCGGCTACGCAACGGGACTGCGGATCAGCGAACTGGCTGACGCCACACTGCGCAGCATCGAAGTCGACGCAGCCGGTGATCACTGGCTGCACGTGGTCGGCAAGGGCGGCAAGCCAGCCCGCGTTACCCTGACACCCCTAGCGCGCACAGCGCTGGACCGATATCTGCAGGAGCGGGGGCTTCCTGTCAGCCGTGCTCACTGGAATCCGACCACGTCCCTGATTGGCAGCCTTGACGACGCCGATGCCGGCATCAAGCCCTTGCGGCTGTGGGAAGTCATGCGCCGGTTTTTTCGGCTCGTCGCGCAGATTATCAAGAACGACCATCCGGTGCTGGCTGAAAAGCTGCATCGGGCCTCTCCGCACTGGATGCGGCACACCCATGCGACCCACGCGATCGCCAGAGGGGTTGAGCTGAGCGCCGTACGAGATAACCTGCGTCACGCGTCGATTTCGACCACGTCGATTTACTTGCATACCGACGATGTAAAGCGGGCACGGCAGTTCGGGCAGGCATTTACCGACTGAGTTACTCGCTCGGCACGTCAGGCAACAAACCGATTGACGTTCACAATGTGGAATGACGGAATTTTCTGGGGTTCCGGCGTAGAACCCCAGGTATGGAACAACCTGGGCCGACTGCTGCATGAGGTCGGCAGGCTGGACGAGGCCGCCGCCGCGTTGAGACACGCGCTGACGCTCGATCACGACCGCGTGCCGACCACGTTCAACCTGAGCCTGGTGCTGCTGGCAATGGGGCAGTACGAAGCCGGGTGGCGGCACTACGAAGCGCGCTTCCAGCCTTCCTCGCACTGGGGCGACGCTTCGTCGTATCGCGTTCTGGCAAGCCTGCCGGCGCCGCGCTGGCAGGGCGAACCGCTCGACGGAAAATCGCTGGTCGTCTGGCCCGAGCAGGGGTTCGGCGATGTCGTGCAATTCGCGCGCTATCTGCCGCTGCTCAAGCAGCGCGGAGTGTCGAGGCTGACGGTGGTGTGTCCGGCCGCGTTGACGCGCTTGATTGCAACGGTCGATGGCGTGGATCGTTGCGTCGGGATTGACGAGGCGGCAACGCTGCCGGCACACGATTACGCCGTCCCGATCATGAGTCTTCCGTTGCGCTGCGGCACGACGCTCGACACGATACCCGCGACGGTGCCCTATCTGCACGTGCCGGCACCGCTCGTCGAGCACTGGCGGGGCAGCGTGCCGGCCGCCGGCCTGAAGGTCGGGCTGGTCTGGGCGGGCGATCCGCGCCCCGATCAGCCGCAGGCACACGCGACGGATCGCCGGCGCTCGCTTCCGGCAAGCGCGTATCTGCCGCTGCTGCAGATTCCGGGCGTAAGTTTCGTGAGCTTGCAGAAGGGCGACACGGCCCGCCGGCAGATCGACACGATTCCGCCATCGCTGCGTCCTGTCGATCCGATGGCGCAGGTGCGCGACTTCGCGGACACGGCGGCGATCATCGCCCATCTGGATCTCGTGATTACCGTCGATACGTCGGTTGCGCATGTGGCGGGCGCATTGGGCAAGCCGGTCTGGATCCTGTCGCGCTTCGACGGCTGCTGGCGCTGGCTCGCGGATCGCGACGATTCGCCGTGGTATCCGCAGGCGCGGCTGTTCCGTCAATCGGAACCGGGGCAGTGGAGCGATGCCGTCGAGCGTGTTGCGGGGGCGCTCGAGCATCTGCGCGACGAACGGAATGCATCGCGCGTGTCGGCGGCACCCCAGGAAGAACTGGATCGGCAATTTTCCCAGGGCCTGCAGCTGTGTCAGCAGCGCCGTTTGGCGGAGGCAGTCGCCTATTACGATGCGGCGCTTTCAACCGCGACGGATCCGTCCGTTCGAGCCTACCTGCTGGGCTATCGGGCGCAGTCGCTCAACGGTCTTGGCCGCGTCGACGAAGCGCTCGAGCAGACCGATCAGGCGTTGCAACTCGATCCTTCCCAGTTGAGTGCGCTATGCACCCGCGCTTACGCGTTGTTGCTGAAGCAACAGTTTCAGTGGTGTCTCGAATGCTGCGACCGGGGGCTGGCATTCCATCCCGACCGAATTGAACTGCTGCACAACCGGACCGCCGCGCTGGCCGGGCTCATGTGCAATGAAGCGGCGCTGGAGACGAGCGAACGCATCCTGGCGCAGAACCCGAACGATGCGAGGGCGCTCAACAACAGTGCGGTCATGCTCGACCGATTGGCGCGTTACGACGAGGCGGCCCGGCGATACAAACGTGCGGTTGCGGTCAATCCCGACGAGCCCTGGGTGCTGGGCGCGTTGTTGACTGCGCAGTTGCGCACGTTCGCCTGGGACGGGCTTGACGGGCTACAGCAGGACATCGCGTCCCGGGTGGCCGAGGGCCGCCCGACCATCGAACCGTTTCGCTACCTGGCCGTATGTGCCGACCCGCAGCAGCAACTGGATGCGGCCCGGATCTATGTGGCCCACCGCATTCCCAGGCCCGCAACGCATTCGGTCTTTCGGGCTGCAGGCACGCCGCGCGGAAAGATCCGCATCGGCTATTTTTCATCGGACTTCCGCACGCATCCGATGATGGAATTGATGGCCGAAGTGTTCGAGCTGCACGATCGGGAGCAGTTCGAGATCCATGCATTTTCGTTCTTCAACGACCCGCGCGACCCGGCGCAGATGCGGGCGCGAACGGCCTTCGATTGCTTTCACGATGTCGACGGCATGACATCCGACGAGATCGTTGCCACTGCGCTGAACGAGACGCTGGATATCGCCATCGACCTGAACGGACACACCATGGGCGCGCGGCCGACGGTGTTCGCGGCGCGCGTCGCACCGGTGCAGATCGCTTACCTGGGCTATCCCGCCAGCACGGGCGCCGACCCTATCGATTACATCCTCGCCGACGAGGTCGTGATTCCGCGCACGCACCGGCACTTTTATTCAGAGCAGGTCATTTACCTGCCGGGGTCGTTTCAGCCCAACGATCGCCATCGCGAGCAGCCCGGCAGGCAGCTGGATCGTTCGGCCTATGGGCTGCCGGCGCACGGATTCGTATTCAGCTGCTTCAACGATCCCGTGAAGCTGCTGCCGTTCATGTTCGAACGCTGGGTCAGCATCCTCAAGGCGGTCGACGGCAGTGTGCTCTGGCTCCACTGTCGAGACAGCGAAATTGCACAGGACAACTTGCGGCGCGAAGCGGCCGCGCGCGGGCTCGATCCCGACCGGATCGTCTTTGCACCACGCGTGCCGTTGGCCGAACACTTCGCACGGCAGGCCTGCGCCGATCTCTTCCTCGATACCGTTCCGTTCAACGCCGGGGCCACGGCAAGCTGCGCGCTTTGGTGCGGGTTGCCGGTACTGACGGTGCCGGGCGATACGTTTGCCAGCCGGTATGGCGCGAGCCTGCTGGCGGCGCTCGGTTTGCCGGAGTTGATCGCGCCGGATCTCGACGCCTATGAGGCCATCGCAGTGGAGCTTGCACGCTCGCCACGCAGGCTCGACGCAATCAGGCAAAAGCTCCGTGACGCGCGGGATCGGTCACCGCTCTTCGACACGCGTCGCTTCGTGCGTCATCTGGAGCACGCTTACCGCATCGTCGTGCAACGCTATGCCAGCGGATTACCGCCGGACACCCTCGACCTGGCGAACGCGGATTGACCACGCCACATGCGCCGGCGCGACGGATATTGGGGAAAAGAATCTGCTGGATAATGCGCGACACAGTAAAACCTGGCGCTCGCACCGCCAAACGAAATTCGAAAACGGCGGAAAAAGCCGGTATGCGGGCCTTTTCGGCCCATGAGATCGAGTCGCCGCCACACCGAACTGGCGTCGCCGATCGGCAATCGTGTGTTGCGTCGAGCAATGTGGCGTAGCGGCAGAAGCATGATGGACGAATCGATGCTGTCGCATCGCATAACTTACTATCGGGGAACGGGATGTCGTTTGATGAGGACTTCAATGGCGTCGCTGCACAGGTGCGCGACGCGGAGGCGGCCGGACAGTTCGACCGGGCGGTTGATCTTTTCCAGGTCCTGTTTGAAAAATATCCACGTCACGACCTCGTGCTGAAACCCTATCTGGACGCACTCTTGCGTCAGGGGCAGACAAGGCAAGCACTCGACGCTTGCGATCGCGCCATCGCCGCGACACCCGAGTCGACCCTGCCGTGGCGCGAAAGGGCGCTGATCTACTTCAATCATCTGAACGATCGCGCCGCCGCCATCGCCAGTTTGAAAGAGGGCCTGGCCGCATTCCCGTCCAATGCGGAGCTGCATCTGATGCTTGCCGACGCGAGTTTTCAGATGCTCGACTTCGATACGTCACGCCGGCATGGCTTGAAGGCGGCCGAATTCGGCGACCTGACCATCGCGTTGCGGGCACGTCATCGATTCCTCGAAGATCATGAAGGTGCCGTACGCATCGCGCGCGCGATCCTGGAGCAGTACCCGACGGAGATCGGCGCGCTCGTGCAGGGCGGCATCTCGCTCTACTTGCTGGGGCGCTTCGAAGAAAGCCTGGGCTATCTGTACCGGGCCGCCGAACACGATCCCTATCGAGGGGACGTCCTGTTTCCCCTCGCGAATCTGCTCTTGCTGCTGGGCGACACGAAGGCCGGCTGGCGCCGATATGACATGCTGGCCGATCTTGCGTCGCTCGGCAGCGGCCCCGGTGTCCTGACCACCCATCACGACCGCTTGTGGCGCGGGCAGTCTCTCGAAGGCAAGCGCATTCTGGTGATCAGCCATCTCGGCCTTGGCGATTGCCTGATGTACGCACGTTACGCCCGGGACCTGAAGGCAGCGGGCGCCCATGTCACGCTCTGCGTCAAACCGGAATTGATGCAGCTGCTGCGCGAACTCGAAGGCGTCGATGAATTGTTGAGCGCCTGGCCGGTCGAGACCTGGGGCAGCTACGACTACTGGATCTTCGAAAACTTGCTGCCCGCGAGACTGGGGGCGAGCGAAGGGGTGGTACCCACCTACCGGGACGGCTATATCAAGCTGAAGGCCGCGGATGCCGCCAGGGCACTGGACGACCGCCGTCGCGCATCCGATCGGCTGCGAATCGGCTTGTGCTGGGACACGTCACCCAATTATTTTGCGGGGCGCGCTCGCAGTCTTGCGCCTGAAGATCTCCAGCCGTTGGCCGGGATTGAAAACGTCGACTGGTTCGTGCTGCAGAAACATCCGCTCGAGCCGGACTTCGCGACGCGTAGCGGACTGTCCATCCTGAATCGATCCGATGAATGGAACGATCTTTACGATACGGCGGTATTTGCCGCATCCCTGGACCTGACCATCTCGATCTGCTCGGCGCCCGTGCACCTGGCCGGCTCGCTGGGCTTGCCCGCGTGGGTCATGCTCGGTGCGCCGGAGTGGCGCTGGGGCGCGCAGGGCGATACGGGGCCCTGGTATCCACAGATTCGGACCTTTCGTCAGGCGGCACCCGGTAACTGGCGTAGCGTTACCGAGGCGGTGCGTGATGCCCTGGAAGCGGAGCGCGGGGGCTTGCGCCGCGTGGCGTGACGGGCGACACGTTGCGGTCGCAACGGATCATCGACGCACGCCCGGCGCGATGATCGTCGCTTTGACGAGTGAGGTGTGCGGTGCCAGGCATCCCGGTGCAATCACGACGCCGTGGGCAATCGTACCGGCAGGTGCGCGTGCCACGGCGCCAAACCTCGGTACCGGCTACTACGCCGAGTCATTGCCGGACAACGCATCCGCCATCTCCCGTACCGGTCTGCTCCAGTCGCCCAACGTTGCCTGCCGATACAACTGCATGGATCGGTACCACGGCGTATCGCGATGGCTGTTGGACCAGCGCTCGTCGCATGCGGCCGACAGCAACACCCACACTGGCCGCCCGAGTGCGCCGGCGAGATGAGCCGGCCCGGTATCCACCGCAATCAACAAATCCAGCGCGTTGAGGACGACGGCGGTATCGCCGAGATCGCTCAGCTCGTCGCCAATGACGCCAATGCCGTGTTTATCCAGCAGCGCTTGCTCTTCGTCGGTGATCTTGCCGAACTGCAGCGCGTGGAAACGGGTCGCCGGCGCACCGAACAATGGCTCGAGTTGCGCCAGTGAGATGGATCGATACGGTTCGTGGCGCACCGACGTATTGCTGCGCCAAATCAAGCCTATCTCGCGAACGCCATCGCGTCGATTGTTGAACGTGTTGGCAAGACGTGGCGTCAGTTCTCGTCCGGTTGGCGCCTGTACGTATGAATTCGTCCAGCTGGGGAAGTAGGGTGTCGTCTGATACCGGACAAACAGGTCAAAGGTGCAGAGGATGCAGTCGCTTTGATCAATGGCATCGCTGGCGTTCTCGACAATCGTGATCCAGTCATAGGCGGCGAATATCGGTGCCAATATGCCTGGTACCTGCAATACGATGGTCGAGGCACCTTCGTCCCGCAACAAGTGCAGATACCGGGAAAACATGATGACATCGCCAAGACCGCCTTCCTGAAGGATGAGCACGCGTCGCCCGGCGACTGGCGCGTCGAATCGAAGCAGCTTGTCGATAATTCGCCCGTACTCGCTCGTATGCGCGGGATAAATATTTGAAACCACGCCGGCTCGCCCCCATGCATCGCGCGATCTCCGATTGAGCGCGTGGGCTTCGCGGAAATGACCTTGCGCGTAGCGTGCGATCACGAGTTCGGCGCTCAACACCCGGAGGTCCGGTTCGTGGTGAAGCTCCGTGAGCGATTGCATCAACAGCGTTTCGGCCTGCGCAAAAAGGCCGAGATGGTTCATGTCGATGCCGATCTGCGCGCGCAGAAACGGATCGTCAACCCGGTCTGCAATTTCCTTCACCACCCGGATCGCTTCTTCGGCGTGACCCGAGCGTCTGAGCGCGCGACACAGCGCAAGCCCGGTGCTCGCGGATTTGTCCCGTAGATAGGCCTGATATGCGCTGTCGAGCACGGAGTGGTCGCTTGTCAAGTTATCCCCTGTGAAATGGAGCCGGCCCAGGCGCGATCATATGCTCGACGTCTGTTTCTGTCTCGGGCACGGTTTGCGCTGTGACGGGCGCTTCAACCTGGCGCAACGAGAGCGGCGACCTCGGTGACAGGCGCTCGCCTTCGCACCGGCCAGTGTTGCGGAACGATCCCGATTATCTCGCATTGCTTGCACGACGCGGTGCGTTCTCGGCAAGCCGGTTGCCAATCGAAACGAGTAGGCGGCAATTGCGTCCCGATAGCGCCGATACCGTTGCATATGGATTGGCACATCGTGCTGCCGGTGTGGTTTCAACTGCCGTCCGTTCGGCGCGATGTCCCATTCATTCCATCATTTTTTGCACCTTTAGAGTGTGGCAAGATTTTCCTAAGATGCAGGCTTCATCACAAGGAAATCAACATGAGTACACTTCGCTTGCCCTACCAGACGCTGTCGCCCGACGCTTACCGAGGCTTCGGCGCCACCAAGAAAGCGCTGGAGAAGAGCAGCCTCGGGAAACAGTTGATCGAACTGGTTTACCTGCGGGTTTCGCAGATAAATGGCTGCGCCTTCTGCCTGGAGATGCACGCGGCGGCGCTGCGCGCCGGCGGTGTGCCGGATGCGAAGCTGGACAGTCTGGCCGGCTGGCGCGTGAGTCCGCATTTCAGCGAACGCGAGCGCGTGGCGCTGGCCTGGACGGAATCGCTGGCGGACGTGGCGGAAAGCCACGCGCCCGATGAGGATTTCGAACCGCTGAAGGCACATTTCAGCGACGCCGAAATCGCCGACCTGAGCTTCGCGGTCGCGCTGATGAGCGCCTTCAATCGTTTGGCGATCGGCATGCGTCAGTGAAGTTCGGATGGGTCGCATTCGCTACCCGCGAAGTGCCCGACCAGTCCGGCAACGCGCTTGCCGATCCGACGTTGAGCAGTCCGCTTAAAAAATCGTTCTCCAGGCTTGCCGGGGCCTCACCTCCGCCGACGGCTCGTTCGACGTCGGGCCGGCGGTGCCGGACACGTCGACCGCGCACGCCCGCAACCACCGTTCCCATGCCGTGATCGGGTTTGGATGCACATCGATCGGTGCGTCGGGTCGACCCGCGTCCGGTCGCCCTTGACTGCCGCCAGAGCCGCTTTGGCACGGGCCGTGAGTGTGGCATCGACACACCCTTCGCGCGGCGTACCGGAGTGTTCAGTTTCCGTACACGTCGATGCCTCGCCCCACCGACCGGCGCGGGTGCGGCGGGTGGGAAGAAACCCGGATAGCGCCGCGTGCTCCCGGTCGCCTACCGTCGCGCGGATGCCGGTCGGGGCGATCACGATCCCGATTCGGCGGGTCGCGATTTCTTCAGGAGCGTACATGGATAGCAGCAACAACACGGCACTGTTCGACGCCGCCCTCTGGCACGGCAACACCTTCAACGGACGCTGGCACGCCAGCCCGCACGTGGCCGACGTGATCGAACCCGCGACCGGCAACACGCTCGGCCGCATCGGCGTCGCGGACGGTGCGGCCGTGGCCGACGCGGCGGTGGCCGCGCATCGCGCGCAGCGCGCGTGGATCGGCCTGCCGTACGACGAACGCGCGGCGGTTCTGCGCCGCGCGGCCGCCGTCGCGGAAACGCACTTCGATGCGATCGTCGACTGGCTCGTGCGCGAAAGCGGCTCGACGCGCTCGAAAGCGGCGTTCGAGACTTCGATCACGATCAAGGCACTGCACGAAGCGGCCGGGCTGCCCTCGCGCGCGGCCGGCGAAGTGCTGCCGTCGGCGGCGGGCCGGCTGTCGCTCGCGCGCCGCCGCCCGCGCGGCGTGGTCGGCGTGATCTCGCCATTCAACTTCCCGCTGTACCTCGCGATGCGCGCGGTCGCGCCCGCGCTCGCGCTCGGCAATGCAGTCGTGCTGAAGCCCGATCCGCGCACTGCCGTGAGCGGCGGTGTCGCGATCGCCCGCGTGTTCGAGCTCGCCGGCTTGCCGGAAGGCGTGCTGCACGTGCTGCCCGGCGACGGCGCGGCCGGTGCGGCGCTGGTCGCCGATCCGCACGTCGCGATGATCCAGTTCACCGGCTCCACCGCGGCCGGGCGCAAGGTCGGCGAAGCGGCGGGCCGCCACCTGAAGAAAGTGTCGCTCGAACTCGGCGGCAAGAACTCGCTGATCGTGCTCGACGACGCCGATCTCGAGCGCGCCGTCGCCAACACCGCATGGGGCGCGTACCTGCACCAGGGCCAGATCTGCATGGCGACCGGCCGCGTGCTCGTGCAGCGCAAGATTCACGACCGCTTCGTCGCGAAGCTCGTCGAGAAGGCCCAAAGTCTGCGGGTGGGAGACCCCGCGACCGCGGACGTCGGCCTCGGCCCGCTGATCAATGCCGCGCAGCGCGACCACGCGGCGAGCCTGGTCGACGCGGCCCGCCGTGCCGGCGCACGCGTCGAGACGGGCGGCGGCCATCGCGACCTGTTCTTCGAGCCGACCGTGCTGAGCGGCGTCGCGCCCGGCAATCCGGCGTTCGACAACGAGATTTTCGGGCCGGTCGCGGTCGTCGTGCCGTTCGATACCGACGAGGATGCGATCGCGCTCGCGAACCAGAGCGAATACGGCCTGTCGATGGCGATCCTGTCCGCCGACGTCGGCCGCGCGCTCAGGATCGGCGAGCAGTTGAACACCGGGCTGTTGCACATCAACGACCAGACGGTCAACGATGAAGCGATCAATCCGTTCGGCGGCGTCGGCGCATCGGGCAACGGCTCGAGCATCGGCGGCAGCGCGAATTGGGAAGAATTCACGCAGTGGCAGTGGCTGACGATCAAGGGTGAAGCGCCGCTGTACCCGCTTTGACAAGGAGACCGACCATGTACACCGAAAACGATACACGCGTGATGACCGCAGCCGTCGCGCGCGCCGCCGGCGCACGCTTCTCGATCGAATCCGCCCGGATCCGTGCGCCGCGCGGCGACGAGGTGCTGGTGCGCGTCGTCGCGACGGGCCTGTGCCACACCGACCTGATCGTGCGCGACCAGTACTACCCGGTGCCGCTGCCGGCCGTGCTCGGTCACGAGGGCGCCGGCGTGGTCGAGGCGGTCGGCCCGAACGTGAAGACGCTCGCCGCGGGCGATCACGTCGTGCTCACCTATGGCGCGTGCGGCCACTGCACGTCGTGCGTCGGCGGTCACGGCGCGTACTGCCGGCAGTTCTTTCCGCTGAATTTCGGCGGCGCCGACGCCGACGGACAGACCGCGATCCGCGACGCAGCCGGACAGCCGCTGCACGATCATTTCTTCGCGCAGTCGTCGTTCGCGAGCTATGCGCTCGCCCGCGAGAACAATGCCATCAAGGTGCCGACGGAAGCGCCGCTCGAACTGCTCGGGCCGCTCGGCTGCGGGATCCAGACCGGCGCCGGCGCGGTGATTCATTCGCTCGCGGTGCGTCCGGGCAGCAGCTTCGCGAGTTTCGGCGCGGGCGCGGTCGGCATGAGCGCCGTGATGGCCGCCCGCGTTGCGGGCGCCAGCACCATCATCGCCGTCGACATCGTCCCGTCGCGGCTCGCGCTGGCCCTGGAGCTCGGCGCGACGCACGCGCTCAACAGCAAGGAAGTCAACGTCGTCGACGCGATTCGCGAGATCACCGGCGGCGGCGTCGACTTCGCGCTCGAATCGACCGGGTTGCCGGCCGTGCTGTCGCAAGGGATCGACGCGCTCGGCTCGCGCGGCACGATGGGCGTGGTGGGCGCGCCGAAGCTCGGCACGAAGGCCGAATTCGACGTGAACAGCCTGCTGCTCGGCGGCCACACGATCCGCGGTATCGTCGAAGGCGACAGCGTGCCGCAGACGTTCATTCCGCAGCTCGTGCAGCTCCATCTGCAAGGGCGGTTTCCGTTTGACCGCCTGGTGAAGTTCTACCCGCTCGAGCAGATCAACCAGGCAGCGGAGGACAGCAGCAACGGCCTGACGCTCAAGCCGATCCTGCGTTTGCCGCATTGAGCGCGGGGTGCCGCCGCCATGGGCGACCCCAAGTCGACCACACGCGGCGGCGCCCCCGTGGAAAACACGCTGTTTCGGACCCTGGGCTATATTGCGAATTCGCGCGACACGCCGGGCCGGTACGCCCGGCCCGGACATTCGACCCCAAATGGAACGCAGCGTGAAGATGGCCTCCGACTCCCTTTCACGGCCCGTCGACCTCGACCGGCTCCGCGCCCGCTTCGCGGCGGGTGAGCCGCTGCCGGAGACGGCGCTGCCGGCCAGCGTCGCGCGCTCGTGGCTGCGCTCGCGCGACGCCGGGCTCCTGCCGTGGCAAACCGCCCACTACGAAATGCTCGGCGAGCTCGATGACTCGCGTGCTGGCCGGCGGCTGTACCGCTGCGTCGCGCAGGAAATCGAACCGCTGTGGGCCGCGTTCGGCGGCAGCGACTGGACGATCTTCTGTGTCGATCCGCGTGGCACGGTCGTCCATGTGCGACGCAGCCCACAGTGCGACGAAGCGCTGCTGACGCCGATCGTTGCCGGGCGCCGGATCGTCGAGCCGAACATCGGCACGACCGCGCCGAGCTGCGTGATTCACGACGGTGCGGAGGCTGTCGTCGCGGGCGCCCAGCACTATCTTGACGAACTGTCGAAGGTCTTCTGTCTCGCGGTGCCGCTGGTCGGCTTCGACGGCGAGGTGATCGGCGCGCTCGACATCACCGGCATCGGGCGACGCAATGTCGTGCTGCTGCATGAACAGTTCCGCCATGCGGCACTGTCCGCCGAGCAGCGGCTGTATGCGATGCTGCGCGACTGCCATTTGCTGCAGGTGCAATACGATCCGCGCTGGCTCGGCACGCCGCTCGCCGGCGTCGTCGCACTCGACGAAACGGGCCGCGTGCGCGCGGTGAGCCGCCTGGCGCGCCAGATGCTCGATCTCGCACCGTCCGGGCCGATCGGCCCGTGCGAGGTTCGGCAGTTGTTCCCCGGCGCGACGCCTGCGCAACAGCGCCGTTTGCTGACACCGTCGCGCACGCCGCAGCGGATCGCGCGTGACGACGGCAGTCACGTTTGGGTGCGCACCGTGCGCGCGCCGCTCGATCGGGCGACGACGCCGCGCCAGTCCGATACGCTCGAGTACGCAGCCGATGTCTGCGGCACGACGCCGGCTGCGAGTCCGCAGGCCAGCCTGCACGAGCAGTCGCTCGATGCCATCCGCCGGGCGCTCGACGAGCACGACGGCAATGTGTCGGCCGCCGCGCGGCAGCTGGGTATTTCGCGCACCACGCTGTACGCGAAGCTCAGGCAGCTCGATGCAGCGGGACTCAAGCACGGCGGGTCGCACTGACGCATCGTGCGTTAACCGGAAGAGACCGACGCGTTTGCGCCGCAGCATGCGTATCGATTCACGACAGGCGATCGACAGCCGCCCGATATTCATCCACGAGCCGTGCCACCACGTCGCCCGCGGCGGGCAGGTCGGTCACCAGCCCGGCCGACTGCCCGAGTTCGACCTTGCCGCGTTCGACGTCGCCGTCGAGTGCGGCCTGTTTCAGCGAACTGGCGGCAAACAGCGCTGCGTAGCAGTCGTCGTCCAGCCGCTCCGCATCGGCGCGCAGCACGTCCTTTGCGAACGCATTGCGCGTCATCCGGACGGGCAGCTTGCGAATGCCGACGAGCGCGGTGCCGTCGATTTCCGTCTCCAGCACCGCGCGCTTGTAGTTGTCGTGCACGCCCGCTTCCCGCGTCGCGATGAAACGCGTGCCGAGCTGGACCGCGTCGGCGCCGAGCGCGAGCAACGCGGCAACGCCGAAGCCGTCGGCGATGCCGCCGCCGGCGACGATCGGCATGTCCGGCAGCACCTGGGCCACACGCCGCACGGCGACCAGCGTGCTGACGCCGTTCGCCGGCGGATGGCCACCCGCTTCGGCACCGACCACGACCAGGGCGTCGACGCCCGCATCGGCGGCCTTGCGGGCGTGTTCGAGCGTCGACACGACGTGGATCCAGCGCGTGCCGAGCGCGTGAAAGCGCGCAAGATGCGCACGCGGACCACCCTGCGACGCGATCAGGATCGGCACCCGTTCTGCCTCGATGACGTCGAGGAAGCGCTCGGCGTCGGGGCGGTAAAGCGGCAGGTTCACCGCGAACGGCTTGCCGCCGACGGCGTCGCGCACGGCACGCACCGTGTCGCGAAACGCATCGAGGTACATCGGGCCGGCGGCGATCACGCCGAGCGCGCCGGCCTGCGTGACGGCAATGGGCAGCGCCGCGTTCGAGGACGCCCAACTCATGCCGGCCTGGATGATCGGATAGCGGAGGTCGAGCAAACGGGTGAGGCGGGTGGGCTTCATGTGCGGGGGTTCCGGGAAATGAGGGGCGATCCGGCGGGCCGCCCGCGCGGATCGGGCGTGGGCGGCGCCCGCGGGTCAGGCGAGTCCGAATTCGCGGATCGCGTAGTCGCGCAGCTTGTTCTTCTGCACCTTCGAGCTGCCCGTCATGCCGATCTCGTCGAACGACGGCACGATCCGCAGATAGCGCGGCACCTTGAAGTTCGCGCAGCGCGCCTTGCAGAAGGCGATCAGATCTTCGCTCGACGCATGGGCGCCGGGCCGCAGGACGATGAATGCGGCGGGCACCTCGCCGAGACGCGCGTCGGGTACGCCGACCACCTGCGCAAGCTGCACGGCCGGATGGCCAAACAGTGTTTCCTCGACTTCGGCCGGCGCGACGTTCTCGCCGCCGACGCGGAACACATCCTTCAGGCGTCCGAGCATCCGCAGCCGGCCATCGGCATCGATCACGCCGAGATCGCCGGTACGCAGCCAGCCGTCGTCGGTGAATGCCGCCGCGGTCTCGTTCGGCTTGTTGTAGTAGCCCTTCATCACGCTCCAGCCGCGCACCTGGATCTCGCCGGGCGCGTTCGGCGGCTGTACCGTGCCGGTGTCGGTCGCAACCGTGCGGATCTCGATGCCGGGATGCGGATGCGCCCAGCCGGCGACGCGCACCGCGAGCGGATCGCGCCAGTCGTTCAGCACGACGTTCGGCGACGCCTCCGACTGCCCGTACGCGCCGACCATGTACGGCACGCCCATCACGTCGTGGATCTGCTGCATGATCTCAGGCCCCGCGGCCGCCCAGCCGCCGCGCAGATGGATCCGCTCGGGGCGGAATGACGGATCGCTCATCAGCATCAGGAAGATCGTGTCGTTTCCGGACGTCAGCGTGCAGCGCTCGTCGTCGAGCAGCGTCAACACCTTCGCGACGTCGAACGACGGTATCGACAGCAGGCACGCGCCGGTTACGAGTGCGACGAGCAGCGACATCGTCGTGCCGGCGACATGGAAAAACGGTCGCACGCTGAAATAGCGGTCGTCCGGCTGCACGCCGATCCGCAGCGCCGACGCGGCCGCGTTCATCAGCATGTTGCGATGGCTCAGCAGCACGCCTTTCGGAAACGACGTGGTGCCGGACGTGTACTGGATCAGGAGCGTATCGTCGGGCATGACCTGCCGCGCGCGCCGCGCAACCGCGTCGCACAGTGCGGGCGTGTCGGGCAGCGCCTCGAAGCGTTCGACGCCGGCCGGCAGCGCGCGATCGGTCACGCCGACCCGCACCGCGCGCCGCAGCAGCGGCAGTACGTCGCCGGGCAGCGACCGGTCGAATGCCGGCTCGACGTCGCGCAGCAGTTGCGTGTAGTCGATTTTCAGGAACGTGTCGACATAGAACAGCACGCGCACGTCGCCTTGCTTCAGGCAGTAGTTCAGCTCGTCGGTCTTGAAGCGCGTGTTGACCGGTACGGTAACCGCACCGATCGACGCGGCCGCGTAGAACAGCACGACCCAGTCGATCGAGTTGCCCATCATGATGCCGACGTGCTCGCCCGGCTCGACCCCCAGGGCGATCATCCGCGCGGCGGCACGCGTCACGCGTTCCGCGAGCGTCCGATAGTCGATCCGCTCGCCGTCGATCACGAGCGCCTCCGCGTCGGGCGTGCTGCTCGCGCGGGCCGCGAGAATCGCGGGCAGGGTGATCGGGTCGCGCAGACCGAATCGTTCGACGAATGGATCAGTCATGGCAATGCTCCCCGTTCGATCCGCCGGACGCGGACGCGCCAAAGTTCGAAATCGTGCTTTTCCAGTCGGCATTCTGCAGCAACGTGTCGATCGCCAGGATCTCGATCGCGAGCGCGCCGGCCGGATCGGATTCGACGCCGCGCTCGATGCAGTCGCGCGTGAGCTGCATCGCGAGCGGCGGCGCGGCGGCAATGCCGCCGGCGAGCGCGCGGATCGTGGCGAGCGCGTCAGCCGCGTCGACGATGCGTGTGACGAGACCGGCGTCGCGCGCCTCGGCGGCGGACAGTGTCCGGCCGGTGTACGCCATGTCCTTCGCGAGCCGCTTGCCCACTGCGCGCGGCAAGCGCTGCGTCGCGCCGACGGTGCCCCACAGTGCCTCCGGCGTGCGAAAACTCGCGTTCGGCGTCGCGACGATGAAGTCGCACGCCATCGCGATCTCGCCGCCGGACCCGACGGCCGGGCCCTCGACGAGCGCGATGCACGGCTTGCCGATGCGCTCGAGCGCGTCGTATGCGGTGAACGCCTTCTGGCGGCGCGCCCGGACGGCATCGATGTCCATGCCCTTGCGCTCCTTCAGGTCGGCGCCGGCGCAGAACACCGGGCCGTTCGCGCGAACGATCACGCAACGCACGGCGCCGTCGTCGCGCAGCGCAACCGCCGCGGCGCGCAACGCGTCGCACATGGCGCCATTCAGCGCGTTGCGCTGGTCGGGCCGGTTCAGCACGATCTCGGCCACCGCGTCGCGGCGCTCGACGATCAGAATAGCGGATTCATCCATACAGTCTCCTCGTATCGGCGCGGCGCATTTCTGGTTTTGCGCCGCGCGATGTCGCCGGATCGCGTCCGGCCTGGGTCGGGTGGGGTTCAGATCGCGCCGTCGCGGCGCAGCATGTCGATCCGTGCGTCGTCGTAACCGAGGCGCTCACGCAGTACCTGATCGGTGTGTTCGCCGAGCAACGGTGGACGCGCGATGTCCGGATTCGCGAAACCGTCGAAGCGGAACGGCATCGGCAGCGCACCGAATTCGCCGATCCCGGGATGCGTGAACGCACCGACCATCCCGCGTGCGCGTACCTGCGGATCGTCGAGCACTTGCGCGACGTCGTTGATCGGGCCCGCCGGCACGTCGGCCGCGTCGCAGGCCTCGCACAGCGCGGGTTGCGTCCATCCGGCGATCGCCTGCGTCAGCGCGGCCATCACGCGCTCGCGATGCGCGACGCGACCGGCATTGGTCGACAGTGCCGGATCCGACGCGAGCGCGTCGAGCCCGAGCAGGCGGCACAGCGGCAGCCAGTGCTGGTCGCTGCACGTGATGTGCACATGACGGCCGTCCGCACACGCGAAGGTCGCCGACGGCACGCGCCCCGGATGCTCGGTGCCGAGTCGCGGTGGCACCTCACCGAGTGCGAAGTAGCGCGCGGCCGCCAGCGTCAGCAGGCTCACCTGGCCGTCGAGCATCGAGAAATCGACATGGGTGCCGGCGCCCGTCAGCGTTCGCCCGTTCAGCGCCGCGAGGATCGAAATCGCGATCCACAGGCCGGACGACAGGTCGGCCATCGGCAGGCCCGGCTTCACCGGGCCGCCGTCGCGCTCGCCGGTCAGGCTCATCAGGCCGCCCATCGCCTGGAATACCGTGTCGTAGCCCTTACGCTTCGCGTACGGGCCGGTCTGACCGAAGCCCGTGCACGACACGTAGATCAGGCCCGGATGCACGGCGCGTAGCGACGCGTGGTCGAGCCCGTAGCGCGCGAGGGCGCCGACCGGGAAGTTCTCGAGCAGCACGTCGGCGCCGCCCGCGAGCTCGCGGACGATCGCCCGGCCCGCGTCGGTCTTCAGGTTCGCGGTGACCGACAGCTTGCTGCGGTTGCATGCGAAGTAATACGCGGACTGATCGCCGATGCGCGGCTCGAACGTGCGGGTTTCGTCGCCGCTACCGGGCTGCTCGATCTTGATCACGGTCGCGCCGAGTTCGGCGAGGATCATGTCGGCGAACGGGCACGCCAGCACGCGCGCAAGTTCGACGATCGTCACGTTCGACAGCGGTTTGATCGGCGCGCTCATGCAGCATCCCCGCGCGACGCGCGAAAGCCCCGCATCATCATGTTGGTGTCGAGCGCGGCATCGAGCGCGGGCAGCAGGGGAAGGTCCGCGACGCGGTGGAACAGCCGCTTCGTGGCGGCCATCGCGGGCGCATCGAAGGCCGCGAGGCGGCCGGCGAGTTCGATCGCGGTGTCGAGCATCGCGTCGTCGGGCACAACGCGGTTGACCAGCCCGAGCGCGCGCGCGCGCTCCGCGTCGAGCGTGTCGCCGAGCGACACCAGCTCGAACGCGGCCTTGCGCCCGACCTGGCGGACCAGGTTCGCCATCACGATCGCGGCAACGATGCCGTGCTTCAGTTCCGGGTAGCCGAGCTTCAGGCTGCTGCCCGCGACCACCAGGTCGCACGCGATCGCGAGACCGGCGCCGCCGCCCATCGCGTAGCCGTGCGCAGCCGCCACCACCGGCTTGCCGATCTGCGAAAACGCGCGATGTAGGTTCGTCGTCAGATGGGCGCGTGCGAGCGCCGCGTGCGCGGCGGACGCCGAATCGGCCGGATTCACGAAACCGCCAAACTCGGTGACGTCGGCGCCCGCGCAGAACGCATTGCCAGCCCCCGTCAGCACGATCGCGCGGATCGCCGGATCGCGATCCGCGTCATGCAGCGCGGCGAGGAGCGCTGTCGTCAGCGCATGGTTGAGCGCATTGCGCTTGTCGGGGCGATCCATCGTGAGTACACGTACGGCGCCATGATCGTCTGTCTGCAGGCTGGAATGGGTGTTCATCGGCGAGTCGTCTAGGAGGGCACGGCAGGAGGTTGCCGCAGTGAATGCAGGTTAATTCATGATGCGTGATTCAGTCAAATAAATACGTGATATTGAATCGTTGTTTTTGCGTGAGCATGTCGGTGTTTACCCGCTCAAGATGATCTGGATGAAGCGAACTCGACCTCGACAAGCGTGCCATCCAAATTGAATAACACCAATTAAATCGTTGATATAACGGAATATTTCCATTTTTTCACGCATCACCCAGCCTCTTCAAGTCATCCTGACGCACAACTGGTCAGACGACTCTCTCCCCGTGAATTGATTGACATCGAATCATTGTTTTGATTTGATGCGTGTCATTGTCAACGACTTCCAGACCACTGCGACTCCCGACATGGCCGACCTGATCCTCTGCGAATGCTTTGCCCGCGACGGGCTGCAGCATGAATCCGACTTCGTCGACACCGCGCGCAAGGTCGCGTTGATCGACCGGTTCGCCCGCGCCGGCTTCGCCCGCGTCGAGGCGACCTCGTATTCGAATCCGGCGGTCGTGCCGCAATTCGCGGACGCAAGCGACGTGCTGCGCGCGCTGCCGCGCGTCGACGGCGTGCACTACAAGGCGACCTGCGCGAACGTGCGCGCGGTCGAACGCGCGCTCGCCGACCTGGATGCCGGGTTCGGCGCGAACGAGATCAGCCTGCTCGCGTCGGCCAGCGATGCGCATTCGCAGCGCAACCTGAAGCAGACGCGCGACGCGCAGTGGGCGCGCATCGACGCGATGGCCGCCGCCGCGCATTGCCGCTTCCGGCTAGTCGGCACGATCTCGGTCGCGTTCGGCTGTCCGTTCGACGGCGACATCGACCCGGTGTCGGTGCTGCGCGACGTCGAGCGCTTTGCACGCGCCGGCGTGCGCCATGTGACGCTCGGCGACACGATCGGCGTCGCGACCCAGGCGTCGACGCGCGCGCTGTTCGCGCAGATGCTGCGCGAATTCCCCGACGTGCACGCGATCGCGCATTTCCACGACACGCGCGGTACCGGCCTCGTCAATTACCTGGCCGCGCTCGAGGCCGGCGTCCGCTGCTTCGATGTCGCGTTCGGCGGGGTCGGCGGCCATCCGGCGAAGGTCCGGTATGGCGGCGGCGTGACCGGCAACGTTTGCACCGAGGATTTCGTCAACGTGCTCGAAACGATGGGCGTCGACACCGGCATCGACCTGGCCGCGATGATCGACGCGTCGCGCGCATGCGAGGCCGCGCTCGGCCGCGAGTTGTCGAGCCGTGTCGCGCGCACCGGGCTGAATCCGCGGCTCGCCGCGCGGGCCGGGTACGCGCATGTCTGAGCGCGCCGCCGACACGTCACCGGTCCGCATCGACTCGGCGTTCTGCGTCGACCACGGCTTCGCGCTCGTCGCCCATGGCGACGGCTGGGCCGAAGTCGCGTGCGAGATCCGCGACCGTCACGTCAACCGGCACGGCAACGCGCATGGCGGGCTGATCGCCGCGCTGCTCGACACGTCGATGGGCGTCGCGACGCGCGCCGGCGGCGACGTCGACAACCTCGGCACTGCGACGCTGAACGTGTCGTACCTGCGTCCCGCGCGCGGCCGGCTGATCGCGCGCGCATCCGTGTTACGCAGCGGCGGCAAGCTCGCGTTCTGCGAAGCCGTCGCGCGCGACGGCGGCGGCGCGGTCGTCGCGACTGCGAGCGCGGTGTTCGCCGTCGCGCGACTGCCGCCCGAACCGGGGCCTGACGGCGCGCGGTAACGCGGCGCCGGGCTCAGTCGATTTCCTTTCTACGAACGAGGACCGCTTTCATGTATCAGGATGTGCAGTTGTATATCGACGGAACCTGGCGCAACGGCGCGGACGGACACGCGATCGACGTGCTGAATCCAGCGAACGAGACGGTGCTCGGTACCGTCGCGGTCGCGGCGCGCGCGGATCTCGATGCCGCGCTCGACGCCGCGCAGCGCGGTTTCGCGACCTGGCGGCGCGTCAGCGCCTGGGAGCGTGCCACGGTCATGCGCCGCGCCGCACAATTGCTGCGCGAGCGCGCGCCCGACATCGCGCGGCTGATGACGCTCGAGCAGGGCAAGCCGCTCGCCGAGGCAAGGGGCGAGGCGATGTCGGCGGCCGATCTGATCGACTGGTTCGCGGACGAGGGGCGCCGCGCGTACGGCAAGCTCGTGCCGTCGTGGATTCCCGGCTCGTACCAGATGGTCATCAAGGAGCCGGTCGGGCCGGTCGCCGCGTTCGCTCCGTGGAATTTCCCGATCAACCAGGTGGTGCGCAAGCTGTCCGCCGCGCTCGCCGCAGGCTGCTCGATCGTCGTGAAGGCGCCGGAAGAAACGCCCGCCGCGCCGGCGGCGCTGGTGCGCGCGTTCGCGGATGCCGGCGTGCCTGCGGGCGTGATCAATCTCGTGTACGGCGATCCGGCCGCGATTTCGTCGTATCTGATTTCGCATCCGGTGATTCGCAAGGTGTCGTTCACCGGCTCGACCGTCGTCGGCAAGCAACTGGCCGCGCTCGCGGGCCAGCATATGAAGAAGGTGACGATGGAACTGGGCGGACACGGCCCCGTGCTGGTGTTCGACGATGCGGATGTGGAAACGGCCGCAGCGCAGCTCGCCGCGTTCAAGCTGCGCAACGCGGGGCAGGTCTGTACGTCGCCGACCCGCTTCATCGTCCAGCGCGGCGTGTTCGCGCGCTTCGCGGACGCGTTCATCGACGCAATCGGCCAGGCACGAATCGGCGACGGCCAGGAGGAGAGCACGACGATGGGGCCGCTGGCGAACGCGCGCCGGCTGGATGCGCTCGAGCGTCTTGTCGACGACGCCGTGTCGAACGGCGCGACGCTGCGTGCGGGCGGTGCGCGTCTCGGCGCGCGCGGCTACTTCTTTGCGCCGACGGTGCTGACCGGCGCGAGCCCCGCCGCACGCATCATGAACGAGGAGCCGTTCGGTCCGATCGCGGTGGTCAACGCATACGACACGATCGACGCGATGATCGCCGAAGCGAACCGGCTGCCATACGGGCTCTGCGCATTCGCGTATACGCGCTCGGCACGCACTTCGCATCGCGTCGTCGACGAAGTCGAGAGCGGGATGATCACGCTCAACCAGATCGCGATCGCGTTCCCCGAGGTTCCGTTCGGCGGCATCAAGGACAGCGGCTACGGCACCGAAGGCGGCGCCGAGGCGCTCGATGCGTACCTGAACCTGAAATACGTCTCGCAACTCGACCTCTGATCGATCCGCGCCGGTGCGCGCGACGACCAGGCACAAGCACAAGAACGGAGACGAACGATGAGCCTTGAGCGGCAGGCGGCAGCGCGTGGCACTGGAACGACCGGATCGAACCTTGAATCATGTTGATAACGTCACGAATGTGTCGCCTCATCGCTCGCCCAGGACATCGATGACCTGCGCTTCGCCGACGCGTCGGCGAAGCCGCCTCCGCTCGCTTTGAAACAGAGTTCACATCAGAATAGACGGTGAAAAACACCTGAAAAGTATCACCACGCCCTCGATACGAAGCGCTGCAGTCATTCAAAAAGGCTGCTCAACCGAGGGTAAATCACGACGTTCGATTTGTTTTTGGTCGTTTGACATGCGTGACATAGTCACTTAATCTGAATTCCAGACGATGCTGCGGACTGCAAGCGCGGCCCGCATCCTTCATCCATTCATTCTCTCGAGGTAGACAGCTGCCATGGAACACACTTCGCTGCGGTCACGCGATGTCGCGTATCAGATCCATCCGCACACCAATTTCGGCGCGCACGAGTCGTCGGGGCCGATGGTGATCGCATCGGGCCGGGGCATCTTCGTGACCGACGAGTCGGGCCGGGAATATCTCGAAGGCATGTCGGGGCTCTGGTGCACGAACCTCGGCTTCAGCGAGCCGCGGCTGGCCGACGCCGCCGCTCGCCAGTTCGCGCGGTTGCCGTACTACCAGAATTTCGCCAACAAGGCGACGGAACCGGCGATCGCGCTCGCGGAGAACCTGATCCGTCACGCGCCGGCGCCGATGTCGAAAGTGCTGTTCCAGAGCTCCGGCTCGGAGGCGAACGACACCGCGATGAAGCTGGTCTGGTACTACCACCACGGCATCGGCAAGCCCGACAAGCGCAAGATCGTCAGCCGCCAGCGCTCGTATCACGGCACGTCGGTCGCGACCGGCAGCCTGACGGGTTTGCCGCACATTCACCGCGACTTCAATCTGCCGATTCCGGGCATCGTGCACGTCGCCTGCCCGCATTTCTATCGGGGCGCCGAACCCGGCGAGACCGAGGACGATTACGCCGCGCGGCTCGCCGACGAGCTCGAACAGACGATCCTGCGCGAAGGCCCGGACACCGTCGGCGGCTTCATCGCCGAGCCGGTGATGGGCACGGGCGGCGTCGTGGTCCCGCCGCGCGGCTACTTCGAGCGTGTGCAGGCGGTGCTGCGCAAGTACGACGTGCTGTTCATCGTCGACGAGGTGATCTGCGGGATGGGGCGCACCGGTCACTGGTGGGGCGCCGAGGCCTACGCGCTGGAGCCGGACATGCTGGTCAGCGCGAAAGGGCTGTCGTCCGCCTATCTGCCGATTTCGGCGCTGCTGATCAACGAGCGCGTCTATGCGGTGCTGAAGGAACAGACCGCGAAGATCGGCCTGTTCGGCCACGGCTACACGTATGGCGGCCATCCGGTGTGTGCGGCAGTCGCGAACGAGGTGTTCGACATCTACCGCGAGCGTGACGTGATCGGTCACGCGAAGCGCGTCGGCGATTACTTCCAGCGCGCGCTGCGCAAGCGCGCCGACCATCCGCTCGTCGGCGAGGCGCGCGGCCTCGGGCTGATGGGGGCGCTCGAACTGGTTGCCGACAAGACGACCCGCGCACCGTTCCCGGCGGAGCGGAAGATGGCGGCGACGGTGTCGGCCCGCGCGCAGGACGCGCTGCTGAACGTGCGCCCGCTCGGCGACGCAATCTGCATCGCACCGCCCGTGATCATCACCGAGGCCGAGATCGACCTGCTGTTCGAACGCCTCGACACGGCGCTCGACCAGGCCGCCGCGTCGCGCTGAGCGACGGCGGCCCATGCCGCGACAGCACCGTCCGCGCGTTGAGTGCGGGCGGAACGCGGACGGTCACAACACCATGCAGAACGGAGAGGGAGACATGAATCACACGTGCATCAAGTCACGCGGCCGGGCAGCCGCGCTCGCAGCCGCCGCGCTGCTCTGCGTGAACGCGCCGGTCCGGGCGGCCGGCAGCGTCACGTTCGCCGGCTACGGCGGCGATTATCAGAAGAACATCGTGAAGGCGTTGATCCGGCCGGCCGCCGACAAGAACGACGTCACGCTGCGCACCGAGAGCCACGACGGTCTCGCGACGGTGCGCGTGCAGGTGTCGTCGGGGCGCCCGGCGTGGGACATCGTGCAGCTCGGCGCGGAAGAGTGCGCAACCGGTAGCGCGCAGGGGCTGTTCGAGAAGCTCGACTACAAGCTGATCAACGTTGACGGCATCCCGGCCACCGCCCGCGCGGACGACTGGATCGCGAGCAACTACTACTCGGTCGTGCTCGCGTATCGCACCGACAAATACAAGAACAACCCACCGAAGACCTGGGCGGACTTCTGGGACGTGAAGAAATTCCCTGGGCGCCGTGCGTTGGCGCTGCAGCCGCAGGAAACGATGGAAGTCGCGCTGCTCGGCGACGGCGTGAGCCCGGACAAGCTCTATCCGCTGGACCAGAAGCGCGCGCTCGCGGCGCTCGGACGGCTGAAGCCGGACGTCGCCGCATGGTGGACGAGCGGCGCGCAGTCCGCGCAATTGCTGCGTGACGGCGAGGTCGACATGGAAGCGATCTGGGGCAGCCGGATCGCGCCGGTGATCGACTCGGGCGCACCCGTCGCCTTCACGTTCAACCAGGGGCTGCTCGCGTATGCGTGCCTCGCGATTCCAAAGGGTGCGAAACACGTCGCCGAAGCCCGCAAGGTGATCGCCGACGTGATGACGCCGCCGATCCAGGCCAACATTCCGGAGGTGATGCCGTTCTACGGGCCGGTCAACATGAAGGCGTTCGACGTGCGCAAGTTCACCACGGACGTGCTCGCGAAAGCGAATTCGTCGCCGCGCAATCGAACGATGCAGGTGCAGATGAACGGTACGTACTGGGGACAAAACCAGAACCTGCAGCAAGGCAACGAGGCGCTGCGCGCGCTGATCAGCCGGTAACGGCATGCCGCACGGCGGCTTTTGAGCGAGGTTGAAATGGCATCGCAAGTGTCGATCAGGAATGTCTGCAAGACGTACGAGAACTTCACGGCGCTGCGCGACGTGTCGCTCGACATCAGCGCGGGCGAGTTCGTCACGTTGCTCGGACCGTCCGGATCCGGCAAGACCACGCTGCTGATGGTGCTCGCCGGATTCGTCCGGGCCACATCCGGCAGCGTCATGGCAGGCGGCGACGAACTGCTGCTGAAGCCGCCGCACCGGCGCGGCATCGGCATGGTGTTTCAGAATTACGCGCTGTTTCCGCACATGACGGTCGCGCAGAATGTTGCGTACCCGTTGCGGCTGCGCAAGATGGAGCGGGCGCGGATCGCCGAGAAGGTCCGGCATGCGCTGTCGGTCGTGCGGCTCGACGATCTTGGCGGGCGCAACATCGCGCACCTGTCCGGCGGTCAGCGCCAGCGCGTCGCGCTGGCCCGCGCGATCGTGTTCGAGCCGGACATCATGTTGATGGACGAACCGCTGTCGGCGCTCGACAAGCAGTTGCGCGAGCACATGCAGATCGAGATCCGCCGGCTGCACGAACAGCTCGGGATGACGACCATCTACGTGACGCACGATCAGACCGAAGCACTGACGATGTCGGACCGCATCGCGATCATCAATAAAGGGCAGCTCGTGCAGTTCGATACGCCCGACACGATCTACGAGCGGCCGGCGAGCAAGTTCGTCGCCGATTTCATCGGCGAGACGGCGTTCGTGCCGCTCGACGAGCAGCGCGGCGAATTCTCCGCATTCGGCCAGCGGTTCCGGACCCGGGGGCCGATTCCGGACGGCGTCGGCCGGCCGTGGCTCGCGCTGCGTCCGGATCGCGCGATCCTGCTCGACGCGCCGGCGCCGGAACTGAACTGCCTGCCGGGCGTCGTGCGCCAGCGCATCTACCAGGGCGATTCGCACCTGTTCTATGTCGACCTGCCGCACGGGCACGAGATCATGATCCGCCGCGGCACGGGCGGCACCGACGGCGGCGCGCGCCGGCTCGAGCCGGGCGACCGGATCACGGTCGGGGTGCGCGCGGAAGACACCGTGGTGGTACGGGACTGACCATGAAAGACGCTACCGTGATGATGCATCCGATGCCGGCCGGGGCCGGCGGCGCCGAGAACCAGGCCGCGCTCGCGCGCAGTCGCTTCGTCGAACAATTGCGGCTCGGCGCGCTGATGGTGCCGGCGCTGCTGGTCGTGCTGGTGGTGCTGGTCGCGCCGATCCTCTGGCTCGGCTGGCAGTCGCTGTTCGACCTGTCCGGCATGCTGACGCTGTCGAACTACACGCGCCTGCTGACGCCGGTGTACCGCCATGCGTTCGTGTCGACGTTCGAAATGTCGGCGCTCGTGACGGCGCTCGTGCTGTTGCTCGGCTACCCGCTCGCCTACCTGCTGTCGCAACTGCCGGCGCGCGTCGCGTCGATCTGCATGGTGTTCGTCGTGCTGCCGTTCTGGACCTCGACGCTCGTGCGTACCTACGCCTGGATGGTCCTGCTGCAACGCACCGGGCTGATCAACACGTGGCTGACGAGTGCCGGCGTGATCGATCATCCGCTGCAGCTCGTCAACAACTTCACTGGCACCGCGATCGGCATGACGCACGTGATGCTGCCCTGCCTGGTGCTGCCGCTGTACGGCGCGATGAAGGCGATCGACCCCGTGTACATGCGGGCCGCGGCGAATTGCGGCGCAACGCCGGTACAGTCGTTCTGGCAGGCGTACTTCCCGATGACCGTGCCGGGGCTGTCGGCCGGCATCGTGCTGGTGTTCGTGCTTTGCCTCGGTTTCTACGTGACGCCGGCGCTGCTTGGCGGCGGCCGCGTGAACATGCTGTCGATGCAGATCCAGTCGGATGTCGCGATGTCCGGCGATCCGGGGGCGGCGAGCGCACTCGGCATCGTCCTCGTGATCCTGACGATGATCGTGCTCGCCGCGATCGGCAGGCTGTTCGGGATCGAACGCATGTATGGAGGGAAATGACATGTTCGGCTATGCCACCGACACCCAGATCACCCATGCGCAACGGCTCTGGCTGTATGCGTTCTGCGCGGTCGTGATGCTGTTCCTGATCGTGCCGTGCGCGATCGTCGTACCGATGTCGTTCTCGAACGCGAGCTTCCTGGAGTTTCCACCGCGCGTCTGGGGGCTCCGCTGGTATCACGCGTATTTCTCGTCGCACGAGTGGCAGGCGGCGACTGGCGTGTCGCTGCGCGTCGCGGTATCGGCGACCCTCGCGGCGGTGATCGCCGGCACGGCGGCAGCCTACGGGCTGCGCGCGATCGAGAGCCGCTGGGCGAAACGGCTGCGCACCGTGCTGATGCTGCCGATGATGGTGCCGCTGATCCTGGTCGCGATCGGCACGTTCTTCGTCTACGTGCGAGCCGACCTGAACAACACGCTGACCGGCCTGATCATCGCGCATACGATGCTCGCGTTGCCGTTCGTCGTGATTTCGGTCAACGGCGGCCTCGAGACCTACGACGCGAACCAGGAACTCGTCGCGCGCAGCCTCGGCGCGTCGCGGCTGACCGCGTTCCTGACCGTCACGTTGCCGCAGATCCGGCTGTCGATCTACGCCGCGGGATTCTTCGCGTTCGTGACGTCGTTCGACGAGGTCGTGATCGCGCTGTTCGTGTCCGGCGGCGAAAACGCGACGCTGACGCGGTTGATGTTCGAGGACATCCGCGATCAGCTGGATCCGACGATCACCGCGATCTCGACGCTGCTGATCTCGATTTCGGTGATCTCGCTGATCGCGCTGCAATGGGTCGGCGGGCGGCGCCGGGCGCGCGCCTGATCGCGCGACGCGGTCCAGCCGGCTTGGGCGGACCGGACCGCGGTTGACGCTCTGATAGACTGTGTGACGTTGTCATGCAATTCCGCCTGTCGTCGGACAGGCATCGTGGCGGGAGCAGAACGTGAGTACGTCGGAAAAAAAGAGCGGGCAGAAGCATCCGGATTCGAGCGTGGTGGGGCTGCGCGATTTGCGCGATCTGGTGTCGTTCCAGTTGCGCCAGTTGACCAACATCTACACGAAGGGATCGTCCAGCGCATACGAACGGCGCTTCAACCTGACGATGAACGAATGGCGCTGCATCGCGTTGCTGCACGGGCGGCGCGGCATCTCGATGAACCGTCTCGCCGAGCATGCCCAGTTCGATCGCGGCCTGACGAGCCGTACCGTACGCGGGCTCGAGGAGCGCGGACTGGTCGCACGCGAGGCCGACGAGCATGACGGCCGCGGTGTCGTGATTTCGTTGACCGACGCGGGCCGCACGCTGGTCGCGGAGGTCTTCCCGGTGGCCGACGAGCGCAATTCCCGGCTGCTGTCGTGCCTGACCAAAGCCGAGCGCGACATCCTGCCCAGCATCCTCGAGAAACTGACCCACCAGGCGCGCGCGATGCTCGACCAGGAGCGGGAGGAGGCTGGGGGGCACGACGAGCCCGGCGCACGCGAGCGCGCCTCCGGCTGACGTGACCGCACAGGCTGGCCGACGGTCAATCCGTCGACCGGCCGCGCACTTCCGATTCGTGCGCCGCGACCGGCGCACTCCCTGAACGAAGAACGATTCGCGTCATCCGGCGAAGGGTGTCGCTCGACTCAGGCCAGCATTGGCAACCGGATATTTTACTTAGCAGTGCAAATCTGTAGTGCAAGCCGATGGACCACGCAATTTCAATTCGGAGGAGACCAGGATGAGCAAGCGGGTGATGGCGGCAGGCGGATGGATCGTGGTGACGGGGCTCGCGCATGCACAAGGCAGCGTGACGCTATACGGGCTGATCGACGAGGGCGTGAACTATACCAACAACGTCGGCGGCAAGGGGCTCGTTGCGATGTCGAGCGGCGACGTGCAGGGCGGCCGCTGGGGGATGAGGGGCAATGAGGACCTGGGCGGCGGGCTGTCGGCTGTGTTCAGGCTCGAATCGGGCTTCGACGTGAACACCGGCAGGCTCGGGCAGCAGGGCCGTGCGTTCGGTCGGCAGGCGTTCGTCGGGCTGTCGAGCACCCGCTTCGGCACGCTGACGGTCGGGCGCCAGTACGATTCGGTCACCGACTACCTGGCGGGGCTGACCGCGAACGGCAACTGGGGCGGCGGCATGTTCACCCATCCGTACGACAACGACAACACCGACGATACGTTCCGGCTCAACAACGCGATCAAGTATGCGAGTGTCGATTACCGTGGTTTCAGTTTCGGCGGACTGATCGCGCTCAGCAACGGCACGTCTTTCGGCCGCAACCGCGCGGTGAGCGCCGGCGCGCAGTATCGGAACGGCCCGCTCGCGCTCGGTGCCGCGTATCTCGACATCGACTATCCGAACGCCGATTCATCGGGCGCGGTGTCGATCGGACCGAACGGCAATCCGGACGGCAGCTGGACCGCACGACGCCAGCGGATCTGGGGCGCCGGCGTGAACTATACGATCGACGCGGCCACGCTCGGGCTCTCGTTCATTCGGACCGATCTGGCGAATCCGACCGGCACGCAGTATGCGAACTACGCGGCCAGCTCGACCCTCGGCGCGGCATCGTCGATCCGCTTCGACAACATCGAATTCAACGTCAGGTATCAGTTCACGCCAGCCTTCTATGCGGGCGGCATGTACACCTACACCCGCGCGACGCTCGATGGCACGTCGGGACACAGCGCATCGCCGAAATATCACCAGTTCGGCGTGATGGCCGACTACAACCTGTCGAAGCGAACCGACGTCTATACGCAGGCCGCCTACGTGCTCGTCGCGAATGCGTCGTCGGTGGCCGGCACCGGTCTCGAATTCGCGGCGAATCCGGATACCGCCGGACCTTCGTTCACCAACCGTCAGGTGATGGCGCGGATCGGGATCCGTCACAAGTTTTGAGCGTCGTGTGCGCCGGCTCGGCACATGCCGCGCCGATGCGTGCCGACGGGTTCGATTGCGTCGGCGGCAGTGTGTGAATCGATCATGCACGTGCCGTCGATACCGCAGCGGCCGCGCGCGCGGCCGAAGAGGAGGGGAGTCGTGCTGGCTGTCTACCACCCGGATCAGGAAGCCCATCGACCGTTGACGCGGCTCGTCTACGGTGTGCTGAAAGACAACTTCGAAACGCCCGAACGCGCGACGCTGCTGCTCGACGCGTTGCATGCCGAGCGATCGCCGATCGTCGAGCCGAACGATTACGGACGCGATCCGTTGCTGCGGATCCATTCGAGCGACTACCTCGCGTTCATCGAGCACTGCCATCGCGAGTGGCAGGCAATTCCCGGCGCCGGCCCGGAAGTCAGGCCGAGCCTGCATCCGAATCGCTACATGGATCGTCGCCCGGACGACCTGCTCGGGCGCGCCGGCTATTACATGGCCGATGCGGGCTGCGTGGTGCTCGACGGCACGTGGAAAGCGGCGTACGCGGCGGCACAGACGGCGATCCATGCCGCCACGCTCGTCGCCGGCGGTGCGCGCGCCGCCTATGCGCTGTGCCGCCCGCCCGGGCATCACGCCTATCGCGATATGGCAGGCGGCTTCTGCTACCTGAACAACGCTGCGATCGCGGCCGGCGTACTGCGCGAGTCGTTCGGCCGCGTCGCGATCGTCGACGTCGACGTGCATCACGGCAACGGCACGCAGGAGATCTTCTACGCGCGGCCGGACATCGCGTTCGCATCGGTGCATGCCGACCCGCTGACGACGTATCCGTACTACGCCGGCTACGCAGACGAAACCGGCAGCGGGGCGGGCGCGGGCCTGACGTTGAACGTTCCACTGCCGCCTGGCAGCGGCGATTCCGCATGGCTGGACGCCGTCGGGCGGTGCATGCGGTTCGTGACCGGGACCGGGGCGGAAGCGCTCGTGATTTCACTGGGTCTCGACGCGTCGGCCAACGATCCGTTCCGCTGCATGCAGGTGTCGCATCGCGGGTTCGCGGCGATCGGGCAGCGGCTCGCGGCAGCCGGTCTGCCGACGGTGATCGTGCAGGAGGGCGGTTATGTATCGCCGTCGCTACCGGTCGATCTGGTTCATTTTCTGCGCGGATTCGGAACGGTTTGAATTCGCCGGTTCAACCCCGGGTGCGGATGCGTACGGTACCGGCCCGTCAGCGAGGAGAAGTCATGCGAAAGCAGTTCGGAATCGGCGGCAAGGCATCGCGATGCACATGCGTCGCGATGGCGGCCGCAGCCCTGTGTGCGTCCGCGCGGGCGCAGGATGTGGTCACGTTCGCGAGCTACGGCGGCGAATATCAGAAGAACATCGTGAAAGCGTTGATCGGGCCGGCAGCATCGGCTGCCGGTGTCGGGTTCCGGCAGGAAACGCACGACGGTCTCGCACCGGTCCGGTTGCAGGTACGCTCCGGCAGGCCGGCGTGGGATCTCGTGCAGCTTGGCACGACCGAGTGCTCGATCGGCAGCGCGGAAGGACTGTTCGAAGCGGTCGATTACCGGCAGGTATCGAAGGACGGACTGCCCGCCGATGCAACGAGCCGCGACTGGGTCGGCACGAACTACATATCGGTCGTGCTTGCATACCGGACCGACAAGTACCGCGATCGTCCGCCCCAAACCTGGGCCGACTTCTGGAACACGGCGAAATTTCCAGGCAGGCGTGCGCTGGAAGGGACGCCGGAGGAAACCATGGAGATCGCGCTGCTCGCCGACGGCGTCGCACCGGACAAGCTCTATCCGCTCGACCAGTCGCGCGCACTCGCCGCGCTGAAACGGATCCGGCCACAGGTGGTCGCGTGGTGGACGTCGGGGGCGCAGGTCACGCAGTTGCTGCGCGACGGCGAGGCGGACATGGTGCAGATCTGGGGCAGCCGCGTGCCGCCGCTGATCCGTGACGGTGCGCCGGTGGCATACACGTACAACGGTGCGCTGCTGACGTATTCGTGCATGGCCATTCCGAAGGGGGCACGTCATGCCGCAGCGGCGCAACGATTGCTCGCGCACATCGTATCGCCGGCCGTCCAGGCGAATCTGATCACGGTGATGCCGTATTACGGGCCGGTGAATACGCGCGTTTTCGAGCGCGGCAACTACACCGCGGCCCAACTCGCGGAAACCAATTCCGCGCCGGGCAATCGCGCGAAACAGGTCGTGCTCGACCCGGGTTACTGGAGCCGGCCGGGGTTGCAGCAAAAAGCGTCGCTCGCGTTGCGCGCGCTGATCAGCGAATAGCGGGCGCCGACATCGTGACGCACCATGCGCCTGCCGTCGTCGCGCATGGTGCGAGCGGTTCGACGTGATTGGGCGTGCAATCGGGCCGGCGCAATGTCGAGGTGGGTAAGGAGGCGCTTGAGAAAACCGGAAATAAAGGACGTTTAGCGGTATGAGGCCAAAGCGCCGCATTGGCATGAATCATCGACCCAGCGCTTTTAGCACGGCTATCAGCGCCTCTTGGTCCTCAACGACTTCAAAGAAGGCACGATCTGCATCTTCGACAACCTTCACCGCCCGGACGGCGAGGTCTGCGCCCGCGGGCGTGATGTCGATGATCCGGGCTCGCGAATCAGATGGATCAGGCATTCGCGTCAGCAGCTCTCGCTCAGCGAGTACACGGAGGACCTGCGAGGTCATCATCGGGTCGGTATTGGCGTGATCGGCAATACGGCGCTGACTTGGCGTCTCCCCGGCAACGCGTGTAATCCACCAGGTACTGGCCAGCAGGACGAATTGAACGTGCGTCAGCCCCAACGGTTTCAGCGCGGCGGTAATACGACGCTGCCAGCCCAGCGTCGCTCGCCATAGTAGAAGTCCAGGACTTTCGCCAGGGTGAAGGGATTCACTCACCCAGCTGCTCCGCCCGCAAACCAAGGGCAGCAATCACGTCTGCGAAGTCAGCCGTGACAGCCGCACCCACCGTCCCGGCTACCGGCTCGGGTCCATCGACTTCGCAGCGATACGTGATCTTCGTGCCGCGCTCGGTCGGCGACAGTTCGTGACGAACGCGAACAACCACGCCAGCGTCCGGTACTTCGGTGACATCCTCGAAGCCTTTGTCAGCCTCAACCCACGCGAAGCGGAACGGCAACCTCGTCAAGTCCGGCAGAACCATCACCGCCGTCGTGCCTGCCTGGAACGACCCGTGCATCTCGATGCTCAGGACACCTTCGTTCCATTCCGACCATTTCTCCGGCTCCGCCAGGACGCTGAAGACCTGTGCCGGTGTCGCGGCACATTCGCCTGTGACCTCAACTGTCCACATACCTGCTCCTTTTTTATAAATAGTATGCGCGCATACTATTCTGAACCAGGTTCCGTCGTCAACCATCTCACGGCCAGCAGCCGTGAGCCACGGTACTCCGGTAAGTGACGATGCTGCGGATGCTCGGCGCCGCTGGCATACAAACGGAAACGCTATTGGCGCGGCAGAGAGTGGGGCGACAACGGTCTGTCGCACGACGAGATATCGCCCCGCTATGCGTTACAGGCCGTGCAACGCCACCATCTCGTCGATCAGTTCGCGCTGAAGTTCGTCGAAACGACGGCCGGGCTGCATGAGCGCGAGGAAGCCGGACAGCGGATCGACGGCGTGGGTCTTGTGCCCGGTCAGCTCTTCCAACAGCGCAAGGCCGCAGAAGGGCACACAGGCCTCGGAGTAGCCGCCCTCGTGCACCAGCACCAGCTTGCCGCCGGTGTGGCGCGCGGCGAGTTGCCTGGCCTGTCGGGCGAGGAAGCGAAAGGCCTCCGGCGTGAGCTGCATCCGCGACAGCGGGTCCAGCGCGTTGGCGTCCAGACCGCTGGCGACGATGATGAGCTCAGGCTTGAAGCGGTCGATCGCCGGCACCACCATGCGCTCGAAGGCGTACGTATACGACGCGAGGCCGCCGCCGGGTTGCAGGGGGATGTTGATGTTGAATCCCAGGCCGTTGCCGGAGCCGCGATCCTCCGCACCGCTGTAGCCGGGCGGGAACGCGTGCTCCTGGTGCAGCGAGATGGTCAGCACGTCGTCCCGCTCATAGAAGATCTCCTGCGTGCCGTTGCCGTGGTGCACGTCCCAGTCGAGCACGACCACGCGGCCAAGGCCGTGGCGTGCCTTCATCGCCTCGATGGCCACCGCGATGTTGTTGAACAGGCAGAAGCCGAGGCCGAAGTTGCGGGTGGCATGGTGGCCGCAAGGCCGCGTCATTGCATAGGCGGTCGTGTGGTGTCCCAGCAGCACCGTCTCCACGGCGGCCAGCGCGAGGCCTGCCGACACGCGTGCAATGTCGTAGCCACCCGGGCCGTAGGCGGCCAACTGGCCCATGTCGCCGCCGCCGGCCTCGCTGCCCGCCTTGAAGCGATGCAGATAGTCCCGGTCGTGTACGCGCAACAGGTCTTCCTCGCTCACCATCGGCGCGCGGCGCACGTCCATCACGTCGCTCAGGCCGGCGACGTCGAGCAGCGACACCATCCGGCGCTTGCTCTCCGGCGAATCGACATAGCCAAAGCCCGACATCGGCTGCACCGAATGGCCGACCGGCGCGATGAGCGCGTACAGATTGCCGGGGGCGTGCCAGAGGGTCCGCTCGTCGTGGAAGAATGCAGTCTTGGTGGTCATGGCTCTCTAAAGAGTGAAGTGAAGAAAATGCCCGGCCAGGCTGTCGCGCCTTCAACCAGCGTCAACAGGCTGCGACGGGGGCGGCAGCGCGTCGGGCGGCACGCCACACGGCTGCGATGCGATCTTCCTGTCGTGTCACTTCCTGACGCTGATCACGTGTGGGCGTGTCAGTGTCTTCAGGCCTTCGATGCCGAACTCGACGCCCCATCCCGAGCGCTTGGCACCGCCGAAGGGGACCATCGGGTGGACGGCGCCGTGGTGGTTGATCCACACCGAGCCAGCCTCCAGCCGCTGCGCGATCGGCCTGGCCTGTTCCACATCGGATGTCCAGATCGACGCGCCAAGCCCGACATCGCCGCGGTTGGCGCGAGCGATCGCGTCTTCGATGTCGTGGTAGCGGATGATGGGCAGCACCGGGCCGAACTGCTCTTCATCGACCAGCGGCGCGCCGTCGGTGATATCGGTCACCAGTGTCGGCGGATAGAACAAGCCGGGCCCCGGCTGCGGCTCGCCGCCGCAGACGATGGTGGCGCCGTCGCTGCGCGCACGGTCCACCAGACGCGCGACCTTGTCGAACTGCATGCGGTTCTGCACCGGACCGATCGCGATGTCGGGCTGCATGCCGTCGCCCATCGGCATGGTCACGGCCAATTGCGCGAGCTCTGCCACCAGCGCATCGTGCTGACTCTCGTGCACGTACAACCGTTTGATGCACGCGCAGGTCTGGCCCTGGTTGAGGAAGGCGCTCCAGAACAGGCGCTTCGCGATGGCCTCGATGTCCGCCCCCGGCAGGACGATGGCCGGGTCGTTGCCGCCCAGTTCCAGTGTGGTGGGCGTCAGGTGTCTGGCCGCGGTGGCGGTGATTTTGGCGCCGGTAGCGCCCGAGCCGGTGAACACGACCTTGGCGACTTCCGGGTTGTCGACCAGCCAGGCCCCCACCTCGCCGGCGCCGGTGACCGTATTCAGCACGCCCGGCGGCAGCACTTCGTTCATCAGGCGCACCATCTCCAGCGTGCCGATGCTGGTGTACTCCGACGGCTTGATGACGATCGTGTTGCCGGCGCGCAGTGCGGGCACGATCTGCCAGATTGCGATCATCAACGGCCAGTTCCAGGGTGCGATGGCCGCGATCACACCCAGCGGCTTGCGGTGCACCTCGTCCCGGCGGGTCTCGTCCTCGAACACCACCTCGGGCGGCAGCGCGAGGCTGGCCGGCGCGCGGGTCCATGCCTCGCAGGCCCAGGCCTCGAAGCGGGCGCCCGGCACCTGGTCCGGGCCGACGCCGCCCAGCGGCTTGCCCTGTTCACGGGTGACCCAGGTGGCCAGCAATTCGGCGTTGTCGCGCAGTGTGTCGGCCACGTTCATCAGCATCGCCTGGCGGTCGGTATCGCTGCGCGCGGCCCAGTCGGGCTGAGCCTGGCGGGCTGCAGCGACCGCGGCGTCCACCTGCTCGCGCGTGCTGTGCGGCACCAGGCCAATCGTCTCGCCGTTGGCGGGGTTCCTGGATTCGAAGGTGGATCCGGCGCTCACCGCGCGCCCGTCGATGATGTTCGAGAAAGTCTGCATGGTCTTGTCCTGAGGAGGTGGCCCGCCAGCGAGTACGTGAGGATGCCTGCGACGTCAGGCGCTGAAGCCGCGACGCTTCGCGGTTTCGTCGACTACCGCGTTGGGCATTTCCTTGGCCAGGATCTCGTTGGCAGCCGCCAGCACCTCCGGCGGCGCGAGTTCGGGCAGGCCGGCGTGGTACGGCGGTTTCGGCGCGTACTCCATGCACAGCTGGGTCAGTTGCCCCGAGAAGTCACCGGCCCAGAGGCCAATCATGCCGAGCGCGAAGTCGATTCCGGCAGTCATGCCGCCGCCGGTCGCACGGTTGCGATCGACAACGATGCGCTCATTGACCGGCTCCGCGCCGAACTTGCGCAGGTAGTCGCGCGAGTACCAGTAGCAGCCGGCCTTGTAGCCCTTCAGCAGGCCGGCGGCGCCCAGCAGCAGCGAGCCGTTGCACACGCTGGTGACCCAGCCGGCCTTGGCGCCCAGGCGGGCTACGTGGTCGATGAAGCGGTCGTCCTGCAGCGCTTCGAATACACCGCTCGCGCCACCCGGAACCAGCAGCACATCGGGCTCCTGGAAGCAGTTGTCGAAGTCGTGCGTGGCGTTGACGGTCAGGCCGATGTCGGTGACCACCGGGCCGGCCGTTGCGGCCGCCAACTGGATCTGGACCCCCGGGATGAACATCCAGGTATTGGTGGGGCCGATCAGGTCGATGGCGGTGAAGCCCGGGAACAGGACGGCGAGAATCTTCATGCTGGGTCTCCGTGGGTGCGATGGTCAGTTGCCGGAGCCCGACGCGGCGCCGGGCATGACGAGCTGGATGTGCTGGCGGAGCATGTCCGGCGGGGCCACCAGTGTGCCGCCGGCGTTGACGTGCTCGAAGTAGTCATACCAGCCGGAACCGGCAACGGCCTTCTGAAACTCATCGAATAGCGCCCGGTTGGGCATGCGGTATACGCCGAAGGCGTCGTAGTCGGCACGACGGTCCATGCCGGGGTCGTTGTAGCCCCACGCGACGATCTCGATTCCCGCGGAGAGGAGGCCCTGCAGCGCAGGCAGCAGGTTTTCGACGTACTGGGTTCGAACGTCCACACCGGCGTTCTTCCAGCTGTCCTTGAATTTCCAGAGTTCGATGAAGATGTGTTCCATGACCAGCGCTCCTGCACGAGTTGACGGGGAAGGGTGTCGGTAGAATAAGCAGCCCACTCTTCACGCTTCGGACAATTGACTGTCAAATCCTGCCAGGGCTGCGGCAGTTCGATCGCGGCCCATCGTCGGCTCTCAAACGCTCCGCTACCATGACCCTGTCCTTTTCAGCTGCCCGTCAGCCGACCGCCGACGCGGCATCGCCGCGCACCGTCGTCATCCTCGCCTTTGACGAAGTGACCGCGTCGGACATCTCCAGTGCCGCCGACGTCTTTGCCGTGGCCACGAAGTTTCACCAGGGCCCGCGCAACTGCGTCTATCGGGTCGTGGTCGCCTCGGTGCACGGCCAGCCGATCACGAGCTTCTCGGGCATGACCATCGCCACCACGCCGCTGTCGGCGATCGACCCGGCATCGATCGAGACGTTGATGGTGCCCGGCGGCGGCCCGCCGGAGGCGCCGCCGGTGCCGCGGGACGTCGTCGAGTGGCTGGCACGCGAGGGGCGGAAGGTGCGGCGCCTGTGCGGCATCTGCACCGGCACCTTCCTGCTGGCCGAGGCCGGGTTGATTGGCCAGCGGCGGGTGACCACCCACTGGCAGGCGACAGAGGCGTTGAAGACGCGCTACCCCCGGTTGCGGGTCGAGCCGGACCGGGTCTATCTGCACGACGACGGGCTCTGGACCTCGGGCGGTTTCACCGCGGGCCTGGATCTCGGCCTGGCGCTGCTGGAAGAGGACCAGGGCCACGCCACGACCATGGCCGTAGCGCGCTCGCTGCTGCTGTTCGTCAAACGCCCGGGGGAGCACGCACAGGTTTCCGCCGCGCTGTCCAGTCAAGCCGCGTCGGATCGGCAGTTCAGCCACCTGCATGCCTGGATCCTGGATCACCTCGACGAGGACCTGCGGGTGGAGGTGCTCGCCGAGCAGGCCGGCATGACGCCCCGCACCTTCGCACGCCACTACACCAGGCAGACCGGCCGCACGCCGGCCAAGGCGGTGGAGGCCATGCGCATGGAAGCGGCGTTGCGCGAATTGAATGATGCCGGCACGAGCCTGAAGCAGGTGGCGCGCAGATGCGGTTTCGGCAACGAACAGAACTTGCGTCGTACTTTCCTTCGGCTGCGCGGCACCACACCCGAGCACTACAGCCAGCTGCGCCCGGGGCTCGATGGCACGGCGGGAGGGTGATCGCGCGCACCAACCGGCGGCGTAGGCCCTCTCAACCAGGTGGCAACGGCCAGCGCCACGCGTCGCAGGGTGGGGGGCTTTCTTTTGCTGCCGTTTTACGCGAACGCGAAAGGCCCCGTGCGCCGCTTCAGCGCCGCCCGCGAACGTGCGAGACGGCCCGCATCCGGACACGGGAAAGTCATTGCGTGAGCCACATTCAGTTGAAGTCGAAAGTGCGCTTCGACGCCTAGAGATCGATCACCAACTCGCTGGACCTGGCGCGCGAAACACAGATCATCAGCGATCGATTCGCCTTCTGCTCGTCGTCGTCAAGCACATAGTCGCGATGGTCCGCCTCGCCCGACAGCAGCGCAACTTCGCAGCTCCGGCACAGGCCCTCTCTACACGAATGCGCCGCCCGTACGCCGTGGCGCTCGAGACATTCGAGAATCGATTCGTCAGGCTCGACAACGCATCGCAGGCCCTGTCGGGCAAGCACGACGGAGAACGATCCGTTTTCCGCGACGTCCTCGCTTTTGGCGGGCGCAGCAAATCGCTCGAAGTGAAGCCGCTCCGGCGAGAGCGCTGCGTGTACGCCCTGTGCCGCAACGGCGTCCATCAGACCTGCCGGTCCGCAACAATAGAGATGCTCATCGGGAAACACATCGCGCATCATCGCGCCGACGTCGTGCGGAAGAGACCCTGCGTTCTCGTCGTCGGCGTACACGTGCACCGGTCCACCGAACGAGCGCAGTTCGTCCATCCATCCCGCATGGGCACGCGAACGAACGCAATAGTGGAGCTCCCACGGCAGTTCGTGACGCACGCACCAGCGGATCATCGCGAGTATTGGCGTAATGCCGATGCCGCCTGCAATAAACCGATGCCGCTTCGCGACAGGCGACAACCCGAACAGCGCGCGCGGCTTGCCGATCATCAGCGTGTCGCCGAGTCGCAGCCGTTCATGAACGTAGGCCGACCCGCCTCGCGACGTCGCGGATCGGCCGATCCCGAGGCAATAACGCGACCTGTCCCACGCCTCGTTGCACAACGAGTACTGACGCGTCATGCCATCGGGTAGATGAACATCGACATGCGCGCCCGGCTCGAAGGGCGGAAGCGGCGCGCCGTCAGTGGGACGCAAGTCGACCCCGACGATTCCTTCGGCCTCGATCCGCAGCGCCGTCACCTTCATCTCGATCATGTCAGCGCTCCGCACCGGCCTGTGTTCGGGCCTCGCCTTCTTCTTCCAGACGGGCTTTCACGGCCCAGCGAAACTGGGAAAGCGCCGAGTCGATACCGAAGGGCGTCATTTCAAAGCCGGGGTCGAGTGCGAGGTTTCTTTGCTGCGCCGTAATGATGTCCCGGTCTTCATCGAATGCATCGACGACGGACTGGTGAACGGAGTGGGTGACCTCAGGGTTATCGATCGCAAAGTTGTGGGGATGGGCGAAGAAGTAATGCGTCGAACTTTCCGTTTCGGGCGTCAGCGCCTGACATCCGCGAAATTCCGCCGCATCGACACGCACGCCGTCGCGCGCGCCCGTTCCCGTCGGCGCCATGCCCGAGTCCATGCGCAGAATGGCGGGCAGGGTGAAGTCGTAGATATTCCATCGATCCACCTTTCCGGGCCAGCCCTTGACAGCCGCCGCGAACGGCGGCGCATCGGTATCCAACACCCAGCGCGTGATGCGCACGCCGTTTTCGATACGCTCGACCTTAGGCTGCACTTTCGCGTAGTCCTCGGAGCCGCCGAGCGTCGTCGGATGAACGAAGGGCAGATGCGAGAAGTCGAGCAGGTTGTCGCAGATGAGCAGGTAGTTGACGTGATAGTGAATGTACCCGGGCAGGCTGCGCCATGAAGGATCGTCGACCCAATGCGTGTCGGGAATGGTGTTCGGGTCGGCAAGCGCGGGATCGCCCATCCAGATCCAGATCCAGCGATGCCGCTCGACGACGGGGTAGCTCCTGACTTTCGCGCGCGGCGGAATGCGCTGCTGAGCGGGTGCTTCAACGCATACGCCGGCGCTGTCGAACTTGAGTCCGTGATACATGCAGCGCACGCAATCGCCTTCGCGCCGGCCGACGGAAAGCGGCGCACCGCGATGGCAACACCGGTCTTCAAGGGCAACGATGCCGCCGTCATCCTTGCGATACATCACCACCGGTTTTCCAATGACGACGCGTGAAAAGAGAGCATCGGATGCGACTTCGTGAGACCACGCGACCACGTACCACGTGTTCTGGATGAACATGCTCGTCTCCTTGATTTCTTGTCTGCGCCGGCTCGTCGGGCGCTTGACGGCAAGATAGGATCGACGTGATGATGCGTCAAGCTAATGCCATTAATGGAGACAATGCACGCCATGCATATCAGAGACCTGGATCTGAATCTGCTGGTCGTGTTCGAAGCCCTGTTCCGCGAGCGGAGTGTGACGCGCGCGGCGCAGGATATCGGGCTGACGCAGGGCGCGATGAGTCACGCGCTCAACCGCCTTCGGACATTCTTCGAAGACCCGCTATTCGTGAAGACGGCGGAAGGCATGATGCCCACGGCGAAGGGCGATCAATTAGGCGGCACCATCTCGGAAGTGATCGCATCGATTCGGGAGAACGTCGTAGCCGAGGCCGGCTTCAACCCGCTGACGGCTCGGCGTGCTTTCGTGCTCTGCATGACCGACATGGGGGAGCTCGTCTTTCTGCCGCCGTTGATCCGCCGGCTGCGCAAGATGGCGCCGCACTGTACGTTGCGCTCGGTACAGGGGCCGCTGGAACAGATCGAAGGGATGCTGTCCTCCGGTGAAGCGGATTTGGCGCTTGGCTCGATTCACGCTGCGCCGGAAGGGCTGTATCAGCAGCAGCTCTTCATGCATTCGCTCGTGACGCTGGTGAGCGTGCGAAACCGGAAGATCGGCAAGACACTGACGCGTGAGCAATTCGAAGCGATGCCGCAAATCGTCGTCTCTCTGACGGGGCGGGCCAGCGCAGCGTACGACAGTGCCTTCGACGCCTATGGCATCAGACGGAACATCTTTCTTACCACGCCGCATTTCCTGGCCGTGCCGCATCTGATCGATGCACAACCGGACCTCATCGCGACCGTTCCGCTGGAACTGGGCAAGGTCTTCTCGAAACTGGGTACCGTCAGGATGTTGCCGCCGCCCGTCGAACTGCCGCCGTTCGCCCTTCGTCAGCATTGGCATTCCCGGTTGAATACCGATCCAGCCAACGTCTGGCTCCGCCATCTGATCAAGGAGACGTTCGAGGACTATCCGAACATCAATGAGCAGGATTGACGTCAAGGGCCGTTGTCGCGGTGCAAGCAGATGTTTGCGGAGTTGGCCGAGTTCGGCCGCCGGCATGCCCGGCTCGGCTTGCTTCAGTGCAAATCATCGCCGCGATCAAGAGGGGGGGCCGACGTGTCTATCGTGCCGGATATCGCCGTGCGATACGTGTGATGTCGCGGCAACCGGGCGCGCCGTGTTCCGAGGCGCGCCCGTTCGCAGGCATCAGGTGGTGAAAATCCGGCGTTGATAGTCGAGGATCAGCCGGTCGATGTCATGACCGGAACGCCGCGGCTGGCTTTTCGGCTCGAGCCAGATCCATCGCATCATCCGGTAACGCGCCTCGACGCACATGAGCCATGCATCCCAATCCGACCAGTTGCGCAGCAGCGGGATGTTGCGAATGTCCCGCAACCCGTCGCGAATCTCGTAGACGTGGAAATGCTCGCTGGCGCGCTGGCTCAGTTCGTCGAATGCGCGTGCGGCTTGCTCCGGGTCGGCAAGCAGGAAATCGTGGATTTCGATGATGACCTGGCTGCCGGAAAGCTGTTCCAGCAGCGCATTGTCGAACAGCTCGAACTCCGCGCCCTCGATATCGCACAGGATGACCCGTTCGGCCGGATCGCCACCGTGCTCCGCCAGGACGGCGGGCAGGTTGCGATCGGCCTGGCCGAACACGGCGACCCGATCCGCCAGCCCCATCTCCGCGGCCCGATGCTGGATAGCGTGGCGGCGTTGCTCGTCCATTTCGAAACACACGCTGCGGGCGAAGACGTTATTCCGGACCAGGCCGATGCCGAAAATCCCGTCGGCGGCCCCCAGGTCGACCAGCACCTTTTCGGGCGATCCGAGCGCTTCGAGAATCGCGCAAACGGCGATCTCGTACGTGCCGAGCAGGTAGCCGCCCACCGCGACTTCCGCCCAATGGCTGACGCCGATGGGCAATCCCCGCAGGATGCCGTACTGGACGATCGAGCCGGTCTGCTCACGCAGTAGCTGCGTCAGATAGTGCAGACGAAGATTCGCGGCCTGAATCGAGCTTTGGCTGAAGTACTGCGCGTGGTCCATTTTTCTCGGTCTCCCGGGGTGAAGAAGCGCGTCGGCAATGCGGCGATGACGGGTTGTCGTCTGTCGATGCGACGCGTGTTGCTTTGCGTTGCCTGGGAGGAGAATATAACGTGCTTGTTGCGGCAGGGGGCGAGAGCGGAGGGCGGCTGACATGGCATCGGTCGCGGATTCGCGAAGAGATGGATGCGGCGGCATTTTGGCGCCGTTCGCCCGCCGCCCATGTGGCACCCATCCAATTTCATTTGGAGGACTCCAATGATTGAACTCGAGCAATACTACGAAGGAGATGAATCCTGGGAACAGTTCTCCAGTTTATTTGCCAAATACATCGATCTCCCGGAAGTCAAGGAATTGGCTACCGATCTCAACGGCCATATTGATCTTGCTTATACAATCTATTGGGTGGCTGGCCCGAAATCGGCCAAAAAATGGATTGATTCGAATGTGCCGGCACTCGACGGAATTCGACCTGTCGATTGCGTCAATGATCCAGAGCTTGTCAAGCGTCTACGCGTGTGCCTGATGCGAATGCCTAGTTGAGAGGCGAAATACGTCTGAGATCCGGCGCCTATGAAGCCGTTCGGGTGCGTAGGTTCGTCAGGGGGATTGTGCTTCGATATTTCAGGCGCCCGTCACGTGAATAGAGTTTCGAGGCTTAATGAGAAATTGCGGGCAGCATATCCCCTTTGCAATACACTGCAAATCAAATTTAAATCGGTTGAAGTGTGCGCATGAAATTCAATGAAATTTACTTCTCCAGGGAAGACAGGTACTCGATAGGAGTTGAGCTTGACTCAGGCGCGCACTATCTATCGATTCCAGTCAGCAATAGACTGATTGATTACGAGGAATATTACGAAATAACCGAATCCCAATCGAAGGATTTCCTCGAAGACAGAATACTTGCCAATGACTTTGCGGATAAATGCAGGAGTCGAATGATGGATGATTTCCTGATAATCAAACCGGGAGCGGATCGTGGAATGCCATCCTGATGGGGGATGAAATATGCTTTACCACCATCGCGAACAAGAGTCCGAACGGATCGCCTCGACCTGACGAGGATGGTGTGGATGATCACTCGCCATGAAAGACATGATTTGACATAATCATAGTGATCAACATTTTTAATGTAGGAGCAAAGTAGTAATGTCGCATCTGAGCAAAGTTGAAATGTCGTAGTTCGAGGGTTTCGGCGCATGCTGGCGGCGGTTCGAACTGCCGGAGCGCATCGTGGGCCAACCTGGACTGATCACCATGAGCATGCGGGAGCTGGATCGTCTGAAGGTCGTGGAAGCCGTGATCGAGCAGCGTCTGATGCCTTGGCGAGCCGCGGAGCGGCTTGGGATCAGTCGACGGCAGATTGAACGGCTGGTCGCCCGGTATCGGGCTGCTGGCCCGGCCGGTCTGCTTTCGCAGCGCCGTGGCCACGCGAGCAACCATCAACTGCCCGAGGATTTGGCGCATCGTGCCTTGAGCCTGGTTCGGGAGCGCTACGCCGATTTTGGGCCGACGCTGGCCTGCGAGAAGCTTTGCGAATGCCATGGGCTGCAGTTGTCGAAGGAAACCGTCAGGAGGCTGATGACAGACGCTGGGCTCTGGATTCCGCGCCGGCAACGACCGCCGAAGGTCTACCAGCCGCGAGCGCGACGGGCGTGCCTGGGTGAACTGATCCAGATCGACGGCAGCGATCATCGGTGGTTCGAGGAACGGGCGCCGGCCTGCACGCTGCTGGTGTATGTCGACGACGCGACGAGCCGGCTGATGCATCTGCACTTTACGGCAACCGAATCGACCTTCAGCTACTTTGAGGCGACGCGGGCGTATCTGGAGCGCTATGGCAAGCCGGTGGCGTTCTACAGCGACAAGTACAGCGTGTTCCGCAGCCCGAATGCGGGCAAGACCGGCAGCAGCGTGACGCAGTTTGGTCGGGCGATGTATGAACTGAACATCGACACGTTCTGCGCGAACAGCAGTTCAGCCAAGGGGCGTGTCGAGCGAGCCCATCTGACGTTGCAGGACCGGCTGGTCAAGGAGATGCGCTTGCGCGGGATCAGCACGGTAGCCGACGCCAACGCGTATGCGCCCTCCTTCATCGCCACGTATAACGCCCGCTTCGCGAAGCCACCACGCAGCGACTTCAATGCGCACCGGCCGCTGCGTAACGATGAGAATCTGGATCGGCTGATGACCTGGCGCGAAACGCGCCGGGTATCGAAGTCACTGACGGTGTTGTACGACCGTGTGCTGTATCTGCTGGACGATACGCTCGAGAATAGGAAGCTGGTTCATCGCTATATCGACGTCTGGGAGTACCCGGACGGACGGATCGAAATACAGGCCGATGGCGAGGTATTGCGATGCCGCCTTTACGACAAGCTGGCGGAGGTTGATCAAGGCGCGATCATCGAACACAAACGCTTGAGTCACGCGCTGCAGGTCGCTGAAGCGATCCAGGCGCAGCGCGACAATCGACGGATCTCGGGATCGCCGTCGCGCGCCAATCGGGGGCTGCCGGTACGCGCCAAGGCATCGTTGCCCGGTGCCAAGAAGCAGCGTGCGTTCACCGAAGCCGACATCGAAGCAGCCATCCTGCAGGTCGCTTCGCAGACACATCAAGCAGAGTCGAACCGGCGGTCTGCCAAGGCCCGTGGGTGAACGTAAGCGCCCTGCTGCTTCAGGCTCGGCGCTTCAACACTGCATGACGGAAAACCGATGAAACATGCGACATCTGTATTTAGCTGGCGCTACGACATCTGAATCCGGGTATGACATTTAATGTGTAGCAGCCATATCCTAATGTCGTATTTTTGGTCGCTGGCATGCCATGCTACCCATTGGCGTCGCCGGATGCCCACGGGCCAAAAATCGCAATCTAGCCGTTTCCCGCAGCCTTGCGCCGTTACCTGTCCGGTTCCGGCAATTTTCTGGCCTTCGCCAGCGTACGAAATTGCCCATTTTATTGACCCGGACTGCAACCGTGTACAGTGGGCGCATCCCCGGAAGACGCAGCATCGATCGTTTTTCTCACCCCCCCGGGCTCCCCGCATACGCAAAGAAGATCCGCCATGCAGACTGCTGCCTTGCCGATCGAGCCGACGCTGCTTCGGCGCTATCGCTATTTCGAATCCGACGACCTCGACGACACGCGCGAACGCATTGCCGCGGTGCTGCAGCCGCATCGGCTCACGCCCGGCAGCTCGCGCGGCGGCTATTCCGCGTACATGGATCACGTCCGGATCGACAGCGTCGGATTCGGCACGATCGGCTATGCCGGCACCATGAGCGTCGATGCCGGCGAGATCGAGGACTACTATCTGGCCATCCTCAGCCTCGGCGGCTATGCGGACCTGAACGTCGGCGGCCGACGCACGATCGCCGGGCCGACCCAGGGCGTGATCGTCGGGCCGGCCACCCGGTTCGGCGGCACGTTCTCGCGCGACTGCGAGCAGTTCTTCGTGCGCATCGACAAGCGCGCGATCCTCGCGCATACCGGCTACGATCATCTGCAGATCGAGCCCACGCTCGACCTGACGCGGCCGGAGCTGCAGCCGTGGCTCGCGCAACTGCGCGTGATGGCGTCCTCACCGGAGACGGTCGCGCTCGCGCAGCGCGACCGCCGCATCGCGCTCGAATTCGAACGGCTCATCGTCTCGCTGCTGCTCGCCGGCCAGCCGCATCACTGCCAGACGCGGCCCGGCGGGACGGCGCTCGTGCCGCGCACGGTCAAGCGCGCGGAGGCCTATATCGCCGAGCACGCATGCGAGCCCATCACGCTGGCCGATATCGCGCTGGCGGCCGGCGTGCCGGTGCGCACGCTGCTCGACGGTTTCCAGCGCTTCTCGCACGGCAGTCCGATGCAGCTCGTGCGCGAACGGCGTCTCGAACGTGCGCGCGACCAGTTGTTGCAGGCGCGCGAGGCCGAACGCGTCGCGGACGTCGCGCTCGGCTGTGGCTTCGCGAATCTCGGCCGCTTCGCGATCTTGTACCGCGAAACGTTCGGGGAATCGCCGTCGGATACGCTGCGCCGCGCGCGCCGGTCCGCCAGCTGAGCACGTAATTCTGCGCACGCCGGACAGGCGCTGCGCTTGGTGGATATTCGCGGCCAATTCGTCCGCATACAGTCGATCCGTCCGAATTCGACGGAGCCGCTGGATGTCCCTGCTCAGAATCCGCGTCGCGCGCATCGAGGCGCTGACGCCCGCAATCAGACGATTGCACCTCGTCGCCGCGAACGGCGCGCCGCTGCCCGGGTTCGACGCCGGCGCGCATATCGGCGTGCACGTGCCGCTCTCCCCTCGCCCGCAACGACGGGCCTATTCGCTCGTGAACGCCGGCGCGGGCGCCGCTTCCGTCGACCACTATGAAATCGCCGTGCTGCGCGAAGCCGCCGGAAGCGGCGGCTCGCAATGGATGCACGCATGCGTGCCCGGCGACGAATTCGAAATCGATCCGCCCCGAAACGATTTCCCGCTCGCCACGAACGCACAGCGCCACCGGCTGATCGCGGGCGGCATCGGCATCACGCCGATCTTGTCGATGGCGCGCGAACTGGCGCACGCCGGGCACGCGTTCACGCTGCACTACGCCGCGCGCGACGCCGCATCGATGGCCTATCGGGGCGAAGTGGCTGCGCTGCCCGACGCGACCTGCTGGTTCGACGACGGCGACCCGGCGCGCGGCATGCCGTTGGCCGACACGATCGGCGCGCCCGAGCCCGGCACGCATCTGTACGTATGCGGCCCGACCGGGCTCATCGAGGCAACGCTCGCCGTGGCGCGACGTCTTGGCTGGCGCGACGAGGCGCTGCACAGCGAGCGCTTTGCGGCGGCCGTTCCGGCGGGCGGCGACGCGCCGCTCGAAGTCCGGCTCGCGGCATCGAGGCGCATGCTGGACGTGCCGGCCGGCACGTCGATCCTCGATGCGCTGATCGACGCAGGGCTCGACCCGCTCTACGACTGCCGGCGCGGCGACTGCGGTGTCTGCGCGGTCCGCCTGCTCGACGGCGAGCCCGATCATCGCGACATCTGCCTCACCGACGACGAACACGCCAGCGGTTCGTTTTGCCCGTGCGTGTCGCGCGCGAAAGGCGCGCGCCTCGTCCTCGATCTGTGAACCCGTCCCTATCGTCCCTCTCCGAGCAAGGAAACCGCATGAGCCTGACCAACGAAACCCTCGCGGGCCTGGTCCGCCCCGACAGCGTGCACAAGCGCCTCTATACCGATCCCGCGATCTTCGATCTGGAAATGCAACGGATCTACGGCCAGGCGTGGATCTACGTCGGCCACGAAAGCCAGGTGAAGGCCGCCGGCGACTATCACACGACGCGCATCGGCGACCAGGACGTCGTGATGGTGCGCGGCACGGACGGCGCGGTGCACGTCGTCTACAACCGGTGTCCGCACAAGGGCGCGAAGATCGTGCCGGACGGCGACGGTTGCGTCGGAAAATTCTTCCGGTGTCCGTACCATGCGTGGACGTTCAGGCACGACGGCACGCACCTGTCGGCGCCACTGCGCAACGGCCTGCAGAACACCTGTTTCGATCCGAAACATCCGGATTTCTCGATGCGCCGCGTCGCGCGCGTGGACAGCTATCGCGGCTTCGTGTTCGCCAGCCAGTGCGCCGAAGGGCCCGATCTCCGGACGTTCCTGAACGGTGTCGTCTCGTCGATCGACAATCTGTGCGACCGCTCGCCCGTGGGTGAAGTCGAAGTGACGGGCGGTGTGTTCCGCGTGCTGCAGCGCTCGAATTGGAAAGTGTTCTACGAGAACCTGCACGACACGATGCATGCGCCCGTCACGCATGAATCGTCGGTGGTGTCGGCCCGGGAGAAGGCCGCGAAGATGGGCGCGATGCCGTTCGAGCTGCTTATCATGGACGGCAACGGCGAGCCCTACGCGTTCTGGGAAAAACTCGAACTGCGCGCCTACGCGTACGGCCACGGCTATATGGAGGGGATTTTCGATCCGGCGGCCGCCGAGCGCGACCCCGTGTCGAGCGCGCATTTCGCGGTGCTCGCCGACGCCTACGGCGACGAACGCGCGCGCGGGATTCTCGGCATGAACCGCCACAACACCGTCATCTACGGCAGCGGTTCGCCGCATACCGTGTTCCAGCAGTTTCGCGTGATCCGGCCGATCGCGGTGGACAAGACGCTCGTCGAAATCCAGCTGTTCCGGCTGAAGGGCGCGCCCGACGCCGTGTTCGAGCGTGCGCTGACCTACGCGAACGTGATCAATTCGCCGTCGTCGAACGTGATGCCCGACGACGTCGAGGTGTATGCACGCTGCCAGGAAGGCAACCGGACGCGCGGCGGCGAATGGGTCAGCATGCATCGCTATGCGGGCACCGATCGCGCGACGGAAGACGGCTTCGTGTCGATCAACGGCACCAGCGAGCTGCCGATGCGCAACCAGTTCGCCGCGTGGAAGCGCTTCATGGCCGATGAAACCACCGCCCCCACCAACACTGTCGAAGGAGCTGCCTGATGCTGCACGACCCGGCTTTCGATCTGTCGACCGTGGCGGTCGACGCCGTCGCCCCTGACGCCACGCTGCAGGCGAACGCGGCCCAATTCCTGTTTCGCGAGGCGCGGCTGCTCGATACACGCGCGTTCGACCCGTGGCTCGACCTGTGGACACCCGACGGCATGTATTGGCTGCCGCACGAGCCGGGCCAGGCCAGCCCGCGCGATCATATCTCGCTGTTCTGGGAGGATGGGACGCTGCGCGAGGTACGCGCGGGCCGCGTGACGAATCTCCGCAACTGGTCGCAGCAGCCGACGACCCGCACGGCGCGCATCGTCGGCAACGTGATCGTCGACGGTCGCGATGCGGCCGGCCGGTTGATCGTCCACTCGACACTGATCGTCCACGAATGGCGGCTCGGGCAGCGCACGCTGGCGGGGCTCGTCACGCACAAGCTCGACACGAGCGGCGACGACTGGAAGATCTATCTGAAGCGCGTCGATCTCGTCAATTCGACCGACGCGCTCGCCAACCTGGAGGTGTTCGTGTGACCACCCCATCGCTGTCGGGATCGCTGGCGCGCACGGCCGTGATCGCACTGCATTACCAGAATGACGTGCTCGATCCGCGCGGCAAGATCCGCGTGGGGTTCGACGCGGACCAGCCCGAACGCGCGGCGGTGCTCGATGCGGCCCGCGCGCTGCTGGCCGGCGCGCGCGCACACGGCTTGCCGATCGTCCATGTCCGCATCGCGTTCCGCGACGACTATGCGGACCTGCCGCGCAACGCACCGATTTTCGTGCGCACGGCCGAAATCGGCGCGGTGCGCGACGGCAGTTGGGGCGCCCGCTTCCATCCGACGCTTGAGCCCGATCCGGCACGCGCGCTCGATTACGTCGTGCATCACCGGTGCACGAGCGGCTTCATCGGCACGCCGCTCGAACAGATGCTCACGGCACACGACGTGCGTCACGTGATCGTCGCGGGCGTCGCGACGCATTCGACCGTCGAAATGACGGCGCGTCACGCAGCCGATCTCGGCTACCGCGTGACCGTCGCGGCCGACGCGTGCGCATGCGCGGACCGCCGGCAGCACGACGCGTCACTCGAATCGATGCGATTGATCGCGACCATTTCCACCGTCGCCGAGCTGTTCGGCACGGGCTCGCAAACGGAGGGCGAATGAGCACGACGCCTACCCCGGAAGTACGGTCGCGCAAGGCGGCGGAGCGCCTCGAGGGCAAAGTTGCGATCGTGACCGGCGCGACGCAAGGGCTCGGCGCGGACATCGCGCGCTGCCTCGCGGAAGAAGGCGCGTGCGTGCTGATCGCCGGGCTCGACGCCGATGCGGGCCATGCGCTGGCTGCTTCGATCGGCGCATCGGCGCGCTTCGCGTCGACCGACGTCACCGACGACGCGCAGCTCGAACGCGCGATCGCGACGGCCATCGACGCATTCGGTGGCCTCGACGTCATCGTGAACAACGCGTGCAGCTACGACGACGCCGGCCTTGCGTCGACCCGCGCACAATGGGCGCGCCTGCTCGACGTGAATCTCGTGTCGGCGGCGATGCTGGCGCAGAAGGCGGCGCCGCATCTGCGGTGTGGCGGCGTCATAGTCAATCTCGGCAGCGTCGGCGGAAAGTTTGGTGCGGCCGGTCGCGCGTTGTACCCGGCGTCGAAGGCTGCGCTGCTGCAACTGACGCGCAATCTCGCAGTCGATCTCGCGCCGCGCGGGCTGCGGGCGGTCAGCGTGTCGCCGGCCTGGACGTGGTCGCCGTCGCTCGAGCGCCTCGCCGGCGGCTCGGTCGAGCGGGCGGATCGCGTCGGCCGGCCGCTGCATCCGCTCGGCCGCGTCGGCCGCGGCGACGAGATCGGCCGCGTCGTGGCGTTTCTCTGCTCGGACGATGCATCGTGGATCACCGGTGTCGACGTGCCCGTCGACGGCGGTTTCTCGATGCTCGGCCCGGATCAGGGCGTGTCGCCGCGCGAGTGGTTCGAACGACAGCATCCGCAGTAACGCGCGGTGCAAATCCGCGGTGTCTCCCCCCTACTCCATCGGGAATCCATCCATGACGAAGCAAATCAGAATCGGCAGCGGCGACACGGCATTCGACGCCTATCTCGCGCTGCCGGAAAGCGGCAACGGACCGGCCATCGTGCTGCTACAGGAAATTTTCGGCGTGAATGCCGAGATGCGTGAAGTCGCCGACCTGTATGCGGCGGAGGGGTACGTCGTGATCGCGCCGGACCTGTTCCACCAATTTGCACCGAACATCGAGCTGGGTTACGGCGATGAGGATCATGCGAAAGCCTTCGACTATTACCAGCGCTTCGATGTGGCGCGTGCCATCGCCGATATCCGCGCGACCGTCGATTACGCTCGCGTGCTGCCCGAATCGACCGGCAAGGTCGGCGTGCTCGGCTTCTGCCTTGGCGGCAAGCTCGCGTATCTCGCCGCGGCGCAGTGCGGCGTCGATTGCGCGGTCGGCTATTACGGCGTGGGCATCGAGCAGTCGCTCGATCTCGTGGAACGTATCGCGTGCCCGATGGCGCTGCATTTCGGTGCCGACGATCCGCTCAATCCGCCCGACACCGTGACCGCGATCCGCGCGGTGCTCGGCAGCAAGGCGAACGTGAAGCTGTACGAATACGCGGGCGCCGGCCATGCGTTCAGCCGCAGCGGCCCGACCTTCGTGAAGACGGCCGCGATGTCCGCGCATACGCGCAGCCTCGCGGTGTTCCGCAAGACGCTGGGCCCCGATTACGATCTCGGCGCGCTTGCCGATCATCACTTTTATCTGGAGTTCGCCGCGCGCGACCCGGAAGAAACGATGCAAACGATGGTGCCCGAACCCTACGTGAACCACGTGCCGACGATGACCGGCGGCACGGGTTACACGGAGCTCAGGCGTTTCTACACGCATCACTTCATCCACAACAACCCCGCCGACATGGCAATGGTGCCGATCTCGCGCGTGGTCGGCGTCGATCGCATGGTGGACGAGTTCATCCTGACGTTCACGCACGACCGGGAAATCGACTGGCTGTTGCCGGGCGTGGCTCCTACGGGCAAGCGCGTGGAGATTCCGATGCTCGTCGTCGTCGCGTTTCGCGGGCCGAAGCTCTACAACGAGCATATCTACTGGGATCAGGCGAGCGTGCTGGTGCAGCTCGGGCTGCTCGATCCGCAAGGGCTGCCGGTCTCGGGCGTCGAGGCCGCGCGCAAGCTGCTCGATGAAACGCGGCCGTCGAACACGCTGATGGCACGCTGGCGCGACAGCGAACCAGCACGATAGTGGCGCGCGCCGGAGGCGGCCCTCTGTTGTCCGCCTCGCGCGCGATGATCGGCGCTCGGGCCGGTGCGTCGCCGGCTCCCCGACTGCCTCGGCATTTGCGGATTTCCATGACGCGTACCCCGACGGTCAGCCCGTTTCAGTGGCTGAACGCACCGCCATGACCATGCGCGAACCGGACAAATTCACGGTCACGACGCATCAAGCCAGATACGCGGCAACCTCATCCGCCGTCAGGAACCGCACCAGCGTCACGGACGGGTTCTGTGCCGGATGGCAGACACCATTGAAGCCGTTCCAGCTCCGCTTGATACCCTCTTCCGTGTCCAGCGCGATCAGCACGCATTTACCGTGCTTGCGGTGGCTGCGCAGCGGCGCTTCCCCCCAAGCGAGCGCAAGGTTGTGGACCAGCACGCCGTTCTCATACGCATGCGCCTGCAGCCAGTGAAACTCCGACGTGTCCTGATCTTCGTCACCGCTCCTCGGCGCAATCGGCTTGCCGACGCGCAGCGTCTGCGCGTGCTCGCCGATCAGGCGCTGCAACAGCGTGAACGCGTGGAACGTGTTGTTGACCGCATGCACGCTGGCCACGAAGCCGGTGCCGGAAGCCGGCAGCACGACGACGCACTCCGGTTCATTGCTCATCGCCGACGCGAGGCACAGAAAGTACAACTGGTCGAACGGCAAACTGCCGTTGTCGGCCATCCGGTCCAGCAACGACTGCAACGCGGTATCGGCGACGAGATCGCCGTGATTGTCACGATCGCGCATCAGCATCGCCATCAGCGGCAGGACGAGCGTATCGACCGCGTCCCGCAGCGCATCGACCTCCCAACTCTGCTGCGCGCTCAGTGCATCGAGCCGTTGCCGGGCTGCCTGCCAGTCGCGCCGTTCGTCATCGGTGGCTTCATCGTCGCCCTCTTCGACTTCCGTTGCGCAAAACGGCGCGAGTTCGGGCAGCCATGCCTCAAGCCTCGCCTGCGCGGCAGGAAACAGGATGCGCGGATCGGCCCCGCGCTCGACGATCGCGCCACCGAGCAGCGCCAGCAACGCCGCGCGATTCGGATGCAGCGCCGGCAGTTCGGCCGCACACGCGCGCAGGATGGCGTCGGCGCGGGCAGGATCCTGCGCCTGCTCGCGCAAGTCGTCGACTTCGGTCAGTTCGAAGAAGTCATCGATCGTGAAAAGATCGGCTTCGCTGAGGACGGGCCGGTGCAGGACGGCAAGGAATTCAGGTGTGAGCAGCGTCATGGTGGGTGTTGTTGCAAGCAAGAACGATCGACGTTGAAGTGACCGAAGCGGACGGGGCAACGCCCACCCGCTTCAGTGGCAAGCGCGCGTTACTCCCGCATCCCTTCCAGATCGCGGATCAACTCGCTGGCCGAGATCTCGTCGAGCGTCGACAGCGCATCAGGCTCGCGAATGCTGCCCCAGCTCGACGGCGCACCGGCCTGCAACGCACCGAGCGCCTGATCCGGATACATGTCGATCGCCCCGACGATGATCCCCGGATCGAGCGACAGCTCGATCACCTTGCCGGCGCCGAGCGGCTTCGTGAAATACCAGATGCAGCCGCCATCCTCCACCTGGCCGCGGCGCCAGCCCTTGTTGACGAGCCCGAGCACGCTGCCGGTCGGTACCTTGACGCCCTTCCAGCGTTCGAGCAACCGCCCGTTGCGCTCATCGTCGGTCAGCCGGTACACGTCGCGGCCGAGCTGCGCGAACGGCTGCAGCAGTTCGTAGTCGGCGAACACCTGCCCGAACGCGGCGGCATCGGCCGGCGCGATTTCCAGCGCATGCGGGGCACCGATGCGGATCGTCGCGCCTTCCGGCAACGTGAACGCATCGTCGTCGGCCGTGGCTGCGGTGCCGTCTTCCGCCACGCGGAAACAGGCCTTCAGCGTGCCGCCGAAGTTGCCGCCGTCGTCGACTTCGTACACCCCCCACACGAGGCGCTGCACGAGGTGGCGCACCAGCGGATGCTCGGCGAGAAACGCGCGAAACACCTCGGGCGTCCAGCGGCGGCGTCCGCACATCGCGACCTCGAGCCGCGCAAGCTGCTGGCTCGCGATGGTGCGCGCATCCTTCTTCAGCAGCTTGAAGCGCTCGACCGCGTCCTTGCCCTTCACCGGATCGTCGGTCTTCTTCGGTTTCGGCAGGTCCGCCAGCCGCGCGCCGGGCACGCCGTCGGCCCCCGTCTCGCGCACATACGGTTTCAGCGTCTCGTCGAAGCCGACCTGGAACACGCGCGGACCGAAGTCGAGCAGCATCGTGCCCTGCGCATCGAGCCCGAGATCCGGCGCCAGGCGATCCTCCAGTTCCTCGGACGACAGCCCGCGCGCTTCCGCGATCGCCTCGATCTTCTCGCGCGCGCGGTCCTGCAGCGCGCGGAACTTGACCTTCTGTGCGATGCCATTGAGCAGCATCAACGCAACGTCGCTGCCGATCGAGGCCAGCACGTCGAGGCCGGTCGCCGCGCGAGCATGCGCCGATTCGCCGGGCCACGTGCGGATCAGCGGCGTCAGCTTGCGTGCGGTGTCGTCGTTGCCGAACAGGCCCAGCGCGGTCAGCGCCCAGCCTTCCTTGCCCGGTGCGCCGGCATCGAGCCAGGCGTTGAAGCAGTCCCACGCGAAGTCGGCCAGCGACTCCGCCGTGCACGCGTCCTTCACGACGTCGATGCCGCCGTAGATCTCTTCATTGGTCGGGAACGTCAGCATCTGGCCGAGATGGTCGAGCGCGTCGTCCGGCAACGCCTTGCCGTTCTTCAGCACCGGCCGGCGCCAGCCGCGCGGCTGCCAGAATTCGGGCAGCTTGCTGCGCTTGGTCGGGAAACGGTCGAGCGGGCTCTCGTCGAGCACCGCACGCACCGCCTGCTGCACCGTGTCGTCGGCATAGCGCGCGGCGACGTCCATCAGCAGCGCCTCGTGGCCGTTCGCCTGCAGCAAACGCAGCGCGGCGCCGGCGCAGTCGCGTGCTTCGCCCGGCTTGCCGAGCGACGGCGCGATCAGGCCGCTGGCCGCATGCTCGGGAAACTTCAGCAGCCACGTACGGCCTTCGTCGCGCAACGTCTTCAGCTTCGCAAATGCGCGTGCCGCGATCGGCGCGCATTCGACAGCGCCGTAGTTCAGCGCGCCGCCGAAATTCTCCGTCGGCTTGCTGCGCACGGCTGCGATGAGGCCGGGCAACGCGGGCAAGCCGAAGGTTGCCATCATCATGTTGACGCCCGCCGTGCTGAAATCGCCCGCAATCGCATTCCAGATATCGACCGCCACCGCGGCCGGCAACAGCGTCAGGTACTCGGCGCGCAACGTGTACCAGAAGTACCGCTCGCGCTTGCGCTCGTCGATCATCCCGCGCCACGCGGCGACGAACGCCGGTGCGTCGCCTTGCCGGATCGCCTTTGCCGCGGCCTCGCCGAGCGGCCCGTAGTACTTCTTGCTCGCCTCGAAACCGAGGCCGGCAACCAGCGTCAACGTGTTCTTCGCCGCCTCGGCAAGTCGCTTCGCCTCCCACTGGCCAGGCGTTTTCGCCTGGTTGCGCTTCGCTTCATCCCAGCATTCGATCGCTGCCAGTTCGAGCGGCTCCAGCGTCAGCGCAGCGGCCTTCTTCTGTCGCGCGGCAAGCCACGGCGGCGCGGCCAGCACGCCCGGCAATTCGTCGGCCGATGCAACGTCGACCGGGCCGGCCAGCAGCGCGAGCAGCTTGTCGATCACAGCCTGTGCCGGCGCGTCGAGCCACGGCCGCAGCCCGTCGACCTGCGCCGCCTGCGCGCGCAGCAGGCGCGTCAGGCTCGGCGTCAGCAGCCCGGCATCCTTGCCGCCCGCGGCCACGAGCCGCGACAGCGCGACCATGCCCGCCACCGGCCAGCGATCGAGCGCCAGCGACAGGCGTGCAAGCGCGCCCTTCGACCCGCTGGCGACCTTGCCCAGCGCGGCCACCGCGTCGGGCGTGCCGATCGCGGCAAGCCCATCGCCCGCCGCATCGTCGGCGGCACCGCGTTCCAGCGCATCGAACGCCGCCGCGCCGCGCTCGCGCAACACGGTCGCGACCATCCGCGACATTCCCCAGAACGAATAGCCAAAGCTGTCGGGCCGGATCTTCGCGGCAATCGCGATCGCGTCAGGGTCGGTCGCAGTCAGCAGCATCCAGTGCAGCGTCTCGGGCACGTTGCGCTCCGCACCCAGCCGGCGCGCCAGTGCATTCGACACGTGCGGCGCGTCGGGCAGCAGCAGTGCCGGTATCGGCTGGCGGGTCGGGTGCAGCGCCGGCAGTGCGGCCTCGATCCTGTCGACGCAGGCCTGCCAGTCCGCCTCGCTCGCGGCGGCGAGATACTCGCGCAGCGCCGCCTCGCCGCCGAAGATCGGCCCGCGCCAGCTACCGCGCACCGGGCCTTCGACATTCGTCGTGAAACGATGGACGCGGCGCTGCGCCTGACGGTCGTAGTCGGTGTGCACCTGGATTTTCAACGCGTCGAGCAGCACGTCGATCGCACCCGTCAGGCCGTATTGCGCGATCAGGTAGCCGACGACCGGCCGGCCGATCGTGGTTTCGCCGTGATAGTCGCCCAGGGTCATCGCGAGCGCGAACAGCGCCGCGTCGGCTTCGGCATCCGCCACCGGCCCGGCGATCGGCGTGCGCGCGGCCAGCCGGTCGAGCATCCGCTGGACGGCCGGGCGCAGCGCCGCGTCGGTCGCGCCGATGTCGATCGAGTAACCGTCCTTGTCTTCGATCTTCAGCCACGCGGCACGCACGTCGAGCACGGTCACCTCGACGGGAAAACGGCGCGATGCAAACGCTTCGCGCTGCATCTGCGGCGACAGGCGCACGGGGTCGCCGTGCGCAAGCCACGGCGGCGCGCCGGCGTCGGCGACCGCGGGCGCTGCGGGCGCCGGTGCGGCGGCCTCGGTCGCCACCGCCTCGCCAAGCGCCACGGCGGTCGCCTGCGCGTGGTCGTGCACGGCGGCCGACGTTCCCCAGCCATACAGCAACCGGCGCGCCTTGAGCAGGTCGAACGCCATCGCGGCGCCCTGGTCACCGACGTTGTAGCGGCGCTTGATCGCAGCGACCGTCAGCCGCTCGCCAGGCTTCATGTCGCCGTTCGCGATCTCCGCGCGCATGGTCTCGACGACGCGCTCGCACTGGGCATCGAAACTTTCGGCAGCAACGGGCGGCACGGGGGCGGGGTTGGTGGTGGAAGTGGTCGTAGAAGTCGGTGTCGATGCGGCCAGCTGGGGCGACGGCGTGGGCGCCGCGCTGTTCCCCGCCGTCACCGCCGCGGGTTGCGTACTCGCCGCCGGTTCTGCATCTGTCGATGCCTCCGACACCACGGACGAGCTTGCCGACGGCGCCGCGGCCGGCGGCTTCGCGGCGGTCGCGCCGATGCTGGCGCCGGCCGCCACCGCAACTTCCGCGTAGCCCTTGCCGGTCTTCTCCTTGACGAGCTTGTCGAGCGCGGCGCGCGCTTTCGCGTCGTCCGCGAACGACTTCGTCTGGCTCTGGCCCGCGGTGCCGATGCGGCCCCAGCGGATATTGAGCCCGGAGCCGTCCTGCTCCACTTCCCAGAACTTGCTGGAATTGCCTTCGATCAGTTCAAAACGACGCATCCGTTCCCTCTCACTCGGATCGACGACGCAGCACGATGCCGCGCCTGCATGCCGTGGCCGCCAGGCAGCCACGACGCCCTCTCGTTCATTCATCCCGCGATCCGTGCATCCTGCACGACGACTCGCGATGTCGGGCGCGACCTGCTCGCCCGGTCGACGGTCATGCCGTCATTGCTCGACGATGCCCAGCAGCAGCAACGTCAGCGAACCCAGTTGCGCCAGTAGCGACGCCGGTTGCGCGGCCCGCAGGCCGTCGGCCAGCAAGCGCAGCAGGCGGCCCGCGTGAGCGAGGCCGGCCCGCTCCAGCCGGGTGGCCTGCGCCCGCGCCCGCTCGACCGCGCCGCCACCCTGATGGCGCATTCCCTGGCGCAGCCACTCGGCCAAGAGCGCCAGCGTATCCTCCGCGAGCGCGACCAGCTCGGGCAACGGCGCGCGCCCGCCGGCCAGCGGCAGCGGTTGCGGCGCCGTCGCTTCGGTCTGCAGCACGACGGCGCGCTGTGCGGTCAGCACGGCCAGCGGCCGCATCACGGCCGTGCCCGCATGCAGGCGCACGGTGCCCGCCAGTGCGCGCAACCCGCCCCATTCGCCGGCCAGCGCGCGCGCCAGTGCATCGACGGCGCCAGGCGCCACGGCGCGATGCGGCAGCGCGAGGTGCAGCACATCGTCGCCGTCCACGCCGGTTGTCGCGGCTTCGCCGTGCGCGAGCCGGGCGTGAAGCACCTGCGCGGCCGCATCCCAGTGAACCGACCGCACGACCATCGGCTCGAACGCGACGACGTGCAGCGACCCGGCCGCACCGGCCGCCGCCCCATTCGCCGCCTGTCTCGGCCGCACGAAATCGGGCAGCGCGTCACGCAGGTGCGCGACGAGCGCCGCGATGCCCGGCTGGCGGATCGGCGCGGCAAGATCGTCCCAGGATTTCGGTGACAGCGGCAGCACGCCCGTCTGTCGTACGCCGGCGGCGATGTCGACCGCGCCGTTCGCGCGCCGCTTCGCGGTTTTCGTGACGACCTGCCCGGCCGCGATCTGCCGCAGCGGAAAACCCGCGACACGGCGTCCGGCCAGATCCGGCGCCCGGCCGCCGGCTGCGATGTCGGCGGCACGCGGCCAGTTTCGCGTGAGCACCATTACGGTTTGCGTATCGGGATCGGCGAACAGCACGCTCGCCCCCTCTTCCGCTTCGTCGGCCCACAGCTCGACGCCGAGCGACACCAGCCGCAGATGATCGAGTTCGACCTCGCCCTTCACGCCGATGCCGAGCATCTGGCGGGCCGGTACCGTGGCGCTGTCGGGCTGCGTCGCGGCGCCCCTCGCCGCGCGCAGGCGTGCCCACAGTTCGGCCAGCACGCGCACGAGCCGCAGCGGCTCGAAACGGCTGCTGCGCGCATGCTGCGCGAGCACGAGCTGCCAGGCTTCGTCGAGCGCGTCGTCGACCCACTGCCAGCCGCGCTCGCGCAGACGGCCGCGCAGTGACTCCACGCGCGCGGCCAGCGCGATCGGCGGCTGGCTCGAACCGTCCAGCCACAGGGCGTGTACCAGCCCGTCGAGGTCGGCGATCAACGCACGCGCCGCGTCGTCGCGCAGCGGTGAACGGTCGTCGTCGCTCTCCGCTTCATTGCCGGCCGGCGGGCGCACCTCGACGATCGTCTCCGTTGCGCCGTCGGCCGGTGTACCGGCCTGGCGAAACGCCCAGACGGCCACCACGACGTGCGCGCAGCCGCTACCCTGCCGGCAGTCGCAGCGCGCATGCGCGAGCGAGCGCCGCGAGAAGAACCGCACGGTGCACATCGGCAGGCGTGCAATCGGCGACGACTGCGCGTCGGACCACGGCTGCACGGCCACGACGGGGCGCGCGACCGCCAGGCGCGCGGCCTGTTCGAGCACCGACGGCGCGAAACTCGCCGCCAGCGCGGCATCGTCGAAATCGGCCGGGCTCCATGCGCGATCCGCGGACGACGTGCCGTTCGTGTCGTTGTCCGATGACGCATCGTCCGGGCCGTCGCGCGTTTCGCCGTTCGTTGCGTCATTCGGATCGCGGATCGATTCGTCGCGCGGATCGGCCTGCCCCGCCTTGCCGTCCCCGCCTGCATGTCCATCGCCCGACGCAGCCGATTCGGCCGCTTCGTTCGCCGGCGTGCTCGCCTGATAGGCCAGCACCAGCATCACGCGATGCCGGCACATGCCGCTCGCGGTGCAGCTGCACGCCGCGTCGCGCAAGGTCCGCCCCGGCGGCAGGCTGGTCCGCACGCCGTCGTCGAACGACGCATGCACCGTACCGTCGCCGTCGACCGCCAGCGCAGGCATCGCGCCGGCCGCGACATCCTTCTGTGCGCGCTTGACGAACCCGGCGTTGGCGAGCGCGGTCAGCGCCTCCGGCGTCAGTTCGAGCAGGTCGTCACGCATCGGCGCGCTCATCCCTGCACCTTCTCGGCGAGCCACGCGGCCAGTTGCCCGGGCGTCATCGCGCCGACTTGCGCACCGGCGTTCACGAGCCGCGCGGCCATCTCGCGGTCGTACGCAGGCTCGGCCGCCGAATCGAGCGCGGCCAGCCCGAGCACGCGCGTGCCGCTCTCGGCCAGCGCCTTCACACGGCGCACGAGTTCGTAGCCGCTGCCGCCTTCGTAGAAATCGCTGACGAGCACGACCACCGTGCGCGCGGGATTCGCGACGCAGGATTGCGCATACGCGACGGCCTTCGCGATGTCCGTGCCGCCGCCGAGCTGTACCTTCATCAGCAGCTCGACCGGGTCGGACACGTCGGCGGTCAGGTCGACCACCGACGTATCGAAGGCCACGAGCCGCGTGCGCATGCCCGGCAATTGCCACAGACACGCGGCCATCACCGCGCTGTGGATCACCGAGTTGACCATCGACCCGCTCTGGTCGACGAGCAGCACGATGTCCCACGGCTCGACCTGGCGACGCGTGCGGCTGTTGAAAACCGGCGTGTCGAGATACAGCTTGCGCCGCTCGGGATGCCAGTGGCGCAGGTTCGCGGCCAGCGTGCGCGTGTAGTCGAAATTGCGCGCGATCTTCATCCGCGAGCGCCGGCGCCGGTCGCGCGTGCCGCTGAAGGCCTGCCGCACCTCGGTCGCCAGCCGCTCCATGATGCGCCGGACGACTTCGGCCACCAGCCGCCGCGCGGCCGCCAGCACCTCGGGATTCATCAGGTGCTTGGTGTGCAGCACGGCGCGCAGCAGCGATTCGGACGGCTCGATCCGCTCCAGCACGTCGAGGTTCGTGACGACTTCGTCGATACCGAAGCGCTCGACCGCATCGCGTTCGAGCCGGTCGATCACCTCTTTCGGAAACAGCGTGTGGATCGTGTTGATCCAGTCCGGCGTGCTCAGCGCGGACGGCCCGAGGCCGGCACCGCGCTCGCCACGCTGCGCGCGGTCGCCGTCGCGGCCGTACAGCCATTCGAGCGCCGCATCGGCGGCCTGTGCATCGGCACCGGGCGTGCCGCACGCGGCTTCGGCCGGTTCGCCGAGCAGCAGCCGCCAGCGTTCGAGCGGACCGGGAATGTTCAGCGGCATGGCAGGACTCGTGGAAACCGCGTCGCGCAGTGCCGTGACGGAGCGACATCAGGGTGAAGGAAGGAGAAGCCGGGCGCGCGGCGGCCCGTTGATCGGCGCGTCACGATGCCTCCGGATCGGGCGTCAGCCCCCAGCGCCGCAAGCGGCCCAGCACCTGTGCCTCGATGCGTGCCGCATGCGCGGCCGCCTCGGGCGATGCCTCTTCCGCGTGCCGCTCGGTCAGCACGCGTCGCGACAGGTGGGTTGCCTGGTGCAGCGCGAGCACCTGATCGGCAAGCCGCCCGCGCTCCTGCGGCGGCAACCACGCGAACGCGCCGCGCAGCCCCGGCAGCGCAAGCACGAAATCGGCGTCGTCGAGTGCGCGCACGGTCGCATCCATGCCCGCGACGAACGCGGGCGCGCTCGCCAGCGTCTCGCGCGCCAGCGCCAGCAATCCGCCGAGCGCATCGCCGAGCGCGGCGGCCGGCATCGCCTGCAGCAGCGCCATCGCATCGTCGATGCCGGCGACGGGTTGACCGTCCTCGGCGCAGGCATGCGCGGCGAGATCAAGCAACGCCCCGAGCGCCGCGCCGCGACTCGCGGGTGCCGCCGCGGTATCGGCCGCCTTGCGCCGCCAGACGGCCAGCGCGCGCAACGGCTCGATCGCGAGTGGCGTGTGGGTGACACCCTCGGCGCCGGCCAGCACGTCGGCCACGATCCGGCGCAGCGCGACGTGCCCCTGCACATGGGCATCGAGATCGCCCGGCGCCAGCGCGGCGGCCGGTTCGAGCAACCACAGCGCGCGATCGAAACCGGCCTCGACGACGATCCGCAATACCGGCGCATTGTGCATGCCGAGCAGATGGCCGTGACGCAGCAACGTATGCAGATTCCCGAGCGCCGGTGCGAGCGATTCGAAGCGCTGCTCGCGCGCGACCGCGTCGTGCAGCGTGCCCAGCAAGCTGTCGCTCAGTGCCGCCAGCCCGGCCCATGCGGCGCGGTTCAGCCCGTCCGCGAGCGGCGCGATGCGGCCGCCCGCCTCACGCAATTCATCCTCGAGCCGCGCGCGCGCCGCGTCGGCCAGCGTCGCGCCCCACGCGCCGGCTTCGATCAGCGCGGCCTGTTGCTCGAGCGGCTCGCCGAGCTGCCAGACCTCGTCGCGCTCGCCCGACATCGCAAGCTGCGCGCCCTGGCAGCGCACGATGCCGGGCACCCGCAGCAGCGCCAGCCGGTGCAGCACGCGGCTGCGCGCGCGACCTTCATCGGTCAGCAGGTCGAGCGTCAGCGTGCCGCGCAGCACGATGCCGAGCGTGGCCAGCTCGTCGCGCACCGCGGCGACGAGCGGCGGTTGCGGCGTGCCGGGCGCAAGCTCGCCCGCGACGTCGCCGGCCAGCGCCGCCATCGCCTCGACCAGCACCGGATCGGTGCCGGCCCGCAGCGGCCCGCGATAGGTCCACGGCAGCGGCGCGTCGAGCGCGTCCTTGACCAGCGCGCCGGCCAGCGCGTCGAGCCAGTCGCAGCGCAGCGGCCGCGCGTGCCCGCGCAGGCGTGCCAGCCCTTCGGCCCGCACGTGCACGGCAATCAGGTCGGCCGTCGATACCGGCAGCTTGCGCGCGCGCAGCCGCTGCATCACGCTCTCGAGCACACGCCGCGCGGCCTCTTCCGCGCCGTACGCCCAGACCCACTGGTAATAGGCCGGCGAAGGCATGCCCGACGCGTAGCCCGCGAATGCGTCGAGGCGTTTGAACGTGTAAGGCACGAGATAGGAACCGTAGCGGACGCTGCGCGCGGCCCCGTCGGCGGTATTCGCATCCGTCCCGGGCACGCAGGCGTCGTCCGTCTGTTCAGCCTGTTCTTCGAGCACGGTGCAGGCGCCGCCGTCGAGCGCGCCGGGTTCGGGCGTATCGGGCAACGCGGCCGGCAGCGTGCGCCAGAGTCGTGCCAGCGCCGGCGCGTGATAGCCGCCGCAGACCACCAGCACGTCGTCCGCCCGCCCGCCGGCTTCGGCGACGGCCCACGCGATCCAGCGCGCCATCATCCGTTCGCGTGCCTGGTTGCCGAGCGAGCCCGGATCGGCGTCGCGCAGATGCGAGAAGTAGGTCGACAGGCGCTGCGCGAGCTCGTCCAGCGCGTCCGGCGTCTCGCCGACGTTCTCGAACAGGTGGTCCCAGAGCGCATCGCGGCCCTGCACGGCAAGCGTGTCCGCCAGCGCGCGCTCGTAGGCGTCGGCGCGTGCCTCGTGTTCGGCGTCCGCGACATCGGCATAGCGGTTCTCCCGCTGCGAGAACGCCGCGTGCCACGCGGGCAGGTCGATGAAGCGCACCATCGCGCCGACTTCGCGCCCCGCCTGCAAGGCCTGCCATTCCGGCGAATGCTCGGCGAACGGGGTCCACGAGCCGTAATGTGCGGCATCGCCGGACAGATAGCTGTAGATCGCGATCGGCAGGCGGTGCGGACGATACAGCTCGTCGAGCCGGCCATTGAAGTCGGCCGGCCCTTCGATCAGCACGTAGCGCGGCCGCCGCGCCCGGATACGCTCGGCCACCAGCCGCGCGCAGGCGGGGCTGTGATGCCGGATGCCGACGATGTGCGGGTTGCTGGACGTCTCGGTCTGCATGCGGCGCCCGTCAGTGGACGTCGAGGCATGCGGCGCCGGCGATGGCGCCCGACCTGCCCTTGTCGCCGTGCACGCAGTGCATGCCGTGTGCGTCGAACGCGTCGGGCGTAATCCGTCCCCGCCCCGGCATGCCGCCGTGATCGGTCGCCTTCATGTCGCGCGTCACGGCAGACGGTGGCGTGCCGCGTAGTACGCGCGCCAGTGCGCCCCTTCGCGCCGCGCCGCCTTCTGTTCGAAGTAGCGGCGCAGCTTCGCGCGATCGTCGGCGTTGTCCTTGACGACGGTGCCGGCGATGCAGTCGACGAGATCCTGCGGCGATCCTTCGCGTTGCTCGAGGAACCATGCGCGCACCCCGACCGCATGCGCGACGTTCACCGCCTCGGCTGTCGACATCACCGCCGTCAACCGATCCATCGCGCCGTCGCTGCCTGTGCCGTCGCCGGTCCCGCCGCGCAGATCGCGAAACGTGGTGATCAGCAGTTCCAGCACCGGCTGCGGCACGGCCGCCGGAATGCCGCTGCCGGCCAGCAGGCGTGCGCTGGCTTCGCGCACGAGCGCGAGTTCGCTGTCGAAGTCGAGAATCGGAAACACGGTTTCGAAATCGAAGCGCCGCTTGAGCGCCGCGCTCATCTCGTTCACGCCGCGATCGCGCGTGTTCGCGGTCGCGATGATGTTGAAACCCTCGCGCGCATACAGCATCCCGTGTTCGCCATGCAGTTCGGGCACCGCCATCACGCGATCCGACAGCATGCCGAGCAGGCAGTCCTGCACCTCCAGCGGCGCGCGTGTGATTTCCTCGAAGCGCACGATCTTGCCGTCGTGCATGCCCTGGTACAGCGGCGCAGGCACGAGCGCGCGCGGGCTCGGTCCTTCGTTGATCAGCAACGCGTAGTTCCAGCCGTACTTGATCTGGTCTTCGGTGATCGATGCGCCGCCCTGGATCGTCAGCGTCGACGTGCCGCTGATCGCGGCCGCCAGCAGCTCGGACAGCATCGACTTCGCGGTACCCGGTTCGCCGACCAGCATCAGTCCGCGGCCGGTGGCGAGCGTGACGAGCATGCGCTCGATGCTTGCGATCGGCGCGACGATCTTCGGCGCAATGCCGAGCGAGCGATCGCCGGCAATGAAGGCACGGGCGGCCGTCAGGCTCAGTTGCCAGCCCGGCGGACGGGGTTGGCCGCCATCCTGCGCCTTCAGCTCGGCGAGCTGATCGGCGTACAGGACTTCAGCGGGCGGACGCTGCAATGCATGCGGTTGAGACGGAGCCATGTCTGCTTCTTCTTGTCTTGTATTCGCGGTCGGGCTCGAATGCCCTCGGAGCGCGAATTATATCGCTGCGCGGCGACAAGATCCGTCAACATGCGTTTTGGCGATCGCGCGACTCGATCGCGGGCACCGGTTCGCGATGGAGTGGGTGCGATGAACACCGCAACAGGCTGCTCATCGCGCGTTCGACGCCGCTCGTTCGCCACCTTCGTCACCGAACGCCAGCGGCATCTCGCGTCTCACGTCGATATCAACCCGCGATACCTGCCAGTCGGCCGCGAATGATCTCCGTCGCCTCGTTCACGATGCGCTCGACGAGTTCCTTCACGGTCGGAATATCGCGGATCAACCCGACGACCAGGCCGCACGACCAGGCGCCCGCATCGAGCGCACCCTCCTTCATGATGCGCGGATACACGCCGGCGACCTCTTCGACGATATCGTCGAACCGGATGCTGGCCCCGAGCCTGCTTTCCTTTTCGAGGATGCGGTCGACCGCGGCATTGCGCAGCACGCGCTCGGTATTGCGCAGCGGGCGCATGACCAGCCGCGTGTCCAGTTCGGTGGCCGCGACCAGCGCCTGCTTTACATTCTCGTGCACCGGTGCCTCGCGGGTGGCGATGAAGCGCGTCCCCATGTTGATGCCGTCCGCGCCCAGCGAAAGTGCGGCAACCAGCGACCGGCCATCCGCCATGCCGCCGGAGGCCACGAACGGGATCTTGAGCTCGTCGGCCGCGCGCGGCAGCAGGATGAAGTTCGGAATGTCGTCCTCGCCCGGATGGCCGCCGCATTCGAATCCGTCGACGCTGACCGCATCGCAGCCAATGGATTCGGCCTTGAGCGCATGACGAACCGACGTGCACTTGTGGATCACCTTGACATGCGCGTCCTTGAGCGCGGCCAGGTAGGGCTGCGGGTTGTTGCCGGCCGTTTCGACGATCTTGACCCCGCCTTCGACGATGGCCCGGATATAGCCGGGATAGTCAGGGGACGTGACCGTCGGCAGGAACGTGAGGTTCACGCCGAACGGCTTGTCGGTCATCTCGCGGCAACGCCGGATTTCGGCGGCGAGATCCGCCGGCGATCGCTGGGTCAGGCCGGTAATGATGCCGAGGCCGCCGGCATTGGAGACGGCTGCCGCCAGCTCCGCGTACCCGACGTGGTGCATGCCGCCCTGGATGATCGGATAGTCGATGCCGAAGAGTTCGGTGATCCTGGTTTTCATGATGTTTTCGGTTCAGGTTGAGACGAAAGCGCCTTCGCAAGCCGGAAACGCGACTGGCCCCCGGTGGACCTGGACAGTTTCCTCGCAGTTCGGATTGCCGTACATTGGCTAAACTGACACATTGAGTGCGATATCCGACACGCCATGCCCCGCGCCGCCATCCTTGCGTATGACGATTGCTACGCCTCCAGCCTGGGCGGGTTCGCCGACATCCTCCAGATTGCGAACTCGCATTTGCGGCGACAGCGGGGCGATGGACATACGCAGTTCGAATGGCGGTTCGTTTCTCCGACGGGGAAGCCCGTCATGGCGAGCAACGGGCTACAACTGAACACGGAGCCGATCCGGCCGCAAGAGCAGTTCGACCTGGTTTTCATTCCCAGCGCGCACTATGCGAGCGGCAAGGCGTTCGACCAGTTGCTGGCACGACAGTCTGCCGCATGCGACTGGCTGGTTTCGCAATGGAACGCGGGGGCCTACCTTGCGGCAAACTGCACCGGCACGTTCGTGCTGGCCAACACCGGCCTCCTGGACGGACGGCCTGCGACGACCACGTGGTGGCTGGCCGACCAGTTTCGCCGGCGGTTTCCCCGTGTCGACCTTCAACTGGAACCCGTCGTCACCGAGGCGGATCGACTGATCTGTGCCGGTGCGTCAGCGTCCTACCTGCTGCAGACCATCCATGTCATCGAGCGGTTCTCCGGGGCGGTGATCGCCGCGCAGTGCGCCAAGACGATGCTGATCGACGTGAGCCAGACCAGGCAATCGCCGTACCTCCCGTTGCTGACGGACAAGACGCACGCCGACTCGCTGGTTCACCGCGCACAGCATTGGCTGCAGAAGAACATGGCGAAGGACGTGAAGATGTCGGCGATGGCGCATGACCTCGGCGTGAGCGAGCGCACGATCATCCGCCGATTCCAGGCCGCGCTGAATCAGCCGCCCTTGCGGTATTTGCAGAGCCTGCGCATCGAAGCCGCGCGCGGTTTGCTGGAGACCGGCGATCTCAGCCTCGAGCGGATCACGGCCCAGGTGGGATACAGCGATACGAGCTCATTTTGCCGGCTGTTCAAGGAGAAGGTCGGCCTCAGCCCGGGGGCGTATCGCGATCGCTTTCGACCCGCTGCGGAATCACAACAATGACCGATCGGCGGATTGCGGATGACAGTCCACCGGTCAGCATCCGCTCGCCATCGCCTCCCTTCCCCCACCCACGCGATTCGTTTGTAGAATCGGCGTGTTCGCCCTTCATGACACGGTAAAAGGCATGATCGTCAGCCGCCGCCCCGGCGGCGCCCTGCGGCCTTTCATCGACTCGGTCTGGGCGTCGGACCCGCCGCCTCCGATCCGGAATGAACTTTGCCGCGGGCTAGGCCGACCAGCCGCATTTCAACCGCGAGTTTCGCGCGTTCACGGGGCTGTCGCCGGAAGAGTGCCGGCAACGCGCGAACGCGAACGGCTTTCACGTTCCGCTCTGACCCGATGCCGGGCGAGGCGGTAAATTTTGTTCAACACCGGGCCCGCGAGGCCCGACAGGATCGAGCGACACCCACCCCATCACCCGGAGAGCACCATGGCGATTCACGAAGTCTTTCCCTATTTGCGCGCCAAGCACGCAGACGACGCTATCGCGTTCTATGCGAAGGCGTTCGGCGCGCAGGAGAAATTCCGCCTCGTCGAGCCGTCGGGACGCATCGGCCACGCGGAATTGCAGCTCGGGCCATGCACGCTGATGATCTCGGACGAGTTCCCCGAATACGATATCCTTGCCCTCGACCCGGATGGCAAAGCGCCGATGTCGCTTCACCTGCATGTCGACGACGCCGACGCGACGATCGCCGCCGCAATCGCGGCCGGCGCGCAACTGACACGCGCGATCCAGGACCAGTTCTACGGCGAGCGCTCCGGCAAGATTCGCGACCCGTTCGGTTACGAATGGCTGATCGGGCATACGATCGAAGCGGTCGAACCTGATGAAATGCAGCGGCGTTATACGGCACTACTGTCCGGCGACCAGCAGAAAACCTGAACGGCGCACCGCGCGCGCCGGTCGATCACTCCGACATTCGCGATGCACTATCACCCCGACGACATCCACCGGCTCTACCGGAGCGTGCCGACGCTGCTGCTGAACCGTCCCGCGCCGGCCGAACAATTCCTGGCCGCCGCCGTCGAGACCGGCGCCGAACTCGGGCATGTGCTGCGCGACTACCCGCAGGTCCGCTACCAGCCGCTCGACTTCCACTACCTGTGCCAGCAAAGCCTGTCCGTGCTGGACGACGCGCTGCTGGCCGATCTCACGTGCGACATGCTCCTTGGATGGCGCGGCGCGCAATGGGCCGCGCTGTTGATCGCGTTATCGGGCGACGCGCGCCATCTGCCGCACCTCGACGAAGTCAAGGGCCACCGCGGCGTCGAGTGGACGGCCGAGCTTGCCGAAGCCGCGTCGGGCCCCGATGCACGATCGTCGGCATTCCGTGGCTGCCGGTCGATCGTGCGCCTGCGCGATCAGCTTGCCGCGTTGCCGCGCGTCGCGGTTCGGTTGCGGCCCTGGCTCTCGCCGGAAGCGCTCGAAGCCCGGGCGATCGCCGTCCGCGCCGCGTATCGCAGCGGTGGCGTCGAAGCCGCGCTGCCGGTTGCTCGCCGTTAGACTGCTCGCCGTCGATCGCTCGACCGACGATCACGCGATGGCCGCCTGAATCCCCCGACGTCCCCCTCGAACGCATCGCCAACCCGGCGCTTTCGTTCCACCGCACCGCACGTCCTCGTCTTCCGTCCCGCCGCGATTCCGAGCGATTTCGCAGAGGACCTTTCCTGTGCAACGCCTTAATCGACCGCCGCACGATCTCCAATAATGCCCGCTCGATCCGCCGGCCACCGGGCCGGGAAAACGATAAAAACTCCTATGCATTCCTACAAAATGAACAAGCACGCCAGCACGCGACTCGCGGGGACCGCCATTGCCGCCAGCCTGACCGCCTTCGCGCCGGGCGGCGCGCACGCACAGAGCAGCGTGACGCTGTACGGCCTGATCGATACGTCGATCACCTACGCGACGAACCAGCGCACGCACGGCGCCGGCTCGCCGGGCAGCGGCACCGTCGCGATGACGAGCGGTGCGCTGAACGCGTCGCGCTGGGGGCTGCGCGGCCGCGAGGATCTCGGCGGCGGGACGGCGGCGGTCTTCACGCTCGAGAACGGCTTCTCGGGCACCACCGGCGCGCTGTCGCAGAAAGGCGTCGACATGTTCGGCCGCCAGGCCTGGATCGGCCTGAGTTCGAAGACGGCCGGCACGCTCACGTTCGGCCGCCAGTACGACCTGATCCTCGATTTCGTGACGCCGCTCGGCGCATCCGGCCCCGGCTGGGGCGGCAACCTGGCAGTTCATCCGTACGACAACGACGATTCGAACCGCAACCTTCGCATCAATCACGCGGTGAAGTACACGAGCCCGACGTACCGGGGGCTGACGTTCGGCGCGATGTACGGGTTCTCGAACACGGCCGGCCAGTTCGCCAACAACGCGGCGTGGAGCGCGGGGGTGTCGTATGCGAACGGGCCGGTGAAGCTCGGCGCGGGCTACCTGAAGATCAGCCGCGACCGCAATGCGCCGAACCCGAATGGCGCGCTCAGCACGGTCGACGGCTCGGCGACGATCACGGGTGGCAACCAGCAGATCTGGGCCGCGGCCGGCCGTTATGCGTTCGGGCCGCATTCGGTCGGCGCCGCGTGGTCGCATTCGACCACCGATGGCGTGACGGGTGTCCTCCAGGGCGGCGGCATCGCACCGCTGAAGGGTGAATCGCTGGTGTTCGACAACTTCACGGTCGACGGGCACTTCTTCGTCACGCGTGCGTTGAGCCTCTCGGCCGCGTACACGTACACGATGGGCCGCTTCGACACGCGCACCGGCCAGACGCGCCCGAAATGGAACCAGGTCGTCGCGCAAGCGGACTATGCGCTGTCGAAGCGCACCGATGCGTATCTCGAAGGCGTCTACCAGAGCGTGAGCGGCGGCAACGGCAATCCTGCATTCAACGCGACCGTCTGGACGCTGACGCCGTCGGCGAACAGCAACCAGGTCGTCGTCGCACTGGGGCTGCGGCACAAGTTCTGACGACGCGGTGCGGCGCGGTGCGGTGCAACGCCGCTACGCCGACCGCGTAAGGCATGCGTTCCGGCACTGCCCGATCGTCACGCCCCTGAGCCGAAAAGGCCGCGCCCGTGCGCGGCCTTTTCGCTGTGGCATCGCCCCGCACGAAGGCAAGAATGCCGCCCGGTCTGTCGCGTCGGCGCAAAAAAATGCGGAGAAACTGGTCACGCTGTGACATTTTTCCTAATCTGTTTGCAGCGACGCCGAGATTTGGCGTTCCGGTCGCGACACTCTTTCATATGGCGCACCACCGGCTTACGAACACGATTCACGTCGTGGGTGCCGGACCTTTCGCGCTGTCGAGGCCGGATACGGACGTGCCGATCGCACGCCCCACGCGTTCAACGCAGTCAACCGCAGGAGACGAACGATGAGCAAAACGAACCGAATTGCGGTCCTGGCAACCGTCGTACTGCTGGCCGGTTGCCACCACGCGGCCAAGACGCCCGAGAATGCCGGCATGGCGCCGACGCCCTCGAGCGAAGCCGTCGCAACGGTGACGGCCGACGAGCTCAATAATCCGAACAGCCCGCTCGCGAAGCGCAGCATCTACTTCGATTTCGACCAGTACTCCGTCAAGCCCGAATACCAGTCGCTGCTGCAGGCGCATGCCGACTACCTGCGCAGCCATCCGGCGCGGCACGTGCTGATCCAGGGCAACACCGACGAACGCGGCACGTCCGAATACAACCTCGCGCTCGGCCAACGCCGGTCGCAGGCCGTGATGAGCGGGCTCGAAACGCTCGGCGTGCCGGCCACGCAACTCGAGGCCGTCAGCCTCGGCAAGGAAAAGCCGGTCGCGCTCGGCCACGACGAGGATTCCTGGGCACAGAACCGCCGCGCCGATCTCGTCTATCGTTGATCGCGGGCCGCCGCGACGGCGGCTTCGGCTTCAGGACCAGCATGGCAGCCCGCAGGCCGCAGAAGCGGCCGAGCGGCGCCCCCGCTGCAGGCGCGCGATCGACGAGCACCCGATCGCGCACCGCTTCACGTTCAACGCCGGCGTTCGAGCCGTCGATGCAGCCAATACGACATCACGGCCGACGTCACGATCGCATCGAGCGTGGCGATCGCGTTGATGTCGCCGAATTTGTCGGATTTGATCAGGACCATCTCGAGTTCGACGAAGCCGATCATCGCGCCGGCGCCGACGATCATCCCCAGCAGCACGAACCAGCGCCGCCGGATCCGCGTGCCGATTGCACCCATGATGCCGCCCGTCACGGTCGCCGGCAGGAAATAGCCGAACAGGAACGATGCGAAGAAGATCAGCAGCACCATGCCGGCGCTGACTTTCAGCACCTCCCATGACGGGCCGTCGATCAACGACCACGCGATCAGCATCACGGCCGGCCAGGCGAGCGACGCGACCAGCGGACCGCCGACGGCAAATGACACGCAGCCGAGCACGACGGAATGGGACGGACGCGACGTCGGACGTTCAACGGTGGCACTCATGTTTTTGTAGTCGGAATCGGAATGGCGGCGTGCCGCAGTGTACCAAGGCACCGCGCGACGGCTCCGATCCGGCCCCTTCGCGTTCGACGATCCACAAAAAGCATGGAATAAACGGCCATCCCGAAACGTTTCGTGTTTCGTCAGCGCGCAGACGTGCGGTTCACGCGAACCGGCCTTTCCCGCGGCCTGCGCGTGGCAAGGAGGCGGACATGAAATCGGCAACGTTGGCCGCGGCGCTGATCGCCGCGCTGGTGCTCGTCCTGTCGGCGGGATGCATGTCGTCGGGGAGTGGCCCTGCGCAGGGACCGGGCATGAGCCGGTATGGCGGTGGCGGCGCGGGAGGCAGCGGAGGGGGTGGCGGAGGTGGCGGCGGCTACTGAAGAACCGCCGCAAGAAATCGGGCGACGCGTCGCGCGCGAGCACCGGAAACCGGCTGAATCGCGCGCGACGCCCTGCCCGGCGGCACGACTTAACGCATGGCCTTCACGTCGGCCGGCGTGACGCTCGCGGGCTGGCCGCCCCACGTCGCACGCAGGTAGTTCGCGAGCTGCGCGAGTTCGTCGTCGCTCAGCGTGTGCGCGAAACCCGGCATCGGCTGCAGGTTCTCGAACCCGGCAAACTTCTGCTCGCCGATGCCATCGAGCATCGCGACCAGCAGGTTGCGCGAATCGCCCTGGCGCACCGTCGAATTGCCGTTCATCGGCACCGCCACGTGCGGCTTGCCTTCGCCGTTGAAGCCGTGACAGCCCGCGCAGACCGCCAGATACACCGAGCGGCCGGCGGCGAGTTGCGCGGCGTCGGCCGACACCGGCTTCACCGGTTGCGGCGCGGGCGGCGTATCGCCCAGCAGGTACACGGACAGCGCGCGCAGGTCGTCCTTCGCCATGTACTGCGTGCTCAGGTGCACGACCGGGTACATCTCGCCGAATGCCGAACCTTGCGGTGCGATGCCGACGCCGAAGAACGTCTGCAGGTCGGCCCCCGTCCAGCCGCGCGCGGCCAGGCCGGCCGGCGTGATGTCGGGCGCCGCCACGCGGCCGAGCGCCGCGCCCGCGAACGGCTTCGCGCTGTCGAGCTGGCCCGTGAACGCGCGCGGCGTATGGCATTCCGCGCAGTGGCCGAGCGCGCCCGCCAGATAGCGGCCGCGCTGCCAGTCGGCGGACTGGCCGGTCGATGCATCGGGCAGGCTGTCCTTCAGGAACACCATGTCCCAGAAGACCATCCCGAAACGCAGGTTGTACGGGAACTTCAGCTCGTGTTCGCGGTTTTCCTGCGCGACCGGCTTGACCGACTTCAGGTACGCGTACATCGCGTCGGAATCGGCGCGCGTGAGCTGCCGGTACGACGTATACGGCATCGACGGATACAGGCGCTTGCCCGGCGCCTTGCCGTCATGCAGCGCGGCGTAGAAGTCGTCCGCGCTCCAGCTGCCGATCCCGTGATCCTTGTCGGGCGTGATGTTCGAGCCGTAGAACGTGCCGAACGGCGATTCGAGCGGCGCGCCGCCGGCGAACGGTGCGCCGTCCTTGGCGGTGTGGCACGCCGCGCAGTCGGCGGCCTTGACGAGATAGCGGCCGCGCGCGACCTGGTCGGCGCCGGGCGCGCCGGAAGCAGCGTTCGAGGCCGGTGCGTCATGGCCGCCGCACGCAGCGAGCAGCAGCGCGCAGGCCGCGGCGAGCGCGGGCAGGCCCGCAGCCCGCGCGACACGGTGAGCGTAGGTGCGTTTCATGCGGCGTCCTTCACGAGTCCCGGCGTCGTCAGCACCACGTCCTTGACGGCTTCGTAGTAGCGGACATAGCCCGTGCAGCGGCAGATGTGCGCGTCGAGCGATTCGGTGATCGTGCGTTCGACGTCGGCCTTCGCGATCGGCTCGCGCTTCAGGCGTTCGATCAGCACGGTCGCCGCGTTGACGAAACCCGGCGTGCAGTAGCCGCACTGGAAGCTGAAGTGCTCGAGGAACTTCTGCTGGATCGGCGACAGCTCGACCACTTCGCCGGCTTCGTTGCGCTTCGCGTGGCCTTCGATCGTGCGGATCGAGCGGCCGTGGAAGAAGTGCGCGCCGGTAATGCAGGTGCGCATTTCCTCGCTCGTGCCGTCCGGCTTGTCGACGATCACGACGCACGCGTGGCAGATCCCCTGCCCGCACCCGAGGCGCGAACCGGTGAGGCCCGCGTACTCGTGCAGGAACTCGATCATCATCAGCCCTTCCGGCACCTGCATCGGGCCGACGGACTTGCCGTTGATGTTGATCGACAGCGGCTTCGACTGGAACCGGACGAGCGGACGCTCGACGGCGGCCGGTGCAGATGCCGCAGCCGGCACTGCCGGGGCCGAGGCCGGTGCGGCCGAAGCCGCGCTCGGCGCGGAAGCGCCGGTCGCAGCGGCGCTGGCGCTCGCGGCCGAAGCCGCGGTTTGGGCGGTCGTCATGCGAGCACCTCCTGAATCTTTTGCGGGGTCACCGGCAGGTCGGTGAAACGATGGCCGATCGCGTGCGCGATGCCGTTCACGATCGCGCCGACGACGGGGATCATCACCACTTCGGCGACGCCCTTCGGCGGATCGGTCTCGGACAGCGGCGGCAGCACGTCGCCCGTCTGCGTCCACACGGCGACGTCGGACGCGCGCGGCAGCTGGTAACGGTTGAAGTTCCACGTGCCGTTGCCGGGGCCGTCTTCATACAGCGGCAGGTACTCGTGCAGCGCGTGGCCGATCCCCATCGCGAGACCGCCCTGCAGCTGGCCCGACACGAGCTGCGGCGAAATCTGGTTGCCGCATTCCATGACCGAGTGATGCGTGAGCAGCTCGACCTTGCCGGTCGCTTCGTGCACGGCCAGCTCGACGAGCGTGCCGACTGCCGTGTAGTACGTGACGGCCGCGTTGTTGCGGCTCGTCGGCGGGATGAACACGCGCTTGCGGTCCAGCACGCGATAGCCGTTCGCGGTCGGCGCCAGCGTGCCGCGCATCGCGGTCGCGCCGGCCGGCGCGGCGGTGCCGGGCACCGGGCCGTTGTCGCCCGTCTTCGGCGCGCCGACGCGCAGCGACAGCCCGTCGATCGGCAAGCGTTCGACCGTGCCGCCGACTTCGAACTCGGCGTCGGTCCACTGCCAGCGGTTGAACACGTGCACGACGGCGCCGGTCGGCAGGCCGAGCGCATAGGCCTGCTTCGCGAGCTGTTCGAAGCTCAACGGCTCGAGGCCGTCGGCGGTCAGCTTGCCGTCGACCCAGCGCGCGTCTTCGATGCGGATCGTATACGGCGCGGCCTGGCCGCCGCCGAGGCCGCGCGTCCAGATCGACATCGCCGCCGGCCACAGGCCGTAGCGGAACACCGCGCGCGCGGCTTCGCGCGTGCTGTGCGTGAAGTAGTACGCGGAGTTCGTCGCGCTCGACGGCGACGCATAGCTCGGCGACCAGCGCGGGTTCGCGCTCAGGCGATCCTGGTCGGCCTGCGACATGATGTACGGATCACCGCTGGTCTCGACCGGCAGGTCCGGCCATTCGGTCACGGCCACGCGCACTTCCGTCGCCGGGCGGCCCAGCCATTTCGCGACCGCGACGGCCTGCGACGTCGACATCCCGGTGCCGATCTCGGCCGCCGTGTGCTGCAGCGACACCTTGCCGTTCTCGTCGAACTCGACCTTCGCGAACGACGCTTCCGCGCCCGTGCCGAAGTCCTTCTGCACGCATGCGAAGCCGACGCCGTAGCGCTTGCCCGGGTTCGCCGCTTCGTATTCGGCCTTGCGCGCGACGCGACGCGTCCACAGCGGATGCTGCTTCGAGCGCTCGAGCACCTCGTCGACGCGCAGCGCGCCGGCGGGAATCGCACCCTGCGTGTTCTTCATCCCCGAACGCAGCGCGTTGCGCAGGCGGAACTCGATCGGGTCGATGTTCAGCTGCGCGGCGATCTCGTCGACCGCCATCTCGGTCGCGGCCATGCTCTGCAGCGTGCCGTAGCCGCGTGCGGAGCCGGCATCGATCGCGCGCGACGCGATCGCCACCGCGGCCAGGTCGCTCTTCGGGAAGTAGTAGATCGATTGCGCGGCCGTTGCGCCGACCATCGCGACCGACGGCGAGAAGTTCGAGCGCCCGCCGCCGTTCGCCTCGAAGTCGCCCTTGAACGACTGCAACAGGCCCGTGTTGCGGTCCACCGCGATCCGGTAATGCATCTTGAACGCGTGACGCTTCAGCGACGTCTGGAACTGCTCGTAGCGGTCGTTCGCGAAACGCACCGGGCGGCCGTCCGCGTACAGCGCGCAGACGAGGCCGTAGAACGGCACGTTGAAGTGATCCTTGGAGCCGTAGCCGACCGTGTAGCACGGATGCACGAACAGCTTCTTCACCGGCATGCGGCACTTCGCGACCATCTCGGCCGCGTGCTCCGCCACTTCCAGCGGCGACTGGGTCGGCACGACGAGGTGCAGCGACTGCGTCGCGGTGTCGTACCAGCAGTTTGCGTTGTCCGGTTCGAGCGCGGACGTGTCGACCGACTGCGTGTTGTACTCGCGGTCGAACACGAGCCAGTCGGCCGACGGATGGTCGAGCTCGCTGGCGATCTGCCCGGCCAGGAACATGCCCTGCTCGTCGAGCTTGCCGTGCTCCTTGCCGTCCGGCCACACCGGCAGGTGCTTGCGCATCATGCTCGGGAAGATCGGCGCGTCCTTCAGGCTCGAATAGACGTCGTCGTCGTAGGCCGTCTTGCCGCCCACCCGCACATAGCGGAAGGTGCCCCACGGGTCGCGCTCGAGCGGGCCCGTGACCGCGCCGTAGCGGATCACGTCGTCGCGGAACTTGAGCGCGTTCTTCGCGAAGCGGAAGCGCGCGAAGTCGTGGTAGATGAGGATCGCGACCGCATGGCCGAGATACGCGGGCGTCTTGCCGGCCGGCAGCAACATGTCGTCGCCGTAGAACGCCGGGAACGCGACGCCGTCGCGCGCGAGATCGTCGGCCGTGACCACGCGGTCCGGCTTCAGGTCGTCGCCGAGCAACGACAGGTCGAAGCCTTCGTAGGTGCGGTCGGCCTGCGTGACGCGCAGGATCAGCGCATGCGACTGCTGCTGCGGCCAGTGCGGCATGTCGGCTGCGCGCACGTCACGGGCGAACACTTTCGAGCCCGTGACCTTCGCGATGCCGTCGATGCGGAATTGGGGGATGCCGGTGACGCTATCCCATTTGACGGGGGTGAGGAGTTTTTCTTCGAAGAGCGCCGCGAATGCGCGGCTGCCCAGGGGCGCGACATACACTGCGACGCCCGCCAGCACGCTGGCTTTCAGAAAACCCCGCCGTGACAGGCCGTGGTTTTTCATTGGGGGGAACCTCCTGATGCGGCTCGGACGGCGATCGGGTGTCGCGACGTTCGGAGCGGCGCGCATTCTGGCATTGTTTTAGATATATCGCCTATAGTATTTCTCGCATGAAATACTTATCGAATTTCTTATAACGGTGTTCAGCCGGGCTGCGGCAGCCGGTCGCGGGTGGCGATCCGGCCGCGTCGCGTGATCGTTTGCCGCGGTTTCGATCGGATCGACCGCATCCGGCGGACCCGCGCCGCGTGCCAGGCGACCGGTCTCCCGTCGGTCGCCGAACCGCCTTCCGTTCGCAACGATGCTGCCGTGGCGCCGGCGAATGCGCAAGACTTTCGCGGGCGTGGTTTACGACTAGTGGCCGGCGCGGCGCCCGATGCGGCGCATGTTTCATGGTAATGTCGTGCGCATCCGGCCTGGCCGGGCTTCCGCCATGTGCCGTGCGGGCGCCGCCAGCCATCGCGACATCGTGTCGAGGTTAAAAACCATGGCAGTCAGGGCATCTCTCCTGCACTCCGTTCTCGCCACTCCCCCCTCCGGCAACCACCGTGTGACGGCCGCGCTGCGCCCGTCGATGCTCGTTACGCTGTTCGAAGACGTCCGCCCGATGGCACTCTCCGGGCTCGCGAGCGGCTTCGTCGCGGCCGTCGCGCTGATCCGGCTGCAGCAGCTCTGGTGCCTCGCGTGGCTGATCGTCGACGTCGGCCTGCTCGTCACGCGGCTCTCGATCGCGCGGGCGTACGCGGTGCGGCGCGACGCCGGCGACGACCGCGCCGAATACTGGGCGATGCACTATGCGCCCGTGTCGCTCGTCGCGTGCTTCGTGCTCGGCCTCGGCGTGATGGGCTGCGTGCAGGCCGTCGACGTCGAGCTCGGCACGCTGTCGGTGATGGTCGCGGGCGGCGTGTTCGGCGGGATCGCGTCGCGCAATTCGGCGCTGCCCCGCCTCGCGATGATGCAGGTCACGCTCGGCGTGCTGCCGATCGGCGTCGGCGCGCTGCTGGCCCACCGGTCGGGCGCATGGCTGCTGCTGCCGCCGCTCGCGATCTATCTCGCCGCGATGCGCACGGTCGTCCAGCGTCACTATCGCGTACTCGTCGCGCTGATCGCCGCGCGCCAGCGCAACGCCGAACTCGTCGCGCGCTTCGACGCCGCGCTCACCTACATGCCGCACGGCCTGTGCATGATCGACGGCGAGCGCCGCGTGATCGTCGCGAACCGGCGCACCGCGCAATTATTCGGCTCGCCGCGCGAGATCATGCTCGATACGCCGCTGCCGGCCGTCGTCGCGGCGCTCGGCGCGAACGACGCGACCGATCCCGGTGGCGCCAGTCTCGCCACGCAGTGCGAGCTCTGGCTGACCTGCGACGAACCCGCGCCGCTCGACGTCGTGCTCGCCGACGGCCGCCAGCTCGAACTCACGCGCCACCGCGTGCCGGACGGCAACGCGGTGATCATCGTCGAGGACGTCACCGCGCGCCGCCGGACCGAGCAGCACATCCGGCACCTCGCGCGGCACGATGCGCTGACGGGTTTGCCGAACCGCCACGAACTGCATGCCGAGCTCAAGCGGATGCTCGCGCGCCGGCCGCGCACGCCGGGCCCCGCGCTCGCCGTCATGTATCTCGACCTCGACGGCTTCAAGGCGATCAACGACCGGTTCGGCCACCACGCCGGCGACGACGTGCTGACGCAGGTGGCCGAGCGGCTCGGCAAGACGCTGCCGCCCGGCGAGCTGGCCGCACGAATCGGCGGCGACGAGTTTGTCGTCGCGCTCGACGACACGACGATGCACGCGTGCTCGCTCCTCGCCGCTCGCATCATCCGGCAGATCTCCGCGCCGTACACGCTATCGATCGGCGCGACCGTGAGCCTGGGGATCAGCATCGGCATCGCGCTCGACGACGGGCACGGCTCCCCCGATGAACTGATCCGGCAGGCCGACAGCGCGCTGTACGACGCGAAGTCGGCCGGCAAGGGAATCTACCGTTTCTATTCGAGCGGCAGCAGCCGCGTCGCGCCAGCCACCGTGAACTGACCCGGCTGCGCCGCCCTCTTTCCCCCGCGCTCGCCTCCTCCGACGATTCAAACCCGAAACGCTTTGCGTGACCGCACGTGGCGCCGCGCGTTCGCGTGTCACGTGACGTGTTCCGTAACACCGCCGCCTGCCACGCATCACGTTGGCTGCAGAAGCCGGCACGATCGAATCGGCGCCAGGCTTTTCAAACCTGGCACTTTTATTGCTCCCTGTCAGGGAAACAGGTTGTCAGGGAGACCCAACATGAATACCGTCGAAGTCCTCAGCCGCAGCGATACCATCGACGAACTGGATGTGATCGACGGCGCAGCACTGATCCGCCGGCTCGTATCCGAGCGCCGCATGCCGGTCGCACGCGAAGCCCGATGCGTCGACAATCCGCCGCTGACGCTCTACGGCGCGTTTCGCCAGGGCGTCGCCGATCACGGCGCGCACCGTGCGAATCCGTATCGTGCCGGCAGCCGTTTCTGGGCACTGTGGGAAGAAGGCCGTATCGAAGCTGAAACATCGGGCCGATAAGACGGCTGCGCGTGCCGGCCCTGTCGCTGCAAGGGGCCGGCGCGAAACATCGGACCGGAATGCGGCCGGCTCGCACGCCGGCATGCGTTCATCGCTGCAACATCGCGCGGGGTTCCGCGTATCGGCTGTGCAACTCGCCCGTACGCCTCCATGCGCTTGCGGGTCGATGGCGGTAGGCGTTGCACGCGCCCGGTACACCGCGCGGCGGTCGTTTCCCGATAAGATGGCAGATTCCGTTCATCGAACGATGCCGCCATGACCGCCTCTTCCTCGCACCGCAATCCCATCCACTGCGAAATCGATCTCGACGCACCCGGCAAGCACGCGGGCTACCTGCGGCTGCCGCATTCCGTACACCGCTCGGCGTACGGCTGGCTGCCGATCCCGATCGCGTCGATCCGCAACGGCGACGGCCCGGTCGCGCTCGTGATGGCCGGCAACCACGGCGACGAGTACGAAGGCCAGATCATCGTGTCGCAACTGATGCGCGAGATCGAGCCCGAGATGGTCAGCGGGCAGCTGATCCTGCTGCCGATGGCGAATTTCCCGGCGGCCGATGCGGGCCTGCGCGTGTCGCCGCTCGACGAAGGCAACCTGAACCGCAGCTTCCCCGGCGACCCGACCGGCACGCCGACGCAGATGATCGCCCATTACATCGAGCATGCGCTGCTGTCGCGCGCGCAGTATCTGGTCGATCTGCACTCGGGCGGCAGCTCGCTGCTGTACCAGGGCGGCAACATGCTCGCGATCGATCCACTCGACGCCGACGAAGCCGCGAAGCTCAACGGGCTGCTGGTCGCGTTCGGGTTGCAGAATGCGCTGCTGCACGCGCCGAACCCCGTGCATTCGGCATCGGCCGCGCGTCGCCAGGGCGCGATCTCGATCGTGACCGAACTCGGCGGCGCAGGCATGGCCGATCCGTCGCTGATCCGGCTCGGCCGCCACGGGCTGCTGCACTACCTCGGCTATATCGGCCTGCTGCACGGCGCGCTCGTGCCCGATGCGCCGCCGACCGTCACGCGCTTCATGCGCGTCGACGGCGAGCGCCACTTCGTCTACGCGTACGAGCGCGGGCTGTACGAGCCGCTCGTCGAACTCGGCGACCAGGTGAAGGCCGGGCAGCCGGCCGCATGGGTGCATTTCCCCGATACGCCGCTGCGTGAGCCGGTGCTGCACCGCTTCAAGGGCGACGGCGAAGTGGTATGCAAGCGCGTGCCCGCGCAGGTGCGGCGCGGGGATTGCCTGTTTCAGTTGGCGGAGTTGTCGACGCCGGCGCGTGTCATCGAGTGATCGCGACTGGCACAACCCGCCGCCGCGAAGGATATCGACAACGCGTCACAACCGTCGTACGCCGGCGCCAGTGCATATTGCAAACACGCTGACCGTCAGCCGGACGCCCCTGGCAACTCATTGTCCTGCGCAGCGCCACATTGGTGACAATGCGGGAAGAAGAAGAAATTCCGGCCGCCGCATTCGCAGACATTGAAAAGCCTCAATCCGCAATGTACGCAGAACGTGGAATCGTCGCCGCCGAGATTCCATTGTTTGTCGCATGACGGGCAGCGCTTTTTTTCGAGTGACCGAACGGCTTTTTCGTATCCGATCGTGCGCGCGCGTGCACCCTGATCCTGCTGCAATTCGAGCCGTTTGCGTTCGGCATAGCGCTGAAATGCCTTCATCATGTAAAGGCCGGCGAATACCGTGAGCGCAATGCCGACCAGAACCCGGACATAGCCGCCGAAATTCGGCAAATACGGAACCAGCTCAATGAAAAACGCACTCAGCGCAAACAGGCCAAAACCATACACGAAAGGCCAGTAGCGCACCTTGCGGTAGCGGATGAACAGCCAGATCGCAACCAGCAGTATCGGTAACGTCAGCGCCAGCCGCAGCCCGAACACCTGGATCTCGTAGTGCCGGGTTGCCTCGTCGAAGCGCCGTTCGGCTGCTGCGTCCGCTTCGGCGATTTGCGTGTCCACTTGAGTCTGCTGCGAGGCCAGTGCCCGTTGCTGGTCGCCGATCGCATCGATCTGATGCTGCCAGTTGACCACCACGGCCTGGAGCGTATCGAGTTTGTGCGTTCTGGCCAGAAGGTCCGGGTCCCTCGCACTGTCTCCTGTCACCGCGCGGGTTGCCAGCCAGTTGCGGAAACTTTCCTTCTCGGCCGAGTACTCCTTCGCGGCGCGGCCGCGCGCCACTTCCATCGTGTCGGCCTTCTCGACAAGCGCGTCGTGCTGAGCCTGCAGACGGCGCCGCGCCGCGTCCAGCCGCGCCTTTGCCTGGGTATCGGCGAATTGCTCGATGGCGGGCGGACCGCCGCTCGGCGCGAACGCCATGTCGCGAATCACGAGACTGCCGAGCATGTTCAGAAAGACCGCGAAGATGATCGCGATCGCCCATGACGCGAGTCGCAGGAGCCGCGCCGGACTGGTCAGGCCGTCACCGGAAGTCATCATTATTGTTTGCCCTCTGTTGGAATGGTTTTCATTGTCGTCAATCCCGATACAACCGTCGATTGTCTCTTTCTCGTCGATTTCAGCCCGGCGCCACGCCGATGCCGCATGCCGACCCGCAAGGAGCACTCGAGCTTTTCGAGATCGGCCATTCGTTCGATCAGAAAGTGAAGCGGGCGTGGAATCGCGGGATATTGGCGGCAGGCGGTGCCAAGCGGCACCGAACCAGTCGCTGCATATCGCCAGAGCCACCCGGACGTCGCCGTGCCGCTGCGAACCGCACCCGTTACCTACGCCTTAAAGCCCAAGCGCCTGTTCCAGTCGCCGCATCTCTTCCCGCCACTGTTCCTGCAGTTGCGGCTTTTGATGTTTCGGTTTGCGTGTGAGCTCTGCCGCCAGCCATGCCTCCAACTGACACCAACGTTGCCACTGTGCCTCAGCGTCACAGCTCGCGGATTGAACACCGGTGGGGTTCCGTGTCGTCGGAATCTGCTCGGGTGCAGCGGCATCACGAGAGGTGAACAAATTTCGATACGCGCTTTCAGCATCCGGCAATTCTTGCAAGCGCCCGTTATGGATTGCCCAAAAGCGATTGCAACTGTGCTCGATCAGTTCGCGGTCGTGCGAAACCAGGATGAAACCACCATCGAACGCCGCCAGCGCGGCAGCAAGTTCGGATTTACCTTCCATATCCAGATGATTGGTCGGTTCGTCAAGCCACAATAGGTGGTAGCTGGCCATGGACAGCGCGAGAAATAGCAGACGCGCCCGCTCGCCGCCACTCAGCGTGGCCACGGTCTGACCATGGCGTACATACGCAAACCCGGCAGAAATCAACGCCTGCCGTCGCTCTTTGTCGCCGACTGGCGCAAATTTATAGAGCGCGTCCGACAACGTGGCGTCGTCGGCCAGTTGATGCAACGACTGATCGTAGTAGGCGATGCGCGCCGCTGGATGATAACGCCAACCCATGCGCGCTTCTCCCTGCTGCAGATCGCTCCAGCACTGGCGTAGCAACGAGGATTTGCCCGTGCCATTGCGGCCCAGGAGTGCGATCTTGTCACCTGGCCGCAACCACAAATCGTGAACCTCGAACAGGATCGGTTCTTCTGCCTGAGCGCGGACATGCAGGCCTTCGAACGCCAACAGACGATCCGCCGCCAATGGTCTTCCTTGCAGCTTCAAGCGCCAGGGGCTGCCATGACTCACAAAGGTCTGGTCTTCCTTCAGTTTTTCGACACGCCTTTGCATGGACTTGGCCTGGCGCGACAGTTTCTCATTGTCGTGCTCGCGCCCCCAGATGGCCAGACGTTTGCTGCTGGCGGCTAGCCGGTCTATCTCGTTTTGCTCACCTGCATGACGCGCTTGTGCCGTTGCATCATCCTTGGCCAACGCGGCCATGGCCCGGCTGCACGGCATATCGAAACTGTACAAGCGCTGATCGCGCAGAATCCAGCTTGTGTCGCTGAGGGTGTCCAGAAGTCGCGGATCGTGCGAGACCAAGATGAAGCCACCCTGCCAGCGGCGCAGGAAATCTTCCAGCCACAATAACGAAGGCAGATCCAGATGATTGCTTGGTTCGTCAAGCAACAGCAGATTCGGCTGCTTAAGGACTGCACGTCCCAGCAGCAAACGAGTGTGCTGACCGCCGCTCAGGTCGGAAATGGGTGTATCCGCCACGGTGGCAAGCTCTAAATCGTCCAGCAGACTGTCTACCCGCCAATGCTCCGCCCGTTGCTCGCCGACGCTCTCCAGCAACGCCGCTCGTGTCGTCAGGTCGGCAAGTCCTGGCGGTAGATGCTGCTCGACGTGTTGCAGGCGGCACATTGCCGCATATTGCACGCTACCGGCACTGGGTTCGCGGCGGCCCGCCAATACATCAAGCAGACTGCTCTTGCCGCAGCCGTTGTGGCCAATCAGGCCGATACGGTCGCCAAGTTTTACAGTAAAGGAAAGATCCTGGAATAGCGGGCCATGGCCGGTTTCCAGTTTCAAGGAAAGTGCAGAAATCAGCGTTGTCATGCTCTTGCTCTCGTTTTTTCGGGACGTGTTTGTCCCTGTCAACAGGAGCGCTGGCGACAACCTTGGAGTCGAGAAAGGACTCGGGAGGAGAAGGCTTTGCTCTGACCGGGTTATCGCAGCGCGATGGAACTCAGGCAAGAGCGGGCGAATGTGCTGAATAAATGTGCCAACATCAGTGGGCGCACTAGCAAAACCATATTTACCTCCTTTTTTAAAAAGAGTGGAATGTAGCGTCGGAGTTTATCTCGGCTCACGTCGGTTATACAAGCCGCTGGCGTTACGGCTCCCGATTCTTTCCATGAGCGATCTCGGAATGCTCTGCGACAACCCGCTATTGGGCGGCCAATGTCTGCTTTAAAGAACGTGTTCTGAGTAACGGCTCCTGACCGGGAACCGTTACCGTCATATTGAATGACGCGCATTGCCCGTAGCCCTATGTGATTCAAGCACCTTCAGCTTCATCGTCTTCCGGCACCTAATCGGCACCTAATCGGCATGACCGGTAGGCCATCGAAACAACAACACCTGGCCGATCCACGGCGGTCATCTACGTCATACACACCTCGAACGGCCGCGGCTCGCCACCACGCCCGCTCGCCCCACCCCACTCCCCCTGCAAGCCTTCTTACACCACCCGCGAAATCCTTATCGAAATTGCTTCGTTCGCCTTTGCCGGCCGCGCCGCTAACGTGTTCGAAACGGCGGCGGTCCGCCATCTGCATCGCAGCAGGATGCACACCGGCCGCCGCCATCACGACAACTGCGTCGCGATAACGGAACAGACCGGACGGGCCGCGTGCCCGCACCCCGCCAGGAACGTCCGCATCGCGCGCCCTTCGCGACGCCCATGGCCACGACCGACCGCATCATCGACACGACGCCGCTCGACGTCCGCGCGCAACCGCTGATCGACGCACTGATCGACGAGTATTCGACCCGCTACAACGCGTATCGCCCCGACAGCCGTGCGTCCGCGCGTGACGAACTCGCGCGCTACCCGGCCGAACTGTTCGCGCCGCCCGAAGGCGCGTTCGTGCTGCTGCTGCGCGACGGCGAGACGATCGGCGGCGGCGCGTTCAAGCGCTACGACGCGCAGACCGCCGAGCTCAAACGCATCTGGACCCGCACGGACCTGCGCCGTCAGGGCCTCGCACGCCTCATCGTCGAAGCACTCGAACTGCGCGCCGCGCAGCAAGGCTATCGCCGCCTCTACCTGACCACCGGTTTTCGCCAGCCCGAAGCGTGGGCGCTGTACGACCGCACCGGCTATACGCGGCTGTTCGATCCGTCGATCGCCCCCGAAGCGTATTTCCACCTCAGGTTCGGCAAGGATCTCGCCGATCCGTCGCGCACGTCGACGCTGGCCGACCTGTGGGCGCCCGTGCCCGAACCGGTGCTGTCGCGCTGACCGCGACCGCGCCCCTGCCTCCCTCCGATCTCCGCTTGCCACCACAGGACGCTTTCATGCAACGAGCCGTACCGTTTTCTTCCCGTGCCGTGCGCACGCTGGCCGCCGCACTGATCGGCCTGACCGCGCTCTCCGCAGCCGCAGCCGCCGCCACGTTCGACCTGAGCCCCGAACAGCGCGGCCGCCCGCGCGGCGTGGCCGATGCGGCGGTCGAGCGCGCGGTGCCCGCGTCGTTCAAGTTCGCCGAGCCCGGCACGCTGACGATCGGCATCGCGCCGAGCCTGCCGCCGATCAGCTCGTATGCGACCGACGCGCGCACGGTGATCGGCTTCGACGCCGACATCGGCCAGCTCGTGTCCGACAGCCTCGGCCGCAAGCTGAAGATCGTCGCGCTCGCGTGGGCCGACTGGCCGCTCGCGCTCGAATCGGGGAAAGTCGACGCGGTGATCTCGAACGTCACCGTCACCGAGGAACGCAAGCAGAAGCTCGATTTCTCGACCTACCGCAAGGATCAGGTCGGCTTCTACGTGCGCAACGACAGCAAGATCCAGGCGATCCGCGAGCCGAAGGACGTCGCGGGGCTGCGCATCGTGACCGACGCCGGCACCAACCAGGAAAAGATCCTGCTCGCGTGGGACCGCGAGAACGTCGCGCACGGGCTGAAACCCGTGCAGATCCAGTACTACGACGACCAGGCGATGCGTATCGTCGCCGTGCAGTCGGGCCGCGCCGACGCGGTGTTCAGCGTGAACTCGGTGCTCGCGTACCAGAGCGCGCAGCAAGGCAAGACGCGGCTCGTCGGCGCGATCAGCGGCGGCTGGCCGCGCACGGCCGACATCGCGATCGCGACGCGACGCGGCAGCGGGCTAGCCGATCCGCTGACCGTCGCGCTGAACGGGTTGATCAGGAACGGCCGCTACCAGCAGGTGCTCGACCGCTGGAACCTCGCATCGGAAGCGATCGACCAGTCGCGTACGAATCCGCCGGGGCTGCCGAAGAGCTGAGCGCCGCGCGCCCCCACCGTCCATTCACGCTCACGCAGGAACGCCGCTCACCATGTCTTACTCGCTTTCGTTGCTGGACAAGAGTCCGATCGCCGCCGGCGCGAACGCCGCCGACGCGCTGCGCTTCACCACGACCCTCGCGCAGCGCGCCGAACAGCTCGGCTACGAGCGCTTCTGGGTCGCCGAGCATCACGGCACGCCGGCCTTCGCGAGCTCGGCGCCGGAGATCGTCGTCGCGCACCTGCTCGCACACACGTCGCGCATCCGCGTCGGCTCGGGCGGCGTGATGCTGCAGCACTACAGCCCGTTCAAGGTCGCCGAGACGTTCAAGGTCCTGGCCGCGCTCGCGCCGGGCCGCGTCGATCTCGGCATCGGCAAGGCGCCGGGCGGGTTGCCGCTGACCACACGCGCGCTGCAGTGGTTCCACGACAAGGCGCGCAAGCCGGACTTCGCGGGCCAGTTGGCGGAACTCGACGCGTTTCTCGGCTGGGGCGTTGCCGAAGATCACCCGCTCGCCGGTGCCGTCGCACTGCCGGTGCCGCCGCAGCCGCCCGAACGCATCCTGCTCGGCGGCTCGCCGGACAGCGGCGCGCTCGCCGCGCGCAATGGCTGGCGCTTCTGCTACGCGGGGCATTTCAACGGCGACGATGCGAACCTCGAACGCTCGCTGGATGCGTACCGCAGCGCGGGCGGCGCACGGCCGCTGGTCGCGCTGTACGCGGTGGCCGCGCCGACGCGCGACGAAGCCGAACGACTGATCGGGCCGCTGAAGATCTTCAAGCTGCAGTTCGCGGGCGGCCAGAGTTTCAATCTCGCCAGCGCGCAGGCGGCCGCCGAATTCGCGCGGCAGAGCGGCGCGTCCGACTACCGGATCGACGAGCTGCGCCCGACGGTGTTGGCCGATACGCCCGAGCGCGTGCACCGCGCGCTCGACACGCTGAGCCGGCGGCTCGACGTCGATGCGTTCGTGATCGATTCGCCGGTGACCGACTACGCGGCGCGGCTCGCATCGGCCGAATGGCTCGGCGGCGCGCTGTCGGCCACGCCGTTGCAGGCGGCCCTCGCGGCCGACCGCTCCCTTTCCCCTGACCAGAACGCGTGACGCTCCCATGACGACCCGACGATCGATCCCCTTCGGCCTGATGCTGCAAGGCGCAGGCAGCCACATGAACGCATGGCGGCATCCGAGCAACCCGCCGGACGCGAGCATCAACCTCGACTTCGCGATCGGCATCGCGCGCAAGGCGGAAGCCGCCGGCATCGCGTTCGCGTTCGTCGCGGACGGCCTCTACATCAACGAGAAGTCGATTCCGCACTTCCTGAACCGCTTCGAGCCGCTGACCGTGCTGTCGGCGCTTGCGGTCGCGACGCAGAAGATCGGGCTCGCGGGCACGATCTCGACGTCATACAGCGAGCCGTTCACGGTCGCGCGCCAGCTCGCGTCGCTCGACGCGATCAGCGGCGGGCGCGCGGGCTGGAACGTCGTGACGACGCCGCTCGAAGGCACCGCGAAGAATTTCGGCAAGGCGCATCCCGATCACGAACTGCGCTACGAGATCGCCGACGAATACCTCGACGTCGTGCAGGGCCTGTGGGACAGCTGGGACGACGACGCATTCGTGCGCGACCGCGCGACCGGCCGCTTCTTCGATCGCGACAAGCTCCACACGCTCGACCACCACGGGCGCTTCTTCCAGGTCGCGGGCCCGCTCAACATCCAGCGCTCGCCGCAGGGGCAGCCGGTGATCTTCCAGGCCGGTTCGTCCGACACCGGCATCGGGCTCGCGGGCAAGTATGCGGATGCCGTGTTCACGCATTCGCCGTCGCTCGACGAAACGGCCGCGTTCACACGACGCGTGAAGCAGAGCGCGATCGAGCACGGCCGGCCAGGCAGCGACGTGAAGATCTTCCCCGGCATCGGGCCGATCGTCGGCCGCACGGCGGCCGAGGCCGAGGACAAATACCAGGCGATCCGCAACCTGTTGACGATCGACGAAGCGCTCGCGTATCTGGGCCGCTATTTCGATCACCACGATTTCACGCAGTACGCGCTGGATGCGCCGTTCCCGGAACTCGGCGAGCTCGGCCGCAACAGCTTCCGCTCGACCACCGACCGGATCAAGGCCGACGCGAAACAGAAAGGGCTGTCGCTGCGCGAGACGGCGCTCGCGGTCGCCACGCCGCGCCCGAACTTCATCGGCACGGCCGAGCAGGTCGCGGACGAGCTGATCCGCTGGCACGACGCGGGCGCCGGCGACGGCTTCATCCTCGGCTTTGCGGTGCAGGCACAGGGCGTCGACGATTTCGTCGAACTCGTGATCCCGGTGCTCGAGGCGCGCGGCCGCTACAGCCGCGACCTGCCCGGTGCGACGCTGCGCGACCACCTCGGCCTGCCGCGCAAGGCGAGCCGCCACGCGGCGCCTGCCCCGTCGCACGAAACGGCGGCCGAAGCGCACGCCTGACGCCCGCCGCCGCGCCGCCCGTGCGCGGCGCGCCCGCCCGACCGATTCGAGGATTTCCACCGACATGAGCGACACGACCCACCTCGGCGGCGCGCTGCCGCCGCTCTCTTCCCCCGGCGCGCGCGACGCCGGCACGCGTTTCCGGATCGTGCCCGCGCGCCACCGGTCGCGCACGGCCGGCACCGTGTTCGCCGTCGCGCTGATCGCGATCGTCCTGCATTCGATTCTCGGCAACCCGCAATGGGGCTGGCCGGTGTTCGCCGAATGGTTCCTGTCGCCACCGGTGCTGTCGGGGCTCGCGCGCACGCTGGTGCTCACGCTGCTCGGGGCGGTGTTCGGCCTCGTGCTCGGCGCGTTCGTCGCGCTGGCCCGGCTGTCGCGTTCGCGGCTGCTGTCGGCGAGCGCGTGGACCTTCGTGTGGCTGTTCCGCTCGATTCCGCTGATCGTGCTGCTGCTGATCCTGAACAACCTCGGCTACCTGTACGAACATGTGCGGCTCGGCGTGCCGTTCACCGACATCGTGTGGTTCGACACGCCGACGACCGACCTGATCAGCCCGTTCCTCGCGGCCGTGCTCGGCCTCACGCTGCATCACGCGGCGTTTTCCGCGGAGGTGATCCGCGGCGGCATTCTCGCGGTCGACCAGGGCCAGCTCGAAGCGGCCGCCGCGCTCGGGCTGCCGCGCCGCCGCCAGACCACGCGAATCGTGTTGCCGCAGGCGATGCGCGCGATCCTGCCGACCGCGTTCAACGACCTGATCATGCTCGCGAAAGGCACGTCGATGGTCTACGTGCTCGCGATGCCGGAGCTGTTCTATACGGTGCAGGTGATCTATCGCCGCAATCTCGAAGTGATTCCGCTGCTGATGGTCGCCACCGTCTGGTACCTGATCATCCTGACCGTGCTGTCGGCGATCCAGGTCCAGGTGGAACGGCACTATGCGCGCGGTGCGCTGCGCAACCCGCCGCCGTCCGTGATCACGTTCGCGCTTGCGCGCCTCGGCGTGCTGTGGCGGCGTGTCGCGTCCCGCCACGCGGCATCGGTCGCGCAGGCTCACGGAGATAGCGACGCCGCGACCGCCGCCGCCCCGCGCGCCGGCGGCGAAGTGGCCGTACATGGCGTATCGAAGCAGTTCGGCATGCAGCGCGTGCTCGACAACGTGTCATTCGTCGCGCCGCGCGGCAGCGTGACCGCGATCGTCGGGCCGTCGGGCTCGGGCAAGTCGACGCTGCTGCGCACGATCAACCATCTGGAGCGCGTCGACGACGGCTTCATCGACATCGACGGCGAACTGATCGGCTATCGCCGCGACGGCGACGTGCTCTACGAGCTGAAGGAACGCGACGTGCTGACGCGGCGCACGGCCGTCGGGATGGTGTTCCAGAACTTCAACCTGTTCCCGCACCTAACGGTGCTCGAAAACCTGATCGAAGCGCCGGTCGTCGTCGGCGGCGTTACGCGCGACGCGGCCGAGCGCACCGCCCGCACGCTGCTCGCGCGCGTCGGTCTCGCGGATAAGGCCGACGCGTATCCGCGCCAGTTGTCCGGCGGCCAGCAGCAGCGCGTCGCGATCGCGCGGGCGCTTGCGTTGCGCCCGAAGGTGCTGCTGTTCGACGAACCGACGTCGGCGCTCGATCCCGAGCTCGTCAACGAGGTACTCGACGTGATCAAGGAGCTCGCGCGCTCGGGCACGACGCTCGTGATCGTCACGCACGAGATCGGCTTCGCACGCGAAGTCGCGGACAACGTGCTGTTCATGGAGCGCGGGCGCATCGTCGAGGCCGGGCCGCCGGCCGTCGTGCTCGATGCGCCGACGCACCCGCGTACCCGCGCGTTCCTGTCGCGGGTGCTGTGATGCGCGCCGCTCCCGCCTTGCGAGGTGCCGCACGATGACCAACCGACGCCAGTTCATGACCGCCGCGCTGGTCGCGGCAACGGGTAGCCTTCCATGGCGCGCGGGACATGCAGCCGCGGCGACCGCGGATCTCGATCCGCGTCAGGCGGGCCGCATTCGCGCCACACGCGATGACGCAGCCGTTCATGAGGCAGCCGGCTATCGCTGGGTACGCGACGGCGCGTTCACGGTCGCGATCTCACCGCACGCGCCGCCGGTGTCGACCTACGCGACCGACGCGCGCACCGTGGTCGGCGCCGATCCCGACTATGCGCAGCTCGTCGCCGACGCGCTCGGCCGCACGCTCGTGCTGCTGCCGATCGCGTGGGCCGACTGGCCGCTCGGACTCACGTCCGGCAAGTACGACGCGGTGATCTCGAACGTCGGCGTGACCGAGAAGCGCAAGGAGAAATACGATTTCACGACCTACCGGCTCGGGTTGCACGGCTTCTACGTGCGCACCGGCAGCCCGATCGCGACGATCGCCGCGCCGAAGGACGTCGCCGGCCTGCGCATCATCACGGGCGCGGGGACGAGCCAGGAACGCATCCTGCTCGAGTGGAACAAGCGCAACGTGGCACAGGGGCTGAAACCGGCCGAACTGCTCTATTTCGACGACGATGCGGCGTCGCGCGTCGCGCTGCTGTCGGGCCGTGCCGATGCGGAGCTGAACCCGAACGCGTCGCTCGCGTACGAGGCCGCCCGCACCGGCAAGATCCGCCGTGTCGGGGTCGTCAATGCGGGCTGGCCGGCCAACGCCGACGTGGCGATCGCGACGCGGCGCGGCAGCGGGCTCGCACCCGCGCTGACGCTCGCGACGAACGCGTTGATCGGCAGCGGTCGCTACGGGCAGGCGCTCGCGCGCTGGGGTTTGCAAAGCGAGGCGATCGCGCGCGCGGAGACCAATCCGCCGGGGTTGCCGTCGTTCTGAAAAGCGGCAGCGCGGCGCGCCATGCCGGTCACGCTTCGGCGAGCCCCGTCACGGGCAACGCGACGCGCGAGCCAGCTCCACGTCGGTCGTCGACACCTGCTTGCCGTTCACGTGCAGTTGCCGCAGCTTGGTCTCGAGCCCCCATTTCGCTTCATAGGGGAACACTTCATAGTCGAGACCCGGTTGCGGCACGAACGAACGCGCCACATGGTCGACGCGCTGGCTGATGGTGGTCGTGCCCACCGCGCCCATGTCGATTATCCGCTGCCCACCGATCTGAAACGTCATCGTGAGCGGCTGGTTCGCGTTGACCACGTACTCGTCGTAGTACTTGTAGGCGTCATCCGGCAGCGGCATGCCGATCGTCGTATTGCCCGCAAGTGCGCGCGTAAAACCCGGCACAGCGACATCCATGCCGGGCGGCCCCTTGAGCAACCAGGAGTCGCTCGGTTCGCAGGTGGTGTTGAAATAGAAATGGGAATAGGCGCCCAGATACACCCGAATCCGCGCTTCCGTTGCCGGATCGTACGCGCCGCTCCGATTCGCTCCCGTACTCGCACAACCGGCCAGCACCCCGCACGCCAGTAAAACCCCTGCCATCTTTCGCATGACTTGCTTCGCTTCGTTATTCGATTTCTGATTTCGAATCGGCTGACGGCGCTACTCGTGCGGCGCCTCGCGATCCCGCTCTCGTCGGCCATGGCCCATGGTCCGATGCGCGGATTGTAACCGGTGGCGGTTCGGCCCCGGCTCAGGGAGGCGCCATGCTCCATCGGTCGACAGTCGGCGTCGCACCTATGCCGGCAGTGCAGCCCCAGCCCTGTCGAGATTCGCGACCTGCGCATGAATCGCCGGAATCAGGTCGCGCCCGTAATCGAGCGCATCGTCCAGCGGGTCGAACCCGCGAATCAGGAACGTCGACACGCCAAGCCGGTAGTACGCGCCAAGCGCCTGCGCGACCTGTTCGGGCGTGCCGACCAGCGCGGTCGAATTCCAGCGCGCGCCGGTCAGGTTCGCGACGCCCATCCACAGCCGCTCGTCGAGCACGTCGCCTTGCGCGGCGGCGGCCATCAGCCGTTGCGAGCCCGCGTTCTGCGGCGCATGGCCGGCGATCGGCTGGCCGTTCGCGAGCCGCGCCGCGCGCACGCGTTCGCGAATCGCCTCGGCCTTCTCCCATGCGGCAGCCTCGGTGTCGGCCACGATCGGCCGGAACGACACGCTGATGCGCGGCGCCCGCCCGAACGGCGCAGCGGCAGCCCGCACGCGCGCGACCTGCTCGCGCACCGACGCGAGCGGCTCGCCCCACGTCATGTAGACATCGGCATGCTCGCCCGCGACCGCGAGCGCGGCCGGCGACGAGCCGCCGAAATAGATCGGCACGTGCGGCCGCTGCGCACCCCTCACGAGCGGCGACGCGCCGCGCAGCCGGTAGAACGCGCCATCGTGATCGACCGGCGCGTCGGCCTGCCAGATCCGTTTCAACACGTCGAGATATTCGCCGGTGCGGCGGTAGCGCGCATCGTGCGGCACGAAATCGCCGTCGCGCTGCAGGTCGGTATCGTCGCCGCCCGACACGACGTTCAGCGCGAGCCGGCCGCCGCTGAACACGTCGAGCGTTGCGATCTGCCGCGCGGCGGCCGACGGCACGATCACGCCCGGCCGGTGCGCGAGCAGGATGCGGATGCGTTCGGTCGCGGCGGCGGCGAACGACGCGACGATGAAACCGTCCGCCGCGTTGCTGAAATGGCCGACCAGGATCTGGTCGAAGCCGGCGGCCTCGTGCGCCTGCGCAAAGCGGCGCACGTAGTCGGGTTGAACGGCCGCGCCGCCCGGTACGTCGACCTCCGCGCCGGGCGTCGCGGTGATCATGCCGATGATGTCGACTGGCATGTCGGGATGTCCTTGTAGCTCTCGTTTGGAAATCGTGGCCGGGATGGTCCGCTTACTGCGCGGCGGCCGTCTTTTTCGCGGGCACTGCGAACGCACCCGCATACGAGCGGTCGAGCAGTTTCGACGTGTCGTACGCAGCCGGAATCACGCCAGCCTTGTGCAGGAAGTCGGCCGTGTTCTGCGCGTCCTTCGCGGCCGTCTCGTCGACCGGGCCGACGCGCTGCTTCGCGTTGTTGAGCCAGCGGTATGCGACGTCGGGTTCGAGCTTCGCGCGCTTCGCCCACAGGTCCGCATACTCGCGCGGATGGCTGTCGACCCACTGGCGCGCCGCAACGACGCGCCGCAGGAAATCGGTGATCTCGGCGCGCTTGCCTGACGCGGCCTGCTCGTTCGCGGCGACGAAGCTCAGTGCCGGCATCAGCCCCTGTGCGGTCGTCACGGGCCGCGCGCCCTGCCGCAACGCGAGCGTGCTGACGAACGGCTCCCACAGCGACACGGCGTCGACCGAGCCGTTCGCGAGCGCGTTGGTCGCATCGATCGGCATCAAGTACGCATACTTGACCGAATCCGCGCGCAGGCCGGCGTGTTCGAGCGCGCGCAGCACGAGCTGCTGGCTCCATGCACCGCGCCATACTGCGATGGTCTTGCCCTGCAGGTCAGCCACGGTGCGCACCGGCGAGTCCTTCGGCACGAGGATCGCGACGCCGTCGAGGCTCTGCCGCGACACGGCGACCACCTTCACCGGCGCGCCGCGCGCGGCCAGCGTGAGCAGCGCGGAATCGCCGAGAAAGCCGACGTCGATCGCATTGCCGTTCAGCGATTCGGCAACCGGCGCAGCGGCCTGGAAATGCTTCCACTCGATCGTGTAAGGCAGGTCCTTCAGCACGCCGGACGCCTCCATCGACGCCTGGATGTTGAAGTAGTTCTGTTCACCGACGCGCAGCGTGACGGTGTCCTTGGCAATGCCCGGCTGCGCGGCAAGCGCCAGCAAGAGTGCCGTGACGATTCGGCTCGACAACGTGATCTCCCGGAGGGTTGGCAGGCGGCCGCGCAATCGCAGCGCCTCGTGTTCCGCCGTGCGCGGCGGCCGGCGGAACGGATGGAACCGGTGAAGATACGTCGATCCGCTTCATGAAACAAACGCAATATTCTTCTATTCAAAGATGCAAATATTTTATGAAATGACCGGCAGCGCCGGATGCCGCCTGCCCCGTCCGGGAAACCTCGTTCGAATGAATCCTCGATAGATATTTCGCGCACGAAATAAATCACGGACTATATTTCGCATACGAAATATCTACCCGGAACGAGGACGGCCATGACCTCCCAACCCATCGAGTTTTCCGCCGTCGACGGCTACGCGCTGCACGGCACGCTGTGGACGCCGGACGCCGCGCCGCGCGCGCTGGTGCTGATCCATCCGGCGACGGCCGTGCCGGAGCGGCTGTATGCGGGCTTCGCGCGCTTCCTGACCGAACGCGGCTTCGCGGCGCTCACCTACAACTATCGCGGCATCGGCGCGTCGCGGCCCGCGCGCCTGGGCGCGCTGCAGGCCCGCATGCGCGACTGGATGGAGCTCGACGTGGGCGCCGCGACCGCGTGGGCACGGCAGGCGTACGAAGGCTTGCCGCTGCTGGCGGTCGGACATAGCGTCGGCGGGCATGCGATCGGGCTGTCCGCCGCGACGCCGCACCTGCGCGCGGCCGTGCTGGTCGCCGCGCATGCGGGCAGCACGCGACTGATCACGCAGGCGGCCGAACGCCTGAAGGTGCGGCTGATCCTGCGCGTGCTCGGCCCGTTGATGTCGGCGCTGCTCGGCTACGTGCCCGGCAAGCGGCTCGGGCTCGGCGAGGACCTGCCGGCCGGCGTGTTTCACGAATGGAGCCGCTGGACGACGCTGCCGCACTATTTCTTCGACGATCCGACACTCGGCGCGGCCGAGCGTTACGCGAAACAGCAGTTGCCGATCCTCGCGCTCGGCTTCGACGACGATCCGTGGGCGAACCCAACGGCCATCGGGCTGCTGGTAAGCTACCTGACCCGCGCGGCGGTCGAACGCCGCCAGATCGATCCGCACGCGGCGGGCAGCGGCCCGGTCGGGCACATGGGCTTCTTCCGCAGCCGCCCCGGCACCGTGCTGTGGCCAGACGTGGCCGACTGGCTCGCGCAGGCACTCGACGCGCCGCGAACCGCGGGCCGTCCCTCCCTTTCCATTGCAGCCGGGAACCCAGCTTGAGCGAAGACCGACGACTGTTTTTCATGTTGAACATCGGCCAGCGGCGCGTGCAGCGCTGGATCGACCGCAAGGCGGAGACCGAGACGCGCGCGAGCGCCGCGCAGGCCGGCGCGTTGTTCTGTCTCGCGAAGCAGGATGGCGCGCTGATCGGCGAAGTCGGCGCCGCGCTGCAGCTTGCGCCGTCCGCGATGACGGGGCTCGCCGACCGGATGGCGAAAGCCGGCCTCATTACGCGTCATGCCGATTCGGACGACGGCCGCGCGACACGCTTGTACCTGACCGACGAAGGCCACGCGGCGCTCAAGCGTGCACGCGTGCTGCTGCGCGAACTCAACGGCAAGCTGTGCGACGGGTTTTCCGACGACGAACTCGATGTCGTCGCGCGCTGGTTGCACACGCTGCAGGAGCGATTTCCGGTGGAACGCTGAGCGGCAGCGCGGCACCGTCGATCCGTTGACGGCACGCGCGCTGTGCCCCGCGCATCAATGCATGTCGGTCAGCACGATGCGCCCGTCGACCTTGCCTTCGCGCAGCTTCGCGAGCACGTCGTTGATGTTGCCGAGCCGGTCACGATGGATATGCGCGCGCACCAGGCCGTCGGCGGCGAAATCGAGCGATTCCTGCAAGTCGCGCCGCGTCCCGACGATCGACCCGCGCACGGTGATGCCGTTCAGCACCGTCGAGAAGATCGGCAGCGGGAAATCTCCCGGTGGCAAGCCGTTGAGCGCCACCGTACCGCCACGCCGCACCATCCCGAGCGCCTGCGCGAACGCGCTGCGCGACACGGCCGTGACGAGCACGCCATGCGCACCGCCGATCTCCTTCTGGATCACCTTGGCCGGATCGTCGATCGACGCGTCGATCGTCAGTTCCGCGCCGAGCTGCCGCGCCAGCGCGAGCTTGTCGGGTGAAATGTCGATGGCCACCACGTGCAGGCCCATCGCACGCGCATACTGCACGGCCACGTGCCCGAGGCCGCCGATGCCGGAGATCGCGAGCCACTGGCCCGGACGCGTATCGGTGACGCGAATGCCCTTGTAGACGGTAACGCCCGCGCACAGGATCGGCGCGATTTCGTCGAACGCAACCTGAGCGGGTAAATGGCCGACGTAATCGGGATCGGCCAGCACGTATTCCGCGTAGCTGCCGTTCACCGAATATCCGGTGTTCTGCTGGCCGTGACACAGCGTCTCCCAGCCCGTGTGGCAGTACTCGCAATGGCCGCAGGCCGTGTACAGCCACGGTACGCCCACGCGATCGCCTTCGCGCACGTGCGTGACGCCCGCGCCGACCGCGGCGACGATGCCCACGCCTTCATGGCCCGGAATGAACGGCAACGACGGCTTGACCGGCCAGTCGCCGTCGGCCGCGTGCAGGTCGGTATGGCAGACGCCCGATGCCTTGATGTTGACGAGGATCTGACCGGGCCCCGGCGTCGGCACGGGCACCTCCTCGATGCGCAGCGGTTCGCCGAACGCGTGCACGACGGCCGCTTTCATGGTTTGGGACATGTGTCGCTCCTGGCTGGTCGGTGAGCGATCCAGTATCCGGTTTCGGATTCGAACGACGTTGATGCGCGTCAATGCGCGGGCGATGCGCGGCGATGGCGGCTGCTTCAAGGCGTCGCATCGGGGCGCTCCGCAGGATTCACTGGCCCCTGATCCGATGGCGGATGTCCACGCCCGCGTCATCGATCGGCGTGCGGCTGTTTCCTGGCGAGCAGCGCCGACGGATCCCGAATGCGGGCGACACGAACCCGGCCGGCGCACGCGCAACGCGGCGACACGCGCGCCGCATCGCATCGCATCGCATCGCCCCGTTCAATCGATCGCTCCGAACATCGCGCAGCCGCTTTCCGCTCCCGCCGCCATTTCACCCATCCGACAGAAACCCGACAGGATCCTGCCATCCGGCTTGGAATTTGAAATGATATAACATATCATTTCGCGTGCTAGTCCGCCTGAAGCTGTTCCACCGTGGGTGGCCGAGCCTCGCCGAGCCATGTTCCAACGGGTCACTGCGCGCCAAAGACGCAACAATATATCGTATCCAGCCGTGACCTGCATCGCTCGTTATCCGATCCGACTCCAACCGATTCACCGACCATGCGCGACCTCCCTCGTCTACCGCTCCGCCCGCTCTCGTCCCTTTCGCTGATGCTGTTCGCCGCCGTCGCACACGCGCAGACCGCTACGCCCGCCGTCTCCGGCACGCCGCCGACCACCCCGCTCGCACCGATCTTCGTGACCGCGAACCCGCTCGGCGACAGCGACCTGATCGCGCCGACCGTCCAGCTTTCAGGCGATGCGCTGACGCGCCGCCAGGCCGATTCGCTCGGCGAGACGCTCAACGGGCTGCCCGGCGTGTCGACCACCACCTACGGGCCGATGGTCGGCCGCCCGATCATCCGCGGGATGGACGGCGACCGGATCCGGTTGCTGCAGAACGGCGTCGCGGCCTACGACGCGTCGTCGCTGTCGTACGACCATGCGGTGCCGCAGGATCCGCTGTCGATCGAGCGCGTCGAGATCGTGCGCGGCCCGGCCGCGCTGCTGTACGGCGGCAACGCGGTGGGCGGTGTCGTCAACACCATCGACAACCGGATTCCGCGCGAGGCGATCCAAGGCGTGACGGGTGCGCTCGACGCGCGCTATGGCGGGGCGAACTCGGTGCGCTCGGGTGCGGCGCAGGTCGAGGGCGGCAACGGCCGTTTCGCGTTCCACGTCGACGCATTCGACCGCGAAACGAGCAAGCTGCGGATTCCCGGCTACGCGCGCAGCAGCGCGCAGCGCGCGATCGACGGCCCCGACACGCCGCAACCGGAAGGCAACGTGCCGAACAGCGACGGCCGCGTGCACGGCGGCGCGGTCGGCGCGTCGTACACGTGGGCGGACGGCTTCGCGGGCCTGTCCTACAGCGGCTACGAATCGAACTACGGCTCCGTCGCGGAAAGCGACGTGCGGCTGCGGATGCGCCAGGAACGCCTCGCGCTCGCGTCCGAGGTGCGCAACCTGAGCGGGCCGTTCACGAAGCTGAAATTCGACTTCGCGTACACCGACTATCGCCACAAGGAAGTCGACAACGGCGAGACCGCGACCACCTTCCGCAATCGCGGCTACGAGGCGCGCATCGAGGCAACGCATCGCAAGATCGGCCCGTTCGAAGGCGCGATCGGCGTGCAGTTCGGCCAGAACACGTTCTCCGCGCTGGGCGACGAGATGCTCGTGCCGTCCACCCGCACGAACAGCGTCGCGTTGTTCGGCCTCGAGGAATGGCAGGTCGTCCCGGCACTCAAGCTGAGCCTCGGCGGACGTTTCGAGCACGTGAAGGTCGATCCCGATCCGGCCGGCGTCGAGAAATTCGCGGGGGCACAGCCGCGCGAATTCAACGCGGGCAGCCTGTCGGCCGGCGCGCTGTTCTCGCTGACGCCCGTGTGGTCGGTGGCGGCCAACGTCGCGTACACCGAACGCGCACCGACCTTCTACGAGCTGTATTCGAACGGCCCGCACGATGCGACCGGCCAGTTCCTGATCGGCAACCCGAACGCGTCGAAGGAAAAAGCGGTGTCGACCGACCTGTCGCTGCGCTACGCGAGCGGCCCAAACCGCGGCAGCGTCGGCGTGTTCTACAACCGCTTCTCGAACTACCTGGCCGAGTACAACACGGGCCGTGTCGTCGACGACGACGGCGAACCCGTCGCGCCCGGTACCGACGGCTCGCTCAACGAAGCGATCTATCGCGGCGTGCGCGCCGAGTTCTACGGCGTCGAGCTGGACGGCAAGTGGCGCGCGTTCGCGCGGCGCGGCCATACGGTCGACCTGGAACTGACGGCCGACTACACGCACGCGCGCAACGTCGATACGGGCCAGCCGCTGCCGCGCATCGCGCCGCTGCGCGCGACGCTCGCGGCCGACTACGGCTACGGCCCGTTCGGCGCGCGCGCGCAGGTCACGCATGCGTGGTCGCAGCACCGCGTGCCCGACAACGACTTTTCGACGGACGGCTACACGTCGCTCGGCGTGATGCTGACCTACAAGTTTCGCGTCGGTGCGACGCACTGGCTCGCGTACCTGCGTGGCGACAACCTGACGAACCAGGAAATCCGCTACGCGACCTCGGTCGTGCGCGGCTTCGCGCCGGAAGGCGGCCGCAGCGTGATGGCCGGGTTGCGCACCACGTTCTGACCCGCTCATGGTCCGCGGCGCCCGCCGCGGGCCTTGCTCCGGCGACGCTCGTCACGCCGCGAGTTTTCGTTTATCGGCCATTACTGCTCATCGCGCAGTGCACGCCGGCGACGCCTGCCCGCTCCCTCCCCAATTAAGCCGCGAGAAAATCCATTTATTCACCCATAAAACCAAACAAATTCATCAGACAATTATTAGCATAAAAACCGTTTCTGTTTTATCCAATAAAACCGGTTTCAAATTCCGCGTATAAACCTTTGAATCACGGGCGCTCCGGCGGTTTTTGATCGAAATCAAGAACCTACAGCCGACAAGGCTTTCAGCGCTAAAAAAACTAATATCAGGGTTTTCTACGGGTAAAGAATCATCAGCCACACCCGTTAATGCCGGCACGAGCCCGTATCTGGTCGAACAATAATTTCAATTTGCCAACCACTCGCGCAGGGGCACTACGTGAAAATCGCCAGAATGCGTATCAAAATAAAACTCCTTGGCGGCTTCGGCCTGCTCGCCGCGGTCGTCGTGATCGTGTCCGGCATGGCACTCAAGGCGCTATCCGATACCAATGCCGAGTTTTCCCGCTACATGAACGGCATCAGCGCGCGGGCGAACCTGTCCGCGCAGATCCGCACGGCCGTCGACCGGCGCGCGATCGCCGCGCGCAACCTCGTGCTCGTGACCAAACCGTCCGACCTCGAGCTCGAACTGGCCGAGGTGAACCAGGCGCACAAGGACGTGCAGGAGCATCTCGCGAAGCTCAAGGCAATGATGGCGGACGCGACCGACACGTCCGATCGCGCACGCGAACTCGTGGCCGACATCGTGCGCATCGAAACCAGCTACGGACCCGTCGCGCTGCGCATCGTCGGGCTCGCCCAGGCCGGCAAGAAAGACGAGGCGACCGCCGACATCGACGACAACTGCCGGCCGCTGCTCGCGCAGCTGGTGCGCGCGACCGACGCGTACGCGACCTATACGCATGAACGCGAACTCGCGATCGCCCAGCAATTCGCGGACCGCTATGCGATGGAGCGCAACCTGCTGGCCGGCATCTGCCTCGGTGCCGTCGCGATCGCGGTCTGCGGCGGCCTGTGGCTGACGCGCAAGATCACGGTACCGATCGGCTCGGCCGTGGACGTTGCACGCACGGTCGCGAACGGCGATCTCGGCAGCCGCATCGACGTGAGCGGCAACGACGAGACGCGCGATCTGCTCGAAGCGCTGCGAACGATGAACGAGCGGCTGATCGGCATCGTGGGCCGCGTGCGCGACTCGTCGAACAGCATCGCGCATGCGGTGAGCGAGATCGCGTCCGGCAACCTCGACCTGAGCCAGCGCACCGAGGAACAGGCCGCGTCGCTGCAGGAGACCGCCGCGACGATGGAGGAATTCACGTCGACGGTACGGCTGAACGCGGAGAACGCGCAACAGGCGAGCGCGCTCGCCGCGAATGCGTCGGATGTCGCGCATCGCGGCAGCTCGGTGGTCGGCCGCGTGGTCGACACGATGACGGAAATCGGCCACCGCTCGTCGAAGATCGCCGACATCACCGGCATCATCGAAGGCATCGCCTTCCAGACCAACATCCTCGCGCTGAACGCGGCCGTCGAAGCGGCACGGGCGGGCGAACAGGGCCGCGGCTTCGCGGTCGTCGCGAGCGAGGTGCGCAGTCTCGCGCAGCGCTCGTCGACGGCGGCGAAGGAGATCAAGGAACTGATCTCCGCGTCGGTGCAGACGATCCGCGACGGCTCGGCGCTCGCCGGCGAAGCCGGCAAGACGATGTCGGACGTCACGCAGGCCGTCGCGCGCGTGACGGACATCATGGGCGAGATCGCGGCCGCATCGGCCGAGCAAAGCCGCGGCATCGACCAGGTGAACCTGACGATCACGCAGATGGACGAGACGACGCAGCAGAACGCCGCGCTCGTCGAGCAGGCCGCGGCCGCATCGAAGTCGCTCGAGGCGCAAGGCCACGAGCTGTCCGAAACGGTCTCCGCGTTCCGGATGCCGGCCGGCACGCATGCGACGTCGCCGGGCGGGCACGCGCACGTGCCGGCCACGCAACACTGGCAACCGGCCACCGCGTAGCGGATACCGCACGGAGACGACGATGCGCACGCCGTTCCAGCGGTTCGCCTGCGTCACGCTTGCGCGCACCGCGCGATGTGCGGCCGCGCGCGGCACGCGGTGCGGCTGTGCATCGTCGCCGTCCGGCGCGGCCTGTGCACACGCACGACATCGCGCTTCGCCGATTCGTGTCGTGCGTTCGCGGCACGCGTGCGGGTAGCTCGCACGTCGACGTAACCGCGTCATCAGCGGTCGTCGCTGTCGACCGGTGCGACCTCGTGCGCGTGTCCTGAAATGCGCATCGTCACGAACGATCGCACGCCCTACGCACGCCGCCGCATCGCATCGCGCGCGCCGCATGTGCAGCGTTGCGCAAGTTTCGATCCCGCCCCGTGTTGCGTGCGTTGCCCTACCCATGACATGGAGATCGCGCTGCATTCGCACGCGCATTGCTCGCCGCCGCAGACTTTTAAAACCAACGAATGACGAGTATGCTTAAAAAAGCACTCCCCGTTCGGACGGCGAATCGCGTGCCCTGACTCCCTTCCGATCGCATTGCGGCCCCATCGCTTCGCGCCCCGCGCGTCGATGGCGGCGTCTGCTTCTCGCGCCACGGCCGCACGAACCTTTCCCCCAACAATCGTCAGGAGAGCTGGTGAGCCGACTCGTCGTCGTATCCAATCGCATTGCAGATCCCCGTAAAGCTGCGGCCGGCGGGCTCGCCGTCGCCGTGAAAGACAGCCTGCAGGAAACCGGCGGCGTCTGGTTCGGCTGGAGCGGCAGGCTGCGCGGCGGCGACGATCAGCCCACACATGGCGACGAGGTGCAGATTCAGAACGTCGGCGGCATCCAGCTCGCGACGATCGATCTCGACCCGCAGGATTACGACGCGTACTACCTCGGCTATTCGAACAACGTGCTGTGGCCGGTGTTTCACTACCGGCTCGATCTCGCGCAGTTCGACCGCCGCTTCGCCGACGGCTACCGGCGTGTGAACCAGCTGTTCGCACGCAAGCTGCGCACGCTGCTGCGGCCCGACGACACCATCTGGGTCCACGACTACCAGCTGATTCCGCTCGCCGCCGAGCTGCGCGCGATGGGCTGCACGAATCCGATCGGCTTCTTCCTGCACATCCCGATGCCGCCGCCGCCGATCATGGCCGCGATCCCGGAACACGAATGGCTGATGCGCTCGCTGTTCGCGTACGATCTCGTCGGGTTCCAGACCGAGTCGGATCTGCTCCACTTCGAGCATTACGTCGAAGCGGAAGCCGGCGCCGCGCGGCTGCCCGACGGCCGCCTGCAAGCGTTCGGCCGCACGCTGTCGGCCGGCGCATTCCCGATCGGCATCAACGTCGACGAGTTCGAATCGCTCGCGCGCGATCGCGACGGGATCGACATGTTCGAGCGGATGCGCGACGAATATTCCCGCCGCCAGTTGCTGGTCGGCGTCGACCGGCTCGACTACACGAAGGGGCTGCCGCAGCGCGTGCATGCGTTCCGTCAGTTGCTCGAACAATATCCGGAGAACCGCGACCGCGCGACGCTGATCCAGATCGCCGCGCCGAGCCGCGAGGATCTCGGCGCGTACGACGACCTGCGGCGCGAGATGGACAGCCTGTGCGGCGCGATCAACGGCGACTACGGCGAACTCGAATGGATGCCGATGCGCTACATTCACCGCACCGTCGCGCGCAAGCGCTTGCCCGGCCTCTATCGCGCAAGCCGCGTCGCGCTCGTCACGCCTTTGCGCGACGGGATGAATCTCGTCGCGAAAGAATTTCTCGCTGCGCAGGACGCAGCCGACCCGGGCGTGCTCGTGCTGTCGCGTTTCGCCGGCGCGGCCGAGCAGTTGAAGTCGGCGCTGCTCGTCAATCCGTACGACACGCAAGGCACCGCGCAGGCGATCCAGCGCGCGCTCACGATGCCGCTCGAAGAGCGTCGCCAGCGGCACGCGGCGCTGATGGCGATCGTGCGCAAGAGCGACGTGCACTGGTGGCGCACGCGCTTTCTCGACGCGCTCGCCGAAGCCGCCGAAGTCGCGGCCGCGACCGAATCCTGACGCGCGCTCACGCGTCGGTCGCCGCATATTCGAGCGCCGCGCCGTTCACATCGCACAGGTCGACCGAAACCGGAATGCCTTCGCGCAGGCTCTCCGTCAGTACGCAATACGCATCGAACTGATCGAGCACGCGCGTCGCCGCCGCGAGATCGGCCCACGTCTTGCCGATCGACAGCCGGACGGCCATCGCGCCCACCCGTACCCTGCCCGCTTCGTTCTGCACCATGTCGACGTCGATGTGCGCGGCAATCGGCTGCGGATCGACATGCTGTTTTTCCAGCGCGAACTGCAGGCTTGCCGCGAGACAGGTCGCGACGGCCGCGGCCAGCAGCCGGATCGGATTCGGCCCGCGCCCGTCGCCGAGCGGCGGCGGTTCGTCGGTGAGCACCGGCGCCAGCGTCGTGCCGGCAAATACCACTTCGAAACAGAAACGCGCCTGCTGCGCGACATCGACCGATACGTGCGCCTCGCTCATGGCGACTCCGTGGAGATCAACAGGGAAAGGAAGGCCGGCACGCCGTCGTATCGACGCGCGCGGCTCGCAGGTTCGCGGCATCTTCAGCGCTCGGGTTCGCGTGGCGGCCCGTACGCGACGAAATCGCGCTCGACCGCGGATGCCTGCTCCGTTTCGATCGCGCCGCCGCGTGCGCCGGCCCCGTCGTCCGGCGCGGACACCGGCGCCGTGGCGGACGGCGGTTCGGCGCGTCCATCGATCAACGCCTGCAACGCGTCGCGCTCGAGCACCTCGCATTGCAGCAGCCGGCGCGCGATGCGTTCGAGCGCATCGCGGCGTTCGCCAAGCGTCGTCGCGACTCGTGCATGCGCGTCGGTCAGCAGCGTGCGCACCTCGTCGTCGATCATCCGCGCGGTGTGCTCGCTGCAGCGCCCGTCGCCCGCATGCCATGCACCGGGTATGCCCGTGCGCGCATCGCCGTCGTCGAACGTCGCCAGCCCGATCTTCTCGCTCATCCCGTACTGCATGACCATGTGGCGCGCCATCGCGGTCGCGCGTTCGAGATCGTTCTGCGCGCCCGTCGACACGTCGCCGAACACGAGCTCCTCGGCCACCCGCCCGCCGAGCAGCGCATCGATCCGGTCGAGCAGTTCGCTCCGGCGCAACACGTAGCGATCCTCGGTCGGCACCTGCTGCGTATAGCCGAGCGCCGCGACGCCGCGCGGAATGATCGACACCTTTTTCACCGGATCGCAATGCGCGCGGCTTTCCGCGACGAGTGCGTGGCCGGCCTCGTGATACGCGATGGTCAGCTTCTCCTGTGCGTTCATCACGCGGCTCTTGCGCTCGAGGCCCGTCAACGCGCGGTCGATCGCCTCGTCGAAGTCGGTCATGCCGATCGCCGGCTTGCCGAGTTCGGCCGCATGCAGCGCGGCCTCGTTGACGACGTTCGCGAGATCGGCGCCGACGAAGCCCGGCGTGCGCGACGCGAGTTCGCCGAGATCGACGTCGGCCGCGAGCTTCACGTGCTTCACGTGCACGCCGAGGATCTGCCGGCGGCCGTTCACGTCGGGCCGGTCGATCGCGATGTGGCGATCGAAGCGGCCCGGCCGCAGCAGCGCGGGATCGAGGATCTCGGGCCGGTTCGTCGCGGCCATGATGATCACGCCGGAGCCGGCCTGGAAGCCGTCCATCTCGACGAGCAACTGGTTGAGCGTCTGCTCGCGTTCGTCGTTGCCCGACATCGGGCCGACGCCGCGCACCTTGCCGAGCGCATCGAGCTCGTCGACGAACACGATGCACGGCGCCTTCTGCTGCGCCTGCTCGAACAGGTCGCGCACGCGTGCCGCGCCCACGCCGACGAACATCTCGACGAATGCCGAGCCGCTGATCGAGAAGAACGGCACCGCCGCCTCGCCGGCCACCGCGCGCGCGAGCAGCGTCTTGCCGGTGCCCGGCGCACCGACCACGAGCACGCCCTTCGGGATCTTGCCGCCGAGCCGCTGATAGCGGTCGGGGTTGCGCAGGAACGCGACGAGCTGCTGCAGCTCGGCCTTCGCTTCGTCGATACCCGCGATATCGTCGAACGTGATGCCGGTTTCCTGCTGCACGTACACGCGCGCGCGGCTCTTGCCCATCCCGGTGAAATCCTGCAGCCCGCCGCGCCTGCGCAGCATCATGTTCCAGATGAACACGAACAGCACGAGCGGCAGCAGCCACGACGCAAGCGATGCGATCCAGCTCGTGTCGGGCGCGCCGTGATAGCGGATGCCGGCGGCGGTCAGCGTGTCGGTCAGGTGTTCGTCGGTCACGCGGTTGGTCGTGAAGCGCCACGGCGCGCCGGCCTGCTGCACGGCCGCGGTTTCGGAGGCCGGCAGCATCGCGCCGGCCTGCGGCATCTTCAGCGTGCCCGAGATCGACGCGGGGCCGACCTCGAGATCGTCGACGAGCCGTGCGGCGACCAGGCGGTGAAAGTCGCTGTACGCGATCGACGCCGACGACGGATGCAGCATCAGCAACTGCGCGGCGAACAGCACGAAGAAGCCCGCCGCGATCAGCAATCCCGGGTAGTCGAATTTCCTGTCCATGGCATCGGGCCGGACGTGCGCGCTACGCTGCGCGGCACGGCGAACGTGCGCGGACACGCGCGCAGCCGGCGCGCGGCATCGGCGGCCATGCGGAAGCGGCCTTCATCCACGCCATCGTCGTCTCGCTTCAACGCCTCGTTCGTCGCATCAATGGCGCCGCGACGACGCCGTCGGCCGGCGCCGCCGGGCAATCCTCGCCCGGGCGGCACGCCGCGACGCGCCGCCCCTGAATCCAGTCTAGTTCGCGCGCGGGCGTCGCGCATGGCCCGAGGCGTGCCTCGAATCGTCCGACAAACACCTTTCATCTGCCCCCGTTGCCGCGTTATAGTCGCATTCGTGACATTTTTGTGACAGTCATGCCGAAGCGGCCGGCACGCAACGCCGGCCATTGCTTTCCATCCTGCGGCGCGGCAGCCTGTGCGACGCCGCAGCGCATGACGCCCCGTCCACCCGCCCATTCGAGGAACCCCCGACGTGAACGACACGCCCGATCGCCCCGACGACCTTCCCGCCGATCCCGACCGCCGCCGTGTGCTCGGCGGCCTCGCCGCGCTCGGTGCGGGCGTCGCGCTCAGCGGCTGTGAAACCACGGCAGGCAGCGCGCCGCGTTCCGCCGCCGACCAGCGCATCGACGAAGCGTTGCGCCAGCGCGTGCGCCACATCGTCGTGATCTATGCGGAAAACCGCAGCTTCGCGAACCTGTACGGCGATTTCCCGGGCGTGCAGCATCCGTTGAGCGAGGTGCGGCCCGAGCACGCGCAGCAGCTCGATCGTGACGGCAAGACGCCGCTGCCCGTGCTGCCGAAGATCTGGGGCGGGCTCGTGCCGCAGGCGCAGGAAGTGGGCGGCAAGCGCTACGCGATCGCCGAACGCGACATCGACAAACTGCCGAACGCGCCGTTCCTGATCACGGACGCACAGGGCAAGGCGCTGCCGAACGGCGTGATCACGCGCGATCTGTGGCACCGCTTCTACCAGAACCAGATGCAGATCGCGGCCGGCCGCAACAACCAGTTCGCCGCGTGGGCCGATTCGGGCGGCCTCGTGATGGGCCACTACCGCAATTCGGCCGATACGCTGCGACTGTGGAATCTCGCGCGGCAATACACGCTGTGCGACAACTTCTTCATGGCGGCCTTCGGCGGTTCGTGGATGAACCACATGTTCCTGATCTCGGCGCAGCCGCCGCTGTATCCGGACGCGCACAAGCATCCGCATGCGGCGAAACTGCTGTCGAAGGTCGAAGGCGACGATCCCGCCGGTACGCGCCTGAAACTCGCCCACGATTCGCCCGCGTCCGCGCTCGACGGCCCGCCGAAGTTCGCGGCCGATGGCGCGCTGACGCCGGATGGCTACGGTGTGAACACGATGGCGCCGCCGTACCAGCCGAGCTACGTACCGCCGCCCGATCCGGGCAACGCCGCGTATGCGGATCCGGCCGACCATCGCGTGATGCCACCGCAGGGCTATGCGACGATCGGCGACCGCCTGTCGGAAAAGAACGTCGACTGGGCGTGGTACAGCGGCGCATGGCAGTACGCGCTCGAGCATCGCGACACGGGCACCGTGCCGGATTTCCAGTACCACCATCAGCCGTTCAACTATTTCGCGAACTACGCGCCCGGCACCGACGCGCGCAGCAAGCACCTGCGCGACGCAGGGCTCGGCGACGAGCCGTCGACCAACCGCTTCATCGCCGACATCGACGCGGGCCGCCTGCCGGCCGTCACGTTCTACAAGCCGCAGGGCAACCTGAACATGCACGCGGGTTATGCGGACATCGAATCGGGCGACCGTCACATCGCGACCGTGATCGACCATATCCGGCGCGGGCCGCAATGGGACAACACCGTGATCGTGATGACACACGACGAGAACGGCGGCTGGTGGGATCACGTCGCGCCGCCGGAAGGCGATCGCTGGGGGCCGGGCTCGCGGATTCCGGCGCTCGTGATCTCACCGTTCGCGAAGAAGGGTTTCGTCGATCACACGCTGTACGACACGAACTCGATCCTGCGCTTCATCAGCCGCGTGCACGGGCTCGCGCCGCTCGACGGCGTGGTCGCGCGCAACAAGGCGTTCGCCGCGCGCGGCGCGACGCCGCCGGGTGATCTGACGAACGCGCTCGATCTCGGCTAGGAACCGGCTGGCCTGATTGGTTGGCCGCTTGGCTGCTTGAAACGACGACGCCCCGGGCAATGCGATGGCCCGGGGCGTCGTTCATTTCCGGCCTGAAAACGCTACGCGGCGCTTCGCAGTGCGTCGCACCCCGCCTGCGCAGCGTGGCGCCCCGCCTGCCGGCCGAAGAACGTCGCGTCGGCCAGCGACAGCCCCGAGCTGTACCCGGCGCCCCAGCGCGGCAGCCCGCAGGTCGTGCGGCCCGCCGCATAGAGCCCCGGCACCGGCGCGCGCGCCGCATCGACCACCTGCCCGGTCGGCAGCGTGTCGAGCCCGCCGAGCGTGAAGTGCGGATAGAACGCATAGTCGATCCGGCAATCGAGCGCGACGAACGGCGGCTCGATCAGCGGCTGCAGCCATTTCTTCGCCTTGTGGAACAGCGGATCGGCGCCTTCGGCCGCATGGCGGTTGTAGACGTCGACGGTGGCCGTCAGCGTGCCGGCCGGCATCTGCAGGTCGCGTTCGACTTCCTCCCATGTTTCGCCGGCCGCCGCGATGCCGATCCGCGCGATCGCGGGCGGCTCCTGGTACGTCGCCTGGTCGACGAGCAGGTAGATGCGGTCGTCGGCCTGATGGAATGCGTGATGGCCCGTGCGGCCGTGATAGCCGTCCTCGTTGATGAAGCGTTGCCCGCGCGCGTTCACGAAGATCCCCCGGATCAGCGATTCGGGCGCGTAGAACGGCAGGCTGACGAAGCCCTGATCCATGTGGATCGCCGCGCCGCCCGCGCTCTGACCGAGCAAAATGCCCGAGCCATCGTCGCCGGGGCTGCCGATCGGCTCGTCCGAGCGCAGGAACTGCGGCGCATGCCGGCGCACCATGTCGCGATTCATCGCGAAGCCGCCCGCGCACAGGATCACCGCGCGACGTGCCCGCACGAATGCCGTCTCGCCATACGCGCGCAGCACGACGCCACGCACGGCGCCGCCGTCGTCGACGATCAATGCCTGCGCGCGCGTGTCGTAGCGCGTCGCGACACCGAGCGCCGCCACGCGTTCCGCCAGCACGCGCATCAGCATCTGCCCGCCGCCCCAGCCCGGCCATTGCGGCGTGTGCCCGCGCGGGCACGGCTTCGCCGCCTCGCTGAACGGCCAGGCTTCCTCGCTGCCCGACCAGATCAGGCAGTCGTCGGTTTCCGGTTCGACGATCCGCTCGGCAATGAACGTGTTCTTGTACGTGAGGCCCTGCGCGACGAGCCAGTCGTGGTGCGCGAGGCTTTCGTTCGCGTAGAGCCGCACCTTCGCGTCGTCGGCGTCGCGGCCGCCGGCCAGCATCAGGTAGCGGTACAGATCCTCGGTGGCGTCGGTAAAGCCGGCCTGCCGCTGCGCGGGCGTGCCGCCGCTGCCGCCGAGGTAGATCTCGCCGCCCGACAGCGCGCTCGTGCCGCCGTAGCTCGACGCGCGCTCGACGATCAGCGTGTCGGCGCCGGCGCTCGCGGCTTCGATCGCGGCGCAAGCGCCGGCCGCGCCGAAGCCGACGATCACGACATCGTGTTCGGCATCCCAACGATGTACGTCGCGGGTGTTCAGGGGGTGAGTCAGGGAATAGTCGGATGACATGAGGAATGGTCAGCGTTTAGGAGATCTGCGGGAAGCGGTGGGTGTGGCGAGGGCTCGCGGCCCTGATGCGGGCGTCGCTGCGCCGTCACGTCACGATGGCGCGTTGCTGTGATACCGCGTTGCCGGTACTGGCACGCGGCGGCGCCAATGCAAGCCGCGTGCGCTGCCATGCGCGACGGCAGTCGAATCGCGCGAAGCCGGACCCGCCGCGCCAGCCTGGCTGACGCACGACGACCGTGCGGCGATTTCGGCAAATGCGGACAACGCGCCGCCGCGCGACGACGTCCGGCCGGTTGGCGCGGCGCGCGGCCGCGCCGGCGTCACATGCCGCGCATCGCGGCGAAACCGAAGTGCGACGGATCGATCGGCACGCAACCGGTCGGCAGGCCGTTCACGTCGACGGAGCGGCATTGCAGGATGCCGGCCGCATACGGCGGCGACGGCACCTGATCGGCGCCGTATCGCGCCAGTGCCATGGCAGCGAACGTGCCCATTGCCAGTACGCACAGCTTGCGAGTCGTCAGTCTCATGATCGTGTCCCCTCCGGTTGTCCGCTGGTGCGGCTCGTATCCGGCGCATCGCATGCGGCACCGGATGACTGCACGGTAGCCAGCGCCCGGCCGCCGGCCATCGTCCGTTTCGACTAGGGGCAAACGCTGAGCGGACGGGGTACGGCCTGCGGCATCGCAACATCGAACGCCACGGCTTCGCATACGTGAAGGAAACACGACACGTCGCGCGCCTGTCGTAGCAGGCCGCGCCAATCGTCAGACGCATGTCGCACACCGGTCGCTGCGTCGCACCATCCACGCAGCCTCGTGCGATATAAGGCGGCCTGCCCCGGTGTTTTCCCCGACCCTCGCCCTGCTCCGTATGGATGATGAATCCCGGCCTGCCCGGTGCGAACCTGCCCGTCGACGTCGCAATGCCGCCGCGTCGGCCCGCTTCGCACGGCCGATGCGTTCCGTTTTTCCACGGGAGCCAACGCATGACCGATTCCAATCCCCGCCACGCGCTGTACGACCTTGCGTGCCGCTACGCGCAAGCCGTCGACCGGCGCGACTGGCCACGACTCACCGCCCTCTTCACCCCCGATGCCACCCTGGCCGGCCCCGGCTTCCGCTTCGACGATCGCGACGCGATCGTCGCGGGCATGCGCGTGATCGAGCGCTACGAAGCGACCCAGCATCATGTGCACAACCAGCTCGTCACGCTCGACGGCGGCGCGGCCGACGTCGAGACCTATGGCGTCGCCTGCCACGTCTACGTGCGCGACGGCGCGAAGCGCAAGCTCGACTGGGGGCTGCGCTATCGCGACCGCTGCGTGTTCGACGGCACCACGTGGCGCTTCGCCGCGCGCACGCTGCACGTCGACTGGGCGCAAGATCTGCCGCTGGAGGGCTGAACGATGCGCACCTCCGCTCCCCTCGACGGCCGCACCGCGCTCGTGACGGGCGGCGCCGGCGGCATCGGCGCGGCCTGTGCGTACGCGCTCGTCGCCGACGGCGCGGCCGTCGTGCTGATGGGCCGCCGCCGCGATGCGCTCGAACGCACGCAGCGGCACCTGACCGACGCGGTGCCCGGCAGCCGCGTCGCAATCCATGCGGGCGATGCCTGCGACGATGCCGACCTGCAGGCCGCGCTCGACTGCGCGTGGGCGCTCGACCATCGCCTCGACATCGTCGTGCCGACGGTCGGCGGGGCGGGCTTCCGGCCGCTGCTGCTGCACGACGCCGACACCTTCCGCGCCGAAATCGACCTGAACCTGCACAGCGCGTTCACCGCGATTCGTCATGCGGCGCCGCGGCTCGCCGACAGCGGCGGCGGCGCGATCGTCTGCATCTCGTCGACGGCCGCGCAGATCAACTTCCGTTGGCTGTCCGCGTACTGCACCGCGAAGGCCGCGCTCGAAGCGCTCGTGCGCGGCGCGGCCGAGGAACTGGCCGGCGCGAAGATCCGCGTAAACGCGGTGCGCCCGGGCCTCACGCGCTCCGAAGCCACGGCGCCGATGTTCGACAACCGCGCGCTCGTCGACAGCTTTCTCGAGCAGATCCCGCTCGGCACGCTCGGCGAACCGGCAGCGATCGCGCATGCGGTGCGCTATCTCGCGGGCCCCGAGTCAGGCTGGGTGACCGGCCAGAGCTTCGCGGTCGACGGCGGCCATGAGCTGCGCACCAACCCGCGCGTCGACGACACGATCGCGCAGATCTACGGCACGGCCGCGCTCGACGCGATCAAGGCCGGCCGCGTACCGGGCGCCGCATGAGCGCCCGCATTCTTTCAACGTCAAAGGAATTCGACCGACCATGAATCGAGTCGCAAACAAGGTCGCGCTGGTCACCGGCGCGGGAAGCGGCGTCGGCCGCGCGGATGCGCTGCTGCTCGCCGCCGAAGGCGCGCGTGTCGTGCTCACCGACATCGACGAAGACGCAGGCCGCGCGCTCGCACGCGAGATCGGCGACGCGGCGCTGTTCGTCCGCCACGACATTGCCGATGAGGATGGCTGGCGGCATGCGATCGCGTCGACGCTCGACCGCTTCGGCCGCCTCGACGTGCTCGTCAACAACGCGGCGATCTGTCCGGTCGGCTCGATCGAGGACACGAGCCTCGACACGTGGCGGCGCGTGATGCGCACCAACGCGGACGGCTATTTCCTCGGCTGCAAGCACGCGATCGCCGCGATGAAGGGCAACGACACGCCGGGCTCGATCGTGATGATGTCGTCGGTCGCCGCGCTCGGCGGGCTGCCGATGATGTGTGCGTACACCGGGTCGAAAGGCGCGGTGACGGCGCTCGCGCGCAGTGTCGCCGTGCACTGCAAGCGCAGCGGCTACCGGATCCGCTGCAACTCGATCCATCCGGACGGGATCTGGACGCCGATGACGCAGGCGTTGATGCCCGATCTCGACCCGGCCGCGCTCGGCATCGGCAGCGATCCGATGGCGCGCATGTGCGACCCGCAGGACGTCGCGAATCTCGTGCTGTTCCTCGCATCCGACGAATCGCGCTTCGTGAACGGCGCGGAGCTGCGGATCGACAACGCGCAACTGGTGTCGTCGCTGTGACGCGACGCCCTGCCTTCACGTTCAAAGGAGTCCATCGATGATTTCATTCACCGGCAAGAACGTGCTGGTCACCGGCGGCGGCGCGGGCATCGGCCGTGCGTGCGCGGAAGCGTTCGGCGCGGCCGGCGCGCGCGTCGCGGTGGCCGAGATCGACCCGGCCCGCGCGCAGGACGTGCGCCAGGCGCTCGAAGCGGCGGGCGTCGATGCGCTCGTCGGCACCGTGGACGTCACGCGCCGCGACGAGGTCGATGCGTTCGCGCGAACGATCGACACGCGCTTCGGCGGCCTCGACGTGCTCGTCAACAATGTGGGCGATTTCCTGCAGATCGCGAAACCGTTCGACGACTGCACCGACGACGACATCGCGCGGCTGTTCGATGTGAATCTTCGCCAGGTCTTCATCGTCACGCGCGCGATGCTGCCGTTGCTGCGCAAGCGCGGTGCGGGCGGCAGCATCGTCGGCGTGTCGTCGATCGAAGGCTTCCGCGCGATTCCGAACTGCACCGTGTACGCGTCGTTCAAGGCCGCGCTGACCGGCTTCACGAAGAGCCTCTCCGTCGAACTCGGCCCGGCCGGTATTCGCGTGAACCAGATCGCACCCGAAACCACCGAGACGCCGCAGGTGCCCGTCAGCGCCATGGTCGCGGCCGAGCATCGCGAGCACATCCCGCGCTGGATCCCGCTCGGGCGCTTCGGCGCGGCCGGCGATATCGCGGGAGCCGCACTCTTCCTCGCGAGCCCGCTCGCCGCGTGGGTCACCGGCACGACGCTGCATGTCGACGGCGGCGCGCTCGCGGCGGCCGGCTGGTATCGCGACCCGAACGGCTTCTGGACCAACCTGCCCGTCGTCGCGGGCAACGGCTTCAACTTCTGAGCGGCACCGCTCGCCTGTTCATTTCACGCGGCGCGGTTGCGCCGTACCGGGAGACACCATGAAGATCCTGATCGTCGGCGGCACCGGCCTCATCGGCGGCCATGCCGCGCTGCACCTGCATGCGCAGGGCAACCACGTCACGCTCGCCGCGCGCAAGCCGCCCGCCCCCGGCAGCGCGCTCGCGCAGTTCGACGTGCTGCTGCGCGACTACGTGTCCGGCAACTTCACGCGCGACGAGCTCGCGCCGTTCGATGCAGTGGTGTTCGCGGCCGGCAACGACATCCGCCACCTGCCGCCCGGCACCGACGAAGCCGCGCACTGGGAGCGCGCGAACGTCGCCGCGGTGCCGCGCTTCTTCGCGCTCGCGCGCGATGCGGGCGTGAAACGCGCGGTGCTGGTCGGCAGCTTCTATCCGCAGGTCGCCCCGGCGCTCGTCGATACGGTGCCGTACGTGCGCTCGCGGCATCTCGCCGACGAACGCGTGCGTGCGCTCGCGACGCCGTCGTTCGCCGTCTGCAGCGTCAATGCGCCATTCGTCGTCGGCTCGGTGCCGGGGCTGCGCAACGAGATGTTCGCGGCGTACACGGGTTATGCTCAAGGCCAGTTCGCGGGGCTGCCCGTGTTCGGGCCGGCCGGCGGCAGCAACTTCATCTCGACGCAATCGCTGTCGGAAGCGATCTGGGGGGCGCTGCAGCGCGGCGAAGCGGGCAAGGCCTACCTCGTCGGCGACGAGAACCTCAGCTTCGCCGACTACTTCGCGGCTTTCTTCCGCGCGGCCGGCAATCCGCAGGACGTGCCGTCGCTCGACCAGGAGCATCCGCTGCTGCCCGACATCGCGATCTACACCGGGCGCGGCAATGTCGTGTCGTACGAGCCCGATCCGGCCGACAGCGCGCTGCTGCGCTACCGGCGCGGCGACGTGCAGCGCGCGGTGAACGAAGTCGTCGCGCATTGCCGCGCGCAGTAAGCGAATAGCGCGTGTGGGGCGCGGATGCAAAAACGTCCCGCCGCCGGCATTCATGGCCGGCGGCGGGACGTCAGGATGACTACGCGAATGCGAACCGTCAGGCGCCGATGCGCTCCGCGATCTTCTTCATCGTGTCGGTCATTTCGGCCGGCAGGCGCAGCTTCAGCGTATCGAACAACGCCGCATGCAGCTTCAGCTCCTCACGCCATTCGTCGGCGTTCATCGACGTCACCGCATCGAACTGCTCGCGCGTGAAATCGAGGCCATCCCAGTGCAGGTCCTCATACGCGGGCGACACGCCGAACGCATGATCGCCGCCACCGCCGGTGCCTTCGAGACGGTCGAGCATCCACTTCAGCACGCGCATGTTCTCGCCGAAGCCCGGCCACACGAACTTGCCGTTCGCATCCTTGCGGAACCAGTTCACGCAGTAGATCTTCGGCAGCTTCGCGCCCGCGCCTTCGAGCTGCTTGCCGAGCTTCAGCCAGTGCGCGAAATAATCGCTGACGTTGTAGCCACAGAACGGCAACATCGCGAACGGATCGCGGCGCACGATGCCCTGCTGGCCGACCGCCGCGGCGGTCGTCTCCGAGCCCATCGTCGCGGCCATGTACACGCCTTCGACCCAGTCGCGCGCCTCGGTCACGAGCGGCACGGTCGTCGAACGGCGGCCGCCGAAGATGAACGCATCGATCGGCACGCCGGCCGGGTTCTCCCAGTCGCCGTCGATCGACGGACACTGCGCAGCCGGCGCCGTGAAACGCGAATTCGGATGCGCAGCCTTGCGGCCCGTTTCCTTGCCGATTTCCGGCGTCCACGGGTTGCCCTGCCAGTCGGTCAGCTTCGCGGGCGGCGTGTCGGTCAGCCCTTCCCACCACACGTCGCCGTCTTCCGTCAGCGCGACGTTCGTGAAGATCACGTTTTCGGTGAGCGTCGAGATTGCGTTCGGGTTGGTCTTCACGCCGGTGCCCGGTGCGACGCCGAAGAAGCCGGCTTCCGGGTTGATCGCATACAGTCGGCCGTCGGGGCCCGGTTTCAGCCATGCGATGTCGTCGCCGATCGTCGTGACCTTCCAGCCGTCGAAGCCCTGCGGCGGAATCAGCATCGCGAAGTTGGTCTTGCCGCACGCGGACGGGAATGCCGCCGCGACGTGATACTTCTTGCCGGCCGGCGACGTCACGCCGAGGATCAGCATGTGTTCGGCGAGCCAGCCCTGGTCGCGGCCCATCGTCGAGGCGATACGCAGCGCGAAGCACTTCTTGCCGAGCAGCGCGTTGCCGCCGTAGCCCGAGCCGAAGCTCCAGATCTCGCGCGTTTCGGGGAAATGCACGATGTACTTGACCGGGTTGCACGGCCACGGCACGTCCTGCTGGCCGGCTTCCAGCGGATGGCCGACGCTGTGCACGCACGGCACGAAATCGCCGTCTTCGCCGAGCACGTCGTACACCTCGCGGCCCATGCGCGTCATGATCCGCATGTTCACCGCGACGTACGGGCTGTCCGACAGTTCGACGCCGACGTGCGCGATCGGCGAACCGAGCGGGCCCATCGAAAACGGCACCACGTACAGCGTGCGGCCGCGCATCGAGCCGCGGAACAGCCCGTTGAGCGTCTCGCGCATTTCGGCAGGCTCGATCCAGTTGTTGGTCGGGCCGACGTCGTCGCGCGATGCCGCGCAGATGAACGTGCGATCCTCGACGCGCGCGACGTCGGACGGATCGGATTGCGCGAGATACGAGTTCGGGCGCTTTGCCGGGTTCAGGCGCGTGAGCGTGCCCTGGTCGACCATCGCCTGGCACAGCGCATCGTTTTCTTCCTGCGAGCCGTCACACCACACGACGCGCTCGGGCTCCGTGAGCGCCGCGATACGCGACACCCAGTCGATCAGCTTGCGATGTTTGACGAAAGCCGGCGGAGCGATCAGCGGGCCGTGTGTTGCCTCGGCCATAGTGTTTTGCGACATGAGGATGTCTCCAGATTATTGGGCGGGGATGGGGGATGCGGGTCGAACCCGCGAGATGGGGTATGCGATTGGAGCGCAGGATGCGGCGGCGCGCAGGACGGGACGCGCGAGCGGAGCGCGCGTCGATGCCGCGATGCGAGCGAGAGAAGGTGATGTCTCTTTAGTAATTGCGAACGCGAGTTTCGCCATACAAGCAACCTGCCGTACAACTCCATGACGGCCAGCATACCATCGCCGTTATTCGGCAAACGTTGCGTTGCAACAAGAAACAACTATGTCGGCGAGCCGGCACGCCGGTTGCCTGTGAGTTCTTTTTACAGCGCCATTGCGCGCGCTTTGGGGACGAAATGTCCGGGACGGCCGCCCGGCAAGGGTTTTGCGGGAGCGGCAAAATCGGCCTGCCGCTCCCGCGCATGGCAACCGCGAAAGCAAATTGCGCGAATTCGCGTTTTCGCTACTGCGGGAAACCCCGAATTAGGTTGCGTACACAAACATCTGACGTGACCGCGCGGCAAGCGCCCCTGCTCAAAACGGTGCGCCCGGCAATCCGGGGTAATACGCGCCCGCTGCCATCCCGCCGTCGACGGCCAGCTCGGCGCCGTTGCAGTACGACGCTTCGTCGCTCGCGAGGAACAGCGTCGCGCGGGCGATCTCGTCGGGCAGGCCGACGCGTTGCAGCGGCACGTTCGCATAATGCTTGTTGATTTCCTCGAGCGGCGCGCCGGTCGGATTCGACATCGCGGTGTTCACGCCGCCCGGATGGATCGAATTCACGCGCACGCCCTGATGGCCGAGTTCGAGCGCCGCGACCTTCGTCAGCCCGCGCACGCCCCACTTGCTCGACACGTATGCGGCCAGCGCGTTCACGCCGCGCAGCCCGTCCACCGACGAGATGTTGACGATCGACCCGCTTTTCTGCGCGATCATGCGCGGCGCGACCGTGCGGATCCCGATGAAGGTCCCGACGAGATTGATCGACACTGCGCGCTCGAAATCGCGTGTCGACAGTTCGATGATGCCGCCAAACGTCAGCACGGCCGCATTGTTGACCAGCACGTCGATACGGCCAAACTGTTCCTTCGTTGCTTCGGTTACGCGCACCCAGCTCGCTTCGTCGGCGACGTCGAGCCGCATGAAGCGCGCCGCGTCGCCAAGCTCGCGCGCGAGCGCTTCGCCTTCCGCGTCGAGCACATCGCCGATCACGACGCGCGCGCCCTCCGCGACGAACAGCCTGCACGTCGCCGCGCCCATGCCACGCGCACCGCCCGTGACGATCGCTACCTTGCCTTCCAGTCGACCCATGTCGTCCTCTCTTCGATTCCGGTTTGCCGGCTGCCACGCGCCTGGGTGCGCGTGCGTGCCGGATCGTGATTGGCACGCGGCGAGCGCCGCGCGCCGTCGGCCCTTGCGATCAGCCCCAGTAAGCCTGCCCGCCGTCGAGCGGCAGCGTCGCGCCCGTCAGGTACGCGGCGTCGCGGCTCGCCAGAAACACGATCGCGCGCCCGATGTCCTGCTCGCAGTCGCCGACGCGGCCGAGCGGAATCGTGCGGAAGAACGCGGCGGCTTCCTGCGGATTCGCGTCGACCCAGCCTTTCAGGCCCGGCGACAATGCATGCGGCGCGACCGCGTTCACGCGGATGCCATCCACGCCCCATTCGCAGGCGGCCGCGCGCGTCAGTGCGCGAATCGCCTCCTTGGTCGCGGCGTATGCGCCGTAACCCGACGCATCCCAGCGCACCGCGGCCGACGAAGCGAAATTGACGATCACGCCGTCGCCCTTCAGATGCGGATGGCACGCGCGCATCATCCGCAGCGTCGCAATCGGCCCCGATTCGAGTCCCGCCATGAAATCCGCGTCGGTCACGTCGAGCAGGCGGCCGAGCGGCACGACCTGCGCGTTGTTGATCAGGATCTGCACACCGCCGAACCGTGCGACGACGCTGTCGACGCACTGCGCGATCTGCGCGGCGTCCATCACGTCGCACACGAACGGCTCGGCCACGCCGCCGCGCGCGCGGATCGCTTCGCAGGTCGCGAGCAGCTTGTCGCGAGTACGGCCGACCACCGCGACGTGCGCGCCTTCCGCCGCGAGCGCATGCGCGACGCCCTGGCCGACGCCCTGCCCCGCACCCGTCACGAGTGCGACCTTGCCTTTCAGGATGCCCATGCGCGCACCTCAGGCGACGATCGCCGGATGCGCCTGCACGGGCCCGCCGAGCAGTTCGCGGTACGACGGCGGCTGCTTGCCGTCGAGATCGGCAATGCCGTACCGCAGCGCGGCTTCCGCGCCGACGAGCACCTGCCCCGACAGCGCCATGCGCTGCGGGTCGCCGTGGATCGCGTGAATCACGCGGCCCGTGAATTCGGGGCTTTCCGCGACGAGCGAGAATTCCTTGTACAGATCCGGGTGTTCTTCCCACACGCGCGTCGTACGCTCGGTGCGCAGCGGGCCCATCCAGATCGACACGGCCGCGACGTCGAACGGCTTCAGGTCGACGGCCATGTCCTTCGCGAACTTGTCGACACCGGACTTCTGCGCACCGTAGGCCGCGCCGTGCATGTAGCAGCTCGCGCCGAACGACGACGTGAACGCGATCAGCCCGCTGCGGCGCTTCGCCATCAGCGGCGCCGCGTGCCAGCTCGCGACGTACGCCGAGCGCAGCCCGACATCGAGGATGTTGACGAGGTCGAGCGACTTCTCCCAGAACGGGCCCGGCAGGATCAGTTGATCGTGCAGGTAGGTCGCGTTGTTGACGAGAATGTCGAGCCGCCCGCGTTCGCTTTCGATGCGCTCGAACAACGCCTTCACCTGCGCATCGTCCGCATGGTCGCAGGCCACCGCGATGCCGCGGCCGCCGAGCGCGTCGATCTCGCGCGCGGTCTCGTGGATCGTGCCGGGCAGCGGCGCATCGCCTTCGTTCTGCGAGCGGCCCGTGACATAGACGGTCATGCCGGCCGCGCCGAGCGCGCGCGCGATGCCCTTGCCCGCGCCGCGCGATGCGCCCGTCACGACGGCGACCGGCGCATCGTGGTTCTGTGTCATGTTCGATGTCTCCTGTTGAATGTGTGCCATGAGCGTGGCGCTGGCGTGCGTCAGGCGGCCGGCGGCTGCGCGCCGGCGAACAGCACGCCTGGCGCATCACCTTCGTAGCGGGCCGTCAGCGTCGACGTGACGACGCAGCGCGTGCCCGCGATCTTCCATTCGCCGTCGACCTTCCGGTATTCGTCGTCGTAGTACGCGCCGAGCTGCGTGAGCGTGCGCGCGTTCGTGTCGATCATCTGGTAGTGCAGACCCCACGTGCCGCGTGCATGGGTGTCGTCGAGCACGGCGATCTCGGGATTCACGCCGTGGTGCATCTCGACGATGTGCGGATGGCAGCCGAGTCGTGCGAATACGTCGACGAGCGCGTCGCGCGTGTCGAACGTGCCAATCTGGCCGTAGTCGATATGCACGTGGCCGGGCACGAAGCAGTCGCGCATCCCCTGCGGATCCTTGCGGTCGCAGCACGTGAAGTAGCGCGCCTTCAGCCGGCGGATCGCGTCGGCATCCTCGAGCCGGCGCACGCGCGCTTCCAGCGATTCGATGAGGGTCATCCCGTCTCCTTGTTCGATGCCGACGCGGTTCGAACGCCGCGTCGATGCCACGTTACCGCCGCGCGACGCACCGGCCATCACCCGTTCGGATGAAATCCGTGATTCGTGTCGGCAGCGCCGTTTACGTGCGGCAACGGCGTTCGTCCGAACAGACGATGTGATGCACCGGGCTTCGTTCCTACCATCGAACGACACCACCACGAGACCCGGCGATGGACGACACGACCCGCACGCTCCATGAGTACGAGCAGATCCGACAGCTGAAGTACCGGTATTTCCGCGCGGTCGACACGCACGACTGGGCGCTGCTCGCGGATTGCCTGACCGACGACTGCGAAGCACGGCTGTACGGTGGCCGCTACGCGTACGACGGCCGCGATGCGTTCGTATCGAGCCTGCGCGAGCTGATCGGCAAGCCGACCTTCCTGACGATGCATCACGGCCATCACCCGGAGCTCACGCTGGTCTCGGCCGATCACGCGTGCGGCGTGTGGTTTCTCGAGGATCACGCGATCAATCTTGAGGATAACTACCTGCTTCATGGCACTGCGTTCTACGACGACCAGTACGTGAAACGCGACGGCGTGTGGCGCATTCACGCGACGCGTCATGAACGGCTGTTCGAAACCGTCACGTCGCCGATCCCGCCGTCGTTCACGCTGACCGCGAACCGGTTCGCGCCGGGCGCGCACCAGGCGTCCGAAACGCCTGAAGCCGCTTCCTGAACCCCGGCGGCAGCGCCGCCGATCCCGTCATTCCCCTGGAGCCGAAGCAATGGAGAAAGTCATTTACGTGTTGTGGCGCGACGCACAGGCCGCGCCGGATCAATGGAACCGCACGGTGCGCGCGCAGCTCGCCGACAAGTTGCTGTCGCTCGGTGCGCACGGCGTACAAGTGAACGTCGCCGACGCGGAGGTCGCGCCGGCCGCCGGCCTGAAGCAGACCAACACGCACCCGGGCATCGACGGCATCGTCGCGGTGTGGGTCGACAGTGCGAACGCGATGTTCCGCCAGCCGTTCGACGATGCGGTGCGCGCGGTCGTCCCGCACATGGCTGCGTATCTGGTTACCGAGTCGCAGCCGATTCCGAATACGCGCTTTCCGGCGCGTCCGGGCGAGCGGACCACGGGCTTCTCGCAGCTCGCGTTCCTGAAACGGCCGCCGCGCCTCACGCATGAAGCATGGCTCGACGTGTGGCACGGGCATCACACGCGCGTCGCGATCGAGACGCAGGACAATTTCCTGTACGTGCAGAACGTGGTCGTGCGCGCGCTCACGCATGCGGCACCCGGCTACGACGCGATCGTCGAGGAGTGCTTCCCCGCTGCGGCGATGACCGATCCGCATGCGTTCTTCGATGCGGTGGGCGATGACGAGAAATTCCAGCGCAATGTGGCCGAGATGATGGACAGCTGTGGGCGCTTCATCGACTTCGACAAGATCGATGTGGTGCCGACGAGTCAGTATGTCGTGAAGGCTGTGCGGGGATAGGCCCAGGCGATCGCGCGGCGCGATCCTTGATGGCTACCGGGAGCAGTCGTTCGGCATCGTTGCGACGGCTTTCCCGGATCCCTTCAACTCACGCAAACCTGCCGAAACCCACGTCTTCCTTGACGAACGTTCCCGTCGACAGGAGTGCGCTTTCGATGTCCGAGATGATCGACGCGTTGTGGATCGTCGCGGTGACGAACAGCGCCCAGATATCGTCGTCTATTTCGTAGTGACCCCGCGCATATGTCCAATAGCTGAAGTAGCGATCCTGGGACAAGGCGACCGCAGGGTCATCGAGGCCGTCCGGATGCGGGACCTGGACAGCGTGCAGCGCATCCTGCAGGATCGCCGCGACATTTGGAAAATCCACGGCGCGATGGTCGTCGAGTATCTCGACCAGAAGATCGCTGCCGTGAAATACCGGCCGGACGCGGAATCGAATCGGGTTTGTCATGGTTCGTTTAAGCGATGGGTCAGCCCCTTGCGACCATGATCTTGTTCTCGTGCCGGATCCCGTCGAGCTCGAAGTACGCTATCCCCTCCTGCGTCATTCCACGGGAATGGTAGAAAGCGATTGCCTTCTCATTCTGCGAGTTGACGCTGAGCCAGAATGAGCGATTTCCGGTTCTTTCCTCTGCCACGCCGCTCGCATGAGTCAGCAGTGAAGATCCGATTCCACGGCCGGCAAAAGACGGCTGGATGTAGAGCGTTTCAATCTCGACGGAAACGTCCGCGTGGCGCGAACCCAGACGGATGGCGATATATCCGGCAAGATTTCCGTCTGCCTCGGCAACCAGCAGAACGACGCCAGGATCGTTCACCAGCGTCAGGATCCGTTCGCTCGTAAAGGTGCTCAGCACGTACTGTGCAATGACCTCGGACACGCCCGCCGCTGCATAGGTATGCACCCACACATGCGCGCCAAGCACGGCAATTCGCGCGGCGTCTTCGCGCCTCGCGGTTCTGATCGACAACATCGCGTTCATTTCGTTCTTTCCGCAGAGAATGGCCGAAACCGGGCTGTACGCATGGATACCCGAGAATCTACACTGACAATCCCGCTTCGACGATACGGATCATGCATGGAATCGCTTGCCCCCTTCAGTGGTTCAAAGATCGCGCTTTTCAAAGACCGGGAAATCCTCGTCTATCGACGCGACGACAAACCCGACATACCGTTTCCCGGTCTGTGGGATCTGCCCGGTGGAGGCCGGGAAGGCAACGAGACGCCCGAAGCGTGCGCGTTGCGTGAACTCCATGAGGAATTCGGACTGACGATACCGGGTAGCCGGATCGGTTGGTCCCGGGTCTATCCGTCGACCCGGCCGGACCGCCTGCCGCACTGGTTCTTCGCCAGCTGGCTGAGCGATGCCGAAATCGCCGCGATTCGTTTCGGCAACGAAGGCCAGGAATGGACACTGATGGACGTCGATGCGTATCTGCGGCTCACCGATGCGATCACGCATTTGCAGGCGCGCGTTTCGGATTATCTGCGGCGTTGACGGTGCACGATTTCCGGAGATCGGCGTTTGTCCATCGAGTGTCGCCTGCTGGCCGACGCCTGCTCGATGCGTTCGACCGACAGACGCACCAGACTCGACCGGGACTAGCGCCGGCTCACTGTCGATGCTGCACGAACGCCGAAATCGCCGCCACGACGCCATCTGCCAGCGGCAGATCCGGGTCCGAATAAGCGGCGAGGTTGTCTTGCCGCGCCGACGTGCGGACCGTCTTTAGCACATGATTGGCGTCGGCGATCAGCGCCATTTCGGCCCGCGGATTGGCCTCCTTCAGTCGTTCCGCGTCCTGTACGGCAACCTGGATATCCCGCGTTCCCTGCACGATCAGCACGGGCTTCGTATAGCCGGCCAGCAGCGCTGCCGGATCGATGGTCAATTCGCTCATCAGGAAGCGCTGGACTTGCGGTCTGAACAACGGCATGAGTGCTGGATCGATCCCGGCTGCGTCTACCCGTTTCCCGGCTTCCAGCGATTCGAGGATCGACAGTGCATTTTCGAGGATCGGCGCATTGGCCGGGTTCGATTGCAGTTGCTCCCTCAATACGGGCGCGAGCGGGCGTCCCGCCGTGGATACCAGGATCAGGCCGGCAATCTCGGCCATTTGCCTTGCCGCCAGCAATGCCACCAATCCGCCCTCGCTATGCCCCAACACCCATACGCAGGAAGCGCCGGTCTGCGCACGGATCGCGGCTACCCACGAACGGACATCGGCCGCGTACGCGTCGATCGTGACGTCATCGGCATCCGGTGTCGCCGACGCGCTGCCAAACAGGCCGCGCTTGTCGATTCGAACCGACGCGATACCTTCATCGAGCAATCCTTCCGCGAGCAATCGGTAGGTCGACGCCTGCACCCAGTGCGGTGAGTTGCCATTCCTGTCGGTCGCGCCGGAGCCTGGCACGATCAACACCACCGGGGCGTCACCGGTGTCCGGAAACAAGAGCGTGCCTTTCAGCGGGCCGGCTGGGCCCGGTGCTTCGATTTCTGTCTGCATGGTTTGTCAAGAACCTCTCGAATGAAGCGCGATAGCCATTGCGAATGGCGTATCGCTTGACGGGCATCCTGGATCTCCATACAAGCGGGACCACCGACCTGGCTGGTCCCAACCTGTCGATCGTGCCGCGGTGGCTAACGCACCCGATCGTTACGTGTCATCGCGGCCAGAATATATCCGGCGATTCTCGGATTCTCCTTGATTCGCCGGGTGCTGTAGCCGTACCAGTCCTGGCCGTACGGCACATAGACGCGCACATTGAATCCTTGCGCAAGCAGCGCGTCACGCGCCGGTTCGCACACACCGAGCAACATCTGGAATTCGAACCTTGACCTGTCGATCCGCTCGCGTTGCAGCCAGCCGGTCAGCGCATCGATCAACTGTGCATCGTGGGTGGCAATACCCACGAACGATCCCGCCTGTATTGCAGTCGAAACGTGCTGGACGAAGTGCGCATTGATCGCCGCCCGATCCCTTGACGCACCGTCAACGAGGTGCTCGCTCGCCTCCGCATAAATCCCCTTGCAGATACGCATGCGGCTTTTGCGCTCAAGCAGTGGCACGATGTCATCGCTCGTGCGCTTCAAATACGCCTGCAGTGCGACGCCGATCGCATGGCCTTCGGCTTCGAACGTCGAGAACGCATCGAGCGTTTTCCGGGTGCAGCGGATGTCTTCCATGTCAATGCAAGCACTGATCCCGTGCGCGGCCGCCGATCGCAGTATCGCCGAGACGCGCGCCAGGCATGCGGCTTCGTCGAGATGCAATCCGAGTGCAGTCAATTTGATCGACAGCTCGGCGGGTTCATGCGCTGAACCGAGCGCATCGATGAGATCGAGATAATCGCGCGTCATCGACTCTGCCTGTTCAGGCGATGACGCCGTCTCGCCCAACACATCGACGGTGGTTCGGAAGCCTGCTGCATGGAGCGCCTGGATGCGCGTACGCGCATCGCAAAGCGTTTCGCCGGCGATATAGCGGCGGGAGATCCTGCGGATCAGCGAACGGGGAACGAGCGGGATGGCGTGCGCCGCCATCGTATTGAAAATACGCATGTTGTGGTCTCTGGAAAACGCAGTCGCACGAATACAGACACGATCAGTCAATTCGAACGACATCGCCGGACTGTTGTTCAGCACAGTCCGGGACGAATACCCAGGCCGATGCAATGACTGCATCGCCGCTGGTTTTCAGTGCGTTTTCGAGGGAGGCCAGGCAGCTGCGTACATGATTCGAGTGGGATCTGTTGCGGTTCGCTACGGGTGGGTCAATGCCGGCTTTCGGCCATGTCACTCAGGCATCGCGAATCGTAGCACGAGCACACGAACAGCGGACGTGAGCCGAACCGAAGGCGGTCAATCGTTTCGTCCGCAACCAGCCGCACGCAGCGTGCGACCGTTTCATCCGATCCTGAGTGGCATTTCAGTGCCCGTCACCGGCGAATCGACGCGGCTGATAAGTCTTCCCGTTCCAGGTAAACCGCGCGGATTTGCCCGACGCGGCCTTGCCCTTCGGACGCACAACGAGATCGTAATGCCCGTTGGTCATGTGAGGGCTGAACGACAGCACGTAGTGAGCCTCCGTCGTGTTTTCCGCAGCGCACGCGTCCTGCTGTGCGTCGCCCGGATTTTTGCCTTTGTCCGCCTTCTCCGCTACACACTCCGCAGCCGCGTCCTTGTCATAGGTCGACCAGTCGGTCATTGCGGTGAAGATGGGTACCACACGAGCATCGGCATAGCGATACAGGCTCAGCATCTCGGTCGAATCGCTATGCGCAGTCGACGTGTAGTTATTGTTGAAGCGAACGCCAAAGGCGGTTTCCTGCGCACTGATTCGGTACGGAATCACGTCCATGGTCAGGGATGGGTTCCACAACAGCGGCGACGTATCGACGTGCTCGCTTCTATCGCTTGCGAGCAGGTGGAACCCTTGCCCGTCACGGGTCAGGACACCCGTCCACAACTCCGCGTCGACGTTCTCGGTCGAGCGCTGTACCAACGCGGCCACGACCCACAGCGGCCCGGACGCCGATGGCCCATGTGCCCACGGCGACAGCGCGACACCCTGGACGCTATCCGACGGTGCCGGATCGTTGCCCATCAAGGTATGCAACGCAGCTTGCTGCTGCTCGTCGTCACTCACGTCGCTCGCGGCAAACGTGCCATGCGCAACCAACGCCAGGGCGAGCGTCAGCACCGTTTGCGCGTAGAAGCGGCGTTTCCTGCCTGTTCGGTCGCCCGCGCATTGCAGCTTCGGGGACGATTCTGCTCCGCACGCTTCCTGCATGCCGCTCAACATGGCTCGTGGACTCCACATGGATACATTTTCCGACCGGATTCAAGGATGGTTACGACATCTTGTATGCAGCCATGCCGGACAAGCGCATCGCCGCTCATTGGCTGGCTGCCCGCCCGGATCTGACGACCCGGCCATTGACCACGCGTATCGCCCAGAAGGTACCCAGGCCGGATTGACGCCGAGCCACCGCGGCAATTCAACTCACGGCGCGTTGGCCAAAGCCAGAATGGCCTTCACCGCATCGTCCTCGATTCCCTTGAGGTCCGACGGGAACCGATTTCTTTGCGGGATCAACACGATGAGCCCCTCGATCTGTGCGGTAACCAGTGCAGCTCGCCGGGCGAGCGCTGCCCGCGACAGCGTCGGGTTGACGGCTTCGATGAATCCGGCGATCACGCCCCGTTGAAACCCGTATCCCTCTTCAAGCATTTTTCGTGCGAATTCCTGGGTCTGGGCCAGTGCCCAGAAATTCGCGAACAGGCTTTGGTTCTTGGGCCGCTTGCTGTCTTCGAGCAAGAGCCTGACCACTTTCTCCAGCCGGCCCTCGGGTGTCAGGGAGGCATCCTCCCGCACGCTCTCGTACGTATTGGCGTACACGTTCCTCGTCTCGGCAAGGATCGCCTCGAAGATGTCTTCGCGGGTGGGGAAATAGTGTTGCAGGTTCGACAGCGTCAATCCCGCTTTTGTCGCGACCTTCCGCATGGTCAGCCCACCGTAGCCCTCGACGACGAAGATCTCGAGCGCACTGGCCATAATTTTGTTCACTGCGTTCTTGCCGCGTTCGGTCAAGACGCGCCCGTTATCGAGAGCCGCCCTCTTCAAGAATTCCTCCTGCTGCGCGATGAGCGAATGCCCGGGCGATGATGCCGGTGACGCGTCGTCGCCGCCGATGCCGGCCGCATACCGACTGCATCGAGCGGGGATATGGGTCGGTCGACCGGATTTTGCAAAACATCGATACCTGACATTGGGTCGTGCCGGTTCCACTGCTGGGGCCGAAAGGCCGAACCAGACGGCGACATTCTACGCAGGTTTGGAAAACCGGGGAGCAGCGCCGGTATCGATTGGCGAGCGTATACAGGACTTGCTCGACACCCGTCGCAAAATGGGTCGAGTGACACATTTCCATCGATACGCCCGAACGCCCTCCACGCCCGGTCTCCCTCTTTGCCACACTCATGACAAAACGTCTATAATTGGACAATCCATCGACCGGCGCACTGAAGCATTCGCCCCCGAGCGCGCCTCGATCCCCTGGCCCCACCTGCCCGGAGCGACATGAGCGACTACCCCGTTTTCGACACGCTTTGCGATCTGCTGAACACGTCCGGCGCGCGGTTCCGCGTGCTGGAGCATCCGGCCGAAGGCAAATCCGACGCGATCGCCGCGCTGCGCGGCACACGCCCCGAACAGGGCGCGAAGGCGATGCTGTGCACGTTCAAGGATGGCGGCGACAGCACCGCGCTCGCAGTGATTCCCGGCCACCTGAAGATCGATTTCCGCAAGGTTGCCGATGCGGTCGGCCGCCGCAAGGCCACACTCGCGTCGCCCGATCTTGCGGCCGCCGTCACGCGCTGCGTGATGGGCGCCGTGCCGCCGTTCGCGTTCGACCCCAGCGTGACGCTCGTCGTCGATCCCGCACTGGTCGAATGCAACGCCGAGATCGCCTTCAACGCGGGCCGCCTCGACCGCTCCGTCGTGCTCGACGCGGCCGACTACGTGCGGATCGCGCAGCCGCTGCTCGCCGACATCACCCGGCCGGAAACCGCGGACGGCGCATAACACGCCGGTTGCCCCGTTCCCGACGCCATCGCATCGATCCGAAACCTGAACGCGAAACCATCATGACGACCACCCGGAAAAAAGCGCTGTCCGAGCAGGCCTCGCTGATCGAACAGGTGCAGCGCATTGCCGAAGGGCTCGGCGCGATGTTCGCGCCGTTCACCGAGGTCGTGGTTCACGACCTGCGCACGCCGAAGCACTCGATTCTCGCGATCCACAACAACCTGTCCGGGCGCGCGGTCGGCGATCCCACGACCGAGCTCGGCCTCGCGCGCATCGCGGACGACGATTTCCCGCAAGTGCTCGCGAACTACCCCAACCGCTTCGCCGACGGCCGCACCGCGAAAAGCACGTCGATCGGCATCAAGGATTCGACCGGCCGCTATGTGGCCGCGCTGTGCCTGAATGCCGACGTCACGCTGTTCCGCGGCTTCCAGGGCATGCTGAACCAGTTCTGCAGCACGGACGGCGAAGCCGTCGCCGAAACGCTCGACCCGGCCGGCGCGGACGCGATCCGGCAACGCATCGACGCATTCGCGATGCGTCTCGCGACGACGCCGCGCGAACTGAAGACCGACCAGCGCCGCGAACTGATGCAGACGCTGAAGGTCGACGGCTTCCTCGAAGTGCGCCGCGCGATGGAGATCGTGTCGCAACATCTCGGCGTCTCGCGCGCGACCGTCTACAACGATGCGAAATGACGCAAGCGCGTGGCACGCGCTGCTTTCCTGCTGAACGATTTCAACGACCATCGGGCAACCCATGAACTCTCCGACTCTCCCCACGTACGACGATGTTGCCGCCGCCGCGGCCCGCGTCGAAGGCCATGCGCACCGCACGCCGGTGATGACGTCGCGGACGATCGACGAAGCGCTCGGCGCGCAGGTGTTCTTCAAGTGCGAGAACCTGCAGCGCATGGGCGCATTCAAGTTCCGCGGCGCGTTCAACGCGCTGTCGCGCTTCGACGCGGAGCAGCGCCGCAACGGCGTCGTCGCGTTCTCGTCCGGCAACCATGCGCAGGCGATCGCGTTGTCGGCGCGCATGCTCGGCATTCCCGCGACGATCGTGATGCCGCAGGATGCGCCGGCCGCGAAGATGGCCGCGACGCGCGGCTACGGCGGCAAGGTCGTGACCTACGACCGCTACACCGAGGATCGCGAGCAGATCGGCCGCGATCTCGCGGCGCAGCACGGGCTCACGCTGATCCCGCCCTACGATCACCCGGACGTGATCGCCGGCCAGGGCACGGCGGCCAAGGAACTGTTCGACGAAGTCGGCCCGCTCGACGCGGTATTCGCGCCGCTCGGCGGCGGCGGGCTGCTGTCGGGCACCGCGCTCGCCACGCGCGCGCTGTCGCCGCACGCGACGCTTTACGGTGTCGAACCGGAAGCCGGCAACGACGGCCAGCAATCGTTCCGTTCCGGCGCGATCGTGCATATCGACACGCCGCGCACGATTGCCGACGGTGCGCAGACGCAGCACCTCGGCAACCTGACGTTCCCGATCATCCGCCGCGACGTCGACGATATCCTGACCGCGACGGACGCGGAACTGGTCGACTGCATGCGCTTCTTCGCGACTCGTATGAAGATTGTGGTCGAGCCGACCGGCTGCCTGTCGTTCGCCGCCGCGCGACGGATGAAGGACGCGCTGCAGGGCAAGCGCGTCGGCGTGGTGATCAGCGGCGGCAACGTCGATCTCGATACCTTCTGCGCGCTGGTATCGGCATCCGCATGAACATCGCGGCGCGCATGAATATTCCGTCATACGCGCCGCACCGTTCCTTCACGCCGCGTTAAGTTTCGCGCCCTAGACTGATTACGTTGTCCCTCAGTCAGTCGTGAAGGAGCCACCATGAAAACGCACGCGATCGTCGCCGCCGCCCTGGCGGCTGCTTCCCTGTCGGCGTTCGCTCAACCGGGCGTGACGTCATCCGGTTTTCCCGCCGCATCGCCCCATGACACCGTCGCGCAGGCGACGCACCGCTCGCCCGCCGCATTGCCGCATGCCGGCTTCGTGCTCGCGAAGATCGATCAGAACAATACGCCCCCCGATCGCGGCGGCGACCCGAGCGGCCGCACGCACACCGGCACGCACATGTGACGGCGCGCCGGGCGCGGCTGCCGCGCCTGGCCCTCAGAACGACGGCAGCGACGGATCGCGGGCGGCGAGGATGTCGTCGGTGCGCCGCTGCAGCGCGCCGTCGATCGTCTCCGGTTGCGGAATCAACCAGTAGCGCCCTGCGCGGATGCCGTCGAACACCCGTTCGGCGAACGCGTCGGGCGTGAGCCCGTGCGCGTTCAGCATCGAGCGCATCGTGTCGACGAAGCCGCGCACCTCGGGCCGGTCGTGCGCCGCGCCGAACGGGTCGTTGAAGATGCCCGACTGCACGGGGCCCGGCGCGAGCAACGACACGCCGACCGGCGCGCCCAGCATCTTCAGTTCTCCGTACAGCGATTCGGTCAGCGCGACCACCGCGAATTTCGTCGCCGAATACGGCGACATCAGCGGGCTCGGCAGGAACCCGCCCACCGATGCGGTATTCACGACACGTGCCGGCACGTTGCGTTCGAGCATCCGCGGCACGAAGCTGCGGATCCCGTTCAGCACGCCGTGCACGTTGATCGCGAAACTGCGCTCGAAGCGTTCCGGCGTGATTTCCCAACTGAAGCCGGTCGCCATCACGCCCGCGTTGTTGAACAGCAGGTCGACGCCGCCGAAGCGCTGCCACGCGGCTTCCGCCAGCGCGTCGACGGCTTCCGGCCGGCTGACGTCGGTCGGCACGCAGAGCACGTCGGTGTCGAGCGTCGCCGCGAATGCGTCGAGCTTCGCCGGGTCGAGATCGGCCAGCACGACGCGCATGCCGAGCCCGGCAGCGTGGCGCGCGAGCCCACTGCCGATGCCGCTGGCCGCGCCGGTGATCACGGCGGTGCCGCCATCGAAGCGAATCGAATTCGTCATATCAATCAGTGTCCTGTCGGGTCGATGTGGGGATGCGCATATGCGGGAATCACCGGCGACGGCAGCACCGTGCGGCCGTCGAGCGAGCGCACCGCGAGCTGCTGCGCGAGCGGGAAATGCAGGCTGTGCGTGACGAGGCCCGTGCGGTCGCGCGCCGGCAGGCTGCACAGCGCGAGCGCGGTTTCGGCGAGATACGCGACGTCCTCGGTCGGATAGCCTTCGGGGATGTAGCGCGCGGCGCCCGGCGTGCGGATCGCCGTGCTCGGCGCGACGAGATTCACCGCGATGCCGTCGGCTTCGAGTTCGGCCGCGAGCCCCTGCGTGAAGCGCGACAGTGCCGCCTTCACCGCCGCATAGACGGTCGCGCCGCCCGCGCGTGAGAAATCGTCGAACGGCCGCAGCGGCGGCAGCGCCGTCACCGAGCCGACGTTCACGATCCAGCCGGCGCCGCGTGCGCGCATCAGCGGGATCGCGGCCTGCGCCAGCGCGAACGGGATGCGCAGATAGTGTTCGACCGTCGTGTCGAACATCGTCATCGGCATCGCGTCGACGCAGGCGTAGTCGGCCACGCCCGCGTTGTTGACGAGGATGTCGAGGCCGCCAGCCGCCTGCGCCGCGCGACCGACGAGCGCATCGCGCTCGGCCGCGTTCGACAGGTCGGCCGCAAGCGCGATCGCGCGGCCGCCGGCCTGCTCGATCAACGCCACCGTTTCGGCGAGCGTGCCGGCGGTTGTGGCCGATTGCGTCAGGCTGCGCGCCGTCACGACGACGGTCGCGCCTTCGGATGCGAGGCGCTGCGCGATCGCGCGGCCAATGCCGCGGCTTGCGCCCGTCACGAGCGCGCACTTGCCGGCCAGTACGCCGGTTCGGGTATCGGTCATCGTTGTCTCCTGTGAGGTGCGTGCGGGCCGCTCAGCGGGCGATATCCGCAACATGAAGCACCAGCTTCGTTCTCGCCTCGCCCGTTTGAACGAGATCGAGTGCGCGGGCCGCCTGTTCGAGCGGAAAACGGTCGAAACGCGGCACGCGCAGTGCGCGCTTGTCGAGCTGCTCCGCGATCCGGGCGAGCGTGCCGCCGCTCGGCATCCGGCTATAGGTCATCGCGGTGCGCAGGCCGCGCCGGGCGGCTTCGGCGGCCGTCGCGGCCAGCCGTTCCGCATCGCCGGCCACGAGCGTCATGATGGTCACCAGCGTGCCGCCCGGTGCCAGCAGGTCGAGCGCATCGGGCAGCGTGTCGCCGCCGACCGCGTCGAGCACGAGGTCGACACCGCCGGGCGCCCATGCGCGCAGCGCCGCGGCGATGTCCTGCTCGCGATAGTCGATGCTGGCCGCCGCGCCCAGCGACTCGACCGTCTCGCGGTTGCGCGCCGAACACGTCGCCGCGACGCGCGCGCCGGCCTGCACCGCGAGCTGGATCGCGAACGTGCCGACCGCGCCCGCGCCGCCGTGCACCAGCACCGTCTGGCCCGCCCGCAGCCCGCCGTCGTCGAACAGGCCGGCCCACGCGGCGAGTGCAGGTGTCGGCACCGTGGCGGCTTCCGCCAGGCTCACCGCGTCGGGCACGCGCACGACCGAATCGTGGCGCACCGCGACGAATTCCGCATACGCGCCCCAGCGCCCCGCGCCGACGTCGGTCTGCGCGAACACGCGCATGCCGGGCGCGAAACCGTCGACGCCGTCGCCGACCGCTTCGACCACGCCCGCCGCGTCGAAGCCGATCACGAACGGAAACGTGTATTGCATGAACGCGCCAAGGTAGCCTTCGCGGCATTTCCAGTCGGCGGGATTGACGCCCGCGTAGGCCACGCGGATCAGCACATCGCCGGGGCCCGGCGTCGGTGCCGGCACGTCGGCCATCCGCAAGGCGTCGGAATGACCGACGCGGTCGATCAACAGGGCTCGCATCTTCGTGTCTCCAGGGTTGTTGTCAGCTTGATGTGTGCTGCGCGTCAGGCCGCCGTCTCGGCCAGCAGGCTCGACGCGAGCGGACAGAACGCATGCGAGATCGCATCGACCGTCCAGTCGGGGCTTTCGGCATCGAACCGGCGATCGACCCAGCCCCAGTGATACGGATGCATCAGGTATTCGCCGAGCAGATCGCCGACGTGCGCGAATTCCTGCTGCCACACGTGCGTCCATGCGCCGGGCGTCACGATCCGGCTCAGGCGCCAGTTGCGGATGCCGGGCATGAACGCGGGCATCCGCAGCAGTTCGCGTTCGAGCGCAGCGATCTGCGCTGCGCTCGCCTGCGGCCGCACGCGCAGCATCAGCGTGCGCCACACGCCGTCGCGCAGCGCCGGTTCGCGCAGGCCGCCGCCGATCGCGCGGCAACTGGCGCCGTCGATGCGCGCTATGCCAGGCAGGTGCGCCAGCGCGGCGAAATCCGCCGTGCCGTCGGCCGCCGCCTCGTCGCGCAGCACGTCGAGCGTGTAGTCGCCCGCGCCCCAGCTGCCGTCCAGATTTCGCGCCAGCACCACGCGTTTCGCGCCCGCCAGTGCGTGCGCGGCTTCGCGCAACGCGCGTTCGATGGCGTCGGCGTCGCGATCCGCCGACACGAATACCTGTGCCGTGTCATGCCGCATGATCGACCTCCTGCAGCGCGGGCAGCGGCGCATCGGCGTCCGTCATCACATGGCGGCGGCGCACGTCGCACAGCGCGTCGACGGCCATCCAGAAGCCGACCACGTCGGCATCCGTCAGCGCACGCATCCGGTAGTAGGCCGACGCGTCGGCCACCTGCCAGGTCAGCCACAGCGTGCTCGGCTGCCCCGGCACCGCGACGGGCGGCGATACCCAGCGGCCGGCCACCGTCAGCCCGCGCGCCGCGTGGCCCGGCAGGTAACGGTCGCGCAGCAGTGCAAGTACGTCGGGAATGCGCTCGGGCGCGAGCGTGATTTCGTCTACGATCTGGATCATTCGCGTGTCGTCCGTGGTCGTTCGTTACAGGGATGCGCGCCGGCCTACGCCGTTTCGGCGAGGCCGAAGGCAGTCGGCGTGGATAGCATTCTTGCGTGGTGACGGTTCCCGGACCCCTATCGACCCGCTCACCCACCCCTGTCGCAACGCTCAGATCGGGAAACTCATGAAACAGCGCGCCATGCCGGCCCGAGGCCGCGTCCTGCCGGGCCTCGGCGCGCGCCTGTTGAGCGAACTCACGCGCAGCGGCGCGCCGCCGGCCGACCGCGACGCACCGCCGCCGCAACCGGCGACGACGTCGGGCGATTTCATCGCGCTGTACCGCGACGCGATCGAACGGCTCGAAGCGCAGGTCGCGCGCGGCGATGGCCATCCGCCGATGCGCAAGCGCGAAGTCGACCTGATGTGCCGCTGCTTGCTGAGCTGCGCGACGCTGGCCGACGCGATCCGCTGCGCGCGCGAATTCTGCGAGATGCTGACGCCGCGCGCCGGCGCGCTATCGCTCGCGGTGCGCGACGGGCGCGCGACGTTCCGGATGGATTCGCTGCGCCGCACGCGCAGTCCGGCCGCGTGCCTCGTCGACCTGACCGGGTTGTTCTGCTATCTGCAGCTGTTCGGCTGGCTGATCGGGCAGCCGTTGCGGCCGATCGACGTGTGGCTCGGCCATCCGCGCCGCGACGACGCGATGCCGCTGCTCGGGCTGTTCAATGCGCCGGTCGAGGTCGGCCGCAAAACCTATGGCTTCGCATTCGATGCGGCGCGGCTCGAATGCCGTGTGATCCGGCAGCCGGCCGAACTCGACGCATTTCTCGTCGATTTTCCGTTTCGTCTGATTGATGCGGCGCCAGCCGTCGTGTCGTGGGCGCAGCAAGTGCGCGGTTTTCTCGATGCCGCGCTCGCGCATGAGCAGGCGTTGCCGGCGCTCGCCGAGCTGGCCGCATGGCTCGGCGTCAGCGAGGCAACGCTGCGGCGGCGGCTGGTGGCCGAAGGAAGTGGTTATCACGCGCTGCGGGAGCAGTGTCTCGCCGAGGCCGCGCAACGCTGGCTGCGCGAGTCGGACTGGGCGGTCGCGCGGATCGCCGCCCATCTCGGGTTCGGCGGCGAGGAAGCGTTCCGCCGCGCGTTCGTCCGGTGGACGGGTATCGCGCCGAGCCGGTTCAGGCGCGATTGCACGGCTGCGTCTCCTCCCGTTTCGTCAGACATGAAACGCAGCACCGACGCATAAAAGAAAGGATTTCGAAAGTTTTTGCGCGGTAATGACGTTTTTTCGCATCCCCGCGCGGCCGGACAATTGACGCGCCGGAGCGCACGCCATTACCCTTGCGCGCTGATGGTTCCCAGGGATGGGATCAAAAGGGAACGCAGGAGAGGCAACGCCTCGAATCTGCGGCTGCCCCCGCAACTGTGAGCGGCGAATCCGTGCCACTGCATGCCACTGGGAAACCGGGAAGGCCGGCACGAATGACGACCCGCGAGCCAGGAGACCTGCCATCGACCCGAGGTCCAAGCAGCCGCACCGGGCGGGGTGTCCCGGCGCGCCCGGCACCGCCGTTGGCGGTCGCCCGTTGCATGGACGGCCCGACCTCAGGATCCGCCCGATGTCCACCGTTACCGCATCCGCTTCCGCGCCGGAAGCGTCGCGCCGGCACGCCGCCGGCATGCACGGCCCGCACGCACGCGCGTGCCGTTCCATCTCGATCGCGCCCGCCGGCATGCGCCGCGCCGATGCCCGCAGCGACGGCGCACTGGGCTCGGTCCCGCGATCACCCGATCACCGATAACAAGACCGGCGCTGCCCGCCGCTCACGATCGACGCACGCGCAGCCCGACAACAACGACAGCCTCATGAAGATTCGACACCTCCTTGCCACGTCCGCCGCGACCGCGCTCCTGTCGCCCCTCGCCCACGCCGCCGGCGACACCGCGACTTCGCAACCGGCCCCGGCCGCCGAAGGCACCGACCTGCCGACGATCAACGTGACCGACACGCGGCGACTGCCCGAATCGTTCGACCAGCGCTATGCGACGACCCAGGTGCTCACGCGTACCGATCTCGACCGGCTGTCGCCGAGCGACCCGAGCATCACGCAAGCGCTCGCGACACTGCCCGGCGTGACCGTCTCGCAGAACGGCGGCCCGGGTTCGTCCGCGTCGGTCAGCATCCGCGGCTCGTCGGCCAGCCAGGTCGCCGTGTTCATCGACGGCATCCGGATCGGCTCGTCGACCACCGGCATCGCGCCGTGGTCGGACCTGCCGACCGAAGCGTTCGAACGTGTCGAAGTGATTTCGGGGCCGGCCGCCGCGTCGTTCGGTGCCAACGCGATGGGCGGCGTCGTGCAGCTCTTCACGCGCCGCGCCGGCAGCCAGCCGAACCAGACCACCGTGTCGTTCGGCGGCGGGTCGAACAAGACGTTCGACACGCAGCTCCGCACGTCGGGCACGGTGCCGTCGACCGGGCCGCTCGCCGCGCTCGGCGGGCTCACCTACTCGCTCGGCCTGCACTCGTACAACACGGCCGGCATCGATGCGACGCGGCCGTTCGCGTACGGCCATGAGGACGGCCGCAACCCGTACCACGCGCAGGATCTCGATGCGCGCCTCGGCTACGCGCGCGACAACTGGTCGATCTCGACGTTCGCGCTGTATCACCGCTCCGATCTGTCCTACGACAACAGCGGCTATGCGAACCGCCAGCTCGATCATCAGCTGACGACCGGTATCGCGTTCCACCTCGATATCACGCCGGACACGCAGTTCGACCAGTCCTTCGGTTATTCGAACGATCGCCAGTTCCTCTATGCAAGCGATCCGACCATCCCGACCGACCAGATCAATTCGCAGCGCATCAGCACGTCGACGTCGTTGACGCATCAGGAGCGCGGGTTCCATCTGTTCGGGCTGCCGCTGTCGGGCGAGACCAAGCTCGCGTACGACTTCACGCGCGAGCAGGCGTTCCTGCCGGTCGACGTTCCGAACGGCGTGCCGACGCGCAACGATTCCGCGTTCTCGCTGCACCAGTCCGCGACGCTCGGCAGCGTGACGATGTTCCTCGCGGGGCGTCATGAAATCATCGCCGGGCAGTCGGTGAATACGGGGAACGCGGCGCTGTCGTGGGCGATCACGCCGGTGTACACGGCGCGCGTGTCGTACGGCAATGCGTTCCGGCTGCCGACCTTCAACGATCTGTATTACCCCGGCTACGGCAATCCGAATCTCAGCCCGGAACGCAACACGTCGGTCGAGGCTGCGGTCGATGCGAACACGTCGTACGGCACGTTCACGGCGGCGATCTACGACACGCGGGTCACCAACCTGATCGCGTACAACCCGGCGACGTTCTCGCCGATGAACATCGGTCGCGCGCATATTCGCGGGATCGACCTGTCGTACAAGGGGACGATCGGCCGCTCGACGCCAGTGAGCGTCGCGGTCGGGATCCTGAATCCGCAGGACGAGACCAACAACTCGTGGCTCAACCGCCGGCCGCGCCAGACGGTCAGCCTGAACATCGACCACACGTGGGACGAACTGCATCTGCATGCGTTGAGCACGGGGGCGTCGCTGCTTTACGGCGGGACGACGTTCGACGATCCGGCGAACTCGACCTATCTGCCGTCGTATCTGACGGTGGGGCTGCGTGCCTCGTATCGGATCAATTCGCACCTGACCGTGTCGGCGACGGTGTCGAATCTGTTCGATCGGCAGTACATGACCGCGTATGGGTACAACACGCTTGGGCGGACGGCGTTCGGGAAGGTGAGTTATACGTTCTGATCGGGGATGGGAGGCCTTGGTGCGGCGTGCGGCGGGGCCTCCCATTTGAACGCTGTGTCCGGCGCCAGCGGATGCGTGACAGTGAAGCGTGAAATGGCCGATCGTCGCCGCCGAGCAGCCGTTCACAAGACAATGCGACAAACGGCCAAATCGGCTCCGCGGCCTAGGTGTGGCACATGCAAAGCTCGAACTCGTGTCCGTCGGGGCTGCACAGGACGATGCTTTTCATCGACTCGACTTTCAATCCGTCCACCACAACGGAGGCCCCGTTTTCTGTTGCCCGCTTCACGAATTCGTGTAGCGCGTTTTCTTCGAACTCAAAGACGGGAACCGAGCCGCTGCCTTTGAACTCGTCGCCAAAGTCGTTTAGCAGGAGGCCCAGACGATTTGTGCCGAGCATGAATTCAGTCCACTTCCCGGACTGCTTGACCGGTTCATATCCGAGAAGTCGTTGCCAAAAGGAAATGGCCCGCTCCATATCATTTACCTTCAAATAGACGGTTCGAAGCTTCATGACGTGTCCCCGAGATGGATACGCACGGAATGTATCAGACGCCAATATGATTGGCTTACAACAGCGTCCACACCGGCTTCATCAAGTGGTTGGCGCTTGACCGCCACTCGCGCAAATCCCCGACAGTCGCCAAGTGCAGCCACACGATCCGCTTCGACCGGAAGCGTGTCATCCATTGGCGGCACAGCATGCGCCCCACGCTCATCCCCGCTCGTGGGATTATGATGGCCCGATCGGCAGCCACGGAGGCCGCCTCCCGCGCTTCCCCGATGCCTATTCCGTCACGCAACACGCGATCTCGAGCGCGGCGACTGGAGTGAACCATGGATCAAGGCGAAGACTTCATCGTGCGCACCATGTCGGCCGACGAGGTAGCCATGTCGGTCGAATGGGCGGCGGCAGAAGGCTGGAACCCCGGCCTGCACGATTCACCCTGTTTCAGGAACGCGGATCCGGCCGGGTTCTTCGTCGGCGTCTGGCGCGGCGAGCCGATTGCGTGCCTCGCCGCTGTCGCCTACGACGAACGCTTTGGCTTCATCGGTCTCTACATCGTGAAACCCGGATTCCGCGGCCAAGGCTTCGGCATCCGAATCTGGCAGCACGGCATGCGTTACCTCGGCGTCCGCAACATCGGGCTCGATGGTGTCCTGGCCCAGCAGGCGAACTACAGGAAGTCCGGGTTCGAGCTCGCGTACCGCAATATCCGCTACGAGGGGCGGGTGGGCGGCATCGGTTGCGCGCACGTGGTGGCAGCGGCCGACGTGCCGTTCGAGCAGTTGCTCGCCTACGATCGCCAGTGCTTTCCCGCGGCGCGCGAGCGTTTCGTCTCCGCGTGGATCGCGCAGCCGGATGCGGTTGCGCTCGCGACGCTCGACGCCGGCCGTGTCGCCGGATACGGTGTCGTGCGCCGCTGCAAGACCGGCTGCAAGATCGGCCCGCTGTTCGCCGATGACGCGGGCGTGGCCACCGGGCTGTTTCGCGCGCTGGCGGCACACATGCCCGGCGAGATCATCGTGCTCGACGTGCCGGAAACGAACCCGGCGGCCGTCGCGCTGGCGGAGCGGCACGGCATGACGAGCGTCTTCGAAACCGCACGGATGTACACGAACGACGCACCGGCGATTGCGCTCGATCGCGTGTTCGGGGTCACGTCGTTCGAGCTGGGGTGATCGTCACGAAAACTGAACCTGTCGAGCGTCAACCCATGAACGGCAAACCACACAAGAACGACATCAGCATCGGTCCGGATCGCTGGATCGAATTCGGCGACCTGATGGGCGAGCAGGCGCAGGCGGTCGCGATCGATCCCTGTCTGGCCGGGATCATGCCGTTGCTCGATGCACTGGAGACGGACTGCGTCGCCGAATGCTGCGGCATCGACGCGTTCGTTTTCTGGCCGGACGAGATCGCGGGTGCGGTGGGCACGCGGGATCGCGCAGCGCTGGCGCAACTCGCCGACGATCTGCTGACGGTTCAGCGTTCGATCGACGCGTTGCCGTCCGATCTCGTCGTCAGCACACGAATGAACCAGTATTTTCGGAAAGCGGTCATGCTCGAGTTGCTCGCGCATCTCCGGACGACGGTCGACGCCATCCGGTCGCAACGCGCTGCGCGCGATGCGTCGACCTAGATGACACCGCGCATGCCCGCGACGACCTGAATCACGCCGAATCCCGCGATGACCGCGGCCGACACGCGCGACAGCCCGTGCATGAACGCGAACGACATCTTCGTGCGCAGCGCGGCGGTCGCGCTGCTCAGGCACAGCCACCACGTCGCGGAACCGATGAACACACCGGCGACCATCAGCGCCACGGCCGATCCCATCGCCCCTTCCCGCGCCCCCGACAGCGGGCCGAGCGCCGCGAAAATCCCGACGAACGACAGGATCGTCATCGGGTTCGACAGCGTCAGGCCGAACGTCGTCACGAAATCACGCAGGACGGACGTGCGCGGCAGGTCGCGTTGCAGCGTCGACACGGCCGGCGCCTGACGCGCGATGGTCCACGCCAGCCACACGAGGAACGCGCCGCCGCCGATTTTCAACCCGACGGTCAGCATCGGGAAGGCCGTGACGATACCCGCGATGCCGAGCGCACCGAGCAAGCCGTAGATCGCGTCGGCGCACGCGGCGCCGACGCCTGTTGCGAATCCCGCCTGAAAGCCGCGGCTCAGGCTGCGCTGGATGCACAGCATGCCGATCGGGCCGACCGGCACCGCGATCGACAGCCCCATCACGACGGATTTGATGAACAGCATCGCCTGCTCCTTGCGACATGTAATGTGTTGAACAGGCATCGTAGGGAAAGTCCGGTCATCGCTGAATGCGGTTTTTAAGGAAAAATGGCTACTCCACCTTAAAAATTCCCGCCGCAATGGACGATCTGGACTGGAAGGTAGTGGCGCTGTTGCAGGCCAACGGCCGTATCAGCTATACGGAGCTGGCGCGCCAGGTGCACCTGTCGGTGCCGGCGGTGACGGAACGCGTGAAGCGTCTCGAGGCGGCCGGTGTCGTCGAGGGCTACACGGCCCGGATCAATCCTGCCGGAGCCGGCTATCCGGTCAGCGCGCTGATCGGCATCACGGTGCAGCAACCGGCGAAAGCAAAATTCCTCCGGTTGCTGGAGACGATTCCCGAAGTCGTCGAATGTCATCACGTGACGGGCGCGGACTCGTACATGATGCGGCTCGTCGCGATCAGCATGTCCCATCTCGAGCAACTGATCGAACGCATCAACCTGTACGGCGAAACACGCACGTCGATCGTGATGTCGACGCCGCTGCCCGCGCGCGGTTTGGCGCGGCCACCGTCGCAGCGCGACATCACGCGCGATTGACGCATCGACAGGCCCAGCTCGCTTTCAGCGCGATCATCCCGACAAGCAGCTATCGTGCCATTACGATCGGCATCCACGACGACTTCATCGACCCGGAAGGCCGTCGCGCCCCGATGGCCTTCCGGGGCGCGACGCTGGGCCTCCGGCTTCAACCTCACATCGGCGACCAAGCCTTGCGTCCCGGGTAACGCACGCGTAACGCGGGCCCTGCGTTACGTAGCATCGCGCGGCAACGCAGTCCCCAACGCCAGCGCCGATGAGTCATACTCGCCGCACCACTGGTGCCCCGATTCCCGGAGAGGACAGACGATGAACACCCCGCCTGAAGTGCTGAAAGCCGCCGACATTGCAGCGATGGAACCGGAACACTCCGTCCATCCGTTGAACGGCAATGCCGTCCGCCTGAAGCGGTCGCTTGGCGACGCAACCGGGCTGACACAACTCGGCTTCCATCTGATGACCTTGATGCCCGGACGAGAATCCACCGAATACCACCGGCATCTCTACGCGGAAGAATGCGTCTATATCCTGTCGGGAACCGGCGAAGCAGTCGTCGATGGCCACACCTATGCGATCGGCCCGGGCGACTTCATGGGATTTCCGCGCGGCGGCACCGCGCACACGATGCTGAATACCGGCGATCTGCCGCTGGTCTATCTCGTGGCGGGCGACCGTCCGGAACACGACGTGTGCGACTATCCGAAGCTCGGCAAGCGGCTGTACAAGGCGGGCGCCGACAAGGTCTTCGTGGATCTCGGCACGCCTCCTGCGTGACGCACGCATCGCTCGATGCACGACCGGCCAAAGCCTGGCATCACCCGGCACACGGCGATCCCCTGCCCCCGCGCCACCTTGCCCGTCACGGCCGCTTCACGAGCTTCACGATCACAAGCTCACCCTTGACGCTTTCCACCCGAATCCTGACCTTGTCGCCCACACGAAGCGGCCGAAGCATGGCTGCGTCGGCACCCTTGAACGCCATCGTCATCGGCGGCATCCCGACGTTGTCGAGTGCGCCGTGCTTCAAGGTCACCACGCCGCGGCCGGCGTCGATCTCCTCGACCTCGGCATCGGTCAGCGCCGAATCCGGCGCCGACCTCTTCGCGGCTCCCATGTTCATGTCGGACATGTCACCGCCCGCGAACACCGGCATCGCAACGACCACCATTGCCAACAATACGGCGGCGGACTGCAAGCAGGTTCTCATCGACACGCTCCCGTCGGGCCGGGCACGCTGTCGCGACAGGCGCAGGCGCCCGTCACACGATCAGCGTCACCCCGGCCCACGCAATCAGGACGACGCCCAGCGCACGCCCGATACGTTCGCCGCAGGGCAGGATCTTTTCCGCGAACACGATCAACGACAGCGCCGCGATCCACACGACATTCATCACGCCGCCGACGAACAGCAACGCCATCAGCAACCAGCAGCAGCCGACGCAATACAGGCCGTGCCGCACGCCGAGCAGGAAACTGCCCGCGACGCCCGGTCGCCAGTGCGCGACCAGGAACCCGGCCGGCGCCCGGCATTGCCGCAGGCACGCGCGTTTCAGCGGTGAGAACTGATAGAGCCCGGCCAGCGCCAGCACGATCGCGGAAAGGACGGCGCTCTTCGACCACAGCATCATCGCGGAGATCAGCCCGGCCGGCTGCAGCATCGCCTGGAGCAGCGCCGCGCCGATCGAGAAGCCGAGCCACGCAGCCAGGTAACCGCCCAGCAGCGACACCGACGTGAACGCCGAACCCGCCCCGTCCGCGCCACGTTGCCGCAGCACACGCCGGTACAGCATCACGAGCGGCGCCGCGCTGGGCGTCATCATCGCGATCATCATCACCCACCACATCACGATCACGGTCGGCAGCGACGGATCCATGCTGCCCATGACGTTCGCCAGGCGATGCGGAAAGAGCGCGACGGTGGTCATCTCCAGCGCCGACATGCCGGTGCCCGCCCCGGTCCACAGGTAGAACCAGCACAGGCCGACGAGCGCCGCCATGCCGAGCAGCGTGATGACGCGCTCGCGCGCGAGCCAGTGACCGACGGGAATCATGCCGCGACGCGATGCCGGATCAACCCGTGGTTGTTCAGGTGCAGCCGCGCGAACTGCGCATAGGTGCCGTCGAGCGTCAGCGGAATATGGCCTTGCGAGCGCGACGTGCCCGAACCGATCTCGGCCAGTTCGTATTCGAAACCGTTCGGCAGGTCGATCCGCGCGCGATGCTCGGCGCCCGTCACCGGATTGCGGATCGGGTCGCCCGCGACGTCGAACACGCCGTCGACGTGGATCCGGCCACGCCGCGCGTCGACATCGACGTCGAAATCGATCTTCGTGAAGATCGGATCGAACGCCTGCTCGAGCGTCGACGCGAATACCGAGAACATCGTCGCAAACGGATCGGTATCCTGACCGGTCATGATCTTCAGCACCGCGTCGCGCTGCGCCGCGCTGGCGCGCTCGTCGACGATCGGCTGGCACCGGCCGCCGCCCTCGTGGATCGCCCCCGGCCACTCGAACACGACCGCGATCCGGACGCCGTCGAGCACCACGTCGCCGTAGTGGCCGCTGTCGATCGAAATCGCACCCATCGCTGCGCAATTGCCGTTGGTCGGCAGCGCATTGAACTGACAGGGACAACCGTATGAGCAATTGCAATTGATCAATTCGATGCCCTGAATCTCCCACGGCGTCATGACTCCACCTCGCGCTCGGTGACACGTGAACGCTTCGAATCTAGTGCACGCCAAAGGGGAAATCAAAGCCGCGATGGCGGCCCGAATCGACGCGTGAAAACCGTGTTTTCAGCGCTCATGCAAGACGCTTCGACAGGATTGCGCCGGGCCGCGCCGGCGCGCGGCGGCTCGGCCGAATCTCGCACGGTTCTCACACGACCAGCGACGCGACGATCGCACACCACAACGCACTTGCGCCGCACAGAAACACGCGCCGCGCGACGAACATCCGCGACTCGTCGTCGGGTGTCTTCATCGGCGATGTGGCGAGAAACGGCACGCTGACGAGGCACGCGAACCCGGCCAGCGCCGGCAGGATCACGACGTAGTCGCCGAACCGCCACGGCAGCGGCTCGTGCCACCCCCAGTAGCCGAGAAACAGCATGCCCATCGAAAACATCGTCGCGGCGGCCGAACTGAGCGCGACCACCGAACCCGTCGGAAATTGCATGGGAGCCTCCCCGCGCGCAGCGTGCGCGACGCCGGATCATTATCCCGGTACGGAAGGAAAAAAGCACAACGACAGCCGATGGCGGCGGATGGCGGGTGATGGGTGGCGAGGCGCGTGCCGGCGTCTGCACCGACCAGCGCGTCGACAGACCGGAACCCGATCCCGTTGGCCGGTTGCCCCTGCGGCGCGGGGATCCGGCTGCGGCACTGACGATTGCGGCGATGCCGCACGGACGATCGTTGTCACGGATTGACAGCGATCGGTTTTGCGTGAAAGAAGCGCCAGCCTTTCAACCTGGCTTCTTCGCGGCCTGCACGACGGCAATCCAGCCGACCACCGCCGCGGCGACCCAGCAGCACGCGATCATCAGATCGAGATCCATCCAGCCTTCGAAATTCGCGCTGTTTTCGAAACTGCAGCGCTGATGGCCCCTGACCCACACGCAACCACTGATGAACTGCTGGATGTGCATGTAAACGCTGTAGACGGCAAATGCCGACGCAATGACTGTGAGCCGCAAACGAACGTTCTTTTTCATGTGACGCGAATGCCGATGGGAAAGCCTGTGCCGATCTTACGGCAACGGCAACCTGCCCGGCAATCCGTCGCATCCAGACCCGCCCGGATGCCCGCTCACCCGTCGACCGGCCTGATCGTCCTCAGGCAGTCCGCCGCCAGTTGCTGATAGATCCGCGTGCCGTTCGCCTTCGCATCGATCTCCGCGTCGCTCAGCCGCCGCACGACACGCCCCGGCATGCCCGCGAGCAGCACGCCGCGCGGTACGTCGTAGCCGGCCTTCACGAACGCGCACGCGGCAACGATCGTCGTCGCGCCGATCGTCGCGCCGTCCATCACGACCGCGTTCATCCCGATCATCGTGTCGGGTTCGAGCGTCGCCCCATGCACGATCGCGCCGTGGCCGATGTGGCTGTTCACGCCGAGCCGGCACGTCTCGCCGATCCCGACGTGCAACACGCAGCCGTCCTGCACGTTGCTGCCGTCTTCGACGACGATCGCGCCGAAGTCGCCGCGCAGGCTCGCATGCGGGCCGATGTAGCAGCGCGCGCCGATCGTCACGTCGCCGATCACGACCGCGCTTGGATCGACATACGCGGACGGATCGACGCGCGGCCGCATCCCGTTGAATTCGAACAGCGGCATCGGTCAGAGCGCCGCGACCGCTTCTGGCACGAGCGTGAACAGGTCGCCGACCACACCGTAGTCGGCCACGCTGAAGATCGGCGCCTCCGGATCCTTGTTGATCGCGACGATCACCTTCGAATCCTTCATCCCGGCCAGATGCTGGATTGCCCCCGAGATGCCGACCGCGACGTACAGCTGCGGGGCGACGATCTTGCCGGTCTGGCCGACCTGGTAGTCGTTCGGCACGTAGCCGGCGTCGACCGCTGCGCGCGACGCGCCCAGTGCGGCATGCAGCTTGTCGGCCAGCGGCTCCAGCACCTTCGTATAGTTCTCGCCGCTGCCCAGCCCGCGGCCGCCCGACACGACGATGCTCGCGCTCGTCAGTTCCGGACGGTCCAGCTTCGTCACTTCACGGCTCACGAACTGCGACTTGCCGGCATCGAACGCAGCTTCAACCTTCTCGACCGTTGCGCTGCCACCTTCCGCCGCCACCGGATCGAAACCCGTCGCGCGCACCGTGATCACCTTGACCGGATCGCTCGACTGCACCGTCGCGATCGCGTTGCCCGCGTAGATCGGGCGCTCGAACGTATCGGCCGAAATTACGGCCGTGATCTCGGAGATCTGTGCGACATCCAGCTTCGCGGCAATGCGCGGCGCGATGTCCTTGCCGTAGGCCGTGGCCGGCGCAACGATGTGCGAGTAGCGCTTCGCGACGGTCATCACCGTCGCTTCGACGTTCTCGGCCAGACCGTCGGCCAGCTGCGGCGCATCGGCCAGCAGCACCTTCGACACACCCGCGATCTTCGCTGCCGCATCGGCCGCCGCCTGCGCGTCGTGTCCTGCGACGAGCACGTGAACGTCGCCGCCGCCCGCTGCATCGAGCGCCTGTGCGGCAGCGACGGCATTCAGCGTTGCCGCCTTGATCGACGCGTTGCCGTGTTCCGCAATCACCAGAATCGTCATGTCCTTGCGTTCCCTGTTACAGCACCTTGGCTTCGGTCTTCAGCTTCCCGACCAGCGTCTGCACGTCCGGCACCTTCACGCCGGCCGCGCGCTTCGGCGGCTCGTTCACGTTGAGCACCTTCAGACGCGGTGTCACGTCCACGCCGAGCTCGTCGGGCTTCACGATTTCGAGCGGCTTCTTCTTCGCCTTCATGATGTTCGGCAGCGTCACGTAGCGCGGCTCGTTCAGGCGCAGATCCGTGGTGATGACTGCGGGCAATTGAAGCGACAGCGTTTCAGCGCCGCCGTCGACTTCGCGTGCGACCGTCGCACGACCATCCGCCACCACCACCTTCGATGCGAACGTCGCCTGCGGCAAACCCGCCAACGCAGCCAGCATCTGCCCGGTCTGGTTCGAATCGTCGTCGATCGCCTGCTTGCCGAGGATCACCAGGTGCGGCTGCTCCTTGTCGACCAGCGCCTTCAGCACCTTCGCGACACCGAGCGGCTCGACGCCTTCATTCGATTCGACGAGGATCGCGCGATCCGCGCCGATCGCGAGCGCCGTGCGCAGCGTTTCCTGCGCCTGCGCGACGCCGACCGACACGGCCACCACTTCGGTCACGATGCCGGCCTCCTTCAACCGCACGGCTTCCTCCACCGCGATCTCGTCGAACGGGTTCATCGACATCTTCACGTTCGCGATGTCGACGCCCGTCCGGTCGGATTTCACGCCGACCTTCACGTTCGCGTCGACCACGCGTTTCACTGCCACGAGCGCTTTCAACTGCCTGTCTCCTGTTCCGTTGCGTGCGCCGCGTTGCGTCAGCGCGCGGTAAACCCGCCGTCGATCACGAGCTCCGCGCCCGTCACGTAACGGCCGGCCGGCGACACGAGATACAGGATCCCGGCCGCGATGTCGCGCGGGCTGCCGATCTTCGCCATCGGCACATTCGTCTGCATGTACTCGAACGCACGATCGGGATCCTGCCCCATCTGGCGGAACGCTTCCTCGAGCATCGGCGTGCGGATATAGCCGGGATGCACCGAGTTCGCCCGAATGTTCTTCGCCGCGTACAGCATCGCGTCGACCTTCGCCATCATCCGTACCGCGGCCTTCGATGCGTGATACGCGGGCACGTCGGGCCCGCCGACGATCCCGTACATCGACGACAGGTTCACGATCGAGCCGCCGCCGGCCGCGTCGATATGCGGAATCGCCGCACGCGTGCACAGGAACACGCCGTTGACGTTCACGTCCAGCACGCGCTGCCATTGCGCAAGCGTGAGTTCGTGCGTCGGCACGTTGTGGCCTTCGATGCCCGCGTTGTTCACGAGCACGTCCAGGCGCCCGAAGCGCGTGACGATCTCGCCGAACACGCGCGCCACGTCGGCCTCGTGCGTCACGTCGAGCGACCAGAACGCGGCCTGGCCGCCCTGCGCGCGGATTTCCTCGACCAGCGCTTCGGCCGGTTGCGACAGCACGTCGAGAATCGCGACGCTCGCGCCGGCGGCGGCCAGCGTGCGTGCGGTCTCCGCGCCGATGCCGCGCGCGCCGCCGGTGATCGCGGCGACCTTGCCGCGCAGGTCGAACAGGTCTTCGATAAGCTTCATGTCGTCTCCATGTATTTGTTCAGACGCGCCGGCCCGCATCGGGGCCGATCGTCAAGGGCATCCGGCGTTATCGCGTATTCCGCGTCGCAAGAAAATCGAGGCATTCCCGATTGAAATAGTCGGCGTGCTCCACCATCACCCAGTGGCCGCACCGGTTCATCAGCACGAAGCGCGCATCGCGGCAGCGTTCGAGGAACTTCAGCGCGCCGCCGACCGGATTGAAGCGGTCGTCCGTGCCCCAGAAACCGAGCACCGGGGTACGCAAGTCGCCGAGCGCGTCGGTCAGGTTCGGCACGCTCATCGTCGACAGCACTTCGGTCGGCTGTTCGACGCACACCTTCATCCGCTCGGCGACGAGCGCGTCGGTGACGATCGCCGGATCGTGCACGAGCAGCGTCAGCAGTTCGCGCATCGTGTCGTCATTCATCTGGCGATTCGTGAACAGCTTCACCATCCGCTGGATGCCTTCCATCCGGAAATAGGTGTCGCGATCCTCCACCCCGCCGGGCGCCATCATGATCAGCCCGTCGACTTCGTCCGGGTAGTCGAGTGCGTACTTGAGCGCAATCGCGCCGCCGAGCGAGTTGCCGAGCAGCACGGCCGGCCCGATTCCAAGCGCGTTCAGTTGCGCATGCAGCGCGCCGACGAAGAAATCGAGCGTATAGGCGACGTCGGATGGCTTCGACGACTGCCCGTAGCCGGGCAGGTCGACGACGATCGCGCGATAGCCGGCCGCCGCGAACGCGGGCACGTTGTGCTTGAAGTTGCTGAAACCGCTGGCGCCCGGGCCGCTGCCGTGGATGAACACCACGGGCCGGCCGCCGCCCGCCTCGTAGTGGTGCAGGCGCAGGCCGCCCGGCACGTCGGTGAAGATGCCGGCCGGCGGCGTCGTGGGGATCGTCATCGCGGGTTGTCTCCTTCGTCGTTCGATGGATGCCTGCCACGATGATTGCGCCGCCGGCGCCTGCCGGCATCATCCTTTCAGACTACGAAGCCGCGCGCGCTTCTTCCTATCATCGGCCCACCGAAACGGAGGCAACGATGAACGGATTCGACTACAGCGGCAAGACGGTGCTCGTGACGGGCGGCACCAAGGGCATCGGGCGGCGCATCGCCGAACGGTTTCTCGCGGCGGGCGCGCGCGTGTTCGTCTGCGGACGCAGCGCGCCCGACACGCCGCCTTCTGCCAGCGGCCGCACGGCGGCGTTCGTCGCGGCCGATCTGCGCGACATCGAACAGGTCGACGCGATGCTCGCGACGATCCGCGATGCGGCAGGCGGCCTCGACGTGCTCGTCAACAACGCGGGCGGCTCGCCGTTCGCGCTCGCGGCCGATGCATCGCCGCGCTTCACCGAATCGATCGTGCGACTGAACCTGATCGCGCCGCTTCAACTCGCGCAGCGCGTGAACGCAATCATGCAGCCGCAGCCGGCAGGCGGCGTGATGCTGTTCATCGCGAGCGTCAGCGCGTCGCGTCCGTCGCCCGGCACGGCCGCGTACGGCGCCGCGAAAGCGGGCCTCGTCAACGCGGTCACGTCGCTCGCGGTCGAGTGGGCGCCGCGCGTGCGCGTCTGCGCGATCAGCCCGAGCCTCGTGCAGACCGAATCGGCCACCGAAGGCCACTACGGCGACGACGCCGCGCTCGACGCGATCCGCGCGACGATTCCCGCCGGACGGCTCGCGACACCCGACGACGTCGCCGCCGCGTGCCTGTTTCTCGCATCGCCCGACGCGTCGTACACATCCGGCGCGAACCTGCGGCTCGACGGCGGCGGCGAGCGGCCCGCGTTCCTGCGGGCGGCGCAAGCGGCCGCGCGCTGATGCGTGCATTCCCGACGGTGCGGTGCGAATCGTTGCCAGTCCTAGGGAAGTCATCTAGTTCATTTTGACGATTCCCTGCTACCGCGATCTCCCTACTCTGCCTCTCACGACAACACACACAGTCGACCGTCGTCGATACCCCCAAGAGGAGACACCATGCATCAACGGATTTCGCGCCGTACCGACAAGCGGGCAACCGCCACGCTGTCGACGCTGGCCGCCGCGTTGCTGACGTGCGCCGTTCCCAGCGCGCACGCCGGCAGCACGATCGAGCTGGGCGCCGACACGACGCTGGACTACACGTTCACGCTCAGTTACGGCCTCGGCATGCGCACCCGCGCACCGAGCGGCAATCTCCTCACGCCGGCGAACATCAACGGCGACGACGGCGACCGCAACTTCGCGAAGAACAAGCTGATCGAGAACCAGGTCAGCCTGCTCGGCGAAGTGAACCTGAAGCACGACGACTGGGGGGTGTTCGTCCGCGCGGATACGTTCTACGACCAGGCCTATCACCGCCCGAACTACAACGATGCGCCGGGCACCGTGAACCACTCGGGCCAGTACAACGACTTCACGAGCGACGCACGCTACTGGTCGGGCGGCCACACGACGCTGCTCGCCGCGTATGCGTACAACACGTTCCACATCGGCTCGACGAGCCTGAACGTGAAGGTCGGCGACCAGGTCGTCGCATGGGGCGAAAGCCTGTTCTTCCCGAACATCGCGGGCGCACAGGGGCCGTCCGACGCAACCAAGTCGTACATGGCCGGCGCCGAGGTGAAGGACATCCTGCTGCCCGTGCCGCAGATCTCGACGCAGTGGCAGATCACGCCGAGCTTCAGCCTGCTCGCCTACTACCAGTTCTCGTTCCAGCAGAACCGGCTGACCGCGCCCGGCACGTACTGGAGCTACTCCGACGTCACCGGCCCCGGCGCGCAGTACATCATCGGCCCGGGCGGGATGGTGATTCCGCGCGGCCCCGACGAGAAGCCGAGCGCACGCAACCAGTGGGGGATCGGCGCGCGCTTCCGCGTGCTCGGCGACACCGAGCTCGGCCTGTACCACCTGCACTACAACGACATGAACCCGAGCGTCGTCACGACGTACTTCCCGACGCTCCAATACCAGCAGACCTATTTCAGCAACATCAAGCTGACCGGCGCGAGCTTCTCGACGCAGGTCGGCCCGGTGAACGTCGCGGGCGAAGTGTCGTACCGGCAAGGCGCGGCGGTGCTCGTCAACACGCCCACCGGCCCGCAGTCGACGCGCGCCAACGTGCTGCAGACCAACCTGTCCGGCATCTACTCGATCGGGCCGAGCTTCCTCGCGAACTCGCAGTCGCTGACCGGCGAACTCACGTACGTACACGCGGGCAGTATCTCGGCGCTCGACGGCTCGACCACGCTCGCGAATTCGCGCAACGCGCTCGCGATGGAGGTCGCGTGGACGCTCAGCTACAAGAACGTGTTCAACGGCTGGGATCTCGACGTGCCGCTGACCTACGCACACGACCTGACGGGCACGTCGCCGCTGGCCGGCGCGCTCGGCTCGCTGACGGGCCAGGGCGACCACCGCGTGACCGCCGGCGTGACCTTCACGCGCCTGAGCAACCTGCAGCTGTCGCTCGTCTACGCGAAGTTCCTCGGTTCGCCGAATCCGGCCACGCGGCCGCTCGCCGATCGCGACTACGTGCTCGCCACGGCGACCTACCACTTCTGAGCGGCCCGGCCGCTCGTCACCCAGCAAGATGAGGATAGTCATGAAACGCATTCATCTCCCCCTCCTGCGCGCATCGGTGATGGCCGCGTGCGCGGTCGTCGCGACGGCGTCGTTCCCGAAGGTGTCCCCGGATGACCTGAAGGCGCTCGACGGCCCGCTGACGCCGATGGGCGCGGTGCGCGCCGCCAGCAAGGACAGCGGCGTGCCCGAATGGTCGGGCAAGTGGCTCGGCACGCCGCCCGACGTGCAGTACAAGCGCGGCGGCCGCTACCCCGATCCGTTCGCGAGCGACAAGCCGGTCGCGACGATCACCGCGGAGAACATGGCGCAATACGCCGAGCACCTGACCGACGGCCAGAAGGCCATGTTCAAGCGCTATCCGGCCACCTTCAAGATCGTCGTCTATCCGAGCCATCGCGATTTCCGCTATACGGATGCCGTCTACAAGGACATCCGCACCTATGCGCCCGACTCGACGATGACGTCCGACGCGAACGGGCTCACCAACGCGCCGCCGCAGGTGCCGTACCCGATCCCGAAGAGCGCCGCCGAGCTGCTGTGGAACCAGCGCATGTCGTCGGCGATCGGCACCGAACAGGCCACCTACGACCAGGCGGTCGTCTATTCCGACGGCAACATGGCCTGGGGCAAGGTGCGCTACGACATCTACTCGCCGCGCAACGTCGGCAAGTACGACGTGAAGAGCGACCTGAACAACCGCACCTATGCGCGCGTCGCCACCGACCTACCGCTGTCCGACCGCGGCTCGCTGATCCTGTCGTTCACGAACTGGGACAAGGCCGGTGCGGACAACGCGTCGCGCACGTGGATGTACAACCCCGGCACGCGGCGCGTGCGGCAGGCGCCCGAATACGGCTACGACCAGCCGATGGGGCCAGGCGGCTTCCGCACCGTCGACGACGATCGCCTCTTCAACGGCTCGGGCGACCGCTACGACTGGAAGATTCTCGGCAAGCGCGAGATCTACGTGCCGTACGACAACTACAAGGCGATGGACACCTCGGTCAAGTACAGCGACCTGCTCGGCAAGGGCCACGAGAACCCGTCCTATATCCGCTACGAACTGCATCGCGTGTGGGTGCTGCAGGCGTCGCTGAAGAGCGGCTATCGCCATCAGTACGCGAAGCGCGTGCTGTACCTCGACGAGGATTCGTGGATCACGCTGCTCGCCGACAACTATGACGCGCGCGGCCAGCTCTGGCGCACCAACGTTGCCACGACGCTCTACGCGTTCGATGCGAAGACGTTCTATCCGGGCGTCGTGTTCTACCACGACCTCGTCTCGGGCGCGTACATGGCCGACCGCCTGACGAACGAAGGGCCGATGCCGAAGCTCGACAACAGCCCGCAGTTCACCGAGGCGTACTTCTCGCCGGACGGGATCCGCAGCTCGGGCAACTGACGCAGCACGCCCGCGCCCCACGCGCCGGAGCCCCGCTCCGGCGCACGACGCCGCCCGCGACGGCGGCCTGTTCCATTCAAGATTCGAGGGCTCTTTCATGTCTTCCCGCCTGCATACGACGCTCGGCGACGAGCTGTACGCCGCGTGGCACGCGCGCGCTCCAGTCGCGCCGCTGTCGAGCCGCCCGCGCCGCCTGTCGCTCGACGACGCCTACCGCATCCAGCAGCGCTTCATCGCACGCCGCGTCGAACACGGCGAGGCTGTGGTCGGCAAGAAGATCGGCGTGACGAGCCAGGCCGTGCAGGACATGCTGAACGTGCGCCAGCCCGATTTCGGCATCCTGCTGTCCGGCATGCACTATGCGGCCGGCGAGGCGATTCCCGCCGATTCGCTGATCGCACCGCGCGCCGAAGGCGAGATCGCGTTCATCCTCGCGCGCGACCTGCGCGGCCCCGGCATCGACCGCACCGACGTGATCGCCGCGACGGCCGCCGTCGCGCCCTGCTTCGAGATCGTCGATTCGCGCATCCGCGACTGGGCGATCCGCATCGAGGACACCGTCGCCGACAACGCGTCGTGCGGCGTGTACGTGCTCGGCGACGCGCGCGTCGATCCGCGCACGCTCGATCTCGCCGCGTGCGAGATGACGATCGAGAAAAACGGTGAGCCTGTCGCGCAAGGGCGTGGCGACGCGGCGCTCGGCCACCCCGCCGACGCGGTCGCGTGGCTCGCGAACACGCTCGCCGCGTACGACGTGCCGCTGCTCGCCGGCGAGATCGTGTTGTCCGGCTCGCTGGCGAAACTGATTCCGGTCACGGCCGGCGATGCGCTGTCGATGCACATCTCCGGCATCGGCAGCTGCGACGTCCGCTTTATCTGAATAAAAGGAATCCTGATGAAGAAAATCAAATGCGCACTGATCGGTCCTGGCAACATCGGCACCGACCTGCTGGTCAAGCTGCGTCGCTCGCCGGTGCTCGAACCCGTGTGGATGGTCGGCGTCGATCCGGCATCCGACGGCCTCGCGCGAGCGCGCGAGTTCGGCTTGAAAACGACTGACCAGGGTGTCGACGGGCTGCTGCCGCACGTGGCCGCCGACGACATCCGCATCGCGTTCGACGCAACGTCGGCGTACGTGCACCGCGACAACTCCGACAAGCTCACCGCGCTCGGCGTGAAGATGATCGACCTGACGCCCGCCGCGATCGGGCCGTACTGCGTGCCGCCGGTGAACCTCGACGCGCACCTCGACAGCGCGCAGACGAACGTGAACATGGTGACCTGCGGCGGCCAGGCGACGATCCCGATGGTGTACGCGGTATCGCGCGTGCAACCGGTTGCTTACGGCGAGATCGTCGCGACGGTGTCGTCGCGCTCGGTCGGCCCCGGCACGCGCAAGAACATCGACGAATTCACGCGCACGACGTCCGGCGCGATCGAACAGGTCGGCGGCGCACGCAAGGGCAAGGCGATCATCGTGATCAATCCGGCCGAGCCGCCGCTGATCATGCGCGACACGATCCACTGCCTGACCGACGGCCCGCCCGACGTCGACGCGATCACCGCGTCCGTGCATGCGATGGTCAAGGAAGTGCAGCGCTACGTGCCCGGCTACACGCTGAAGAACGGCCCGGTGTTCGACGGCAATCGCGTGTCGGTCTTCATGGAGGTCGAAGGGCTCGGCGATTACCTGCCGAAGTACGCGGGCAACCTCGACATCATGACCGCCGCCGCGGCCGCCACGGCCGAGCGTTTCGCCGAACAGATGCTGGCCGCGACGGCCGCCACCGCTTGAGTTGAGGAGCCACGCAATGTCACTTGCAGGCAAGAAGATCACCGTCCACGACATGTCGCTGCGCGACGGGATGCACCCGAAGCGCCACCAGATCACGCTCGACCAGATGCGCAACATCGCGCGCGGGCTCGACGCGGCCGGCGTGCCGCTGATCGAGGTCACGCACGGCGACGGGCTCGGCGGTGCGTCGGTCAACTACGGTTTCCCCGCGCATACCGACGAGGCGTACCTGAGCGCCGTGATTCCCGAACTGAAGCGGGCGAAGGTGTCGGCGCTGCTGCTGCCGGGCATCGGCACCGTCGAGCATCTGCGCATGGCGCACGCACTCGGCGTCGGCACGATCCGCGTCGCGACGCACTGCACCGAGGCCGACGTGTCGGAGCAGCACATCGGCCTCGCGCGTACGCTCGGGCTCGATACCGTCGGCTTTCTGATGATGGCGCACATGTCGTCGCCAGAGCAGCTCGTCGTGCAGGCGAAGCTGATGGAGTCGTACGGCGCGAACTGCATCTACATCACCGATTCGGCCGGACACATGCTGCCCGACGACGTGACCGCACGGATCGGCCAAGTGCGCGACGCGCTGAAGCCGGACACGGAACTCGGCTTCCATGGCCATCACAACCTCGCGATGGGTGTCGCGAACTCGGTCGCAGCGGTTGCCGCCGGCGCGAACCGGATCGACGCGGCCGCGGCCGGCCTCGGCGCCGGCGCGGGCAACACGCCGATGGAAGTGTTCGTTGCCGTGTGCGACCGGATGGGGATCGAGACGGGCGTCGACGTGTTCGCGATCTCGGACGTTGCCGAGGATCTCGTGGTGCCGATCATGGACGCGCCGATCCGCCTCGACCGTGATGCGCTGACGCTCGGCTATGCGGGCGTTTACTCGTCGTTTCTGCTGTTCGCGAAGCGTGCAGAGGCGAAGTACGGGATTCCCGCGCGCGACATCCTCGTCGAGCTGGGCCGGCAACGGCTCGTCGGCGGGCAGGAGGACATGATCGAGGATGCGGCGCTGACGATGGTGCGGGCGCGGGAGGTGGCGGCCTGAGTGGACCATCACGCGAGGACGCATGACGAGACGGGGCGCACGCCCCGTTTTGCATGTCGGGATACCGTCACATCGGCGACAATCATCATACAATTTCGCATCGTCCGTGGCCGCCCCTGATGCGGCTATCCAGTGTGGCGCTTTCCCCTGCTCCGTCTTCGATCGATTGCCCGTTCATGGCACATATCACTCGTATCGCGTTTTGCGGCCTGCGTCGGCTCAATGCGTTTCGCGGCTCCGGCGGCGATCCGTTTCTGGACTGGATTCGATCGCGGAGACCCTACTGCTTTGCCGACGTCAACATCCTGATCGGTGGCAACGGCGGCGGAAAATCGACACTGATCGATCTCATCGATTCGATCCGCGATCCTGATCGGCTGGTGAGCCTGCCTAGGGAAAACATGTGGGCCAACTCGGTATCGGCGTTCGAAATCGTGTTCGGCGACGGGAGCGTGTACGCCGGTCGCGCCATATCCAACCGGATTGACGGCGTGGCAGAGGCAGACAATGTGGCCGGCAACGACCGCGACGAACTCGATATCCAATACCTGGAATTGCGTTATCGCGGATCGGATCAGCAGCGCGCCAGTTTCGAGAAGAACGTCAGCAAAATCGGCCTCGACGATATATCGCGGGATGAGATTCACTCGCTCACGTCGATGCTTCCCTGTCACATCTGCTACTGGCAGGAACCCGTCGAACCCGACATGAAATCCGTTTGCCGGATCCTCAATCAGGCCGCCGAACATTTGCCCGGCATCCTGTCCGCATCCACCCTCCTCGGTGACGACGGACGTATCTTCGAGTCGACGCTAGCGTACAAGCGCGCAAATCCCTTCGGCCTGCATGGCGACGACAGGCTGGACATCTGGTTGTCGGACGATGTCAGGCAAAGCAACCATGTCCATTTCCATTCGCTTCCGGCCGGCTGGAAGCGGCTCGTATCGATCGTCCACTGGCTGGAACACACGGAAAACGGGTCGATCTGCCTGATCGAAGAACCCGAAACGCACCTGCACCCGACGCTCCAGCGGCACCTCGCACGCGAGATCGATCGCATCGTGCACGACAGGACCCTGCAACTCTTCATCGCAACGCACTCCCCGGTCTTCCAGCAGGTCAACGTCTGGGAAAATACGGCCAAGGTATTCGCTGCGGTTTCCAACGAGATCGTCGAATACACCGACGCCACCGGCATGCTCGACCAGCTCGGCATCAAGGCGTCGGACATTTCGCAAAGCAACGGGATCGTCTGGGTCGAAGGCCCGTCCGACCGGATCTACATCAAACACTGGCTGGCGTTATGGTGCAAAGCCAACGACAAGCCGGTGCCGATCGAGAATGTCGACTATTCGTTCTCGCTGTATGGCGGCGCATCGCTCGCTCATTTCAGCGCACAGGACACGAACGAATTCATCGCCATGCTCCGGATGAATCGTCATTGCGCGATCGTCATCGATCGCGATCGGGATTTCGAAGCCGACGCGCAAGGTCGACTCCGTTGCAGCCGCGCCGGCAGCGCGAAAGGTCGCGTGATCGACGAGCTCCACGATCGCCCTGACACCGCGGTATGGATCACCGAAAAGTACACGGTCGAAGGCTATCTCCCTCCGTCGTTCTTCAACCGGTACTTTTCGATCGACGAGCGGGACGTGATCTCGACCACCCGGCAAAAAGTATCGATCGCGCAGCAATACGTTCGCAGCGCCGACACGCTCGACGATTGCGCGCCCGGCACGGACCTGCTGCAGCAACTGGAACGTCTGCATACCGCCATTGACGCCTGGTCGCATTAGGCCGCGGGCATCCGGATTGCTCGCGGTCGAGGGGGTCGCCGCATCGCCGCGTCGTCTGCTGACACCACGCTGTCAGCAGACGGCGCCTAACCTCGACCGATCGCTCGAAACGAGGATTCCCACCGTGGCCCATCCCGGACAACGCGCCGAAGCGGCCTCCCGCACCGCCGAACGGCGCGGCATGACGCTGCTGACCCTCTGCCTCGCCGTCCTCGTCGCGCAGGTCGACACGGCCGTCGTGAATCTCGCGACGCGTGCGATCGGCGACTATTTCCACGCGGGCGTCGGCGCATTGCAATGGGTCGTCGACAGCTACAACCTCACGTACGCGGTGCTGCTGCTGACCGGCGGGCTGCTCGCCGACCTGCACGGTCGACGCCGCATCTTCATCGCGGGCACGGCCCTCTTCACCGTCGCATCGCTGCTGTGCGCGCTCGCGCCTTCGGTGCCGGTGCTGATCGCCGCCCGCGCGCTGGCCGGCGTCGGCGCCGCGCTGCTGCTCCCGGCGTCGCTCGCGATCGTGCGGGTGGTGTGGCGCGACCCGGTCGAGCGTGGCCGCGCACTCGGCATCTGGGCCGCGTGCAACGGCGTGGCAATGGCGATCGGCCCGACACTCGGCGGCGTGCTGATCCGGCACTTCGGCTGGCGCAGCATCTTCTTCGTTGTCGTGCCACTGAGCGTCGCCGCGATGCTGCTTGCCATCCCGGCGGTGCCCGAGTCGTCCGATCCGCGCGGCCGGCATGTCGACGTCGGCGCCCAAGTCACGGGCGCGCTCGCGCTCGGCACGCTCGCGTATGCGGCGATCGTGTTCCGCGATTCGCCGGTCGCGTGCGTGCTCGCGGGCTGCGTCGCGATCGCTGCGCTCGCCGCATTCGCGTCGATCGAACGGCGTCACGGCGCGGCCGCGCTCGTGCCGCTCGAACTCTTCCGGATCGGCGCGTTTCGCGGCGCGATCGCCGCGACCTCGGGCATGACGTTCGGGATGTACGGCGTGCTGTTCCTGCTGCCGCTCTACTGGCAAGGCACCGGCCGTCTCGATTCGACCGGCGCGGGCCTCGCGCTGCTGCCGATGGCGCTCGTGTTCGTCGTCGTATCGCCGTGGTCGGGGCCGCTGTCCGAACGCATCGGCTCACGTGCAACGACGGCCGGCGGGGTCGGACTGATCGCGAGCGGGCTCGGCGCGATCGGTGCGTCGGCCGGTTCGTCGAGCCTGCTCGGCGCCGAACTCGGGCTCGCGTTGACGGGGCTCGGTATGGGGATCGCGACGGGGCCGTTGATGACGGTCGCCGTCGGGGCGGTCGACGCCGCGCGTTCGGGCACCGCGAGCGCGCTCGTCAACGTTGCGCGCATGACCGGCGCGACGCTCGGCATCGCGGTACTCGGCACGCTGTTCGCGGCCGCGCACGGCGGTGCAGCCGGCTTGCGCGCGGCGATGTTCGCCGGCGCGGCCGTTCAGTTGGCCGGCGCCGCGGTGTCGGCACTCAGCATGCAAAGTGCGCGGCTGGCGGCATAACGCGTCGCGGCCTCGCTCATGCACCTGTCCATGCCGACATGGCTTCACGCCGCCCCAACCGCGCACCGCCCCGGCCGTCAGCGATGCTTCGCGCCGTGCCGTTTGCGCCGATGCGCCTCGCGCGCCTGCAGCAGCGACGGCATCAGTTCCTCGATGTATTGCCGCGCCTGCCCGCGCGTCACGACCTCGCTGAAACGCTGATGGGCCTTGTCATGGCCGACCAGCGCCGCATGCGCTTTCTTCAGGATGTGCAGAAACGCGATCAGGCTCGTGCCGTCGCGCACGGGCAGCGCATCGCGCGGGTCGAAGGCCGGTGTTGTGCTCATGATCCGATCCTTTGCGGGCAGTCGCTGCGGCACGTCGTGGTGACGAGCGCCAGCAGGTCGTTCGCGAGACGGTCGCGGTCGGTCAGCGGCGCCAGGCCGAACAGCCGCTCGAGCGTCGCCGCGACCGACGCATGATCGTATGGCGTATGGTCGACCTGCCCGGCCGCGACCCACGGCGAAATCACGATCGCCGGCACCCGCACGCCGTACAGGTCGAACTCGAAGCCGCTCGCGTTCAGCGTCGCCGCCGCGCCATCGTTCGGCGGCGGTGCGGCGCCTGGCCTGACCGAATCGTAGAAGCCGCCGTGCTCGTCGTAGCAGATCACGAGCAAGCTGTTGTTCCACAGCGGCGAATTGCGGATCGCGTTGTACACGCGCGCGGCGAGCTGGTCGCCGCCGGCAAGGCCGTCCATCGGGTGTTGCGAGCTGCCGTTCTGGTAGGTGCCGTGCACGATGTCGCCGTAACCGGGCTCGATGAACGTATAGCGCGCCGTATAGCCGGCCGCGAGATCGGCCTCGAAATGCGCGAGATCGTCGACGTCGAAGAAGCTGATGCCCTTCAGCGACGCGACCTGCGGCACGTGGCCGAGCGGATCGCCCGTCTGGTCCTGGTAGATGCGCCAGTTGTCGTCGCCGAGCGCGGCGAAGATCGACCCCTTCGGATACGGAAAGCCGTCGAACGCGTCCCACCCGGCCATTTCTTCCTTGGTCGGCGAATGGTCGAGCCCGGCCGACGACGCGCCGTGCAGGAAGAAGCGGTTCGGCCAGGTCGGCCCCGGCATCGACGCATGCCACGCGTCGCACAGCACGAACGCGTTCGCGAGCGCATACAGCGACGGCGCCTGCGTCGCGATGTCGACGCCCTGCATGATCTTGCCCGCATCGGCAGGCTGCGGCGGCGTGCCTTCGTCATGCGAGGTCGCGTAGTTCGACACGAATCCCGTATTGCCGACCGGCGGATACGGCTGCCCTTTCACGAACGGCACGCCCGCGCCGCAAAGCTGCTCGAGCACGTCGGTGAATTCGTGGCACGGATCGGTCGGCATCCGGTCGGGCGCACCGCCGCCGAACGGATAGACCGCGTCGCCGTACGCGTTGCTGTTGCCCGGCGACGCGGCGACGATCTCGGGGTAACCCAACAGCGCGAACAGGTGATCGAAGGAACGGTTCTCGAGCATCAGCACGAACACGTGCTGGATGCGGTCCTGAACCGACGGGGATGCGGGGGCTGCGTCTGCACTCATGGCGCCTCCTGGCGTCGCGCGACGAAAGTCCTGCTGGCACGGTCGTTGGCCCGCTGAAAGCCACTGAAGGAATTGAAAGCCGTGGCGCGGGCCGCGAATTGCCGACGAGTGTACGACCGCGCCGGCCCGCGCGTAAAGCTGCACGAGAACCGCGTTGCGGCCGGTGCGTTCAGCCGTCGGCCGACGCGGTTTTCAGCGTGACGACATCGCGCCGCGGCGGCGCACCGAACATCCGCGCGTATTCGCGGCTGAACTGCGACGCGCTTTCGTAGCCGACGCGATACGCGGCCGTTTCCGCGTTCGCCGCGCCCGCCCCCTCAGCGCATCGAGGTGTCGGGCGGGATGGCGCTCTGTGCGTTGACTTTCGTCGATCGGCCCGATACGATCGATGCACTTTCAAGACGCCCTCCCGGTCCGCCGGGAGGGCGTTTCGTTTTGGTTCCGCCAACCAAAAGGAAGCCCCTTGAAATGAACCGTATCGACACCCTCACTTCCCGCCCGAACAGCGGCCTCGGCTACCTGCAGCACGGCACCGGCCCCGAATGCGTGATGGTCATGCACGACTGGCTCGGCGACCATACGAACTACGCGGCGCTGCTGCCGTATCTCGACGAAGCAACGTTCACGTACGTGTTCGTCGACCTGCGCGGCTACGGCGAATCCATCCATCTGTCCGGCGCCTGTACCGTCGACGAGATCTCGGCCGACTGCCTGGCGCTCGCGGATCGGCTCGGCTGGCAGCGCTTCCACGTGATCGGCCATTCGATGACCGGCATGGCGACCCAGCGGCTCGCCGCCGACGCGCCGTCGCGCATCAAGAGCGCGATCGCCGTGTGTCCGGTGTCCGCGGCCGGCAATCGCCTGAACGACGACGCGCGCGCATTCTTCGCGCGCACGGCCGTCGATGACGATGCGTTTCGCCGGCTCGTACGATTCGTGACGGGGGGATTGTCGGCGCGCTGGGCCGACGTGAAGCTGCGGCAGAACCGCGAGCGCGTGGCGCCGGATTGCCGGCTCGCGTATCTCGACATGCTGACCGGCACGGATTTCGTCGACGACATCCGCGGGCTCGACACCCGCTTCCTGGTGATCGTCGGCGACAAGGATCCGGGGCTCGACGAAGCGGCGATGCAGGCGACGTTCCTCGCGTGGCATCCGAACGCGCGGCTCGTGACGCTGCCGAATTGCGGGCATTACCCGATGCAGGAATGTCCGCCGTACTTCGCGATGATCGTCGAGGATTTCCTGCGGGACGCGGCCGCCTGAGCGTTGCGCACGCGCGGCGGCCGGTAAAGGCGGTATTGGCCGCCGCGGCATGACGATGCCGGCGACGACCGGTGGACGGCACGCGATGTGTCGTCCACCCGGCTCGTCCGGCCTCGTCGGCCGGACGGGATTCGATCGGCACGCGGCGGCGCGCCGATCGTTACCGCTTAACGGCGCGGCTGGCCGGTTCGCGGCGGACGCGGGGAATTCGCGTCCTTGTGACGGAAGTTGATACGACCCTTGGTGAGGTCATAGACCGACAGCTCCAGCGTCACGCGGTCGCCCGCGAGAATGCGGATGTGGTTCTTGCGCATGCGGCCCGACGCGTACGCGCCGACCACGACGCCGTTTTCCAGCGTGACACGGTATTTGCTGTCCGGCAGCACTTCGTCGACGATTCCGTCCAGTTCCAGCAGTTCTTCTTTTGCCAAACCAATTCCTCCAGACAAGGTAATTGACCGCGGCCGCGGCGATCTGCCCGGCGCCGTGCCCACAACGGGACGGCGGCCGGCAGGCTGCCGGGGATCGGTTCGTTCAGACGGGCCATGGGCCTGTCTTGCGATCGGAGCCCGGCGCGTTGCGGCGTTCAGGCGGTCGGTGGCGGCGGCGCACGAAGCGCCGCGCAAGTCGGGACCGCGCCTGCTACGGCATGGCGGCGGTCTGCTCAGGTTGATGCGTTGAAGCGGTGATGCGCTCGCGAAGCGGCGCGCGCTTTGCGAAGGCGTTGCGTCGCACGCCATTCTGGCATGCGATGAAAGAGGCGTCACGACCGATGCATCGTGAATGTCGCGATGCATCGGTCGTGCGCATCGGAAACGCGCCGGCTGCCGCCGAAGCGGCGCCCTGCGCGCAAATCCATCCGGCAGCGGCCGCCGTGTGGCGGCCGTTGCCGATGCGGCTTACTGCGGCGTGATGTTCGACGCTTGCAGACCCTTCGGGCCGCGCTTCACTTCGAAGCTGACCTTCTGGCCTTCGGCCAGGGTCTTGAAGCCCGTGCCGCGAATTTCCGAGAAATGGGCGAACAGATCGTCGCCGCCGTTGTCAGGGGAGATGAAACCAAAGCCCTTGGTTTCGTTGAACCACTTGACGGTACCGGTATCCACAATTACTTCCTTAATACAAATGACGAATAATTGAACATGCGCCCTCGACGGGCACAGAAAGAATCAAAAGAGGGAGAGACCAACGACCGCCGCACGGAGTGCGGCCAATGATGAGCAATCGAACTTCTTGAACACTTCGGTCATGGACACTACGCGGTAGTGGCCGTTTCGTCAAGTCATTTTGATGCGGCGCACCAGCCCACCCGCCGCGTGCGCCTTATGCGGCGGGTGTTACCGGCCGACGGGACCTGTTTCGATACGCCCCCTTTTTCGCTCGGCCAGCCGGCTTTTACTGCGGCTCGAACACGTGATGCAGCGCCGGCGGTTCCGCACCGTCCCGGATCCGCATTTCGAATGCCTTACGCGCGACGCTCGTCGGCCGCACGTCCGCCACGTCCAGATAGAACTGCGAATACCAGTCGCGCATCTGGTACAGCGGGCCATCGCCTTCGCACAGCAGCGGGTTGTCGATCCGCGTCTTGCTGTGCCAGATGTCGACGTCCTCGTAGAACGCACGCTGCGCTTCCTTCACGTACGCGTTCGCGATCTCCATGTTCTGCGCGTCGGACAGCCCGGCCACCTTCTTCACGATCACGCCGTAGCGCAGCTCGAAGCTGTTCATGTCGATCGGCACGTGGCAGTTCAGCAGCACCGAGTGGATCGGCTGCCCGCCGCTCTGCCCCGTCATCTGCGTGATGTGCACGGCCGGCCCGAAATACGTCGACAGCGCGGTCAGCGCGTCGCCGCCGAGCTTCTCGCTGCGGCCGACCATCAGCTGCGTCGCCTTGTGATCCTCGAACAGGTTCGCGAAATAGTCGATCGGCGCGCGGTGGACGGTCGCGAAGTGCGCGACGTCCGAGATGTTGTCGACCAGTTCGCGGCAGTTGGCCTGGATCACCATCTTGTCGACGACCCAGTCCGACCATTCATCGGAGAAGCACACGTCGAGGCGCGGAATCGCGACTTCCGGCGGCGGCGCATTGCCTTCCGGGTCGTTCCACACGAACAGCAGGTTGTTCTCCTCGCAGGTCGGCCATGCGCCGATGCGCGCCTTCGGCGGAATCCGCTTGCAGTACGGGATCGACGCGCACTGCCCTTCGCCGCTCCACGCCCAGCCGTGGAACGGGCACACGAGGTGGTCGCCCTGCACCGTGCCGAGGCTCAGGTCGGCGCCCATGTGCGGGCAGTACGCGTCGACGACGTTGACCTTGCCGGTCGAATCGGCGAACGCGGCGAGCTTGCGGCCGAAGGCGTTCAGCGTGTGCGGCTTGCCGTCCTTGAAGTCGCGGGCGAGCCCGAGGCAGTGCCAGCCACGCGCATAGCGCTGCGCGAGCGGCTGGGCTTCGATCTTGTAAGGGCGTGCGGACATGTGGGTTGACTCCTCTTGTGGAGAGCGCGCGGCGGCCGGCCGCGCGCGGGGGAAATGGGGGCGCCGGTCAGCGCATCGGGTTGCCGGGTTCGAACGCGGGCGACGGCTTCAGCGACGCCGGGGCCGCGGGCGACGGCTGCTGCTTGTGCAGCACGCGGCGCTCGGCGCGCTCGACGCCGAGCCACGCGGCGAGCGCGGGCAGCAGGAACACCGCGCCGAACAGGTTCACGAGGAACATGAACGCGAGCAGCACGCCCATGTCGACCTGGAACTTCAGCGCGGAGAACGCCCACGTGCCGACGCCGATGAACATCGTGACCGCCGTGAACAGCGCCGCCGTGCCGCGCTGGCGCATTGCATCGGCGAAAGCGTCGGGCAGCGTCGCGCCGTGGCGGATGTCGTGCTGCAGGCGCTCGTACAGGTAGATCCCGTAGTCGACACCCACGCCCACGCCGAGCGTGATCACCGGCAGCGTCGCGACCTTCAGCCCGATGCCGAGCCGCGCCATCACCGCGTTGCACAGGATCGACACGAGCGTGAGCGGCACGATGATGCACAGCACCGCGCGCCACGAGCGGAACGTGACCGCGCACAGCAGCGCGATCGCGCCGAAGATCGACAGCAGCATCGCGACCTCCGCGTCGCCGACGGCCTCGTTGGTCGCGGCCATCACGCCGACGTTGCCGCCCGCGAGCCGGAACGCGACGTTCGGCGTCGGGTTCTCGGCCGCGAAGCGCTTGATCTCGTCGACGATGTGCGCGATGGTCGTGCCTTCGTGGTTCTGCGTGTAGATCAGCACCTGGATCGCCTTGCAGTTCGCGGTGTTCATCCCGTTGTCGGGATCGAACGCGTTGGAACCTTGCGTGAGCCCGTCGCTGGAGCGCGGCAGCGCGGCCCAGCGCGGATTGCCCTCGTTGAACGCGGCGATGAACACCTTGCCCTGCGACGCCACGCTCGTCACCGACTGCACGCCGGCCACGCCGCGCATGTTCATCTCGAACTTCTCGATCGCGCTCATCACCGGGTAATGCAGGCACGCGTCGTCGAAGCCGGTCGTCTCGACGATCACCGACAGCACGTCCACGCCGATGTTGTACTGGTGCGTGATCGCCGCGTTGTCGACGTTGTAGCGCGAGTTCGTGCGCAGTTCGGGCGCGCCGGTGCCGATGTCGCCGATCTCCAGCTTGCGCGATTCGAGCGTGCCGTACGCGAGCAGCGCGAGCGCCACCGCGAACACGCCGAGGGCGGGCGCCGGCCGTGCGAACACCGCGAAACGCGCCCACTTCCCGCTGCCGCCGGCCGCCGCCGTGCGCTGCGCGCGGGCCAGCGTGCCGCGTTCGAGGCGCGTGTACGACAGCAGGATCGGCAGGAACACCTTGTTCGTCACGATCATCAGCAGCACGCCGAGGCACGCGGTGATGCCGAGTTCGCGCACGATGTCGATCCGGATCCGCATGATCACCATGAAGCCGAGCGCGTTGGTCAGCAGCGCGACGGTGCCCGGCACGAACAGCTTGCGGAACGCGTCTCGCGCGGCATCGGCCGACGATGCGCCGCGCACCAGCGCCTGCTTCCACGCGTTCGTCATCTGCACCGCGTGCGACACGCCGATCGAGAAGATCAGGAACGGCACGAGGATCGACATCGGATCGATGCCGAGCCCGAGCAGCGGCAGCGCGCCGAGCAGCCACACGACCGGCAGCAGCGCGACGACGAGCGCCAGCACGGTGGTCTTCAACGAACGCGTGTAGGCGAACAGCAGCGCGGCCGTCACGAGGAACGCGAGCGCGAAGAACGCCATCACGCCCGCGATGCCGTTCTCGACGTCGCCGACCAGCTTCGCGAAGCCGATGATGTTCACGTCGATGCCCTGTTTCGCGTATTTCGCGCGGATCTCCTCGAGCTGGCGCGCGACCGCGCTGTAGTCGAGCCGCTTGCCGGTGGCCGGGTCGGTCTCGCGCAGCTCCGCGCGGATCAGCGCCGACTTCAGGTCGTTGCCGACGAGGCGGCCGATCTGCCCGGAGCGCGCGACGTTGCGGCGCACCTTTGCGAGATCGTCCGGGTTCGCGCTTGAGAACTGGCCCGGCACGACCACGTCGCCGCGAAAGCCGGCCTCGGTCACCTCGGTGTAGTGGACGTTCGGCGTGAACAGCGAGAACACGCGCGAACGGTTCACGCCGGGGATGAAGAAGACGTCGTCGGTCGCGTGGCGCAGCGCGTCCATGAAGGTCTGGTTGTAGATGTCGCCGTCACCCTTCCAGCGCAGGCTCACGAGGATCGTGTTGGCGCCGGGGAATGCCCCCGCGTAGCGCTCGAACACCTGCATGTACGGATGCTCCATCGGGATCATCTTGTTGAAGCCCGGATCGAGCTTCAGGCGCGTCGCGGACAGGCCGAGCGCGAGCGTCACCGCGACGCACAGCACCAGCAGCAGCCGGCGGCGGCGGATGATCGTGTCGGCGCAGCGCTCGACGAACGCGGCAAGGCGCGATGCGGGAACGGCTTCAGGGGGACGTGACAGGTCGTTCATGGGAATTCTCTTGTCGATGCGGACGATGCGAAATGAACGGAAACAGGCAGCAGGACCGCCGCGCGTCAGGACGGCCTGGCGGCCAGCAAGCCGGCGAGCGGCGCGACGCCGGCCTCGCCGCCGAGCAGCAGCGCGCCGTGGCCCATGTCGAGCACGGCCGCGAGGCTCTGCACGCCGCCGAGCTTGCGCACGTCGAAGGTCAGCCCGCCGTCGCGCGACGCGACGATCGCGCCGCCCTGCCCGACCAGCACGAGTTCGCCGTCGGTGAGCTGGGTCGCGCCGAAGTACGACACCGGTACATGGCTGTCGACGTGCGTCCAGGTCGCGCCGCGATCGGTGCTGCGCACGACGTTGCCGCGCATCCCGTAGGCAACCCAGTCGCCGTTCGCAAGCATCAGCGCGCCGAACAGCGAACCGGCGTACGGCGACGGCAGCTTGTCCCAGGTCGCGCCGTTGTCGGTCGAACGCAGCAGCGTGCCGCTCTCGCCCGCGATCAGCAGGCTGCCGTGGCCGTCGCCGACGATCGCGTTCAGGTGGCGGTCGCCGGCCGGGGTCTTCACGGTCTGCCAGTTGAGGCCCGCATCGTCCGAGCGCAGCAGCTGGCCGAAGCTGCCGGCCGCGAACAGCGGGCCGTCGGCCGTGCCCCAGATCGACAGCAACGGATCGGAATGCGCGTGATCCATGTACATCTCGCGCCAGTGCGCGCCGGCGTCGTCGCTGCGGACGATCCGGCCGTCGTGGCCGACCGCGATCCCGAGCGTCGGCGTGACGAAGCGCACCTGCGTGAGCGTCGAGCCCTGGTCGGGCGTGACCGACGCCGGCCGCCAGTGCGCGCCCGAATCGTCGCTCAGCAGGATCACGCCGCGCTCGCCGACCGCGACGATGCGCGCGCCGGCCTTCGCCAGCCCGTTGATCTGCAGGCGATCCGCCTGGATCGCGGTGACCGGGAACGCCGGCAGCGGGCGCGGCGAAAACGCGAACAGCGCGGCGCCGAGCACGAGCGCCGACATCGCGAGTCCGGGCAAAGTTCGTTTCATCGCTTGTCTCCTGTGTCTGCGTTCGACGACGGTTCGCGCCATGGCGCCCACCGCCGTCGCCTGCAAGTCTCCGGGCCCGTCGGTCGTTGCCGCGGCCTCGAATGGTCCTGAATGGAGGGCCGCTCGAGCGGCGCGGCCCGTCCGCGTGCCGCTACGCGCCGACTTCGAACAGCGCGGCGGCACCCATCCCGCCGCCGATGCACATCGTCACGACCGCGTGCCGCACGCCGCGCCGCGCGCCTTCGAGCAACGCGTGCATCGTCATCCGCGCGCCGGACATCCCGAATGGATGGCCAAGCGCGATCGCACCGCCGTCGACGTTCAGCCGCTCGTCCGGAATGCCGAGCGTGTCGCGGCAGTACAGCGCCTGGCACGCGAACGCCTCGTTCAGCTCCCACAGCCCGACATCGGCCACGGTCATTCCGAAGCGCGCCAGCAGCTTCGGGATCGCGAACACCGGGCCGATACCCATTTCGTCCGGCTCGCAGCCGGCCACCGCGAGGCCGCGGAACGCGCCGAGCGGCGTCAGGCCGCGGCGCTGGGCCTCGCCACGCGACATCACGACCACGGCTGCCGCGCCGTCCGACAGCTGCGACGCGTTGCCGGCCGTCACGAACTCGCCCTGCTCGACGACCTTGCCGCCGCTCCACGACGGCTTCAGCCCCGCGAGCCGTTCGGCCGTCGTGTCCGCGCGCACGCCTTCGTCTCGCGCGGCGTTCACGTCCTCGTGGCCGGCCGGGTTGCCTTCCTTGTCGAACAGCGCGCGCCGCACGTCGAGCGGTGCGATTTCCGCGTCGAAGCGGCCGGCCGCCTGGGCTTGCGCCGTGCGCTGGTGGCTCTGCAACGCGAATTCGTCCTGTGCCGCGCGCGAGATGCCATAGCGGCGCGACACGATCTCGGCCGTTTCCATCATCGCGATGTACGCCGCCGGCTGATGGTCGAGCACGGCCTGCGAACGCGCGCGATACGCGTTCTTGTGCTTGTTCTGCGTGAGCGAAATCGACTCGACGCCGCCCGCGACGACGATCCGCGCGTCGCCCGCGCCGATGCTGCGCGCGGCGCTCGCGATCGACATCAGCCCCGACGAGCACATGCGGTCGATCGCCATGCCGGGTACCGACGCCGGCAGCCCGGCCGCCGCAGCCGACAGGCGGCCGATGTTGTAGCCCTGCGTGCCCTGCTGCGCGGCGCAGCCGATCACCACGTCGTCGACATCGGCCGGCGCGACGCCCGCGCGGTCGAGCGCGGTGCGCACCACGTGGCCGCCGAGCGCGGGCGCCTCGGTGTCGTTGAACATGCCGCGAAACGCCTTGCCGATCGGCGTGCGTGCGACGGAAACGATGACTGCGTCTTCCATGTGTGTGGCTCTCTCGAACTAGAAGGTGTAACGGCTGATCGTGTCGGCGACGCAGCCGGGCTTGGCTTCGCCTTCGATCTCGACGGTCACGCGGATCCACGCCTGCACGCCGCCTTCGAGCGGCTCGACGCGCAGCAATTCGCCGACGCCGCGCACGCGCGCGCCGACCTTCACCGGCGCGGGGAAACGGATCTTGTCGCAGCCGTAATTGATGCCGAGCCGCGCGCCGTCGATCCGCACGATCTGCGGCAGGAAATAATTGACGAGCGACAACGTCAGGTAGCCGTGCGCGATGCACGCGCCGAACGGGCCGTCCTTCGCGCGCACCGGATCGACGTGCACCCACTGGTGATCGCCCGTCGCATCGGCGAAGCCGTCGATGCGGATCTGGTCGATCGCGAGCCATGCGCTCGCGCCGAGCGTGTCGCCGACGGCCGCCGCGAGTTCGCCGGGATGCGCGAACACGCGAGGCGTCGCGCGCACGGGGTCGAGGGTCGCGCTCATCATGCGTGCTGGCTGCTGACCGACAGCACTTCGCCCGTCATGTACGACGCGTAATCGCTTGCAAGAAACACCATCACGTTCGCGACCTCCCAGACTTCGGCGGCGCGCCCGAAGGCTTCGCGCGACGCCAGTTGATTCAGCAAGTCGGCCGGCGCCGACTTCTTCAGAAAATCGTGCATCGCGATGCTCGGCGCGACCGCATTGATGCGCACGCCGTACGGCGACGCCTCGAGCGCCGCGCAACGCGTGAGCGCCATCACGCCCGCCTTCGCGGCCGCGTAGTGCGCCTGTTCCGCCTGCGCGCGCCAGCCGAGCACCGATGCGTTGTTGACGATCGCGCCGCGGCCGCGGGCCTGCATGTGCGGCAGCATCGCGCGCGTCATCCGGAACGTCCCGGTGAGGCTAATGTCGATCACGCGCGACCATTCGGCATCGTCCATATCGACGATGCGGGTCGACCCGCCGAGCCCCGCGTTGTTGATCAGCACGTCGACGCCGTCGAGCTTGTCCTGCGCTTCGGTGACAAGCGCCTGCACGTCGGCCTCGACCGCAACGTTGCACAGGCGGCCGTACACCTGTTGCAGCCCCGTTTCGGCGCGCAGCGTCTCGACCGCCTGTTCGAGACGCTTTTCGTGGATGTCGGAGATGAACAACGCACGGCAGCCTTCCTCCGCACAGCGGCGGGCGGCCGCGAAGCCGATGCCGGCGCCGGCGGCGGCCGTGATCAGCACCGATTTGCCGGCGAGCAACTGGTGGCCCGGTACGTAGGCCGGTGCCTTCTGGATGATGGGTTCGGTCATGCTTGTCCTCGCGGTTCCCTGGGCATGCCGAGCCCGCGCTCGGCCATGATGTTGAGCTGGATTTCGTTGGTGCCCGCGTAGATCGTGTCCGCACGGGAGAACAGGAATACGCGCTGCAGATGGGTGAGTTTTTCGTCGGCCGGATCGATCACGTTCGCGCGGGACCCAAGCGCGTCCATCGCGAGTTGGCCGAGGTCGCGGTGCCAGTTCGACCAGTAGTACTTGTAGATCAGCGCCTCGCGGCGCAGCGGTGCGGAGCCGCCGTCGGCGTCGTCCGCGCCGGACAGCATCCGCAGCGCGTTGTAGCGCATCACGCGCAGCCCGGCCCACGCACGGCCGATCCGCTGGCGCAGCACGGGGTCGCGGTCGGTGCCCGCTTCGCGCGCGGCGTCGATCACCCACTCGAGCTCGCGGACGAACTGCATCTGCTGGCCGAGCGTCGACATCCCGCGCTCGAAGCCGAGCAACGTCATCGCGATCCGCCAGCCGTCGCCGGGGGCGCCGACGAGGTCGCGGGCGTCCGCGCGCGCGCCGTCGAAGAACACTTCGTTGAATTCGGCGCCGCCGTTGAGCTGCTTGATCGGCCGGATCTCGACGCCCGGCTGGTCGAGCGGCATCAGCAGGAACGACAGCCCCTTGTTGCCTTTCGACGCGGGATCGGTGCGCGCCAGCACGAAGATCCAGTTGGAATCGTGCGCGAGCGACGTCCACACCTTCTGGCCGTGGACGCGCCACGTTCCATCCGCGTCCTGCTCGGCGCGCGTGCGCACGTTGGCCAGGTCGGAACCCGCACCCGGCTCCGAATAGCCCTGGCACCAGAACTGCGTGCCGGCCAGGATGCCGGGCAGGAAGCGCGCGCGCTGGTCGTCGGTGCCGCATGCGACGAGCGTCGGCCCGAGCAACCCTTCGCCGATGTGGCCCATCCGCCCAGGGCCGCCGGCGCGCGCGTATTCCTCGTGGAAAATCACTTGCTCGGCGACCGAGAAGCCGCGCCCGCCGGCATCCGTCGGCCAGCCGAGGCCGGTCCAGCCGCCTTGCGCCAGTTCGCGTTCCCACGCCTTGCGCAGTTCGGGCCACGCTTCCTCGTCGCCGGGGCCACCGCGGTATTTCAGGCACGCGAAATCGCCGGTCAGGTGCGACTGCACCCAGTCGGCCACTTCGTGCCGCAATTGCTGTTCGCGCGTTTCGCTGTTCATTGGAGGGCTCCTGCGCGTGCTGCCGATGGACGGGAATCCACCGCAGCGGGTGGCGCGAACGCTCGATCGCGCTGCGATGCGCCGCCGTCGATCACATGGCTCGCGATCCATTCGAGCAGTTGCGGCGTCGTGCCGAACTGCGAACCCGATGCCTGTGCGCGCTTGAAATAGAGATGCGGGTCGTATTCCCACGTAAAGCCGACGCCGCCGTGCAGCTGGATCGCTTCCTGTGCGCAGAACGCGGCGGCGTCGTTCGCGGCGGATTTCGCGGCGGCGACGTCGACCCGCAGCGTCTCGCTGGGCACCGCGCTGCCGGCTTCCGCGTCCCACGCATGCGCGGCGCCGAGCACCGCCGAACGCGCGGATTCGATCAGCACCATCATCTGTGCGCAACGGTGCTTGACGGCCTGGAACGATGCGACCGCACGGCCGAACTGCACGCGCTGGCTCGTGTAGTCGAGCGTCAGGTCGAGGCATTGCTGAGCGCCGCCGAGTTGTTCGGCAGCCAGCGCGAGCGCCGCGAACCAGGCGGTGCGTTCCAGCACCTGTGCAACCACTGTGCCGCCAGCAAGCAACGCATCGCGACTCACACGGGCTTCGTCGAGCACGATCCGTGCGATCGGCCGAGTGGCGTCGAGCGTGTCGAGCGGCGTGACTTTGAGGCCCGACGCCGTTGCGACATCGATCGCGAACAAACCAATCGACTGCCCTTCATTCGCGATCCGGGCAGGAACCAATAGCAGGTCGGCGCGCGCACCGTCGATCGCCTGGGGAATCGTGCCGGTCAGCGCATAGCCGCCGGCCGTTTCTTCCGCGACGACCGGCAGCGGCCATGCACCCACCGGCGCATCGAGCGGCAGCGCCAGCGTCGCGCTGCATGCGCCTTCGGCAATCTTCGCGAGCCAGCCGTTTGCCAGCGACGTGCCTGCGCAGCCCGCGAGCGCGTTCGCCGCGAGGCACGCGGTCGAAAAATACGGCACGCACGCAATCCGCCGGCCGAGCTGTTCCATCAGTACGGTCTGCTCGACTGCGCCGAGCCCCAGCCCGCCGGCCGCCTCGGGCAATGCGAGCGCGTTCCAGCCAAGCTCGCCTCCCAGCGCAGCCCACAACGCATCGTCGCGGCCGGCCGACTGTTCGAGCGCGCGGCGCACGTCCGCGGACGCGCTGCGCTCGGCGAGCACGTCGGCCGCCGCGTCGCGGATCATGGCCTGTTCGTCGGTGAGCGCCAGATCCATTGCTCAGCTCCCGTACACGCGCTGCGCGGGACGCACATCGGCGAGCAACTGCGCCACCGCCGGGCCGACCTCGGCCGCCGCCCAGCGAGCGCCGCGATCGACGCTCGGGCCCGTGCGCCAGCCTTCCGCGACCGCGATCATCCCGCCCGCGACCTCGAACACCTGGCCCGTCACGTCAGCCGACAGCGCGCTGCCGAGCCACACGACCAGCGGCGCGACGTTGGCCGGATCGAAATAGTCGAAGCCGCCGTCCTCGGGCTTCTTCATCATGTCGGCGAACACGCCTTCCGTCATCGACGTGCGCGCGGCCGGCGCAAGCGCGTTCACGCGCACGCCGTAGCGCTGCAGCTCGGCCGCCTGCATCAGCGTGAGCGCCGCGATGCCGGCCTTCGCCGCGCCGTAGTTCGACTGGCCGATCGAGCCTTGCAGCCCGGCGCCCGAACTCGTGTTGACGATCCGCGCATCGACCGGCTGCCCTGCCTTCGCGGCATCGCGCCACACGCGCGCCAGCACGCTCGACAGGCAGAAGTGGCCGCGCAGGTGCACGCGCATCACGTCGTCCCAGTCGGTTTCGGTCATGCTCGTGAACATCTTGTCGCGGCAGATGCCTGCGTTGTTGACGAGCACGTGCACGTCGCCGAATGCATCGCGTGCCGCGTCGACGATCCGCTGCGCGGTGTCGACCTGCGTGATGTCGTCCGCGTTCGCGAGCGCGCGGCCGCCACGTTGCGCGATCTCGTCGACGACCGCTTGCGCCGCTTCGTGCCGAATGTCGTTGACGACGACCGCCGCGCCTTCGGCCGCGAATGCAAGCGCGTATGCGCGCCCGAGCCCGCCGCCCGCGCCGGTGATGATGACGGTGCGTCCGTTACAGATTCCCATGCTTGTGCCTCGTGGATCGTGAAGGTGACGCGCTCACAGGCGCTCGATGATCGTGACGTTCGCGAGGCCGCCGCCTTCGCACATCGTCTGCAGCCCGTAGCGGCCGCCCGTGCGTTCCAGCTCGTGCAGCAGCGTCGTCATCAGCCGCGCGCCGGTCGCGCCGAGCGGATGGCCGAGCGCGATCCCGCCGCCGTTCGGGTTGGTCTTCTCGTGCGGGAAGCGTGTGTCCGCGAGCCATGCCTGCGCGACCGATGCGAACGCCTCGTTCATCTCGACGACGTCGATCTGCGACCAGTCGAGGCCGGCCTTCTTGAGCGCAGCCTTCGTCGCGGGAATCGGTGCGGTCAGCATCCACAACGGATCGTCGCCGAGCACGCTCAGGTGATGGATGCGCGCGCGCGGCGTGAGGCCGTAGCGCTTCAACGCATCCTCCGACACGATCAGCAGCGCGGCGGCCGCATCGCAGGTCTGGCTCGCGACGGCAGCGGTCAGCGAGCCGCCCGGCGTCAGCGGCTCGAGCGTCGCCATCTTTTCCAGCGACGTATCGGGACGCGGCGTCTCGTCGTGCATCACGCCTTCGAGCGGCACGATCTCCCGCTTGAAATGACCGGCCTCGATCGCCGCGACCGCGCGACGATGGCTTTCGAGCGCATAACGCTCCATCGCGTCGCGCGACAGGTTCCAGTGATCGGCGATCCGCTGCGCGGCGACGAACTGCGACACCGGCGCATCGCCGAAGCGCGCGCGCCAGCCGGTGCTGCCCGAGAACGGGTCGTTGAAGCCGAGCGGCGCCGCGCAGGTCATCGCGGACGAAATCGGGATCTGCGTCATCGTCTGCACGCCGCCGGCCACCACCACGTCCTGCACGCCGCTCATCACGGCCTGCGCGGCGAAGTGCACGGCCTGCTGCGACGAGCCGCACTGGCGGTCGACCGTCACGCCCGGCACCTGCAGCGGCAACCCGGCCGCGAGCCAGCAGGTGCGCGCGATGTTGCCCGCGAGCGGGCCGATCGTGTCGACGCAGCCGAACACCACGTCGTCGTAGTCGTCGGCCGGAATCGCGTTGCGTTCGACGAGCGTCTTCAGCACGAAGCCGCCGAGGTCCGCCGCATGCACGTGCGCGAGCCCGCCCTTGCGGCGGCCGGTCGGCGTGCGCAGCGCGTCGACGATATAGGCTTGTTTCATCAGTTGGATTCCTCGAGGTCGAAGGTCTGCGCGGGGCCGATCGGCAACGCGTCGCCGAGGATCGCGTCGGCCACGCGGGCCTTGTGGAACGCGCTGTCGCCCCAGCTGCCGGACAGCGCCCAGATGCGCTTCATGAAGATCTGCAGGTCGAGTTCCCACGTGTAGCCGATCGCGCCGTGCACCTGCATCGTGTGGCGCGCAGCCAGTTGCGCGGCGGCAGTGGCCGCGAGCTTCGCGTGCGACACGAACACCGCGCGCTGCGGATGGTCGTCGGCGATCGCCTGCGCGGCGCGCGCGACCACCGGCCGCGCGAACTCGTAGCGAATCGCGACATCGGCGAGCAGGTGCTTGAGCGCCTGGTACGAGCCGATCGCCTTGCCGAACTGTTTGCGCTGCGCGCTGTAGTCGATCGCGACGTCGAGCACGCGCTGCGTGAGGCCGAGCAACTGCGCGGCGACCGCGAACGCGCCGTGGTCGAGCGCGCGATTCAGCAGCGGCGCGGCGTCGTCGGCGCTCGCGATGCGCGTGGCCGCCGACGGTTCCCAGTCGAGCGAAAACAGGCGCCGCGACGGGTCGACGCTGTCGACCGCGCGCCACGCGCACTGCGCGGGATCGACGCGGTGCAGCTCGCCGCGGTGCTCGCACAGCAGCGTCTGCGCGACGTGCACGTCGGCCGCATACGGGTTCACCGGATGCACGAGCGCGACGCGCGCGCGGCCTTCCGCGATGTCGCTCAGCAGCGCGTCGCGCCAGCCGCTCGCGGGCAGCCGCGCCAGCACGCCGGCCGACACGAGCGCCGTGTCGAGCAGCGGCTCGGGGCTGCCGAAGTAGCCGTAGGTCTGCGCGAGCAGCGCCCATTCGACTTCGGTCAGGCCGAGGCCGCCGTGCGCTTCCGGCACCGACACGGCGGTCAGCCCCTGCGACGCGAACAGCGCCCACAGGTCGTCCGAACGCCCGGTCGGCGTGGCCCACAGCTCGCGGATCAGCTCGGGCGTCATCTCGGTCATCAGCAGGCGCTTCACGCTGTCCGCGAGCGCTTCCTGGTCTTCATCGAATACGAAATCCATACGATGTCCGTTCAGTGAGGGAGTCGCCGGCGCGCTTACGCGCGCGGCATGCCGAGCATCCGTTCGGCGACGATGTTGCGCTGGATCTCGTTGGTGCCCGCGTAGATCGGGCCGGCCTGCGCGAACAGGAAGCCGTCGAGCCAGTGGCCGAGCGTCGCGTGCTGCGCGGCCGTCTGCGGAACGACCTCGCCGTGCGCGCCGAGGATGTCGAGCGCCGTCTGGTGCATGCGCAGGTCGAGTTCCGACCAGAACACCTTGTTGGTGCTCGACTCCGCGCCGATGTGGCCGCCCTTCAGCAGCCGGCTCGCGGTCGCGTAGGTCGACAGCGCGTAGGCCTGCGCATCCATCCATGCCTGCACCACGCGCTCGCGCAGCGTCGGATCGCGGTCCGCGCTGTCGCGGTGCGCGAGATACAGGTCGCGCAGCGCCTGCGCGGTGCGCTGGAAGCGCGCCGGCGAACGCAGCATCAGCCCGCGCTCGAAGCCGGCCGTCGCCATCGCGACCTGCCAGCCCGCGCCTTCGGCCGCGAGACGGTTCTCGACCGGCACGCGCACGTCGTCGAAGAAGATCTCCGCGAAGCCCGTCTGCCCGTTCAGCTGGCGGATCGGCCGCACCGTGATGCCCGGCGCGGACAGCGGCACCATCAGGAACGTGAGCCCGTGGTGGCGCGACGATTCGGGGTCGCTGCGGAACAGGCCGAACAGCCAGTCGGCCCACACCGCGCGGGTCGACCAGATCTTCTGGCCGTTCAGCACGTATTCGTCGCCGATCCGGGCAGCGGTCGTGCGGATCGCGGCCATGTCCGAGCCCGCGTTCGGCTCCGACCAGCCCTGCGCCCACACGTGCTCGCCGGCCGCCATCGCGGGCAGGAAGCGCGCCTTCTGCTCCGCCGTGCCGAAATCCATCAGCGTCGGGCCGAGCAGGAAGATGCCGTTCTGGTTCACGCGCATCGGTGCGTCGGCGCGCCAGTATTCCTCTTCGAAGATCAGCCACTCGATCAGGTCGCAGCCGCGCCCGCCCAGCTCGCGCGGCCACGTGACCATGCTCCAGCGGCCCGAGTGCAGCGTGCGCTCCCATTCGCGGTGCGCGGCAAAGCCTGCTTCCGTGTCGAAGCTCGGCAGCCGCTCGCGCGGCACGTGCGCGGCGAGCCAGTCGCGGATTTCCGCGCGGAACGCCTGCTGTTGCGGCGTATAGGTCAGGTTCATGCGCGTGCCTCCTCGGCGGCGGCCTGCGCGTCGAAGCGCGCGTCGCGCTTCTCGACGAACGCGGCCCGTGCCTCGGTCGAATCGTTCGTCATGTACGCCTGCAGCGTGAAGCCCTGCTCCCAGCGGTACTTGTCCTCGAGATCGCCGTCCTCGACGCCGTTCAGCGCCTCCTTCGCGAGCCGCACCATCGCGGGGCTCTTCTCGGCGATCTTGCGGGCGATCGCGAGCGCCGCGTCGCGCAGCGCGTCGCGCGTCACGACCTGCTCGACCGCGCCGAGCCGGTACGCTTCGGCCGCGTCGATCATCTCGCCGGTGAAATACATCATGCGCACCTTCTGCACGCCGAACAGCCGCTGCAGATGCGCGCCGCCGCCCATCGCGCCACGGTCGATCTCGGGCACGCCGAAGCGCGCGCAATCGGCCGCGACGACAATGTCCGCCGCACCGCAGATGCCGATCCCGCCGCCGAGCACGAAGCCGTGCACGGCCGCGATCACCGGTTTCGGGTTGCGGTGCACCGCGCGGAACGTCTCGTAGTTGCCTGCGTTGACCGCGACGATCCGCTCCGGATGCGCGGCCAGTTCCTTGATGTCGACGCCCGCGCAGAAGCCGCGGCCCTCGCCGCGCACGACGATCGCGCGCACGTCGTCGTCCTCGCCGAGCGCGTCGAGCGCGCGAGCCAGCGCGTGCCAGCCCTGTGCGTCGAGCGCGTTCACGGGCGGATGGGCGATCACCAGTTCGGCGATGCCGTCCGCGCGGTCGATCCGGAACGGCGTTGCGCCGGCCGGTTGGTTGGATGCTGTCATCTCCTCTGCCTCCCTGTGATTATGTTCACGCAGCCTGCGTCGCTGGCGCGCCGCGCAGCGCGGCCAGCGCATCGAGCCGCTCGCCGGCTTCCGCGACGATCCGCGCGATCAATGCGTCGCACGATTCGATCGCGCCGATCATCGCGGCCGCCTGGCCGCTCGGCAGCACGCCTTCGTCGGGGCGCCCCTCGACAATCGCGCGCTGAATCAGGAACGGCGCGTTCGCGGCCATCAGCGTCTGGCTCGCCGTGTAGTCCTGCGAGCGCAGCGCCTTGAGCGCGAGGCCGAGCATGTCGCCCGTGCTCAGCCCGTTCTGGCGCCGCCACGCTTCGGCCGTCTTCAACGCGAACCACGTGCGGCGCAGCGGGCCGAAGCGTTCGAGCTTCAGCAGATACGGGTTGTCGATCATCCGTTGCGGCAGCCCGTCGAGCGCGTCCGACACGCGGATCCGCGCCGGGTCGCCGACCGCGACGTAGCGTTCGAGCGTTTCGCGCGGCACCGGCGATTCGGCGCTCATCAGGAAGCGCGTGCCCATCGCGATGCCGGCCGCGCCGTAGGCCAGCGCGGCAGCCAGCCCGCGCCCGTCGAAGAAGCCGCCGGCCGCGACGACCGGCACCCGCACCGCGTCGAGCACCTTCGGCAGCAGCAGCGTGGTCGGCACCGCGCCCGTGTGGCCGCCGCCTTCCGCGCCCTGCACGGTGACGATGTCCGCGCCGAGCTCGACCGCCTTCGCCGCGTGCTTTGGCGCGCCGACGGTCGGCATGCAGACGATGCCGGCCTCCTTGAAGCGGCGGATCGTCTTCGCGTCAGGCCCGCGGCCGTAGCTGACCGCGCGCAGCCGGTGCTTGATCGCGAGTTCGACGACCTGCTGCGCGTTCTTCTGGAACATGTGGAAGTTGATGCCGAACGGCTGGTCGGTCAGCGATTTCACCTTCAGGATCTCGGCCTCGACCTGCTCGGGTTCGAGCGTCGCGCCAGCCAGGAAGCCGAAGCCACCCGCGTTACCGGTGGCCGCGACGAGGCGTGCGTCGGCCACCCAGCCCATCGCGGTCTGCACGATCGGGTAACGGCAGCCGAGCAGGTCGCACAGCGGCGTATGCAGCGTCGTGCTCATGCGGCGGCTCCGTTGACGGCGGCCGGTGCCGGCGCCTGCGCGTCGCTACGGTCGGCGCCGTTCGGCTGGCGCTGCGAGCTGGCCATGCTGCGGGCGTCGTAGCCGCCGAGACGGTCGCCGCTCACCAGCTCGTTGTGCGCATGCGCAAAGTGATGCCACGCGAACGCCGCATCCATCGCCGCGCGCTTGCCCTGCAGTTCCTCGACGTGGTTCAGCGCCTGCTTGGTCAGCGTGAGCCCGAGGCGCGGCATCGTCGCGATCTTCGCGGCGATCGCGTAGGTCGCGTCGCGCAACCGCTCGCGCGGCACCACGCGGTTGACCATGCCCATCTGGTACGCGCGTTCCGCCGGCATCCGCTCGCCGAGGAACAGGAATTCCTTCGCGATGCGCGGGTTCAGCTCGTACGCATGCGCGAAATACTCGACACCCGGAATCCCCATCCGCACGACCGGATCGGCAAAGAACGCATCCTCCGACGCGACGATCAGGTCGCACACCCACGCGAGCATCAGCCCGCCGGCAATGCAGGCGCCCTGCACCATCGCGATCGTCGGCTTCGGCAGGTCGCGCCAGCGCCGGCACATCCCGAGATACACCTCCTGCTCGCGTGCATAGAGGAATTCGCCGCCTTCCTTGTCGACGTGGTCGTACCACAGCGACTCGCGCTCGAACGACTCGTGGATATCGCGGCCCGGCGTGCCGATGTCGTGGCCCGCCGAGAAATGCTTGCCGGCGCCCGCGAGCACGATCGCCTTCACCGCGTCGTCGTGCGCCGCGCGCCGGAATGCCGCGTCGAGCGCATAGGTCATCTTCGAGTTCTGCGCGTTGTGGTACTCGGGGCGGTTCATCGTGATCGTCGCGATGCCGCCTTCGACCGCGTAATCGACGACGCCGTCGCCGAACGTCAGCTGGGTCGCTTCCATGTCTGACCTCATCCCCGGCGCGGCGCCGGATTGTTGCGCACGATCGTCGCGCGCAGGTTGTGCGGATCGAGCGATCGGACGATGCGCAGGTCTTCTGCGTTCGGCGCGGCCGTCGTGCCGAGGTCCGGTGCGGCGATCAGCGGGAAGCCCGTCGCGTCCTGCACCTCGTCGAAGCTCACGCCCGGATGCAGCGAGCGCACGCGGATCGCATGGTCGGGCCCGCCGAAATCCATCACGCACAGGTCGGTGACGATGCTGCGCAGGTCGACGAAGGTCTTCATCCCGGGCAGTCGACGCGCCGGGTTGTAGCCGACCGTGCACACCATGTCGACTTCGTGTTCGACGAACGTGCGCTTGCCGTGGCCGCTGACGAAGAACGAGTTCGCGTGGTTCGTCGTGTTGCCGGGGAAGCCGCGTGCACCGAGCAGCTGGGTTTTCGGGCGGGCGTAGTCGTCGCCGAGCCACGAGATGTTGGCCTGGCCGAAGCGGTCGATCTGCGTCGGCATCACGAGCGCATGGCGGCGGCCGTGCCACAGGCAGTCGAACACGCGTTCGTAGGTCATCCAGCCGCTTGCCTTCACGCGATAGCCGTCGGGGCGCGGCCCAAGCGGCACCGGCTCCTCGACGAGATACGCTTCGCCGTCGGTCAGCATCAGCCCGTTGTTGTATGCCAGGCGCGCGAGGCCGGCCGCGAGCCGCGGGCCCGTGCCGATGCCGGTCGCCAGCACTTCGCCGTCGTCGCGCCAGAGCCGCGCGGCCGCGACGATCATCAGTTCCGCGAGGGAATGGTCGAGAGATTCGCTCACAAGGCGCTCCTTTACAGAATCGGCAACGGCAGCGTCGTCACGTGCGACAGCCCGCCGACGCCTTCGAGGTACTGGCGTTCGTCCTGGCCGACCACGTCGCGCAGGTACGCCGCCGTCTTCACGTCGTCTTCCGCGCTCGTGCAGTACGCGCGCAGGTGCGGCAAGTCCCAGCCGTAGGCCGGCCCGCACGAGGTCGGGTGTGCGCCGCCCGGCGCATGCACGACGCCGCTGACGAGCGAACGCTCGAACGGGTTGCGTTTCGCGGCGTCGAGGTCTTCGCTCGCGAGCGACGCGTCGACCGTTTCCGCCGACACGTAGCAGCGCTGCGCCGCACGGGCCAGCCACGCGTCGAAGAACGGATCGGGACCGTCGATGCGCGTGTTGCCCATCCGGTCGGCCGCGTTCACGTGCAGCAGCGCGACGTCGAGTTCGATCGCGGGCATCGCGAGCAGCGTCTCGCCGTCGTCGTACGGCGATTGCACCGTGCGCAATTGCGGCGCGTAATCGAGCAGCGCGGTGCCGAGCCCGGCGCGCGTCGGCAGGAACGGCAGGCGCGCGGCGGCCGCGCGCAGGCCGAGCTGCAGCATGCCTTCGTCGAGTTCGAGCACGTCGACGCGGCCCTGCTCGCGGGCGCGGCGGAAATGCGGTTCGAGCGGAATCACGTCGAGCGACACGAAGCCGAACACCACCTTGCGCACCTTTCCCGCCGCGCAAAGCAGGCCGACATCGGCGCCGCCGTACGCGACGATCGTCAGGTCCTTCAGGTTCGAGCGCGCGATCTCGCGCACCAGCGCCATCGGCTTGCGCCGCGGCCCCCATCCGCCGATGCCGATCGTCATGCCGTCGGCGAGTTGCGCGACCACGTCGCGCGCGGACATCGTCTTGTCGAGAGGTTTCATCGTCATCGTGCTGGCTTACCGGTATCCGATGCTGAAGTCGTGGCCCCACTGGCTCACCTGAGTGGCCTCGAACACCGCGTGCTGCGACCAGTCGACCGTGAGGCCGCCGAAGCCGTATTCGAGATCGAAGCCGCCGGGGGTCTTCATGTAGAACGAGATCATCTGGTCGTTGCAGTGACGGCCGAGCGTCGCGGACAGCTTCACGTCGTGCGCGGCGACGCGATCCAGCGCGCGGCCCACCTCGTCCATCGAGTCGACTTCGGCCATCACGTGCACGCAGCCGGACGGCACGGCCATCTCGAACAGCGCGAGGCTGTGATGGCGCGCGTTGCGGCAGTGCATGAAATGGATGCGCTTCTCCGGCTCGGCCGGATCGGGCGTGAACTTCACGCGGTAGATGTCGGACAGCTCGAAGCCGAGCACGCCGCGCACGAACGCGTCGGTCGCGTCGAACTGCGGCGCCGGCAGCACCGCGTGGCCGAGCCCCATGTCGCCGGTGATGAAGCGCGACACGCCGAGCGGCGACACGAAACGGCGGAAGTCGCAGCGCGGCCCCCAGTAAAGTTCGTGGCGGTTGCCGGACGGGTCGGTGCACCACGCCATCGCCTGCACGCGGCGCAGCGCGGCTTCGTCGCGGGTGGCGCGCACGGGTTCGACGCCCGCGCGCTGCAGTGCCGCAAGCGCGGCGTCGAACGCGGCGCCGTCGGGCAGTTCCCAACCCGACGCGAAATAGCGGTCGGCCTGGCCGGGGACGATCACGTAGCGGAAATCGCGTTCGTCCATCTTCAGGTACAACGCGCCGTCGGGCGCGTCGATCGCCTGCATGCCCAGCACGTCTTCCGCATAGCGGCGCCACGCGTCGACGCGGGTCGCTTCGACGACCACATAGCCGAGTGCACGGACATCGATCATGTCGGCCTCCTCCTCGTTCAGAATCCGTTGTTCGTGAAAGGATTCTGGCCGGTCGGGGATGGCGTCACATCGTCTGTTGGGACGAGAGGCAGCGGGGAACGGGAGGTTCGCGAAAGCCCGGCGGGACGACGCGGGCATGCGGGAGGACCGGGAAAACCCGGACGGGTTGCCGTCGGGCTGTTGCCGGGTTGTTGCCGGATCCTTGCGAACCGGAAACGGGATCAGTTCATCGACCGTCTGCCCCGTGCATTCGCAGCGGCAGGAAGGTCATCACGCGCACGCCGGTGCGGCCTTCGATATGCATCCGGTGGTCGACACGGGGAGCCGGAGCGCTATGCCCCGATCCCCGCGCTGCGGTTCACGCCGGCGCGAACCGCACGCGCCGCCACGTATCCGGATCGACGCACACGCCTTCGTTGTCCGGCGTCACTTCGACGAGCCCGTGCATTTCGCCGCGTTCGCGTGGAATGCACACGAGGTCGAACGACCAGATGCCGTCGAACACGTTCTCCGGATTGCCGAGGAAGTTGAGGCGATTGAACACGGGCGTGATGAAATACCAGACGCGGTAGTCGAGCGCCGAGAAACGCTCGAGAAACGCCTTCGAGCCGTCACCCGTGTAGTGATTCAAGTATTCCAGATAGACGATCGGACGATGCCGGCGGAGTGTGTCACCCGCGCCGCGGATCAGGTTCGGCTCGAAACCTTCGACGTCCGCCTTCAGGAAATCGACCCGCGGCAAGTCGAGCGAGTCGAGCGTGCGCAGCGGTACCGGTTCGGTGTCGCGATTCGTGCCGAGCAGCGACGACGCGCCGAAGTTGTTCGGCGAGCGCGGATCGAAGACCGGGAACGGCACCGAGCCTTCCGCATCGCCGACCGCGCACTGCAGCGCGCGGACGTTCAACCGCTGGTTCAGCGCGAGATTCGCACAGAGCAACTGGAACGTATGACGCTGCGGCTCGAGCGCATATACTGCGCCGCGCTCCCCGACCGCCCGGGACAGCATCACCGTGTGCGAGCCGAGATTCGCGCCGGCCTCGACGACCGTGTCGCCTTCGCGGACCATCTGCGCGAAGAGGAACGACTCGGGCTCGGACCACTCGCCGTACAAAGACAGGCTGCGCCCCACAAATTCATCATTCGAATTGAACAGCATCGTGCCGTATCGGCATCGTTGTTGTGCGTAAAGCGTCATCGCGTCCCCGTTTGTTTTGATTGGTTTTCCGCGCGATTATACGGGGTAAAAAGAAACGGTTCGGGCAGGCCACGCGGCTAGTCGAACGGATTCGGCAACCGCACGCCGGTGTGCGAGAAATCGTCGACGTTGCGCGTGACCACGGTGATGAGATCGTTGATCCGCGCGGCGGCCGCGATCGGTTTGTCGCGTTCGTGCGCTGGATCGGGCACGCGCAGACGAGCGCGCAACCCGCAAGGATCTTCTTCAGCGCGGCTCAATACCCCTCGACCTTGAAAGAGAACGTGAGCGCGGTATGCGGCGATCCCGACGTGATCGTCACGGCCTGGTTCGTCGCCGACACCCAAAATGGAACCGCAGCCGTCGTTGGCGTAGCCTGAACGCTGACGACGGCATGCGGAAACCCTGCCGTCCGGTTGCCTTGATAGGTGGGGAATGTGAATGAACCACTCGTCGCGCCCGCCGGGATCGTGATCTGCCCGGCCTGCGTGATCTTTCCTGAATTGTCGACCTGGACATATCCGGGTGGGCTCTTCGTGAAATAGAACTGCCTCATCCCGGCCGGCGCATTGTCCTCACTCCACCAGAGCGTCGATCCGGGATCGACCGTCGGCATCGCTTGCGAGTTCTCGGCGTCGTACCATACGATATTGTTTCCCACCGCAGGATAGGCGAGCGGCTTGCCGGACGCGTCAACCCCCTGCGAATAAACGCCGCCCTGGTTGCCGTGCTGGCTGCCCCCCGTGCCGACCAGATAGAACGTGTTGTGACGCGTATTGGCATACGGCGACGTATTCGAGCCATTCAGCACGAGCCCTTTCGCGGTTCCATCCTTCGCGTTGTATAGATTGATCACGTCAAACCGTTCGCTGTCGTCGCCATTCAGCACGATACCGGGCGAATTGAAATAGACGGCTTGAATCAGGAAGAAGTGATTCCAGCAGGCATTGTGATCGTAAGCACTGTGCGTGATGAGCACCGACCCGTCAGTCGGCAGCGTTTGATACCCGGAAATATTGTAGAAAATGTTTCCCGTGACGTCCGAATTCTCCGTTGCCGCCGGCGAAATATCCGTCTGCACAAAAGCGGTAGCCCAGTGGGCTGCACGAATGTCGTAAGTCCCGTACCGGGCTGAAATCAGATTGACAGCGATACCGCCACGGGAATTGTTGCCATCCCAGAAGATCCCCATGACGCTGTTGTCTTCCGTCTTCTGATCACCGGACGGGGCGATCGTCAGCGCAGTGCCACCGCGCGGGCCGACCCAGCGATTGATCGTCGTCGCGTTGATCTTCGGCGCATTGTCGTTGTATCCACCCCCTCCAGAACCGATCAGCTTGACGGCCGGACAGTTGATCGTCACGTTGTGGTCCCAGAGATATGTGCCCGGCGGCTCATACACCGTCTTCTGCGACGGCGACACACACGCGTAGTTGATCGCATTCTGAATCGCCGTCGCGCTCGGTCGTGTGCCGGTCGGGTCCGCACCGAATGCGATCACCGAAATTTTCTGTTCCCGCAGAATCGCCTGCAACGCGCGATCGCTTTCGCCCACCCCACCGAAATTGAACAGTAACGACGGATTCGATGCAGATGCCGCAAGCGATGTGAACTTGCCTGAAGCCGGACGCGCACTCCCGATCGTCGCGCCGTTGATCGCACCGCCCTGGATCGAAGCCGTCCGCAACGCATCGTTAAGCTGCGTTGCAGTCAGAAGCTGCCCAGGCACACCCTGTGCATGCGCTGGATCGAACACTGCCGCTGCAACCAGGAGGCCTGCGATGCTGCGAAGCCTCGTGCGGAAAATTTTCATGCTTGTTGCACTCCTTGTTACGAGCCGCCCGGTGCCGCTCAAACGGCACCCTGCATTGCTTGAATGGTTGTTCCCGTGTTCACCTGCTTTCTCCCAGCGACCAACCCATCGCTTCCCGACCGACGATGACACCGGATTGCCACACTTTGTTCCGCAACGCATTCACGGAAGACTGACCGTTGCTGTTCGCACCGAGGCCAATCGTCTTCCCTCCGTCGCCGACGCGTCGTTGTCGTTCGACAAGAATCAGGCATTCGGGAATGCGATCGGGAGAAGCACGGAACGAGGTGAAACGCGTTCGAATTGTCCGCCGACATCGACATGGAAACGGTCGAATTCGAAACCGGGCGGAGCTGCTCGATGCCGATCTTCAAGGCGCTGTCGCGCAAGTTCCATGAAGACGCGATACGAAGGCGCTACTCGGCCATATGGCTGACGCGTCGGCCGAAACCTATGCAGATGCGCGAGGCGTCACGACCATTCAGGTGAAGGTGAGTTCTTGACGAATTCTGAACAGATTCAGAACATGCCCTTGTGCGCCAACGGTTTCCGGCCGAGCGCAGCGGCCAGAATGGCCGGATATTCGCCCTCCGCACGCCTGCCATTGGCCGCAGCCTGCTCGAGCAGGCGCTGAACGATATCGTCCACGTCACGCACCAATAGATTTGCCATGATTCCCTCCATCCAGGCCGATATCAATGATAGTGCCATGACACCACTTGCAATCACGGCTATCACCACCATTGACGGAGGGAGGACGGTGGTTGGCGTCGGCGAACGGCAATGGGGCGCATGAATCCTTTCGACATGCGCCGCTCGCCTGACACGTCGAACCGCTGGGTGCAAGGCAAGCCGGATCGGTCCGGCGGGAAAGACGGCCGATCAGCCAGTCGTCCCATCCGTTGAAGGCACGCGCAAACCGCCGCCGCACGCCGCGCTCGCGACGGTCGTCAGTTGCCACCCTTGCCGGCACCCGTTGTCCCGCCCGTATCGGCGCTGCCGGCCATCCCCGCCCGGCACACGCAACGGGAGCGCAACCGCTCAGAACCGATACGAAATCCCGATCTGCAAAACCGGATACCACCGATAGCGCGACATCACCTGCCGCAGCGAATCCAGCCCGCTCGAGACCAGGACCTGGCTCTTCGCCGGCCCGGCCGCGGCCGCCAGTTCCGGCGACAGCGTGTACGAACATTTCGGGATCCCGTACGCAACGCCGAGATCGGCGACGAATCCGAGCCCTTTCGACGCCGGCCGATGCCCGTAGCCGATCCCGACGTACGGCATCACGGTCGGATAGCGCGCTTCCGCCACCGCATACATCCCCGGCATCGCCGGATAGCGCTTGCCACCGAACACATAGGTGCCGTTGGTCGGCACCGATACGCCGCGGATATCGTCGTCGTTGAAGCGCATCCCGAGCGTCGCCCGGAAGCCGCTGCCGTGCCACGGAAAGATGTCCGCGTACAGGCCGCCCTGGCGCAGCTTCAGGTCGTCCTGATAGCGATTGCCCGCCACCGTGAAGTCATGCGAAAGATCGATCGCATTGAAGTCCGCATGCGCCCCCAGGATCGAATTGAAGCTCACGGCCGCGCCGATACCGACGCCCTGCGTGCCGCCCTGCAGGTAGATCTCCTGCGCATGCGCGCTCGCGGCGCACATCACCGCGACCGCTGCCCATTGGTTCACCGTTATTTTCACGGGCGCCTCCCCCGACATGTGTCGGGCGCGCCTCGCCAACGCATGCGGCCTGTGCCGCCCTGCGTGATGCGAACCCCGACACGACACCTTGCAAGCACGCTTGCTGTTCTACGGATCGGGCACGCGTTGCCCCGTGCGCATGGCCGATACGACATGCGCGGCTGGTGCGCCACCCCACGCGGCGCCCGCGGCCCGATCCGATTCCCCGATTGTTTCGATGTCGTTGCATGCCGACGATGCGTTCATCGTTGTTGCCCATTCCGTTTGCACCGGCGGCACCGGGTCAACCGCAAAGCGCGTGCCATACGGCGCAAACCGACGCGGGACAAGCGTCACCGCAAAACACGGAAGGTCGCGCGGGCGGTAACAGGAGGAAATGTTTCAGGCGCGCATCCTTATTCGGCGGTCGATGCCGGGACACGCGATCCGCCGCGCCGTGCATCGGTGCCGCAACGCGTGCCGAACGAGGCGGGACGGCCTTCAGCGCATACGTGTCGTCGTTGTCGTCGAGCGCGTGCGGCGCCATGCATTGAAGAATGCGTTGCAAGAATGTGACCTCGCGCCGGTCGCGCGCGAGGCCGATGTGCGATCGCGCGTGGCAATGCAGGGTGAATACCGATGCGTGCGCATCCATCTTGTCCGCGTCGTGCACCGGGGAGATAAGCGCGCCGAAACGATGCGCGGCAACCGGTCGACATATCGACCCGCGTCGTAAACGATTTCAAGCGCGGGAAAGGCAGGTCATGTCGGCGCCGATGAAGCTCGATACGGGAGCGCAATCGCTCGACCACGCATTTCGGCACCCCGCTACACTCCATACCCGGGCCGAGACAGCGCCCCGGGCAAGACCATCGAATTCACTGTCACGGCATGACGGTAGAATCGGCCGGCGCATGTCGCAACGGGCCACGCCGGTTGTCCGAATGGCTGAACCCGTCTACAAAAAACCAACGGCGTCGAACCAACGCCGATCCAATCCGAGAGAAACCGAATGAACCAGGACGAAGCGCAAGCGCTATGGCAACGCCGCGTGCTCGACTACGCCGAAGCGATCAACCGTTACGTGGCAACCGGGCTCGCCCAAGGCTGGGACGAGGCCGGCGATGCCCCCGAATTCTCGAACAGCGACGACCTGCTGCCTGCCTGGCTGGCATCGCTTCGCGAAGCCAATGCGTCCTCCGAGCGAAAGGACATCCGGGCTCAATGGCCGCTCGCGCATGAACCGTTGATGCCGTTGCTGGAGGAAAACGCGCAGAGCATTGCGGCCGTGCTCGCGCTGCGTGACGGTGGCATCCTCGTGCGCCTCGGTGCAACGTACGAACCTGGCAAGGTTCTGCATATCGACGGCGACACGATCACCGACATCCCGGACGTCCTCTTCTTCGGTCGCTGCCCGCGCCGGCGGTTCTTCGCCGTCGCGCGCGAGCAAGGCGTCGAGGTGACGGACGGCTGGCAAGGGCCGCGTGTTGCATGGTGCTCCTGGCCGACGGGCCAGGAAGGCATACCGGAGGGGTTCGACGTCCCGCCGCGCGAAACACACCCGAAGCCGACCCGGCTCATCCCGTTTCCGGACGGCAAGCGCGTGCTGCTGGTCTCCGCCGACGGCACATACGTCCTGGACGAACAACGCGCGCATTTGCTCCTGCCGACCCAGGAGCAAATGCAGGAGCATTTCGACTGGCTCCGCAAGAACTACCCGGACGACGCGCCCGACGTGTCGCTCGACATGGAGCACGGCGCGCTGTCTTCGGACGGATCGCTCATTGCAGTCGGCGCGCAGGACGGCGAGCATCGGGTATTCGACGCCCGCTTGCAATGCATCGCGACAGTCGGCCCGCACGGCGAGTATCCGCACCATGCCGTGTTCAGCGCCGACGGCAGCGTGCTCGCGCTGAACGCCTGCCACTTTTACAACGGCGCCACGATCGGCGTACAGGTCGACAAGCTTCCCGGGCTGCACTCGGATTTCTACGAGGACGCAGACGGCGTGAAAGTGATCGAGGGCAACGCACGCGTCTACGCATCCGCCGCGCGTCGCGACGAATTCATCCTCGGCGATGCCGGCGGCTATCTGCGCGCGGTCGACACGGACGGCAACGCCCGTTGGCAACATTTCGTCGGCTCGACGATCTGCGACATGGATCTGTCGGACGACGGCCGAACGCTCGTCGTCTCGACCTGTGCCGGCTACGTGTCGATTATCGAACTGGATGCCGGGCGGCAGCAGCCATACCAGATCGGCAACGGCATGCATCTCGAACGCCGGCGCTGGCTGTTCTGGAAAACGGAGCCGGCACCGCTGGCGTGGTGATCGCGACCCTCGGGTTTCCCCGCGTCGACGCTGACATGAAGCGGTCCGTCACCGGAATCCGCAAGCCGGCATGACGGCCACACGATGCCTGCTCCTCGCTCATGGGGCAGGCATCGCTGCAGCGCGCTATCGGAATCGCGGGCGCGCACTGCCTGCCCGCAGCACCTCAACCGTCACAGCCCATACCCGCCCGACACATTCAACTGCTGCCCGGTAATGTAATTGGCCCGGTCCGACGCCAGGAACACCGCCGCCCGCCCGACGTCGTGCGCCTTCCCCCAGCGCTTGAGCGCGAGCATCTTCTGCGTTTCGTCGATCCACGCCTGGTCGAACTGTCCCTGTTCGAGCAGCACCGGAAACATCCCGGCCTCGATCACGCCGACCAGGATCGAATTCGCACGAATGTCGTAACGCCCCTCCTCGCGTGCCAGCCCCTTGACCAGCGCTTCGTTCGCCGCCTTCGGCGCGACCGACAGCCCGTCGCGGTCGGGCCAGCGCAGGTGCCCGGCCGACCCGAGCGTCACGAACGATCCACCGCCCGACGCGCGGAAGTGCGGCAACGCGGCTTTCGCCGCCACGAAGAAACCGATCGTCTCGACGTCGATCGCGCGGCGCCAGTCGTCGTGCGTCATGTCGCCGATATGACGCTGGTTCACGAGCGGCCCGGCCGCCCAGACGACCGTGTGCACGCGGCCGTGCGCGCCGATTGCAGCAGCGAGCGCGGCGTCGACCTGGACATGATCGGTCACGTCCACGCAGTGCGTGGTCGCCGCGACGCCTGCGCCGCGAATGTCGCGCGCGACGCGCTCGGCCACGTCCGCCTTGCTGCGGTAGCCCAGCGCGACCGGCACGCCGGCGCGCGCAAACTCGAGCGCAACCCCCTGCCCGATCCCGCCGCTGCCGCCGAACACCAGCACCGCGCCCGACGGAAACCCGTTATCGTTCATGCGTTCATCCCGTTCGTGTGACGCGGCGGCGCTCAGGCCGCCGCCTCGATCCCCGCCCGCAGACGGTACTTCAGCACCTTGCCGGCGGCACTCGTCGGCAGTTGCTCGACGAACGTGAAATGCCGCGGCACCTTGTAGTTCGCCATGTTGCGGCGCGCCCAGTCGTTCAGTGCGTCAGCGTCGGCATGCATGCCCGGCCGCAGTACGACATACGCATGCCCGACCTCGCCGAGCCGCGTATCGGGCACGCCGACCAGCGCCACCTGCGCGATCGCCGGGTGCGCGGCGAGCAGCCGCTCGATCTCGGCCGGATAGCAGTTGAAGCCGCCGACGATGAACATGTCCTTGATGCGGTCGGTGATCTTCAGGTTGCCGTTCGCATCGACACAGCCGAGATCGCCCGTATGCAGCCAGCCGTCCGCATCGACGGTCTCGCGCGTCGCGTCCGGCTGGTTGAAGTAGCCGCGCATCACGTTGTAGCCGCGCACCCAGATCTCGCCGGTCTCGTCCGGCCCGAGCGGCGCGCCGCCCGGCCCCGCGATGCGCAATTCGACATCCGGCATCGCGCGGCCCGACGTATAGGCGACCGTCTCCGCATCGTCGCCTTGACGGCACAGCGTCGCGAAACCGCACGATTCGGTCAGCCCGTAGCCGGTCAGCACCGTCTCGAAGCCGAGCTCCGCGCGCATCCGTTCGATCAGGCTCGGCGCGATCGCCGCCGCGCCCGTGACCGCGATCCGCAGCGACGACAGGTCGCGCGTCGCGCGATCGGGTGCGTCGAGCAGCGCGTAGTACAGCGTCGGCGGGCCGGGCAGCACCGAGATGCGGTCATCGGCGACGCGCCGCAGCACGTCGGCTGGCTGGAACACGAGGTGCGGCAGCACGGTCGCACCGCTCGCCAGCGCGGCGAGCCAGCCGGCCTTGTAGCCGAACGTGTGGAAGAACGGATTGACGATCAGGTAGCGGTCGTCGGGCCGCACGCCGGCGATTGCCGCCCATGCCTGCGCAGCGCGCAGGTTCTGGCCGTGCGCGGTCATCACGCCCTTCGGGCGGCCCGTCGTGCCGGACGTGAACATCAGGTCCATCACGGTGTCGGGCGTCACCTGCGCCTCGCGTTCGCGCACCGCGGCCAGCGGCACCGAGGCGCCGCGCACGAGGAATGCGCTCCAGGTTTCGTCGCTCGCGCCTGAAAGCGGCTCGCCGTCGAACACGACGACGCGCTCGAGCGTCGCGGGCCGGTGCGGCGCGAGCATCGCCGGATAGGATTCGCCGAGGAAGGTGCCACAGCAGAACAGCAGCCGGGCGCCGCCGTCGTGCAGGATGCCGCCCACCTCCATCCCTTTCATCCGCGTATTGACCGGCACGAGGATCGCGCCGACGGTGTGGATCGCCAGCGCCGCGACGATCCATTGCGGCAGGTTCGGCGCCCACACCGCGATGCGGTCGCCGGCCGCGATGCCGCTCGCAAGCAGCGCGCGCGCGGCGTCGAGGCGTGCCGCGTCGAGTTCCGCGTAGGTCAGCCGGCCATGCGCCGATTCGATCGCCGGATGCGCGCCGTAGCGCGCGGCTGCCCGTGCGATCAGCGCGGGCGTGGTCAGGATTTCGTTGTCCATCGTCATAGGCATCAGGTGGCCGTGCGCGCCGCCGGCGCGCCACGGCTCAGTCGGGAAACACCACGCGCAGCGCGTCGCTCGCGGGCCGTGCGCAACAGGCGAGCGTCCAGCCGGCCGCGATCTCGTCGTCGTCGAGCACGTGGTTGCTGTCGAGCGCCACCTCGCCGCGCTCGATCCGGCACATGCACGCGCCGCATTGCCCCATCCGGCACGAATTCGGCGCCGGCACGCCCGCGCGCAGCATCGCGTCGAGCAGCGTTTCGCCGGGCGCGCTGTCGAACGCGAACGCGTCGCCGTCGAGCACCGTCTCGATCGCCGCGGCGCTCGACGTAGCCGTATCAGCAGCCTGTGCCGGCGCATCGGGCAGCGACGCAAAACGCTCCACATGCACGCGCGAACGCGGCAATCCAAGCCCGAGCATCGCGGCCAGCGCGTTCTCCATGAATAGCGCCGGCCCGCAGATGAAGGTCTCCTGCTGGCTGAACGGCCGCGCGAGTTCCTCGAGATGGCGCTGCTGCGGGATGCCCTGCACGCTGTCGAGCCAGTGGATCACGCGCATGCGGCCCGGGTGGCGCTGCGCGAGCTGCTGCAGTTCGTCGCGGAAAATCACCGAGCGTTCGTCGCGGTTCGCGTAGATCAGCGTCAGCATCCCGCGTCCGTGCACGAGCGCCGATTTCAGGATCGACAGCACCGGCGTGATGCCGCTGCCGCCCGCGAACAGCAGCAGGTCGCCGTCGAGCGTGCGCGGCGTGAACACGCCGGCGGGCGGCAGCACGTCGAGCGCGTCACCTGCCTTCACGCGATCGCACAGCCAGTTCGACGCGCGGCCGTCGCGCACGCGCTTGACGGTGATCTTCGGCGCGGCGTCGATGCCGGGCGCGCTCGACAGCGAGTAGCAGCGCGCGACGGTCGCATCCGCACAGGGCACGTTCAGCGTCAGGAACTGACCGGGCCGGTACGCAAATGCATCACGCAACGCGGCCGGCACGTCGAACACGAACGAGCACGCGTCGTCGCTTTCGGCAATCACGTCGGCCACGGTCAGCCGATGGAAGCGCGAATCGCTCATGGCCGGCTCCTCACGTCACGCGGCCGCACGGGCCAGCGGCGCGCCGGGCGTCGTGTACGCACCGTCGAGATAGACGAGCGGATCGACGTCGCCGCTCATCAGCACCTCGCGAATGCGGCCGATGAACACCGTATGCGTGCCGTATTCGAAGCGGCCGTCCTGCTCGCACACGAGGTTCGCCTGCGCGTCGCGCAGATACGGCACGCCGTGCGTCGACGTGTGCCAGTCGCCGGTCGTGAAGCGCGCCTCGCCCTTCAGGCGGCCGCTGCAATCGATCGCGATGCCTTCGTGGGCCGCCGCCAGCACGTTCACGCAGAACCCGGCGCCCGCGTCGAGCGGCGGATACAGCGACGCGCTGCGGTTGATGCAGATCAGCAGCGACGGCGGATCGGTCGACAGCGAATCGACCGCCGTCGCGGACATCGAGTAACGCCGGCCGTCGTGCGCGCTGCTGATGACCGTGACGGAGCGCGCGAGGCGACGCATCGCGAGCAGCATGTCGGTACGCAACGGATGGGTGGTGAGATCGCTCATGATCGGACTCCGTCAAGTTCAGTCGTGGATGGCCGGGCCGGTTGGCCGCCGGCGTCGGCTGCGCGAGCAGCCAGGTGGTCGGCGGCGAGATACCCGAAGGTCATCGCCGGACCGAGCGTCGAGCCCGCGCCGGGGTAGCTCGCGCCCATCATCGAGGCACTGGTGTTGCCGATCGCGTAGAGGCCGTCGATCGGCTCGCCGTCGGCGCGCAGCACGCGGGCGTGCACGTCGGTGACGAGCCCGCCCTTCGTGCCGATGTCGCCCGCGTCGATCCGCACCGCGTAGAACGGCGCCTGGTCGACCGGCCCAAGGCACGGGTTCGGCGTGTTCTGCGGATCGCCGTAGTACGTGTCGAACAGGTTGTCGCCCTTGCCGAATGCTTCGTCGATCCCGGTGACCGCATAGCGCGCCATGTCGCGCAGCGTGTCGTGCAGGCCGGCCGCGTCGACGCCGATGCGCGCGGCGAGCGCGTCGATCGTGTCGGCTTTCACGAGCACGTCGCGAAACGCGGCGGGAATCTTCGTGTCGGGCATCATCGATGCCGGCATGATCGGCCCGCACGGATACTTGCGGCGAAACCGCGCGTCGAACACCATCCACGCCGGCACGCTCGCGCCGGTGCGCGCGTGGTCGCGATACATCGCCGGCACGAATTCGGAATACGGCGCGGCTTCGTTGACGAAGCGCTTGCCGAGGCTGTTCACGATCACGCAGCCCGGCAGGTTGCGTTCGACGAACAGCGCGCGCTGCTTCTCCTCGCCCGCGACGCCGACCGTCGGCGCGCCCCACACGTGCGCCATCAGCGCCAGCGCGCCGCCGAGCCGGTGGCCTTCGGCGATCGCGTCGCCGGTATTGGCCGGCGGCGTCGCGCTCCATCGCGCCTGCGTCGGCTGCGGCAGGTAACGCTCGCGCATCGGCTGGTTGCGCTCGAAACCACCCGCGCCGAGGATCACGCCGCGTCGCGCGGTAATCGTCACGGGCTGCCCGAAGCGCTGCGCACGCACGCCCGTCACGCGGCCGCCCACGTCGAGCAGGTCGCGCATCGGCGTGTCGAGCCACACGGGCACGTTGCGGTCGAGCAGCGCGCGGCGGAGCCCGCCGATCAGCGCATTGCCGAGCGTCAGGCGCCGGTCGCGCCGTGTGCGGCGGCGCATCCCGATATCGAGCCAGTAGCGGCCGAACTGCGCGATCGCGAGCTTCATGAAGCCGGGCCCGCGCGAGAACAGCGTGTGCGCTTCCTTCGACGTCACCGCGACGCGCCCGCCGATCAGCGTGCCCGGCGACGGCGGCCGCAGCCGGTCGAACTCGTCGCCGAGCAGCCCGCCGTCGAACGGCAGCGGATCGAGCGCGCGGTAGCCCGGCATCGCGCCCGGTACCTTCTGGAAATAGTCCGCGTACTTCGGCAGCGACTGGTAACGCACGGGCGTCTTCGATTCCAGGTAGCGCAGCATCTCCGGCGCGCGGTCGAGATACGCGTCGATCTTCTCGGGTGTCGATTCGCCGGCCACGCAGGCTTCGATGTAGCCGCGCGCGGCCTCGCGCGAATCGGTCGCGCCCAGCTCGGCGATATGGTGGTTGCACGGCACCCAGATGCCGCCGCCCGACACGGCCGACGTGCCGCCGTACAGCGCCGTCTTCTCGATCACGACGACGGACAGGCCACGGTCGGCCGCGCGGCACGCGGCGAGCAGCGCGCCGGCACCCGAACCGACGACCACCACGTCGAACACGTATTGCTGTGCTTGCGGGTCGTTCATCGCGGCCTCGTCAGATGAAGAAGTCGGTGTTCTCGCGGCCGAGCATCACGGCGCCGAGGTTCTGGCCGAAGCGGTCCACGTTGTTCGCGTAGTGCGCGCGGGCCGCGTGCAGGTCGAGGAAGCGGCGCACCAGCGGATTGCGGTGATAGATGCCGTTGCCGCCCGCGTAGCGCAGCAGCGCGTTCGCGGCCTGCGCGCAGCGCTCGGCGACCTGGGCCGACTGGTAGCGGAAATGCACGCGGCGCTCGATCGACACGGCCGGGCCGCCCGTGACCGACGCCATCAGCTCCGCGAAATTGCGCTTGAGCAGCACCTGCATCTCGTCGATCGCGACGGCCGCGTTCGCGCACGCGCCCTGCGCGCCCGGATCGTCGGTCGTCTTCGCGCCGCTGTTGGCGGACACGCGCGTCGCCGCATAACCGGTGAAATCGTCGAGCGCGCCCTGCAGCGCGCCGATGCACGACGTGCACACCGCGCGCACGAAGATCTGCGCGAACGGCAGCTTGAACAGCGGCGCGTCGTTGACGGCCAGGCCGGGGCTCGTGCCCATCATCCCGTCGATCGCCTTGTGCGTGCGGTACGCGGGCACGAACACGTCGTCGACGACGATGTCGTGGCTGCCGGTCGCGCGCAGGCCGAGCACATCCCAGTCCTGCTGGATCCGGTAGTCGGCTTTCGGCAGCAGGAAGGTGCGGTATTCGGGCGGCTGGCCGGCTTCGGCCGGTGGCACCAGTGCGCCGAGAAACACCCATTCGCACAGCTCGCTGCCGCTCGAGAACTTCCAGTGACCGGACAGGCGGAAACCGCCGTCGACCGGCGTCACGCGGCCGACCGGCATGTAGGTCGACGCGATCAGCGTCGCCGGATCGTTGCCCCACACGTCCTGCTGCGCGCGCGCGTCGAACAGCGCGAGCTGCCAGTTATGCACGCCGACGACGCCGTACACCCACGCGGTCGACATGCAGCCGCGCGCCAGCGCCATCTGGATGTCGAAGAAGGTCTGCGGATCGAGCTCGTAGCCGCCGTAGCGTTTCGGCTGCAGCACCTTGAAGAAGCCGGCGGCCTGCATGTCGGCGATCGTCTCGGCCGGGATGCGGCCCTGCGCTTCCGCCTGCGCGGCGCGGCCGGCGAGCGTCGGCGCCAGCGCCTCGGCGCGGGCGATCAGCGTGGCGGCCAGTGCGTTCGAATCGTTGTCGCGATGCACGAATGTCTCCTGTGAAGCGGGTGATGCGCCGCGGCGCCTGCCCCGCTCTCGTTCAAAGTTGTTCGGCGCGGCCTGGCCGCGGGCGATGCTCGCCATCGTCGATGGTCGGCTTCGCGCCGCCGCGCCGCATCGTCCGACCGGACGACGGGCGCGGCCCGGTGCATCACGCGCAGGCGCGCTCCTTCTCCTTGTTGAAGAACGGGATCACGTGCTCGCCGATGTTGCGGATCGTCTCCATCTGCGCGTCGTGCGGCACCGTGCCCATCTGGCACAGGAACAGCACTTCGTCGACGCCGGCTTCCTGCAGGCGGCCGACATAGCCGATGCAGTCGTCCACCGTGCCGTACGCATGGTTCGGGTTCATCATCGCGAGCGCCGGGTCGGCGAAGTTCACGACGACTTCCTCCGACGCGAAGCGCGAGCGGATCACCATCTCGCCGGTGTCGGCCTGCACGAGATCGTCGCCCCACTTCGCCGGGTCCGGACGCTCGCCGCCCGTGTACCAGTACGCGAGCGATTCCATGAAATAGCGCTGGCCGCGGATGCCGATCTTGCGGGCGGCCTGGCCGTCGGCCATCACGACCGTCGGGCACAGCGCCGCGAGGTGCTGGGTCGGGCGGAAGCCGACCTGGTCTTCCGGCTTGCGGTTCGCCCACGCTTCGCGGTACACGGCGTTCTTCTTCGCGACTTCGTCGGGGCCGCCGAAGCCGAGCACCAGCGCGCCCATCCCGCGCTGGCCGGCGCGCAGCAGCGCGTCGGTGTTCGTACAAGCCAGGTACATCGGCGGGTGCGGATCCTGGAACGGCTTCGGGTGGATCGGGCGCTTCGGAATCTTGATGTACTTGCCGTCGTGCTCGATCTCGTCCTGCACGAACATCTTCGGCACGAGGTACATCGATTCGTCGATCATCGGCTGCAGTTCGTTGAGGTCGTAGCCGAACGCGCCGGCTTCCTGCTGGCTGCCGCCCTTGCCGACGCCGAAGTGCACGCGGCCGCCGGACAGGATGTCGAGCAGCGCGACGCGCTCCGCGACCTTGATCGGGTGGTTCATCGCCGGCGGCAGGCACACGACGCCGTGGCCCAGGCCGATGCGCGTCGTGCGGCCGGCCAGGTACGCAAGGAAGGTTTCCGGCGCACTCATGTGCGCATAGTTGGTCAGCGACGTGTGCTCCACGCACCAGATCGTGTCGAAGCCGACCTGCTCGGCGAGCAGCGCCTGTTCGACCGTCTCCTTGAATACCCGGTGGTCGCCCTCGCGCGATGCGTCGGTGGTCTGGGCTTCGTAGATGAGGGAAAACTTCATTGCGTGCGTCTCCATGGTTGTTGGACGAGTCGGGGTCGTGCAGCCCGCCCGCACGATACGGACGAAACGCGACGGTCCACGAATGGGAGTGTCGGCGCGCGGCCGGGTGCGGGCATCGTCTGTTCGGAGTACCGGCACGCCGGCGGGGACAGAGGGGTTTCACCGTCATCCGATCGGACTGCGTGACGCGGCGAACCGCGCGCTAGCATCGAACGGCGGCGCCTTGCGTGCGCCGGCCAACGACAAGGGAGAGAGGGAATGAAGGTATCGATGCTGCTGTATCCGGTCGCCGACATCGACACGGCGCTGCCGCTGTTCGTCGACGGCCTGGGCCTGAACGTGAAGTTCCGCGACGGCGACCGCTATTGCGCGCTCGACGGCGGCCCGCTGACGATCGCGCTGGTCGCGGGCGACGAGCAGATCGTCGAGCGCGCGGCGCTGACGCTGCGCGTCGACGAGGACGACGACCTGTATGCGGCGATGGCGCGGGTCGTGAAGGCCGGCGCATCGGTGCGCGTGCCCGTGCAGGCCGGGCCGCACCAATACCGCGCGGTGCTGGAGGACAAGAACGGCGCGCTGCTGGTGATTTCGCAGAAACGGGCCGCCTGACGCACAAGGTCGCACATGGTCGCACGCGGCCCGGCGGGCTGCACGGGCGCCGGCGCGTGGCGCCGCGCGTCGGGCCGTCAGCCCGTCAGCCCCGTCAGGCGGCCGTACCCGGCGCGCGCAGGTCGCTCGCTTCCAGCAATTCGAGCAGGGTGCGCGCCGGCTGGCTGAGCCGCTTCGCGGCCAGCGCGATGAATTCGATGTCGGGCAGCACGGGCAGCGCGTCGCCGTTGACCAGCGGCGCAAGCCCGCGCGTCGACAAATAGTGCGACGTCGCGGTCAGGCCGAGCCCCGCGCGCGCGGCCGCGATGCAGCCCGGCTGGCTGCTGCTCGAACACACGACTTCCCAGCCGATCCCCTTCTCCGCGAGCGCGTTCAGGACGATCCCGCGCGTCACGCTCGGCTCGGCGACCAGCACGAGCGGCAGCGGCCGCTCCGGATCAACGATCGTGCCCGGCCGCGCGACCCATTCGAGCCGCGCACGCAAGAGCGGCGTGCCGCGCCGCTCGCCGAGCCGCCGCTTGCCGATCATCAGGTCGAGCGCGCCCGCGTCCAGCCCTTCGTAGAGCCGGCTCGTCATGCCGGTGGTGATCTCCAGCGCGACGTCTGGGTGCGCGGCGCGAAACCCGGCGAGCACGTCCGGCAACGCGACGAGCGCGAGATCGTCCGGCGCGCCGAGCCGCACCAGCCCTTGCAGCCTCGGCTTGCGGAATTGCGATTCCGCGCGGTTCAGCGCCTGCAGGATCACGTTCGCATGCACGAGCAGCGCCTCGCCGTCGGCCGTCATCGCGATCGAATGCGTGTCGCGCACGAACAGGCGCCGGCCGACGCTCTCTTCGAGACGACGGATGTGTTCGCTGACGCTCGACTGGTTGAGCCCGAGCTGCCGGCCCGCTTCGGTGAAGCTGCGGCAGTTCGTGACGGTCGCGAACGTCTTGAGCCAGACGGGATTGAGCATCCCGCATTGTCATCGGCATGGCCGATGACAGTCAACGTCGTCAGGCAGCTTCCCGATGACCATCGGAATCGGTACCATCGAGCGCTTGAAGACCGGCAGGCGCCGTGGACCGCGTCAAGGCGCCGCCCGCGCCGGCCTTTGCACCACCGATTTCGCCATGTCCCGAGAACCCACACACACCGCGCTGCTCTGGATCGTCGCCGCTGCATTCTTCATGCAGTCGCTCGACACGACGATCGTCAACACCGCCCTCCCTTCGATCGCGCAAAGCCTGCACGCGTCGCCGCTCGCGATGCAGCCCGTCGTGGTCGTCTATACGCTGACGATGGCGATGCTCACGCCCGCGTCCGGCTGGCTGGCCGACCGGTTCGGCACGCGCCGCGTGTTCTCGCTCGCGATTCTCGTGTTCGTGCTCGCGTCGATCGGCTGCGCGGCGTCGCATACGCTCGGCCAGCTCGTCGCCGCACGCGCGCTGCAAGGCATCGGCGGGTCGATGCTGCTGCCGATCGGGCGGCTCGCCGTGCTGCGCCGCGTGCCGGGCGAACAGTACGTGTCGGCGCTCGCGTTCGTGTCGGTCGCCGCGCAACTCGGGCCGATCGCCGGGCCGACGCTCGGCGGCTGGCTCACGCAGGCGATCTCGTGGCACTGGGTGTTCATCGTCAACGTGCCGGTCGGCGTGGTCGGCTTCCTCGCGGTGCAGCGCTATCTGCCGCACGACCAGCTGACGCAGCCGCCGCCGTTCGACTTCGTCGGCTGCGCGCTGCTGTCCGTCGCGATGATCGCGCTGTCGCTCGCGATCGATCCGCCGATGCCCGCGCATCGCGCGGCGTGGTCGGCCGGGCTGGCCGTCGTCGGCCTGGCGAGCGCGCTGGCCTACCTGCCGCATGCGCGGCGCCGCGCGCAGCCGCTGTTCCGGCTCGGGCTGTTCCGCGAGCCGAACTTCGGCTCGGGGCTGCTCGGCAACCTGCTGTGCCGGATCGGCACGAGCTCGGTGCCGTTCATGCTGCCGCTGCTGATGCAGGTGCAGCTCGGCTATACGCCGCTGCAGTCGGGGCTGATGCTGCTGCCGGCCGCGATCGCGGGCGTCATCGCCAAACGCTGGATCGCGCCGCTCGTGAAGCGCTTCGGCTACGCGGCATTTCTGGTCGTGAATACGGGAATCGTCGGGTGTGCGATCGCGGGGTTCGCGCTGGTGTCTGCGCGGCCCGCGCCGGTGCTGGAAGGCGCGCTGCTGATCGTGTTCGGCGCCGCGAACTCGATGCAGTTTGCAGCGATGAACGGCGTGACGCTCAAGGGGCTGTCGCATGCCGACGCCGGCAGCGGCAACAGCCTGTTCACGATGATGCAGATGCTGGCGATGGGGCTCGGCGTGTCGATCGGCGGCAGCCTCGTCAACCTGTTTGCCGCCTATCGGGGCTCGATGGCGCACGGGTTCATGCTGTCGTTCGCGTGCATGGGTTTGGTGACGCTGCTGTCGTCCGTCGTGTTCCGGCGCATCGATACGGCAGCGCCGCCGGCCGGTGCGGCAGCGCGGCCGTCCGCGTGAGCGCGGCCGTCAGTTCGCCGCGCGGCGCTCGACGACGCGCTTGAGCACCCAGCGGATCGACGAGCCGTCGGCCGGCGGCTGCGCGACGCGGTATTCGTCGATTTCAAGCGTGTACAGGTAGCCGGGCTGGTACGCGAAGCCTTCGATGCCGGCGTACCACAGGCTCCACGGCTCGCTCGGGCTGCTGCGCACCTGCAGGCACTCCATCGGCGCGACGCCGGTGCAGCGCGCGGATTGCGGCGCGACATAGACAGTCTTCGTCACCGGCTTGGCATCGGCCGGGCGCACCGCGTTCGGCGACGTGGCGACTGCGTCGGTCTGGCATCCGGCGAGGAGCGTGCTGCCGGCAATGACGGCCGCGCCGAGCAGCGTTCTGGATGAGCAAATCATCTGATGGTCCTCAGGAAGCGTTGGAGGGCCGGTTAGACGGCCGGTGCGACGAGAAAGTTCACAAACAGCTTACAAACATCGATCTGCCCCTCGTTCGCCGGATGTCGCTTGCGAGTCTTCCCGTTGCGGTGAGCCGGTTCGGCCGCGTGCGTCGCCGCCAGAACGCCCCTCATGCGGCGGATCTATCGCTGATCGGCATCATGCGACAGGCGATGCTCATCGGGCCGTTGCCGAACCGCATACCGTCGCCTGAGCAAAGCGATCGTTGCCGGCCGGTTCGCCGTGTGGCGATCGTGTACCATCGGCGCTTCCCGATATGCCTGATCGCGCTGCGTTCGTCCGCCCGGCTCCCTGCGTACGATCCGCGCAACGCACCCCGCTTCGCATGACCTCACCCGTTCCGTCCGACACCGCGCTGCGCCCGCTGCCGATCGATGCGCTGACCGTGCCGGCCGCGCTCGACGGACGCACGGGCACCAACCGCTCGAACAGCGCGCATCCGCAGATTGCCGCGACCAACGATCTCGACGCGGTGCGCGCATGGCTCGCACGCTTCGTCGATACGCCGACCACGTTCCAGAACTATCGCAAGGAAGCCGAACGCCTGCTGCTGTGGGCCGTGATCGCGTGCGGCAAGCCGCTGTCGTCGCTCACGCACGAAGATCTGATCGTGTACCGGCAGTTCCTGCTCGCCCCCGCGCCGGCCGACCTGTGGTGCGCGAACGGCGGGCGCAAGCATCCGCGCGACGATCCGCGCTGGCGGCCGTTTTACGGGCCGCTGTCGGCGGCCAGCCAGCGGCAGGCGCTGGTGATCCTGAACGTGATGTTCTCGTGGCTCGTGCAGGCCGGCTACCTGGCCGGCAATCCGCTCGCGTTGTCGCGGCAGCGGCAGCGCCGGCCCGCGCCGCGCGTCACGCGCCATCTCGGGCAGCCGCTGTGGCAGTCGGTCAAGGACGCGATCGCCGCGATGCCGCGCGACGACGCGCGGGCGGGCTTCCATGCGGATCGCGCGCGCTGGCTGTTCACGCTGCTGTATCTCGGCGGGTTGCGCATCACCGAAGCGGCCGACACGACGATGGGCCAGTTCTTCTGCCGGCGCGACGCGGACGGGCGCGACCGCTGGTGGCTCGACGTGACGGGCAAAGGTGGCCGGCAGCGGCTCGTGCCGGCCACCGACGAAATGATGGCCGAGCTGTCGCGCTACCGGCGTGCGCATGGCCTGCCCGCGTTGCCGTCCGACGGTGAGCCCACGCCGCTCGTGCTGCCGGTCGGCCAGACGCGCAAGCCGCTCACGCGCGCGGCGCTGCACGGGATCGTGAAGCAGGTGTTCCGGCATGCGGCCGACCGGTTGCGCGCGAACAGCGAAGCCGGCGAGCAGCAGGCGCGCGTGCTCGAACAGGCGTCCGCGCACTGGCTGCGCCACAGCGCGGGCTCGCACATGGCCGACGGCCGCGTCGACCTGCGGCTCGTGCGCGACAACCTCGGCCACGTGTCGCTCACGACGACGAGCCAGTACCTGCACGCGGACGACGACTGGCGGCATCGCGAGACGGAGGAGAAACACCGGATCGGGTGGTAGGCCCGCACCGGCCTGACGGATCCCGGCTCGCGCAACGTGTCCGCGCTCAGTGATCGAGTTCGAGCCCGCCCAGGCCGCCATTGCTGCGGCATTTCGCGCGATCGCCTTTCACCTGCCAGTCGATTTGCCCGCACATCACGTCGATGCGTTTGCGGTAGCTGTCGATCAGGCACTGCGTCGTCGTGCAGCGGTTACGCGCCTTCAGCCATGCCTTCTGGGTCGCCATGAACTGCTCATACTCGGGCGGATCCTCGACCGGATAGTTGCTGAAGTCGTAGAGCATGTCCTGGTAATCCGCGTTGAGCGCATCGTCGAGACGCGACAACGTCGGGTTGGCGCAGATTTCGCGCTCCACGAACGTGGACGCTTTCGCGCAGTTGAACGACGCGGCGTGCGCGCCGGTCATGCCGGCCGCAACAGCCAGCGCAACGAGCCATGCTTTCATGTGGGTGCCGTGAGGTAGAAAACGGCGGCCGTGGATCGGCTCGCCGTGACGGACGAACGGGGATGCCCGTCGCCGGATGCCCGTCGCCGGGTGCCCGTCGCCGGGATCCGGCAGCTTAGGGCAACGCGCATCGCATTTCAATACGCTGCTCCGCCTCTTCCGCACCCGCGCCGCGGGGCACGTTACGCCCGATCAGTACACGCCCACCCAGTGCCCGGGCACCCACGCCCAGTGATTGCCGGCCCACCGGTAATGCCCCTTCGCCCAGCGATAGCCTGGCGCGGGCATCGGAGTCGGTACCTCGACGACCGGCGCCGGCTGCGGCGGTCGCACGGGTTCGACCACGCACGCGGACAGCAGCGTCGCACTGGCCGCGACCAGCACGGTGAGCGAAACGGATCGCATCTTCAACATCTTGGATTCTCCCTGTTGTGTAGTGGATGGACTAAATGCCGAAACGGCAACGCCGCGCGTCACGCGGCTCCGCGAATCAGCCCGCTCATCGGCCGCGTCGCACCGCTTTCCGCGAACAGCGCGGACGCGGTGCGGTGCGGATCGAGCCGCAGGCTTTCGGCGGCGGCGCCCGAGATCAGCGCGTCGAGCGACGCGGTCGGCTTCAGGTCGCGCCCTTCGTACAGGTCGCCCGGCCGTAAACCCGGCCAGTCGGCGATCACGCGGCCGCCGGCGACCGCACCGCCCGCGAGCATCGCGACCGACGCCTGCCCGTGATCGGTGCCGCCGGTGCCGTTCGCGGCAGCCGTGCGGCCGAACTCGGTCGCGACCAGCACCGTGGTCTGCTGCCACGCGGGCCCGAGGCCGTCGCGCAGCGCGGCGAGCATCGTGTCGAGTGCTTTCAGCTGATTCGCGAGCCGCGCGTTCTGCGCGCTGTGCGTGTCCCAGCCGCCCGTCTCGATCATCGCGATGCGCGGGCCATCGTCGCGCGCGAGGAACGTCGCGGCGAGCTTGCCGACACCCGCCGGATCCTGCCGCGCATGGGCATCGCCGGCGAGACCGCGCGCGTCCATCGCCGATTGCCACAGCGGGCCGAGCTGCGCGTCGGCCTCGTAGAGCGCCGACACGCGCGCGAGCAGGTCGTCCGGCGCGGCCGGCAACCCGGACGGTGCGTACGACGCAGCCTGCACGGTGCCGCGCAACGCGAGCGGCACGGTCGGCGCGAACGCGATCGCGCTTTCGCGCGTGGCCGGCAGCAACGCGGCGAGCCGGTTCAGCCAGCCGTCCTTCACCTGGTACGGTGCGCGGCCGCCGGTCTCGAGCACGTTCTGGCCGTCGAAATGCGAACGATCGCGATACGGCGACGCGATCGCATGGACGAACAGCGCCTGCCCGTCGCGGTACAACTGCGCGGTCTGCACGAGCGACGGATGCAGCGCGAACGTGCCGTCGAGCCGCGTCGCGGCCGACGTGTCGATCGCGAGCGGGCCGCGCAGCGCTGCATACGCGGGCTCGGCATACGGGACGACGATATTCAGGCCGTCGGCTGCGCCGCGCTGGATCACGAACACGAAGCGCCGGTCGGTCGCGACGTTCGCGAACACGATCCGCGGCGCGACGAGGATCGCGCCGGCGCCGGCGGCGGCCACGCTCAGGAATTGTCGGCGGGACAGTGCCATGGTCATCTCCGTTGGAAATCGGGTGAGACGAGCAGCAGCGCGAGCGACGTGGTCGCGCTTTCGGCGCGCGACAGCGCGGTCGCGGTCGGTGCGCTCAACGAACCGGCGAGCAGCGTGTTGCCGAGCGCGCGCGGATCGAGCCGGTCGCCGGTGCGCGCGGCCAGCCGCTGCGCAAGCTCGACGCGGCGCACGAGCGCGTCGGGCGCGGCCCAGCTCGCGGCAACGTCGTCGTATCCGGCCGGCGAGCCGGGCCGCCATACCGGCTGGCCGAGCTGCGCGAGCAGCGGTGCGGCCTTCAGGTCGCCCGTGTCGTGCCAGCCGAGCCCGCGCAGCGACGACACGGTCCACTCCCACGGCGTCTTGAACTTGCGGTTGACCGGCGACCACGCATCGGGTGAATCGACTAGCGCGCGATAGACGGTCGGCAAATCGCCGCCGCTCGCATCGAACGCGCGGGCCAGCCGGTCGGTCAGCGCGGGCGGCGGATTGTCGGCGACGAAATGACGAGCCAGCTGGAACGCGATATGCCGGCCGGTCGCCTCCGAATGCGCGAGGTCGTGCAGGATCGCGCGCGCCTGCGCTTCGCCGGGCTGGTCATAGCTGCGCCCCATCACGGTCCGTGCGCCGGGCTCGTGCAGTTTCGGGCGGAACACGAACGCGCCGGGCGCCGCGTCGCCGGGCTGCGGGCCGCGCCCGCCGGCGATGCTCCAGCCGGTCAGCGCACGCGCGAATTCCGTCACGTCGGCTTGCGTGTAACCCGTCCGTACGCCGAGCGTGTGCAGCTCCATGATTTCGCGCGCGAGATTCTCGTTGAGCCCGCGTTTGGCCGACGGATTGCGTGCTTCGGCACGCAGCGCGGCCGGGCTGTCGGGGCCGACCGAACGCGCCTGGTCGAGGAAGAGCTGCATCGCCGGATGCTGCTCGACGGCGACCAGCATGTCCTCGAAACGGCCGAGCACATGCGGGCGGATCGCGTCGCGTTCGAACGCGCCCGCGTAGGCCGCCACCGGCCCCTTGTCGACCGATACCGCAAAATGATTCGCCCAGAAATGCACGAGCCGCTCGACGAACGGCGCGGGCGTGATCAGCGCGCTGTTCAGCCGCGCGACGACGGCGCTGCGATACGTGTCGTTGCCGTCGCGCCGGATCGACTGCTCGGTCGCGCGCTTCGTTGCCGGATCGTTGGCCGTCATGGCGTTGCGTGCGTTCGCGAAGCGCGTGGCAAGCGCGACAGCGTCGGGCTCGCCGGCCCACGTGGCGGGCCGCGCGTCGTAACGGTCGAATTGCGCGACGAGCGCCGCCTTCGGGTCGGCAGGCGGCGCTTCGTCGGCCCGCGCGCCGAGACCGAAACGGTTCAGCGCGATGGCGGCCGGTGTGATGTCGTTCGGGTGGTCCATGACGGGGCTCTCGCGATGCGTACCCGTGTTTAACGCCGGTCGGCGGAAAATCCGTCGCTGGGAAGACGAATATTTCTCCGCGATGGTGCGGAAACGTTCGGCTTGCTGCTGGCTTTCAGATGACAGCCATCCACTGGCGATGCACCGACCTGTTGACTGCGGAGAAGGACAAGTTCGACCGTCGAGCCGTATCGGCTCGCAGCAACCCGGGTTTCATGAGTTGCTTAACTACCCGAAGGAAAAACTGATGCCTGCGTTGTTCCGGCAGTCGATCGTCAGGAAACACGGCCGGTAGGCAAATGGAGCATTGATATGGCCATTCGGCGTTGCCACAATTCCGAGAGTACCCGGGCGTGGGTTGCGTGCGCCATGCAGTGACGCGTGAAGGCTATGCCACTGATCCGCGATTGCGTTCTGCGGTGTTATCGCGACAGCCGGCCGTTGCTCGTCGACGAACGTTTCATTGCGGCCGACCCGGCTTCTGCGGCACGCCCGTGCCTGCGTTTGTAACGGGCGACGCGGAACATCATCCCGTGCTCACCGCGTCGCGGCGCCGGTGCCGATACTGCAGGCCCGAATGACGATTTGCCCTGACCAGACGGAGTTTCGCGATGAATTCGACACGTCACGAACTGATCACCATTGGCTCGCTGTCGATGCAGTTCCTGGTCGATGGCACGGACACCGCCGGCCATATGGCAATGGCGGAAATGGTCGTCCAGCCGTTCTCAAAAGTCCCGCCTCCGCATCGCCATGTCGACGTCGACGAAACGATCCGCATCGTGGAGGGTTCGCTGACCTACCGGGTCGACGACAGCGTACGCGTGCTGAACGCGGGCGATCATTGCTTCTCGCCCCGCGGCAGCGTTCATCATTTCTCCAATCCGGGCAATGTCCCCGTTCGTGCGCTTGTGGTGTTTACGCCTGCCAACATCGGGCCCGACTATTTTCGCGAGATGGCCGGGGTGTTGGTCGCGGACGGCCCGCCGGATCCAGAGCGGGTGAAGTCCGTGATGAGACGCCACGGGATCGAACCGGCATCCTGAACGGATGAGCCTGGCCGGCCCGGATCACGCCCAGGCAATCGTCACATGAATCACGGGATCTGCACCATGCCGCCGCATCGGGTCCGCTGGGCACTGGCCCTTCCCTGAACCGGCGCAAGACTCGAGAAGACGTATCGCCCCCGCGTCACGACAATATCGTCGTCTCGCCCGGGAGTAAAAAATCGGTACAACCGGAGACCCATCGTGACCAGGCTGCTCGCCCTCCTCCTGCTGACTCCCGTTATCGCTTTCGCCGATCAATCGGCCTTTCCCGAAGGTTCCACCACGCCTGCCGCCTCGGACATCCAGCAACGTCTCGCGGGCAAGGCATTCGACTTGACATCCTCCCCCGCCTGAAGACGGGGGATTCCTACCGCGTCTGAAACGATAATGCTTATCTCAGATCGCCTCGGCGGGTTCCTGCTTCACGGAGCGGCCCGACTGCACCGGCTCTCCACAGGCTGCAACGCGGTGTCCCCGCGCCAGAATGTTCAGAGCACCGACGACATCGGCGTTCTCCTCGTAACTGCATTCGACACAGGCGAATTTTTCCTGCGTGGTCCGGTTATCCGCACTCATGTATCCACAAGCCGGACACGTCCGGCTTGTATTCGCGGGCGGAACCGCCACGAGCCAGCCGCCATTCCAGGCCAGCTTGTATTCCAACTGCCGCCTGAACTCGAACCACCCTTGGTCGAGGATGGCCTTATTCAGACCGGACTTGGCCCGAACATTTTTGCCAGGCGCATCGGTGCTGCCTGCCGCCGACCTGGACATATTCCGAACCTGCAAGTCCTCGATACACACCATCGCGTGGTTTTTGCTGATCGTGGTCGTGGCCTTGTGCAGGTAGTCGCGGCGAGCATTGCCGATGCGCGCATGGATGCGCTGGACTCTGGTCTTGGCTTTTTTCCAGTTATTGCTGAACTTGACCTTGCGGCTCATCGCACGTTGGCATCGGCGCAGACAAGCCTCATGTTTCCTGAAACTGTTGAGCGATGCGAAAAATGTGCCGTCGCTCATCGTGGCGAAGCGGGCGATGCCCACATCGATGCCGATCACGCTGGTGGCATGGGGCACCGGCTGCTCGACCTCCCGCTCGGTCTGGATCGAGACGCACCACTTGCCCGCGTTGAAGCTGACCGTTGCGTTGCGCAGTTCGCCCAGCACGGGACGCGACAGCCTCAGCCGCATCCAGCCCAGCTTGGGCAGGAAAATGCGCCCATTGGGCTGGTCGAGCTTGAATTGCTTGGGGTCCGGGTAGCGAAAACTGTCGCGCTGGCCGCGCTTCTTGAACTTCGGAAACGCCGCTCGCTTGGCGAAGAAGTTCTTGTAGGCCCGCTCCATGTCTTTGAGGGCGTGTTGCAACGGGTGAACGGGGGCATCCTTGAGCCATGGCGTTTCGCCTCCGTTACGCCACTCCGTCAGATGCTTGGCCATTGCTACGTAGCCAATGAACTTGCCGCCCGCCTCGTAGTTCTCCTTCTGCAACGCCAGTGCCTTGTTGTAGACGAACCGGCACGATCCGGCGAAGCGGCGCATATCGCGCTGCTGCTCGCCGTTCGGCATCAGTTCGAACTTGAAGGCCTGGAGTCGTCGCATCGGACGATTGTATGTCTGGCCCACAAGAGCGAGTCAAGCCATTCGACGTGGTCGCAATTACGTCTTTCAAGTGCTACTCGAGCATTCGTAAAAAGCTGTGGGGCGGCGCGCCGTGGTCTCTGTCTTACATTGCCGGAAGTTGTGGCGGAGCGCCTGTCGAAATCGTTCGCAAATACATCGACCAACAGAAAACGCCCCACTAGCCGCCCGAAAGGATGCCTACGGCGTCCGCGCTATCCCCCCCCGCCCTGAAGGACGAGGTTTGACGTGCATTCAGATCAAACTGGCGGACGGTACCCAGTGGCATGTCCAATACGGCAACAGCGGCGACTACGATTTCAAGTCGAGCCAGGGGTTTGCCGATCACGGCGACTGGAAGGCCGAGGACGGCAAGGTCTGCAGCAAGGGCCGCAAGATCCCGTACTCGTGCAACGACGTTCGCGTGAAGGGCGACGACCTCTATCTCAAGCGCGACAACGGCGAAATCATTCAGTTCGTCGAATCGCATTGAACGCCGCGCGTCGAAACGAAGACGAGCGTTCGGGCAGCCACGGCTCGGCACACCTCGCGCCGACGTGGCGCCACTCCATTGACCAGGAGAAGCTGCCGCATTCCGGCCTGCCGCGGCGGAATGCACCGGCCACCACTACGATGCCCACTCTTCCCGTCAGCTTGCGTGCGCGGTTTCGTTGCTTCAGGTCGATGCGTCCGCCCACGCGCTGGACCCGTGCGTGGCTGCTTGCAATCGCGCTGACGCTGTACGGCTATCCGGCGCATGCGCAGAATCCGCCCAAGGTCGTCGACATTCCGACCCGTCCCGGCGTGACCCAACGGTTTCTCTTCATCGCGCCCGACGCGCCGAAGGCCGCGGCCATTCTTTATGCCGGCGGACACGGCGGACTGCAGCTGGATCCGTCCGGACGATTCGGATGGGGCGCAGGCAACTTTCTCGTCCGCACCCGGCAGCGGTTCGTGAATGACGGCATCGCGGTCGCGGTCATCGATGCGCCGAGCGACCGCCAATCCGCGCCTTACCTCAACGGCTTTCGACTTTCAAAGGAACATGCCGACGACGCGCGTGCGGTGATCGCCTGGTTGAGGGAGCAACTCCACGTACCGGTCTGGCTGGTCGGAACGAGCCGCGGCACCCAGTCCGCCGCGGCCATTGCGATTGCGCTGGCCGGCGGCGGCGGGCCCGACGGTATCGTGCTGACGTCCACCATCCTTCGCGAAGAACGAGGCGGTACCGCGGTCACGGACATGGACCTTGCCAGCCTCAGGATTCCGGTGCTCGTCGTGCATCACGAGAAAGACGGCTGCAGGAATTGTCCGGTGTCCGAAACGGATACGCTGATGAAGAAGCTGGACCAGTCTCCGAAGGCCGACCTGATGATCGTGTCGGGCGGCACGTCCCGGGGCGATCCGTGCGAAGCGTTTGCCTATCACGGCTTCAATGGCCTGGAGAGCGGCGTGGTCGACGCGATCTCCGCGTGGATGCTCGCTCGTTGAACGTGCGCGCCGCGTGGTGCAGTCGCGGTTGCCTCTTGTAATCCTTCGCTGTCACCTGCCTGCCAGCATGGACGGCCATGCCTTCCGCGTACGCGTTGCGCATCACTGAAACGGCACGCCGCCGCACGTCGCCCGCGCGGCGTTTGCTTACTTGCTCGCCGCGTCGCCCTGTTTCTTCTGCAACTTCGGCGGCAGCCGCCAGTTACCGCTACGCCGCAACCCGTCGACGAACTTCGCGCGCTCGTCCGGCGTCAGCGTCGCCGCGAAATCGACGACGCTGCGCTCGACCTGCGCACGCAGCGCGGTATCGGCCGCACGCGTGCGGTCGAGCGCGGCGTCGATCGCCGTCCGATCGAGTTGCGGCGCGGCGAGCAGATCCAGCACGGTGATCCGGCCGTCGCGCCCTTCCCGCGCGAAATCGCGGCCGTCCTTGCGCGCCGCCTTCAGCGCCGCGGCGAATGCCTGCTGGCGCGTATCCGGCAATTCGTCCGCCGCGAAACGCAATGCGGTGCGCGACGCCGGTGCGCCCGCGGCCCGCAGGTCGCGATGCGTCGAGAACCATTGATACGCGCCGCCGCCGATCGCGCCGAGCATGAATACGTTCAGCACGACCGAACCGACGAGGATGAATTTCCAGCCACGCTCACTCATTCATCACTCCAGTCCACGCTCGGTCCACCGAACGTCGTTGTCAGATAGCCGGGCTCATGCGAAGGCGGCACGCTGCCGAGCATCAGCATCGACACGGCCACCGCGCCCGCGAGCGCGCCGGCCAGGCCTACGCCCGCGAATGCCGCGCCCGACCACCACACGGCGCCCCGCCGCCGCGCGCGGCGCGGTGCGGGCGCCGTCGCAACGATGCGCTCGACGAGCGCCTGCGCGGGCGGTGCGACCGTATCGTTGGCGAGCCACGCATCGAGTTCGGCGGCATCGTCCAGCGCCGCCAATGCGTCGCCCGGATGCGCGCGCGCCCAGGCCTCGGCGGCCGCGCGCTCGCCGTCCGGCCAGCGCCGCGCATCCGAGCCGTACGCGGCGACGATGGTACGAAATCGTTCGGGTGTCATCGGATGTCCTCGCTAGGTGAATCGCCGGCCAGTTGCGCGCGCAAGTTTCGCCGGGCGCGCGCGAGCAGGCTTTCCAGCGCGTCGACGGTAATGCCCATCAGGTTGGCTGCCTCCACGTTCGACATTTCCTGATAGTACTGGAGCACGAGCGCTTCGCGCTGCCGCGCCGGCAACGCCGCGAGCGCCTGCCGCACGCGCGCGTCGCGCGAGCGGGTCTCCGCCCGGGTGGCCGGCTCCGGTTGCGGATCGGGCACGTCCGGCAACACGTCGACCGGTTCCTCGCGGCGGCCGCGCAAGCGGTCGTAGCACAGATTCAGCACGACGCGATGCAGCCACGTGTCGAACCGCGCCTCGCCTTCGCGCCAGCCCGGCGCCTGTTTCCAGATCCGCAAGAACGTCTCCTGGGCGACGTCCTCGGCTTCCGTGCGGTCGCCGAGCATGCGCGTCGCGAGCGCGAGCAGCCGCGGCAGCTTGCGCGCGACGAGCATGCGCACGGCCGACGCGTCGCGCGCGCCGACCCGTGCCACCAGTGCCGCGTCCGGATCGCCGTCGCTCAACGCGGGGCGCTCCAGCGCATCGCGCGTCTGTGCCGCGGCGCGATCGTCGATGCGCCCGCCGGCAGACTGAAGTTCATCGTCATGCTCTCCTTGCATGCGCCGCGCCATTACCCGGCCCCGCCACACCGGCGGTTCGGAATCGCCGCACGCATCGCGCACGGCATCGGCAAGATCCGTTTCATCGGCATCCGTTTCAGGCCGCATGGCGATCGTGTCGATCGGGTGCCGGCCGCCCGGACGCGTTCGCGTGAGCGGCGGCCGGCGCGCTCAATATACGACGACCGGCGCGGGCCGGTAATAGGCCGGGCGCGCCGGCACGACGACACAGCCGGCCAGCACGATGGCTGCGGCCGCCAGGATCACCACGGTTCGAAAAGGCATGGCTGCGACTCATGACGTTGCGGGAAGAAACCGCCGTGCCGGCACCGCGTGCCGTCCGGCGGCATGCGCATCAGGCCCAGTGACCCGGAACCCAGCGCCACGCCGGACCGCGCGCGGCCCAGTGGCCCGGCACCCAGTGATAACCGACACGCACCACTTGCCAGTGGCCTGGAATCCACACGTAGCGGCCCTGCCGCCAGTGCCAGTGGCCCTGGTCCCACACGTAGCCCGCGCGCGGCGCCGGCATCACTTCGACGCGAGGCGGCGGCGGCGCGTAAGGCGCGACGATGACGGCCTGCGCGAAAGCGGCGGACGCAGCCAGCGCGGCCACGCATGCCGCGGCAAACCGCAACGGGATGGAAAGCTTCATGAAAGACTCCGAAGTAGCGGGTATCGACCGGAAGCGGCCGTTCATGCGTTAAACGGCGCGGGCGAACGGAATCCGTCGCAATGTCGGCAAAAAAATTTCGACCGAACCGGACGCGCGTCGGCGCGGGCCGGATGCCGCGATGCGCAAGCCCGGGCATGTGCCGGCGCTTGTATGGGGTTGCCGTGCTGTCACAACCCGGCAAAACTGCCCTTCGACAATGTTCGGCACCGGGATCCCGCTCGTTTCCGGCCCACGCCCCGGCCACGCTTGCGCACGGCCAGGCGGTTCCACATCTCGCGTCTCCACCAACGAAAACACCGACCATGTCGAACCAGGACAACTCCCCGATCCAGCCGAACGAGCCGGCCGCGTCCGTGTCGCGTCGCGGCTTCCTGAAACTCGCCGGCGTGTCCGGCCTCGCCACCGCCGCCGGCGGTCTCGCGGCAGCCAGGGCCGCCGCGTCGAACCCGGACGGCACGCCCGAACAGGTCCACCTGACGTGGGGCAACGACCCGACGTCGGAAGTCGTGATCTCGTGGGCATCGCTCGCGTCGGCCGTCAATCCGCGCGCCCGCATCGTCGCCGACGGCGAGCCGCCGCGCACCGTGCACGGCGTCCAGCGCCTGTACACCGACGGCCTGAACGGCGAAACCGTGTTCGCGTACCACGCCCGCGTACACGGGCTGAAGCCGAATACGCGCTACCGCTACGAGATTACGGCCGACAACGACAGCAACGCCGCGCAGCCGTTCTCCGCGAATTTCTCGACCGCGCCGCGCGGCCGCGCGCCGTTCCGCTTCACGAGCTACGGCGATCTCGCGACGCCGAACGGCGCGTGGGTGCTGTCGTCGCCGCAGAGCCGCTTCGCGGTGCAGGCGGTCGAGCAGTTCCAGCCGCTGTTCCACCTGCTGAACGGCGACCTCTGCTACGCGAACCTGAACCCCGCGCACCAGCCCGAGGTGTGGCGCGATTTCGGCAACAACAACCAGACGTCGGCCGCCAATCGTCCGTGGATGCCGTGCCCCGGCAATCACGAGATCGAGTTCAACAACGGCCCGCAGGGGCTCGACTCGTATCTCGCGCGCTATACGCTGCCGGAGAACGGCACGCGCTTCCCGGGCCGCTGGTACAGCTTCCGCGTGAGCTCGGTGCTGTTCGTGTCGCTCGACGCCGACGACGTCGTGTACCAGGACGCCGCCGCGTTCGTCGGCGGCCCCGCGCCGCTCGTGCCGGCCGCGAGCACGGGCCGCCCGCCGATCGAGCCCGGCACGTCGTTCTACGTGCGCGGCTACAGCAACGGCGAGCAGACGCGCTGGCTCGAACACACGCTGCGCCATGCCGCGCATGACGACGACATCGACTGGATCGTCGTGCAGATGCACCAGGACGCGCTCAGTTCGTCGAAGACGGGCAACGGTTCCGACAAGGGCATCCGCGAAGCCTGGCTGCCGCTGTTCGACCGTTACGGCGTCGACCTCGTGCTGTGCGGCCACGATCACGACTACGAGCGCAGCTACCCGGTGCGCGGCTGCAATCACCGCGCGGGCGTCGATGCGACGACCGGCGAAGTCGTCGAGACGCTGCAGCCGCGCCCGGTCGGCTCGAACGACCCGGATCGCACGAAGTTCGACACGAGCCACGGCACGATCCACCTGATCCTCGGCGGCGGCGGCACCAGCGCCCCGCTCGACGTGTACGGCGAGAACCCGGCGACCGGCTTTGCGCGGGCGAAGGTGTTCACGAAGCCGAACCGGCCGGTGCCGGGCACGGCGCCCAATACGTTCGTGCGCGAGCCGGCCGATGCGCTCGAGGATGCGATCTGGTCCGCGCGGCGCGATACCGGCACCGGCTACGGGATCGCCGTGTTCGACTACGAGCCGGGCAAGCCGGACGGACACACGACGATCACGATGCGCTACTACCACGCACCGGGCGCCGACCAGCACCCGACCGCCGACTACGAGCTGTTCGAGACGATCGAACTGAGCAAGAAGCGGAACGAACGCTGATCGGGCGGGCGCCCGCTGCAACGGGCGCCTGCTGCTGCACGCAGCACGACTCGTTGCATGCGCAACGTTACGGGGCGATCAGGATGCCGCGGTTCGCGAAATAGCGGTCGAACGTCGCGCGCGGCATCGCCACATTCTGCTGCGTACGCACGTCGAACCCGGACGGGTTGTGGAACAACCAGTCGCCGGTGTCGCGGCTCGCGCCGAACACCAGCACCATATGCCCGCCGCGCGACGGCGGCTCGAACCCGTCGTGCCGGATGCCGGGATGAACCGATGCCATCAGCATGTGGCCGTCATGCAGCTTCGGTTCAAGCGCGGCCGAATCGATCCCTTCCACGACGTCGCCGTCGATCCCATACCGCTCGCGCACCCAGTGCACGAAAGGCCGGTAATGCAGGCGCTTGCCGGTGTCGCCGAGTTCGGGCCGGTAGACGCCGAACCCGACGGCTTCGCGTACCAGTTCGAGCAACGGCACGATCGTATTCGAACGGTGCGCGAGCAGCATCTTCAGGCACGCCATGCCGCAGATGCTCGGGCTCCACTGCGCATATTCTTCCGGCGTGCTCGCGCCGGAGCGATGCCACAACGGGTCGTCCTCCGAGCGCAGTTCGCGGGAGACGAACCGCGAAACCAGGTGCGACGATTCCCATTGCGCGAAATACGGCACTTCTTTCATGGCTTCCCTCTCTGAAAGCACGATGCGGGCGGCTCGCTACATCAGCGAGAACGTGATCTTCTCCTTCATGCGAATCGGGCGTGCGCCCTCGTCGGCGGTACAGTGAATGCGCATGAACGCCGCGGTCACCACGGCGTCGAGTTCCGCATGCCCGCTGCTCTCCAGCAGCGTCACGTCCGACACCGTGCCGTCCGGCAGCACGATGCCGCCGACCGTCACCTCCCCGCTTTGCCCGGCGTGACGCGCGCTGGCCGGATACGACACGTCGCGGGACTCGATCCGGGTGCAGCGCGTGACTTCGGATACGTAGAGGTAGGACGCGTCGGCACGCGCGACGCCGGAAAGCGCGGCGAAGGCGGCGGCGGAAATGGCGAGCAGTGAGCGATTCAACATGGATCTTCTGGTTGGTCTTATGGGATTCGATACATGCGACGACGGCTGCGTGACTATACCGCGATGGCGCGCAGGCGCCTGTCACACACCCATTGCAGGGCGTTGCGCCATGACACGCGCTAGACTGCCCGCCTCCCCCATCGGCCCATGAAGATGAGTTTCGAATACCGCATCCACACGATCCCGTCGGCCGACGCATTCGATGCCATCGCGAATGCGTTGCGGCAATCGCATGACGACATCGACATCGATCCCGACCGCCGACAGCTTGAAGTCCGTGGCGACACCCGCGGCTGGCCGCTGGTCAGCCTGTGGACCGACGACGACGGCTTCTTCCTGGCCACGACACTCGGGCGGACGCGATACACGATGCTCGACTCGATCGGCCGCGCGTTGACGGCAATCGGCGTGGCGTGGCACATCGACGACGCGTGACCGGCGCCCCCTTTCGACGGCTTGCCTGAATCGGCCCCACACGCCGAGCCGGCACCGCGCCAATGCCCGCCATTCGGCCGTCCCGACTTCGTCCCTTTAAGCTACGCATGTCAGGGCACGCCACCCTGCGCCCTCACCGGCCTCACCCGCGCGACGAGGTAAGGTGTAAACCCTTATTTTTGCTTGGTCTATTCTCAACCTAAACTGTGTCTACAGTTTGTAGACAATGAAATCATGTCCAGACAGAAGCTTCAGACCGCTGCACCGGATGCCGAATCCGGCGGTTCGGCGGATCGCAAGAACGTAATGGCGGAGACACTGCGGCGACGCATCGTGAGCATGGAGCTCGCGCCCGGCGCCGTGGTCGACGAGCTCGCGCTCAGCGAGGAATTCGGGCTCTCCCGCCCGCCGGTGCGCGAACTGATGCGCCAGATGGCGGCGGAAGGCTATCTCGAGCTCGAGCCGAACCGGCCGGCCCGCGTGTCGCCGATGGGTTATCAGTCGTTGCGCAGCTTTTTCCTGGCCGCACCGCTGATCTACGTCGCGACGACCCAGCTGGCGGCCAGCCACGCGACGGCGGAGGAAGTGGAACGGTTGAAGGCGATCCAGGCGCAGTTTCGCACCGCGATCGAGGAGAACGACCTGCAGGCGCGCGTGCTGCAGAACGATGCGTTCCACTTCGAGATCGGCCGGATCGCGCGCAACGCCTACCTGATGCCGAGCCTGCGCCGCGTGCTGATCGATCACGCCCGCCTCGGCAAGATTTTCTATCGCTCGCCGGAGACGAGCGACATGCAGCAGGACCTGGAAACCGCCGTCAGGCAGCACGACGAAATCATCGAAGCGATTGCGCAGCGCGATGCGCAGCGCGCCGGCGAGCTGGTCCGCAGCCACATGGAGCTGTCGCGCCGCCGCATGGCCGAGTACGTGATTCCGGAAGGCCTCGACGTACCGATCCAGTTTTAACGGCCGCACCAGACGGCGCACGCTTTCACGTGCGCCGCCTTCCCACGCCATCGATCAGGACTCTTTACCGATATTGGATTTAGGAATGCATAAGGTCACATCGCTTCCAGCCGACGACAGGATGTGCGGCTGGTACCACACCAGCCGGCAGCGTCAGCCCAGGCCATCGCACCGCGGGGAATCCAGCGCGCGCTGGGCCGTCGTCGGTGCGGGTTTCACCGGCCTGGCCGCCGCGCGGCAGCTCGCGCTGAATTTTCCGGATGACGAGATCGTCCTGGTCGACGCCCAGGAAGTCGGCTTCGGCACCTCGGGGCGCAACGCCGGTTTCGCGATCGACCTGCCGCACGACATCGGCGCCGACGACTACATCGGCGACATCCCCACCGCGCGGACGACGCTGAAGCTGAACGTGCTCGGCCAGACGATCCTGCGCCGGCTCGTCGCCGAGCACGGCATCGATTGCGCGATGAGTGCGTCCGGGAAATACCAGGCGGCCGTGGAGCCACGCGGGATCGCCGTGCTCGACGCCTACCGCCGCGGTCTCGACAAGCTCGGCCAGCCGTACGAAATGATCGAGGCCAAGGATCTGCCTGCGCATATCGGCACGTCGTTCTACCGGAAGGCGCTGTTCACGCCGGGCACCGTGCTGATCCAGCCGTCGGCGCTCGTGAAGGGGCTGGCCGACTGCCTGCCGCCGAACGTGACGCTGTACGAGCACACGCCGATCACCGACGTCGAGTACGGCGACAGGATCGTACTCGCGCACCGCCACGGCCGGATCACGGTCGACCAGTTGGTGCTCGCGAACAACGCGTTCGGCATGCGCTTCGGCTTCCTGCAGCACACGATGCTGCCGGTCTTCCTGTATGCGAGCCTGACGCGCCCGCTGACCGGCGCCGAACAGGCGCAACTGGGCGGCAAGCCGTTCTGGGGCGTGATTCCGGCAGACCCGTTCGGCAGCACGCTGCGCCGCACGCACGACAACCGCATCCTGGTGCGCAACAGCTTCAGCTTCAACCCCGACGGCCGCCCGCGCGAAAAGTACCTGCCGCGTTTCGCCGACCGGCACCGGCTGTCGTTCGAACGCCGCTTCCCGATGCTGCCGGACGTCGAGTTCGAGTACACGTGGAGCGGTTCGCTGGCGCTGTCGCAGAACCACAAGGGATTCTTCGGGCAGCTTGCGCCGAACGTCTACGGCGCGCTGTGCTGCAACGGCCTCGGCATCACGCGCGGTACCGTGACGGGCACGCTGCTCGCCGACTGGCTGGCCGGCAAGCGCAGCGAGCTGGCCGATTTCCTGCTGGAAACATCCGGACCGAACCGCACCCCGCCGGAGCCGTTCCTGTCGATCGGCGTCAACTCGACGCTCTGGTGGGGGCAGCGCAAGGCGGGACTCGAAAGCTGACCGGGCCGCGACGAGCGTAACCCCGCCAGGAAGCACCCTAACAACGATATCGATTCATGCATCACACTTAGTAGACCATATCAATAGATCGCGCGACGGTGTCCCGTGCGCAATTTCATGGAAGGAGACAGGCAATGTCAACGCATCACGTTTCCATCGAGGATGTTCCGCTCAATGGATTCCACCAGTTGCTCACGATCCGCTCGGGCGGCGGCTGGCTCATGGACGGCTACGTGCTGAGCATCATCGGCGTCGCGATGGTGCAGTTTTCCGACGCACTCGGCCTGACCGGCTTCTGGCAAGGCATGGTCGCCGCGTCCGCGCTGATCGGCATCTTCTTCGGCGGCTTCATCGGCGGCTGGCTCAGCGACCGGCTCGGGCGGCAGAAGCCCTACTTCTTCGGCCCGGTGATCTTCTTCGTCTGCTCGCTCGCGCAGTTTTGGGTCCAGTCGGGCGAAGCGCTGTTCGTGCTGCGCTTCCTGATCGGTATCGGCGTGGGCATCGAATATCCGGTCGCCGGCTCGCTGCTGGTCGAATTCATGCCGCGCAAGTATCGCGGGCCGCGCCTCGCGATGCTGACGATCATCTGGTTCTTCGGCGCGGCGCTCGCGTACATCGTCGGCAACATCATCCTCGGCAGCGGCGGCCCCGATGCATGGCGCTGGGTGCTGGCCAGCCCGGCCGTGATCGGCCTCGCGCTGTTCGTCGTGCGCATCGGCACGCCCGAATCGCCGCGCTGGCTGCTCAGCAAGGGCCGTGTGGCGGAAGCGGACAGCGTGATCCGGAAAGTCTACGGCCCGTCGTTCTCGGTGAAGAACCTGCCGGAAGAGCAAACCGAAAAGAAGATCTCGCTGTGGGCACTGCTGCACTCGGGCTACGGCAAGCGAATGCTGTTCGTGTCGGTGTTCTGGAGCTGCTCCGTGATTCCGGTGTTCGCCGTCTACTCGTTCGCGCCGCGCGTGCTCGAAGCGCTGCACCTGACCGGCAAGTGGGAATCGCTCGGCTCCGTCGCGATCACGTTGCTGTTCGTGGTCGGCTGCATCATCGCGACGTGGCTCATCAACGAACTCGGTCGCCGCGCGATGGTGATCCACAGCTTCCTCTGGTCAGGCCTCGCGCTGCTGGCCCTCGGCGCCTGCTCCGGCGGCTCGGCGGTGCTGATCCTCGTGCTGTTCGGTGCGTATGCGGTGCTGATCGGCGGCGCGCAGGTGCTGCAGCTCGTGTACCCGAATGAAATCTTCCCGACCGACATCCGCGCATTCGCGGTCGGCATGGGCGCCTCGCTGTCACGCATCGGCGCGGCGGTCGGCACCTGGCTCGTGCCGATCGCGCTGCAGACCGTCGGCATCGGCAACACGATGTACGCGGCGGCGGCCGTCTCGTTCGTCGGGCTGATCGCATCGCTCGCGCTGGCGCCCGAAACGCGCTCGCTCAGCCTGCAAGAGGCCGCATCACTCAACCACTAATCCCATCACCGGTGCGCCGCTGCGCTCGCAACGGCACACCGTTCGTCAACCCGACCGTTTCCCTTTCCGCGGAAGAACATCATGAATTTCGAAGGCATCTACACCCCGGCCATCACGCCCCTGAACGCCGCCGGCCAGATCGACAAGACCGCATTCGCCGACGTGATCGAATCGCTGATCGCGGCCGGCGTGCACGGCATCATCATCGGCGGCTCGACCGGCGAATACTATGCGCACACCGCGCAGGAGCGCTTCGACCTCGGCGCCTGGGCGCGTGAAGTGATCGGCTCGCGCGTGCCGCTCGTGATCGGCACCGGCGCGGTGCGCACCGAGGATTCCGTCGAATACGCGAAGGCGGCCAAGGCCGTGCGCGCCGACGCGATCCTGGTCGGCTCGCCGCCCTACGCGCTGCCCACGCAGCAGGAGAATGCCGCGCACGCGCTGGAGATCGATCGCGCGGCCGGCCTGCCGATCATGCTGTACAACTACCCGGGCCGGATGAGCGTGTCGATGGACCGCGAATTCTTCCGCACCGTCTGCGACGCGTCGAAGAACATCGTCGCGATCAAGGAAAGCTCGGGCCAGACGGGCCAGCTGCACATGCTGGTCCGCGAGTTCCCGAACATCAGCGTGTCGTGCGGCTGGGACGACCAGGCGCTGGAATTCTTCGCGTGGGGCGCGCGCAGCTGGGTCTGCGCGGGATCGAACTTCCTGCCGGCCGAGCATATCGCGCTGTACCAGGCGTGCGCGATCGAGAAGGACTTCGACAAGGGCCGCCGGATCATGTCCGCGATGATGCCGCTGATGGATTTCCTCGAAGGCGGCAAGTTCGTGCAGTCGATCAAGTACGGTTGCGAACTCGTGGGGCTGCGCGCGGGCGGCGTGCGCGCCCCGCTGCGCGGGCTCGACGAACCGGAAAAGCAGGCGCTGGCCGCGATCGTGGCCGGCATCAAGCGCGAAGTCGCCGCCGTCACCGGAGGCCAAGCCTGATGACCGACCTGCTCAGCGCGTCCGAATACGCGGCGCTGGCCGCGGCGTTGCGCTTCCCGACCGGGCCGTTCATCGACGGCGCATTCCGCCAGGCCAGCTCCGGCGACACGTTCGCGACCGTCAATCCGGCCACCGACGCCGTCCTCGCGCAGATTGGCGCGTGCAATGCGGCCGACGTCGACCTCGCGGTCGCCCATGCGCGGCAGGCGTTCGAGGACGGTCGCTGGCGCAAGCTGGCGCCGTCGCAACGCAAGGCCGTCCTGCTGAAGTTTGCCGACCTGCTCGAGCAGCACGCGCACGAACTCGCGACGATGGAAAGCCTCGACAGCGGCAAGCCGATCCGCGAATGCCAGAACACCGACGTGCCGGAGACGATTCATACGATCCGCTGGCACGCCGAGCTGATCGACAAGATCTACGACAACACGGCCCCCGTCGGCGGCAACGCGCTGGCGCTCGTCGTGCGCGAGCCGATCGGCGTCGTCGGTCTCGTGCTGCCCTGGAATTTTCCGCTGCTGATGCTCGCGTGGAAGATCGGCCCGTCGCTCGCGGCCGGCTGTTCGATCGTGGTCAAGCCGGCCAAGGAAACGACGCTCACGGCGCTGCGCGTCGCGGAACTCGCGCACGAAGCCGGCGTGCCGGCCGGCGTCTTCAACGTGCTGCCGGGCGGCGGCAAGGAAGTCGGCGAGCCGCTGGGCCGTCATGCGGACGTCGACATGGTGAGCTTCACCGGGTCGACGGATACCGGGCGGAAGTTCCTCACGTACGCGGCCGAATCCAACCTGAAGCGCATCGTGCTAGAGTGCGGCGGCAAGAATCCGGCGGTCGTGCTGCCCGATGCGCCCGATCTCGACGCGGTCGCGCAGCACATCGTCAACGGCGCGTTCTGGAACATGGGCGAAAACTGCTCGGCGTCGTCGCGGCTGATCGTCCATGCCGACATCAAGGACGAACTGCTGCGGCGTATCGGCACGCACATGCGCGAATGGACGATGGGCAACCCGCTCGACCCGGCGCACCGGATCGGCGCGATGGTCAGCAAGGCCCACTTCGAGAAAGTGCGCTCGTACCTCGAGCAGGCCGGTGCGGAACGCTTGAAGGTTGCGTTCGGCGGCCAGACCGACGGCGGCATTTTCGTCGAGCCGACCGTGGTGGACGGCGTGAGCCCGCACAGCCGGCTGTTCCGCGAGGAGATCTTCGGCCCGGTCCTGTCGGTGACGACGTTCACCGACATCGGTGAGGCGATCACGCTGGCCAACGACTCGGTGTACGGGCTCGCCGCTTCGGTCTACACCGGCAACCTGAACCAGGCGATCCGGCTGTCGCGCGAGATCCGCGCGGGCGTCGTGACCGTCAACTGCTTCGGCGAAGGCGACGTGACGACGCCGTTCGGCGGTTACAAGGCATCCGGGTTCGGCGGCCGTGACAAGTCGATCTGGGCGCACGACCAGTACACCGAGATCAAGACCATCTGGATCGACGTACCCGTGGACCCCACGTAAGCGGGCTGCATGGGATTGCCGGTTGGCGCCGCCCTGCGGGACGGCGGCAACCGGCTCATTCCGTCCGCCATCGCGGTTCGTGCGGGCGGAACCGAATTATCTGAAATCGAATTTGAATGTTGAAACAGGCAGGAAGCATGAAGCGCAAGAATAAGGCAACGCTCGCCGGGCTCGGCGCGGTGTTGTTGTGGGCCTCCGTCGTCGCTCTCGTTCGCGGCGTGAGCGAAAGTCTCGGCGCGACCGGCGGCGCCGCGATGATCTATACGGTGGCGTCCGCGCTTCTGCTGTTTTCGGTCGGCTTCCCCGATCTGAGCCGGTTCCCGAAAAACTATCTGCTGTGGGGCGGGCTGCTGTTCGTCGCTTACGAGCTGTGCCTGTCGCTGTCGATCGGCTATGCAAGCAACGGCCAGCAGGCGATCGAAGTCGCGATGGTCAACTATCTGTGGCCGAGCTTCACGCTGGTCGCGGCAATCGTGTTCAACAAGCAGCGCGCCAACCTGCTGGTCGTGCCCGGCGTCCTGCTGTCGATGCTCGGCATCTGCCGGGTGCTCGGCGGCGACCAGGGTCTCGATCCGGCCGGCATGCTGCACAACGTCACGGACAATCCGCTGAGCTACGGCCTCGCGTTCGTCGGCGCGCTGATCTGGGCCGGCTATTGCACGGTGACGGCGCGCATCGCCGACGGCAAGAACGGTGTCACGCCGTTCTTCATGCTGGTTGCGCTGGTGCTCTGGATCAAGTTCGCGATCGAAGGCGGCGGCGGCATGACGTTCAGCCTGCATGCGGTCATCTACATCGTGCTGGCGGCATCGGCGCTGGGGTTCGGCTATGCGGCCTGGAACACCGGCATCATGCACGGCAACGTGACGGTCATCGTCGGCGCGTCGTACTTCACCCCGGTGCTCGCCGCCATGCTCGCCGCGACGCTGCTGCATGCGCCGCTGTCGATCGAATTCTGGCAAGGCGCATCGATGGTATGCGGCGGGTCGATCCTGTGCTGGCTCGCGACGCGCGGCCGGCGCCGTGAAAAAGCCGCACCCGTTCGGGTCGGCAACGAAGCGCAGGGCAATTGCCAGGGCTGACGGTACCGGGCGCTTTCGTCGCGCTGCAAGTCGAACGCCCCCGGCGGTCCTGCAAACCGCCCGTCACTCGCGCTAGCGCGACTCCAGCGCGATACGCACGGCCAGTCCGGCCAGCACCGTGCCCATCAACCAGCGCTGGGCCAACGCCCAGACCGGCCGCCCCGCCAGAAAGCCCGCGATGGCGCCGGCCATGCACGCAATCAGCGCATTCACGCTGACACTGACCGCGATCTGCACGCAACCGAGCGCCAGCGATTGCGCGAGTACGCTGCCGTGCCCCGGCGAAATGAATTGCGGCAGCAGCGACAAATACATCACCGCGATCTTCGGATTCGCGAGGTTCGTGACGAACCCCATCGTGAAGAGCCTGGCGCGACTGTCATTCGGCAACTGCTTGACCTGGAACGCCGAGCGACCGCCCGGCTTCAGCGCCTGCCACGCCAGGTACGCGAGATAAAGCGCGCCGGCAAAGCGCAACGCGTCGTACGCATACGGCACGGCCATCACCAGCGCGGTGATGCCCAGCGCCGCGCACACCATGTAGAACACGAAGCCCAGCGCGACGCCGCCGAGCGACACCAGCCCGGCACGGCGGCCCTGGCAGATCGAGCGCGAAACCAGGTAGATCATGTTCGGCCCTGGCGTCAGCACCATGCCGAGCGACACGAGTCCAAATGCAAGCAAAGTGGGCAAGGCCGGCACGGCAATCTCCTTCGGGGCGAAGCGGTCAGGGGCGAGTTCGAACAATGTATTGCATCTCGACCTGCATCGTCATGAATAAACTGCAAGCCGCTCATGAGCGCGGTTCATCGCACCGGCCGCACGCTACCTGCCCTTTTTCGCGCGCGTGTGGAGCGCCTTCCCTGCCTTCGCGCGTTGTGCGTCGACGAGCCGCACGAACTCATCTGCGACCGCATTACCCGCCGTATTCCACGATAACCGCACCGAACGATGCAGCCTCGGCGACAGCTCCAGCACGCGGCCACCGAATGGCGTGTACGTGAGCGTGATGCGCGGCACGATCGACACGCCCATGCCGGCCTCTGCCATCGACAGGATGGTGCGCATCTCGACCACGTTGAACGCGGCCCGCAGCGGCGCGTCGCTGCGCGCGAAGTAATCGGCGATCACCGGCCCGCATCCTGCCTTCGAGAAAATGAACGGGGCCGTGGACAACTGCTTTGCCGACACGCTCTTGCGGTTGGCGAACATGCCGTCCGCCGCCACCGCGACAAAGTCCTCGTCGAGCAGCGGCAGATTGTGCGCGAACGTCTTCGTGCCGGCCACCACACCGATATCGGCCGTCCCGTCGTCGATCCACCCTTCGACTTCGCTGTCCGTGCCTTCGAGCAGCACTGCCGACACGCCCTGGTGCATCTCCTTCAACGCCTCGAGCGCGGGCACGACGAATGCCAGCGACACGCTCGGCAGCGACGCGACCACCAGCTTCCCTTCCAGCTTGCCGCGCGACAGGCTGAACTGCTGGCGCAACAGCTGCGCTTCGCGCACCACGGTCTGGATGGACGGCCACAGGCGTTCGCCCGCCGCCGTCAGGACGACCGGCTGCCGGTCGCGCCACAGCAGCTTGACCTCCGTGAGGTCTTCCAGCTCGGTCAGGGCATGACTGATCGCGGATTGACTGCGGTTCAACCGGTCGGCCGCGGCCGTGAGCGAACCGAGTTCGACCACGGCCGCCAGGGCCTGCAACTGGGCAAGGGTCATCGGGTCTCCTCATTCCGGGATATGTAGGTTGTGCATGATGCGGCAAGCTGTCGTGAATTATATTGAACCGCGAACCTGGTCGGGCCGACGATACCGGTGGCGCGCCGCGACCCGCGTCGAATGTCCGCCGCGCCGCTCAGGTAAGATGCATCCTCGAACCGCGTGCCGATTGCCTGCGGCCCCGGCCGCACGACGGCGCGGCGCCATGCGATCGCCTTCCGGTTCGAGCCCAACCAGAACAAATGCGTGCAACCTGCACGCGACCGCAACAGGCTCCGTCGGCAGCGCTCGCTGCCGGATAGGCCGCGACATGCCATTCCATGATGCATTTCAATCTGACTGAAGGTGTGCTGGTCTCCAGCCTGCAGGGGCTCAGCGCGTTCGATCTGGCCGGCATCGCCGTCGCGCTGCTGCTGGGCGGCATGGCCAAGGGGATCACGGGCATCGGCGTGCCGCTGATCGCGATGCCGATACTCAGCCAGTTCCTGCCGATTCGCCATGCGGTGCTGCTGCTGTCGATGCCGATCATCCTCGGCAACATCCCGCAGGCGCTGGAAGGCGGCCAGGTGCTGGCGACGGCACGCAAGATCGCCGCGCCGATCGCGGGCACCGTGATCGGCAATATCGTCGGTGTCGCAATCCTGCTCTCGCTCAACCCGGGTCATGCGCAAGCGGCGTCCGGCGCGCTGCTGATCGTGGCCGCGGCGCTGATGCTCGCCGCGCCGAAACTCAACCTGCCGGACGCATGGCAAAAGCCCGTCGGCTTCGCACTCGGCTTCGGCGCCGCGCTGATGGAAAGCATCGCGTCGGTGCCGGGCCCGCTGCTCGCTACCTACCTGATTTCGTCCGGCGCGACCGGGCGCGTCTTCACGAAGCAGATCGCGATCATCCTGGTGGTGTCGATCGTCACGCTGATCACGACGTTCAGCGGCGCCGCGCACGCGAGCGGCGCCGACCTCGCGATCTCGGCGGCGGCCAGCCTGCCGGCCATTGCCGGCATGTGGCTCGTTCGCCCGCTGCGGGACAAGATGTCGCCCCGGATCTTCAGGATGGTCGTGCTGCTGTTCGTGCTCGCCGCGGCGTCGCAGATGATCTGGAAATCGGGCGTGCTCCGGCACGGCGGATCGCCCGTTACCCAGATGAACAACGCGCACGCGGGCAAAAACTGAGAGATGGCGTAAAGCCATCGATCGCGCATGCGTTCTGAAAGCTGCAAAGCGTAGTATTCGCGGACCCGGCGTATCGCCCCGCCCAACGGTGCGGACGATACGTCACCGACTTTGCTGCTCGCACGCCGATATCCACATCGGCGCTGCCGCGCTTTCAGAGGCATGAAATGGAAACCTACGTGTTGCTCGGCTGCGGATTCGGCCTTGGCCTGTTGATCGCCATCTGGGGTATCTGGCAGCTCAAGTAACGCTCGCCAGGCCCGTCCGCGCGCAAGCCATCCGTAGGGAGATGGACGGGAAATTGTAGTTGACGGCTGTACCCGCCGCCCAACTATTTCGCACTCCGACCCACCTGTCCGGCAGCATCGCCTACGCGTGCCGGCTTCCGTTCGACAGCAAGCGCGATCGGGCGGCACCGAAGCGCGCGCACTCGGCCTTGAGCCAGTCCGAAAAAACGGCGGTACGCGGATCGTCGGGATTGCGCGACAACAGCATGTAGCGCGCCGGCGCACGCACGTGCGTGCCGAAGACATCCACGAGCCGTCCGCTCGCGATTTCGTCGTGCACCAGCGCGGCGCGCCCCATCGCGACACCCTGATGGTTCAGCGCAGCCGTGATGGCAAGGCTCGAGAAATTGAACTGCGGGCCGTCGAGATGCGCCGTCCACGCCGGACGGACCTCGTCCAGCCACGTGCGCCACTCCACGAACTCGGGTGCGCCGCCCCACGGCGCGGCGTCGTGCAGCAGAACGACGCCGTCCAGCGATTCCCCGCTCGCAAAGGACGGATGCTGCGCCAGATACGCGGGCGTGGCGACCGGAAACAGGATTTCGTCGAGAATCGCCTCGGCATGCAGCCGCGCATAGTGCACCGGGTCGTAGCGCACGGCCACATCGATGTCGTCGGTCTCCATCGCCTGGCGATCCAGCACCTGAAACTCGGCCTTCACGCGAACCGGCACGTTCGGTTGTTGCCGGTGAAATTCGGACAGGCGCGGCATCAGCCATTGCAGCGCGAGCGACGGCAGGCAGCTGACCTGCAGCGGAGCATCCGACATGCCAAGCGCCTGAAGCGTGCGGTTGATGTCGACGAACGCGCCCGACATCGTCCCGAGCAGGATCCCGCCCTTCTCGGTCAGCTTCAGGCCGCGCGCCTGGCGCACGAACAGCGGATAACCGAGCCGGTCCTCCAGGTTCCGGATCTGCTGGCTCACCGCGCTTTGCGTCAGGTTGAACGCCTGCGCCGTCTTCGTGAAGCTCAGCAACCGGCCGGCCGTTTCAAAGCAGAGCAACGCACCCAGGAGCGAACCGTCGAGTCGCATAGATATCAGTCAGGCTAATGGATTCATTAGAAATCGGCGCTTTTGCGCAGGCTGCCGGAATCGTAGCATTCCAGCCATTCTCCCTGCTTATCCGATGCAAGACCGATCCATGACCCTCACGCTCCAACCCGCCGATCTATTAGGCAAACTGCAAGCCCGCCACCCGTTGCTGTGGCTGAATCCCCATGCCGGCAGCCCGCTGCCGCCCGACGCGCCGGCGCTCGACGCGATTGCGATGGCCGAAGCGCGGCTCGCGCGCTGCGAACCGCTGATGGCCGAGCTGTTTCCCGAACTCGCGGCGAGCGCGGGAAAAATCGAGTCGCCGCTGATGCCGGCCGACGGCCTGCAGCGCAGGTTGTCGCTCCCCGCAGACGCACACGGCGCCTGGTTCATCAAGCGCGACGACGCGTTGCCGGTCGCCGGCTCGATCAAGGCGCGCGGCGGCTTTCATGAAGTGCTCGCGCTCGCGGAGTCGATCGCGATCGAACACGGGCTGCTCGAACCCGCGGGCGACCGCCGGATCCTCGCATCGGCCGCCGCACGTGAACGGTTTGCCGCGCACACCGTCATCGTCGGCAGCACCGGCAATCTCGGCCTGAGCATCGGCGTGATGGCCGCCGCGCTGGGGTTCGAGTCGGTCGTCCACATGTCGACCGACGCGAAGCCGTGGAAGAAGGCACGCCTGAGACAACGCGGCGTTCGCGTGATCGAGCATGACGGCGACTACGCGCAAGCCGTCGCGGCCGGACGCGCGCAGGCACGCAATCGGCCGCGCAGCCACTTCGTCGACGACGAAGGCTCGCTGCTGCTGTTCCTCGGCTACGCGGCCAGCGCCCGGCCTCTCGCCGCGCAGCTCGCCGCGGCGGGCCGCCGCGTGGATGCGGCGCACCCGCTCTTCGTCCATATCCCGTGCGGCGTCGGCGGCGCACCGGGCGGCATCGCGTACGGTCTCAAGGCGCTGTTCGGCGAGCATGTGCATTGCTTCTTTGCCGAACCCGTTGCTTCGCCGTGCATGCTGGTCCAGCTGGCCGCCGGCCCCGGCAAGCCCGTGTCCGTCTACGACGCGGGGCTCGATAACCGGACCGAAGCCGATGGCCTCGCCGTCGCGCAGGCATCGCACCTCGTCAGTCCGCTGATGGCGTCGTTGCTGTCGGGCGTCTTCACCGTCAGCGACGCGCAGCTCTACGCCCAGTTGCTCGCGGTTCAGCACGCGACGGGCGTGGCGCTCGAGCCGTCGGCCGCCGCTGCCGTCGGCGGTCCCGGCTGGCTGGCGCAGTCCCCGGCCGGTCGCGACTACGTGGATCGCCACGCGATCGACCTGCGCCGGTCGACGCACGTGATCTGGGCGACGGGCGGCTCGCTCGTGCCGCCGGAAGAACACCGCCGCTTCCAGTCGCATGCACAAGCGCTCGCCGCTACCGCACCCGGCGCGTGACACGTTGGGGCCGGCGCCCCGCCCGGTTCCCGAAGACGCGTTAGACTGTCCGGATGGAACAATGCCGTTATTGCCAGAGAATCCGCGATGAATGGGATTGCCACGGTGACGAATGCCGCCGGGCAATCGCCAAGGCGCTGCGCCGGCAGCGTGCGGGCCTGCCCATGGTGCCCGATCGCATCCGCAACGAACTGCCGTCCGGCGCGCCGACCCAGCAGGTGATCGCCGTGCTGTCGCGCCAGCGCCTGCGCGCGCGCCGCGGCAACGAGGAACGCCGGGAACGCAAGGAAATCGACGACGACGTCTGATCCGGCAGCATCGCAGCCCCGGCCCCACCCTCGTCCTCTCCGCCCGCGCCTTCGCCGCCGGGCGCCCATCCGTGCACGCCCCCTGTGCCGCGCGCATCCGCCCCCTCGCCCTTGCAAATCCGGCAACATCGAATAGGGACAGAAGGCGTTTATCTAGGAATTATTGCCCCGGTTGCAAGGATCTTTCACTGAAACCCACGTTTACCCTAGGTCACCCGACGCCTACGATGTAATCAACCGCTTACGACATGGTGTCGAACGCGGAAGCCAATAAACATCGGAGGTCATCATGAAATCGCTCGTTTCCGCAGTCGTTGCCGCTGTCGCCCTGTCCGCCTCGTTCGGCGCATTCGCCCAAAGCACCGTGACCCGCGCTCAAGTGCGCAACGAACTGGTCCAGCTTGAAAGCGTCGGTTACAAGCCGAGCCAGTCGAGCCCGCACTACCCGGCCGACATCCAGGCCGCACAAGCCCGCGTGCACGGTGCCGACAACAGCGGCTACGGTGCGCAACCGGCCGCAGCCGTCCAGGGCGGCGCACCGGCCGTGAAGGTGCAAAACCCGCGCGACTCGATCTACTTCGGCCACTAAGCCTGCCGCTGCGCGCCTTCGCGCGCAGTCCGCCCCGGCCACGAGCCCGTCCCGCGACGGGCTCGTCGCGTTTGCATCGCGCGTATCAGCGGCCGGCGGTCACCGGCTGCCGCCCGACGCGACCCGGCCGGCCGCTTCGTCCGTCCCGCTGCCGGTGCCGCTCCCGCTGCCGACCAGTTCCTGATAGCGCACGAACGCGCGCTGCGCGGACGCCTTCGCCGCGTACATCGCGGCGTCGGCCTTGACGAGCAGTTCCTCGGCCGACGCGCCGTCGGCCGGAAACTCGCTGACGCCGATGCTCGCGCCGACGGCCATACGCCGGTCGCCGAATTCCAGTTCCTCGGCCATCACGAGCTGGATGCGCGACGCGACGTCGCCGATCACCGCCGGTGAACGCACGTCCGAAATCAACACGATGAATTCGTCGCCGCCGAGCCGCGCGACCATGTCGCCGCCGCGCAGCACGAGGCTCAGCCGCTTGGCGACCGCGACGAGCGCGCGGTCGCCCGCCGAGTGCCCATGCTGGTCGTTGATCTGCTTGAAGCGGTCGAGATCGACGAACATCACGGCCAGCCCTTCGTGCATCGCGGCCGCGCGCCGGATCGCGGCGTCGAGGTGCTCCATGAACAGCAGGCGGTTCGGCAGCGCGGTCAGCGCATCGTGGCCCGCGAGGTGCGTGAGCTCCAGCTGCTTCGCGCGCAGCATTGCGACCTGCGTGCGGATCTCGACGCGCATGCTGTCGAAACAGCGCGCGAGCACGCCGATCTCGTCGGCGCGCCCGACCGGCAGCTGCTCGGCGGCCGGATCGTCGAACACGTGCGTCGCGGCACGCGCGAGCGTCTGCAGCGGCCGCGTGATCGCACGCGCGAACAGGATCGCGAGGATCACCGCGAACAAGCTCGACACGAGCACCATCCGGACGATCCGTTCACCAAGCATGCCGGCCGGCGCCAGCACGTCCCCCAGCGGGCGCGCCATCCCGAGCACGACGAAGCGGTTGCCCTCGTCGTGCCCGAACGGCGTGCGCGCGAAGGCGAACATCTGCCCCGGTGCCTCGGCCGGATTGGCAAGGCCATTGACCGTAGCGTTGACGCGCGTACTGTCGAACAGCGCGCGCGTAACGGCGAAGCGGTCCTGCATCAGCACGCGCCGGCCGCGATCGAAGCCGAACGTCTGCGACGGATCGGGATGCACGAGGAAATCGCCCCACTCGTTCGCGAGATACACCCCATAGTCTTCTGGCAGATCGCGCTCGAGCCGGTCGAACACGCGCGACAGCTCGACGTCGACGACCAGCGCGCCAACCGTCTGGCCCGACGTGTCGACCACCGGCGTGCCCACGCGCAGGATCGGCAGCCCTTCGGCTGCGTGCGACCCCGTCTCGTGGTTGATCACGATCGGCGACAGGTAGATATGGCCGGGCGCCGTCGCGAGCGTATCGAATACGTAGGAAAACTGTCCTTTCTCCTGGAACACGCTGTCCGGCAGCACGACGATGCCGTGCGCGTCACGATCGACGCGGATGCGTTCGAGCCCGAAATCCCCGCGCGCGATCAGCCGGATCTGCAGGTATTCGGGGTGGTTTCTCATGAAGCTGTAGAACACCTGCTCGAGCCGTGTGCGTGGCGCGCCATCCCGGTTGTCGCCGTCCGAGACCAGCGCGCACGACGGCAACTGCGCGAGCACGAGCGCATCGTCCGCAACGTCGGACAGCGCAGTGGTAAAGCGCTGCCCGAGCAGCTGCGTCGACATCAGCAGACTGTGCTGCGCTTCCTGCACGAGCATCGCGCGGTTCGCGCGATACGTGTAATAGCCGGTCGCGCCGGACGCGATCACGCCGATGCATGCGAACAGCACCGAAAGTTTCGACGTGAGCCCGAGCCGGATCATTTTTCGAATCGCTCCGGACGGTCGCCCGACACGATGCGGCTCCACAACGATTCGCGTCGCGCGATGTCCTCGACGGGCTGGAGCCAGACGAGATGCTGGTGCCCGGTGTCGAGGCCCGGCGGCGGCGCAAGCGTGTTCGCGAGACCCTGGCGTTCGGTCAGCAGCGCGCCGATCGCCGGTTCGAGCATGTAGTTGATCCACGCGAACGCGAGCTCGGGATGCTGCGCGCCGCGCGTGACGGCCCAGCAGTCGAGCCATGCGAGCGCGCCTTCGTCCGGGATCACGTAGCCGACGTCCGCGCCGGCGCGCCTGAGCAGTTCGACCTGCTGCGTGCCGTAATTGCCGAACATCAGCGCCGCGCGATGCTGGACGAACAGCGCGGTCGCCTCTTCAGGAAGCGTGTAGTACGTCAGCAGGTTGCGACGCAGGTCGATCAGCTTGTGCGCGACCACGAGCGTCTGCGCGGGCGACAGGCGAAACGGATCGGAATAGCCGAGCGCCAGCGCCGTGAACGAAAAATTGTGCTGCGCACTGTTGAAGTCGAGCACCTTGCCGCGATAGCGAGGATTCCACAATTCCCGCATCGAGTGCGGCGCAACCGGCACCTGCTTGCGGTCGTAGATCAGCCCCATCGACGAATACGTGAACGGGATCGCGTACGTGGCGCCCTCTTCCACGAGCCCGCCGATCGTCGCGAGTTGCTGGAAGTTCGGCAACTGCCGCCGCCGGTTCGGGATGCGCGACAGGTCGATCGGCGCGAGCAGACGTTCGTGCGCGTAGCGCTGGATCTCGGCCGTGTTCGCGGCCAGCACGTCGTACGGCGGTGGCGCGGCGCTGTGCATCCGCGTCCACAGTGCCTCGTCGGAATCGACGAACGTCACTTCGACGCGTACGTGAAATTGCGCCTCGAACGCACTGACGACGTCGCTGTCCGCATAGCCCGGCCATGCAAGCACGCGCAGCACGTTGTCGTTGACGGCTTCGGGAGGGGCGGCGAACGCCGCAAGCGCGGCGGCAACCAAGCCCGCCGTCAAAATGATGAGCAGCCCGAACACGGCGATACGTACGCGCGTACGTGCGCCGATTCCCCTGATCAATCGGTCCCCGTGTGAATCGCCCGGCTGCATTCGACTGTCCTTTTTCGAGTCGATGCGATATCCCGCAACAAGACCATAAAACCTACGGTCGCGCAATCGGAAGAAGCCGTATACGGCGGTGCCGGCGCGGCCTCACCGGCGTCATTGCACGTGCATCAAAGCCCGTCGGGCAAGCGGCCATTCATCAGTCGAAAGTACGCCATCACCGCGTCGCCCGTTCGGGAACGGCCCCATCACGCCTGCGCGTCGCGATGCCCGTCGATGGTGCGCGGCACGCCCTGCGGATTCGCGTCGCGCAGCGCATCGGGCAGCAGCGCGTCGGGCACGTCCTGATAGCAGACCGGGCGCAGGAAGCGACCGATCGCGAGGCTGCCCACCGACGTCGAGCGTCCGTCCGACGTCGCCGGATACGGACCGCCGTGCACCATCGCATGCCCGACCTCGACGCCCGTGCCGAAGCCGTTCACGAGAATGCGCCCCGCGCGCCGCTCGAGCAGCGGCATGAAGGCGCGCGCCGCAGCGTGATCGCCGTCGTCGACATGCAACGCCATCGTGAGCTGCCCGTCGAGCCGCTCGACGAGCGCATGCATCGTGTCGAGATCCGGGCAGCGCACGACGAGCGAGGCGGGGCCGAACACTTCGTCGTGCAACTCGGGCTGACGAGCGAACCGGTCGGCCTGCGTGGCGAACAGCGCGGCGCGGCCCGCATGACGGATTCCGTCACCGGCCGCCGCGCCGCGCGCAAGCAGTTCGACACCGGCCTGCGCGCCCAGCCGCGCGACCGCCTCGTCGTACGCGCGGTGAATGCCGGGCGTGAGCATCGCGGCCGCGGGCAGATCGGTCAGCGCGGCGGCGGCCGCAGCCTCGAAGCGTCGCAGCGCGGGGCCGTCGACGCCGAGAATCAGCCCCGGATTCGTGCAGAACTGACCGACGCCGAGCGTCAGCGCCGCCGCGAATGCGCGGCCGATCGCCTCCGCGCGCGCGTCGAGTGCATGCGCAAACAGCAGCACCGGATTCACGCTGCTCATCTCCGCGTAGACGGGTATCGGCTGCGGTCGCGCAGCCGCGAGCGCCATCAGCGCGACGCCGCCGTGGCGCGAGCCCGTGAAGCCCACCGCCTGGATGCGCGGATCGCGCACGAGCGCGGCACCCACGTCGTAACCGTCGTCGAACAGCAGCGAGAACGTGCCATCCGGCATCGCACATGCGTCCACGGCATCCCGAATCGCACGGCCGACGAGTGCCGACGTGCCCGGATGCGCGGGATGCGCCTTCACGATCACCGGGCAGCCGGCCGCCAGCGCCGACACCGTGTCGCCGCCAGCGACCGAGAACGCCAGCGGGAAATTGCTCGCACCGAACACGGCGACCGGGCCCAGCGCGACGTGCTGCATGCGCAGGTCGACGCGCGGCAGCGGCTGACGCGCCGGCTGCGCGGGATCGATGCGCACGCCGAGGAAATCGCCCGCCCGCACGACCTGCGCGAACATTCGAAGCTGCGCGACGGTGCGTGCGCGCTCGCCTTCGATGCGCGCGCGCGGCAGACCGCTTTCCGCGACGCAGCGCTCGATCAGTAAATCGTCGAGCGCGAGCAGCCCCTCGGCGATCGTGTCGAGCAACGCCGCGCGCGCGTGCAGCGACGTATGTCGATACGCATCGAATGCCTGTGCGGCCAGCGCGCAGGCCGCGTCGACGTCTTGCGCCGACGCGCGGCCGAACACGGGGGCGAGCGCCGCGCCGGTTGCCGGGTCGATCGCCTGGAATCCCGCGGCGCCGACCACACTGCGCCGACCGATCAGGGAAGCGCCAGAAATCTGCATGAATCGTCCTCGTTGAACATCATTGAATATCGTTGCATCGTGAAAGCGTCGAATCGTGCCGTCGCGCGCCGCGCTCAGCGGCCCCAGCGCAGTACGAGCGGATCGAGCGAGCGGGCGATCCGCAGCAGGCTCGCTCGCGTGTCGGGGTGCATCGTCGGCAGCGGATGACGCACGGCGTCCGACGCGATCACGCCGCCGGCCTTCATCAGCGCCTTCGCGGTCGCGATGCCGCCCTGGCGGTTCTCGTGATTGATCAGCGGCAGCCAGTGCGCGTACTCGCGCTCGGCTTCGTCCGCACGGCCGGCAGCCCACGCGTCGACGATCCGGCGGATCCCGTCCGGATACGCACCGCCCGTCATGGCGCCCGTCGCGCCCGCTTCGAGATCGGCCATCAGCGTGATCGCCTCTTCGCCGTCCCACGGCCCGACGATCGCGTCGCCGCCGAGCCGGATCAACTCGCGCAGCTTCGCGGCCGCCTGCGGCACCTCGATCTTGAAGTACGACACGTTCGGAATCTCGATCGCCATCCGCGCGAGCAGCGCGGCCGGCAGATGCGTGCCGCTCGCCGGCGCATCCTGGATCATGATCGGGATGTCGATCGCATCGGAGACGCTGCGGAAGAACTCGACGATCGCCGCCTCGCCCGCGCGAAACGTCGCGCCGTGATACGGCGGCATCACCATCACCATCGCGGCGCCCGCGTCCTGCGCACGGCGGCTGCGCTGCGCGCACACGGTCGTGCCGAAATGCGACGTGGTGACGATCACCGGCACGCGACCGGCCACGTGCTCGAGCACGCAGTGCATCACCGCGTCTCGCTCGTCGTCGGCCAGCGAAAACTGTTCGGAGAAGTTCGCGAGCACGCACAGGCCGTTCGATCCCGCATCGATCATGAAGTCGACGCAGAGGCGTTGCCCGTCGAGGTCGAGACGGCCATCGTCGGTGAAGATCGTCGGTACGACGGGAAACACGCCCCGATAGCGCGTGGTTGAAACGTTCGATTGCATCAATGGCACTCCTTGCCGCAGGGAATTCAAATCAGGTAATCGCGCCGATCTGCCACGGCACGAATTCGTTCTGCCCGTAGCCATGCAGCTCGCTGCGCGTCGGACGGCCGGACGCCGCGTCGAGCATCATCCGAAACAGCGTCGCGCCGAGCGCATCGATGCGCACACCGCCGTCGAGCACGTCGCCGCAGTTCAGGTCGATGTCGTCGGCCTGCCGCCGCCACAGCGCACTGTTGGTCGCCAGCTTCAGCGACGGCGTCGGTGCGCAGCCATATGCGGAGCCGCGCCCCGTCGTGAAGCAGATCAGGTTCGCGCCGCCCGCGACCTGCCCGGTCGCGGAGATCGGGTCGTAGCCTGGCGTATCCATGAACACCAGCCCTTTCGAGCGAACCGGCATCGCGTATTCGTAGACGTCGACGAGATTCGTGCTGCCGGCCTTCGCGATACCGCCGAGCGATTTCTCCAGGACGGTCGTGAGGCCGCCTGCCTTGTTGCCGGCCGACGGGTTGTTGTTCATCGCCGCGTGATGGCGCGCGCAATAGTCCTCCCACCAGCGGATGCGCTCGACCAGCTTCTCGCCCACGTCGCGCGACACTGCGCGACGCGTGAGCAAATGCTCGGCGCCGTAGATCTCCGGCGTTTCGGACAGGATCGCGGTACCGCCGTGCTTCACCAGCAGGTCGACCGCCGCGCCGAGCACAGGGTTCGCGGTGATGCCCGAATAGCCGTCGGAGCCGCCGCATTGCAGGCCGACCGTCAGGTGGCTCGCGTCGACGGGCTCGCGCCGCACGTCGTTCGCGGCGGCCAGCATCGACTCGACGAGCGCGATGCCCTTCTCGATCGTCTTGCGCGTGCCGCCGCTGTCCTGGATCGTGAACGTGCGCAGTCGCGCGTGCTCCGTCAGCCCCTGGGTTTCGAGCAGGCGCGGAATCTGGTTGGTTTCGCAACCCAGCCCGATCACCAGCACCGCCGCGAAATTCGGATGGCACGCATAGCCGCCGAGCGTGCGCTGCAGGATCGCGAGCGCATCGCCGTCGGGATCGACCGCGCAGCCGACGCCGTGCGTCAATGCCACCACGCCGTCGACGTTCGGATACGCGGCAAGCGCGTCGGGGTGGATGTCGCGGCGGAAATGATCGGCGATGGCGCGCGCGACCGTCGCCGAGCAATTCACCGACGTCAGGATGCCGATGTAGTTGCGCGTCGCCACCCGGCCGTCGGCGCGCACGATGCCGTCGAACGTCGCGCGCTGCGCGTCGGGCACGAACGCGGTGTCGCGCGTGCCTTCGCCGAACGCGTAATCGCGCGCGAACTCCCCCATGTCGAGGTTGTGCGTGTGGACGTGCTGGCCGGGCCGGATCGGCTGGCTCGCGAAGCCGATGATCTGGCCGTAGCGGCGCACGGGCGCGCCGGCGTCGATCGCGCGCGTCGCGACCTTGTGACCGGGCGGGATCAGCCCCGCGACGCTCACGCCTTCGTCATCGAGGCGCGTGCCGCTGACGAGCTGCTCGACGGCGATGACGACGTCGTCGGCGGGATCGAGCCGGATCGTGCGTGCGCGCGACGCGGCCGGCGCCTGACGGGTTTCGGTGGGAAATGACGACATGATTCGGTTCCGGTTGAATCGGGCGACGGGCTTCAGTCGAGGCCCCGGTCGCGGTAATCGATGAGGCTCGCGCAGACGGCCAGGCCGAACGCCGCGACGACGAAAAACATCAGCGCAAGGAAATAGGTGCCGGTGAACTGCACGATGAGGCCGATCAGGATCGGCACGATGACGCCGACGATGTTGCCGCCGAAGTTCATCGCGCCCGCGAGCAGGCCCGCACGGGACTGGCCGCCGAGCGTCGCGGGCACGCCCCAGAACATCCCGCACCAGCGGATGAAGAACAACGCGATCGACAGCAGCACGACGACGCTGACGAGCCCCGTCGCGAAGCTCACCGCGAGGATCGCCGCGGCAGACGCGAGGCCCGCGACCGAGAACATCACGCGCATCACGCGGTTCGGCGCGCCGCCGGCCGCGCGCCACTTGTCGGCCAGCCAGCCGCCGAACAGCTCGCCGATGAAGCCGCACATGAAGATGATGAAAGTCGCGCCGCCCATCTGCTTGAGGTCGAAGCCGTGCGCCTTGTGCAGGTAGCTGGGCATCCACGTCATCAGCCCGTAGAACACGCTGTTGTAGCAGGCCCAGCTCGCGAACATGAACAGCACGGAACGGTCGCGCAACAGCTCGCGAAACGGCACGCTCGCCTTCGGCTCGCCGGCGCGGGCCGCGGCCGCATGCACGGTCACGTGCTCGAGCTCGGCCGCGTTCACGCCGGCATGCTCGGACGGATGGTTGCGGATGTACCACCACGCGAAGATGCCGACCACGATCGTGCCCGCCCCCGCGACGACGAACGCGAGCCGCCACGAGCCGAGGCCCGCGATCAGCGCCGTGATGATGATCGCGCCGCACGCCGAGCCGAGCGGTGCCCCGCCGTCGAGCAGCGCGGCGCCGCGGCCGCGCTCGGCCGGCGTGAGCCATGAACCCGCGAGCTTCGCGCCGGCGGGCATGATCGGCGATTCGGCGATGCCGAGTCCGAGCCGCGTCAGCAGCAGCGGCACCCAGCTGAAGCACACGGCCGCGACGGCCTGGCAGGCGCCCCAGCCGATCGTCGCGAGGCCGACGATGGTGCGCGCCTTGTAGCGGTCGACCAGCAGCCCGCTCGGAATCTGCATCAGTGCATACGTCCAGAAGAATGCGCTGAGCAGCACCCCTTCCATCGCGGGCGACAGACTGAATTCGGTCGAGATGATCGGCAGCGCGACGGACAGCGACGCGCGGTCGATGTAGTTGATCGACGACAGCAACAACAGCAGCCAGAAAATCCGCCAGCGCACGGCGGTCGGCGCGGCGGTCGAGGCCCGGGCCGTCGGGCGGGGGCCTGCTGAGTCTTCGAGGTGCATACGTGTCTCCTGTGGGGATGAGTCGCCGGTCGCGCCTTCTTCGAAGCGTCGGCCAACTAATATATTAGTTGGCAATTATAGAGATGCCTCCCGGTGTCGATACGGGGGTAAACCCGGGAATCGGTCGACCGACGATCCCCGCCGAGCCGCCGATATCGAGTTGCGCATTAATATATTGGTCGACCGGCATCCATCGATGCATGCCGGCCCGCCTGCCACCCTCTAGCCAATTCATGAAGTCAGAACGCACCACCCAGGACACCTTCATCGCCCGCCTGATCCCCGCCGATTTCACACTGGACCGCTCGCAGGCCCTGTCCGTGCAGATTCACGCGCTGTTGCGCGACGCGATCGTGACGATGACGCTGCTTCCGAACGACGTCATCTACGAGCGCGCCATCGCGGAGGCGCTCGGCGTGTCGCGCACGCCCGTGCGCGAGGCGCTGCTGCAGCTCGCACGCGAGGAGCTCGTGCTGATCGCCGCGCAATCGGGTACCTTCGTCGCGCCCGTGAAGCGCGAGCAGTTCGTCGAGAGCGCGCTGATCCGCAAGGTGCTGGAGACGGCCGCGATCCGCCGCGCGGCCGAAGTCATCAGCGCGCGCGAGCTCGAACAGCTCCACGACATCCAGGATGCGCACCGGCGCGCGATCGAACGCGGCAACGCGGTCGCGGCGATCGCGTGCGACAACGCGTTTCATGCCACCGTCAGCGCGGCCGCGCGGCTACCGCGCGTGCAGCAGCTCGTCGAGATCGTGCGCGCGCCGATCGACCGTGTGCGGCACGTCACCGTCCGCGATCCGATCGTCGGCGAGGTCACGCTTGCGCAGCACCAGAAAGTGCTCGACGCGCTCGAGCGGCACGACCCCGATGCGGCCGAGCGCGCACTGCACGAGCATCTCGACGATGCGTACGCACGGCAGCAGCGCGCGTACGACCAGCATGTCGGGTTGTTCGAAGGGATTTGAAGGTGGTCTAGCGGCGGCCGGCGGCCAGCAACCGGCGCGTCAGCGCCACGCCTGAGTGAATTCCGCGATCACGCGCGACAGGTGCGCAGCCATCGCATCGCGTGCGGCAGCCGCGTCGCGCGCCATGATCGCCGCGAAGATCCGCTGGTGATCGTCCTGCGACGCCTCGCGCAGCGCGGTCGAGTGAAAATGCTCCTCGATCTTGTCCCACAGCGGATCGCTGCGCGCGCAATCCCACATCGCCGTGACCATGTGCAGCAGCACCGTGTTGCCGGTCGATTCCGCGATACGCAGGTGGAACTGGCGATCGGCCGCGTCGTAGGCGGCCTTGTCGTCCATCTGCTCGCGCATCGTCGTCAACGAGAAGAACAGCCGGTCGAGATCCGCATCCTTGCGTTCGGTCGCCGCGAGCGCCGCGACTTCCGCCTCGATCAGCCCGCGTGCGCGCAGCGTCTCGATCGGCCCCGGGCCGCGCGGCACCTCGAACGTCACCGGCCGCGCGGCATCGGCCGCGGACACATAGATACCCGAACCGATCCGCACCTCGACGATCCCCTGCACTTCGAGCGCAATGATCGCCTCGCGCACCTGCGTGCGGCTCACGCCGAACTGGTCGGCCAGGCTGCGCTCGGACGGCAGCCGCGCGCCGGCCTCGAACGCGCCGGCGGCCACCATCGCGTGAATCTGACGCGCCAGGCCGATATAGGATCGGTCCGCGGCATCGGTGTCGCGGCTGGCGGGCAGGCTGGAAAGATCGGTCATCGAAAGGCTCGCAACGGGCTGGCCGGCGCCGTCGCGGCACCGGATCGCCAAAATGGTACACCAATTCTGGCCCGCATCCGGTTCGGCGTGTTGGTCGATGTGCCGGGGTCCTGACTGCAGTGCCATGCCAGCCGGTTCCGAACCCGACGACTGGTAAACCACTATCCCGCACAACTGGCATACCAATCATAATCCGCACACCGGAGACGGGCCGGCCGCTGTCGCCCGTCCGCCCGATGCAACAACCGCCAGCCAGGAGCCGCTCCAGTGAAGATGTCATTCCGTTGGTACGGCGAGTCCGATCCGGTCTCGCTGCAATACATCCGCCAGATCCCGGGCGTCACGCATATCGTGTCCGCCATTTACGACGAACCGGTGGGCGAAGTCTGGCCCGCGCACAAGATCGATGCGCTGAAGGCGACGATCGAGCGCGCCGGCCTGCAGTTCGAAGTCGTCGAATCGGTGCCCGTCCACGAGGACATCAAGCTCGGCAAGCCGGGCCGCGACCGCCTGATCGACCACTACCGTCAGACGATTCGTCATCTCGGCGCGGCCGGCGTGCGCGTGATCTGCTACAACTTCATGCCCGTGTTCGACTGGACGCGCACCGAACTGTCGAAGACGCTCGACGACGGCTCGACCTGCCTCGCGTTCAGCACCGACGCGGTCGACCGGATCGATCCGGACGACGGCATCGCGCTGCCGGGCTGGGATTCGAGCTACCAGCCCGACCAGTTGAAGGCACTGCTCGCCGAGTATCGCGACGTCGACGAGGCGGCGCTGTGGGCGAACCTCGAATACTTCCTGAAGGCGATCATCCCCGTCGCCGAGGAAGCCGGCGTGAAGATGGCGATCCACCCCGACGATCCGCCGCGCCCGATCTTCGGGCTGCCGCGCATCGTGAAGAACCGCGACGATCTCGCGCGGATCCTGCGCATCGTCGACACGCCCGCGAACGGGCTGACGCTGTGCTCGGGCTCGCTCGGCGCGGGCCCGCAGAACGATGTCGAGGCACTCGTGCGCGAATTCGGCGCGATGGGCCGTATCCACTTCGCGCACATCCGCAACGTGAAGGTCGACGCGAACGGCGACTTCGAGGAAACCGCGCATCTGTCGAGCTGCGGTTCGCTCGACATCGCCGCGATCGTGAAGGCGTACCACGACACCGGCTTCACCGGCTACGTGCGCCCCGACCACGGCCGCATGATCTGGGGCGAGACGGGCAAGCCCGGTTACGGCCTCTACGACCGCGCGCTCGGCGCGGTCTACCTGAACGGCCTGTGGGAAGCGCTCGCGAAGTTCGACCGCACGCCGTCGCACACCACCCGATAACCCGCCCATCGAGACGGCCGGCGCAGCGGATCGCCGGCCGCCCGTCACGACATTCCGCGCGGAGACACCACATGCCACGCATCCGATGGGCCATGATCCTGATGTGCTTCCTGGCCAACGTCATCAACTTCATCGACCGCGCAAACCTCGCGATCGCGGCGCCCAGCATCCGCGCCGATCTCGGCCTCGACGCGGTCGGCATGGGGCTCGTGCTGAGCGCGTTCTTCTGGACCTACGCGTTCCTGCAACTGCCGGCCGGCTGGTTCATCGACAAGGTCGGCGTGCGCGTGAGCCTTGCGCTCGCGGTCGGCTGGTGGTCGGTGTTCACCGTCGCGACGGGCGCCGCGCGCGGCCTCGCACAGCTCGTCGGCGTGCGGCTGATGCTCGGCGTCGGCGAAGCGGCCGCGATCCCGTCGTTCGCGAAGGTCGCGTTCAACTGGTTCCCGCGCAGCGAACGCGGGCTCGCGAGCAGCATCTTCGACAGCGGCTCGCGCGTCGGCTCCGCGCTGTCGCTGCCGCTCGTCGCGTGGCTGATCTCGATCGTCGGCTGGCGCGGGTCGTTCGCGATCACGGGCGGCATCGGCATCGTGTGGGCACTGGCGTGGTGGTTCGTGTATCGCGACCCGGAACGCTATCGCGCAATTGCGCCCGATGCGGTCGATGCGCTGCTCGCGCAACGCGGCGCACCAACCGTTGCGGCCGCAACCGACGGCCCGAAGGTGTCGTGGCTGGACCTGTTCCGCTACCGCACCGTGTGGGGGATGATGATCGGCCTGTTCTGCCTGAACTTCGCGATCTACTTCTTCATCACGTGGTTCCCGAGCTACCTGCTGCAATCGCGCGGCTTCTCGCTCGCGTCGCTCGGCACGTGGGGCATGCTGCCCGCGCTGCTCGCGATTCCGGGCGGCTGGCTCGGCGGCTATGTGTCCGACAGCCTGTTCCGCCGCGGCTGGAGCGCGACCGCCGCGCGCAAGACCTGCCTCGTGATCGGGATGCTGCTGTCTTCGTCGATCGCGCTGTCGGCGTTCGTCGAAAACGTGTGGGCCTGCCTCGGCCTGTTCGCGCTGGCTTATGCGAGCCTGTCGTTCGCGGGCGCCAACGTGTGGACGCTCGTCGGCGAAGTCGCACCGACGCCCGCGCATGTCGCGTCGCTCGGCGGCATCCAGAACTTCGCGGGCAATCTCGCGGGGATCTTCATCACGACGTTCACGGGCGTGATGCTGTCGATCACGAAGGGCTCGTTCGTCGTGCCGCTCGCGGTGGCCGGCGCGTTGTGCGTGGTCGGCGCGCTGTCGTACCTGTTCATCGTCGGTAAGGTCGAGCCGTTGCCGCCGCTGCGCGGCGCCGCGAACCGGCAGAACGTCGAGCCGAACGCGGCCTGACCCAACCGGAAAGCGCGGCCGACGCGCCTGCGCTTTCCTTTTCGGGCCGCGCATCGGACAATGAGCCGCGCCCGCCGGCGCGGCGCCGCTCCGGCCCGCGCGTGGCGACGGCGCGCGCCACCCTCGCCGATGAAACGCTACGAAACCCTCGCCCACACGATCGCCGACGACATCCGCAACGGCAACCTCGCCGTCGGCACGCGCCTGCCGTCGTTACGGCAGATCATTGCGCAGCACGGCGTGAGCCAGTCGACGGTATTTCGCGCGTACTACCTGCTCGAGCAGTGGGGGCTGATCCGCGCGCGCGAACGTTCGGGCTACTACGTCGCGCCGGGCGCCACGCCGGCAGCGAGCCCGGCTGCCAAGCGCCGCGCAAGCCGTGCCGGCGCCACGCGCAAGGTCGACATCAGCAGCCTCGTGTTCTCCGTCCTCGACGCGGCCACGCAACCCGGCATCGTGCCGCTCGGCTCCGCCTTCCCGGCGCCGCAACTGTTTCCGCTGCCGCGTCTCGCGAAATCGCTCGCGCAGGCCACGCGGCTCGTCAGCCCGTGGAGCACGGTCGTCGACCTGCCGCCCGGCAACGAGGCGCTGCGCCAGCAGATCGCGCGGCGCTATCTCGCGACGGGCATCTCGCAGCCGATCGACGAGATCGTCGTCACGAACGGCGCGCTCGAAGCGCTGAACCTGTGCCTGATGGCCGTCACGCGGCCCGGCGACGTCGTGGCCGTCGAAGCGCCCGGCTTCTATGCGGCGCTGCAGGCGATCGAGCGGCTCGACCTGCGCGCGGTCGAGATTCCCGTCGATCCGCGCACGGGCCTCGACCTCGAAGCGCTCGCGAACGCGCTCGACCGGCACGACATCCGCGCGTGCTGGTTCATGACCAATTTCCAGAATCCGACCGGCGTCACGCTGTCCGCGGAGAAAAAGCGCGCGCTCGTCGAGTTGCTCGCCGCGCGCGAAGTGCCGCTGATCGAAGACGACGTGTACGGCGAGCTGCACTTCGGCCCCGACTATCCGCTGCCCGCGCGCGCGTTCGATCGGCACGGCCTCGTGATGCACTGCAGTTCGTTCTCGAAGACGCTCGCGCCCGGCTACCGGATCGGCTGGGCCGCCGCCGGCCGGTTCGCGGAGAAGGTGCAGCGGCTCAAGCTGATGACGACGCTGTCGGCCAGCATTCCCGCGCAGGTCGGCATCGCGAACTATCTCGAGCACGGCGGCTACGACCGGCACCTGCGCAAGCTGCGCGGCGCGCTGCACACGCAGCTCGACCGGATGGACGACGCGCTGCGGCGCTGGCTGCCGGCCGGCGTCGAGTGGGTACGGCCCGAAGGCGGCTATTTTCTGTGGCTCGCGTTTCCCGACGCGATCGACGCGATGGAGCTGCATCGCCAGGCGATCGCACGCGGGATCAGCTTTGCGCCGGGGCCGCTGTTTTCGGCCGCGCACGGCTTCGAGCGTTGCGTGCGCGTGAACTTCGGCCATCCGTGGAGCCGCGACATCGAGCACGCGATCCGCGTGCTCGGCGAGCTCGTCGCGCAGCCTTCGGTGCGCAAGGGCGGTTGAATCGCGCACGGTGCGCATGGTGCTGCACGCAATCCACCCGCGGGTTACAGTGCTGATCCCGCCGCCCTTCATGAATTCCCATGAGTCAACTGCCCTACCTCGATCACGACGCGCTGTTGAAACTGACGGCTGAAGCCGCGCACGTCACGCAATCGTGCACCTGCACGAAAACGCCGCTCGCCGGCTGGACGACCCTGCCGCTGTCGCTGCAGGACGCGCAACTGATCGAAGTCGCCACGCTCGCGCCGCCCGGCGACACGGAGCCGACCTACGCCGAATATCATCCGGGCGGCACGCACTACGCGTCGGACGACGCGCCGATCGCCCTGCGTCATTTCCCGTACAACCGCTGCACCGTCAATCGCTGCCGCTCGTGCGCACGCCTGTTCCTGCGCTACCAGGAAGGCGGCGGCTACTTCATCGACCAGCGCATCCGCGCGCTCGATCCGGCGCGCGTCGTCGACGCCGACGCATAACCACCCGCCACGGGCATGCAAGCATGCCCGCCCCGCGCCGGCGCCACGCCGGCCATCTGCTGCGCCCTTTTCGTCCCGATCTGCTGCTTGTCCCGCCGCACCGCGTTCCCTACGCTGTCTCCGGTTGCCTGACACCCGTCGCAACGTCTGTCCCAAGCCGCGCGCTTCGCGCCGCGGCGCCTCTCGCGTATCACGTCATGTATCGATATACCGTTTTCGACCGGGCGCTCGTGCACAGCCGCGCCGCCCAGTTTCGCGATCAGCTCGAACGCTGGCAGCACGGCACGCTGAGCGAAGACGCGTTCCGGCCGCTGCGCCTGCAGAACGGCTGGTACGTGCAGCGCCACGCGCCGATGCTGCGCGTCGCCGTGCCGTATGGCGAACTGTCGAGCGCGCAGCTACGCGTGCTCGCGCGGATCGCGCGCGACTACGACGTGCCCGACGACGCCACCTACCGCGCCGCATGCGACGCGCAGGCGTTGCTCGGCACGCTGCGCCTGCCGACCCGCAGCGCGCACTTCACGACACGCACCAACGTGCAGTTCAACTGGATTCCGCTCGCGAAAGCAGCCGACGTGATGGACCTGCTCGCGACCGTCGACATGCACGGCATCCAGACGAGCGGCAACTGCATCCGCAACATCTCGTGCGACGAGCGCGCCGGCGTCGCGCCGGACGAGATCGCCGATCCGCGCCCGTTCGCCGAGGTGATGCGCCAGTGGACGACGCTGCACCCCGAATTCGCGTTCCTGCCGCGCAAGTTCAAGATCGCGATCACCGGCGCGGCCGAAGATCGTGCGGCCACCGACTGGCACGACGTCGGGCTGAAGCTCGTGCGCGACGACGCGGGCGCGCTCGGTTTCCGCGTGAGCGTCGGCGGCGGGATGGGCCGCACGCCGACGATCGCGACGCTGCTGCGCGCGTTCCTGCCGTGGCAACACGTGATGAACTACATCGAGGCGATCGTCCGCGTGTACAACCGCTACGGACGGCGCGACAACAAGTACAAGGCGCGCATCAAGATCCTCGTGAAGACCGAGGGGCAGCGCTACATCGACGACGTCGAGGAGGAGTTCCGCCAGATCGTCGCTCACGACGGCGCGCCGCACACGATTCCGCAGGTCGAGTTCGACCGCGTCGCCGCGTCGTTCGTCCCGCCGCGGCTCAAGCCGCGCACGGCCAGCCTGCGCGACGCGAACCTGCGCGTGTCCGCCCAGGCGGCACGCCATCCGGCCTTCGCGCGCTGGCTCGCCCGCAATGTCGCCGGCCACCGCGACCCGGCGCTGCGCATCGTCACGCTGTCGTTCAAGCGCCGCCTGCAGGCGCCGGGCGACGCGTCGCCCGACCAGCTCGATGCGCTCGCCGATCTCGCCGACCGCTTCTCGGCCGGCGAGGCCCGCGTCACGCACACGCAGAACGTCGTGCTGCCGTGGGTGCATGTCGACGACCTGTTCCTGCTGTGGGAAAACGCGCGTGCGATCGGGCTCGCCAGCGCGAACGTCGGACTCCTGACGGACATGATCGCGTGCCCGGGCGGCGACTTCTGCGCGCTCGCGAATGCACGCTCGATCCCGATCGCCGATGCGATCGCGGAGCGCTTCCAGGATCTCGACACGCTGCACGACGTCGGCGACATCGACCTGCACATCAGCGGCTGCATCAACTCGTGCGGCCATCATCACAGCGGCCACCTCGGCATCCTCGGCGTCGACAAGGACGGCGCCGAGTGGTACCAGGTCACGCTCGGCGGTTCGGACGGCTCGACCGCGAGCGGCCCCGCGCGGCCGGGCAAGGTGATCGGCCCGTCGTTTTCGGCGGACGAGATCGTCGATGTCGTCGAGGCGATCGTCAACGCATATCTCGACGCGCGGATCGATGAGGACGGCCGCAGCGAACGATTCATCGACACGGTGCGCCGCATCGGCGCGGAACCCTTCAAGACCGCCGCGAACGACGCGCGCCACCAGGCGGAGCACGCATGAAGCAAGCACACCCGACCGCACGCATCCGGCTGCTGACGCCGGCCGAACACACCGGCGACACGCAGCCGCACGACGCCGCGACACTGACGATCGGCAACGACGAGGAACTGCCGCCGCTCGCCGCGCAGATCGCACAGGCTGCGCGCATCGACCTGCAGTTTCCGTCGTTCACCGATGGCCGCGCGTACAGCCAGGCGTACCTGCTGCGCAAGCGCTACGGCTTCGCCGGCGACCTGCGCGCGACCGGCGACGTGCTGGTCGACCAGGTGCTGCTGATGGAGCGCACGGGGTTTTCGAGCGCGGTGCTCGGCGACGGTACGGACATCACGGCCGCGCGGCGGCAGCTCGACCGGTTCCCGGGCTTCTATCAGCGCGATGCGAGAACGGCACTACCGCAGCAGGACGCGGCCACGCCCGCCGGAAAATGAAACGGGCGGCCCGCAGGCCGCCCGTACGATGAACCGGAAGCTACCGGCCGGTGCCCGCCGCGAAGCGGGCGCCGGCGTTCAGCGCGCCGCCACCGGCTTGCCGAACGCGCCGAGGATCTTCTTCTCGAGCGCGATGTAGTCGCGGCCGAAGTGGTGATCGCCCTGCGTCTTGATCACGTCGACGCCCGTGTTCACCAGCGCCGGACACATCGTGTCCTTCTCTTCCGCGCCGTAGAAGCACTGCACGAGCTGCGGCGGCACCTTCGCCATTTCCGGCGCGACCTTCAGCGCCTTGTCGCTCGCCGGCATGCCGAGCCAGCCCGTCACGCGGATCTGGAAATCGGCGGCCGGCGCGAAGCCGAGCAGCGACATCACGGCGACTTTGTCGCGCAGGTCGGCCGGCAGCCGGTTGTACGCGAACGGCATCACGTCGGCGCCGAACGAGTAGCCGACCAGCGCCACGCGATTCGCATGCCAGCGCGCCGTGTAGGTGCGCATCACGCGCGCGAGATCGCGGCTCACCTGTGCCGGCGGCTTCTCGCTCCAGAAATAGCGCAGGCTGTCGATGCCGACCACCGACACGCCGTCGCGCTGCAGCGCCTCGGCGATCGTCTTGTCGAGATCGCGCCAGCCGCCGTCGCCCGAGATCACGATCGCGAGCCGGTCGCTGCCGCCCTTGGCCGGCAGCTCGACGAGCGGCAGGTCCGACACGTCGAGCTCGTCGCCGCTGGTGGTGTCCCGCAGATGCGACGTGACCAGCGACACCAGCTTCGTGCTATCGCCCGCGGCAGCCGTTTCGACGAAACCCGGCATCGCGCGGCGCACGATCGTCGGATCGGGCGGACACGGCTTGAAGCGCGGATCGAGCTTGGCGGCCGGATCGACCGATACGACGCCGGCGATCGTGTTCTCCGGCGCCATCGACAGGATCTGCTTCGCGATCGCGCCGCCCTGGCCCACGCCCGCGACGATCGGCGTGAAGTAGCGCGACGATTGCGCCAGGCGTTCGAGCTGGTGGCTGACCGCTTCGGCGTCGCCGTCGAGGTGGTGGCAGGTCTCCTGCTTCGCGGCGAGATTCATCGCATACCGCTCGGAATCGACGCCGACCGTCATCGCACCGGCCTTCGCCAGCGCATCGGCGGCCTGCTGGTCGGCCGCATTCCAGCCGGCCTCGCGCGAGAACAGCACGACGAAGCCGCGCAACGGCCCGCTGGGTTTGGTGACGGTAACGGGCCCATAGCGGCCGCCCGACACGGTTTCGGCCTTCACTGCGACTGGCTGCGTGGCGCACGCGGCGCCGGCCAGCATCATTCCCGCGCAGGCGGCTGCCGCCCGCGCGATTCCCTTCTTCAACATCATGAGCGCCGACCTCCAGCCAGCAATGACAGATCCGCCAGCGTGACGAACACGCCGACCGTGCCCGAGGCCGCGAGATAACGCGGCTCCCAGTGCGGTTCGAACTTGCTCTTGAATGCGCGCAAGCCGCGGAAGTTGTAGAAGCGGCCGCCGAAGCGCCAGACCATCAGGCCGATCCGGTGCAACGGCGACGGCATCTTCGCCGCCCCCATCCCCGAGAACGGCGCGATGCCCAGGCTCAGCTTGCGGAAGCCCGCTTCCTTCAGATGCAGCGCGAGCTGCGTAAACAGATATTCCATCGCATACGGCGACGCGTCCGGCAGATGGCGCATCACGCCGACCGTCGCCTCGGTGTTGAGGTCGGTCGTCATGAACGTGACGAACGCGATCGGCTTGTCGGCCTGACGCACGAGCATCACCGACTGCGTCGCCAGATAGCCGTCGTGGAACGCGGCGACCGAGAAGCTCTTCTCGCGCGCGTCGCGGCTGTCGAGCCAGCCGTCCGAGATGTCGCGCAGCGCCGGCAGCGCGGCCGGCACGTCGCACGGTGCGATCACCTCGACCGTCAGCGCGTCCTTGTCGCCGCGGCGCAGCGCGTAGCGCAGGTGCGACCGGTTCGAGCCCTTCAGGTCGAACTGGTCGAGCGCGATATGCGCTTCCTCGCCGAGCTTCATCAGCGTGAGCCCCGCGTCGAGATACAGCGGCAGCGCGTTCGCACGCACCTGGTAGAACGCCGCACGGCCGCTATGCGCATGCGCGAGCGCGATGAACTTGCTGATCAGTGCCGGCCATTCCTCGCGCGGCCCGACCGGGTCGTGGAGCGCGGCCCACGTGCGGCCGTTCTTCGCATACATCAGGAATGCCTGGCGCGACTCCGAGAACAGGAACGACTTGTCGCCCATCAGCGCGAGGCCCGCATCGCTGCATTCCTGCGCGCGGATGATCCGTTCGGCATCCGACAGATCCTGCGCCGCGGGCTTCACGAAACGGCCGGGCGCCGGGCGCAGCAGTTGCCACAGCGCGAACAGCGCGACGAACACGCCGGCCGCGAGCGTCGCGCGCAGGGCACGCGGCGCACGCGCGTCGAACGAGAAATGCGACCACAGCTCGCGCGTGTACGGCACGTCACGGAACGCGAAGAACAGCACCCACACGGCCAGCATCAGCACCATCGCCACCGACACGAACCAGCTCACCGTGAAGCGCTCGGCCAGCAGCGACGAATGACGGTTGAAGCGGCGACGGCTGACGAGCAGCAGCACCAGCAGCGTGCCGAGCACGCCGGCCTCGACGAACGCGAGGCCCTTCACCAGCGACAGTCCGAGGCTGGCGAGCGTCAGCGCGAAGGTCATCCACCATGCGCCGTCGAGGCGGCGCAGCAGCCCGCGCGCGACGAACAGCAGCGCGACGCCGAGCACGCTGCAGATCACCTGCGAGCCTTCGAGCACCCACAGCGGCACGAGGTGGCGCAGGATCGCGATCCGGTGCCAGAACGCGGGCGTCGCGCTCGAGATCACCAGCATCCCGCCGACCGCGAACGTCACGAGGCTCAGGAACACCGGCGCAAGCTGCGACACGCGCACGGCCTGCCGCGTCACGAGCCGGCGCCGCAGCGCGCGGCCTTCGAAACCGGCCAGCAGGCCGGCCGACAGCACGAGCGGCACGCCGAAATAGATCGCGCGGTACGCGATCAGCGCGGCGACCATCGCGTGCGGCGGCACTTCGCGGCCGAGCGTGAAGACCATCGCGGCTTCGAACACGCCGATCCCGCCCGGCGTATGGCCGATCATCCCGAGCAGCAACGCGGCGGCGTAAACAGTAATGAAGGTCGGGAAGCCGACCGGCGCGGCCGGCAGCAGCACCCACAGCGTCAGGCCCGCCGCGACGACGTCGAGGACCGCATAGACGACCTGCGCGACGAGATCGCGCCGCGCCGGCACGTCGAACGACAGCCACTTGAAGCGCGTGACGACCGGGCGCGCGGTGTTGCCGCACATCACGACCATCGCGGCCAGCGCCACCAGCAGCACTGCGCCGGTCCAGGTCAGCACGCCGGGCGCGACGTGCAGCATCGCGGCGAGCGCCTCCGGCACGCAGACCATGCCGATCGCCGTCATCCACACCATCGCGAGCGCCAGCGTACCGCTCGTGAACACCGTCATCCGGCCGATCTGCGCGGGCGTGACGCCCGACACGCCGTACACGCGGGCGCGCACCGCGCCGCCCGTCAGTGCGCCGAAGCCGGTCGCGTTACCGAGTGCGGACCCGGCGATCGCACCGATCCACAACGCGACGCGCGGCACCTTCGCGGCGACATAGCGCAGGCCGACCGCGTCGCGGGCGACGAGCGCGAGATAACTGAGGGCCGTCGCGGCCAGCGACGCGCCCCACTCGCCGACGGACATGTGACGCAACTCGCGGATCACCGACCGGTAGTCGACGGATTCCGACAGGTGCTGGAAAACCACGATCAGCAGCAGGCCGATGCCGAGCGCGAGCAGCGGCGACAGCAGACGCTCGTTGCGGATCAGCGCCCGGACACGGGCGATCACCGCCGCGGCGCGGCCGGGCGAACCAGAGTGGCGGGAAGACATAGAGTGTTCAGTGGTGGTGCATAGCGTGTCGCGGCGCAAGGCGGCCAGGCGGCGACGTATCTGGTTGTTCTGCGTGGGCGGTCGGCCGAAGGAATGGGCAGGTGGCGCCTGGATCAGAACTTACGAGTATACGGAATTTATATTACAGAATCTTTCAGGTTCGGATTGTGCGGATTTGTCGTGCCGCGTGCGTAAAAATCGCATCAAAAATAGTGCGTCCGACAAACGCAAGGTGCGCATCATACCGGGAACCGGACACGATTTTTCATCGGATGAATGGCCGGTAGTGGATTGGGGAGAAATTCTCCCGGCCGGGCGGCACGGGCGAGGACAGATTCACCGGCCAGCGCGGCCCTTCGGAAATGGGGACGGGGTAGTCTGCGTGACTGGCGCTTGCCCTGTTCCGACCCGGGAACACTCGCCCCCGTTACTGCGGCGACGCGTCGTCCGCACCGTTGCGCTCGCGCAGCACGTCGATGAACGCACGCAGCTTGGCCGGCACGTGCTTGCGATTGACGTAGTAAAGCCACATCGGCGGCAGCGTGCGGCATGCCCCGGGCAGCACCTCGACGAGCGTGCCGTCGCGCACGTCCTGCTCGATCCGCTCGCGCATGAACGCGAACGCGATGCCGACGCCCGCGCGCGCCGCATCGATCACCGCGTCGGCGTCGTTCGTCACGAACACGCCGTCCGGATCGAGATCGACGTCGCGCTGCCCGTCGCGCAACAGCCATTTGTGCAGGCGTCCGCTCTCCGAGAACCGGAAACGGATGCACGCATGCCGCTCGAGCGCCGCAATCGACTCAGGCGCGCCATACCGTGCCAGATAGCCGGGCGACGCAACCAGCGCACACGTCAATGCCGGCGCGATCCGCACGCCGATCATGCCCGGCTGCAGCCGGTCGGCCAGGCGAATCCCCGCGTCGAACCCGTCCTTCGCGATATCGACCAGTTCGTTCTCGTAGCGGATCTCGAGCCGGACTTTCGGGTAGCGTTCGCGGAACGTGGCGAGCACCGGCGCGATCACGAGCGCTCGCGCCAGCGGCAGCGCGGTCACGCGCAACAACCCGTTCGGCTCGCTGCGTGCATCCTTCAGCTCGTCGCGGGCCTGCATGACCTGCCGGTAAGCAGGCTCCGTCTGCCGCCAGTAGCGCTGGCCGGCTTCCGTCAGGCTCACGCCGCGCGTGCTGCGATTGAACAGCTTCACGTTCAGCTCGCCCTCGAGCTGCCCGATCGCGAGGCTGACGGCCGCCGGCGTCAGGCCCAGCGCGGCGGCGGCACGCGTGAAGTTGCCGGCCGTCGCGACGGTCATGAACACGTGCAGCCCGGCCATCGGATCGCGTCTGCTCATCATTAAAAAAACTTGAAACTCCTTCGAGCGGAATGCGGATTCTCCCATATACCGCAACTGCCTACACTGGCACTGTCGTCCTCCCGGAGCCTTGCATGAACCCGCTCACCGCCGCGCTGCCGCTCGCAGCCGCCCGCCGCACGATCGACGCGGCACTTGCACATGCCGCATCGCTGCAGGTCGCCGGCATCGCCGTCGCGATCGTCGATGCCGGCGCGAACCTGCTCGCGTTCGCGCGCACCGACGACTGCTTTCTCGGCGCGATCGATCTCGCGCAGCGCAAGGCGCTGACGGCAATCCGCTTCCGCGCATCGACCGGCGCGCTCGGTGCGATGTCGGGCGACGGTCCGCTGCGCGGCATCGAACACAGCCACGGCGGGCTCGTCACGTTCGGCGGCGGCGAACCGCTCGTCGACGGCGACGGGCGCTGCGTCGGCGCGATCGGCATCTCGGGCGGCAGCGTCGACGAAGACACCGCGATCGCGCAGCACTGCCGCGACCGCTTTCCGGCAACGTTCCACTCCACAAGGTAAGCACATGGCACAGAAACGCATCCTCATCACCGGCGCGGGCACCGGCTTCGGCCACGAAGTCGCGCTGCGCCTCGCCGAACGCGGTCACGACGTGACGGCCGGCGTACGCGTCACCGCAGAAATCGACGCACTGACGGCCGCCGCCGCGCAGCGCGGCACCGCGCTGCGCGCGATCAAGCTCGACGTGACGTCACCTCACGATCGCGCCCGCGCGGCCGATCTCGATATCGACGTGCTCGTGAACAACGCGGGCGTCGGCGAAGCCGGCGCGCTGGTGGACCTGCCGGTCGAGATCGTCCGCGAGCTGTTCGACGTCAACGTGTTCGGGCCGCTCGAACTCACGCAGCAGATCGCGCGCGGCATGCTCGCGCGCCGGCACGGCAAGATCGTGTTCGTGTCGTCGATCGCGGGCCTGATCACGGGACCGTTCACGGGCGCCTATTGCGCGTCGAAGCACGCGATCGAATCGGTCGCCGAGGCGATGCACGCGGAACTCGCCCCGCACGGGATCAAGGTCGCGGTCGTGAACCCCGGCCCGTACAGCACGGGCTTCAACGACCGGATGATGGAAACGACGCGACGCTGGCGCGATCCGGCCGCGCATACCGTGACGCCCGAGCGGCTGACGTTCCCGCTCGAACAGCACGATCCGGAGGAAATGATCGCGAAGATGGTCGACGTGATCGACAGCGACGGCGGCGCGTTCCGCAACCTGCTGCCGAAATCGTCGGAAGCGTTCGTGCGCGCCGAACAGGCACGCGCGTGGGAGCGGCAGCAGTAACCCGCCGGCGGAGCGGCGGACGGCACGCCGCCGCCCGCGCGTTCAGTACACGTCCCGCATGTAGCGGCGCGCCTTCGAGAGCCGCGCGACGTAGTCGTTCGCGGCCTCGTCCGACATGCCGCCGTGCTCGGCGACCACCGCCTTCAGCGCCGTGTCGACGTCCTTCGCCATCCGCGCGGCATCGCCGCACACGTAGAAGTGCGCGCCTTCCTCCAGCCACGCGAACAGCTCGGCGCCCTGCTCGCGCATCCGGTCCTGCACGTAGATCTTGTCGGCCTGGTCGCGCGAGAACGCGAGATCAAGCCGCGTCAGGAAGCCGCTGTCGTGCATCGCGCCCAGTTCGTCGCCGTAGTAGAAGTCGGTCTGTGCGTGCTGCTCGCCGAAGAACAGCCAGTTGCGCCCACGCGCGCCGCGCGCCTGCCGCTCGTGCAGGAAGCCGCGAAACGGCGCGACGCCGGTACCGGGGCCGACCATCACGATCGGCACGTCGCCGTTCACCGGCGGCCGGAAATGCGCGGACTTCTGCACGAACACCGGCACGCGGCCGTCGTCCGCGCGATCGGCGAGGAACGTCGACGCAACGCCTTTCCGCGCGCGCCGGCCGTTGTGATAGCGCACGGCCGACACGGTCAGGTGGATCTCGCCCTGGTGCGCGCTCGGGCTCGACGCGATCGAATAGAGGCGCGGCTGCATGCGCTTCAGCATCCCGACCAGTTCCGTGCCCGACAGCTCGACCGGAAATTCATGCAGCACATCCGCGAGCTGCTGCCCCCACAGCCATTGCTTCAGGTCGCCCTTGCGGTCGTCGCCGAGCAGCGACTTCAGCGCGCCGTTCGCGCTGCGCGACGCGATGAGGGCGAGCGTGTCCGGATGCGGGCGCGTGATGTCGAAGTGACGCGCGAGCGCGTCGCCGAGGCGCACGTCGCCGACGCCCGCCACCGACACGGGTGCGTCGGCCTTCAGCGCGGTGACGGCCAGCAGTTCGTCGACCAGTTCCGGGCAGTTGGTCGGCCACACGCCGAGCGCGTCGCCGGTTTCGTATTCGAGGTTCGCGCCTTCGGTCGACAGCGATACGTAGCGCGTGTCCTTCGCCGCGCCCGGACGGTTGAGCCGCAGGTTCGCGACGAGCTTCGACGGCGCCGGATGCGCCTTCGTCGGCAGCAGCCCTGACGGGCTCATCCCGCCGGACGGCACCGCGTGCAGCGCGGCATCGGCCTCCTTGATCCGCGCGACGACGCGTTCAAGCCACTGGTCGGCGTCGCGCTGGAATTCGACGTCGCAATCGACGCGCGCGCAAAGACGCGCCGCGCCGAGTTCCGCGAGCCGCGCGTCGAGCCGGCGGCCGTGGCCGCAGAACTGGTCGTAGTTGCGATCGCCGAATGCGAGCACCGCGAAGTGCACGCCGTCGAGGCGCGCGGCGCTGCCGGCCTGCAGCGCTTCCCAGAATTCGCTGCCGTTGTCGGGCGCATCGCCGTCGCCGAACGTGCTCGTCATCAGCAGCACGTATTGCGCACCGGCGAGCGAAGCGAGCGGATAGTCGGACATGCACGCGGTACGGATCTCGAAGCCCGCGTTCATCAGCTGCGTCGCGTAATCCTCGGTCAGCGATTCGATGTTGCCGGTCTGCGACGCCCACAACAGCACGACCTTCGGCCGCGTGCGCACGATCCGCACGCCACCGGACGCGCCGGCATCGGCCGGCAGCGCGGGCGCCACGGCACCCGGCAAGCTCGCCGGCAGCGAGCGGCTGAACAGCCCCGCGAGCATCCCGTCGAGCCAGAACCGCACCGGCGGCGTGAGCGGCGCGGCAGCCGGCAGCACGGGCACGCTGCCCTCGCGCCGGCCGGCGCTCGCCTTCAGCCCGCTGACGAGGCCGGCCACGTACAGCCGTTCGGTGTCCGTCAACGGCGGCGGCGCGAGGTCGGCCACGCCGAGCGCGGCCGCGAAAGTGTCGATGTCTGCCATGTCGGATTCCTGTGAAGCAGTTGCCTGTGCCAGCACCGGCGCGGGCCGCGCGTCGTCGGCGCGTGCATCGGGTTGCGCCGTCTCGTCGTCGGCGGATGCGAACGCATCGGTCTCGACGCGCCGCAGCGCGACCGCGCAGTATTTCAGTTCGGGTTGCTGCGATTCGGGATCGATCGCGTCGTTCGTCACCGCGTTGATGCACAGGTCGTCGCCGTACACGTCGTTCCAGTGCATCGGCGCGAAGCAGTTGCCGCGCTGCACGCGCTCGGTCACGACGGCCGGCAGCACCGCGCGGCCGCGCGCCGAGCGGATCTCGACGCTGTCCTTCGCGGCGATGCCGAGCGCGCTCGCATCGTCCGGGTGCAGCTCGACGAACGGGCGCGGGTTGAGCTTGTTCAGCATCGCGACCTTGCCCGTCTTCGTCATCGTGTGCCATTGATGCTGCAGCCGCCCGGTGTTCAGCACGATCGGGAACGTGTCGTCGGGTAGCTCGGCCGGATCGACGTGCGGCCGCGCGAAGAAACGCGCCTTGCCTGACAGCGTCGGGAACGCGAGGCGCGGTGCATCGCCGCCGTCGGCGGCCGGACGCAGCGTCTGGCTCACGCCGTCGTTCAGGTAGCGGATCGGGTGCCGCTCGCGCGCGGTGCCCGGCGCAACCGGCCACTGCACGGGCCCGTCGCGCAGCGCCGCGTGGCTCGCGCCGCGCAGGTCGTAGCCGGTCGCCGGATTCGAGAAGCGGACGATCTCGTCGAACACGTCGGCCGCCGACGCATAGTCGAATGCATCGCCGAAGCCCATCGCGCGCGCGACTTCCGCGACGATGCGCCAGTCGGGCAGCGCGTCGCCCGGCGGCGCGACCGCCGCGCGCATCAGCGTCATGTTGCGCTCGGAGTTGATCATCACGCCGTCGCCCTCGGCCCACAGCGCGCCCGGCAGCAGGATGTCCGCGTAGCGGTTGGTCTCGGTATCGAGGAATGCATCCTGCGCGATCACGAGCTCGGCGGCCTGCAGGCCGGCGATCACGTTCTGCCGGTTCGGCACCGTGGCGACCGGGTTCGTGCAGATGATCCAGCATGCCTTGATATCGCCCGCAGCCATCCGCGCGAACATGTCGACCGTGCCCTGCCCGGTCTCCTTGCGCAGCGTGCCGGCCGGCACGCGCCACAGGTTCTCGACGAAACGGCGGTCGTCGTCGGACGCCACCGAGCGCTGGCCCGGCAAGCCCGGCCCCATGTAGCCCATCTCGCGCCCGCCCATCGCGTTCGGCTGGCCGGTCAGCGAGAACGGGCCGCTGCCGGTGCGGCAGATCTTGCCCGTCGCGAGGTGCAGGTTGCAGATCGCGTTGGTGTTCCACACGCCGTGCGTGCTCTGGTTGAGCCCCATCGTCCAGCAGCTCATCCACTCCTGCGCGTCGCCGATCCACTGCGCGACGGTGAGCAGGTCGGCTTCCGCGAGCCCGGTGATCGCCGCGACACGCTCGGGCGTGTAGTCGGCGAGGAACGCGGGCATCGCGTCCCAGCCTTCGGTGTACGCGTCGATGAACGCGGTATCGGTGCGCCCGTTCGCGTGCAGCAGGTGCAGCAGCCCGTTGGTCAGTGCGAGATCGGTGCCCGGCCGGATCTGCAGGAACAGGTCGGCCTTGTCGGCCGTGCCGGTGCGGCGCGGATCGACGACGATCAGCTTCGCGCCGGCCTTCACGCGATCCATCATCCGCAGGAACAGGATCGGATGGCAGTCGGCCATGTTCGCGCCGATCACGAAGAACAGGTTCGCGCGGTCGAAGTCCTGGTACGACCCGGGCGGGCCGTCCGCGCCGAGCGACTGCTTGTAGCCGGTGCCCGCGCTCGCCATGCACAGGCGCGAGTTCGACTCGATGTTGTTGGTGCCGACGAAGCCCTTCGCAAGCTTGTTGACGAGGTACTGCGCCTCGATCGACATCTGCCCCGATACGTAGAACGACAGCGCGTCGGGCCCGTGCGTATCGAGCACCGCACGCAGGCGGCGCGCAGTGTCGGCGATCGCGTCGCGAGCCGGCAGCGGCACCAGGTCGTCCTCGCGCGCGCGGCGCACGAACGCGCGGTCGAGCCGCCCCGAGCGGCGCAGCGCGACGTGCGCCGACGAGCCCTTCGTGCACAGCCGCCCGAAGTTGGTCGGATGGTCGGAGTCGCCGGACACCTTGACGACTTCGCCTTCCTCGACGTGCAGCACCATCCCGCAGCCGACGCCGCAGTACGGGCACACGCTCTTGACGGGGGTGGCGGTCATGCGCGCTCCGGGGCGGTCAGGCTGCGATCCACACGAAGCCGTCCTCGACCCGCGACGGATACGCGCTGACCGACTGCTCGGGCGCCTCGAGGCATTCGCCGGTGCGCAGGTCGAAATGCTGCTTGTACAGCGGCGACGCGACGACGACACGCTCGCCGAGGCTGCCGATCAGCCCGCGCGACATCACGGCCGCCTGCGATACCGGATCGACGTTGTCGATTGCGAACACGCCGCCTTCTTCGGCATGCGAGACGTGAAACACTGCGACCTGCTCGCCGTTGACGAGTGCACACACGCCGGTGTTCGGCACGATGTCGTCGAGCGGGCACACGCGGGTCCAGGACAGCGGAAGACGATCGTTCATGATGGGCTCCTTGGAAAAGACGCTGGTGTCGGTCAGGGTCAAACGGTTGCGGGTTCGGTTGCGGCTTGCGTCACGCCTTCAGCCACGACGGGAATCGACACGGGCTTGCCGCCCGCGCGTTCGCCGGGCGTCGCGGGCCGGATCTGGCCGCGCGTCTCGACGAATTCGATGGTCGTGTCCGGCGCGTCGCTGTTCACGAAGTGGCGGAAGCGCTTGCGCGTGTCGGGATCGGTCACGGCCTTCTTCCATTCGCACTCGTAGGTGTCGACCACGTGCTGCATGTCGGCTTCGAGTTCGGCGCCGATCCCGAGCCGGTCGTGCACGACGACGTCGATCAGGTAGTCGAGGCCGCCTTCGAGGTTGTCGCGCCACACGCTCGTGCGCTGCAGCCGGTCGGCGGTGCGCACGTAGAACATCAGGAGGCGGTCGATGTAGCGGATCAGCGTGGCACGGTCGAGATCGGACGCGAGCAGTTCCGCGTGGCGCGGCTTCATCCCGCCATTGCCGCACACGTACAGGTTCCAGCCCTTCTCGGTCGCGATGATGCCGACGTCCTTGCCCTGCGCTTCCGCACACTCGCGCGTGCAGCCGGACACGCCGAACTTGATCTTGTGCGGCGCGCGCAGCCCCTTGTAGCGGTTCTCCAGGTCGATCGCGAGGCCGACCGAATCGTCGACGCCGTAGCGGCACCACGTCGACCCGACGCACGACTTCACGGTGCGCAGCGCCTTGCCGTACGCGTGACCCGATTCGAAACCGGCCGCGATCAGTTCTTCCCAGATCGACGGCAGTTGCTCGACGCGCGCGCCGAACAGGTCAACGCGCTGGCCGCCGGTGATCTTCGTGTAGAGCCCGTACTTCTGCGCGACCTGGCCCACCGCGATCAGCCCTTCCGGCGTGACTTCGCCGCCCGGCATGCGCGGCACGACCGAGTACGTGCCGTCGCGCTGGATGTTCGCGAGGTAGTAGTCGTTCGAATCCTGCAGCCCGGCGTGCTCCTTCTTCAGCACGAATTCGTTGAAGCACGACGCGAGAATGCCCGCCACCGCCGGCTTGCACACGTCGCAGCCGAGGCCGTGGCCATGCTTCGCGAGCAGTTCGTCGAAGGTCGTGATGCGCTCGACGCGAATCAGGTGGAACAGCTCCTGGCGCGAATGCGGGAAGTGCTCGCACAGATGGTTGTTGACCGCGAGGCCCTGCTTCTTCATCTCGGCCTTCATGATCTGCGTGACGAGCGGCACGCAGCCGCCGCACGACGTGCCGGCGCCCGTGCACGTCTTCAGCGCGCCGAGGCTCGTCGCGCCGTCGGCGACCGCCGTGCAGATCTGCGACTTCGACACGTTGTTGCACGAACAGATCTGGGCGGCCGCGGGCAGCGCTTCGACGCCGATCGCCGGCTTCGCGACGCCGTCCGACGACGGCAGGATCAGGAATTCCGGCGACTCCGGCAGCTCGATGCGGTTCAGCATCATCTGCAGCAGCGTGCCGTATTCGGCCGCATCGCCGACCATCACCGCGCCGTGCAGGAACTTGCCGCAGTCGGACACCACGAGCTTCTTGTAGACCTGGCGGCGCTCGTCCGCGTACTGGTAGGTGCGGCTGCCGGCCGTCGTGCCGTGCGCGTCGCCGATGCTCGCGACGTCGACGCCCATCAGCTTCAGCTTCGTGCTCATGTCGGCGCCGGCGAAGGCGGCCTCGGCTGCACTGTTCGCATCGCCGCCGAGCTGCTTCGCGACCACGCGCGCCATGTCGTAGCCGGGTGCGACGAGGCCGTACACCATGCCGTTCCAGGCCGCGCATTCGCCGATCGCGTAGATGTCGGCATCGCTCGTGCGGCACGCGTCGTCGATCGCGACGCCGCCACGCGGGCCGAGGTCGAGCCCGCATGCGCGGGCCAGCTCGTCGCGTGCGCGGATGCCGGCCGAGAACACGATCATGTCGGCGTCGAGGTGCGAGCCGTCGGCGAACGCCATCCGGTGCGTGCCTTCCTCGCCATCGACGATCTCGAGCGTGTTCTTGCCCGTATGCACGGTCACGCCGAGCGCCTCGATCTTCGCGCGCAGCATCCGGCCGCCGCCGTCGTCGACCTGCACGGCCATCAGCCGCGGTGCGAATTCGACGACGTGCGTGTCGAGCCCCATGTCGCGCAGCGCCTTCGCGCATTCGAGGCCGAGCAGTCCGCCGCCGACCACGACGCCGCGCTTCGCATGCGTGCCGCACGCCTGCATCGCTTCCAGATCCTCGATCGTCCGGTACACGAAGCAGCCGTCGCGATCGTGCCCCGGCATCGGCGGCACGAACGGGCGCGAACCCGTCGCGAGCACCAGCTTGTCGTACGCGAGCGTTTCGCCGGACGCGAGCGTGACCGTATGCGCGGCCCGGTCGATCGACGCGACTTGCGCGTTCAGGCGCAGGTCGAACTGCGGATGACGTTCGAAGAAGCCGGGTTCGACGAGCGACAAGTCGTCCGCCGACTTGCCCGCGAAGAATTCGGACAGGTGCACGCGGTCGTAGGCCGGGCGCGGTTCCTCGCCGAGCACGGTGACCTGCAGCGCGCCCGCGGCACCCGCTTCCGCTGCGACGCATTCGAGGAGCTTGTGGCCGACCATGCCGTGGCCGATGACGATGAGTTTCATGGTGACGTTTCCTTCGGTCGATCAGTTCGCGGCGCTGCTGGCAGCCAGTGCGCGGTCGCGCAACTCGGCTTCGCGTGCCTTGTGTTCTTCGCTGAAGCGCACGGCCATCGCGCACAGCGCGGTCGCGGTGACGGCGAGGCCGAGCAGGCTCAGCGTGTGCTGCACGTCGCCGACGCCCTTCAGCAGGAAGGCCGCAGCCACCGCGCCGACGTTGCCGCCCGCGCCGACGATCCCCGCGACGCCGCCGAGCGCCTTGCGGTCGATGAACGGCACCAGCGCGTAGGTCGCGCCGCAGGCCATGTGCGTGAAGAGGCCGAACGTGAGCATCGCGACGAGCGCGACGTCGATGCTTTGCGCATGCGAGAACCAGATCAGCCCGAGCCCTTCGCCGACGATCAGCGCGCACAGCAGCGCGGCGCGCACGTCGAGGCTGCGGCGCGCGGCGATCTTGTCGGACAGCCAGCCGCCGAGCGCACGGGCAAACAATGCGAGCAGCCCAAACAGGCCGACCGCGAAACCGGCGTCCTTCAGCGACAGGCTGAAGTGATCGACGTAGTACAGCGCGGCGATGTTGTGGATGAACACCTCGACGCCGAAGCACGCGCCGTACGTGACGAACAGCATCCACACACGATAGTTGCCGCAGGCCGCGACGAAGCTCGCCCAGCCGCCCTTCTTGCCGCTGTCGACCGTCACGCCTTCCTTGCGCAGCGCGACGAAGTCGCCTTGCGGGCAATCCTGCGTGAAGCGCCAGTACGCCCAGGCCATCGCCAGCATCGCGACGCCCGGCACGACCAGCGCGATGCGCCACGACGAATCCTCGCCGAAACCGAGCATCAGGCCGGCGGCGACCAGCAGCGGCATCAGCGCCTGCGTGGCACCTGCACCGGCGTTGCCCCAGCCGGCCGTCGTCGCGTTCGCGGTGCCGACCACGTTCGGCGCGAACATCACCGACGTGTGGTACTGCGTGATCACGAAGCCCGCGCCGATCGCGCCGATGCCGAGCCGGCAGATCAGGAACGACAGGTAGTCGTGCGTGAACGACACCGCGAACACCGGGATCGCGCCGAGCAGCAGCAGGCCGACGTACACGCGGCGCGGGCCGAAGCGGTCGCACAGCGGGCCGACCAGCAGCCGCACGGCGATCGTCGCGGCCACCGCGGCGATGTTGATGTTGGCGACCTGGGCCGCCGTCAGATGAAATTCGCGTGCGATCAGCGGCATCAGCGGCGCGCATGCGAACCACGCGAAGAAGCACACAAAGAACGCCATCCACGTCAGGTGGAACGCGCGCATCGGCGCGGTGCGGAAGCTGAAGAGATCGATACGGGTAGCTTTGTCGGTCATGTCATCCGCCAAACGAAAAACGGCGTCCTGCGCACCCGGTCTCGTCGAGACCCGATGCGTAGGACGCCGTTGCCCATGAAGCCCGTTGCCGGGCGCGTCTAGTAATCGGTACTGCCGGACGAATCGCCGTTGATCCGCCCGAACCTCCTAACGCAAGCGCCGTGCCATGTTGATGCGAATCGAGCCCGCAGCCCCGTCGAGCAAGGCTCGCCGGGTGTCGTGCGGCGCGCGGCGACACGTGGCACGCGATGCGCCGTGATGCAGCGAGGCACAGATGTGGTGCGCTGCAGCACTGTCGCCGTGCGACATCGCGGTGCGCGCTGACGGGGCACGATGCACGCCGATGCGGCATTGCGGCTGCCCGCGCGCGGCGGCTGCATCGGCACACGGGGCCATCGCACGGCGCGATGCACCCTCTTCCCGCCGTGCCAGCACGACGTGCCATGCCGGTTGGCCCGGATATTGCTGAACTCGATGCATGACACCGGCAACGGCGCCGGTGGGCAGTCCCCGCAAACCATGCCCGCCCTACCGACGGGCCGATCAGGACAACGGTGTCCCTCCGTGCGCGGCACGGCCGGATGCCGGTGCGTTTCGACCGCCCGCCGCCGCCGCGCAGACAACGCGCTATCGACCGCCGCATGCAGGCGGCACTGGAACACGACATGACGACAGGCAAAGTCACGCTGCTGGGCGCCGGCCCCGGCGATCCCGATCTCCTCACGCTGAAGGCCGCGAAGGCGCTGGCCGCCGCCGACGTGCTGCTGCTCGACGATCTGGTCGCGCCCGGCATCGTCGAACTCGCGCCGCAGGCACGCGTGATCCGCGTCGGCAAGCGCGGCGGCTGCCGCTCCACGCCGCAGGCATTCATCGAGAAGCTGATGCGCCGCTACGCGCTGCGCGGCGCGCACGTGGTGCGCGTGAAAGGCGGCGATGCGCTGCTGTTCGGGCGTGCCGGCGAAGAACTCGCGACGCTGCGCGCCGCCGCGATTCCGGTCGAGATCGTCAACGGCATCTCGTCGGGCTTCGCGGCCGCCGCCAGCCTCGGCATCTCGCTCACGCATCGCGAGCATTGCCACGGCGTCACGTTCGTCACCGCGCACCGTCAGGACCACGGCGAGCCCGACTGGGCGCGTCTCGCGGCGACCGGCACCACGCTCGCGATCTACATGGGGATGAGCCGCGTCGACAGCATCGCCGCCGGCCTGCTCGCCGCGCTGCCGCCCTCGACGCCGGCAGCCGCCGTGCAATGGGCCGGCACGCCCGACGAACGCCGCTGGACCGGCACGCTCGGCCATCTCGCGCGCGGCATCGACGAAGCGCGGCTCGGCAGCCCGGCCGTGATCCTCGTCGGCGGCGCGATCGGCGAAGCGGCCGTGCAGCACGTGCCGGACGCGGGCGCCGCGCTCGAAACGGCCCTGTCCCGGGCTGCGTAGCATGCGCGACACCACGCGGCACCGGCCGCCCACCTATCATGAAGACAGCGGCACCGGCCACCGGGCCATCGCGCCCGGCACCGACACGATGTCTGTGCGGGGCCACCGCCCCCGATCCGTGCATCGCGCCACGATTTCGCCGCCGCCGTTCGCGTCATGAGTACGCCTGCTTCCTCCGCCCGCCTGCGCGTGCTGCTCGTCACCGATACCGACAAGCCGATCGGCGAGCTCGGCGACGCGCTCGCGCACCTCGGCTACGAAATGCTGAACGACGTCGCGACGCCGGCGCGCCTGCCGGCCGCCGTCGAGGAGCAGCATCCCGACGTCGTGATCATCGATACCGATTCGCCGTCGCGCGACACGCTCGAGCAGCTCGCGGTGATGCACGCCACCGCGCCGCGCCCCGTGCTGATGTTCAGCCACGATGCGAACCAGTCGCTGATCCGCGCGGCGGTCGGCGCGGGCGTCAGCGCGTATCTCGTCGAAGGATTGTCGGCCGAGCGCCTTGCGCCGATCCTCGAAGTCGCGCTCGCCCGCTTCTCCCACGACGATGCGCTGCGCCGCCGGCTTGCCGACGTCGAGCGCGAACTCGCGGAGCGCAAGCTGATCGACCGCGCGAAGCGCCTGCTGATGGACCAGCGCAAGCTGTCCGAACACGATGCGTACGCGGCGCTGCGCAAGCGCGCGATGGATCAGGGCCTGCGCATCGTCGACGTCGCGCGGCAACTGCTCGACGCATCACCACAGTCATGACTGCCATGGATACCTCTCTTCCCGTCGCGCCGGAACGCGCGCATCTTCGCCTCGGGTTCGTCGCGCTGAGCGATGCGGCCCCGCTGATCGTCGCGCAGCGCCTGAACCTCGGCGCGCGGCACGGCCTCACGCTCGAACTCAGCCGCCAGCCGTCGTGGGCCGCCGTGCGCGACAAGCTGCTGAGCGGCGAGCTCGACGCCGCGCATGCGCTGTACGGGCTCGTCTGCGGGCTGCAGCTCGGGATCGGCGGCCCGCAGGCCGACATGGCCGCGCTGATGGTGCTGAACCGCAACGGCCAGGCGATCTCGTTGTCGCGCGGTCTCGCCGACGCGTACCGCGACAGCGGCAGCGTGCGCGATGCGCTCGCGACGCTCGGCCGCAAGCCGCTCCTCGCGCAGACCTTCCCGACCGGCACGCACGCGATGTGGCTGAACCACTGGCTCGCGTCGCACGACGTCGATCCGCTGCGCGACGTGCGCAGCGTCGTGATCCCGCCGCCCGAGATGGTGGCCGCGCTGGCCGGCGGCGAGCTCGACGGCTTCTGCGCCGGCGAGCCGTGGCATGCGGTGGCCGACGCCTGCGGCGCGGGGCGAACCGTCGCCGTCACGAGCGAGATCTGGCCCGATCATCCGGAGAAAGTGCTCGCGACCCGGCGCGATTTCGTCGCGCTGTACCCGGCCACGGCCCGCGCGCTGATCCGCACGCTCGTCGATGCCTGCGCGTGGCTCGACAGCGCCGCGCACCGTCGCGAGGCAGCCGACTGGCTCGCGTCGCCCGACGCGCTCGGCGTGCCGGCCCGGCTGATCGCGCCGCGCCTGCTCGGCGACTACGGATCGGGCCCGTTCGCCGTACCGCCGCTGCCGATCCGCTTCCACGACGGCGGCGCCGTGAACCGCCCCGATCCGCGCGAAGGCGAGTGGTTCCTGTCCCAGTACCGGCGCTGGGGCATGCTCGACGGTCCGCACGACGACGCGGGGATCGCCCGCGCGATCGCGCAAACCGCGTTGTATGATGCTGCGGTCGCCGAAAACGGCGCAGCGGGCCCGTCGCGGGCGTAATGCGCGCCGCGTGATGCCGGCGGCGCGCGCGCCCGCGCCCTGCTTGTCCGGGTTGCCTGTCGGCGCCCGGCACGCGCCCCCGGGCGACGCCGCATGACCACTCCGTCCCCGCTCAGAATCGATGCCGAAACCCACGCGCGCGCCGCTCGACGTGCTGCTCACTGAAATCCGCGCGTGCCGTGTCTGCGAAGCCGACCTGCCGCTCGGCCCGCGCCCGGTCGTGCGTGCCCATCGCGATGCGCGGATCCTGATCGTCGGGCAGGCGCCGGGCGCACGTGTCCATGCAAGCGGGATCCCGTGGGACGACGCGAGCGGCAAGCGGCTGCGCGGCTGGCTCGACGTCGACGCCGACACGTTCTACGACGAGACGCGCTTCGCGATCGTGCCGATGGGCTTCTGCTACCCGGGCCGCGGCGCAAGCGGCGACAACCCGCCACGCCCCGAATGCGCGCCGCTGTGGATCGACCGGTTGCTCGCCGAGTTGCCGTCGATCCGGCTCACGCTGCTGATCGGCCAGTATGCGCAGCGGCATTTCCTGCGCGACACGCGCAAGGCCACGCTGACCGACACCGTGCACGCCTGGCGCGACTATGGCCCCGACGTGCTGCCGCTGCCGCATCCGTCGCCGCGCAACCAGGCGTGGTTCAAGCACCACCCGTGGTTCGACGCCGAGGTCGTGCCCGAGCTGCGGCGCCGGGTCGCGCCGCTGGTTGCCGGGTAGGGTCTGGGCGCGCCGGCGCCATCGCCCGATCACTGATATCAAACCGCGCGACGAAGGTGGAGACGCTCGCGCCGGTCGGCACGGCAAGCGGGCTGGGCGGCGTCGGCAGTCCGCGTGCCCGTTGTCCCGGCCTCCCCCGAAAGCGCGACCGCCGCGCGGCACGCCACGACCGACCCCGGGCCAAGCCGCACGGCCGCACAGATCGCCGTCGCGCCCGGTTCGCTGTACCATCGCGGCTCAACCGCGTCACGAACAGCAGAATCCTTCATGCCCTCCACCGCCCCGCCGCGCCTGTACGGGATGCCCGAACGCAGCGACCGGCTCGACTTCTACATCCGCGACCAGGCGTCGCGCCAGGCGATCACCGAGCCGCACCGGCACGCGTATTTCCAGATCCAGTTCAATCTCGGCGGCGACACCGAGCAGCGGATCGGCGGCGTCACGCGGCCGTTTCCGCGCGGCGCGCTCGCGTTCGTGCTGCCGCATCGCGAGCACCTGATCCCGCATCCGGAAGGCGCGCACTTCATCGTGATCAACTTCAGCCAGGCGTTCCTGCGCGCCGATCTCGACGTCGACCCGCTCGATCTCGAGGACGTGCCCGCGCACCGCTTTCCCGAGCTGACGCCGTTCCGCTTTCAGGAACACCTCGACTTCATCCTGACCGGCGACACCTACGACGAAGCGCGCCGCCTCGCGCTGTGCATGCTCGACACCGATCGCGTGCGCACGTTCGGCTCGACCACGTTGCTGCGCGGCTACCTGCTGCAACTGATCGGGCTCGTCTGCACGCAGTACGCGGGTGCGCTCGACAAGCTCGCGCAGCGCGGCGCCCAGCGCGCGGGCCGGCGCGACGCGCTCGCGCGCGTGCTGCGGCACGTGCGCGCCAACCTGACCCGCGAGGACCTGACGCTCGCCGCGACCGCCGAGGCCGCGTTCCTGTCGCCCAACTACCTCGCGCACCTGGTCCGCAAGGAAACCGGCAGCACCTTCACCGATCTCGTGACCGAGCGCCGGATTGCGCTCGCGCAGTCGCTGCTGGCACACACGAGCCGGCGCATCGCGGACATCGCGCGCTCGGTCGGCTTCCGCGACGAAGGGTATTTCGCGCGGCGTTTCCGCGCGCGAGTCGGCGTGTCGCCGAAGGCGTACCGCGACGCGAATGCCGCGCTGCCGGACGGCGACGACGCACCGGCAGCCGCCGACGCGTAGTTTTGTCCCGGTAAAACGCAGTTGCGTCGCATCCGGCCGCACGGGCGTCGGGTATCGTTGCACGCATGCCGGCCCGTGCGCCGCACGGGCGCCGCATCCGTCTTCCCACCGAACGAGGCCATCCGATGTCCGAATATGTCATCGACGCTGCCGAGCGTCCTTCCGTCGAAGTCGAACAGTCGTCCGCGCGCTTTCCGGTGCGCCGCGTCTTCTGCGTCGGCCGCAACTACGCCGACCACGCGCGCGAAATGGGCGCCGATCCCGACCGCGAGCCGCCGTTCTTCTTCACGAAGCCGGCCGACGCGATCGTCCCGGCCAGCGGCACCGTCGCCTATCCGCCGCTGACGAACGACCTTCATCACGAAATCGAGCTGGTCGTCGCGATCGGCAAGGACGGCCAGTCGATCGACCCGGCCGACGCGCTGTCGCACGTATGGGGCTACGGCGTCGGCGTCGACCTCACGCGCCGCGACCTGCAGGCCGAAGCGAAGAAGCTGAGCCGTCCGTGGGACTGGGCGAAGGGCTTCGACGCATCGGGCCCCGTGACCGCGCTGCGCGCGGCGTCGGCCACCGGCCACCCGGCGACGGGCCGCATCTGGCTCGCGGTCAACGGTGAAACGCGCCAGCAAGGCGACCTGGCCGACATGATCTGGGCCGTGCCCGACGTCATCGCGTATGTGTCGCGCTCGGTCGCGCTGAAGGCCGGCGACCTGATCTTCACCGGCACGCCGGCCGGCGTCGGCGCGCTGCAGCCCGGTGACCGCGTCACGGGCGGCGTCGACGGCGTCGCGACGTTCGAGTTCGTCGTGGGCGCGAAGCCGTAAGCCGTAACTAACGCTGCACGCATGGCGGCCGCCCGTCCCGGGCCGCCGTGCGATATCCCGATGGCCGTCAGCCGTCAGTCGTAGCGGCGCAGGAATGCGTCGACGACGGCCGGCGGATTCAGCGCCTTCGCCGATTCGTTTTCGAGCGCCTCGGCAGCGTCGTCGTCGCTGATCGACACGAACAGCGTGATCGCCGCCCTTTCGTCGCCCGTGCCGAACAGGCCTTCGCGGTCGAGCAGGCGCAACGCCCCGATCATCTCGGCGTGCAGTTGTCGCGAAAATTCCGAGAACCGCGACCGGACAAACTGCGGGCTCAGCAGGTCATCGGCAAGCTTGCCGCAGATCGCATTGAACGGCGACGCTTCCGCCGCCGCATACGCCCATTCGGAAAAGCCCCACGCATACCACGGGTCGTCGTCCGGCACGGCCTGTTGCTCGCGGATCCGGCGCAGCCCCTCGACCGAATTGGCCGCCGGCACCACCGTCATCGCGCCGCTGTCGGTGTACAGCGCGAACGCGTAGAAATGCTCGTCCGGGTGCTGCGCCCGCAGCGCCCGGTATGTCGCTCGCGCGGCGTCGGCAATTTCCCGCTGGAAATCAGAAAAATCGCTCATCCCATCCTCGTCCTGTCGCCCTTCGCGCGCCGGGGAGCACTCGGTGCGCGGCGGGTTCGTCGTCTCCCGGTATCCGGCCGATTGTCCGCCAATCGCCCGCGACACGGTAGCGATGCCCACACCAGCCCCCGGTTCCACGCGGCGCGATACCACGCCTGCGTTCACCGCCCAACGTCCCGCGCGTCGAACACCCGCACGCAGACGGCCGCCGCCAGCGCGATCGCGGCCGACAGCAGCATCATCGCCAGCGGCGCATAGCCCGCGTTGCCGGCCGTCAGCACCGCGCCCGTCAACGACGAAAGCGCGGCACCACCGGCGATCGTCATCGCACCGGCCAGCCCGGACGCGCTGCCTGCCAGTTCCGGGCGCACCGACACCGCGCCGGCATGCGCACCGGGATTGGTCAGCCCGTTGCCGATGCCGACCAGCACGCACGGCCCGAACCATGCGATCGCCTGCGTCGCGCCGCCGAACATCAGCGCGAGGCCGATCAGCGGCCCTGCGCACGCGACGATCCGTCCGCACAGGATCGTCGTGGCCAGTGCGTAGCGGCGCGCGTAACGCGCGGCCAGGAAGCTGCCGCACACGAAGCCGGCCGTGATGGTTCCCATGTAGAAGCCGATCTCCGCGGGCGCGATGTCGAACACCGTGTGCGCGGCGAGCGGCGCGCCGGCCAGGAACGCGTAGAACGAGCCGGTCGAAAACGCCATGCAGAGCGCATACGCCCAGAAGCGGCGCGCACGAAGCAGCGCCGGATACGCGCGAAGCTGCTGCCCGAGGCTCGACGACCGGTTCGCGTGAGTTTCAACGAGATCGAACGCACACCAGACGAACAGCGCGATGCCCGCCGCGCCGAGCAGCCAGAAGCTCGCTCGCCAGCCCAAGGTCTGGTCGAGCGCGCCACCCAGCGTCGGGCCGAGCATCGGCGCGAACGCCGCCGCCATCGCCGCATAGCCGATCCGGCTCGCCGCGCGCGCACCGCCGCCGGCGTCCCGGATCGTCGCCATCGACACGGGATAGACCGACGTGATCGCCGCCTGCATCAGCCTGCAGGCCAGAAACGCGCGAATATCGGTCGCCATCGCGCAGCCGAGCGAGCCGAGCGCGAACACACCGACGCTCGCCAGCACGACCGGCCGCCGCCCGAACCGGTCCGACAGCGGCCCCATTACAAATTCGAGCGACGCGGCCACCGCCGCGTAACCGCCGAGCGACAGCGCGACGAGTGCGTAGTCGGCGCGCAGGTCGCGCGCGATCGCCGGCAGCGACGGCAGGAACAGACTCAGCGGCAAGACCGAGCACGCGCACAGCAGGATCAGCGTCGCGTATCTCGGCGACGCCCGTTCGGAAGCGATCGGCAGGTTCGATTGCAAGCGGATGCCCTCCGCGCACGTGCCGCCCGGCCGTGCGCAATGCAAAAAAAAAGCCCCCGAACGAGTCGGGGGCGCATGGGTGCCGGCGCGGTGCCGCTACCGGACCCTGCGCCTGCTGACTACTACGATGAAGCGTGCTGTTTTCATGCCGGATGGCTCCTGAATGCCTGGCTGACTGCGTGCAATATCGGACGATGGTAGGCGGACGATACCGGACGCGTCAACGCCCTAACGCGCCCGCACCGACACGAACTTCCGTGCGTTGTTGCGCTGGATCAGCACCGCGATCACGCTGCCGCCGGTCGCTTCGAGCGACTGCACGTCGTCGGGCGTCTCGAGCAGCTTGTCGTTGAGCTCCAGCACGACATCGCCCGGCTGGATCCCCGCGCTGGCCGCCGGGCCGTGCACCGCATCCACCATCATCCCGACCGCGAGCCCCGTCGAACGGCGTTCGTCGTCGCTCAGCGCATGCATCGTCAGCCCGAGACGGTCGCCGCCGTCGCCCGCCCCGGCTCCCGGCCCCGGTCGTGCGGCCGCCTTCGGCGCGGCCGCGCCGATGGCCGGGCCCTCGTTGCCGGCGGCCTCGTCGGCACCCGTGATCGTCAGCATCACCGGCGCGCGGTTGCGGATCAGCCGCAGCGGCGCCTTCTGGCCCGGCGGCAGCGCGGCGGCCAGGTCGTTCAGCTCGGCCGAGCGGCCGATCGTCTTGTCGCCCAGCTTCACGATCACGTCGCCGGGCTTCACGCCGGCCGCGGCGGCCGGCGAGCCGGGCGCGACGCCGTTGACGAGCGCACCCGCCGGACGCGGCAGCCCGAACGCCGCGGCCAGCCCGATGCCGACATCCTGCACGTCGACGCCGAGCGCGTTGCCGGACGACGCGTCCGGCGCCTGGGGCTGTTGCGCCTGCATCTGCTTCTGCAGTTGCGCACGCACCTTGGCGGCAAACGCGATCGGGATCGCGAACGTCGTGCTCGCGTAGCGGTCCGCGCCCGTATAGACCTGCACCGCGATGCCGATCACGTCGCCCGCGCGATTGAATACGGGGCCGCCCGAGTTGTCGGGGTTCGGCGCGATGTCGGTTTCGAAGAACGGAAACGCGCTGCCGTCCGGCATCCGGTGCGACGTGGCGCTGACGATGCCGGCCGTGACCGTGTTGCCCGATCCGTCCGGCGCGCCGATCGTCATCACCGGCTCGCCCGCGCGTACCTTCGACGAATCGCCGACACGGACGAACGGCAGCTTCGTCGCGTTGACGCGCAGCACGGCGACGTCGCTCTGCGGATCGACGGCCAGCACGGTCGCCTTGAATTCGCGGCGGTCGGTGAGCCGTACCGTCACGTCGGTCGCATCGTCGACCACGTGCGCCGACGTGAGGATCAGGCCGTCGGCGCTGACGATGAAACCCGAGCCGCTGCCCGATACCGCGCGCGGCGACGTGTCGGGCGCAGGCGCCTGTGCCGGTGCCTGCGGGCCTTGCGCGGGCGGCGGCGCGTCGTGCCGGAAAAACGCGGCGAGTGGATCGTCGGGATCGAGGATTGCGAAGGACGGGCCGCCGGCCTGCTGGTCGGGTGCGGCGGTCATGATGGTCACGACCGCCGGGCCGTAGCGGTCGACGATCGCCGGAAAATCGACCGGCATCGCATAAGGCGCTGCAGCCGGACGCTGCTTCATCGGGTGTGGCGTGACAGGCGGCGAGACCGTTCCGGCGAGGACGGCCGGCGGGGGCAGCAAACAACCGGCAAACACGCCCCCGATCAACGCGGTGCGAAGCACGGCGCGAGCAAGCGTCTGGCGAACCACGGTGCACCTCCCCCGGGAGTCACGGCGCCGACATGCGCGAGACGCGCAGGCGCCCGACAAGCCCCGGTACACGCATCCATTTATAGTCCAAGCGGCCTGTTCGAACATACGAATCGAAACCCGAATACGGGGCGGCGCATCACGCGCGGAGCCGCGACGGCATTCGTTTCGAACAAAGTGTGCGGTTCGTCAATCCGCACAAGTCCGATTATCGTGCGTGGCGATGGGTGGTGCGTGTCAGGTGGCGCCATGGATGCGCGCGACGTTGAGCTTCGCTCGACGTGGCGGTCGACGATCCCCGGGAGGCGAGCGATCGCCCGCCATCACATCGAATCGACCGTGTGGGCTTCCGCCAGCGTCTGCAGGCGTCGACTCAGATCCCGGACCGCGCCGGCTGGCACCCCCGACACGACCAGGCACAGGTTCTTGTAGATCCACACGAGTCCGAGCCCGGGCCCGGCGATCGAGCTCTGAACCGACACGCTTCCGAGCGGATCAGGATTCGTCTCGAACGGCACGTACGAGATCGACGGCGAAGTTGTCTCGTCGAGAAAATAATCCGCCGCCTCGAAGCGATCCTTGGCCTGCGCAACCGTGATCGACACGCGTGCTCCGTTGAACCGGCCGTTGAAGACAAACATCCGGAAATCCTTGAGCGGCCCGGTTTCGTCGACAGGCTGTTCGAAATGCTCGATCTTCAGCGCATTCAAACCCGGGGCGCGCTGGGTCGCGAGCTTGCCCCAGTCGAACGCGACGATCTTCCGGCCATCGTCGGTCGCGAACTTCCGGTCGAAATCGATATGCGACTTGAATGCATCGACACGCGCGGTCGGGCTGAAGGCGCTCCGAATGGCTGCGGCTCTTTCATCCGCGCTCATGACGTTTCCCGATACCGGCGCCTGCGCATGACTCGCGCCGACAAGAATGGAACATAGCAACAGACCGATGACCTGCACTTTCATTTCACCGCTCCTGCGTCGGGGCATGTTTTTGTCATCTCATGAAGCCCGCGAGGCATCGCATCCTGCACGCCGGGAATCGCTACGCCGGCATCGGGCCGCCCGGCGGCCGCAACACGAACACTCATCTCGCCGCCCTCGCCATTCCCTTGTCCGGTGTCGGGCAGTCACGGCTGCTGTTCAATACCGTGAAGTGGCCCGGACACGCCTTGCTCGGGACCTGCAATCCTTCGGGAAATTCCGGTGCGCCCGGCAGCCACGGAGACGCGTATGCCTTGATCCTGTCCCCCGGGAAAAACACGATCCACAGATAGCCGTCCGAGAACGAACCATACGGCTCGATCGGCACGACCCGGCTAGCCAGTGCATGTGGATCGCGCTTGAACATCTCGTCGTTGCGCCATTCGACATCGACCGTCAATCCCGGGCGCCATTTTTCCGGAACGGACACACAGCATGTGATGCCGCCGCCGGCGCTGCCGATACGGGCGGCCACATTCCCGCCCCAGGTGCCGTCGACAAAGAAGGTACCGATCGGCACGTCCGTGTAGTTCAGCGCGTTCAGCTTCAGCCCGATCCCGGCCTCATCGGCCGCCGTAGCGGCTTGCGGATCCGCATGATCCGTCTCGCGAGAGCACCCGGCTCCCGTCACGCAGGCAGCCAGGAAAACGGCCAGACGAACGACGGTCATCACCGATCCAGCTCGCACATTCATGACGCGATTCTCTTGTCGGAATCCCGAAGTGAAATCGAAAGCGATACGGTAGCGGAAATCACCGGCAACGGGTAAGGTTACCCGCGCGTCAATCCCCGCCCACCTTCGCCGCGATCTCCGTCAGCATCCGCAACATCGGCTCGAACGCGACAACGCAAGGTGATGCGCGTGCTGCGGGCCGCATGGCTTCATCCGCGCAGGGCCGTACCGGGAGCCAGGCTCCGGGCCCCGGTTGTCGCGTCTGGTCGCTGTACGAAAAACGGGCTCGTTGACGGCTGCCGGCTCGCCGCTACCGGCCTTCCAGAAGCGGGCGGCGCAGCGCGACAACACAGCGTCAACCCGGAACAGTGAATGCCGACCGACAGGATCCCCGTGCATGCCGCATGACGACCGCACCCTCCTCATTCCCCGACGAACGCCCGAATCGGCGACGATGCTCGCGAACGTCAAACGCGCGATGGCGCTCACCGCCCGCCTCAACCGCCTGTCGTTCGACGATGCGGACGAAGTCCGCGCGTTGTTCGGCGAACTGATCGGCAAGCCGGTCGACGACAGCTTTCTGCTGCTTCCGCCGTTCTATACGACCGGCGGGCCCGACATCACGGTCGGCCGCAACGTGTTCGTCAACCAGAACTGCACGTTCTACGATCTCGGCGGGCTCGACATCGCCGACGACGTGATGATCGGGCCGAACGTGAGCCTCATCACGTCCGGCCATCCGCTGGAACCGTCGAAGCGGCGTGCCGCCGTCGTCGCAAAGCCGATCGCGATCGGGCGCAACGTGTGGATCGGTGCCGGCGCAACGGTCATCGGTGGCGTGACGGTGGGCGAAAACGCGGTGATCGGCGCAGGGGCCGTGGTCACGCGGGACGTGCCGCCGAATACGCTGGTGGGCGGTAATCCGGCGAAGGTCATTCGGTCGATTGGCGATTGAGGTCGCGTAGCGCGGCGCCTACTTGATGCACCAGTAGCGCGCCGCAAATTCCTTGTTGATCGACACGACGACCATCCCGTTCGCATTGCGCGGCGGCTTGCCTTCCGAGCAGCGAGCGTTGTCCGCCACGACATACTCGACATTGCCGCGCTTGAACGTCCAGTCGGTATTGACGCACGGGTCGGTGCCGACCGTTTCCTCCGTGCCGCCGTGCAACTCGACGTCCGGCTTGCGATCGACCGAGTGCGGCTTGTTCCAGGCCCGGTAGTTCAACGTGCCGTTCGCGGCGCGGTCGATCACGATGTGATGCTTGTCGGTATTGCAGATGAATCCGTCCTGGGTGGATTGCGCATGGACGGCAGCGGTGGCCAGCAACGCGCATGCGGTACCGGCGAGCGCAAAGAATCTGTAAGGTGTGAGCACGTTCGATCAGGAAAAGAAGGTGAAATCGGAGGCGATACGGTAGCGGAAATCATCGGCAACGGGTGACATAACCCGCGCACCCTGCCACCCGCCCTCAATCTCCGCCCACCCGCTCCGCGATCGCCGACAGCAATCGCAACATCGGCTCGAACGCGTCGGCCGACGTGTTGCCGAAGCCGAGCACGAGCCCGTTGCCCGCCGATGCCGCATCGATCGAAAATCCCGACAGCGGAAACGGCCCGATGCCGTGCTCGCGCGCCGCGTCGACGATCGCGCGATCGCGGTAGCGCGCGGGCAGCCGCAGCGCGAGATGCAGCCCGCACGGCCCGCCCTCGATCTCATGCGGCACGCTCAGGTTGCCGTCGAGCGCGGCGAGCAGCAACCGCCGCCGGTCGCGATACAGCCGGCGCATCCGGCCGAGATGGCGGCCGTACTCGCCCGTCTCGATGAAATCGGCCAGCGCGAGCTGCACGTGGCGCGTCCCGCCGCGCAGCATCTCCGGCAGCACCGGCCGCACCGCGGCCAGCAGCGCATCGGGCAGCACGAGAAAGCCGATCCGCAGCGCCGGAAACATCGTCTTGCTGAACGAGCCGAGATAGACGACGGGCGAATCGGGTGCGAGCCCGTGCATCGCGCCGATCGGCTCGCCGGTGTGCCGGAATTCGCTGTCGTAGTCGTCCTCGATGATCCACGCGCGATGCCGGCGCGCGGCATCGATCAGCGCGAGCCGGCGCGAGATCGACAACACCGCGCCGGTCGGGAACTGGTTCGACGGCGTCGTGTAGACGAGGCGCGGCGTCCGCTCGCGCCAGTCGTCCGCATCCGCGCGCAACCCTTCCGCGTCGACCGGCATCGGCACGACGTCGAGGTCGGCCGCCTGCATCGCGGTGCGCGCGCCGCGATAGCCGGGTTCCTCGACCCACACCGTATCGCCCGGGTTCGTCAGCAACTGCGCGCACAGCGCGATCGCGCCCTGTGCGCCTTCCGTGATCACGATCTGCTCGGGATCGCAGCGCACGCCGCGCGTCACGGCCAGGTGGCGCGCGATCGATTCGCGCAACGCGCGCTCGCCGAGCGGGTCGCCATAGCCGAGCAGGTCGCGACCGGCGCGACGCAGCGCGCGGTCGATCGCGTGGCGCCACGCGTCCGCCGGGAAATGCGTCAACGCGGGCACGCCCGGCCGGAAGCCCTCCGATTCGCCGGTGCCGATGCGGCTCGGGCGAATCCGGCCGAGCCGCTGCGCGACAGCCGGCGGCGCGGCACGCCGGCGCGGCGGCGCCGGCCGCGACAACCCGACCACGCGCGTGCCACGGCGGTCGGACTGCAGGAAGCCTTCGGCGACGAGCTGCTCGTAGACGGCGGCCGTCGTGTTGCGCGACACGCCGAGCGTCTCGGCCAGCGCGCGCGTGCCGGGCAGCCGCGTGCCGGCCGGCATCGCGCCGCCGAGAATCGCGTCGCGCACCCGGCGCAGCAACTGGCGTTGCAGCGAAGGCGCGCCCGGCGTGCGCGCCAGCGGCGCGTCGAGCGGCAGCAACGGCGCGTCGGCGGAAGGAAGGACTGTCGTCATCGGAACATCGCAGCGTGAAAATGTCGGAAGGTGGCGGACGGCTAGTCGCGCACGGCTCGCCGTTCGCGCCCCGAAACACGTGGCACCATAAATTTGCCGATCCCTGGCGCTTCTCATGGTACCTCGCCGCGACTACGATCGTCTGCATGCCGGCATGTCGCCGGCCGCCAACCGAAGCGAGATCGACCTTGTCCACGCTCACCAACGCTTTCCAGCAACCCATCGGCCACCCCGTTCCCGACTGGTCCGCGCGCCCGCGGCCGGAGCGCATCGTCCTCGAAGGCAGCTACTGCCGGCTCGAACCGCTCGACGCCGAACGCCATGCGGCCGACCTGTACGCCGCCTACGCCCAGGCGCCGGACGGCAGCGACTGGACCTATCTCGTCCACGGCCCGTACGCCGACGAGTCGAGCTACCGCGACTACGCGCGCGGCGCGCAGGCAAGCACCGATCCGCTGCACTACACGGTGATCGACCGCGCCACGGGCCGCGCGGTCGGCACGCTCGCGTTGATGCGCATCGATCCGGCCAACGGCGTGATCGAGGTCGGCTCCGTCACGTTCTCGCCGCTGCTCAAGCGCACGCCCGTATCGACCGAAGCGCAGTTCCTGCTGATGAAGTACGCGTTCGACACGCTCGGCTACCGGCGCTACGAATGGAAGTGCGACGACCTGAACATCCCGTCGCGCAAGGCCGCCGCCCGGCTCGGGTTCCGCTACGAAGGCACGTTCCGGCAGGCGATCGTCTACCGCAACCGCAATCGCGACACCGCGTGGTTCTCGATCATCGACGACGAATGGCCGGATGTCCGCGCCGCGTTCGACGCGTGGCTCGCACCGGAGAACTTCGACGCGCACGGCGAGCAGCGCCAGTCGCTCATCGCGATCCGTCACGCGCAGGCGCGCGAGCGCGATGCGGCCAGCCGCGCGCAGGACGCGACGCGCGTCACGGTGCGCCCGCTCGTCGCCGCCGACGAAGCCGCGTGGCGCCCGCTGTGGCAGGGTTATCAGCAGTTCTACGACACCGCGCTGAGCGACGCGGTGTTCGCGACGACGTGGGCGCGCCTGATGGATCCCGCCGAGCCGATGTTCGTGCTTGGCGCATTCGACGCATCGGGTGCGCTGGTCGGGATCGTGCATTCGATCTACCACCGCTCGTGCTGGACCGAAGGGCCCTACTGCTACCTGCAGGATCTCTACACCGCGCCCGACGCACGCGGGCAAGGCGCAGGCGGTGCGCTGATCGAGGCCGTGTACGACCATGCCCGCGAAGCCGGCGCGAGCCGCGTGTACTGGCTCACGCACGAAACCAACACGACCGCGCGCGCACTGTACGACAAGCTCGCGAACAACGCCGGGTTCATCCAGTACCGGCACGACGTGAAGCAGTAACCCGCTGCAGCAGCCGGCCGGCGTTCAGCCGCGAACGTCGGCCGGTGCGTGTGCGTCGTCATCCTCCGCCGTGACGCCACACGCCGCGACGGTGGCACCCGGCACCGACGCCGGGCAGATCATCTCGTCGCCATTGGCCGGCACGGGCCGCCGTACCGGCCGGAACACCGGCTCGCCCGGCTCAATCGACTGCCCCGAGATCGCGCAGCGGCCCGGCTGCAGCGCGATACGCAAACGCCAGCGCTGTTCGCCGTAATGGCAACGGCCGCTCTCGACCCAGCGAACCAGCAACGCGTTGTCGCCGGCCTCCAGCACCGTGACGAACAGTTGCGGACGCAACGGCGAGACAGCCAACGCCGCGTGCTCGGGAACCGGCACCCGGCCGATCGTCACGAGCGGATGCGCGACGCCGTCACACGGCGGCATCGCATCGTGTTCGCCCCATGCCGGCGCATCGCACGGCGGGTCTTCTTCGCAAATCAGGCTTTCCATGGTGTTGAGCATGCTTGACGGATTTCCGTACAGGTTGAACGGCGCCGCGCTCAGCGCCGGCCCAGCGGTTCGCGCGGCAGCGACAGGCCGATCGCCGCGCCGGTGACGGCGGCCGCGAGCATCAGCCCGATGCCGCCCGACCAGCCGAAGGCACCGACGATCGCGCCGATCGCCAGCGGCCCAATCACCTGTCCGAGATAGTTGCCCTGCACGACCCAGCCGATGCTGAGCGGCGCCAGCGACGGCGTCGGCGCGGAGCCGGGCGCGCACGCGAGGATCGTCGCGGGCAGCATCCCGGCGATCGCCGAGAACGCAAAACCCAGCGCGACCGCGAGCGGTGCCGGCGTGGCCGCGCTGAAAAGCCCTGCGCCGGCCGCGCCGATCGCGACCGACGTCGCGGCCATCACGATCCCCGGCCGTGCGCCGCGCGACAGCAGCCAGCCGGCCGTCAGGTTGCCGATCACGCACGCGGCGACGATCGCCGCGCTGATCAGCCCCGCCGCGCCGACCGCGACACCGAGGCGCTGCATCAGGAACACCGGCAGGAACGTCATCGCGGCGAAGAACTGCACGTTGTAGGTGGCGAAACCCAGCGCGAGCAGCGTGGTCGACCGCGACGCGAGCACGTCGCGCAGCGCGGGCCCGATGCGCGGCGCGGCGGCCTGCCGCGACGGCACATCGGCGGACGTCGTGACGGGCACCGCGGCCGCCGCCACGAGCGTCAACGCCGCGGCCGCGAGCCAGCCGTTGCGCCAGCCGCCGAGCAGCGGCCCGACCAGCATCGACAGCGCCATGCCGGCCGGCATGAACGTGCTCCACAGCCCGAACGCGAGCGTGCGCCGCTCGGGCGGCGTCACGCGATTCAGCACCGCCGGCGCGGCGACCACCACGATCACAAAACCGCACCCCTCGGCGAAGCGCGTGACCAGCAGCAGCGCGAAGCTCCCGGCCCATGCACCGGCAACACTCGACAGACCGAGGATGACGAGGCCCGCGATCAGCAGCAGCCGGTCGCCCCAGCGCCGCACCAGCACGCCGGCCGCGATCCCGCCAAATACGCCGACGAACGGAAACACCGACATGATCCCGCTCAGCGAAGCGAGCGAGCCGCCGAACTCGTGCTGGAGCGACGGCAACGCGATCGTCGCCTTGCCGACGTGCAACGCCGACACGATGCTCGCCAGCACGACGTTCGCGACGGCGGCCCGGTAGCGACGCGACGGTAGCGTGGCGGCATCGGCCGCGACAGGCGATTCGGTCATCTCCACCTCGGTTGAAGCGGCCGCGTGCCACGGGATACGTCACGCGTCCGCGATCGGACTGGCGCACATGATACAAATTGAAGTTCACTTCAAGTAAAGGGGTAATGTGCGCAACGATCCGTTCCGTCGATCGCGGCAATGGGCCGGCATGGCAGCGTGCACCGCCCTGATCTCAGCTGTCGGCTACGCCCTGACGACGTTGCATACGCCCGCATGCCGACCGCCTCTCCCGCTCCCGACGCCCCGCTTCCGCTCGACGCAGCCTGGTCGACCTTCCCCCGCCGCAAGGCCGCCGTCCGCACCTTCATCGCCGGATACTGCGCCGCACGCGACCGGCGCGATGCGCCGCTGCACGACAGCCCGGACGGCCACGTCGTGCGGTTCGACGCCGGCATGGGGCGACCTTTCGAGCACTTCGTGATCGAGGGCGCGCCCGCGTATGGCGACGGCCCGTTCGCCGTCGGCGCGTGGATCACGCGCTACGGCGCCGCGCCGCTGCCGCCCACACTCGAAGGGAGGACACGCCGGCTGTCGGACGAGCACTTCATGGCCGCCGATATCGGCGGGCTGTCAGGCGACGAGGCGCTTGCGCAGACGCTCGCCTGCCACACGCCGGGCGACATCGACGGGTTCAATGCGGACGCTCCGTTCCCGCCGTTCCAGCCGAATCCGGCCGCCTTCCTGTTCGCGCACCGGCTGGATGGGCAGGTCGCCGCCACCGCGCGCTACGGCTTTGCGTCGGCCCGCGATATCGTCGTCGACCGCGTCGGGACCGCAGACGCATACCGTCGCCGCGGCCTCGCGATGCAGCTGCTCGCCGCGATCGCCGCGCATGCCCGGCAACGCGGCGCGCAGCGTGTCTGGCTCGTGTCGACCGCGGCCGGTCTGCCGCTGTACCGCGCCGCCGGATTCACGCCGCTCGCACCGGTCGCGGTCGACGAAGTGGTTGCCTGAACGCGCGTCGAACCGCGCCGGCCATCGGCACGCGTCTCGCAATTCGTCTCATTGCGCTGAGACGAACGTCCCAGCGTCTCATCCGGCCTGCGGTTTTGCTTGCGCAGCAAAATCCGCACCACTCCTCCTCAAAACCCACCATCATCAGCGGACACATCGATGGTGCATCGCGCCATTCCCGTCCCGCCCTGCCACCACCCGGCGCCTCCACTCAAGCTGGCCCCGTTCCTGCATACCGGTCGATCGCGCAATCGCGCGACGGGCACACCGGCAGCCACGCGCTGCGCCCGACGACAACCTGATGGAGACAGCAACGTGAGTACACCGGCATCGACCACCGCCCCCAGCATGAAAGCCGCCGTCTGGCACGGCCGCCACGACATCCGCGTCGAACAGGTTCCCGTGCCGGCGCGCCCGCCGGCAGGCTGGGTCACGATTCGCGTGCACTGGTGCGGGATCTGCGGTTCCGACCTGCACGAATACGTCGCGGGGCCCGTGTTCATCCCGGTCGACGCGCCGCATCCGCTGACGGGCCTGAAGGGCCAGTGCATCCTCGGCCACGAGTTCAGCGGCGAGATCGCCGAACTCGGCGCGGGCGTGACGGGCTTCGCGGTCGGCGACCGCGTGACGGCCGACGCATGCCAGCATTGCGGCACCTGCTGGTATTGCAAACACGGGCTGTACAACATCTGCGAGAACCTCGCGTTCACCGGGCTGATGAACAACGGCGCGTTCGCCGAATACGTGAACGTGCCGGCCGAACTGCTGTACAAGCTGCCCGACGATTTCCCGACCGAGGCCGGGGCGCTGATCGAGCCGCTCGCGGTCGGGCTGCATGCGGTGAAGAAGGCCGGCAACATCGTCGGGCAGACGGTCGTCGTGGTCGGCGCTGGCACGATCGGCCTGTGCACGATCATGTGCGCGAAAGCCGCGGGCGCCGGGCGCGTAATCGCGCTGGAAATGTCGGCCGCGCGCAAGCAGAAGGCGCTGGAAGTCGGCGCGAGCGTCGTCATCGATCCGAAGACGTCGGACGCGATCGCGGAAGTGAAGGCGCTGACCGGCGGCTACGGCGCCGACGTATCGTTCGAGTGCATCGGGCACACGACCACCGCGAAGCTCGCGATCGACGTGATCCGCAAGGCCGGCAAGTCGGTGATGGTCGGCATCTTCGAGGAGCCGGCGCCGTTCAACTTCTTCGACATCGTGTCGACCGAGAAGGAAGTGATCGGCTCGCTGGCGTACAACGGTGAATTCGCGGACGTGATCCGCTTCATTGCGGACGGCCGCATCGACGTGCAGCCGCTCATCACCGGGCGCATCGCGCTCGGCGACATCGTCTCGCACGGCTTCGAGGAACTGGTCAACCACAAGGACCGGAACGTGAAGATCATCGTTCAGCCCACCACTGCCTGACCGCTCGCACGGCTGCGGCCGCGATTCGCGCCGCGGCACGCCTGCTGCCGTATCGCCCTGAAGCGTCGCCCGTTCGCGGGCGACGCGCCTGCCGCCCCCCCTCCAGCGTGCCCCTTCCCCGCCTGCCTGCCATCGTCCGAAGCTGATTTGATGCCGCGCTCCGGTCAGACACGTCGATTCAAAACATTCGCAATCCAAACCATCTGTCGTCATGCGCCACGGGCGCGATACGCGATCAGGGTTTCTCCGGATCAAGCGCGATTCGTCCGGTGTCGACAGGACACTGACGCAAGGCGATCCTGTGCCAAGCACGATCCGGCTTCCCGGCCGGGATCGTTGCCGCCCCGTGAAGGCGGCTCCCTGCCCCCCCCAATAAACCTTACGGCGTCACGGCGCCGACAGGCAGAGAATACGGGCCCACCCGGGATAGCTTGCAAACATGGTGTGTCATGAATCGATCATTCTCGTTTAACCGGGAACGCGCATACAACATTCGATCGCTGACGATCCTGCAGAAGACGCATATCGGCTTCGCAATCGTCACAACGCTGCTGGCCTTGCTGTGCGGCACGATTATCTGGGGGAGTTTCCGGCAATACCGGCAGGAGAACGCCGACCTGCAGAGCTTCGAGTTCGTCCGCGGGGCGATGCGCGCCGCCAACGTGATTTCCGCCGAGCGCGGCCCGACGAACGACCTGCTGGTTCGCCTGCAGGACGACGGCGCCACCGAGGCCCGCCACCTGCTCGCCGCACGCGCGCGTTCCGACGAGGCGCTGAAACGCTTTCGCGCCGGCATCGCGCAGGCGACCGTGCTGAACGATCACGAACGCGGCAACCTGCTGCATGCACTCGACTCGGCCCGGATGACGCTCGCCGATGCGCGTGCGGAAGTCGATGCGCTCGACGCGCGGCCGCTCGCGTCACGCACCGTCGACGATATCCAGCACGCGCAGGCGCACCTGTTCCGGGTCGTCGACACGCTGTCGCTGCTGATCGACGGGGCGATGACCGACACCGCGATGCGCGCCCCGCGCACGTCGGGTGCGATCCTGCTGGCGCGGCTCCTCGGCGATCTCCGGGAATACGCGGGCCGCACGGGCTCGCTGCTCATCGCGCCGATGTTCGCGCGGCAGGCGCTCGATCGCACGCAGTTCGCGGACATCATGCGGATGCGCGGCCGCATCGAGCAATTGCGCGCGCTGATCGACGGCGCGATCGGCGCGCAGCTCGACGACCCCGACGTGGCACGCGAATACGCGCAGCTCAACGCGGCCTTCGACACGCACATCCTGCCGCTCGTCGACGCGACGGTCGCCAGCGGCCGGAACGGTGCCTATACGATGAGCGCGGCCGAGTTTTCCCGTGCGATCGTGCCGCATTTCCGGCCGAGCGAGCTGCTGCGCGATCGCGTGATCGACCTTGCCCGGCACCGCGCGATCGGCGACCGAAACGCCGCCCGGATCAAGGTCGGGTTGTCGGCGTTCGCCACGGCACTGTGCATCGCGATCCTGGTTTCGCTCGCGCGCGGCACGCAGCGGCTGCTGTCGAAGCCGCTCGATGCGCTCGGCCGCCGGATCGTCGCGCTCAGCGACGGCGATACGTCGCACGTCGCGATGCCGCGCGGCATCGGGCCCGAGATCGCGCGGATCCATGACGCGCTGGAAACGTTGCGCCACGCGACGGTCCGCCGCGACATGCTCGAGCGCCAGCGCAACGACATGCTGACGCTGTTCTCGCACGACATGCGCGCCCCGCTGACCTCGCTGATCATCCTGATCGACACGCAGGCGCACCGGGCGGGCGATGCGCAGACGAAGCAGCAGTTCGCGAGAATCGGCAAGCTGGCGCGGCACACGCTGGCGATGGCCGACGGTTTCGCGCAGCTCTCGCGTGCGGAGGCCAGCGAATACGAACTCGTGCCGGTCAACCTCGCCGACCTGATGAACGAGGCACGCGACGCCGTGTGGCCGCTCGCGCATCGGAAATCCATGTCGATCGACGACGTGCCGCGGCGCGACGACACGATCGTGCAGGGCGACCCGGCACTGCTGTCGCGCGCGCTGATCAACCTGCTGGACAACGCCATCAAGTACAGCGCGCCGCTGACGAGCGTCGAATGCAAGGTCGAACCGGGTGGCGACGGCAAGACCGTGCGCTGCACGATCCGCGACAGCGGGTGCGGGATCAGCAGCGCGGACCAGATGCGGCTGTTCGAGCGCTACCGGCGCTTCCGCACCGCCGGCCAGCCGGAAACCAGCGGCGTCGGGCTCGGCATGGCGTTCGTCAAGGCAGTCGTCGAGCGGCATGAAGGCAACATCCACGTGCACAGTGTCGTGCTGCACGGCACCACGGTCACGATCACGCTGCCCGTGGCGGTGAATCCGTGACGGCGGCAAGCGGCCGAGGCAACGCCGCAGCCCCGCCCGATTCTTCGATATACTGGACCGAACCCTTTTCGGGGCAACCGGGGGCCACCACGCCCTTTGCACGTTCGCCCCAACCTGCGTGGAATAGCGCACCGTGAAACCGCGAGCCGGACTGATTCTCGAACTCTTCGTCAACCTGGTGCTGCCCTGGGTCGCCTACCGGGCCGCGCAGCCCTATTTCGGCGAAACCGGCGCGCTGTACGCGTCGGCGGTCCCGCCGATCGTCTGGTCGATCGTCGAATTCATCCGCTCGCGCCGCGTCGATGCGGTGGCGGCCATCGTGCTGCTGGGCATCGCGCTGTCGATCATCGGGATGGCACTCGGCGGCAGCCCGCGCACCTTGCTGATGCGCGAGTCGCTCGCGTCCGGCACGATCGGCGTCGTGTTCCTGCTGTCGCTGGTCCGCGCACGTCCGCTGATCTTCTATCTTGCCCGCGCCACCGTGGCCCGCGAAATGGACGGCGGCGCCGCGCATTTCGAAGCCGTCTGGGACGCGCAGCCGGGGCTGCGGCAGATGCTTCGGCGAATGACCTTCGTCTGGGGCGCGTTCATGACGCTGGAAATGCTGCTGCGCCTCTGGATGGTCGTGACCTGGCCGGTCGAACGTGTGCTGGTGGTGTCGCCGATCATCGGCTATACCGTGTTCGGCTGCCTGCTGACGTGGACCTTCTGGTACCGGCGGCGGATGCGCGTGCGCAACAGCGTTCACATCCCGGGCCGCGACGGCGTCACCGAAACCGCCGGCCGCTGAGCGCGCCCGGCCGGCATGGCGGGACGCCTGCTGTATGATGCGCGGCGTCTCGTCCGACGAATGCCGTATCTGTCATGTCCCTTTCTCTCCTTCCGTCCGCCACGATCTGGCTCGCGCTGTTCGCGGCCGCCGCGTTCGCGTGGCATCGCCCGCAGCACGGCCTGAGCCTCGGCCTCGCCGCGCTCGGCTATGCGTGCGCGCTGGCGTTCGGCAAGCTCGCACCACTCGCGCTGGCGCCGTTCGCGTTGCTGGCCGCGGCCGCCTGGGGCGTGATGCCCGAGCGCCCGCGCGCGGTGCGCATCGCCGCGCATGTCGTCTTTGCCGCGCTCGCGATCGCGCTCAGCCTGCACCTGATTCCCGGCTTCCACAATCCGCGCGTGATCGCCGCGACGCGCTTCACGCCGGATGCCGTGCCGTTCACGATGTACCTGAATCTGGACAAGCCGCTCATCGGCCTGTGGCTGGTGTGGGTGCTGCCGTGGGTCGCCCCCGACATCCCGCTGTCGCGCGCGCTGCGCACTGGCGCGGTGGCGGCCGTGGCAACAGCGGCCGCGTGCCTGGCCGGCGCGCTCGCGTTCGGGATGGTCGGTTGGGCGCCCAAGTGGCCGTCGTCGGGCTGGCTGTGGCTCGTGAACAACCTGTTGATCGTGACGCTCGCCGAGGAAGCGCTGTTCCGCGGCTATGTGCAGGGCGGGCTGACGCGCGCGCTGCGCGCGTTCGCATGGGGGCCGTGGGCCGCGCTTGCGATTGGCGCGGCTCTGTTCGGCGCCGCGCATGCGGCCGGCGGCTGGCAATGGATCGTGCTCGGCACGGTGGCCGGCGTCGGCTACGGCCTCGCCTGGCGGCGCGGCGGACTGCTCGCGTCCGCGCTCGCGCATGCGGGGCTGAACGTCGTCCACTTCGGCCTGTTCACCTACCCGATGCTCGCCGCCGCGCGCTGACGGCCGCGCGGCGCGGCCGCTCAGTTGATCCCGGCGACCGCGTGCGGCACGTACGGGCGTTCGAGCGTGGCGATCTCGTCGTCGGTCAGTTTCAGCTCGAGTGCGGCGAGTGCGTCGTCCAGCTGCTGCGGCTTCGAAATGCCGACGATTGGCGCAGTGACCCCGCGCTTCTGCGCGACCCAGGCGAGCGCGACCTGCGCACGCGGCACGTTGCGTGCGGCCGCGATCGTCGCAACGGCATCGACGACCGCCTTGTCCGACTCCGCCGTCGCATCGTAAAGCCGCTGGCCGACCGCATCGCTCTGCTGCCGCTCAGACGACTCGTCCCAGTTGCGCGTCAGGCGGCCGCGCGCGAGCGGGCTCCACGGAATCACCGCGATCCCTTCGTCTTCGCACAGCGGCAGCATTTCCCGCTCTTCTTCCCGATACAGCAGGTTCAGGTGGTTCTGCATGCTGACGAAGCGGGTCCAGCCGTGCTGCTTCGAGGTGTGCAACGCCTTCGCGAACTGCCACGCGAACATCGACGACGCGCCGATGTAGCGCGCCTTGCCGGCCTTGACGACGTCGTGCAGCGCCTCGAGCGTCTCCTCGAGCGGCGTGCCGTAGTCCCAGCGGTGAATCTGGTAGAGATCGACATAATCGGTGCCGAGCCGCTTCAGGCTCTGGTCGATGTCGGTCATGATCGCCTTGCGCGACAACCCCGCGCCGTTCGGCCCCGGCCGCATCCGGTAGAACACCTTGGTCGCGATCACGATCTCGTCGCGTTTCGCGAAATCGCGCAGCGCGCGGCCGACGATCTCCTCCGACGTGCCGTCCGAATACATGTTCGCGGTATCGAAGAAGTTGATGCCGGCTTCGACTGCCCGCTGGATGATCGGGCGGCTCTCCGCTTCCGGCAGCGTCCATGGATGCGAGCCGCGTGACGGTTCGCCGAACGTCATGCAACCCAGCACCAGGTTGGACACTTCCAGCCCTGTCGATCCGAATTTCACGTATTCCATTGCACGCCTCGCCATTGAAGTTGAGCTGACGGCCGGATGCGCGCCGCGCATCCGCCGGACCGTCGCATGGTATCGCGGGTGGCAAAAAGGCGTGCGGCGTCGCCGCAAAGTACGGAGGAGGCGCTGGTCAGCGCGAGGTCGTGCGGGGCGCCGGCTGCACATCACGTGCGCCGCGGCGCCGGCCGCTTACTTGACCTGGTCGGCGATCGGCTGCAGGAACGCGGAGAAACCGGTCAGCATGATCTGCACGCCGATGCACAGCAGCAGGAACGCCGACACGCGCTTCGCGACCTTGGTGCCTTCGCTGCCGAGGTAGCGCGACAGCAGCGCGGAGCGGCTGTAGACCTGCCAGATCACGATCGCAACCAGCACGGAGACGGCGATCGACACGATGCTCGACAGCATGAACTCCGACAGCTTGTGCGTGCGGTTCGCATTCAGCGCGATCGCGGTCGCGATCGAGCCGGGGCCGACCGTCAGCGGCATGGTCAGCGGGAAGAACGCGCGCGTCATGATCGCGTTCGCGTCGATCGGCTTGACCGGCGTATCGCCGCCGCCCGGGCCGTCGGGTTCGTTGAGCATCTGCCAGCCGGCCACCGCAACCGCGAAGCCGCCGCCGATCCGCAGCGCTTCCATCGAGATCCCGAAGAAATGCAGCACCGGCGTACCGGCGAAGAACGCGACCATCAGCACGATGAACGCATTGAACGCGACCTTCCTCGCGAGCAGATCGCGCTCTTGCTCGGTGAGCGCCTCGGTCCGTTCGAGAAACAGGAACGCGATGCCGATCGGGTTGATGATGCCGATCAGGCCGGTGAAGCCGAACAGGATCTCGGAGATAAGGCGGTTGACGATCATCGGATGAAGAATCGGTCGGGGCTGGGCCGGCAGCGCGCCGGGGGTCACGCATTGTAGAGCAAGCGCCCGCGCCCGCGCCGCAAATTGCGGCCGGGCCCGCTGCACGGTCGATCGTCGCCGTTTTCCCTCGCCGTTGCCCCTTACTCGGTGCCCGCCTCCCATGCCGGCGGCCGCTTCGCGAAGAACGCAGTGAAGCCTTCCTTCGCTTCCGGTGTCGCCCGCACGCGGGAGATCGTCTGCGCGGTGAACGCCGCACGCTCGTCCGACGGCGGATACTCGCCGATCGCGTCGAAGAACCGCTTGATCTCCATCAGCGCGTTCGGGCCGTTACGACCGAGTTCGGCGAGCGTCTTGTCGAGCGCTTCGTCGAGCGAATCGAGCGGCACGGCCTGGTGGATCAGGCCGATCGCGACCGCCTCGCCGGCAGCGAGCTGGGTCGCCGTCAGCGCGAGCCGGCGCGCCTGGCGCTGGCCGACCGCCTCGACCAGATACGGGCCGATCACGGCCGGCAGGATCCCGAAGCGTGCCTCGCTGACCGAGAAGCGCGCATGATCGCTCGCGATCACGATGTCGCACGCCGCGCACAGGCCGACGCCGCCGCCGAACGCATGGCCCTGCACGCGCGCCACCGTCGGTTTCGGACATTGCCGGATCGCGCGCATCATCGCGGCAAACCGCTCCGCGTCGCGCAGGTTCGTGGCCGCATCGTTCGCGCTTGCGCGCTGCATCCACTGCAGGTCGGCGCCCGCGCAGAACGCGCGGCCGTCCGAGCGCAGCACGATCGCGCGCACCTCGTCGCGCTGGCCGAGCGTGGTGAACGCGTCGGTCAGCTCGGCGATCATCGTCTCGTCGAACGCGTTGAGCACGTCGCCGCGCTGCAGCGCGACAGTGGCGATGCCGCGCGTATCGACCGTGACGGCCAGGGTCTTCAATCCATCCATCGAACAGGTTTCCTCGGGTAGAACGACAAACATCGGAATTACGCAGCCTGACGGCGGTCGATCACGCGCCGGGCCTTGCCGGTCGCGGTCGCGGGAATGCCGCCCGCCGCCAGCACCGTCACGCCCGACGACACGCCGACCATGGTCTTGATCCGGTGCTGCAGCTCGCGCGCGAGCGCCGCGCGATCGCTGTCGCTGACGGACGCGGCCGCTTCGGAGCGCAGTTCGACCGCGAGGTCGAGCCGGTCCATGTGACCGTCGCGCGACAGCGTGATCTGGAACTGGCCCGACAACTGCGGCAGCGCGACGACGATCTCCTCGATCTGGCTCGGGAACACGTTCACGCCGCGCACGATCAGCATGTCGTCGGAGCGGCCCGTGATCTTCGCGAGACGGCGCATCGCACGCGCGGTCGGCGGCAGCAGCGCGGTGAGGTCGCGCGTGCGGTAGCGGATCACCGGCATCGCCTCCTTCGTCAGCGACGTGAACACCAGCTCGCCCTGGCTGCCGTCGGGCAGCACTTCGCCCGTAACGGGATCGATGATCTCCGGATAGAAATGGTCTTCCCAGATCACCGGGCCGTCCTTCGTCTCCACGCATTCGCACGCGACGCCCGGGCCCATCACTTCCGACAGCCCGTAGATGTCGAGTGCGTCGATGCCCACGCGCGTCTCGACTTCCTCGCGCAGCGCCTGCGTCCACGGCTCGGCGCCGAAGATGCCGATCTTCAGCGACGACTCGGCAGGATCCATCCCCTGCCGCACCATCTCGTCGATCAGGTTCAGCATGTACGACGGCGTGACGAGAATGATCTTCGGCTCGAAATCGCGGATCAGTTGCACCTGCTTCTCGGTCTGCCCGCCCGACATCGGCACGACCATGCAGCCGAGCCGTTCCGCGCCGTAATGAATCCCGAGGCCGCCCGTGAAGAGGCCGTAGCCGAATGCGTTGTGCAGCGTGTCGCCCGGACGGCCGCCGGCCGCGCGGATCGAGCGCGCGGTCACGTTCGCCCACGTGTCGATGTCGCGCGCGGTGTAGCCGACCACCGTCGGCTTGCCGGTCGTGCCGCTCGACGCGTGCACGCGCACGACCTGCTCGCGCGGCACCGCAAAGAGCCCGAACGGATAGTTGTCGCGCAAATCGTTCTTGGTCGAGAACGGGAATTTCGCGAGATCGGCGAGCGACTTCAGGTCGTCCGGATGCACGCCCGCCGCATCGAACGTGCGGCGATAGTGCGGGACGTTGTCGTACGCGTGGCGCAGCGACCACTTGAGGCGCTCGAGCTGCAGCGCCTGCAGTTCGTCGCGGCTGGCGGTCTCGATCGGCTCGAGGGCGGCGGCGGGATGCGTCGGGTGAGTCATCGGGGTGCTCCTCCAATGGAGTGATGTCGTTATCGTGATCGTGGGAACGGGGCCGGCGTTACGAGCGGAACAGGCGGCCGGCTGCATGCAGCGCGGCAATGCGCGGCGACACGCGATAGCGGTCCTCGCCGTAGCTCGCCGCCAGGTTCGACAGCACGCGATACACGCGGCCGATGCCGATCGCATCGGCCCATGCAAGCGGGCCGCACGGGTAGTTCACGCCCTTCTCCATCGCGAGATCGAGATCGGCGGGCGAGCACACGCCCTGGTTCACCGTGTCGGCCGCCTCGTTCGCGAGCATCGCGACGGTGCGCATCGCCACCATGCCCGGCACGTCCGCGACGCCGACGACGCGAAAACCCGCCTGCTGGAACAGACCGACCGCGTCCGCATAGGCCGCATCGCTGCACTGGAGCGCGCGCGTCAGCGCAACGAGCCCGGCCTGCGCGTAATCGCGCGCCAGGTCGACGAGCACGAGATCGGCCACGCCCGTCTGCGCGGCGCGTGCGGTCGCGGTGCGGCCGTCGGTCAGCGCGATCGAGGCGCGGCCGGCCGTCGCGAGCAGATCGTCGGCATGCGCGCCGGCCCGCCGGGCACCCGCGATGCGTTCGGCGAAGCGCGCATGCAGCGCGGCGGCCGGGCCGTCCTGCGCGAACAGCGCAACGTCGGCCGGCGCATCGCGCGGTGCTTCGAGATCGGGCGCGGGCGGCGTCGCGCCGTCCGCATACGAATAGAAGCCACGCCCCGACTTGCGTCCGAGGAAGCCCGCGTTCACGAGTTCCTGCTGGATCAGCGACGGCGTATAGCGCGGATCGTTGAAGTACGCGCGGAACACCGATTCGGTCACCGCGAAGTTCACGTCGTGGCCGATCAGGTCCATCAGCTCGAACGGCCCCATCCGGAAGCCGCCGGCCTCGCGCATCACCGCGTCGATCGATGCCGGCGCGCCGCCCTGCTCGTTCAGCACGCGCAGCGCCTCCGCGTAATACGGCCGCGCGACGCGGTTCACGATGAAGCCCGGTGTCGATTTCGCCATCACGGGCTGCTTGCCCCACGCGGCGGCGGTCGCCACCAGCCCCTGCGCGATTTCGGGCGCGGTCGCGAGCCCGCTGACCACCTCGACGAGCGCCATCAGCGGCGCCGGGTTGAAGAAATGCAGGCCGGCGACGCGCTGCGGCACGCGCAGCCCGGCCGCGATCGACGTGATCGAGATCGACGACGTGTTGGTCGCCAGCACGCACGCGTCGTCGACGTGGCGTTCGAGCGTCGCGAAGATCTCGCGCTTCACGTCGAGCCGCTCGGCCGCTGCTTCGACGATCAGCGCGGCGCCCGCGAACTCGGCCAGGTCACGCACGGCGCGGATCCGGGCGCCGGCCGCGTCCGCCTGGGCCGGTGCGAGCCGGCCTTTCTCCGCGAGCCGCGCGAACTGCGCGCGGATGCCGGCCAGCGCCTTGTCGCAAGCCGCTTCGTTCAGGTCGTACAGCAGCACCGTATGGCCGGCCGCCGCCGCGACCTGCGCAATGCCCGCGCCCATCGCGCCGGCGCCGATCACGCCGACGACGGCCGACGGCGCCAGCGCGCCCGAGTTCACCGAATGTGCAGAAGAAACAGCCATCGCTTGCGATCCGTCATGAAGTGGAGGTGCGAGCGATTATAAACCGACCGGTCGGTAGATTTATGTCAGGGCGAGCCCGAATTTGTCGTGCAAGAGACCGTTACGGAAACTGCAAAGACAAAAAATTGAAAGATTCGGGCACTTTTTGTAAACCGAAAGGTCAATGAAAGCGTTCGAATATGAGATAGTGACCCCCGAACGCCTGATAAAATTCGACAAACCGCCGGATTTCAGGGGGAAACCGCGTGTCACGCCACCACCGCCGTCCATCGCCGGCCGCCCTTTCGGGGTCGGAACCGAGCCTCCGGCACGCGCGTCGTCACGCGGGCGCGCCGCGCCGTTTGCGGCCGGCCGCATCGAACCGTTTCATCCAGCGACGGGCTCCGGCCCGCCCGCGCCCCTCGCCGCCTCACGGCGGCGAACCCAGGGCAGCCGTTGCGTGCTGCCACCCCAGGTTTCATCGTCCTCGTTCGGCGGATAGTACGGCCGGGCTTCGTCAACCCGTGACGGCGCGTCGCGCGCCGCCACTCGCATAAGGAAACCCTCCATGCCGCTCTCGTCCAACCAGCTCCCGCGCTGGACCCTCGTGGCCCCGCTTGCCGCATGGCTGGTCCTCGCGCTGTCGCGCGTCGTGCCGGCCGAAGGCCTCGTCATCGCGGTGTTCGCCGCCGCACTCGCCGGCGCCGTGTTCGCCGCCGTTCACCATGCCGAAGTCGTCGCGCACCGCGTCGGCGAACCGTTCGGCACGCTCGTGCTCGCGGTCGCCGTGACCGTCATCGAAGTTGCGCTGATCGTGTCGGTGATGCTCGGCGCGGGCCCCGAGAAATCGGGCCTCGCCCGCGACACAGTGTTCGCCGCCGTGATGATCATCTGCAACGGCATCGTCGGCCTCTGCCTGCTGGTCGGCGCGTGGAAGCACGGCGAACAGGACTTCCAGGGGCGCGGCGCCAGCAAGGCGCTCGCGGTGCTGGCGTCGCTGTCGGTGCTGTCGCTCGTGATGCCGAACTACCTGAACGCCGCACCGGGCCCGTTCTTTTCGAAATCGCAGCTCGCGTTCGCCGGCGTGGCGTCGCTCGTGCTGTACGGCGCATTCGTGTTCGTGCAGACCGTGCGTCACCGCGACTACTTCCTCACCGCGCACGACAGCGCGAACGAATCGGTGCACGCAGCGCCGCCGAGCAGCCGCACCGCGCTGATCAGCATGCTGCTGCTGTTCGCGAGCCTCGTCGCGGTCGTGCTGCTCGCGAAGCTGCTGTCGCCGGCCGTCGAGCATGCCGTGATGCAGCTCGGTGCGCCCGAAGCCGCGGTCGGTATCGTGATCGCCGCGCTCGTGCTGCTGCCGGAAGGGCTCGCGGCCGTCACCGCCGCGCGCGCGAATCGGCTGCAGACCAGCATGAACCTGGCGCTCGGTTCGGCGCTCGCGAGCATCGGACTCACGATTCCGACCGTCGCGGCCGTGTTCATCTGGGTCGGCCAGCCGCTCACGCTCGGCATTGGCCCGATGGAAACCGTGCTGCTGTCGCTGACGCTGCTGGTCAGCACGCTGACGCTCAGCCAGGGGCGCACGACGGTGCTGCACGGCGTCGTGCACCTGTCGCTGTTCGCGGCTTACCTGTTCCTGTCGATCACGCATTGACGCAGAAAAGCGCGCGGCCCGGCGGATCACCTCCGCCGGGCCGCGCGCAGTCTTTCAAGCCCCTGCTCCCACCTTCCCTTCACGCCGCCGTTACCGCACCGGAATCACCAGATGCTGGCCCGCCAGGATCAGGTTCGGGTTCGCGAGGTTGTTGCGGCGTTGAATCTCGCGATAGCGCTGGCCGCTGCCGAGCTTGCTCGCCGCGATCAGGTTCAGCGTGTCGCCCGCCTTCACCACGTACGTGTGTTCGCCCGACGCGGCCGCGGTCGTCACCGCCTGGTCGCTGACGAAATACTTGCGCAGCAGGTCGAGATACTGCGGCGACTGCTTGAGCTTCGCGATCGCGGCGTTCAGGTAGATCAGCAGATCCTGGTCGTCGGCGCGCACGCCGATCTTGTACGCGATGTTCGAGCCGTCGAGCTTGGTCACCGCGAACTTCAGGTCGGTGCCCTTGATCGAGCTGACCGCGAACGGATAGTCGTAGATGAACGCATCGACCGTATGGCCGTCGAGGCTCTTCGCGATGAACGCCGGATCGGAATCGTCGACTTCGACGAACTTCACGTTCGGATACTGACGCGTGACGAACGCGCGTACATCCGGGTCGCCTTTCAGGATGCCGACCGTCTTGCCCGCGAGATCGTCGGTCGTGCGGATCGCGGAGCCTTGCCGCACGATCAGCGAATAACCGAAATCGTCGACGTACGGCACCGAGTAGACGACGCCCGCCGGCGTGTTGTCCGGGAACGTCAGCCCGTCCATGGCCACGTCGACCACGTGATTCCCCTTCGCGTCCGTATCGAGCAGCTGCTTCGGCACACCCGGGTACGTGTCGACCTCGTGACGCGTATCGACGATGACCGGCTTGCCGCCGTGCGAGAACGACGGATCGGCGAACAGCAGCCGCGCGAATTCGACGTTGAAGCCGTGCGGCGCGCCCTTGTCCTCGCCGAAAAACGGCTCGCTCGGGTTCTGCACCGAGACTCGCACGAGGCCGTTTTCGGCAATCGATTTCAGCGTGCTGGCCTGCGGCGTGAAGCCGGCCGGCAGCACGTTGGCCGACGGCGACGGCTGCGCGGGCTGGCTCGTGTCGCCACCTTGCGCGGATGTCGAGGCCTGCGACGCGTCATGCGCGGGCATCAGCGTCGACAGGCCGCCCTGATGCACCATCCATACGCCGACGAGCACTACCAGAAACGCGATGGCGCCAAGAAGTTTTTTCATGGTTGCGTGCCTGCAGGAAGTTATTGTTGTTTCGACGGCAACTGCGCGGGGTTCGCCGTATCGAGCCCGGGCGCGCGGGGGGCGTTCATCACCGCCTGCTGCTGCGCCTGCTTGACCTCGGGGTTATCCATCAGCGACGTCTCCATTTCGGAGAACGCCTTGTTGACCGAGCGCATCACCGAATCGACGGCCACGTCGGTCTTGATCTGCTCGAACGTGTCGGACGCCTGCTTGCCCGCGAGCTTGTTCATCTGCTGCGCCGCCTGCGACATGTCCCACATCGCCTTCGCGCGGTCGATCGCCGACGCGAAATTCTTCAGCTCGGCCTGCACCTGCTTGTAACGCCCCTCGCGGAACGAAAGCAGTTGCTTCATCGTGTCGAGCTGCTGCCGGAAGCGCGGCGCGTCGTCCGGATACTGCTTCTCGAACAGTTCCGTCTTGCTTTCGAAGTTTTTCACCTCGGTGCGAAACGCGGTGATGCTGTCCGCGAACTTCTGCGCCGCCTGGCGCTTTTCCGCGAGCTGGTTGATCAGCGTCTCGATCGGATTGGCCTGCGCCTCCTCGACGATCATCTTCACCTTCTGGTTCGCGAACTTCATCGCGACGACCGGCGCCAGATAGATCGCGCCAAGGCCGATCACACCTGCCGCGACCAGCGCGATCACCCCCTTCAGGATGAACAGCGCGGCCGGTGCCACGATCGCGACGCCGGCGACGATGATCGCCCACTTGATCAGCTTGACCTTGTTACTCCCCGAACTGCCGTTTGCTTCTTCATTCGAAAGCTGCGACATGAGTTTTTCTCCTTGAACCTCGAACCGAACTGCTTGCGTTTGCCTTTTTCAAGCTCAATCGAAATGCTTCGGACTTCGGTGCCGCCGGGCAGCCAGACAAGCCGGCGGCGCAATACAAGGATGGGCGCGACGGGCGTCACGAGACGCCGGTGTAGGCGCCGGTCAGGATGCGGTGATGAGGCGTGGCGGACGGCGCGGCGATGCGATGCAGACAGGTGTCATGCATCGTCGCGGCTCGCGCGCGAACGGGAACGTGTACCGATGCACGGTACGAAACGGGATGACGGATACGTGACGCGACGGGCGTCGGGAGAAGCGTTGTTCCGGCGGGCCGACAAACGCGGGGCCGGTATTCCGGTACGAGTGCGTAAAGGCTCATCGTTGTTCTTCTGCGTATCGCGGGTGCAGGAACCGCGCGGCCGGCGCGTCCCGCTCCAAATGCACGGACGTATCCTGCGCCGACCGGCATGCAGCGTCAAGCAGTTGTCGCAGTGCAGCGAACGGCTGCGTTCCTCCGTTGGAACACCGGCAGCGAAGCAGCTTTCAGCACGGTAAGGATTCGCAGGACTGCGACCGGTCGTGCTCGGTCAGGAATGCTTGTCATCGCACGCGCAAGCTTCCGGATTGAAAGCTTGTCACGCGCGGCACCACGCCGGGTGCCGGCTCAGAATCCGTAAAGCACGGCCGGATTGTCGGCCAGAATCGCACGGGTGATCGCGTCGTGCGCCGTGCAGTCGTCCAGCCAGCCGAGCAAGGCCATATCGTCGGGGACCGGCGACGCGTTCGGGTGCGGCCAGTTGCTGCCCCATACGCAACGCGCCGGATGGTTTCGCGCCAGCACGGCGGCGAGACGCGCGACATCGTCGTAACCGGGCGCGCCCGAGCGCGACGTCTCGTACGGCGCGGACAGTTTCACCCACGCATGGCCACGGTCGAGCAGGCGCCGCAGCGCGAGAAACGCATGTGCGTCGGGCGCGACGGGCGTCAGGAACTTGCCCGTGTGATCGATCACGACGCGCGCCGGTAGCGAGGACAGCAACGGCAAGACGTCGGGCAACGTCCGGCCGTCGAGCTGCAGGTCGACATGCCAGCCAAGCGGCCCGATCCGCGCGGCCACCCGCTCCAGTTCGTCCCACCGCGCCAGCCCGCCCGCCAACATCATGAACCGGACGCCGCGCACGCCCGCCGCGTGCAACCGCGCAAGCTCGGCATCCGGCACGTCGGCCGGCAACGTCGCGACACCGCGCGCCTGCTGACCGAACGCGGCCAGCGCGGCGAGCAGGCAACGGTTGTCGACACCATAGCCGGTCGGCTGCACGATCACGACGCGGGCCAGGCCGAGCGTCTGCTGCACCCGGCGATACGCATCCACCGGCGCGTGCGGCGGACGGAACGTCGCCGTCGGCGCGAGCGGATAGGCATCGTCATAGATGTGGATGTGGCAATCGCACGCGTCGGACGGCCGCACGGTGGCCGCGTCGTGTCTCATCGCGCGCCCGGCCCGGCATCTGCGCGCGCCGTGCGCCAGCGCGCCAGCCGCGTTGCCTGTACCGCGTTGACGGCGCCGCGCGGCACACTTCCGTCGAGCAGCACGGCGAGCTGATCGACCGTCTCCAGCGCCTGGTGCTCGACCGCGGGCAGCGTCAGGCCGCCGACGTGCGGCGTCGCGATCACCCGTGGATGCGCGGCAAGCGCGGGCGTCGGCATCTGGTCCGCGGCGCGCCCGACGTCGAGTGCACAGCCGGCGAGCCGGCCCGTGTCGAGCGCGTCGGACAGTGCCCGCTCGTCGACCAGCTCGCCGCGCGACGCGTTGATGAAATACGCGCCCGGCTTCATGGCCGCGAACGCGCCCGCATCGATCAGGTTCGCGGTGGCCGGCGTCGCCGGTGCGAGGCACACGACGAAATCGGCAGCGTGCAACAGCGCCGCGAATTCGACCTGTTCGAGCGTCGGCGCGTCGACGCGCACGTACGGATCGCTGACGAGCACGCGCATCCCGAGCGCCGTCGCGATCGGCGCCAGATGGCGCGCGATCTGCCCGTAACCGATCAGGCCGAGCGTGCTGCCGCGCAATTCGCGCCCCATCTGCGGCGCCAGCGGCATCCCGTCGTGATAGGCCGATGCATAGCGGCCGATACCGCGCGCGAGATCGATCATCACGCCGATCGTCCACTCGGCGACCGCCGGCGCGAAGCCGGGGCTCGCCTGCGTGACCAGCACGCCGAACGCGCTCGCCGCGTCGACATCGACGGTGCGAATATCGACCGCGCAGCGCAGGAACGCCGCAAGGGCCGGCAGCCCGGCGAACAGCGCCCGCGGCGCGGGCGTCTGCCGGTACGCGATCATCGCGTCGCAACCCTGCGCGGCCGCGACCAGTTCGTCCGTGCCCAGCTCGCGATCGAGCGGATTGCACGTGACGTCCGCGATCGCCTGCAGCGCACGCAGCGCCTTCGCGCCGAAATAGTGGTCGAGCATCCCCGTCGGATGCGTGACGAAGACGCGCGTCATGCTGCCCCTCCGTGCGAATCGTCCGCTTGCGGCGGCGATGCCACCGAGGCGCGCTCGATGAGGGTCACGCCGGAGAACACGTGCGGCTCGCTCGCCGGCGGCGTGTCGCCATCCGCCCGCATCACGCGCCGCACCATTTCCTCCGCCATCTCGGTGACGGGCAGCTGCACCGTGGTCAGCGCCGGGTTGGAAATCGCCGACAGGAAATGACCGTCCATCCCGACGACCGATACATCGTCCGGCACGCGCAGGCCGCCGTCGCGCAGCCCGGCCATCAGGCCGAGCGCGAACAGGTCGTTGACCGCGACGACGCCGGTCGGCCGCGCCGGATCGGCGGCCAGCGCGACGCCCAGCGCGCGCCCCACGTCGACGATCACGGCGTCGCCGTACTCGTTCGCGGGACCGCCGTCGAGCACCCGTGCGTGCGCCTCGACGCCCGCGTCGCGCGCCGTCGCGAGAAAGCCGCGGATCTTGTCGCTGCGGCTCACGGTCATGCCGGCGACCGTCGCGAACGCGAGCCGCCGGTGTCCCGCGTCGACGAGGCAACGGGTCGCGAGCCGCGCGGCGGCCTCGTTGTCGGCCGTGACGTGATCGACCTTCGACAGCTCGCCGGGCGTCGCGCGCCGGTCGTAGCTCACGACCGTCATCCCGCGCTCGGCCGCGCGCTCGAGGTGGCTTTCGTCGGCCAGCGACGAGATCACGATCACGCGCCGCACGCCATGCGCGAACAGGTCGTCGAAGAACGAAGCTTCCTTCTTCGCATCGCGATAGGTATTGCCGATCAGCACGCGATGCCCGTACCGTTCCTGCGCGCAGGCCTCGACCTCGCGCGCGATGTAGCCGTACATCGGGTTCGCCATCGACGGCACCAGCAGCCCGACGAGCGGCGTCTGCCCCGTCTTGAGCTGGCGCGCCAGCGTGCTGGGCCGGTACTGCAGCACTTCCATCGCGGCCTTCACGCGTTCGAGCGTTTCCTGCTTCATCTGGTCGGTACGGCCGTTGAGCACGTTCGAAACCGTGCTGACCGAAACGGCCGCATGACGGGCCACGTCCTGAATCGTACTCATGTCGTCTTGCTATCAAAAACGGCTACAGGCCGAAATGGGCCGGCAGCCACAACGAAAACGCCGGCACCAGAATCAGCGCCACGAGGGCGGCAACCAGCACCAGCAGATATTTCACCATCGGCCGCGCAACGTGCCGGACGTCGGTGCCCGTGATCGCGCAGGTCGTGAACAGCCCGAGTCCGACCGGCGGTGCGAACAGGCCCAGCCCCATCGCCACCACCACGACCGTGCCGAAATGCAGCGGGTTGATACCGAGCTGCAGCGCGATCGGCGCAAGCAGCGGCCCGAAGATGATCAGCGCCGGCGCCCCCTCGAGCACCGCGCCGAACACGACCATGACCAGTGCCGCGAGCAGCAGGAACATCGTCGCGCCGTACTGATGGGCGAACGCGGTCATTGTGCCCGAGACCAGCGCCGGAATCTGCTCGATCGACAGCGCGAACGACACACTCGACGCCGCGGCCACGATGAACAGGATACCGCCGGCCATCGACGCGGCACGCACGAACACGCGCCCGACCACACGCCAGGTCAGCTCGCGAAACGCGAGCCAGCCCGCCACCAGCGCATAGACCACCGCGAACGCGGACACCTCGGTCGACGTCGCGATCCCCGACGTCACGCCCTTGCCGATCATCGCGACCATCACCAGCGCGACCAGCGCGCCGCCCGCGAGCGGCAGCCACGCGCGGCGTTCCGTGAACACCGTCGAGACGTCGATCCTGCGCCCGGTGATCACCGTGACCACCGCGAGCGACGCGGCCAGCACCGCGGCCGGCACGATGCCCGCGACGAACAACCCGGCAATCGAGATGTTCGCGACGAAACCCATGATGATCATGTTCACGCAGGGCGGGATGGTCTCGGCCATCACCGCGCTGCACGCGAGCAGCGCGGCCGTTTCGTCGGGATCCTGGCGCGCGCGGCGCACGGCCGGCATCACGACGCCGCCCACTGCGGCGATGTCGGCGAGCTTGGAGCCCGATACGCCGGAAAAGCACGCTGTCGCGAGAATCACGATCAGTCCGAGCCCACCGCGCACGCGCCCGAAGATCCGCAGCAGCAATTCGACGAGCCGCGCGGACATGCCGTTCGACTCCATCAGCAGCCCGGCCAGCACGAAGAACGGCACGGCGAGCAGCACGAAGTGATCGGCACCGGCCATGACCTGCTGCGAGTAGACGAGCAGCGGCAGTGTCGGGTCGGCCAGGAAATACAGCAGCGCCGAAAACGCGAGCACGAAACCGATCGGCACGCCCAGCACGAGCCCACCGACGAAACCGGCGACCAGCAGCATGCCTGGTGCGATCGCGTGCGCCGGCACCAGCGCATTCCATCCGTACAGCGCGGCCGCGAATCCCGCGCAGCACGCGAGCGTGCCGACCACGCGTCGGCGCGGCGCGTCGAGCGCGTTCGCGAGCGCGAACACGGTCATGAACAGCGCGCCGAACATCATCGGGTACACGTTGATCCAGCCCGGCAGGCCGCCCGGCGTCAACTGGTCGTACGAATCGGCCAGCAACTGGCACGACGACACCAGCAGGTTCAGCGAGACGGCCGCGACGATCCAGTGGCCGATCTGCACGAGCGCGCCCTGCCAGCGCGCCGGGAACCAGCCGCGAAACAGGTCGATGCCGACGTGCTGGCTGCGCCCGAGCACCGTCGCCGCACCGAAGAACACCAGCACGATCATCAGCGCGCTCGCGACCTCCTCGGTCCAGTCGAGCGGATCGTGCAGGAAATAGCGGCACACGACCGAGACGAACACGACGAGGACATCGACGGCCAGCACCGCCGCGGACACGTATTCGATCGCGCGCAGCATCGCGTCCAGCACGCGTGCGACACGGCGTGCCGGAAGGCCGGCGCCAGGCGCCGCCGCGGCGCCCGAAACGGAACAGGTCTCCATCGTTCAGCTCCGCGCGGCGGCAATCGCCGGAAACAGCGACGCGGTCGCCGGATACTGCCGGGCGAATGCCGTATAGAGCCGGTCGTGCATCGTCTGCCGCACCGCCTCGCGTTCGGCCGCCGCCATCGGATGGAAGCTCATGCCGCGCTGCTTCAGCGCCTGCTCGGCCTGATCGGCCTTCTGCGCGGCAATCGCGCGCTGCTGCGCGGTGGCGTCGGCCACCGCCCGATCGAACGCGGGGCGCAGGTTCGCCGGAATCCGGTCGAGCGCGCGCCGCCCCATCACGACGGTCATCGCGGCAAACACGTGATGCGATTGCCAGCACGACTTCACCACTTCGTCGAACTTGCTCGCGAGCACCGTGGCCGGATCGTGCTCGAGCCCGTCGACGACGCCCGTCTGCACGGCCATGTACAGCTCGCCGAACGGAATCGGCGTCGGCACCGCCCCCATCGCCTTGAAGGTGTCCATGAACGCCGGCGTCGGCAGCACGCGCAGCTTCGTGCCCTTCAGCCCCTGCAGCGCAAGCACGGGTTGCTTCGTGAAGACGCAGCGCCCGCCGAAATGCGAGCCCCAGGTCAGCACCGAGCAGCCCGCACGCTTTTGCAGCAGCGTGTTCAGGCTTGCACCGACCGAGCCGTCAAGCACCTTCGCGACATGCGCATAGCTGTCGAACAGATAGCCGAGATCGAGCATCCCGAGTTCCGGTGCCACCGTCGCCCAGATCGACGAGCCCGCGATCATCATGTCGATCGCCCCGATCTTGACCTGCTGCACGACGTCGCTCTCCTTGCCGAGCTGGCTGTTCGGAAAGTAGTCGACGCGGATCGCGTCGCCGACGCTCGCCTTCAGGTTCGCCGCCAGACGCTCGTACCACACGTAGTGCGCGGCGTTCTGGTCGGCCGGCATCGACGACGAGCAGCGCAGCGTCACCACGGGCTGCGCGCGCGCCACGCCGGGCAAGCCGCCTGCGGCCGCGAGCGTGGCGACGGACGCCGTCTGCAGAAAGCGCCGCCGGGTCAGGGTATTCATGGGCCGTCTCCTTTGCTTGTGCGCATCTCAGCGCGACTGTATCGATTTAGTGTATCGATACAGTAATACGACGACCGATGAATCCGGAATGAGGGTTTCCCCGCGTCGAGCAACAGGAAATACGAAGGAAAACGCCTCAACCCGCATCAGTTAAGGCTTACGAGGAGGCTGAAGCGTCCGCGAATGGGGTATCCCGCTGTCGACGGGCCACCCCGCCAATCGTCAGACAACCGACTTATCGACGCGAGGCAAACGCTTGCCGCGCCCCGCCGCCGGCATTCTCACGCGCGTCCGTCGTCCGCGCTTCCCGGCAGGAATTGCTCGACCATCGCGTTGAATACCGGCAGCGCCGGGTTGTCGTTGTCCGCGCGCCATGCGAGATACAGCTCGGCCGCCACGTCGGCGCCCGCCAGCGGCCGGAACACCACGCCGTCGACGTGCAGCTCGCGCGCCGACGCCGGCACGAGTGCGGCACCGAGCCCCGCGCGCACGAGGCCGAGGATCGTGTGCGTCTGCCCCACGTAGTGCAGGTAGTTCGGCAGCCGCCCCGCGTTCGCGAACAGGCCCGAGATCAGGTCGTGGAAGTATTTCCCCTCGTTCGGCGAATACGCGATGAACGGCTGCCGGTCGAGCTCGTCGGGGCCGATGCGCTCGCACGCGGCGAGCGGCGCGCCCTCCGCGACCGCAACCAGCATCGGCTCGCGCTGCACGAGCCGGTATTCGAGCGGCTGGCGCGCGGCCCGCTGGCGCACGAAGCCCGCGTCGAGCATCCGCGACGCCAGCGCATCGATCTGCACGGTCGACACCATCTCGCGCAATTCGATGTCGACGTCCGGCAGCGCGTGGGCGGCGTGCGCCAACAGCATCGGGATCATCCGGTACGCGCTGACCGCCGTGAAGCCGAGCGTGATGCGGCCGGCCCCGCCATGCGCGACGCGCTGCGCGGCCTGCTCGGCCCGCGCGGAGAATTCGAGAATATGCCGCGCGTCGCGCAGGAACCGCTCGCCGGCCGCGGTCAGCCTGACCTGCCGGCTGCTGCGTTCGAGCAACGCGATGCCGAGCGCATGCTCGAGCAGCTGGATCTGCCGGCTGAGCGGTGGCTGCGTCATGAAGAGCCGCCGGGCCGCGCGACCGAAATGCAGTTCCTCGGCCACCGCGACGAAGCAGCGAAGCTGGTGCAGTTCAATCATCCAATTCCTGAATCAATCGATAGCCTTTTGATGTTAGACGCATATCGATACGATTTCTATACTCGGTTGCACCTGATGCGCGGCCCGCGCCGCGCACGACGACCGAGACCTTCATGACCATCGACATCCTGCTCACCCAGCCGCTCCCCGACGCGATCGACGCCGAACTGTCCACCCGTTACGCGGTGCACCGGCTGTATGCGGCCGGGCAACCGGACGCGCTGCTCGATCGCGTGGCCACGCGCATTCGCGGGGTCGTGACCGGCGGCGCGAACGGCCTGTCCGCCGCGCTGATGGACCGGCTGCCCGCGCTCGAGATCGTCGCGATCAGCGGCATCGGCACCGACGCCGTCGATCTCGACCGTGCCCGCGCGCGCGGCATCCACGTGACGACGACACCCGACGTGCTGACCGACGACGTCGCCGACATGGCGATGGGGCTGATCCTGACGACGCTGCGCGACCTCGGCGCTGGCGAGCGGATCGTGCGCGCCGGCCGCTGGGGCAAGACGACCCAGCCCCTCGCGACCCAGGTGACCGGCAAGCGGCTCGGCATCGTCGGGCTCGGCCGCGTCGGGCGCGCGATCGCGCAGCGCGCGCAGGCGTTCCGGATGCCCGTCAGCTACTTCGGCCCGCGCGAGCATCGCGACAGCGGCTATCGCTACGTGCCCGACCTCGCCGCGCTCGCGCGCGACAGCAACATACTCGTGATCGCCGCATCGGCCGATCACGGCAACGTGCTCGTGACGGCCGACGTGCTCGCCGCGCTCGGCCCCCAAGGATTCCTGATCAATGTCGCACGCGGCAAGCTGGTCGACGAAGCCGCGCTGATTCGCGCGCTCGCCGACGGCACGATCGCCGGCGCCGGTCTCGACGTATTCGAGAACGAGCCGCACGTGCCGGCCGCGCTGCTCGAACTCGACCGCGTCGTCGTGCAGCCTCACCGTGCGAGCGCGACCCGCGAAACGCGCGAAGCGATGGGCCGGATCGTGCTCGCCAATCTTGCCGCGTGTTTTGCGGGCCAGCGCCCGCCGACCAGCGTCACGAGCTGATCCGCACGCCGCACGGCGGCCCCCCCGTTACAACACCGGATGCCTCCGCACGACGGAGGCCAGGAGACACGCATGCCCAATCGATCCAGCGGCGCTGCTCTCGCCGCATCACCCGCCGCCTCACGCACGATCGGCCGCGTCCGCTATACGGTCCTCGCGCTGATTTTCGCGGTCACCGTCATCAACTATGCGGATCGCGCGACGATGTCGATCGCCGGCACCGGCGTCGCGCACGACCTCGGGCTGACGCCCGTGCAGCTCGGCATCGTCTTTTCCGCATTCGCATGGGCCTATGCGATCGGCCAGATTCCGGGCGGCTGGCTGCTCGACCGCTTCGGCGCACGGCGCGTGTACGGCCTGAGCCTGCTGCTGTGGTCGGTCTTCACGATGCTGCAGGGGACGGTCGGCTGGCTCGCCGTGCAGGGGGCGGCCGCCACGCTCGCGCTGTTCGTGATGCGCTTCATGCTCGGCCTCGTCGAATCGCCGGCGTTCCCGGCCAACTCGAGAATCGTCGCGTGCTGGTTCCCGACCGCCGAACGCGGCACGGCGTCGGCCCTGTTCAATTCCGCGCAGTACATGGCCGTCGTGCTGTTCACGCCCGCGATGGCCTGGCTCACGCATGCGCTCGGCTGGGAACACGTGTTCCTGTGGATGGGGCTGCTCGGCATCGCGCTCGCGGCGCTGTGGTTCGCGTGGTATCGCGAGCCGCACGGCCACCCGCGTGTGAGCGACGCGGAGCGCGACTACCTGCGCGCACACGGCGCACTCGTCGATCTCGAAGCGAACCGGGTGCGCCATCGGCCGCGCGTGTCGTGGCACGACGTGTCGCAACTGTTTCGCCATCGGAACCTGTGGGCGATCTACATCGGCCAGTACTGCATCACGGCACTCACCTACTTCTTCATCACGTGGTTTCCGATCTACCTGATCAAGGGGCGCGGGATGACGATCATGGAAGCCGGCTGGGTCGCCGCGCTGCCGGCGCTCTGCGGCTTCACGGGCGGCGTGCTCGGCGGCGTGCTGTCGGACTGGCTGATCCGGCGCGGCATGCATCCGTCGAAGGCGCGCAAGACGCCGTTCGTCGCGGGGATGGCGATGGCGACGCTGCTCGTGCTCGCGAACGGCGCGTCGTCGAACGCGATCGTGATCGCACTGATGACCGTCGCGTTCTTCGGCAAGGGGCTCGCGGCAGTCGGCTGGGCCGTGCTCGCCGACACCGCGCCGGAAGGCATGGTCGGCCTGAGCGGCGGTGTGTTCAACGGCCTCGGCAACATCGCCGGGATCGTCACGCCGCTCGTGATCGGCTACTTCGTCGCCAGCACGGGCTCGTTTGCCGGCGCATTATGGTTCGTCGCCGCGCACGGGTTGCTCGGCATCGCCGCCTACGCGTGGCTCGCGGGACGCTTCGAGCGGATCCGCATCGCGCCGCGCGCCTGAACAGCACCACGGCCCGTGCGGTTCGCGCGACGCGCGCCCGCGCGGATCGTCAGGCGCGCTTGCGGCCGCCCGGCGTCTGTTCGGTCGTCAGCCGGTCGAGTTCGCGCAGGTCGTTCTCCAGCGCGGGCGTGAGCGTCGTGCGCAGGTGATCGAGGAACGTGCGGATCTTCGCGTCGAGATAGCGGCGCGTCGCGTAGACCGCGTACACGCTCACCGTCTGCAGCCGATACTCGGGCAGCACGCGGATCAGCCGCCCTTCGCGGATGTCGTCGAGCACCGTATACAGCGCGACGCACGCGATCCCGCGCCCGGCGCGCACCGCGACGCACAGCGCGTCCGGCACGTTGACCTGGAACGGCGCGGGCTGCAGCTCGTAGACGGCCTCCTCGCCATCGCTACGCTCGAGCCGCCATTCGCTGGCCGGCGAGGCGGGCGTATCGAGGCGCAGGCACACGTGGTTCGGCAATTCGTCGGGCGACTGCGGCGTGCCGTGGCGCGCCAGGTATTCGCGCGATGCGACGAGCACGCTGCAGCTCGTGCCGCAGGTCTGCGCGACATAGCCCGAATCGGGCAGCTGCGACGCCGTCACGATCGACACGTCGTAGCCCTCCTCGACGAGATTCGGCATCCGCTGGGCGAGCGTCAGCTCGACCGACACGTCGGGGTTGTCCTCCTGGTAGCGCACGATCGACGACACGACATGACTCTGCCCGAGCCCCGTCATCGCATGGATGCGCATCTTGCCGCTCGGCCGCAGCAGGGCGTTGCGCGCCTCCGCGTTCGCGTAGTCGATTTCCGCGAGGATCGATTTCGCGCGCTCGAAGTAGCGTTCGCCGCTTTCGGTAAGGCCGAGGTGGCGCGTCGTGCGATGCAGCAGCCGCGTCTGTACGTGCGCTTCGAGGTTCGATACCGCGCGCGAGACCTGCGCGGTGGTCGCGTCGATTTCCTTTGCGACCGCAGTAAAACTGCCGGCTTCGACAACGCGCACGAACAGGCGCATGTTTTCGAGCATGTCCATTGAATTGGCTTGGGGAGAGTCAGTGGGGAGGCGTCGGCAGCGCTCGCGTCAGGTGAAAAACGGAACGCAGCCGCGAACCACGTCAATTCGATCACCGTGCCGGGGGAAAGGCGGGAGAGCGGGCATCGCGTACGTGGTTCTGGCATGACGGGGGATTCAGTGGCCCGAATTGTACGCCGCTGCAGACAAATTTGCGCGTTTGTCCGGCCTGCAAACTTTCATCGGATGAAAGCTTTTTGCAAGACATGTCCGTCGCGCGTATGCAACGGCTTGATGCGGTGCGACAATTTGTATCACAACGCGATATAATTCGCCGCTTGTCGCTGCGCGCATCCGCGCTGTCATCTTTACCGCTTACCGTCCATGTCGTCAGGCTCCCCTTCGTCGCGCCGCACGTTGCGGCAATGGCTGCACAGCTTCATTCCCCATCCGATGTCGCTGGGCTGGCGTGAACGCCTGCGCTCGTGCACGGGCGCGCTCGTCGGCATCGCGACGGTCGGCGTGACGATGCGGCTGCTGCCCGGCGTGCCGGGCCTCGTGCCGCTGCTCGTCGCGCCGATGGGGGCGTCGGCCGTGCTGCTGTTCGCGGTGCCGGCGAGCCCGCTCGCGCAGCCGTGGTCGATCATCGGCGGCAATCTCGTCGCGGCCACGGTCGGTGTCGCATGCGCACAATGGATCGCCGATCCGATCACGGCCGCCGCGGTCGCGATCGCGTGCGCGATCGGCGGCATGTTCGTGCTGCGCTGCGTGCACCCGCCGTCGGGCGCCGTTGCGCTCACGGCCGTGGTCGGCGGCCCGGCGATCCATTCGCTCGGGTTCAGCTTCGTGCTGGAACCGATCGCGCTGCAATCGGCCATCCTGCTGTCCGCCGCGCTTGCCTATCACGCGCTGACCGGGCACCGCTATCCGCACGGCGGCGTGCGTCCCGACGCGAAACCGCAGGCAGGCGGCGCCGCACCGGCGCGCGGCGGCTTCACGCGCGGCGACCTCGACGCGGTGCTGAAGCGCCGCGGCGAATGGCTCGACGTCGATCCGGACGATCTCGAAGCGCTGCTGCGCGAAACCGAGATGCAGGCCTATACGCGCACGTTCGGCCAGCTCTCGTGCGCCGACCTGATGACGAAGAATGCCATCGAAGTCGCGCCATCGACGTCGGTCACGGCCGCGCTCACGCTGCTCGACCGCCACCGCGTGAAGGCGCTGCCCGTCGTCGACGGCGAAGGCCGCCTGACCGGCATCGTCACGCGCGCCGACCTCACGCGCCAGTTGCGCCGTCCGACCCCGCTGTGGCAACGCCTGTCCGCTCGGCTTCCGCAATCGTTCGGCGGCCAGCCGGCGAGCGTCGCCACCGTGATGACGCGCGACGTCGCGTGCGTGCCGGAAACGATGCCGATCACGGCACTCGTCCCGCTGTTTACGCATTCGGGGCACCACCACATTCCGGTCGTCGATGCATCGCGCCGGCTCGTCGGGATCATTACGCAGACGGATCTCGTCACGGGCCTGTATCGGCAGACGCAAATACGCGAGGCCGCGTAACGCACGCGGCGCACGCGGCGCACGTAACGCCATGTAACAGCCTGAGACACGCGGAATGCATTCATTCCGCCTGAATTCGGCCATTTATATCATGTTGTGATATATTTCACGCTACCGAAACTGACCGTCCGACCGACCTCGATGAACGATACCCGACGCGCGCTGGCGAAAAGCGATTTCCAGCAACTGTCCGAGTTCCGCTACCAGATGCGCCGCTTCGAGCGCTTCTCCGAACGCGCCGCGCAAAGCGAAGGCGTGACGCCGCTGCAATACCTGCTGCTGCTGCACATCAAGGGCTACCCGCATCGCGAATGGGCGACCATCGGCGAACTCGCGGAACGCCTGCAGGCGCAGCATCACGGCGTCGTCGCGCTGGTCACGCGCTGCGAAGCGCTCGGCCTCGTGAAGCGCAAGACGAGCGAAGCGGACCGCCGCCAGGTCGAGGTCCATCTCGAGCAAGCCGGCGAAACGCTGCTCGCCCGCCTCGCGGCCATGCATCGCGCCGAGCTGAAGTCGCTCAAGGACGCGTTCCAGGTTCCCCAGATCGATTACTGACCCCTGCTCTTTCCACTCCGATGAACGCACCACACAAACGCGATTTCGCGACCAACGACCGCCTGCCCAGGATCGCGTTGCTTGCCGCCGGGATCGGCCTGCTCAGCACGCTGGCCGCATTCGTGCTGCTGAGCCTGATCCACCTGTTCACGAACCTGTTCTTCTTCCAGCAATTCTCGTTCGTCGACCGCTCGCCCGCGCACAACACGCTCGGCGCGTGGGTGATCGTCGTGCCGGTGATCGGCGGCCTGATCGTCGGGCTGATGGCGCGCTTCGGTTCGGAAAAGATCCGCGGCCACGGCATTCCCGAAGCGATCGAGGCGATCCTGTTCGGCAAGAGCCGCATGTCGCCGAAGGTCGCGATCCTGAAGCCGCTGTCGTCCGGCGTCGTGATCGGCAGCGGCGGCCCGTTCGGCGCCGAAGGCCCGATCATCATGACGGGCGGCGCACTCGGCTCGCTGATCGCACAGTGCGTGCACGTGACCGCCGCCGAGCGCAAGACGCTGCTCGTCGCCGGTGCGGCCGCCGGCATGACGGCCGTGTTCGGCACACCGGTCGCCGCCGTGCTGCTCGCGGTCGAACTGCTGCTGTTCGAATGGCGTCCGCGCAGTTTCCTGCCGGTCGCGCTCGCCTGCGCGGTGGCCGGTTTCGCCCGCGCCGTGTTCTTCGGCGTCGATCCGCTGTTTCCGCTGACCACGGCCGCGCCGACGCCCGTCGCGCTGCTGTCGTGCATCGTCGCGGGCCTGCTGTCGGGCATGCTCGCGTGCGGCCTGTCGGCTGCGCTGTATCGCGTCGAGGACACCTTCGCGAAGCTGCCGGTGCACTGGATGTGGTGGCCCGCGCTCGGCGCGATCGTGATCGGCATCGGCGGCTGGCTCGAGCCGCGCGCGCTCGGCGTCGGCTACGACGTGATCGGCGACCTGCTTCATCAGCACATCGCATTGAAGATCGCGCTCGCGCTGCTGATCGTGAAGGCCGTGATGTGGGTGATCGCGCTCGGCTCGGGCACGTCGGGCGGTGTACTCGCCCCGCTGCTGATGCTCGGCGCCGGGCTCGGCACGGTGCTGTCGCCGATGCTGCCGGGCGGCGACCCGGCGCTGTGGCCGCTCGTGTGCATGGCCGCGACGCTCGGCGCGACGCTCGGTGCGCCGCTGACCGCGATCGTGTTCGCGTTCGGCCTCACGCACGACGCCAACGCGCTGCTGCCGCTGCTCGCGGCAACACTCGTCGCGCACGGTTTCGCGACCATCGTGATGAAGCGCTCGATCATGACGGAGAAGATCGCGCGCCGCGGCTATCACATCTATCGCGAGTACGGCGTCGATCCGCTCGAGCGGCATGACATCGGCGAAGTGATGACGTCGGCCGACCTGCTCGTCGCGATCGACGGCGCAGCGACGCTCGCGACCGTCGAGTCGCAGTACTTCGGCGCGAAGCAGTCGCACCGTGCGTACCCGGTCGTGCAGAACGGCCGCCTGCTCGGTCTCGTCGATCGCGCGACGCTCGACGCGCAGCGCGCACAGGCCACGGCCGACACGCCGATCTCGGGCGCGTTCGTCAACCGCGCGCCTGCCGTCGCTCAGGCGCACGAAACCTGCCGCGTCGTCGCGTCGCGGCTCGCAATGCTCGGACTCGAGCGCCTGCCTGTCGTTGCCGACGAGCAATCGATGCGCATCACCGGCATCGTGTCGCGCAGCGACCTGATCAAGCCCGCGCTCCAGCACTTCGACGACGAACAGAAGCGCGAGCGCTTCCGCCCCGTCGTCCCGGCCAACCTGCGCGACATCGGCACGCGCAAGGCCGGCTGATCCACTGCGCTGCGCGGCACCCTCGCCGCGCACGACCCGCTCGCGTCACCTCTTCCGTACGATGCGGCACGCCCTTCGCGTGCCGCATCGCATTTCGCCGCTTCCCGTGTTTAAAGTTGGTTAACAATTCGACGGACGAAAGTTTGTCATCATGGTGCTCATGCGACGGGGCCATCAATCAGCCATTCCACTTCGCGATCAAATAAAGAGTCGCGGCACGGCATGCAGACACATGCCGCACGCCGCGGCCGTCACATCACCACACGACCGGGCAGCGCGCCGACCACGCAGCGCATGACGTCGTGCCGCACACGATGCATGCCGTGCCGCAGCAAAGTACACAGCACCGGAGCCGCCATTTGGCAAGCGCGTTAACAACTTGTTTCGGAATCGCCGGAACCGTGCTCGCCTGATGCGATCTCACTTGTACGCAGTACTGCTGCGCATCCCACTCAATCAATCACGACTCGAGGGAGATAACGTGAACGCGAAATACTTACCGCTCATCGCATTGACCGTGGCATTTTCTGCTCATGCAGCCGATTCTGCCCTGCAGAACGTGGGACAAAGCCAAAAATCCGCCGACGAAGTGGCGCAGTGCATCGCCAAGACCTGGGCCGACAAGTCGCAACAACAGGTGACGTCGCAGTATGAACTGGCGAATGGCCTCGCAATGGCCGTTTATGCGCCGGGCCAGCAGCCGCCGAACGGCGCTGCCGCCATCGTGCGCCCGGCCAACGCCGCAGGCGCGAAGACCTGGGTCGGTTTCCGCGGCGGCAATGCGGCTTCCGCCGGCGATATCAACGCCTGCCTGTAAGCAGAGAACAGGCGCGCCGGAGGGCCCTGGCGCCCTCCACTTGCGACAAGCCCCGCTTCGGCGGGGCTTTTCTTTTGCTGCGCGAGTACGGGCGTGTTACAGGTAGCTGCAGACGTAATCGAGCGTCTCGAGCACTTCGATGTCGAAGCGGCTCTTGCCCGGCACCGAGAACGATTCGCCGGCACCGTAGGTCTGCCATTCGCTGCTGCCGTCGAGCTTCACGCGGCACTTGCCGGCCTGCACTTCCATCAATTCGGGCGCATCGGTGCCGAAGTTGAGCGCGCACGGCAGGATCACGCCGAGCGTCTTGCGCGTGCCGTCCGGGAAGAGCACGGTATGCGACACGCACTTGCCGTCGAAATAGACGTTCGCGCGCTTGACGACCGATACGTTGTCGAATTGGGTTGCACTGGTCATGAAATGCCTCTGATTGCTGGATGCCGGATGGCGATGTTGTTGGAGGCCGGCCGGAGCGGCGGGCCGGCCGCTATGATACCGGCTCGCGCGGCCTGCGCCGGAATGGCGTCCGCTGCGCAAGCCACGTGCCCGCCAGACGACGGCAACGCCACGCACCCAATCGTCAGGATACCGATGCAATGACTGCTGCCGCCCCTGGGTTCCGCTTCACCGCAGCCCCTTGCGCCGCGCGGAGTCCCGCAGGCAGTCGAGCAGCATCGTCGCGGCCGGCGTGAGCGGGCTGTCGCGACGCGTGATGACCTGCACCGAGACGCCCGGCAAGCGCTCGCGAATCGGCAGCACCGCGAGCTGGTCGCGCGCCCACTCGCCCTGTAGCAGTTGCTCTGGCATCGACGCGATCAGGTCGCAACCGGTCATCAGGCTGTGCGCGAGCCCGAAGCTCGGACATTCGACGACCCGCGCCGGCACCGGCAGACCGTAGGCGACGAACGAATTGAACAGCACCTGCGTCGAGCTTTCCGGCGACGGGTTCATCAGCCAGTCGGCCTCGACGAGATCGGCGAGCGAGGTGGCCGACGCGAGCGGATGCCCCTTGCGGGCGACGATCAGCGACCGGCTCGCATAGAGTTCCGCGTGATCGAATTCGGCGGCCAGCAGCTCGGGCACGACGACGGCCACCGCGAAATCGAGCGAGCCGTCGTGCAGGCGCGGCAGCGCAACGCCCGGAAACCCTTCGACCAGGTTGACGCGCGCCACCGGAAAGCGGCGCCGGAACGCGCGAAACGCGTCGGGCAGGATCGTCACCGCAGCGGCCGGCGTGATCGCCGCCGCGACGGAGCCCGTCATCGCGCCCTGCGCCTGTTCGATGTCGTCGCGGGCGCGCTGCATTTCGGCGACGATCAGCCGCGCGCGCACCTGCAACTGCTGGCCGAACGCGGTGAGCTGCACGCCGCGCGCGGTGCGCACGACGAGCGACACGCCGAGCGCGATCTCCAGCTCCTTGACCGCCTTCGTCAGCGCCGCCGGCGACACGTTCAGACGCCGCGCGGCCGCACGAATGCTGCCCTCTTCCGCGACGGTGACGAACGCTTTCAACTGATGGTATTTCATGGCGGCAACGCGTGATCCGTGGAAACCCTGTGCTGCGCGGCACATACCGGCTCAGGGTATTCCCGAGCGGCAACCGGTGGTGAGCACCAAAGCAATTTATCAGCTTCTGGTGGCCAAAAGAAATTTATATGCTTGCTCGTCATATGTGCGTCAAACGCCCCACCTGCCCCACAGGAGACACCATGTTGCAAGCCGTGAACCCCGTCATCCCCGGCATCGCCGCGATCGCACCCGAGCTGGTCGAGGTGCGCCGCCGCATCCACGCTCACCCCGAACTCGCATTTGAGGAAACGCTCACGAGCGATCTCGTCGCCGAGCTGCTCACCGGCTGGGGTTATGAAGTGCATCGCGGCATCGGCAAGACGGGCGTGGTCGGCGTGCTGCGCGAAGGGCAAGGCACGCGCACGGTCGGGCTGCGCGCCGACATGGACGCACTGCCGCTCGCGGAGGCCACCGGCCTGCCGTACACGAGCCGCCATGCGAACAAGATGCATGCGTGCGGCCACGACGGCCACACCGCGATGCTGCTGTGCGCGGCGCGCCACCTCGCGGCCACGCGCCAGTTCTCCGGCACGCTGAACCTGATCTTCCAGCCGGCCGAGGAAAACTTCGGCGGCGCGAAGGCGATGATGGACGACGGCCTGTTCGACCGCTTCCCGTGCGACGCGATCTTCGCGATCCACAACATGCCGGGCCGCGCGGCCGGCGACATGGCCTTCCGCACCGGCGCCGCGATGGCGTCGGCCGACCGCGTGACGATCACGTTGCGCGGCGTCGGCGGCCACGGCGCGATGCCGCATTTCGCGCGCGATCCGATGTCGGCCGCGGGCAGCATCATGGTCGCGCTGCAGACGATCGTCGCGCGCGAGGTCGATGCGCAGCATGCGGCCGTGATCACCGTCGGCAGCGTGCAGGCCGGCGAGACGTTCAACATCATTCCCGAAACCGTCACGATGAAGCTGTCGGTGCGCGCGCTGAACGCCGACGTGCGCGCGCTGCTCGCGCGCCGCATCGAGGCGCTCGCGAAAGGCCAGGCGGAAAGCTTCGGCGTCACGGCGGAAGTCGACTACGACTACGGCTACCCGGTGCTCGTCAATCACGCGGAGCCGACCGCGTTCGCGGCCGATATCGCGCGCCAGATGCTCGGCGCCGAGCGCGTCGAAACCGACGCCGCGCCGTTGATGGGCAGCGAGGATTTCGCGTTCATGCTCGAAGCGCGCCCCGGCTGCTACGCATTCATCGGCAACGGGATCGGCAGCAAGGGCGGCTGCATGGTGCACAACCCCGGCTACGACTTCAACGACGACATCCTCGCGATCGGCGCGAGCTACTGGGTTCGCATCGCCGAAGCCTGGCTCGCGGCCTGACCGCCCTTCATCCCATCGTTCCGCGTCAACCGGGGAAGCCCCACATGGAAACGTCCGCCCTTTCGTTCGCCGGCACGCCGGCCGATGCACGCGCCGCCGCGAAGAAACGCCGGCTGATCGCGGCCGCCGCCGTCGGCAACGCGCTCGAGTTCTACGACTTCACGGTCTACAGCTTCTTCGCAATCCTGATCGGCAAGCTGTTCTTTCCCGTGCATTCGTCGTTCGGGCAATTGATGCTGGCGGTCGCCAGCTTCGGCGTCGGCTTCGTCACACGCCCGCTCGGCGGGCTCGTGATCGGCATGTATGCCGACCGCGCCGGCCGCAAGAAGGCGATGATCCTCACGCTGCTGCTGATGGCGCTCGGCACCGCGACGATCGCGGTCGCGCCGACCTTCGCGCAGATCGGCCTCGCCGCGCCGCTGCTGCTCGTGCTCGCGCGCCTGCTGCAAGGGTTCGCGTCGGGCGGCGAAGTCGGTGCATCGACGACGCTGCTGCTCGAACAGGCGCCGCAGCATCGTCGCGGCTTCTACGCGTCGTTCCAGTTCTCGAGCCAGGGGCTCGCCGCGCTCGCCGGTGCGCTGACCGGCGTCGCGCTGACATCGACGCTGAATGCCGCGCAGCTCGAAAGCTGGGGCTGGCGCGTACCGTTCATCATCGGCACGCTGTTCGTGCCGATCGGCTACTGGCTGCGCAGCACCGTCGAGGAAGTGCCGGCCGCTGCGCCCGCCGCCACGCATGGCGAGCCGGTCGCATCGCTGCCGCTCGCCGCCGTGCTGCGCCATCACGGCAAGGCCGTGTTCGCGGGCCTCGGCGTGACGATCGGCGACACGTCGATCCACTACATCATCGTGTTCTACATGGCGATCTACGGCGTGCAGGTGCTGCACCTGCCGACCTGGCTGTCGATGACGGCCGGCTGCGTCGCCGGCGCGATCCTGATGCTCGTGACGCCGATCGGCGGCCATCTGTCCGACGTCTACGGGCGCAACCGGATCGTCTGGTGGACGCGCATCGTGCTGATGGCCGCGATCTACCCGGCGTTCATCGCGCTGAACCGCTGGCCGGGCGCCGTGTCGCTGCTGTCGATCATCGCCGCACTGTCGATCGTGCACGCGATCAACATCGGCGCGACGGGCGCGATGCTCGGCGAACTGTTCCCGCGTGCGGTGCGCGCCACCGGCGGCGCGCTCGTGTACAGCATCGGTGTCGCGATCTTCGGCGGCTTCGCGCAATTCTTCGTCACGTGGCTGATCGCGGCGACCGGCAATCCGAATGCGCCTGCGTGGTATGCGATCGGGTGTGGTGCGATGACGCTGCTTGCGATTCGTTGCATGGATGAGAAGGCGGGGAAGGCGCTGGACTGACCGGTGGCCGATGCGGCCGCGTGCCGCAAACGAAAAAAGGCACGGGTTCGACTACCCGTGCCTTTTGCGTCTCTGGCGTTGCCCCGCTCAGAACGTATGCATCATCCCGACATACGCCCCCGTCTGCGACTCGCCCGTCATCGGGCTCGTCCCCGACGTCGCGTCACGCGGTGTCGCGAGCAGCGAGAAGTTCGAGTTGCCGCCGTTGCGCACATACGCAACCGTCCCGTACAGGAAGGTGCGCTTCGACAGGTTGTACGTGGTGCCGAGCACGTACATCATCGCGTGCCCCGACGGGTCGTGCGACGCATCGCCGCCGCCATCGCCCACCTTCACGTAGTAACCGCCGCCCGTCACCGCCCATTGCGGGGTCGCCGAATAGGTCGCGCCGAGCCAGTAGTGATCGGCACGATCGGCCACACCGGCCGGGCTGTCCGGTGCCTGGTAGTGCGTATACGCGCCCTGGATCTTGAACTTCGACACCTTCACGTTCGCGCCGACGAAATACTCGCGCGACGCGGTGAAGATGTTGCTGAACTTGCCGTTGTTGTCGCGCAGTTCGTCGTAGATGCCGCGCACGTCGAGCAACGGCGAGTGGTACGAGATCATGATCCCGTCCGAGCGGCCGAAATCGTCGGCCGCGCCGTAGTTGAAACCGCGCGACTGGTTGCCGAACGCGTATTGCGCCTGCACGTCGAAGCCGCCGATCACCGGGCTGTGATACTCGATGTTGTTGCTGGTCTGTTGCCAGTTACGGCCGCGCACGAGCGATGCCGACGAAAACGCCTGCTGCACGAACGGGTCGAATTCCCACACGCCGTCGCTGTCGATGAACAGGTTGCGGCCGGCCTGCAACTGGCCCCACGTGTTGCTCTTCAGCCCGACGTACGCACGCCGCGACCACATGCGGCCACCGCCCGTCTGGCCGTTCATCACCTGGAACGCGGTTTCCAGGTTGAAGACCGTCGACAGCCCGCCGCCGAGATCCTCGATGCCCTTCAGCCCGAACATGCTGGTGCCCCAGTCGCCGCTTTCGGCGCTCCAGCGGGTCCCGCTGCCGCCGTTCGGCTTCGCGATGTGGTTCAGGTATTCGATGCCACCGTCGACGCGGCCGTACAGCGTCACGCTCGTCTGTGCAAAAGCGGCCGCCGGTGTGGCGGCCGCAATCAGCCATGCGAAATGTTTGAGTCGCAAAATGATGCCCCCTCGAAGTCTCGACCGTCCGGCGCGTGCCCCATGCGCGCGCCCCGGGTCCGCTTATCCGCGATCGATCGAAAAACGCCCGGGGCCGGCCGCGCAAAGCGCGAGCAGGCCGCCGGCGATCGCGATGTTCTTGTAGAAATGAATCATGTTGTCGATCTGCTCGCCGCCCGTCATCGTCCAGTAGTGGTGGCCGATGATGCCGGTGCCGATCGTGTAGAGCGCCAGCAGCAGCGCGAGCGCACGTGTCTGGAAGCCGACCAGGATCGCGATCCCGACGACCAGCTCCATCACGACGGAGATCGCGGCGGAGATGATCGGCGCGGGCGCGCCCTCCGAACCCATGAACGCGATGGTGCCATGGAAGTCGATGATCTTCTTCCAGCCGAACATCACGAACAGGATCACGAGCAGGATCCGGGCAAGCAGCAGCAGCACATCGCGCTGAGACGCGAGAAACGGTTGATTCGGTGTCATGGTGTCGATCAACGAAAACGATGCGCGAAGCCGAACAACAGCCCCGGCGCACCGGATTGCGAATGAACCAGGACGGGCGGCCGCCTGCGCCGCCCGCCCCGCTCTGCAACAACCGGCATCGGGCAACGACCCGATGTGCTGTGCTCCTCCTCTTGTCAGTTATCGCCCTGCTTCGTCGCGCGCCGCATCAGCGCAGCTTCGCGACGTCCTGCTCGGTCACCTTCGCGGCCGGATTGCCGAACTGCCCGGTCAGGTAGTTCGTCAGCGCGGCGATCTGCGCATCCGACAGCTCGTGACGGAACGCCGGCATCCCGACGTCCTCGCTGCCGGCCTTGCGCTGCACGCCGTTCAGGATCACCTGCACGAGGTTGGTCGGATTCGATGCGCCGACCGTCGAGTTGTGGAACAGCGGCGGGTAATAGCCGTCCGGCGTACCCTTGCCCTGCATCTGGTGGCAGGTCGCGCAGTTGCCGAGATAGAGCCGTGCCGGATCGATGCCCGACGACGCGAGCGCGACGCCGCGCAGCTTCAGCCCGTCCTCGGACGGCTTGCCCCACGACGCGCGCGACTGCTTCGCATCGTCGCTGGCGACTGCCGGCACCGTGCGAATGTACGTCGAGATCGCGCCGATGTCGGCTTCCGTCATCTTCGAGAAGCTGTGCTCGATCGCTTCGGCCATCGGGCCGGCCGCCTGCGCGAGACCCGGCACGCTGCCGGTGCGCAGGTACTGGACGAGCTGCTGCTGCGTCCAGCCGCCGATCCCCGCGTTGGCGTCGGACGTGATGTTGTAGCCGTCCCAGCCCGCAAGCACCGAGCCCGACAGGAAGCTGCCGCCCGTCTCGTCGAGCGACTTCTCCTGCATCGCGATGCCGCGCGGCGTGTGGCACGTGCTGCAGTGAGCCAGCCCCTGGACGAGATACGCGCCGCGGTTCCACTCGGCGCTCTGCGCCGGTTTCGGCTCGTACGCGCCGTCCTTCAGGAACAGCCAGTTCCAGATCTTCAGCGGCCAGCGCATGCTCAGCAGCGCCGGGATCTCGTTCTTCGGCGGCGCCTGCTTGACCGGCTCGACGCCGTGCATGAAGTACGCGTACAGCGCCTTCACGTCGTCATCGTTGATCTTCGCGTACGACACGTACGGCATCGCCGGATACAGGTTGTCGCCGTTCTTCGACACCCCGTGGCGCACCGCGCGCTCGAAGTCCTCGGCCGACCAGTTGCCGATGCCCGTGTCGGGATCGGGCGTGATGTTGCTCGTGTAGATCTTGCCGAGCATCGGGATCGGCATGCCGAGACCGCCCGCGAACGGCTTGCCGCCCTTCGCGGTGTGGCACGCCATGCAGTCGCCCGCGACCGCGAGATATTCGCCGCGCTTGACCAGCGCCGGATCGGCCGCGTCGGCCGCGCGTGCGAGCCCCGGCAGCGCGAGGCAGCCGGCGAGGAGGAAGGTGAGAGTAGATTTCCGCACGGTCAGACTTCCTTCTTCAGCGTGTCCGACATCCGCAGCGCGAGCGCCGCGATCGTCAGCGTCACGTTCACCGTACCGACGGTCGGCATCGTCGAGCTGCTCGAGATGAACAGGTTCGGATGGTCGAACGTGCGGCAGTCCTTGTCGACGACCGAGTCGCGTGCATCCGCGCCCATGATCGTCGCGCCCGTGATGTGGTTGTTCGGCGCGAACTCGTCGTTGAAGACGACTTCGGTGCCGCCCAGCACCTTCGCGGCCGTCGCGTAGACCTCGCGCGTATGCACGGCGCCGCGCTTCACGTAGTCGTCGATCGCGTAGGTGATCTCGGGGCGCGGAATGCCGACCGCGTCGGTGGCCGTCTTGCTCGGCACGATGCGGTTCTCGGGTTGCGGCAGGATCTCGTGGAAGCAGTCGAACTGCACGAAGCGCGCGGAACGGTCGCGGATCTGCGCGTCGAGCGCTTCGGGCTTCATCAGCTTGCCGCCCTTGAAGATCTTCTGCGTTTCCTGGTTGATGCGCGACATGTTCGACAGGTGGATCTTCTTCGCGGCTTCGGTCGCGCGGAACGGGCCGTCGCGGAAACCGATCAGCGACGTCATCTCCTGCGGGCCGCGGCCCGGCCACAGCTTCTCGTTCGCATAGAACGACACGCCGGTGCCCGGGTGGTCCATCAGGTTGCGGCCGACCATGTCCGAACTGTTCGCGACGCCGTTCGGGAAATCGCGGTTCGCGGACATCAGCAGGATCTTCGGCGTCTCGATGCCGTTCGCGGCGATCACGAAGTACTTGCCTTCGACGCGATGGTCGGCGCCCGTCTTGTCCTTGTAGACCGCGGCGGTGATGCGCTTGTCCGGCCCGGTCTCGAGCTTGTAGACGACCGCGCTGTCGATCAGCTTCGCGCCGGCCTGCTCGGCCTTCTCGACGTGCACGATGCCGTTGTACATCGCGCCGATCGGGCAGATCGGCATGCAGTTGTTGTTCCCGCAACAAGTCGGCCGGCCGTCGTACGGGCGGCTGTTGCGCGCGACCGGCTCGGTCACCACGTGGAACTTCGGGTCATAGCCGTTGAGCGCGCTCTTGATCGTCTGCTCGTTGAACGACAACGGCAGCGGCGGCATCGGGTACGGCTCCTTGCGCGGCGAGTACAGGTCTTCCTCGGGGCCGGGGCCCCACACGCCGAGTTCCTCTTCGGCGCGCTGGTAGTAATGCTCGATGTCGTCGTACTGGATCGGCCAGTCGCGGCCGACGCCGTACACCGTCTTCATCTTGAAGTCGTTCGGGATGAAGCGCCACGCCGACGCGGCCCAGTGCCACGTCGTGCCGCCCACCGCGCGGATGTACTGCGAGTTGAACTTGTGCTCGCCCTTCAGGATCAGGTAGTCGTTCGGCGGGCCGTATTCCGGATGCGGCGCCCACGCGCTCGACGGGTACGGCGCCATGAAATCGGTCTTGTCGACCTGGTTGCGGAAGCGTTCGACGATTTCCCAGCGCGGCATGCGCGGGCCGGCTTCCAGCAGGATCACCGACTTGCCCGCCATCGCGAGCTGGTGTGCAACGATCGCGCCTGCGACACCCGACCCGACGACGACGACGTCGGCCTTCTGCGTATCGGTATCGGCCATCAGGCTTGCCTCTCGATCGGTTTGTCGGCCCAGAAGCCGGGTTTGTTGGGGCAATACGACGGGATCACGAGCGTATCGGATACGACACTGAACATTAATGCTTCTTCGTAGGTAATCACGACGTTGTCCACGATACCGAGATACCACGCTTCAAGAATCTTGAGCGCGAGTGCTTCCTGATCGGGATTCAGCGAACCGGACGCGAGTGCGCCGGCGAGTTGCGGCAGGCTGTCGGCCGTCTTGAACGAGCCCTTCTGCAAGGCCTGCAGGAAGCGCTGGCCGAGCACGCGGCTCAGCCCCTTCTTGCCGGTCAATGCTTCGGAGAGCGTCATGAACGTTTCGAGCGGCGCGGTGCCGGGATCGTCGGCCAGGGCCCGCATCGCCAGCGAGCCCGTGAGGCCCGCCGCCGTCAGCGCCAGTGCGCCCTGCAGCCATTGACGCCGTGTGATGCCTGTTACGGCTGCGTCGCCAGTGCGACGCGAGTGGGGAGTGTTGTCGTTGTGCATGTTTCCTTCTCTCGAACACCGGATTCGGGAAAACCACGCTTGATATTTATCAAACTTTAGCGCGGCCCTGAAATGTACGCGCACAAACTGGATCGAACAATCCTTTTATAGTCCATTAAATGTTCCGCCATCCGAGACAATCGACATTTCACGGCCTTTTTGTGTCGTCGACGCGACAATTCTGCGACTCGACCGTGCGCGTGTCGCGCGGCGGCGACATCCTGCTCGCCTCGTTCTGCGTGCATGCCGGTCGGTTAGAATCCCGTGCAATCAAACAGAAAGCTTCCCTCCGAGGGCAATCGAGCGATGAAGCAGCACGACAAACAGAACAAAGCGAAACGAACCCACCACACCATCCGGCTGCTCTGGCGCATCGGCGCCGTCGCGGCGCTCGGCGGCGCCACGGCGCTGTCGCTGCATGCGGGCGCGGCGCGCACGGTGAGCGTATCGCCGCAAGGCACCGTCACCGAAGTGCGTCAAACTGTCATGAAGTTCGACGAACCGATGGTCGCGTTCGGCTCGGCCTCCGCGCCGAATCCCGCACGCGTCACCTGCAACGACTCCACGGCCGCGCGCGGCCAGGGTCACTGGCTCGACGACAAGACCTGGGTTTACGATTTCGAAAACGACCTGCCGCCCGGCGTGCGCTGCTCGGTCGCGCTCAACGACACGTTGCGCTCGGTCGCCGGCAATGCGGCCAGCGGCCCGCGCCGCTTCACGTTCCAGACGGGTGGCCCGTTCCCGGTGAACGTCCGCCCCGGCTCGCGCGAGATCGAGGAACGGCAGATGTTCGTGCTGAAGCTGAACGGCCCGGCCGAACCGCGCTCGGCGCTCGCGAACATCTGGTGCGAAGCGGCCGGCATCGGCAACCGCATTCCCGTCACGGCCGCCGACGACGATGCGCGCAACGCACTGCTCGATCACTTCGGGCTGAAGAAGGATGCCGCGCGCGTGCTGACGCTGTCGTGCGCGCAGGCGCTGCCGGCGAGCGCCAAGATGCAGCTTGTCTACGGCAAGGGCGTCACGAGCCCGAGCGGCATTCCGAACGAAACGGAACGGCGCTTCGATTTCACCGTGCGCGCACCGTTCGCCGCGAGCTTCTCGTGCGAACGCGAGAACGCAAAGGCACCCTGCACGCCGCTGCGCCCGCTCACGCTGTCGTTCAACGCGCCGATCTCGCGCAAGAACGCCGAGGCGATCAAGCTGCGCGGTCCTGACGGTTCGCTGTCGCCGACCTTCGCGGCCGACGACAAGAGCGAGGAAGTCACCACCGTCACGTTCAACCCGCCGCTGCCCGAGCAGGCCGGCCTGACGATCGAATTGCCGTCGGGCCTGCGCGACGTGACCGACCGCTCGCTGTCCAACGCCGACCTGTTCCCGCTCGCGACGCGCACCGCGCCGATGCCGCCGCTCGCGAAGTTCTCGTCGGGCACCTTCGGGATCGTCGAGCGCTTCGCCGAACCCGATACGCCCGCGCTCGTGCCCGTCACGCTGCGCAACGTCGAGGCCGACCTGCATATCGACGGCCTCAACACCCAGGGCGCGCAGTTCTCGAACCTGAAGGTCGACGACGACACCGCGATTCGTCAGTGGATGCGCACGGTCGACCGCTTCGACAACTGGTCGATGACGGCCGGCTCGATCGACAGCCAGATTCCCGGCCTGCTCGAACGCAAGGGCCAGCACCCCGTCTACGTGCCGCGTGAAGCCGGCGAGAAGGCGCCTGCGCCGAAGGATCGCCGCATCGACGTGCGCTCGCTGACGCTGCTCAAGGGCCAGCCCGGCGTGCAGGCGCTGACGCTGCCGAAAGCGGACCCGAAGGCACTGCGGCCGTTCGAAGTCGTCGGCGTGCCGATCGACAAGCCCGGCTTCTACGTGCTCGAACTCGCGTCGCCCGCGCTCGGCCGCTCGCTGCTCGCGAAGCCGTCGAGCATGTACGTGCGCACCACGGTGCTCGTCACCAACCTCGGCGTACACCTGAAACAGGGCCGCGAAAACAACCTCGTGTGGGTCACGACGCTCGACAAGGGCAAGCCGGTGCCGAACGCGCAGATCCGCGTGTCGGACTGCAACGGCGACGAGATCGCGTCCGGCACGACCGATGCGCAGGGCCTGCTGAAGATCGACGGCGCGTTCGAATCGAAGCGCGCCTGCAGCTCGTCCGATTCGGAGCAACGCTTCGACGACTACTTCGTGTCGGCCCGCGTGAACGATCCGAAGACGGGCCCCGACATGGCGTTCGTCAGCTCGGGCTGGAACCGCGGGATCGAATCGTGGCGCTTCAACGTGCCGACCGACACCGACAGCGCGCGGACCGTGCGCGCGCATACGGTATTCGACCGCACGCTGCTGCGCGCGGGCGAAACCGTGTCGATGAAGCATTTCATCCGCACCGAGACGCTGCAGAGCCTCGCGTTCCCGGCGCAATACCCGACGCGCGTGACGATCCGCCATCTCGGCACGGGCCAGACCTACAAGCTGCCGCTCACGTGGGCAGCCGACCACAGCGCGGACACGCAGTTCACGCTGCCGGCCGCCGCGAAGCTCGGTGAATACAGCGTCGAACTCGAAGGCGGCCCGGAAGATGCTCCAACCGCCACCTATTACAGCGGTAGCTTCCGCGTCGAGGCGTTCCGCCTGCCGGTGCTGAAGGGATCGATCGGTGCGCGCGACGCGCAGAAGAGCCCGCTCGTCGCCGTGAAGGAAGCGCCGCTCGCGGTGCAGATCGACTACGTGTCGGGCGGCGGCGCATCGAACCTGCCCGTGCAGGTGTCGGCGCTGATGAAGTGGGCCTCGCCGCCGTTCGCGGATCGCTTCGAAGATTTCAGCTTCACGCCGTATCGCCCCGAAGCGAGCGACGGCAATGCCGACGACGATTCGCAGGACGGCGACAACGCATCGGCGTCGAACAACGATCCCGACGCGACGAAGCTGATCGCCGACAAGCTGCCGCTGACGCTCGACCGCAACGGTGCGGGCTCGGTCACGCTCAAGGGCCTGCCGGACGTCGACGCACCGAAGCGCATCGCGCTTGAAGCGACGTTCGCCGACCCGAACGGCGAAGTGCAGACGATTCGCGGCGACACGATCCTGTGGCCGGCCGCGGTGGTGGCCGGTGTCAAGGCGGGCCGCTGGGTATCGGTCGGCCAGCACGTGCCCGTGCAGGCACTGGCGGTCGACCTGCAAGGCAAGCCGCGCGCGTCGGTGCCGATCGAGATCAAGGGCGTCGCGCACATCACGACGTCGTCGCGCAAGCGGATGGTCGGCGGCTTCTACGCCTACGACAACAAGAGCGACACGCGCGACCTCGGCGTGCTGTGCTCGGGCAAGACCGACGACAAGGGCCGCATGGCCTGCGACGCGACGCTCGAACAGGCCGGCAACGTGCAGCTGATCGCGGTGGCCAAGGACGGCGACGGCCGCACGTCGAACGCATCGACGTCGGTGTGGGTCACGCGCGAGGACGAGCTCTGGTTCGGCGGCGACAACACCGACCGGATCGACGTGATCCCGGAGAAGACCTCGTACGAACCGGGCGAAACCGCCCGCTTCCAGGTGCGCATGCCGTTCCGCTACGCAACCGCGCTGGTGGCGGTCGAACGCGGCGGCGTGATGGAAACGCACATCGTCGAGCTGAACGGCAAGAACCCGACGGTCGACCTGAAGGTCGGCGAATCGTGGGGGCCGAACGTGTACGTGTCGGTGCTCGCACTGCGCGGCCGGATTCGCGAAGTGCCGTGGTACTCGTTCTTCACGTGGGGCTGGAAGGCACCGGTCGAATGGGCACGCGCATTCTGGCGCGAAGGCCGTCACTATGAAGCGCCGACCGCGTTCGTCGACCTGTCGAAACCCGCGTTCCGCTACGGCCTCGGCGAGATCAAGGTCGGCACGGGCGTGCACCGCCTCGGCGTGACCGTGACGACCGACGCGACGCGCTACACGGTGCGCAGCAAGGCGCAGGCACACGTGAAGGTCACACTGCCGAACGGCCAGCCCGCACCGGCCGGCACGCAGATCGCGGTCGCGGCCGTCGACGAGGCGCTGCTCGAACTGATGCCGAACAACAGCTGGGACCTGCTCGACGCGATGCTGCGGCGACGCGCGTACGGCGTCGAGACGGCCACCGCGCAGATGGAAATCGTGGGCCGCCGCCACTTCGGCCGCAAGGCCGTGCCGGCCGGCGGCGGTGGCGGCAGCGCGCCGACGCGCGAGCTGTTCGACACGCTGCTGCTGTGGAATCCGCGCGTGACGCTGGATGCCAATGGCAGCGCAACCGTCGAAGTACCGCTGAACGACGCGCTCACGCGCTTCCGGATCGTCGCGATCGCGGCGGTCGGCCCCGACCGCTTCGGCACCGGCAGCACGTCGATCCGCAGCACGCAGGATCTGCAGCTGATCTCCGGCCTGCCGCCGCTCGTGCGCGAAGGCGACGCGTTCCGCGCGCAGGTCACACTGCGCAACACGACCGACCGTGCGATGCAGGTCGTCGTGACGCCGCGCGTGACGGGTGTCGAGGTCGCACCGCAAACCGTGTCGCTCGCGGCCAATACGGCAACCGAAGTCGCGTGGACGATCACCGTGCCCGAACAGGCGATCGACGCGGCCGGCGCGCTGAACTGGCGCATCGAAGCAGCCGAGCAAGGCGGCAAGCGCGCATCCGACGCGCTGGCGGTCGCGCAGAAGGTCGTGCCCGCGCTGCCGGTCACGGTCCAGCAGGCGACGCTCGCGCAAGTCGACGGCACGCTGACGGTGCCGGTGGCCTCCCCGGCCGGCGCCGCGAACAACGCACAAGGCCTGCCGCGCGGCGGCATCGCGGTGTCGCTGCAGTCGAAGCTTGCCGACGGGCTGCCTGGCGTGAAACGCTGGTTCGAACGCTATCCGTACCGCTGCCTCGAACAGCAGACCTCGCGCGCGATCGGCCTGCGCGACCCGGCGCAATGGCAGGCGCTGATCGCCCGCATGCCCGTCTATCTCGACAGCGACGGGCTCGCGAGCTACTTCCCGCCGTCGTCCGACGATTCGCACGCCGGCAGCGCGACGCTGTCGTCGTACCTGCTCGTGGTGTCCGACGAGGCGAGCCGTCTCGACCCGCGCTTCGCGCTGCCGGAAGACCTGCGCACGCAGCTCGAGGCCGGGCTCGCGCGCTTCGTCGACGGCCGCCTCGAGCGCAACGCGTGGGCGCCGCGCCAGGATCGCGACCTGCGCAAGCTCGCCGCGATCGAGGCGCTGTCGCGCTATGGCGCCGCGCAGGGCCGCATGCTCGGCTCGATCGAGATCGCGCCGAACCAGTGGCCGACCTCGGCGGTGATCGACTATCACGCGATCCTGACGCGCGTGAAGGACATCCCGCAACGCGACGAGAAACGCGCGCAGGTCGAACAGATCCTGCGGGCACGCCTCACGTACCAGGGCACGCAGCTCGTGTTCTCGACCGCGCGCGACGACGACCTGTGGTGGCTGATGACCAGCAACGAGACCAACGCGGCACGTCTCGCGCTGGAATTCGCGGGCGACCCGGCGTGGAAGGACGAGATGCCGCGCGTGACCGCCGGCCTGCTCGCGTTGCAGCGCCAGGGCGCATGGCAGACGACCACGTCGAACGCGCTCGGCCTGCTCGCGGTCGAGCGCTTCTCGCGCACCTACGAGAGCACGCCGGTGGCCGGCGCGACGAAGGTCGCGCTCGGCGGCGACGAGCGCACGATCTCGTGGTCGCAGGCATCGGCACCCGCGCCCGTTGACACGCCGGCGTCGGCCACCCCGGCCACCCGCGCCGCCGCGGCCCGCAGCGTGATGCTGCCGTGGCCGCGCGCGTCGCAGGCGCCGGCCACGCTGTCCGTCACGCAGGACGGCACGGGCCGCCCGTGGGCCACGATCGAAAGCCTCGCGGCGGTGCCGCTGCGTTCGCCGTTCGCGGCCGGCTACCGGATCACGAAGACCGTCACGCCCGTGTCGCCCGCCGTCAAGGGCGTGCTGACGCGCGGCGACGTCGTGCGCGTGCATCTCGACATCGATGCGCAGAGCGACATGACGTGGGTCGTCGTCAACGATCCGGTGCCGGCCGGGTCGACGATCCTCGGTTCGGGCCTCGGCCGCGACTCCGAAGCCGCGACGCAGGGCGAGAAGACGCCGGACGGCGCGTGGCCTGCGTTCATCGAGCGCGACTTCGACGGCTACCGCGCGTACTACGACTATCTGCCGAAGGGCAAATTCTCGGTCGAGTACACGGTGCGGCTGAACAACGTCGGCACGTTCGGGCTGCCGCCGACGCGTGTCGAGGCGCTGTACGCGCCGTCCGTGTACGGCCTGTGGCCGAACCCGCCGATGACCGTGAAGGCGGCCGACGCGGGCAAGTAACGAGACCGTGATGATCGATCTGGTATTGCCGCGGCCGGCGCGTTTCGCCGGCCGCGTATTGGTCGCCATCGTGCTGGCCGCGCCGCTCGTCGCGCACGCGCTGCCGAGCTACGACGAAGTGCGCCGCAACTGGCGCAGCTCCGACTGGGTGCTGCTCGCGCGCGACGGCACGCCGCTGCAGCGCACGCGCGTCGACCTCACCGAACGGCGCGGCGACTGGGTGTCGCTCGCCGACGTGTCGCCCGCGTTTCGCGAAGCGATCGTCGTGTCCGAAGACAAGCGCTTCTATGAACACAGCGGCGTCGACTGGCGCGGTATCGCCGGGGCCGCGTGGGGCAACCTGTGGAACGAGCGCACGCGCGGCGCATCGACCGTCACGATGCAGCTCGCCGGGCTGCTCAGCGATTCGCCGCGCCGGTCGGGCCAGCGCTCGCTGCCGCAGAAGGCGTCGCAGGCGGTCAACGCGCTGCTGCTCGAACGCGGCTGGCGCAAGGACCAGGTGCTCGAGGCGTACCTGAACCTCGTGCCGTTCCGCGGCGAGACGATCGGCCTCGGCGCGTTGTCGCAGGTGCTGTTCGGCAAGGCGCCATCGGGCCTCGACGCACGCGAAGCCGCGATCGCGGCCGCACTCGTGCGCGCGCCCAACGCAACGCCCGCGAAAGTCGCCGAGCGCGCGTGCCGGATCCTGCGCGACATGCATGCCGAGCAGGCCTGCGCATCGCTCGACGGCTACGTGCAACTCGTCACCGCGCGTCCGGCCAGCGCCGCGCGCGACGACGGCGCCGCCCTCGCCCCGCACTTCGCGCGACGCATCGCGGCCGAGGTCCGGCCAACGGCCGGCGCGCAGGTGCGCACGACGCTCGATGCGCCGCTGCAGCGCTTCGCGCGCGACACGCTGGTGCGCGCGCTGACCGAACTCAACGCGCCCGCGCATCGGCGCAACGTGCAGGACGGCGCGGTCGTCGTGATCGACAACGCGACCGGCGAGATTCGCGCGTGGGTCGGATCGTCGGGCGCGCTGTCGAGCGCCCGCGACGTGGACGCCGTGCTCGCGCCGCGCCAGGCCGGCTCGACCCTCAAGCCGTTCCTGTATGCGCAGGCGATCGACGAGAAACGGCTGACGGCCGCGTCGCTGCTCGACGATGCGCCGATCAACCTCGCCGCCGGCGGCGGCCTGTACATTCCGCAGAACTACGACAAGGATTTCAAGGGCTGGGTGAGCGTGCGCAGCGCGCTCGGCGGCTCGCTGAACGTGCCGGCCGTGCGCACGCTCGTGCTCGTCACGCCGCACCGCTTCGCGCGCACGCTGACCGCGCTCGGCCTGCCGCTCGCGCAGGAAGGCGACTACTACGGCTTCAGCCTCGCGCTCGGCAGTGCGGACGTCACGCTGCTGTCGCTGACCAACGCGTACCGCGCGCTCGCGAACGGCGGCGTCGCGCGCAAGGTCATCGACGTGCCAGCGGCGGCTCCCGCATCCGGCGCAGCCGGCGCGCCGGCCACGTCACCCGCCCGCGCCGCCGACGGTACGCGCGTGTTCAGCGAGGCGGCCAGCTTCGTCGTCACCGACATCCTGTCCGACAACAACGCGCGTGTACGCACGTTCGGCTTCGACAATCCGCTCGCGACGCGCTTCTTCTCGGCGGTCAAGACCGGTACGAGCAAGGACATGCGCGACAACTGGACGGTGGGTTTCACGTCGCGCTATACGGTCGGCGTGTGGGTCGGCAATGCGGACGGTTCGCCGATGTGGGACGTGTCGGGTGTCACGGGTGCGTCGCCGGTGTGGTCGGCGGTCGTCGGCTACCTGCACCGCGACCAGCCGAGCCGTGCGCCACGCGCGCCGGCCGGGGTCGAGACGCGCCGCATCACGTTCGAACGCGATATCGAACCGTCACGCAACGAGTGGTTCATCGCGGGAACGGCGGTCGACACGATCCGGCTCGCCGCCCCCGTCACACCGGGCAAGGACGGCGCGCGCGCGCCGCTGACGATCGGCACGCCGACCGACGGCACGATCTTCGCGATCGATCCGGACATTCCGCCGAAGAACCAGCGGATCTGGTTCGAGCGTTCGGCCGGGCGCGCCACGAAGTTTGCGTGGCGGCTCGACGACAAGGTGATCGGGCACGCCGATCGCATCGCGTGGCTGCCGTGGCCGGGCCGGCACCGGCTCGAACTCGTCGACGCGCGCGGCAATGTCGCCGATGCGATCAGCTTCGAGGTGCGCGGCGCGTTCGCAAAGGCGGCCGCGCGCAAGCCCTGAGCGCTTGAGTGGGTGAGCCGGCCTTACTCGCCGGCCGCGTTCGTGTTCGCCTTCGGCGACTGCGGTTGCGCGGAGAAGTCGAGTGCCGGCGCGGTCGAGATCGCCGCCTCGTTCGCGACGCCGAAGTTCGGGCGAGGCTGGTAGCCGAAGATCTTCGCGATCACGACGCCCGGGAACTGGCGGATCTGCACGTTGTAGTGCTGCACCGTCTTGATGTAGCGGCCGCGCGCGACCGCGATGCGGTTTTCCGTGCCTTCGAGCTGGGTCTGCAGGTCGCGGAACGCTTCGTTCGCCTTCAGCTCCGGGTAACGCTCGGACACCACCATCAGCCGGCTCAGCGCACCCGACAGCTCGCCCTGCCGCTGGTCGAACGCCGCGAGCGCGGCCGGATCCTTTGCCATCTCCGGCGTCATCTGCACGCTGCCCACCCGCGCACGGGCCGACGCCACCTCGGTCAGCACGCGTTCCTCGTGCGACGCGTAGCCCTTCACCGACGCGGCGAGGTTCGGCACGAGGTCGGCACGGCGCTGGTACTGGTTCAGCACTTCGGACCACGCGGCATTGATGTTCTCGTCGGACGACTGGATCGCGTTATAGCCACACCCCGCGAGCGGAGCCAGCACGCAGCACACAAGCAGGATTCGAAACCATTTCATGGTGGATGTTTCCGGTTGAACGCTCCGGGTGGAGCGGTAGGTGAAAAGAAACGGGGGCGCAGGCACGCTGCGCGCGGTGGCTACCAGCGGCCCGATGCACCGCCGCCACCGCTCGAACCGCCATCGCCGCGGAACGAATCGGCGCTCGAGCGCGACCGGGAGCCGGACGAGGAAGACGACGAAGACGAGCCGATGCCCATCAACTTCGCCCAGATCACGGCGAGCACGCACAGCACGCCGAAGATGCCGGACAACACTTCCTCGACCGAATAGTCCATCTCGCGCCCGATCGCGATGATCATGAACAGCGTCCCGCCCACGATCGCCGTGTATTTGCGCACACGCGCCGACAGGAACAGGTTGATGCCGAGCAGGCACGGCGCGACACCGGCCGCCGCCGGGACGAACAACGCGGCGCCCAGCATGGCTTCGAGATTGCCGTTGAAGATCGTGCCGACCGGCAGCATCACGATCGGCACGACGGCCGCCACGAGCCACGCCGCCAGCAGCGCCACCCGGCGGCGCAACTGGCGCCACTGCGCGACCACGCCCAGCACGACGTTGGCCACCCCGAGCAGGAACCAGAACCGCACGCCGCCCGTATTCGCCCGTTTCCGCACCGGCAGGCCGTTCGACTGGTACTGTTCGCCGCCGGCCCGTGCGTCACGAGGCGGTGCGTTCGTGGCATTCGTCGTGGTCGCCGTGGCCGTTTCGTATGCGTCGTCGCGCCCGCCGGGCGCCGTCGCGGGTACCGCCGGCTCCGGCGTGGCGACGTCCGCCGGCATCATCTCGCGGGCCAGCGCGTCCACCGCATCGCTGATGCCGCCTTCGATGCGGTTCTCGCGGAATGCCGGCACGATCCGCTCACGGATGATCCGGCCCGCGACGATGTCAGGAATCGTGCCTTCGAGCCCGTAGCCGACTTCGATCCGCACGGTATGGTCGTTGAGCGCGGCGACGAGCAGCAGGCCGTTGTTGACCTCGGCCTTGCCGAGCTTCCATTGGTCGAATACGGTGGTCGCGAACTGTTCGATCGTCGATTGCCCGGTCGACCCGACCAGCAGGATCGCGATCTGCACGCCGAGCCGTTGTTCGAGCGCCGCGAGGCGGTCGGTCAGCTCGGATGTGCAGGCGGCGCTCAGCACGCCCGTGGCGTCCGTCACGCGGCCTTTGAGCGGCGGTGCGGCTTCGGGCTTTGCGGCGACCGGATAGGCCGCTGCGGCAGCCACGTGCGTGCACGCCGACTGGGCCGGGGCGAAAGGCGGGGTGGCCGACGACGCCGCGACGGCGTTGCTGCCGTCTTCGGTTGGCGCTGCAATGGCCGCGCCGCCGAACAGCACGACCGCGCCCGCCAGCAAGGCCGTGGCCTTCCAGAAGCCGGGCCTGCGAGCCTCCCCCTTCGTGCTGCGTGTGTGCGGAATGCCGTTTCGGGTCGTGCCTGCCGACGATGCCGGATCGCCCTCGCCACCCGGCAGGCCCGGCCGGCCCGTCTGTCGTTTCAAGTTCATGTCGGAAACGGCGCGTCGGCTCCATCGGGAGCGGCGCGTTCTCTCGTCGTTTTTAATCGTCCCGCAGCATAACCAATTGCGAAGGGAACTGAAAGGTTTCCGGCTGGCTTCCGGACCGCGTCATTTCAGTCTGTCGTCGCATCGCCCCGATGCCGGCAAAGCCGTGCAGCGCATGACACGCTCGACGGCAGGCCGCCTCCGGCCGCAAGCAGGCCAAGCGGGCAAGCAGCCGCCCGATTCGGGACCTAGAATGTGAACGGCACCACCTCTCCGGCGCCCACCGGTTGCCCCACTCTCCTCAAGGCCAGCGACCATGAACATTCACCCCCGCCGTTTCATCCACCCCGCGCTGGGCACGCTCTGCATCGCCACCCTCGCGACGCTTCAGGCGTGCGGCGGCGATGCCTGCTTCGGCGTGGATGCCTGTTTCAACAACAACACGCAGACCGTCGCGCTCTCGGGCACGGCCGCGACGGGCGACGCGCTCGCCAGCGCGCAGGTGGCGGTCAGCTGCGTGACGGGCTCGGCGACGACGCTGACGGACGGCGGCGGCAACTACCAGGTGACGGTCAATGCCGTGCTGCCGTGCGCGATCACCGTGACGTCGGGCGGCACGAGCCTGCATTCGCTCGCGTACGCGGGCGGCACGTTCAATACGACGCCCGAGACCGAGCTGATGCTGGTCTATCTCGCCGCCCAGCTCGGCACGGACACGGCCACATTGATCGGCAATTTCCAGGGGAATTCGCGCTACCAGCAGGCGATGAACAATGCGAACACCGTACAGGCCGCACAATCGGCCGTCGTGACGAACCTGCAGCAGCGCTATTCGGTCACGCTCGCGGCGCCGGCATTCCTGACCACGTCGTTCACGGTCGGGCAACCGGGCGTCGACAGCGACCTCGTCGCACTCGCGAAAGCCGGTGCGATCGACTCGAACGGGATGCCGGATCCGGTGGCCGTTTCGCTGCTGGCGCAGGCCGGCGCGGCACATCCGCTGTAAGCGGCCGGCGGCGGAAAGAAGATCGCCTGGGATCGGGCGTCAGGCGCGCGCGTCGGGCTCGCCGTCGGCCAGCAGCGCCCACCGTTCGTGGTCGCGCCATTCGCCGCCGATGCGCAGATAGCGCGGCGAAAACCCTTCTTTCGTGAAACCGAGCCGCCGAACCAGCGCAATCGACGCGTGGTTGCCGGGCTGGATGTTCGCTTCGAGCCGATGCAGCCCGAGTTCGCCGAACGCGACGCCGATCGCCGCGCGCAGCGCCTCGGTCATCAGCCCCTGGCCGCTGAACGCCACCATCCCGTAGTACCCGAGATACGCGCTCTGGAACACGCCGCCGACGATCTCGTTGAGGTTCACCACGCCGACCACCGTCCCGGACGTGCGCTCGCGCGCGACGAGGCCGACGTTCGGCCCCGTCAGGCAGCGGGCGAACCACTGGTCGAATCCCGCCTGATCCGTGAACGAGTCGACCCACGGCAGATGGTGGCTCCGGCTCGCGCGGTTGGCGGCGATCAGGTCGGCGGCGTCGGTTCGGGCGACGCGGTTCAGCAGGATCGGGCGCATGGGTCGGTCGACGGGCGGCACTTACGCGGCCTCCCCGCGCCCGCACACGACGGACGCGGCCTGAGCCTGCTGCTGCGACAGGTACCGCAGCAGCTTGGTGACCATCCACACGACGATGCACGACAGCGCGACGAAGAACACCGCGAGCGGCGTCAGGACATGGATCGACACGAAACCGGCCAGCCCCATCATCGCGGACGACACGAGCAGCAGTGCGCAGCCGAGGATCGCGCTTGTCAGGCCGGCGATATGCGGAAACAGCGAATTGCCCTTGGCCATCAGCGTCGGGTACATCGCGCCCGCGCAGAAGCCCATCACGAGCACCGGCGTCGCGAGCGTCCAGACGCGCAGCCCGACTGTGAGCGCCAGCACCAGCATCGCCACCGATGCTCCCGCCATCACGCGCGCGCCGATGCGCAGCCGTTGCTCGGCGCTCGGCAGCCCGCGCCCGTGAATGCGGTTCGACAGGCCGCCGAGGAAATACATCAGCCCGATCCCGAGCGCGAGATAGCCGAAGAAGGTCGGCGGCTTGTGCAGCGTGGTCTGCACCATGAACGGCCCGACGATGTTGAACACGAGCAGGATGCTGTAGCACAGCCCCTGTGCCAGGAAGCAGCTCTGGAACACCGGGCTCGCCAGCACCTTGCCAGCGTTCGTCATCAGCGTGCGCGGCTCGAGATGCACCGGTTTCGGCAAGGTTTCGCGATAACGCCACAGCAACGCCCACATCGCCAGCGAGTACACCAGCAGGAACACGAGGCACGCGCGCCAGCCGAACCATTCCTGCAGGTGCGCGCCGATCACCGGCGCGATGATCGGCGCGAGCCCCCATGCGATCGACATGTACGTGAACGCGTGCATCAGCGCCTGGCCGGAGAACGAATCGGTGATGATCGCCTTCGCGAGCAGGTTGGTGGTCGCGATGCCGAAGCCCTGCAGGCAGCGCGCCAGCACGAACGTCTCCAGGTTCTGCGCGCCGAGCGACAGCAGGCAGCCGATCGTGTAGATCACGAGCCCGAACGCGAGCACGCGCTTGCGGCCGTAAGCGTCGGCGATCGGGCCGAAGATGAGCTGGCCGAGCGCGTAGGCCGCCATGTAGCCGGACACGCTCGACTGGATCGCCTGCGGCGTGGTCGCGAACGAACGTGCCATGTCGGGCAGCGCGGGGACGTAGATGTCGATCGCGAGCTGGCCGGCGGACGCGAACAGGCAGATCAGGAACAGCAGGAAACGCGGCGAGTTCGACTCGCGCGCGGGGGTGAGCGTGGCGTTCATGACGACGGGACGGGACGGGACGGGACGGGTTCAGGCGGTGGCGACGCGGCAGCCCGGCGTGTTCGGATCGCGAACACCGGTGCGCAACGTGCAGAATTGCGTATTGTGCCTGTTGTTGCGTGGCTCGACAGGATTCCCATGGCACGGGCGAGGTTGAATGCCGGCCGCCGGCTCTCATTCCGACTTCAGTCTGCGCCCGCCTAGTCGGCGATGGCTCGATCCGCGAGCCGCGGTACGTATTCCCAGTCTGATTCGATCAGCCGCGTTCGATGGAGCGTCGACCATGCGATTCCGTTCGTTCAAGGCCTGACGCACGACGAGCCGCCCGGTCGGTTCGTGTCGTCACCGAAACCGCCGGCGCGTGCCGGCAATTTTTTATTGCCACATCGCTTTCCCCCTCACCGCCCGCTCATCCGTCGGGCGAGCGCCTCCCGCCCTCCGTATTTTCCACCCATTGACACGCCTCCCCGCCTTCGCCCTATACTCCCCGCAGCGTCGAAAATTGTTGAACAATCCAACATGCCAACTGGCGCCTGACCGGCCACCACGAAGGATTCCGGCCGGATATCCGTGTCTGCCAACTTTCCCCGAGAGCACCACGTCATGTCGAACTATCCCGCCGCCTACCAGGTCACCAAGGGCTCCGTCCTGAACGTCGACCGGTCCTTCTATTCCGCAATCGCGCAGCGCCAGGACGCGCGGCAGCGCATCGAATCGCACGTCGTGCCGATCCGCAGCGGTTTTGCGTGGACGGTGCCGGCCGGCCACGTGTTCCGCATCGTCACGCTGGAAGGCCCGCAGGTCGCCGACTTCAACATGTGGAGCCTGCACAATCCGCGCGAGCGCATGTGGGCGTCGCGCACGCGCCAGTTGCAGGCTGCGCACGTGACGACGTTCGACCGCATCTGGTCAACGCTGCCCTACCTGCGCCCGATGGTCACGATCACCGACGACACGCTCGCCGGCTATGGCGTCGACGGCGACGGCGGACGCGTGCACGACCTGCTCGGCACGCGCTGCGATCCGTACGTGAACAAGCTGCTGACCGGCGAGGATTTCCATTTCCACTGCCACTCGAACCTCGTGCGCGCGGTCGCGCCGTACGGGCTGACAGAATTCGACGTGCACGACGTGCTCAACGTGTTCCAGTGCACGGGCCTGAACGACGACGACAAGTACTTCATGAAAGCGTGCCCCGCCAAGCCGGGCGACTACCTCGAGTTCTTCGCCGAGATCGACCTGCTGTGCGCGATGTCCACGTGCCCGGGCGGCGACCTGTCGGTGCCGATGTGGGGGCCCGACGCGCGCGACCCGATCGACGTGTGCCGGCCGCTCGGCGTCGAGGTGTACCGGCTCGATCCGGGGCTGCTCGAAGGCTGGACGTCGCCGCCCGTCGCGCCGTACAGGGGCCTGCACGGGATGCAGCCGCCGCAGGCCAACTGGCAGCACGATTCGCAGCCCGGCCGGCAGCACGACAAGACGGCGTGACAAAGCCCGTAGAATGACGCCACGCCGCCGGCCAGCCACGCCGGCGGCGCACGATCAGGAGAGGAGCGAACGGACAGCATGGCAAGCGAAAAAGCGCGAGGACAATCGGTCGCCGACCGGATCAGCCATCAACTGCGCGAGCACATCATCAGCGGCAAGCTGCCGCCCGGCACGTCGCTGATCGAGATGGATCTCGCGGCCGAATACGACACATCGCGCAACTCGCTTCGCGAAGTCCTGCACCAGCTCGGCCGCGAAGGGCTCGTCACGTTCGTGCGGCACAAAGGCGTCGTCGTGCGCACGCTCAATCGTCAGGACGTGCGCGATCTTTACGTTGCGCGCCGCACGCTCGAACTCCATGCATTGAATACGGCCGAACTGGCCCAGCCGGCGCTGCTCGAGAAAATGCAGTCGGCCATTCGCGCGGCCGAGCGCGAACTCGCGAAGGAGAACTGGCAGACCGTCGGCACGCACAGCCTGCGGTTTCACCAGCATATCGTCGCGTTGCAGAAGTCCGCGCTGCTCGACGAATTCTTCCGCACCATCTCGGCGCAGTTGCGCCTCGTGTTCGCATCCGATCCCGACGAAAGGCGCGTGCAGACGCCCGACTGGATCCAGCGCGAATACCAGATCTATGACCTGCTCACGCAGAGCCGCCGAAGCGAGGCCGTCACGACACTCGCGCGCTATCTCGACGATTCCGAGCGGATGCTCCTCGACGCGATCAGGCGCAGCCAGCGGGAAGCGGCCTGAGCGGCTGCCTCCCGCACGCGTCGACACCTCGCGCCGTCAGGCCTCCTCGCCGGCCGGCAGCGCATAGCTGCCGTCCTCGCGATGCGTCTCGCGCCCCGTCAGCGGCGGATTGAACACGCACACGAGATGCAGGTCGCCGCGTGTCGCGCGCAGGATGTGCGCATCGTTCTCGTTCAGCGCGTAGATCGTGCCGGGCGCAATCCGGTGCACCTTGCCGGTCGCCGTTTCGACGACTTCCCCTTCGCCCGCCACGCAATAGTTGGTCTCGAAGTGGTGCTTGTAGTGCAGATGCAGTTCCGCGCCTTCATGCACGCGCGTCTCGTGAACGGAATAGCCGACGCCGTCCTGCTGGACGATCATGCGCTTGCTGTCCCAGCCCGGGCCGTGCGCGTGGCGTTCGGTGTGGGCGATATCGGCCGATCTTACGACGATCATGAGCACCTCTTAGTAACGAGAAGAAAAAATGGCAAGCCGCGGCCTGCCGTCGAAAATCGGTTCATTCGGCAGCGGCCAGCGCGCGCTCGACCAGCACGGCCGCATCGAGCAACCGCGCATCGTCCCCACGATGCCCCGTCAGCAGCAGGCCGATCGGCAGCTTGCGCCGACGCTCGCCCGGCACGCTGATGCTCGGCAGGTCGAGCCGGTTCGCGAATTCGGTCAGCCGGAACGCGCGCGCATTCTCCGCGAGATACACGCGCTCGTCCGCCAGATCGGCGATGCGCGGCGGCGGCATCGGCACGGTCGGCGTCAGCACCGCATGCGCATCGCCCAGTTCGGCGCGGTACGCGTCGGCCAGCACCGCCAGGCGCCGCAGCGCGGCCGCGTAGTCGTGCGCCCGCACGTGTTCGCCCGCCGCGATGCGCGGGCCGACGAGCGGATCGTAGCGATCGGCGGCCGTTTCCAGTTGCGCGCGATGCAGCATGAACGCCTCCGCCGCGATGATGCCGCCCGCACGCGCGACAGCGCCGGCCTCGGCCAGGCAATCGAGCCGCTTGCGCTCGATGCGCGCACCGAGCCTGGACAGCCGTGACAACCACGCGTCGAACGCCTGTCCGACGGCCGGGTCGACATCCTCCGTCGCGAAGCGTTCGGGAACGATGAAATGCAACGCGTCGACGCGCGCGGGCGCGGCGCGCTCAACCGTGCGGCCGCACAGCGCCGCATCGACCTGCCGGCACAGGTCGGCGGTTGCCGCCAGCATCCCCGGCACGTCGAACGTGGTCGACAGAAAACGCATGCCCGCATCGGGATAGCGGCCACGCGACGGCTTGAATCCGGCCACGCCGCAGAACGCGGCCGGGATGCGCGCCGAACCGCTCGTGTCGGAGCCGACCGACAGATCGGCGGCACCCAGCGCCACCGACACCGCCGCGCCCGAACTCGATCCACCGGCCACGCGCTCGCGTCGCGCGTCGAGCGGCGTCGCCGGTGTGCCGTACGCGCGATTCACGCCGAGCGCGCCATACGCGAACTCGGTCATCGCGGTTTGCGCGACCGGCACGGCCCCCGCGCGACGCAGCGCCGCCACGAGCGCGGCGTCGGTTCGCGCGGGCGGCATGTCGGCCAGCACGCGCGAACCCGCATGCGTGACCCAGCCGTCGCAATCGAAGCAGGCCTTGACCGTCATGACCAGGCCGGCCAGCGGGGCGTCGATCGCGCCGCGCCCGATCGACGCATCCCAGGCGCGCGCTTCGGCCAGCGCCGCCGCATCGCGGCGCGCGAGCCACGCGGTGCCGATGTCGCCGGGTGCAGCGTCGGCACGGGCAAGACACGCGCGCAAGCGGTCGACGCACGCCGGCGCCTGCGCGTCGCGTTGCCGGAATTCAGACGGATTCATGCCGGTTCCTCGTCGTTCGTTCATGGCGGTCATGCGAAGTGGACATGCCGCAGGAAATCCTTCACGCGCGTATCCGCGCTGCCGCGAATCCGCTCGGGCGGCACGTCGTACAGGATCCGGCCGTTCTCCATGAAAACGATCCGGTCGGACACCTTGAATGCGAAGTTCATCTCGTGCGTGACGATGATCATCGTCATCCCCTCCTTCGCGAGCGTCTCGACCACCTTCAGCACTTCGCCGACGAGCTCCGGATCGAGCGCCGACGTCGGCTCGTCGAACAGCATGATCGACGGCCGCGTCGCAAGCGCCCGCGCGATCGCCACGCGCTGCTGCTGGCCGCCCGACAGCTGGTGCGGATACTTGTTCGCGTGTTCGAGCATTCCGACCTTCGACAGCAGCGACAGCGCCTGCAGCCGGATCGCGCCCGCATCGGCCTGCCGGTGATAGCACGGCGCCATCATCACGTTCTGCAGCGCGGTGCGATGCGGGAACAGGTTGAAGCTCTGGAACACCATGCCGATGTCGAGGATGCGATCGTGCGGCACACGCGGCGGACGCCCGCCCGACGCACGGATGAACGGCTCGCCGTACAGGTCGATCTCACCCGCGTTCACGGGTGCAAGACCGTTGATCGTGCGGATCAGCGACGTCTTGCCCGATCCCGACGGACCGATGATCGACACGACCTGCCCCGGCGCGACGTCGAGCTGCACGTCCTTCAGCACTTCGTGGCGGCCGTAGCGCTGCTGGATGCCTTTCAGCCGCAGCGCGAATTCGGCGTTCGCGCGCGGCCGCAGCGCGACGGCCTGCGTCGACAGTGGCAGCGTGACGTTCGCGGGGCCGGCCGGCGCCGGCGTGCGGCGGCTGACGTCGAGGTGCCGTTCGAGCGCGCCGAGCAGCCGGCTGAACACCGTGACGATCAGCACGTAATAGAACGCGACGGCCAGCATCGTTTCGAACACGAGGAAGTTCTGCGTGTACAGCCGCTGCCCGACGAGCAGGATCTCGGCGAGCGAGATCACCGACACGAGCGACGTCAGCTTCACGATCGTGATGAACTCGTTCGCAAGCGCCGGCAGCGCGATGCGGATCGCCTGCGGCATCACGATCATCCGCTGGATGCCCGTGAAGCGGATGCCGAGCGCGCGACCGGCTTCGAGCTGCCCGCGCGGCACGGACAGAATGCCGCCGCGATGGATTTCCGCGAAATACGCGGTCTCGCTCAACACCATCGCGATCAGGCCGGCCGTGAACGGGTCGGACAGCACCGTGCTGGTGGCGGGAAAGATCTGCGGCAGGTTATAGATGAACACCAGCAGCACGAGCAGCGGCAGGCTGCGGAAAAACCAGATGTACACGGCCGCAGCCCGCTTCAGCAGCGGCTGGTGCGATTGCCTCGCGAGCGCCACCGGGAAACCGAGCAGCACGCCGAGCAGCCACGCCGACACGCTCAGCTTGACGACGACGACGCACGCGCGCCAGAAATCCTTGTCCCACAAGAGTTGCAACACGTAGTGCCAATCGAACTGCATCGATGACTCCTCGACCTCGGATGGGTGATGCGGCCGCCCGGCGCGTGTCGCGCAACCGGGCGGATCGGCGCGCCGGCACGGCGCGCGGCGACTTCGTCGCGGCTACTTCGCCGTGCCGAGCGCGCTGGCGACGTCGGCGGCCGTCGGCTCCTGCAGCCCGTACTTCTTCACGAGGCTGCCGTACTCGCCGCTGCGCTTCGCGTCGTTCAACGCGCCCTCCAGCGCGCCCTGCAACCCGGCGTCGCCCTTCGTCACGCCGAGGCCGATCACGATCGGATACAGCAGCGCCGTCGAGCTGAGCGCCACGCGCCCGCCCGTCTGCTTCGGAATGCCCTGCGCGACGGCCGCGTCCTCGATCTGCACGTCGACCGCCTTCGACATCAGCGCGGACGTCGCTTCCGGCGAGGTCGGGAATTCGAGGATCGCGATGTCGCCGCGCCCGGCCGCCTGACAGGCGTCCTGCGAAACCGCGCGCAGCTTCGGCGTCCACGACGCGCCCTTGATCGTGCCGACCCGCTTGCCGCACAGGTCCTGCGGCCCCTTCGGCTGGAACGCGCTGCCCTTCGCGACCAGCAGCGACGCACCGGTCTTCAGGTACGGCACGAAATCGACCTGCTTCACCCGGTCGGGCGTCACGTACAACGCCGACGCCACGACGTCGAAGCGGCGCGCCTTCATGCCGAGGATCAGGTCGGGAAAGCGCGTGTCGAGGAAGACCGGTTCGAGTTTCAGATGGCGCGCCAGCATCCGCGAGAACTCCGCGTCGAAACCAGCCGGCTTCCCGCCGTCCAGGTACGCATACGGCGGATACGTGAGGTCGGAGCCCACCAGGAGCGTGCCGGGCCGCACCGTCTGCAGCGGCGCGGCCGATGCGACCGAGCACGCGAAAGCCAGCGGCACGAGCGTGCCGCGGAGGAAACGTCGAAACGAAAACTGACCGGACATGGTGTGGCTCCTGAGTTTTTTTCGGCACCGGCGCGAGAATGCAAAATGCCTCCTACGCGCCGCCGCATGCGGCTCCGCAGGATTTCAGGCCGAAAATTGTTGAACAATTTTGGCCGATTCTGACCAGTTCAAATTGATAGCTGAATCCGGGTTTACGCGGAAATCGGGGTTGCCGTGTGCGCTTCGTTTGCGCACGCGTGCTCCGCCATCCGGTGCCGGATGTGGATTTCAAAAAGCGGAAGAATGACGGGCGGGGAACGGTGAGCCCGGCGGATCGCCCGTGGGCGATGCGCGCCGGTCAAGGACATCGCGGCTTCGGAAGCGAAGCCGACGCGGAATGCGGATGGAAGTCGGAGCAGCCCCGACGGAGCCACGCACCTCGACTGCACGGACCGGCTGGCGCGCGCCGGCCGATCCTATCCGACAGGATCAATACTGCGCCTGATCCGTCGGATTCCTGAACAGCTGCTTCATCTCCGCCGACAGCGGATAGTTGAGGCTCACGCCCTTCGGCGGAATCGGCTGCGTGAACCACTGGTTGTAGAGCTTCTCGGCCGCGCCCGACGTCTGCATTTTCGCGATCACGCCGTCGACGACATGCTTGAACGCCGGATCGTCCCTGCGCATCATGCACGCGTAGTTCTCGTGGACGAGCGGCGTGCCTGTCACCGCGTACGCGCCTGGGTTGCGGTCCTTCGCGATCTCGCCGTACAGCAGCGGCTCGTCCATCACGAACGCCACCGCGCGCCCGGTCGTGACGTTCATGAACGCTTCGGCGTGATCCTTGGCGCTGATGATCGTCATGTTCATCGCCTTCTCTTCGTTGAGCTTGCGCAGCAGGCGCTCGTCCGACGTGCCGGCCGTCGTCGCGACCGTCTTGCCCGCCAGGTCCGCGAAATCCTTCACGCCCGAATCTTTGCGCGTACTGAAGCGGATGCCATACAGAAAGATACTGTTCGAGAACGCAGCCTGCTTCTGCCGTTCGAGCGTGTTCGTCGTCGATCCGCATTCGAAATCGATCGTCCCGTTCTGCAGCAGCGGAATCCGGTTCTGCGACGTGATCGGGATTTCCTTCACCGCGAGATTCGGCAGGTTCAGCTCCGTCTTCAGTTGGTCGATGACGCGCGACGCGATGTCGCGCGAATAGCCGATGTTCTTCTGCTGGTTGTCCGAATACGAGAACGGCACCGACGATTCGCGAATGCCCAGCGATACGACGCCCGTGTCCTTGATCTTCTTCAGCGTGCCGGTAAGGGCCTGCGCGTGCGCGGTACCCGCCAGCGCACAGGACAGCGCGACGGCCAGCCAGCGTAAGCGGCGATCCATGCTTTTCTCCTGACGAAACGTTGATCGAATCGCGATCGTACGCCCGACAAAATTCGCGTCGCATCAGGGAAAGCGTAAACAACCTTCCACCGCGGCCGCCCGTTGAAAGACCTTTGCCGTGCCGCGCAAACCGGCCCGCGGCGCAGGTTTCGCCCGACCGGCCACGCGTGGACTCGACCCCACCTTCTGTGCCACACGTTCCAAACGCGCGTTCATGCTGCAACGCACCAACGTAATCGTTTGCGCGCGCACCGGTTTTTCTCGTGAAACCTACTCAAGAAGCCGCCACGCCGGCCGTTACCCAGTGCATGGCGCGTCGCAGCAACCTTGCGCGGCCGTCAGACAAAAAAGACAAGGTCCGGGTCAGCCGGACCAGCGCCACCGCCGGCACGACGGTTATCTACGAGGATCGAGTTTCAACATGAGAACCAAGCGTTTCAATTTCGCGCTGGCGCGCTCCGCACATGCGCGCATGCTCGCCGGCATGCTGTCTGCCGCCGCCCTCCTGCCCCTCGCCGGTTGCGGCGGAGGCGGCGGCGACGGCAGCACCCCGTCCTCCTCCAACGCAGCGCCGGCCCCGACGCCCGCCCCGACCACCCCGACGCCCACGCCCACACCCACCACGACCGGCAGCAATGCATGCGCGACACAGCAGGCCGCCGTGCAGATGGCCGCGCAGACCGCACCGGCCGAACCGCCGATCGATCACCTGATCGTCAAGCTCAAGACGCTGACGGCCACGCGTGCGATGGCGGCCATCGACAACGGGACGCGGCTCGACGCCGTGATCCAGCGCTCGATGACGCGCTGGACGGCGCCGGTCGCCGGCAGCGCACGCGCCTATGCGAGCACGGTCGGGCAAGCGCCGGTGAACGTGCAGGTCGAACGGACGATCTCGAACGGCGCGGCCGTGCTGTCGCTCGGCCAGCGCATGGCCGCCACCGACGCAGCCGCGCTCGCGCAGGCATTCGCAGCCGATTCGGACGTCGACTACGCGGAACCGGATCACCCGATGCAAATCCGCGATACGCCGAGCGATCCGCTCTACAGCCAGCAGTGGTACCTGTCCGACCCGACCGCCGGCATCGACATGCCGCCGGCCTGGAACGTGACCAAGGGTTCGCCGACCGTCGTCACCGCCGTGCTCGACACCGGTTACCGGCCGCATGCCGACCTCGCCGCCAACCTGATGCCCGGCTACAGCTTCATCAGCAACGTCAACACCAGCAACAATGGCCTGACGCGCGGCCCTGACGCAACCGATCCGGGCGACTGGGTCACGCAGCAGGAACTCAGCAATGCGAACGGTCCGTACTACAACTGCGCGTCGCAGCCGAGCGACAGCAGCTGGCACGGCACCCGCGTGATGGGCGTGATCGGCGCGACCGCGAACAACGGCGCCGGGATCGCCGGCGTATCGTGGCTCGGCCGAATCCTGCCGGTTCGCGTGCTCGGCAAGTGCGGTGGCACGACGAGCGACATCGCGGACGGGATGCGCTGGGCGGCCGGTATTCCGGTCACCGGCGTACCGAACAACCCGACGCCCGCGAAGGTCATCAACCTGAGCCTCGGCGGCGTCGGCGCGTGCAGCACGACGTTCCAGCAGGCCATCGACGACGTGACCGCGAAGGGCGTGACCGTCGTCGTCGCCGCCGGCAACGACGGCCTGTCGACCGGGCTCGACCAGCCCGCGAACTGCCGCGGCGTGATCAGCGTCGGCGCAACCGACGCGACGGGCCGCCGCGCGTCGTTCAGCAACTTCGGCGCCGATGTCACGCTCAGCGCACCCGGCGTCAACATCCTGTCGACGTCGAATACCGGCACCACGACGCCGGGCGCGGACACCTACGGCCTCGCGAACGGCACCAGCCTCGCGACACCGCAAGTGTCGGGGGTCGCCGCGCTGATGCTGTCGGTGAACGGCAATCTCACGCCCGCGCAGATCCAGCAGAAGCTGCAGGGCGGCACGCGCACGACCAAGCTGGCGGCCGGCACGTCGTGCACCGCGATGCCGGCGGGCTCGGGCATCCTCGATGCAGGGGCCGCCGTCGCGTCGGTCAACTAGTCACCGGCACCCTGCTTCGACGCGGCCGCGCGCATGCCGACAACGCATGCGCGCGGCCGTTTCATTGGCGGCGATCCGGCGTTTCTCCGCTCGCGCAACGGCTGGATTACGTTTCTCGAAATAACGACTGACAAAAGGGTTGACGCTTCGCACAGCGACCCATTACCATCGCTCCCGTCTAATTACATGGAGTGTTCTGTGAACACCGATGCGAGTTGTAGTTGGTGCTTGACCAACTTGACTGCTGCCTGAGGAAAACGCGCAGAGCCTCGTCTTCTGCCGCATCCCGGGAAGCAGGATGCGGCGTCCTTCCGGCCTGACTGGCCAGATCTCCCGCCGAATTTTCATTGTTGTCGAATGCACGCGATGCGCCGTCGCGCGCGTGCGTTCGTGTTGCGCGCAGCGTCAGCTGCGCGCGCTTTCCGTTCGCGTGCCATCCGGCCGCGCGCCTTCGTGCGTGCGTCGCTGTCGATCGCCCGTGCCGACTATCCGCAACCGACAGGAGTGCAGATGAACTCAGACGACAGTAGTCGATTACCGCTCGCCGGTGCGACGCTGCACATCGCCCCTCCGGCCGCACCGCACGCGCCGGCGAGCGTTCCCGCCTTCACCGATCCACAGCCGATCGCGCTCGACGCGACGCGGCGGGAAGCGCTCGTGCGTCGATAACGTCACGGTCGCTCCCCGCCCGCCGACTCGTGCGCAAGGAGCAACTCATGACGACACGACACAACCCATCGCAAAAGAAACAGCGTGGCTTCATCAAGGCCGGCACCGGCCCGCAGAACGACCCGCGCATCATGCGCGCCGCGCAGGAAGCGGCCCGCCCGCTCGAAGACACGCTGAAGTCGCTGCACACCAGCACGCGCGGCCTCACCTACGACCAGGCCGCCGACCGCCTGCAGCACTACGGCCCGAACGAAATCGCGCACGACAAGCCGCCGCACTGGACCCGCCAGTTGCTGCTCTCGTTCCACAACCCGTTCGTCTACGTGCTGCTGGTGCTGGCCGCCATCAGCTTCTTCACCGACGTCTACTTCGCGGCCCCCGACGATCGCGACTATGTCGGCATGACGATCCTGCTGACGATGGTCACGATCAGCGCGCTGCTGCGCTTCTCGCAGGAATTCCGTTCGCTGCGCGCGGCCGAGAAGCTGAAGGCGATGGTCCGCACGACCGCGACCGTGCAGCGCTCGGTGACCGACACGTCCGAACCGGCCCGCCGCGAGGTGCCGATGCGCGAAGTCGTGACCGGCGACATCGTGCACCTGTCGGCCGGCGACATGATTCCGGCGGATGTGCGCCTGCTCGCGTCGCGCGACCTGTTCATCAGCCAGGCCGTGCTGACCGGCGAGGCGCTGCCGGTCGAGAAGTACGACACGCTCGGCGCAGTCGCCGGCAAATCCGCCAGCACGCGCGCGGCCGGCGCAGCGACCGATACGTCGGCATCGCTGCTCGATCTCGAGAACGTCTGCTTCATGGGCACCAACGTCGTCAGCGGCACCGCAACGGCCGTCGTCGTCGCGACCGGCGAGGACACCTACTTCGGTTCACTCGCGCGCAACGTCGTGAGCCACAAGCGCATCGAGACGAGCTTCGACCGCGGCGTCGCGAGCGTGAGCTGGCTGCTGATCAAGTTCATGTTCGTGATGGTGCCGATCGTGTTCATGATCAACGGGCTGACCAAGGGCGACTGGCTGAGCGCGCTCACGTTCGCGCTCGCGGTGGCCGTGGGCCTCACGCCCGAGATGCTGCCGATGATCGTCAGCGCGAACCTCGCGCGCGGCGCGGTCGCGATGGCGCGCCGCAAGGTCGTCGTCAAGCGGCTGAACTCGGTGCAGAACTTCGGCGCGATGGACGTGCTGTGCACCGACAAGACCGGCACGCTCACGCAGGACAAGATCATCCTCGAGCACCACCTCGACCTGTCGGGTCACAAGGACGAGGAGATCCTGCGGCTCGGCTGGCTGAACAGCTTCCACCAGAGCGGCCAGAAGAACCTGATCGACATCGCGGTCGTGGCGCGTGCCGACGAGATCGGCGAACGCGTGAAGCCGCAGGGCTACAAGAAGATCGACGAACTGCCGTTCGACTTCGTGCGGCGCCGCCTGTCGGTCGTCGTCGAGGATGCACGCGGCACGCACCTGCTGATCTGCAAGGGCGCGGTCGAGGAGATGCTGGCCGTCTCCACGCACGTGCAGGATGAAGACGGCGTGCGTCCGCTCGACTTCGTCGCGCGCAAGCGGCTGCTCGAACAGGCCAGCGCGTACAACGAGGACGGCTTCCGTGTGCTCGTGCTCGCGACGCGCACGATCCCGCGCGGCGACGAGCGCCAGCAGTACCGCACCGCCGACGAACACGACCTCGTCGTGCGCGGCTTCCTGACCTTCCTCGATCCGCCGAAGGAATCGGCCGCACCGGCGCTCGCCGCGCTGCGCGAAAACGGCGTCGCGGTGAAGGTGCTGACGGGCGACAACCCGATCGTCACGATGAAGGTGTGCCGCCAGGTCGGCCTCGAACCCGGCAAGCCGATGCTCGGCACGGAAATCGAAGCGCTCGACGACGCGACGCTCGCGCAGGTCGTCGAACGCACGACCGTATTCGCGAAGCTGACGCCGCTGCAGAAGGCGCGCATCGTCAAGGCGCTGCAGGCGAACGGCCACACGGTCGGCTTCCTCGGCGACGGCATCAACGATGCGCCCGCGCTGCGCGACGCCGACGTCGGCATCTCGGTCGACAGCGGCGCCGACATCGCGAAGGAAACCGCCGACATCATCCTGCTCGAAAAGAGCCTGATGGTGCTCGAGGAAGGCGTGATCAAGGGCCGCGAGACGTTCGGCAACATCCTGAAGTACCTGAACATGACCGCGAGCTCGAACTTCGGCAACGTGTTCTCGGTGCTCGTCGCCAGTGCGTTCCTGCCGTGGGAGCCGATGCTCGCGACCCAGCTGCTCGTGCTGAACCTGATCTACGACACGTCGCAGATGCTGCTGCCGTGGGACAAGATGGATCCCGAGTTCCTGAAGAAGCCGCGCAAGTGGGAAGCCGGCAACATCAGCCGCTTCATGCTGTGGGTCGGGCCGACGTCGTCGGTATTCGACATCACGACCTACATCCTGATGTGGACCGTGTTCGGCGCGGGCGCGATGTATCACCTGAACGGCGGTACCGGCGGCCAGATCGTGATGAACTCGGGCTGGTTCATCGAGAGCCTCGTGTCGCAGACGCTCGTCGTGCACCTGCTGCGCACGCAGAAGATCCCGTTCCTGCAAAGCACGGCCGCGCTGCCGGTGCTGCTGTCGACCTTCACCGCGATCGCGATCGGCTGCTGGCTGCCGTTCTCGCCGTTCGCGGAATCGCTCGGCTTCATGCACCTGCCAGGCACCTTCTGGCTGTGGCTCGCCGCGACGATGGTCGGCTACATCCTGCTCGCGCAGATCGTCAAGACGATCTACGTGCGCCGCTACAAGCAGTGGTTCTGAAGATCTTTGCCTGAAGCCGGCCGGCCCGCGCTCCCCGGCGTGGGCCGGCCGGCTCGCCACGCACGACAGGTGATCCCATGAAGAGAATGCTTCCGCTCGCAGCCGCGAGCGCCCTCCTTGCACCGTTCGATGCCCTCGCCACCCATCCGCTCGTCAGCGACGACACGGGCACGCAGGGCAACGCGAACTGGCAGTTCGAGTTCAACGCAGAGGAAACCTCGAAACAGGAAGAAAACGGCCGCCACCAGCTGTGGAATGCGACGCTCACGCGCGGATTCGGCGACCACGTCGATCTCTACGTGAACGCGCCTTACACGCATCTGCAAACGCGCACCGATGAAAACGGCGCCGGGATCGGCGATGTCGAGATCGGCATGAAATGGCGGTTCGTCGAGCGCGGCCCGCTGTCGATCGCGCTGAAGCCGAAACTGACCGCGCCGACCGGCAACGACCGGCGCGGGCTCGGCACCGGACGCGTGGGTGCCGGCGCAACGCTGCTCGCGCAGCTCGACGTCGCACGGTTTTCGTTCCTCGCGAATGCGGGCATGACGTACCAGCCGAATCGCCAGGGCGACCTGACGTCGATCTGGGCCGTGTCGGGCGCGGCGATCTACAAGGCGACCGACAAGCTGCAGATCGTGGCCGACATCGGCACGTCGCGCAACACGGAAAGCGGCGCCGGCGCGAATCCCGCATTCGTGATCGCGGGCGCGATCTATTCGCCGAAGCCGTGGCTCGATCTCGACATCGGCTACCGGCGCGGGCTGAACGACCAGACCTACGATCATTCGGTGATGGGCGGCGTGACAGTGCGGTGGTAACGCGCCGGTACGCCGTATCGAGCCGCAAGACGACGGGCCGCTTCCAGCGGCCCGTTTTTTATTGCGCGTCGTTCGCGCCGAACAGTTGCGCACACACGGCGCGTCCTTCGTCGGTCAACGCGGCACTGCCGGTGCCGTCCTCGTTCAACGTCGTCGCGCTCAGGCCCGCGGCGTCGAGCTGCGTCAGCACGCGGCGCAGCGTGCTCATCGGCAGTTGCGTGCGTTTCGCGATCTTCGGCAACGACCAGGTCTTGCCGGCCGGGTCGCTTGCGGCATCGTTCAGCGTCGCGAGCGTCGCAACGAGTGCGGGATCGAGCGGGGATTCGTCGGATTCTGAAGTCATGGGTTGCGGTCGGTGAGCGAGACTGGGGCTTTCGTACGGGCACCGGCACGCGATCGGGCGACCGCCGCCGGCTGAGGACACTATACCGCCTCGTCCATCATGCATTCTTGATCGCGGCACGCATGAACGACACGAAGCGCGTGGTGACGGGGTCGTCGCGGCCCGACAGCCACGCGAGCCCGACGCGCCACTTCGCGTCCCGGCCGTCGAGCGGCAATACCGTCGCGTCACGCAGCAGATATTGCGCACGCGACGGAATGAACGCGACGCCCGCGCCGGCCGCGACCGACGCGAGCACCGACTGCACGTCTTCGGCCTGCTGCGTCACGTGCGGCACGAAGCGGCGCTCGACGCACCACCGGTCGACCTGCGCGGCCAACCCTTGCCCGCGTGCGCGCTGCAACGCGATGAAGCCAATCTCGTTGAGCGTGCCGAGATCGGCCGGCACGCGCTTCAGGCCGAGATGCGGCGGCACCGCCAGCGCCAGCGCCTCGTCGATCACCTTGAACGACGACAATCCTTCGTCCGACGGCAGGCGCAGGAACCCGGCGTCGAGCTTGCCCGCGCGCAACCGACGCGTCTGCTCCGCGGACGACAGGTCGCTCAGCGTAACGGCAATGCCAGGATTCCGGCTGCGAAACTCGGCGACGAGCTTCGGAACGAGCGTCAACACCGACAAACAGATGCCCAGCCGCAAATGACCGCGCTGCCCGCTCGACAGCTCACGCGCGCGGGCGAGCATCTCGTCCGCATCGCGCACCAGCGCCTGCGCATCGGGCAGGAAACGCTCGCCGAACGATGTGAGCTCCGCGCCATGCCGGCCGCGCTCGAACAGCTTGCCACCGAGGCTCGCTTCGAGCGCGCCGATCTGCTTGCTCAATGCGGGCTGGCTCATGTGCAGCGCATCGGCCGCGCGACTGAAATGACACAGCTCGGTGACCGTCAGGAAGGTTCGCAGCAGCTTCAATTCCATTCTTAAAAGGAATCGTAACGATCGAAACATTCATTTTACCGATCGAATGCAATGACGTTCAATACGGACATGCCCTTTCAGGAATCGACCGTCATGTCCGTTGATCTCGTCTGTGAATGTCCACCCGACGACACTTCGTGCGCACCGGCCGCCATCGACGAGCGCGCCGCACCGGCCGATCTGCGCGCGCCGAAACGCCGTGCCGAACGCGTCGACGGCCGCGGCCGCCGTTTTCGCTTCGGCGACGCCGTGGACGCGATGACCGCAATGACCGCGCTGAACGACACACCGTCGCGCCCCGTGACCGGCTCGATCGCGATCAGTTTCGCGGTGGTGTCGCGACGGAACTGGCCGCGTTGAATGGCGTGCGGCGCCCGTGCGTGCGTTTCATGCCGGCCTCCGCCATCGCGACATCAAACGCGCGATGCGCTCACCCGAGCGCCAGGTCGGCGATATCGATGCGATAAAGGTTGCCGTCCGTACCGACCGCATGAAGCACTTGGCCTCGGCCAGTCATTCGCGCGATTCCGACCGGTTCGGCACCATTGCGCAGCAAGCGATACGTGCGCACCAATCGAGCATCGCCACCGCCATCGATACGCACCAGGTACAGCATGTCGCTGTCCTGATACGAGCCGCAGAACAGCGCCACGTATCCGTCCGGCCGCGTCGCATCCTCCATGACCGCGAACGCATAGCTGCCGTTGACCGGCATGCGCGATGACCAGACGGTGTGCCGGTCGCGCACGCGGACGAGCGCGAATGTGTTGTAGTAATAGACCCACGCGTCCCGGTCGCTCGGAACGTTGAGCGCGTAACAGCAGTCGATCGGGCCGAACCCGGGCGACGGAACAAACGCGTAGCGCTGCTCGCCGGCCCGGCTCCACGCGATCAACCCAGGCGCACCGACCGGCGAATCCCAGCCCAGATTGCCGTACACGCCCTCGTCGAAATAGGACGTCCAGATGTCCCCGGCAGCCGTGGCCTGCACGGCCTCGATGCCGTCGCCCAGCAGGATAGCGCCGCACGGCGTGCCGTCGCGCCGATAGAAGCGGCCGTTCAGGTCGAAATCGCCGTCCCCGCGGCGGACGGACCGGCAGCACACCAGCAGCAGATCGTCACCGACCGGCTGGATGTCGTGAATATTGAACGGCTCGTCGGCGATCACGCAGTCCACGCGAACCTCGCCGCCCTGCCAGGCCATCACGCGATACCGCTGCGACGTCGCTGGCTCCGTTTTCGCAAACGACGCACCGCCGGCCGCCTCGGTTCGATAATCGAGCGGCTCCAGCGCGAACACCATGTAGACGGCACCGTCCGGCCCCGCGTTGAAGGCCACGAGGTCGCCCTTCTCGCGAAGGCTGTCGATCGATGTATACGGCGAAACGGACAAATCATGCGGGCGCGCGGACACGGGACGCTCCTGAAAAGTGACCTCGGCATCTTGCCGACGCAGCCACCGTTTGTCACGCATGCGCGGCGTGTCGGCATGCGTGCACGGTGCTACGCGACATGACGACCGCATGCGTGAAAATCGTCGAATCATGCGCAAACGAATCGTCATCTTCGCTCAATCGACCGTATAATTTTCCGCATCCCGCTGACTGCCCACGCATCCACGCAGCCTCACCGTGCGTGAAAAGGAGACTTTCGCTTGACCGGCCTCATCGCGCGCCTGCCTCTCGCCCGGACCACCCTGCTCGTCGCCCTGTCGATGCTGATGTTCGCCTTCTCGACAAACGCGTCGTCCACGCCACGCAACCCGCCGCCGCGCGCCGCGCACGCTCATGCGCCGGCGAAGGCCGTCAAGAAAACCGTCAAGAAGAAGCCGGCCCAGCGCCACAAGAAGGCCATCAAGCATCGTCGCCCGCGTGTGAAACACCAGGCGGTCAAGCGTCACGCGGCACCGACCCCGCAGCAGCGCCGCGCCAAGCGCACGACCGCCGTGCGCCCGCGCCCGGCCGACAAGCCGCGCCTGACGGCAAGCTGCGGCTACAACCCGCGCGCGGTCAACTCCCTGCATTCACGCGCGGCCTACGTGCTCGACGTCGACTCCGGCACGCCGCTGCTGGCCCGTAACGCACGCACCGTGCGGCCGATCGCATCGATCTCGAAGCTGATGACGGCCGTCGTCGCGCGCGACGCCGACCGTCCGCTGAACGGCGTGCTGCGCGTCACCGCGCACGACCGCGACACGATCAAGTTCACCGGGTCGCGCCTGCAGGTCGGCTCGGAACTGTCGCGCCGCGAAATGTTCCATATCGCGCTGATGTCGTCGGAAAACCGTGCGGCCGCCGCACTGAGCCGTGACTATCCGGGCGGGCGCGCCGCGTTCGTCAAGGCAATGAACCGCGAAGCGCGCCGCCTCGGCATGCGTCATACGCACTTCCGCGAGCCGACCGGCCTGTCGCCGCACAACGTGTCGACGGCCGAGGATCTCGCGAAGCTCGTCGGCGCGGCGGCACAGGATCCGCTGATCCGCTATTTCTCGACCGATACGTCGACCACCGTGCGTCCGGGCGACGGCGAGCTGCTTTACGTGAATTCCGACCCGCTCGTCCGCTACCGCCGCCTGCCGATCCGGCTGCAGAAGACCGGCTTCATCAACGAGTCGGGGCACGGCGTCGTGATGCGCATGCGTGTGAAGGGCCGCCGCGAAACGGTCGTGCTGCTCGGTGCGCCGACGCGCGCGGGCGTCTCGAGCGATGCGATCAAGATCCACCGCTGGCTGTCCTGCTCGATCCAGTAAACGCGCGCGGGCGGCCGGCGCGTTCACCCGACGGGAGCGATGCCATGCAGGACGAATACCGCTTCAACGCATTTGGTCGGCTACTCGCCGTCGTACGCAAGAACGACCGCTGGACGGTGTTTGCTCTCGGCGCTGAAGGCAAGCGGCGCCCGGCTGACCTGCACATTCCGTCCACGCTCGCGGCGGATGAACTCGCGCAATACCTCGGCGACCTGCTGCATGAGGCCGCGACCCCGAGATGCAACGAGGTCGTACCGGTCCCGCTCCGCGACGAGTAACCGCGCACCCCACTCCACGTCGATCCGGCGGATAATCGACAGTTAAACTTGCAAGTTTAACTGTCGTGTTCTATGATCCGCCGCATGAACCCGCCACGCAAACCCGGCGTTTCCGCCGATACCGTCGCCGCCGACCTGACCCTCGCGGTCGGCCAGTTGATCCGCCGGCTCCGCTCCGAGATCGAATCCGGAGGGCTCGGCATGTCCCAGACGAGCGCGCTCGCGCGACTCGAACGGCACGGGCCGATGACGACCGCCGATCTCGCGCGCGCTGAAGCGATGAAGCCTCAGTCGATGAAGGCGACGCTCGCCAGCCTCGAGGAAGACGGCCTGGTCGAGCGCGAACCGCATCCGACCGACGGCCGCCAGATCCTGTTCCGGCTGACCGCGGCCGGCCTCGACGCACGGCTCAAGCGCAACGCCGCGAAACACCAATGGCTCGGCGCCGCGATCGCACAGCTCGATCCCGAAGACATCGATACGCTCGCCGCCGCGATCCCGCTGATCCGCCGCATCGGCGAGCAATGAATCCGGCCCGCGCGCCCCACGCCATTCGCGCGCACGGCTTTCTTCGTCTCTTTCACGGAGTCCCATCATGAGCGCAACCCGTCTCGACACGAACACCGCACTCGTCGTCATCGACCTGCAGAAAGGCATCATCGCCCTCCCCACCGCGCACCCGGTCGAACCGGTGATCGCGCACACCCGCGAGCTGCTCGACGCATTCCGCAGCCGCGGCCTGCCGGTCGTGCTCGTCAACGTCGCGGGTGGTGCACCGGGCCGCACGCAGCAGCAAGTACGCGTGGACGCCCTTCCGGCCGACTGGGCCGAACTCGTGCCCGAACTGAACCGCCAGCCGGGCGACCACCTCGTGACGAAAAAGACCTGGGGCGCCTTCACCGGCACCGACCTCGATGCGCACCTGAAGGCCGCCGGCGTCACGCAGATCGTGCTGACCGGCGTCGCGACGAGCATCGGCGTCGAGTCGACCGCCCGTCAGGCGCACGAACTCGGCTACAACGTGACGCTCGCCGTCGACGCGATGACCGACCTCAACGCGGATGCGCACGTGAACAGCGTCGAACGCCTGTTCCCGCGCCTCGGCGAGACGGGCACGACGCAGGACATCGTCGCGCTGCTCGACCGGCGCGGCGCGTGAGCGACCCGCGCACGCGGCCGGCGCGGGACGACGCGACCGGCCGGCCCGATCCGTCGATCTGGAAGGTCAGCGCGGTCGCGGTGCTCGGCTCGCTGCTGTCGCAGCTCGACGCGACGATCGTCAACGTATCGCTGTCGAGCCTCGCGACCGACCTGCACGCGAGCCTCGCGACGATCCAGTGGGTCACGAGCGGCTATCTGCTCGCGCTCACGCTGGTGCTGCCGCTGAACGGCTGGCTCGTCGACCGGATCGGCGCAAAGGCGCTGTACCTGTGGTGCTTCTCGGCGTTCACGCTCTCGTCCGCGCTGTGCGGGCTCGCGTGGTCCGCGCCTTCGCTGATCGCCTTCCGTGTGCTGCAAGGCGTGAGCGGCGGGCTGCTCGCGCCGATGGCGCAGATGATGATCGCGCGCGTCGCCGGCCAGCAGATGGCGCGCGTGATCGGCTACGCGGCCGTGCCGGTGCTGCTCGCGCCGATCCTCGGCCCCGTCGTCGCCGGCGCGATCCTGCAGCACATGTCGTGGCGCTGGCTGTTTCTCGTGAACCTGCCCGTCGGCGTCCTGGCACTCGCGCTGGCCGTGCGGTTCCTGCCCGGCGACCGCGACGACACGCAGCCGCGCGAACTCGACTGGGTCGGCCTCGCGCTGCTGTCGCCGGGGCTCGTGCTGTTCCTGTACGGCATCGAGCGGATCAACGAAGCACTCGGGATCGCGGCGATCGTCGCGGCTGCGCTGTTGCTCGTGGCGTTCCTGCGGGTCGAAACGCGCAAGGGCGACCACGCGCTGATCGACCTTGCGCTGTTTCGCGGCAAGGTGTTCGGCGCGGCCGCGTCGACGCAGTTCCTGTCGAACGGTGCGCTGTTCGCGGGCCAGATGCTGATTCCGGTGTTCCTGATCCAGGCATGCGGCCGCACACCCGGCGAAATGGGCTGGCTGCTCGCACCGATGGGCCTCGGCATGCTCGTCACGTATCCGTCGATGGGTGCGCTGACGAGCCGGTTCGGCGTGCGCCGCCTCGCCGCCGCAGGCGCCCTGCTCGCGCTGTTCGCGACGCTGCCGTTCGTGTTTCTCGCGCTGACCGGCTACGATCCGTACTTGCTCGTGCCGGCGCTGTTTCTGCGCGGCATGGGCCAGAGCGCGATCGGCGCGCCGTCGATTTCCGCCGCGTATGCGTCGGTCGAGCGCCGCAACCTGCCGATGGCGACGACCTCGCTCAATATCGTGCAGCGTCTCGGCGGCCCGACGTTTACGACCGTATGCACGCTGTTCCTCGCGTGGCGACTGCAAGCCGAATCAGTGGCGAGCGGCGGCACGCAGGCGAACGCCTATGCGTGGGCGTTCGGCCTGCTTTGCGTGCTGCACGCGGCGAGCTTCGTCACCACGCTGCGGCTGCCGCTGTGGTCGACCGGTGCGGGCGGGCAACCTGGCGAGACCGCGCGCGCCGGATCGCGCTGAACGCAGACGCTACGTCACGCCGTGCCGCGCAGCGTGCGTAGCGTCGCTACGGCAGCCACATCGGTACGATCGACACCACGAGCAGCACACCGAGCCCGGCATTCAGCCAGTGCCACTGCCGCTCCGTGCGCAACACGCGCGCAAACAACAGCCCGGCGAAGCACCAGAGCGACAGCGACGCCATCGCGGCCACGCCGAACGCCAGCCCGAGCAAGACGCCGAGCCGTGCCGGGCCGGATGCGAGCGCGGCGAACGACGCGGCCGCGCCGAGCGTCATCGCCCAGCCTTTCGGGTTGTGCCAGAGCATCCAGACGCCGCTGACGAACCCCTGCGGCCGGTGCACCGCGGCATCGAGCCGCGGTTTGCCGCCGCGCCCGATGCGCACGGCCAGCCACACGAGATACATCGAACCGACCGCCTTCATCGCGAGTTGCAACGCGGGCAGCGCCAGCAGCACGCCGCCGAGCCCGGCCGCAGCGGCAGCGGCCATCGACGCCAGTCCGACCGCAATGCCCGCCATCAGCGGCAGCGAACGTCGATAGCCGAAATGCGCGCCCGAGGCGGTCGCGAGCGTCGTCGCGCCGCCCGGCGTCACGGTGGATACGATCACGAACAGCATCAGCGGCAGATAGTCGCGGAACGGCACGGCAGCTCCCGGTTGTCGTCGTCGAAGCCCCGTTTTACCCGCGGTCTTCGCATTACGACAGCGAAAGCTTTTTATGTCTGCCATTAGCGCTCATAATGCGTCGCATGGTACGCAATCTCGACATCGCGCTGCTGCGCGCCTTCGTCACGGTCGCCGAACATCGCAGCATGACGGCGGCCAGCCGCGCGCTGCACCTGACGCAAGGCGCGATCAGCCAGCAGGTCGCACGGCTCGAAACGCTGTCCGGCCCGCTGTTCGTCCGCGAGCACCGCAACCTGCTGCTCACGGCGGACGGCGAGCGGCTGCTCGGGCAGGCGCGCCGGCTGCTCGCCGCGCACGATGCGCTGCTGACCGACATGACGGCCGGCGCGGTCGAAGGCACCGTGCGCGTCGGCGCGCCGCAGGATCTCGTCGGCAGCTGTCTCGCACCGATCCTGAAAGGCTATGCGCAGACGCATCCGCAGGTCGCGCTCACGCTCGTGTGCGCGGCGTCGCCGGAGCTGCGCCGGGGGCTCGCGCAGGGCGAACTCGACGTCGCGCTGATCGAGGCGCCGGTCGGGCCGTCGCGCGGCGAGTGCATCGCCGTCGACCGCCTGGTCTGGGTCGGCGCGAAAGGCGGTACCGCGTACCGGAATACGCCGCTGCCCGTGTCGATGGTCGCGCAGACCTGCGCGTTCCGTCCGACGGTGCTCGACGCGCTGCGTGGCTGCGATCGCGCGTGGCGCACCGTGTTCGAGAACGGCAGCATCGACGCGACGGCCGCGACCGTCCGCTCCGACCTCGCCGTGACCGCCTGGCTCGCGTCGACCGTGCCGGCCGACCTCGACATCCTGCCGGCCGACAGCGGCCTGCCCGCGCTGCCGAACTTCGCGATCAACCTGCATCTGCCGCGCGGCCAGCGCACGCCGGCCGCGACGGAACTCGCCCGCCACCTGCGCAACGGTTTCGCGCGGGGGCGGGCGGCGGCATAACCCACGTCAGCATCGAGACGGGTATCAGGAATATCCGCGGTCAATCGCAGGAAGCCTCATGCCCAGACCATGATCGCTTGACCCGCCCCTCATGCGAAATAGGCGCGCGCCATGACATGCTCTTTCGCAGCGCTCATAGGCACTCAACGTGCGCCAGCTAAAGCTCGGTCGCGCCAACGATTTGACGCAGTGTTTTCGGTGCTGAGTGACCGGGTACGTACCTCGATGTAAGCGTTTCGCCAGTTCGGCCGGAGAGAACAGCCTCGTCTTGTGAAGTCAGGCGGACATATCGGCAGAAGTTAGGCATACCTTCACTTAGATACGTACTGCATAGATACAAGGTATTCCGCTCGTCAATGACGCCCTGCCAATTGCAGTACCCCGCGCCAAGGCACGACATGTCTGGCGCCAAGACATAGCTGACAACGGGACTCTTCTTATCCAAAACCCAGAGCCTGCCGGATGCTTCGAATACCACGAAACGACCATTCTCGACAAACGTTGCGTCGTAACGTACATCAACCAGCCAATAAGCTATGCGCTCCGAGACGAAGCTCCTGGGAGTTGGATTGGCGATCGTCCTCAGCGATCTCCAACGGGACTTCAGTTCCTCAAACTCTTTCGGACCAACGTCTGTCAAGCGCAACACGCTGAACACGTCGTCCGGCGCGCCCTCTGGGCAATCCCTAAGCGTGTTGGCCCATTTCAAACCCAAGAGCCCGGTATATTCTCGGAAGCACTTCTGGTGATAATCGTTATTCCACCCACCGAATCGACCGAAAGTTAATCTTCGCCCCTGTCGAGGTGAGCGAAGGGCCGCATAATTGACAGAATAACCCTCGCTCGTCGAGCCTATACCACTCATGAAGGTGCTTCGCTCTACCCCATCGCCGATGGTCAGGACTTGATTGACGTACACGATACCCACTTCTGCCAGAGCGCGGTAGTCGCGCCATGTCCATGCTGACAGGACCGCCAACACAAAGTAGGTCTGAAGACCAATCTGCCCGGGCTTCCAGCCGCGCCGGACAAAGAGTCGGTACCCGGCGCCGTAGTAAAGGATAAACGCGGCCAGGCTGTATAAAATTACGGATTCCTCCGGAAGTTTGAAATACTCTCCTGGTCGGCCATAATAGAAAGCTGACGCACTGGCATTGACGAATATCATGGGAAAACTGAGGACCGCAGGCGTGAGCAGCCAGAGAAGACAGCCCACCGGCACGATTTCTTTGTAGTGCTTAAGCATGGAATAAACATCTCAAAGGTAGCGGGGATTGCACATAAGAACTGGCCTTATGGCTTTCGTCATATGCGCATCCATCATCGACAAGGGAGAACGCTTTGCTCAGCGTCGCAACCATGCAAATGTCGCAGGCTACTTGAGTGCAAGATGGGCGTATATGAGATTAGTTCGAAAAGCGTTGCCAGTTGCTCTGGAATCCGGGCGATCGTATTTAAGGGCGGCGGACGCGTCTATTACCTGAGCCGCTTGAACGAGCCAAGAATTAATGGAGCCCATATTGGGAGGCAATAGCGTCTAGTCACAATGATCGTTTCGTCTCCCCATCAAGTGGGTGCCGTTCATCCCACTCTCCGTGCTTCTCGGTATGCAACGCAACGCTCGCGGCCAGCGCACGCCGGCCGCGACGGAACTCGCCCGCCACCTGCGCAACGGTTTCGCGCGCGTGCGGGCGGCGGCCTAGCCGCCCGTTCCCGCTACACGATGCCCGGTTCCTGCGGCGCCGGCGTCGTGCCGGCGGCCTCGAGCGCCTGGTGCAGCGTCGGGAAAATGCATGACGCGCCGACGATCTCCGTGATCCGGTGACGATCCATGTCCGCGCGCAGGTAGCGATTGACCCGCCCGAACAGCACACCGATCCCGCGTGCCTGCAGCATCTTGACGAGGTCGGTCAGCGTCCGCGCGGCCGAATAGTCGACGTCGGTGATCGCGCCCGCGTCGACGACGAACCAGCGCGTCGGCACCGGCGCCGCCTCGACGAGCTCGGTCACTTCGGCGGTAAACAGATGATCGTTCGCGAAGAACAGGTCGGAGCCGAACCGGTAGACGATCAGCCCGGGCGCCGTCATCGCGCCGCGCCGCGCGGGCACCGGCTGCCACCGCCCGTTGCCTTCGACAGGTTCGAGCACCATCGTGTGCGGCTGGTAGCTGTGGCGCACGTGCCGCATCAGCGACAGCGCGACGGCCAGCAGGATGCCGTGCTCGACGCCGACCGTCACGACGGCCACGGCCGTCACCAGCGCGAGCGTGAACTCGCCGGGGCTCTCCTTGCGGATCGCGGCGAGGCTGCGCACGTTGATCAGCCCGAGCGCGATCGTGAACACGATGCCGGCCAGCACTGCATGCGGCAGATACTGCAGAAACGTGCTGAAAAACAGCAGCACCACCGCCACCACGGCGGCAAACGCCAGATGCCCGATCTGGCTGCGCACGCCCGCGCCGTCGGCCATCGCCGTCTGCGTCGGGCTGCCGTTGACGACGAATGCGCCGCCCACCGCCGCAGCCGCGTTCGCGGCCGCGAGGCCGAGGATGTCGGCGTTGGTATCGACCTCCTCGTCGTACTGCTGCGCGAACACGCGCGCGGCGGCCGCGCTCTGCGCAATGATCATCACGAAGCACGACGCGGCGACCGGCACGAGGTCGAGGAACTGCTGCCACGTGACGGACGGCCAGCGCAACGGCGGCAACCCGCCCGCGACCGGCCCGAGCACCGCGATGCCATGCGCGGCGAATCCGAACGCGTAGCTTGCCGCGATGCTGCCCGCGACCGCGATCATCGGCATCGGCACGCGCGGCAGGAACCGCTTGCACACGAGAATCGCGACGACGACGAGCGCCGCGAGCGCGAACGTCGGCCGGTTCGTGTGGACGAGATGCGTGACGACGTAGTCGAGTTGCGCGAGGCTGCGCGACGCCGGATACGGCACCGCCAGCCCGAACATGTCGCCGAGCATCGCGATCGACACCTGCACGCCGACCCCGGCGAGAAAGCCGACCAGCACCGTACGCGACAGGAAATCGGCGAGAAAGCCGAGCTTGAAGATGCGCGCGAGCAGCAGCATCGCGGCGGTCAGCAGCGCGACCATGCCGGCCAGCGCCACATACTCGGCACTGCCGGCCGGCGCCATCGACGACAGCCGGCTCGCGAAGATCGTCGCGGTCGCGGAATCGGCCGCCACGACCAGATGCCGCGACGCGCCGAAGCACGCAAACGCGACGAGCGGCAGGAACACCGTGTAGAGGCCCGTGACGGCCGGCATGCCGGCGATGCGCGCATAGCCGAGCACCTGCGGGATGTCCATCGACGCGAGCGACATGCCCGCGAATACATCGCGGATGGCCCCGCCGCGGCGGATCGGGAGGATGCCTTTCAGCAGCCGCACGCCTGACGGGCGGCTTTCGTTGGAATCTTGCATGCGTGAAATGCGTGAGTATCGGGTGACGGGGTTCGCGAAGTCGTTCGCGCATCGTGCCCCGTGCGGGCATCGCATGGCAAGTGCGCGAAGGCCGCGCATGGCGCTCACCGTCGGCGGATGGACCGCACGCAAGGACGAACGGCGCACCGACAATCCATGCGACGCCTGCATGATTGCATGGATCGCCGTTCACGCGCATTGAAGCGCGAAGGCCCGCGGGAGCGGCGTCGCACCGATTCCGGGCCGGCGTGCAACGGCTCCGGTAACACATACGTGTGCCGGCTTGCGGTGACACTTTTTCATTACCGGCCCTCACCCGATTACAGAGGAGACCTGCGCAATGGTGAGGAGGTTCGGGAGCCGTACACCCTGCATTCACGACCACGTGCCCGGAACCCGATGGCACAATCACGGTCCCTTTCATGTGCCCTTCACCGGGCGCGCGCCGCGCCGCGGCGCCGATTCAACGCACAAGAAGGCCCCTGTTTGCCCCTATGACCCTGAACGAATCCTGGTTTGCGCCGCTCGTCGGCATCCTCATCCTGCTCGCCGCCGCCGGCGCGATCACCGCCGTGGTCCATTTCCTGCTGTTCCGCGTGGTCGCGCGGCTCGCGCGGCTTTCCGCCACACGCGTCGACGACGCGCTGTTCGAGTTCGGCGCATTCAAGTGGCTGAACCGCATCGTCCCGTTCGTCGTGATCAAGCTCGGGCTCGGCGCGGTGCCCGGCATTCCCGAGACGGCCGCGCAGGCCGCCGACAAGGTGCTGTTCGCGCTGATCGTGTTCCTCGTGACGATGACCGTCAGCGCGACGCTGTCCGCACTCGAACACACGCATCGCACGTACCAGCGCGATCAGCGTGACCAGCCGCACCTGTCGCTGAAAGGCGCGATGCAGCTCGTCAAGCTCGTGATGTTCATCACGGCCGCGCTGGTCGTGATCGGCGATGCGACCGGCAAGCAGATCGGCCTGCTGCTGTCGGGCATCGGCGCGATGTCGGCGGTGCTGATGCTGATCTTCAAGGACACGCTGCTCGGCCTCGTCGCGGGCGTGCAACTGTCGTCGAACGACATGCTGCGGATCGGCGACTGGATCACGATGCCGTCGGCCGGCGCGGACGGCACCGTGATCGACATCACGCTGAACACCGTCAAGGTCGCGAACTTCGACCACACGATCATCACGGTGCCGACGTGGAAGCTGATCACCGAGAGCTACCAGAACTGGCGCGGGATGACCGAAGCGGGCGGCCGCCGCATCAAGCGCGCACTGTTCGTCGACGCGACCAGCGTGCGCTTTCTGTCCAACGACGAGATCGAACGGCTCGAACGCCTGACGCTGCTGAAGGACTATCTCGAGGACAAGGTCGACGCAATCGAGCAATGGAACGGCACGCTCGGCGCGGCCGGCGACTGCCCGGCGAACCGCCGCCAGTTGACGAACCTCGGCACGTTCCGCGCGTATGTCGCGAACTACCTGAAAGGCCATCCGCGCATCCGCCGCGACATGACCTGCATGGCACGGCAGCTGCCGCTCACGGCCGAAGGCATTCCGCTCGAACTGTACTGCTTCACTGACACGACGACCTGGGTCGACTACGAGGCCATCCAGTCCGACCTGTTCGATCACCTGATCGCGGTGCTGCCGGAGTTCGGGCTGCGCGTGTACCAGCATCCGTCGGGCTTCGACATGCGGCAGATGGCCGGCGCCACACAAGCCGGGCCGCACGCGGGTTGATGCACGCAACGGCGGCTGGTCATCGGCCGCCGCTTGTCGAGCGGCCGCTTGCACTCACCGCGCCGCGCACTCCGACGCGAGCCGCCCGAGCACCTTCAACGCGTCCTCGATCTGCCGCGACCACGGATAGCTGTAGTTGAGCCGGATGAAATGCCGGTAATCGCTGCTCGCCGAGAACATGTGCCCGGGCCCCACCGTGATCCGCTGCGTGAGCGCCAGCGCATACAGCTTCATCGCATCGACCTGCGGCGGCAGCTCGACCCACAGCACGTACCCGCCCTGCGGCTGCGACAGCCGCGTGCCTTCGGGAAAGAAACGCCGCACCATCGCGCTCATCAGGCTCGCCTGCTGCGCGTACTGCTTGCGCATGCGCCGCAGGTGGAAATCGTAGCCGTCGTATTTCAGGTATTCGGCGATCGCGAGCTGCTCGATCGCGGGCGTGGCCAGCGTGTTCAGGAATTTCAGCTTCTCGACCTGGTCGCGGTAGCGGCCCGGCATCGCCCAGCCGATCCGGTAGCGCGGTGACAGGCTCTTCGTGAACGACGCGCAATGCAGCACGAGCCCGTCGCGGTCGAACGACTTCAGCGCGCTCGGCGTCGCTTCGCCGTAGTGCAGCTCGTGATACACGTCGCTCTCGATCGCCGGCACGCCGTGCTTCGCGAGGAGTTCGACGAGCGCGCGCTTGCGCGCATCCGGCATCTGGAAGCCGAGCGGATTCTGGAAGTTCGGCATCACCATGCATGCGGCGATCCGCTCGCGTTCGAGCAACCGTTCGAGCGCGTCGAGATCGATGCCGTCGACCGGATGCGTCGCGACCTCGAGCGCACGCATGCCCATGCGCTCGATCGCGTGCAGCATCGCGTAGAACGTCGGCGATTCGACGGCGATCGTGTCGCCGGGCCGCGCCACCGCCTGCAGGCACAGGTTGATCGCCTCGGTCGCGCCGATCGTCATCACGATCTCGTCCGGTTCGACCGGAATCCCGCGCTCCGCATAGCGTCGCGCGATCTGGCGGATCAGTTCCTGGTTGCCGGGCGGCAGGTCGTCGATCACGCCCCAGCGCGTGCGGCGCCGCCCGATCGTCTGCGCGTAGCGCGCGAGCTTCTGTACCGGAAACTGCGACGCATCGGGGTACGGCGAGCCGAGCGGCACCGCGTCGTCACGCGCGATCGAGCGCAGCGTCGACAGCACGAGCCGGCTCACGTCCACTGCCGACGGCTCGGCCGCCGGCGCCGACGCATGCAGCTCGGCCTCGGCCGGCGCCGGGGCCCGCGCGCGCACGAAATAGCCGGACTGCGGCCGGCTCTCGATCAGCCCGCGGCTTTCCAGCACGAGATACGCGCGCAGCACGGTCGTGACGCTGAGCTGCTGCTGCCGGCTCGCCTGCCGCACCGACGGAATCCGCTCGCCGGGCCGGTACACGCCACGCTCGATCTGTGCGTGGAGTTCGTCGGCCAGTTGTTCGTAGCGCTTCACCCGCTTCCCTTTCAAAAACCATTCAACAACACAGTTTCGATCCGCACTGTGCGAGTTGGCGCAACTGTACTCTTTTTTGAAGTGAACAGGTGTACACACAGCGGCCGGGGCGCCGCGCGTACTCTGCACGCATCGACCCCGACCCACGCAGCATCATGAAAAAGAAATCCGCCACCGCGCGCATCGAACCGTACACCCACCCGGCCGCCGGCTGGGGGGCGCTGAAAGCCGTCACGATCAACCTGATCAAGGAAAAGGTCGCCGGCGGCAACTACCGCACGCTGCTGCGCCAGAACCAGCCGGACGGCTTCGATTGCCCGGGCTGCGCATGGCCCGACCGCCAGCACGCATCGACGTTCGAATTCTGCGAGAACGGCGTGAAGGCGGTGGCCGCCGAAGCGACCAGCAAGCGCGTGACGCCCGAGTTCTTCGCCGCGCATACGGTCACCGAACTGCTCGAACAGTCCGACTTCGAACTCGAACAGCACGGCCGGCTCACCGACCCGATGGTGTACGACGCGCAGACCGACCGTTACGTGCCGATCGCGTGGGACGACGCGTTCGAACTGATCGCGCGCCACCTGCGCGCCCTGCCCGACCCGAACCAGGCCGCGTTCTACACGTCCGGCCGCGCGAGCAACGAAGCGGCGTTCCTGTACCAGCTGCTGGTGCGGCTGTACGGCACGAACAACTTCCCGGACTGCTCGAACATGTGCCACGAGGCGACGAGCCGCGGGCTGCCGGCGTCGGTCGGCGTCGGCAAGGGCACCGTCACGCTCGACGATTTCGAACACGCGGACACGCTGCTGATCTTCGGCCAGAACCCGGCCACCAACCATCCGCGGATGATGGGCGAACTGCGCGAGTGCGCGAAGCGCGGCGCGACGATCGTGTCGATCAACCCGCTGAAGGAGCGTGGCCTCGAACGCTTTGCCGATCCGCAAAGCCCGCTGGAAATGCTGACGATGTCGGGCACGAAGATCGCATCGACGTTCATCCAGCCGACGATCGGCGGCGATTTCGCGCTGATCAAGGGCATCGCGAAACGCGTGCTCGAATTCGACGATGCCGCGCGTGCCGCCGGTGCGCCGCGCGTGCTCGACACCGCGTTCATCGATGAACACACGGCCGGCTTCGACGCGTTCGCCGACGACCTGCGCCGCGAAAGCTGGTCGGCGCTGACGGCCGAAAGCGGCGTGCCGTACGAGCAGATCGACAGCCTCGCGCAGCTCTATGCACGCAGCGAGCGCGTGATCGCGACGTGGGGCATGGGCATCACGCAGCACAAGCATTCGGTCGCGACCGTGCAGATGCTGACCAACCTGATGCTGATGCGCGGTAACATCGGCCGCCCCGGCGCCGGCCTGTGCCCGGTGCGCGGCCACTCGAACGTGCAGGGCAACCGCACGGTCGGCATCGAGGAAAAGCCGTCGCAGGCCTTCCTCGACCGGCTCGGCCACGTGTTCGACTTCGAACCGCCGCGCCACCACGGCTACGACGTCGTCGAGACGATCGAAGGCATGCTCGAAGGCCACGTGAAGGTGCTGATCGGCCTCGGCGGCAACTTCGCGATGGCGACGCCCGACACGCCGCGCACGTGGGAAGGCATGCGTCGCTGCGACCTCTCCGTCCACATCACGACGAAGCTGAACCGCAGCCACCTGATTCACGGCCGCGACGCGCTGATCCTGCCGACGCTCGGCCGCACCGAGATCGACCTTCAGGACAACGTCGCGCAAGGCGTGACGGTCGAAGATTCGATGAGCATGGTCCACGTGTCGTACGGGATGAACAAGCCGGCGTCGCCGAACCTGATGTCGGAACCGGCGATCGTCGCGCACATGGGTCATGCGCTGTTCGGCAGCGGCAAGATCGACTGGCTGGCCTACAAGGACGACTACGCGAAGATCCGCGACGCGATCGAGGCGACGCTCGACGGCTTCTACGACTACAACACGCGCATCGCGCGGCCGGGCGGCTTCCACCTGCGCGTCGCGTCGCGCGACCGCGAATGGCTGACGCCGACGGGCAAGGCCAACTTCATCGCGCACGCGATGCCGGCCGACACGCCGATCCAGCGTGCCCGCGCGCAGCACGGCGAACGCCTGATGACGCTGATGACGACGCGTTCGCACGACCAGTACAACACGACCGTCTACGGGCTCGACGACCGCTATCGCGGCGTGTTCGGCCAGCGCCGCGTGGTGTTCGCGAACCGTGACGATCTCGCGATGCTCGGCCTGAAGGCCGGCGACTGGGTCGACATGGAAACCGTGTGGCACGACGGCATCGAGCGGCGCGCGGACGGCTTCCTGCTGGTCGAGTACGACATCCCGCGCGGCTGCATCGGCGCGTACTACCCGGAAACGAACCCGCTCGTGCCGCTCGACAGCGTCGGCGACGTCTGCAACACGCCGACGTCGAAGTCGATTCCGGTGCTGCTGCATCGCGCGGCCGCGCCGGCCTCGATCGCCGCCTGACGGAGTACGGCGATGATCGTTCGTCCGCGCGAGCACTGGCTGCGGATGCTGCTGGTCTGGAACGGCTCGGTACTGCCGACCATCCTGCCGCAGCTCGTGCTGACGCTCGCGATCAGCCTCGTCGCGGTCTGGGGCGGCGGCCGCGTGCTCGGCGAGAAGGTGCCGCTGAACCCGACGCCGTTCACGCTGATCGGCCTCACGCTCGCGATTTTCGCGGGGTTTCGCAACAACGCGAGCTACGAACGCTACCGCGAAGGCCGGCAGCTGTGGGGCGGCGTACTGACCGCCACGCGCACGCTGGTGTCGCAGGCGCTCTGCTACGGCGCGATCGACCGTGACGATGCGTCGCGACGCGCGTTCGTGCGGAAGGTCGTCGCGTACGTCTATGCGCTCAAGCATCAACTGCGCGGCACCGATCCGGCCGCGGACCTGCGCGGGCTGCTCGACGATGCCAGCTATGCGCGCGTCGCCGCTTCGCGGTTCCGCCCGGTCGTCATCGTGCACGCACTGCGCGAAGCGTTCGCCGCACGCGCCGATACGGGCCGCCTCGCCGACACGCGCCTGTGGATGCTCGATGCGCGCCTCGACGATCTGGTCGCGATGGTGAGCGGCTGCGAGCGCATCGCGACGACACCGATCCCGTTTTCATACGACGTGCTGCTGCACCGGACCATCTATGCGTACTGCGTGCTGCTGCCGTTCGGTCTGGTCGATTCGATCGGCGCGGCGACGCCGTTCGTCACCGTGTTCGTCGCCTATACGCTGATCGCGCTCGACGCGATCGCGCATGCGATCGCCGAACCGTTCGGCGACGGGCCGAACCATCTCGCCCTCGATGCGATGACGCGCCAGATCGAGCGCACGCTGCTCGAACTGAACCGCGAGCCGCTTCCGGCGGAAGTGACGCCAGGCAAGGCCTATCGGCTCAGTTGAGCCGGCCGACTCAACTCGACAGTGGCACCCGTGACGGCTTCCACACCCACTGACCGACGGCCAGGTTCCACATAGCGCACGCTGATGATGCAGCAGTACCTGCGGCTTATATGCCAGGGATCGGAGCGCAAACCTATGCCGCGACCTGTGCTTACCCTTTCGAGGATCGACGGGTTCCGACCCGTTACGGCCAGTCGAGCAGTCTCTGTTCCAAGGGAGGTTATCGGAGTGGAACGGTCATTCCGTGCCGTCGTTTTGAGGACAGATCTTCGACCTTTGCGGACGCTCAGACCCGTGAGTTCGTGAGGCGGCTTGCCATTCCCTTCTGTCGCTCGGCGCCTCGCGCCCGCGAATGGGGTATCCGCTCTATTTGTCGTTCACCAGATCGAACGAAAGAGTCCGCAAGGTTACGGGTACAGCGAGTCGCCCGCCGCAATGGCAGCGATCACTCCGCGGCGAGCGATCTAGCCAACGTGCGTGCATGCTCGGCGAACCGCTCCGCAACGGGGCTCAGCGTGCGATTCCTCAGCGTGATCAGCATCGTCGGGACAGTCCAGGTCGGTAGCTCGATCGGCAGTACCTTGATCCACTCCTGCTCAGGGCCGAAGCGCAGCAGCGAGTGCGGCATCACAGTCACGAAACGACCGGTACGAAGGAGCGTGCGACGCAGGTTCAACGACCCGGTCAGTACGCGGACGACGGGCGGCTCCGCATCGATCGCGCGGAATGCTTCGACGATCGGCGAGTGCTGCCCGATCTCGTTCGGCGACAGGATCCAGGGGGCGTCGACGAGATCGGCGAGAACGAGTCGGCGCCGCTTCGCGGCCCACGCACTGCGATTCGACACGACGATTTTCATCTGCTCGTGAAACAGCGGCTCGCCGATCATGTCCGGTTCGGGAGCGGCGGCGAACGGTCTCGCAACCACCAGCTCACAGATCCGCTCGCGCAGGAAGTGGGCCTGCAGCACCGGCGCATCGCCCGATGCGACAGAGAAGGTCAGGCGCGGATGCTGTTCCGACATCTCCTCGATGATCGCCGCGGCCAGCCCCGCAGTGATCGTCTCCACGCACCCGATGCTGAGCTCGCCTGCGTCGGGATCCGCCAGAAATGCCATATCGACGGCGCCACGCCGCAACTCGTCGAAGATCGCCGTGCCACGCTTGAGCAACGCCTGCCCAAACACGGTCGGCTCGACACCATGGCGGCTACGGTCCAGGAGCCGCACGCCAAGCAGGCCCTCCAGGTCCGCGATCGCCTTCGACACGGCTGGCTGCGACATGTGAAGCTGTTCGGCCGCCTTGCGCATCCCGCCCGCGCTGATAACCGTCATCAGCGTGTCGAGGTCGCGAAGCTTCAGTCGTCGTCGAAGCCGGTCGCCGTCCATGTCCTGACCTATTCGATTTCGTGATCACACCATCGTAATTTGAAACTTTCCGTTGATCAAATGCTGTCCTAGGATGGCAGTCAGCACGGCCTCGCGAACCTGAAATCCAGGGGCCGGCGAGCCATTTGAACAGGAGGCGACGATGATCATTCCCGTGCTGGTGAATGTCGGTCTGGCCATGTTGCTGGTGCTCTCCAGCCTCGGCGACGCGCACGCGGACGACCTGAAGGTTTTCAGCACGCCGACGATGAAGTCGACGCTCGCGGAACTCGCGCCGAGATTCGAATGGCTGACCGGACACCGGCTCGTTGCGACGTACGACAACGCCGCGACGCTGAAACGGCGGATCGAAGCAGACGAGCCGTTCGACATCGCGATCCTGCTGCCCACTCAGGTCGACGATTTGATCCAGACGGGCAAGCTCGTATCGAGCACACGCGTTGACGTCGCGAAAGCAGCAGTCGGCATGGCGATCCGTGCGGACCAGCCGGCGCCCGACATCGGGACGGTCGACGCGTTCACGCGGGCGCTGACGAGTGTCCGTTCGCTGTCGTGGTCGCCGGAGAGCGCGAGTGGCGCCTATCTTGTCGGCCTGCTCGGCCGGCTGGGCGTCATGGACACGGTCAAGGCGCATCTCGTGCCCGTCCCGGGCGGCGACGTGGTCGCGGCCGTTGCCGGCGGCCAGGCCGACGCGACCGTGATCACCGTGCCCAATATCGTCGACGTGCCGGGTGTTCGACTGGTCGGCTTGCTGCCGCGTGAACTGCAGCACGACACGGTTTACACGGCAGGCATCGCCACCCATACGGCGGATCCGCGCGGCGCCAAGGCACTGATCGATTTTCTGCAATCGGCCGAAGCGACCGCCGTGTTGCGCAAAAAGGGACTGGATCAGCCGACGCCGTGACCGGCGGGCATCGGTAACGCGATATCGCCCGGAACGCAGCGTCGAAATTGGGGGCTCGGGCGAGAATCGATTGAGGAACTGTCTCAAGCAGGCTGCGATGTACCTTGCAGTAGTCAGCGGACGGATCGAGCCACGCCCTCTTCCGCCGCGATGCAGTGACAACGATCAGGCCGACGCGTGATCGCTGCAAGCCTGGAGCCGGGCGTCGAAGGGGTACCACGCCCGGCTTGCCTCAGCGCTCAAGAAATGGCCTGAGCTTGTCCGCACGGCTGGGATGCATCAGCTTGCGCATGGCCTTGCTCTCAATCTGACGGATCCGCTCGCGAGTCACGTCGAACTGCTTGCCGACCTCTTCCAGCGTGTGATCGGAGTTTGTGTCAAGCCCGAATCGCATCCGCAGAACCTTGGCCTCGCGCGGCGACAACCCGTTGAGTGCCTCGTCGATCGCCGCGCGCATGTTCGCGTGAATCGCCGCCTCAGCCGGCGAACTCGCCGAGACATCCTCGATCATGTCGCCGAGCGTTGCATCGGCGTCGTCACCCACCGGCGTTTCGAGCGAGACAGGTTGCTTGGCGATCTTGAGGATACTGAGCACTTTCTCCTCGGACATCTCCATGCGCTTTGCCAGCACAGCGGGATGCGCTTCCTGCCCCGTCTGTTGCAAGATTTCGCGCGATATCCGGTTCAGCTTGTTGATCGTCTCGATCATGTGGACCGGCACGCGAATGGTCCGCGCCTGATCGGCGAGCGCACGCGTGACAGCCTGCCGGACCCACCAAGTCGCGTAGGTCGAGAACTTCCAGCCGCGCCGGTATTCGAACTTGTCCACGGCCTTCATCAGGCCGATATTGCCCTCCTGGATCAAATCCAGGAACTGCATGCCGCGGTTCACGTATTTCTTGGCGATTGAAATGACAAGACGCAGGTTCGCCTCGATCATCTCGCGCTTGGCCTGCCGCATTTTCAGTTCCGCGGCACTCATCTGGCGGTTGATCTGCTTGAGCTGCTTGAGCGGCAACGAGACCCGGGATTCGATGTCGACGAGTTTCTGCTGCGCCGCCTGAATCGCCGGCTGATGTCGCTCGAGCGCCGCGCCGAACTGCTGCGAGGTCGCGGCCGTGCGGCTCGTCCATTCGAGGTCGGTCTCGTGGCCCGGGAACGACTCGACAAACGCGTCGCGCGGCATGCCGCAACGGTCGACAGCAATCGCCAGGATGCTGCGCTCGATCGTGCGGACCTCAGTCACTTGGCCATGCACGATGGCACACAGGCGGTCGATGGTCTTGGCCGTAAAGCGGATCGGCGCGAGCTCGCGCTGGATCGCCGCGCGCACTTGCGCAGCGGCTGCGGAACGGGCATCGCCAGTGACAGGCACATCCGGCAACTGCTCGAACAGTGCACGTACGCGCGCGAAAATCACGAGACTGTCGTTCGTGAGTTCTTCGAGGCGTGCCGCGTTCACCTTCTCCGAATCCCCGGCGTCCGTGTCGACGTCGTCTTCGTCCGAATCATCGTCGGCGGCGAGTGCTTCCGCCTCCTCTTCCTGGGACTCGGGCGTCATTTCGCTTTCATCGACGTCGACACTGATGCCATCGACCAGTTCGTCGATGCGCAGTTCGCCGGCAACGATGCGGTCGACATCGGCAAGAATCGTGGACACGATTGACGGACATGCGGCAATCGCTTGAATCATGTCCTGCAGACCATCTTCGATCCGTTTCGCGACCTCGATTTCACCGGCGCGGGTCAGCAGTTCGCTGGCGCCCATCTCACGCATGTACATCCGAACCGGATCCGTGGTGCGGCCGAATTCGGAATCGACGGTCGATAACGCAGCTTCCGCCTCCTCGTCCGCCTGATCGTCGGATGCCACGGCCGGCGCAGCCTCGGTTAGCAGCAGCGCTTCGGCGTCCGGCGCTTGTTCGTACACGGCCACGCCCATGTCGCTGAACGTGCTGACGATGGTGTCCATCGCCGCCGTTTGGGCAAAGTTGTCGGGCAGGTGGTCGTTGATGTCCGCATGGGTGAGATAGCCGCGCTCGCGACCGAGCGCGATCAACGCGCGCATCTGGTGCTGGCGCTCCTCATTCTGGCGTGCCAGCGACGCGATGTCCGCCGGTGTCAGGGCCTGGGCCTTTCCCTTTGCCACACGGCGGCCGGCTTTTGCCGTGGCCGTGATTTCAGGGGACGTGGAATCGTTCCGATCAGGATTTGTCAATACATGCTCCTCGACAGATGAGCCGACGATCGTCGCGAGCATGACGCCAGAATGGGTTGCCTGCCGGGATGCGAACGGAATCGTGTACGCACAGATAGTCGAGGGCGGGACGCCTCGCGCGAAATCCGTGTGCGCAGCTTGTGGGGGGCGTGAATGATACCGGAATGTATCGTGCGGCACAAGATGGTGGGCGGCCTGGGATTTCCGTACGCTTTGCGGGTGCGGCGCTCTCTAGCTGCGACAAAGGGGGGAGCAGTCGCCCCCTGTCCCTGCCGGTGGATGCGTGCTGTCGCCCCGTTGCAGCCACTCGATCTGCTCAAAAGCGGTGGTTCACCGTCCCGACCGGTATGCGCTATTCCCGCTCAATCCTAAATGAGCGATTCACTGGCGAAGACGTTGTAAGGCGTGATTTCCAGATCCAGACTTTCAGGGATCGGTATGCCGTTTCCGCAATAGTTGATTTCGACATCGGCCAGATGACCTGACGCGTCGGCAAAGAGCAGAATCTCTATCGACCCCCAACCTTCCGGCTCCCACCGATCCCGGAAGTCCGCTTCAAATACCATGCGATAAGGTTGTCCACTCGAAGCGCTGGCTATAGGGGGCACTTTATCGCGCGCGGCCAGCGACAGGCCGAAGGTGTTACATCCACATGCACAGAGTCTGACTATCTCTGCATTCGAGAACTGCGCCGCAAGCGCGTCCCGATTCGGGAATGGGCAGTACTCAAGAATAAACGTAACCCAATAGGCTGCCTGGTTCAGATCGTTTGCCATAGTACGTCCCGGAATCGCGACTTCAGGCGTCAATGCGTCGATTGTCAGCGATTCAGGCCACACTGTCGAACGTCTCGATGTGGCCGCATGGCGACGTTACCGCCTTGCAACGTGCGGCAAAACAGGGAAACCCTTTGATCCGACGATATTTGCAGGCAGTAACCGCCCGACGAGGCAGCGGACTACCGCTCATAATTCAGCCACCGCCGACGATCTGCTCAAGGTCAACTTCGGTCAGGGTTTCACATTCCCTTGCCTGGAGCCGATGGCCGCAGCCATGCGGCTTTGCACGGCGACGAGTTGGTCATCCGTGGTCGCCACCAGCCACAGACGTGCCTGCTCCTCGATTTGGCGGTTGTGATCCTTCAACGGACCCATCGCGGCAGCGGCCTTCCAGACGACCGGGGCAATTCGGCTTTTCCTGCCTGACGGTGCGCCTACCAGCAGGCAGTAAGGTCCCAGCGGGAGCGATACAAACGGAAGTGCCGGAGTGGCACGCACGCGCCAGTCGATGAAGGGCGTGTCGCCGATAAGCAGCGGCATGGGCAAGCCGTGGAGCACACTGAAATCGTACAGCGCCAGTTGCTCCCGCATGCCGGCGTAAATACGCCGGATGTCGTCGACAACCGCCGCGCGGATCTCGTCATCGAACATGGGTTCCTGCGCGTATCGGGCAAACGCCTTTCGAGCCTCCCATTGATATGCGCTGAACAGGCCAATCTCCACGCAGTCCTGCACTGCGCGCTGGACATCCGCGACAGAACCGGCCTCCTCCGGCGTACCCAACTGCGCGGCCCGCAAAAACCGGGCAAGTCCAGCCTCCTGGATCGCAGGACCCTCCGCAGATGGATCGTCTTCAGCGCCCTTGCCAAGGGGCACATAGATATATTTCTCGGCCGCGAAATGCGACTTCTTGCCCTCGTCAAACCTGATTTCGCCATCAACGCAGTCCAGATAGCGAGTCCCGATTCGACCATGCTCCCAAACCCAATTTTTCAGGAGCGGACGGAGTGGATGCAGTCTGTCGTGATCGGTCATGGAAGCCTCCAGGTTGCCCAGTATAGTTCCAAGTTGTCGATTGTTTCGTGGAGGACATGGCGATCAATCGATCCACTACCGCCGTTGGAGCCCGCGCAGCCTCAACAGCTGTTTAACCGGATATCAGTGGCCCCGTGCCTACGCGCCGTGCGGCAAGTGCTCGTCCTTTGCAGGCGTTCACGTGTCGGCCGCGGCAGGTCGACTTGACGCTACCTTGCGGACGTTCGGCTGAGCATCTGCACCGAACGTCTGCTGTCAGGCTCAGGGAACAGGCAGTTTCGACCCTGAACGACTTTTCGACCGAATGCCAGCCATGTTCCATGGCTGGCGTGATTCCCCCACGAATCAAGGCTGGCGCTTGCCGCGGCCGCCGGCGGGTTTGCCAGCCGGCTTGCGTGAACCCGCGGCTGGCTTGCCAGCGGGCTTGCTGCGCGGCTTCTGCGCGCTGAATGGGCTGCCACTGGACAAACTCGCCCCCTTACCCGCAGCCCCAGCCCGCTGCGCCGCAGGCTTGCGCTTGTTCTCGCCACTTTGCGGGCGCGGCTTTTTGGCAGACACCGGCATGGCGCCCGACCCAGCTTGCGGCACTTTGGGCTTCTTGGGCTTTTTGGGTTTCTTGATGATCTGGCCCGTCGCGCTGGTTTCCGGCACGCGGTGTTCGGCCTCGAAACCCGGCTCTTCTTCGCGACGCAGCGTTTGCCGGATCAGCGCTTCGATCGCGGCCAGTTGCGGCGCTTCGTCGGCGCACACCAGGGACACCGCCACACCGCTGGCGCCTGCGCGGCCGGTACGGCCGATACGGTGCACATAGTCTTGCGCCACGATCGGCAGATCCACGTTGATCACCAGCGGCAGGTCGTCGATATCCAGCCCGCGCGCTGCCACGTCGGTGGCGACCAGCATCTGGACTTCGCCCGTCTTGAAGCGTTCCAGCGCCCGCAGGCGCGCGGGTTGCGGTTTGTCGCCGTGGATGGTGTCGACCGCATAGCCCGCTTCGTCCAGCATGGCCGCCAGGTAATCCACGCCATTGCGGGTCTTGACGAACACCAGCGCATGCTCCCACTTGTTCTCGGCCACGAGGTGCATGAACAGGTCGGGCTTGTTCCGCTTGTCGACCGGTACGACCCACTGCTTGATCTTGCTGGCCGTGGCATTGGGCGGGCTGACGCTGATATTGACCGGGTCGCGCAGGATGCTCGCTGCCATCGCGCGGATATCGTCGGTAAACGTGGCCGAGAACAGCAGGGTCTGGCGCTGCGCGGGCAGCGCGGCAAAGACGGCGTTGAGTTCGCGTGCAAAGCCGAGATCCAGCATGCGGTCGGCTTCGTCCAGCACCAGCGTTTGTACTTGATCGAACTGCACCGCGTTCTGGCGGTTGAGATCCAGCAAACGGCCCGGCGTGGCCACGAGCACATCCACGCCCTTGCGCAACTTCATCATCTGCGGGTTGATGCTCACGCCGCCGTAGGCCGCCAGATATCGCAAGTCGAGGCCTTGGCCGTAAGCGATGAAGCTTTGCAGCACTTGTTCGGCCAGCTCACGCGTGGGCACCAGCACCAGCACGCGCGCGCGGTTGCTGGACACCGCCGGGCCGTGTTGCACCAGCCGTTGCAACAGCGGCAGCGCGAAACCCGCCGTCTTGCCGGTGCCGGTCTGGGCCGCCGCCATCACGTCCTTGCCACCGAGCACGGCAGGAATCGCCTTGGCCTGCACCGGCGTAGGGGCCTGGTAATTGAGGTCCTGCAGATTACGCAGCAAGGGATCGATCAGGCCGAGCGAGGCAAAAGACATGGACGTATTCCGGGCTAAAACCGCAATTCTAGCGGTTGCCGGGCGGATCAAGGCCCGCCGCGCCTGGCTGGACGCCGCCGGCGGGGGCAGATACGGTCAACCGGAAGCAGCCGCTGACGCAAAGCAACCCGATCGAGCCCATTTTCCGGCACCCAATCGCCCCTCGGATGAGCCGCTCGCCCCTTGTCTGTCTGTCACCTCATCGCTTGCGGTTCGAGCAACGAGGTCCGGAGAAGGTAGAGGTATCGCAACGCCGAACTGGCGACGAAGGCGGGCTTGGGCCGCTCGACGCTGTTCCATGACGAAAGCCAGGTGATAAGCTCGATGCCGGCGTACTGTCGCGTATCGACACGCCCCGAACCCTGCCCTTACGACCGCAACGAGCCGCCCATGTCCCTCGCCCCTCCCGCCCTCTCCGCGTTCATGCCGACCGGCAAGCTGCGCGCGTCGATCAATCTCGGCAACCCGATCCTCGCGAATCGCGACCCGGCGACGGGCGAACCGTTCGGCGTATCGATCGACCTCGCGCGCGCGTTCGCCGAACGCCTGTCAGCCGAGCTGGAACTCGTGGTGTTCGACGCCGCCGGAAAGTCGGTGCAGGCACTGACCGACGAGCGTGCCGATTTCGGATTCTTCGCGGTCGATCCGCTGCGCGGCGAAACGGTCGCGTTCACCGCGCCGTACGTGCTGATCGAGGGGTTCTATCTCGTACGCGACGCTTCGCCGATCCGCACGAATGCGGACGTCGACCAACCCGACAACCGCGTGACCGTCGGCAAGGGCAGCGCCTACGACCTGTTCCTCACGCGCGAACTGAAGGCCGCGCAGATTGTGCGTGCGCCGACGTCGCAGGCCGTCGTGCAGACCTTCGTCGAGCAGCAACTGGAAGTCGCGGCGGGCGTGAAGCAGCAACTCGAGGCCGACGCGGCGAAGACGCCCGGCCTGCGCCTGCTCGACGAGCGGTTCATGGTGATCCGGCAGGCCATGGGCGTGCCGAAGAGTCGCGGCGAAGCGGCCGCGGCGGCGCTGAATGCGTTCGTCGAGGAAATGAAGGCGTCGGGCTTCGTCGCGGATTCGCTGCGGCGGCATGGCATCAGCGGCGCATCCGTCGCGCCGCAAGCGTGATGGCATACCGCGTGATGCAGCGGCACGCGACTGCGCGCGCCCCGCTTTTGACCTGAAATGCGAAAGCAGGCTCGATACCCGTCGGCTTGCGCAACGGGATCGATGCCTGCTTTCGCGCCGCACTTACGCGGCGGTTCGCCGAATCAGCCGGCCTTGCCTTGCGGCGGATTGGCCAGCGGCGTGCGTTGGCGGCGGCGCCACCAGAATGCGACGCCCAACAGCGCGATCAGCGCGACAACCACCGCACCAGGCAGCATCAGCGGCCGGACGCGCACGAGCAATGGAACCGGGCCGCCGCTGCGCACGACGGCAACGTCGTCCGCGGTGACGGTCACGTCCGGATTGCCGTACTGCGCGAGCACGTAGTTCGAGATTGCAGCGATCTGATCGTCCTTGAGCGGCTGGACGTAGGAGTCCTCACCGAAAGACGGCATCAGCACGTGCTCGCCCCCCACCTCGCGATCGACGCCGTACAGGATCGCCGCAATCAGGTTCGACGGATTACGTGAGCCCGTGGCGGTATTGTTCGACAGCGACGGATACGCCTGGCTCGGGCTGCCCTTGCCGTTGGCCTGGTGGCAACTCGCGCAGTACCCACTGAACAGCGCCGCCCCCGTCGTCAGCGTGCCGTTCGCATTCAGTGCGGATGCGCCGCGCAACGTCGCTTCGCTGCTGACCGCCTGCCCGTGCGCGAATGCCGGCACCGACTCGCGGTCGTCGCGGATCGGCTTCGTGCTGCGCAGATACGAGACGATCGATTTCAGGTCCGCGTCCGACAGATACTGCAGGCTGTTCTGCACGGCTTCCGCCATCGGCCCGGCCGCCTGGTTCTTGCCCGGTGCGCGGCCGGTCTTCAGGTACGACACCAGCTCGGCGTCGGTCCACGCGCCGATGCCGCTCACCGGATCCGACGTGATGTTCGGCGCGTACCACGCGCCGAGTTGCGCGCCGCCCAGGTTGCGGCCGAAGTCTTCGGCCATCAGCACATTGCGCGGCGTGTGGCACGCGCTGCAGTGCGCCAGCACGTTGGTCAGGTACGCGCCGCGATTCCACTGCGCGTCGTGGGCGGGATCGGCTTCGAAACGCTTGTTCGTCAGGAACAGCATGTTCCATCCCGCCATCGCCATGCGCATGCCGAACGGGAACGGCAGGTTCGTGGCGGGCGCGGGTTCGTCGACCGGTTTCACGGCATGCATGAAGTAGCTGTAAAGCGCGTGCACGTCGTCGTCGCTGAGGCCGCTGTACGACGTATAGGGCATCGCGGGATACAGATGCGCGCCATCCGCGCGCACGCCTTCGCGCAGCGCGCTTGCGAACTGCGCTTCGGTGTAGTTGCCGATCCCGGCCGTTTTCGACGGCGTGATGTTGCTCGAATAGATCTGCCCCATCGGCGACGCGATGCCGTATCCGCCCGCGAATGGCTTGCCGCCGTCGAGCGCCGTATGGCATGCCATGCAGTCCGCCGCGATCGCGAGCTGATGGCCCTTTTCGATCAGCGCGGCGTCTGCCGATGTCGAAGCCGGGCCGGCCGGCGCATCCTGCGCGAACACGGATGCGCTGCCGACGAGCGCGAACAGGCCGGCCGCGATGGCCGCGCGATACCCGGTGCCGCGCCGCGCGCGACGGTGTCGTTGAATCGTATGTGTCATCGCATCAACCCTTCGCGAGGCTGGCGGAAATCGAATCCGCGGCCTTCAGGCCAAGGGCCGCCATCGACAGCGTCGTGTTGACGACGGACGCCGACGGCATCGCGCCGCCGCCCGGCAGCCACAGGTTCGCATGGTCGTGCGCGCGGCAGTCGCCGTCGACGACCGAGTTCTTCGGATCCGAGCCCATGATGGTGCCGCCCATGATGTGATTGTTCGCGTTCAGCGTCGTCGTGATGTTGAATTCGACCGCGTCGAACAGGCTGCCGATGTGCGACAGCTGCTTGCATGCCGCGTCGTAGCCGCGCCGCACGTAGTCGCCGACGTCGTAGTGGATGTCCGGGCACGCGAGGCCGAGCGGATCGACGCGCGTCTTGCTGAGCGTCAGGCGGTTGTTCGGATCCGGCAGCGGTTCGAGGCTGATCGACAGGTCGACGCCGTAGATCGCGCGCCGCCGGATTTCCTCGTCGAGTGCCTTGCCGACCAGGCCGAGCTTCAGCGCCTGCTGCGTCGCCGGACCGACGCGCGAGATGTTGTTCAGGATCATCTTGTTCGCCGAATACTGCCCGCGGAAATCGCCGTCGCGCGGACCGACGATACAGCTGCTCTGCGCGGGGCCGCGGCCAAGCCACATCGGCTCGTTCGCGAGGAACGTGCAGTGGAAGCCCGAGTGATCCATCATGTTGCGGCCAACCTGGTCCGAGCCGTTCGCGATGCCGTGCGGATTGCGCTCGTTCGCGGCCAGCAGCAGCAGGCGCGGGGTCTCGATGCCGTTGCAGGCGAGCACGAACCGCTTGCCGCTCGCCTTGTGCGACTTGTGCGACGCGTCGTACCAGTGCACGGCCGTCACGCGATTGTTCGCATCGGTGTCGATCTTGTAGACGACCGATTCGGCGAGCACCTTCGCACCCTTGCGCTCCGCGCGCTCGATGTGGTGGATGCCGTTGTACATCGCGCCGATCGGGCAGATCGGCTGGCAGTTGTTGTTGCCGCAGCAGGTCGGGCGGCCCTGCCACGGCCGCGTGCTGCGCGCCTGCGGAATCGGGATCGACCGGTAGCCGTGCGCGTTGACGATTTCGGCGAAGCGCCGGTCGCCATGCCCCCACGGCACCATGTCCATCGGATACGGGCGGCTGCGTTGCGACGGTGACTGCATCGCCGGGTCGCTCGGCCCGGCAACGCCCATCTCGTCTTCCGCACGGCAGTAGTACGGCTCGAGCTCCTCATAGGCGATCGGCCAGTCGCGGCCGACGCCATACGTCGACTTCATCCGGAAATCGACCGGCAGATGCCGCCAGCTCGACGCGGCCCAGTGCCAGGTCGTGCCGCCGACCGTGCGCAGGTAGCCTTGCTGGAAACTCTGGCCGTCCGGGCCGCTCAGGCCGACGTAGTTGTTCTTCGGAAAATACAGCGGGGCCGGCGCATTCGGCGCCTGCGGGTAGAGCCCCTGGAAGTCGGAGCCGACGCGATTGTCGAACGGCATGTTGCGCCAGTTCTCGACCGCCTGCCCACGCTCGATGCGCAGGCCGGATTCGAGGATCAGCACCGAGTGGCCCTGGCTCACCAGCTGGTCGGCGATCAAGCCGCCCACCACGCCGGATCCCACGATCACGACATCGGCCGACACGTCGCCGTTCGATTCAAATACAGGAGTTTTCATGAGATTCAGGCGTGCGTTTGCGGGTGCTGTGAAGTGGCTGACGCGACTGCTTTGCGCGGCGGCGCGACATCGGCCGGCGGCGGTTCGGCGGTCCACCACAGCGGGCCGTTCGAACAGTAGGTCGGCGCGCTCATCCCGTCGTGGACGGTGCCGTACATCAGCGCATCCGCATACGTGACCATCACGGCCTTCTGGCCATGACCGACGGTGCCCGTGTACCACGCGGCGACGATCGCGAGCGCGGTGTCATGCAGGCCCGCGCCATCGGCATCGGCCAGCAGTTGCGCCGGGGTCTGCCCGGCGCGCATGCGTTGCGCCAGCGCGGCCGCCCGCGCGGCAAAACCGGCGTCCGTGCGGTGGAACGCATCGATGAGGCGTCTGGCCGTCATCGGGTCGAGATTCGTGTGGCCTGTCAGTGCTTGCGACAGTGCGAGAAAGGTCTTGGCGTCGAGCGACGGCTGCTGCGCAAATGCGTATCCGGGCGCGGCGGTGAGCAGCCCGACTTGCGTCAGTGCTGCCGCCATCACTTTCAGGGCTGCTCGCCGGGTAATGCCGGCGCGCGCGATGACGCGCGTGTCATGATCGTTAGGGGCCATGTCGTTATCGTCTTTTTGGCGAGAGGTTGCTCGCAGGCTTTCTTGCAAATAATCGGCGACGGGAGTCGCTCCGCGCGAAACAACGGAATGCCTCCCCCACCGGCAGTGCGTAACCCGTCCGACAGCACCGGCAAACGACCATGACCGGCTGAACCAAGTATTGCACATGCCATGCAATGCGAATTTTTATCTGGCCGGATTATGCATAATCCGGCCAGCGAATGGAACCGGTTCCATTTTTGCATCCAGCAACCGGTTCAAATTTTCATCGCGATGGGGGGAAGTGTAGCGATATCGATCGAATCGCGTATTTTCGCGACCGAGTCGAGCGGTCAATCCCGTCTGACGCCGGGCGAATCCATCGGGCCGCAGTCGGACTCGGATACGCGCAAAACCGAATGAAATTAAAACGTCAGGCTTTTATTATTATTTTGAAAGAATAATCGGCTCATAAACTGCTGGCCTGTAGTGCGGCGATTTACCGGACTGCCGCCGCACCCGCGGCCGCGATCACGCTGTCCTGCACACCCGCGCCACCGCTGGTCCCGATCGCGCCGATCAGTTGCCCGCCCACCACGATCGGGATGCCGCCCTCTCCCGCGAGAATGCCCGGGATGCTGAGGTTGCCGGTCGCACCGCCGTTGTTGATCGCGTTCTGCATGTCCTTGGTCTGCCTGCGGAAACGCACCGATGCCCGCGCCTTGGCTTCCGCAATATCGGTGGATGCGAGTTGCGTCCCATCCATTTTGTCGCACGAGACCAGATTCCCGCCGCTGTCGACGACGGCGATCGCGTATTTCCAGTTGCGGTGTCGGGCCTCTGCTTCGGCGGCCGCCATCGCCGTGCGCGCCTGTGCCAGCGTGATGGGCGGACCGTACGGGATGTCATACGGCAGTTGTTCGGGAATCGGTGCCGGCGCGGGGGATTGTGCAGCTGCATGGGCCGTGAAAATGGCGCTGGCCACGATGAAGAGACGGGATTTCTTCGAAAGCATGAGAGAGGGTTCCAGAAAGGCTCGACGAGGCTGATTGGCTCGGCGAATGGTTGATCTTGCTTGCGTCACAAACGGAGTGCCTCGTCAGTATGGTCACCGCAAGGCCTTCCCATTCGGGAATGGCAGCTGATTACTCAGGATATGACGCAGGCCCGTGATCGAGGTTGGAATGTGACGCTGGCCGCGCAAGACTGCCACGGTGGAGATGATCCTGAGAAACAGCAGGAACGGGTGCAGCAACGTGTCTTGATTGCTACAGATCCGAATACTATCCGACAGCCAATGACAGTGCGCCCGAGACCGAGGGCGCTACCGATGGTCAGCCAGACTTTCGACGTCCTGTTGCCATGCCTGGCATTTCATTGAGGACGGCGACGACGCAATCGCATGCACGGATACGGATTCGTCGATGGCGTGGTTGTAACGGCGGTCGGCGAGCAGCCCCCGCCGGCCCGGTCAGGCACCTTCGACCAGCACGGCCCGAAAGCGTGCGCCCTTGAAGCGATGCTGGACGGCGCTCTGGTATTCCGGGCTGTCGTACCACGCGCGCGCGGCGTCCCTGGACGGAAACTCGACGATCACCACGCCCTCCGGGCCGTCGCCCTCGAGCGTTTCCTGCGGGCCATACGCGGCCAGCACCTTCACCGGGTGGCCGGCCAGCGTCGCGCCAACCTTGCTCTGATAGATGTCGAGTTCCTGCTGATCCTGCGTGCTTTCACGCGTGAAGACGATATAGGTCGCCAAGATTGCACTCCTGATGCGGTTAGAGAATGACTGGACGATCCGGAAACGTCCGTCCGCCAACGACATTCATCCTAACGATGCGAGGCGCTTTCTCGTATCCCCCTTGCATCCAACTCAGTATTCGAGCCGGATTAACAATGGATGCCTTACTCGGTCGGGCGCGTGTCGCGGCGGCTGCATCTTGCGTCGACAGTTGCCCCCCAAAAAAACACCCCTCAAAGAGGGGTGCCTGGGCCGGATCGCGGCGCGGCCTCAGCCACTTGCCAGTTAGCTGGGGGAAATCATCACCCGTCTCCGGAGCCGTCGATACGAAGCATCACGCTCACCCGACCCGCGCTTCTCCCTCGCGCTCGGCTTCCCCCTCATCCGAACCCGTCCGCGCCAGCACGGGCTTGAGTGCGTGCCCGGTATGGCTGGCGCTCACCTGCACGAGCGCTTCCGGCGGCGCCGCCGCGACGATCGTGCCGCCGCCCACCCCGCCTTCCGGCCCGAGATCGATGATCCAGTCGGCTTCCGCGATCACGTCGAGGTCATGCTCGATCACGACGACGCTGTGCCCCGCATCGACGAGCCGGTGCAGCACGCGGATCAGCTTCGCGACGTCCGCCATGTGCAGGCCGACCGTCGGTTCGTCGAGCACGTACAGCGTGTGCGGCGCCTTCTGGCCGCGCCGCGTGATGTCGTCGCGCACCTTCGTCAGCTCGGTGACGAGCTTGATGCGCTGCGCCTCGCCGCCCGACAACGTCGGCGACGGCTGGCCGAGCGTCAGGTAGCCGAGGCCGACATCCTTCATCAGTTGCAGCGGATGCGCGATGTTCGAGATCGGTGCGAAAAACTCCACCGCCTCGTCGATCTCCATCGTCAGCACGTCGCCGATGTTCCGGCCGCGCCACGTGACGGCAAGCGTTTCGGGGTTGAAGCGCTGCCCGTGACACACGTCGCACGGCACCTTCACGTCGGGCAGGAAGCTCATGCCGATCGTGCGCACGCCTTGCCCTTCGCATGCGGGGCAGCGCCCGTCGCCGGTATTGAACGAGAAACGCGACGCCGTGTAGCCGCGCGCCCGTGCTTCCAGCGTATCGGCAAACAGCTTGCGGATCGTGTCCCACACGCCGATATAGGTGGCCGGACACGAACGCGGCGTCTTGCCGATCGGCGTCTGGTCGACTTCCAGCACGCGATCGATCTGCTCCCAGCCGCTCAGCGATTCGCAGCCCTGCCATGCGTGCGTGACGTTCAGCGACGGCCGCGGTGCGCTGCGCGCCAGCACGCTCGAACGACGGTTGGTGGCCGGCGCGTCCTGCTGCGCAGCCTTGCGGGCACGCCGCGTGGCCGGCGACGACAGCACCGAGCGGCCGACCGCATCGAGCAGGTTCGTCATCAGCACGTCGCGCGCGAGCGTCGACTTGCCCGAGCCGCTCACGCCCGTGACCGCGACGAGCCGCGCGAGCGGAATGCCGACCGTGACGTCGCGCAGGTTGTGCAGCCGTGCGCCATGCACGGTCAGCCACGCATCCGGCACGGCGGCACCGCCCTTCTTGCCCGGCAAACTCACACTGCGGCGCGGCTGCAGCGGGTGCGTCATCGGCTGCGCGAGCAGGCGCCCGGTTACCGAATCGGACTGCGCGGCCAGATCCGCGACCGCGCCCTGCGCGACCAGCGTGCCGCCACGCTTGCCCGCGCCCGGCCCGACGTCGATGATGTGATCGGCGCGGCGGATCGTGTCCTCGTCATGCTCGACGACGACGAGCGTATTGCCCTTGTCGCCGAGCTTGCGCAGCGCGTCCAGCAGGATCTGGTTGTCGCGCGGATGCAGGCCGATCGTCGGTTCGTCGAGCACGTAGCAGACCCCCTGCAGGTTGCTGCCGAGCTGCGCGGCGAGCCGGATCCGCTGCGCTTCGCCGCCCGACAGGCTCGGCGCCGCGCGATCGAGGCTCAGGTAGCCGAGCCCGACTTCCTCCAGAAACGCGAGGCGGCTGCCGATCTCGCTGACGATGTCGCGCGCGATCTGCGCGTCGCGGCCCGTCAGTTCCAGCCCGTCGATCCAGCGGCGCGTGTCGGACACCGTCCATTGCGCGACCTCGACGATCGGATGCGCGTCGAACGTGACCGCGCGCGCGGACGGGTTCAGGCGCGTGCCGTGGCAATCCGGGCACGGCTCGTTGCCGACGCCTTCCGGTTCCTGCTCGTCGGACGGCAGCGTCTGCTCGCGGCCGCGGCCGTCCTCGGCGAGCACCGTGTCGTCGTACGCGGCGCGCTGTTCGCGCGTGAGCGTGACGCCGGTGCCGACGCAGGTCGTGCACCAGCCATGCTTGCTGTTGTACGAGAACATCCGCGGGTCCAGCTCCGGGTAGCTCGTGCCGCACACCGGGCACGCGCGCTTGACCGACAGCACCTTGACCGTGCCGACGCGCGCGGTCGAATGATCGTTCTGCATCGCATGGTGCAGCCCGTCGAGCGGCGCGAGCAGATGCATCACACCCTTGCCGAGCTCGAGCGTCTCGTCGAGCACGCGCCGCAGTTCGGCTTCGTTATCGGGCGACACGACGATATCGGCCACCGGCAGCTCGATCGTGTGCTCGCGGAAGCGGTCGAGCTTCGGCCACGGATCGACCGGCACGAACTCGCCGTCGACCCGCAGATGCGTGCTGCCACGCGCCTTCGCCCACTTCGCGAGATCCGTATACACGCCCTTGCGGTTGACGACGAGCGGCGCGAGCAGCCCGACGTGCTCGTCGCGATGATCGCGCAGCAACTGCGCGGCGATCGATTCGACCGATTGCGACGTAACCGGCGTGCCGTCGTGGATGCAATGCTGCAGGCCGAGCTTCACGTACAGCAGCCGCAGGAAGTGCCAGACCTCGGACGTGGTCGCGACCGTACTCTTGCGCCCGCCGCGCGACAGCCGCTGCTCGATCGCAACGGTCGGCGGAATGCCGTACACCGCGTCGACTTCCGGGCGGCCGGCCGGCTGCACGATCGAGCGCGCGTACGCGTTCAGCGATTCGAGGTAACGGCGCTGGCCTTCGTGGAACAGGATGTCGAACGCGAGCGTCGACTTGCCGGAACCCGACACGCCGGTGATCACGTTGAACTTGCCGTGTGGAATATCGACGTCGAGCGCCTTCAGGTTGTGCTCGCGCGCGTTGACGATCCGCACGACGTCCTCGCCTTCGATCGCACGCCGCTCGCGCGCCGCGTTCAGCACGGCCTGCAACGGCTTGCCTTCGTCGGCGAGCGCCAGCTCGGCGTCCATCGCGCGGTCGTACTGCAGCAGCGCCACGCCGGTATGCGATGCGGCGCAGGCTTTCACGTCATCAGGCGTGCCCGCGCACAGCACGAGACCGCCGCCGTCGCCGCCCTCCGGGCCGAGATCGATCAGCCAGTCGGCCGCGCGGATCACGTCGAGGTTGTGCTCGATCACGATCAGCGAATGGCCGGCCGCGAGCAGCTTGCCGAACGCCTGCATCAGCTTCGCGATGTCGTCGAAGTGGAGCCCGGTGGTCGGTTCGTCGAACATGAACAGCTTCGCCCGCGCGATGCGCGCCTCTTCCGTGACGACCCGGCGCCCGTTGACGGCCGCCGCCGATTCGGCGAGGAAGCCGGCCAGTTTCAGGCGCTGCGCTTCGCCGCCCGACAGCGTCGGCACCGGCTGGCCAAGCTTCACGTATTCGAGACCGACGTCGACGATCGGCTGCAGCACGCGCAGCACCTCGCCGTCGGTCGCGAAGAACGCGGCCGCTTCGCTGACGGTGAGATCCAGCACGTCGGCGATGCTCAGCGCGCGGCCGTTGCGCTCGATGCGCACTTCGAGAATCTCGGCACGATAGCGGCTGCCGTCGCAGTCCGGGCAGCGCAGGTACACGTCGCTCAGGAACTGCATCTCGATGTGCTCGAAGCCCGAGCCGCCGCAGGTCGGGCAACGGCCGTCGCCCGAGTTGAAGCTGAACGTGCCTGCGCCGTAGCCGCGTTGCAGCGCGAGCGGCGCCTTCGCGAACAGCTTGCGGATCTCGTCGAACGCGCCGACGTAGCTCGCCGGGTTCGAACGCGTGGTCTTGCCGATCGGCGACTGGTCGACGAACACGACGTCGCCCACCTGGTCGGCACCTGACAGGCTGCGGAACGCGCCCGGCGACTCGGTCGCCTTGCCGTGATGCCGTGCCATCGCCGGATAGAGCACGTCCTGCAGCAGCGTGGACTTGCCGGACCCCGACACGCCCGTCACGCAGACGAGCCGTTGCAGCGGGATCTCGACCGTCACGTCGCGCAGGTTGTGTTCGCTCGCGCCTTCGAGCACGATGCGCGGCGTGTTCGCGTCGACCACCCGGCGCGCCCAGTTCGATGCGTGCGCGACATGCTTGCGGCCGCCGAGATACTCGCCCGTCAGCGTGTGCGCCGACCGGATGTCGCCCGGCGTGCCGTCGTAGACGATCGTGCCGCCACGCTCGCCCGGGCCGGGCCCCATGTCGATCAGCCGGTCGGCCGCGAGCATCACCGACGGATCGTGTTCGACCACGACCAGCGTATTACCCGCGTCGCGCAGCCGCTGCATCGCCTCGACGATCCGTGTGAGATCGCGCGGATGCAGCCCGATGCTCGGTTCGTCGAGCACGAACAGGGTTTTCGTGAGCGACGTGCCGAGCGCCGTCGTCAGGTTGATCCGCTGCACCTCGCCGCCCGACAGCGTGCGGCTCTGCCGGTCGAGCGTCAGGTAGCCGAGCCCCACGTCGCACAGGTATTTCAGGCGCGTGCGCACCTCGGCGAGCAGCAGCTTCAACGCATCGTCGAGCAGCGCGCTCGGCAAGCTTATGTCATCGAAGAAGCGGCGAATGCGCTCGATCGGCAGCAGCATCAGGTCGTGCACGGTCAGGCCCGGCAGCGCTTCGAGCTGCGCGCGGCTCCAGTCGACGCCGCGCGGCATGAAGCGGCCGGCCGGCGCAAGCACGCCGTCGGCGTTCTCTTTCGAGCCGAGCCGCCATTGCAACGATTCCGTCTTCAGGCGCGCGCCGCCGCACACGTCGCACGGCGTGTAGCTGCGATATTTCGACAGCAGCACGCGGATATGCATCTTGTACGCCTTCGACTCGAGATAGCCGAAGAAGCGCTTCACGCCGTACCACTGGCTCTGCCACTTGCCGTTCCAGTCCGGCGAACCGTTGACGACCCAGTCGCGCTCGGCGTCCGACAACTCGGCCCAAGGCGTGTCGCGCGGGATGCCGGCTTTCGCCGCGTAGCGCATCAGGTCGTCCTGGCACTCCTTCCAGGCCGGTGTCTGCATCGGCTTGATCGCGCCGCCGCGCAGCGTCTTGCGCGCGTCGGGGATCACGAGGCCGAGATCGACGCCGATCACGCGGCCGAAGCCGCGGCAGGTTTCGCACGCGCCGTACGCCGAATTGAACGAGAACAGCGCCGCCTGCGGCTCCGCATAGCGCAGGTCGCTGTCGGGATCGTGAAGCCCGGTGGAGAAACGCCACACCTGCGGCTCGGCGGCCGCGCCATCCGCCTGCTCCGGCTCCGCCGCGAGCACGTACACGTTCACGCGACCGCCGCCGCGTTTCAGCGACGCCTCGATCGCCTCGACGACACGCACCTTGTCGGTGTTCTGCACGCGGAAGCGGTCGGCCACTACGTCGAGCACCTTGCGCGGCCCGGTGGCCGACGCGACCTCGCGCTGCGCCTGCACGCGCGTATAGCCGCTCGCGGACAACCACTGCGCGATTTCTTCGTCGGACACCGTTTCAGGCAATTCGACCGGAAACGTGACGACGACGCGCGGATCGTCCGCCTGCGTGCGCGCGACGAGCTCCGCGTAGATCGTCTCCGGCGTGTCGTGCCGCACCTGCCGTGCGGTCTGGCGGTCGAACAGCTCGGCCGCGCGCGCGTACAGCAGCTTCAGGTGATCGTTCAGCTCGGTCATCGTGCCGACGGTCGAGCGCGAACTGCGCACCGGGTTGGTCTGGTCGATCGCGATCGCGGGCGGTACGCCGTCGACGCGCTCGACCTGCGGGCGGTCCATCCGGTCGAGGAACTGCCGTGCGTACGCGCTGAACGTCTCGACGTAGCGCCGCTGGCCTTCCGCGTACAGCGTATCGAACACGAGACTCGACTTGCCGGAGCCCGACGGGCCGGTGACGACCGTCATCTCGCCGGTGCGCAGGTCGAGGTCGAGATTCTTGAGGTTGTGCTGACGTGCTCCGCGAATGCGGATCAGATTGCTGGATGACAATTTGCCTGCCCGTCTGAATGAGTTAGCCAGAGTTCACGGTGCCGGAACGCTGCGGCGGATGCCCGCAGGCGCGGCGCGCGGGCCGCAAGGTTGTACCCGTGCGGCTCGATTTCGTCGGACACTATACTGTATATTCATACAGTTTTCCATGACGACCCTGGGGGCGTCATGGGCAGGCGGCTGGCTGTCGTGATTTACTTCGCCTGGAACGCGGTTCGCTCAAGCCGGAACCCGGTTTGGACGTCGCGCATGCTCGATGCGCTCGCGGTCCGCCATCCCTGGCTTGACCCGTTCGACGACGGAAACGAAACGCCCGCGCTGCGGCGGTCACGCCCATTCCCGGATATTGGATAGCTCATGACGAAGCGCTTTCACGTCAAGTCCGGTCGCGCTGCACTGGCGACCGAAGTCGTCGGTCGTGGCGCCCCGATTGTGTTTCTGCACGCACGCGTCGCGGACCGCCGGATGTGGGACCACCAGATGCGTGAAATCGGCGCGAATCTCCAGGCCATTGCCTACGATCGGCGAGGCTTTGGAGAAACAGCTGCTGAAGCAGAGGCTCATTCTTCCGTCGAGGATCTGATCGCCGTTATCGAGTCGGCGACAGACGGCTCTCCTGCAATACTGGTGGCCTGCTCGCAAGGAGGCGGAATAGCACTCGACGCAGCGCTTCGATATCCGTCACGTGTTCGCGCGCTCGTTCTGGTTGCGCCGAGTGTGACCGGCGCGCCAAAACCAATCCATGCGGCGCAGGTTGACGATTTGATCGCCCGTTTAGCGGACGCTGAGGCCAACGGCCATATTGACGAAGCCATTGCAATACGCGCGAGTCTCTGGCTTGACGGCCCGCTTCAGCACGAAGGACGCGTGACAGGTGAGGCTCGCGCGCTGTTTGACGAGATGAACGCTGTCGCGCTCGGTTTGCCCCCGGCGGGCATGAACGCGGATGCTCCGATTGCATATGGGCGCCTGGCGGAAATTTCCGTCCCGACCTTGGTGATGTGCGGTGATCTTGACCTTCCCGGCATACAGGAGCGCAGTCGTTACGTCGCGAATACCCTGTCTGGCGGCATCTTCCACCCCATAACAGGTACCGCCCATTTGCCGAGCCTCGAGCGGCCTCGGGAGGTCACGGGCAAGATCGTGGATTTCATCGGATCACTGTAATTGTCCGGGAATCGCGGAGGGTACGAAACGCTGACGGAGATTCCGATTTCCATACTTCGAATTTCCCGTTGCGGCCCGTATCCGAAGTTACGTGGCTCCCGGTGCAGTTCCCCTTTCCCGCTTTCGTCCTACACTTCACGGGTTCCTTTTAACCGAAGCGTTGCAATGAACATCGATTTTGACGTCGTCTGCGACAATCAGGGCCACTATTCGAATGGCCCGCATGCCCATCCTTGCGACATGCTGTTTGTCCCGCTCGACGGCATCTTCTCGGTGTCATCGCCACGCCAGGCGCGCGGCGAGGTACTGGCGAGCGGGAGTCTCTGGTTCGTTCCCGAACGGCACATCCATCACGTATCCGCAACGCCCGGACAGCGCCATCTCTGCTACTACCTGAACATCGACAACCTGATGCCGCGGGTCAATGCGGATCTGCACTCGCCCATACGACATTCGGAGAAATGGGGAGCGTCGCTGCTCCTCTCCGACCTGCTGCGCGTGCGTGCGCATCTCGCGCGAAAATCCGGCCCGCTTCTCGGGCCGTACGAACTCGACCTGCTCATTCTGCAGGAGGCCGGTCGCATCATGACGTCCGTCCTGCCGTCGCGCTCGCGCGAGCCGGCGGACATCGTGCGCGAGGTCAGGATTTACATCGGCGAGCACCTCGACGGCGATCTGTCCTGCACGACGCTCGCGCGTCAGTTCGGCACATCCGAGCGGACGCTGTCGAGATGGTTCCAGGCCGAACAGGGTCGCTCGATCGGCCAGTACGTACTCGATACACGCCTCGTCGAAGCGAAGCGCCTGCTCGTCTCGACCACCTTGCCGGTAGTCGACATCCAGAACACCGTGGGCTTCGCTTCGGCCCCTCATTTCGCCTACTCGATGCGCAAGGCCTTCGGCCTGTCGCCGCGACATCTGCGGCGCCGTGGCGCGTCCGAGTGGCAGGAAATCGACAGTCCTGGCCTGTCGACGACATAACGCATCGACGCTCCCCCTTACGCTCTGAATGCTGACGCTCGCGGCTCGACCGCCTCGCGAGCCCGCGTCAGCCGGAATTCGCATGAGCCTTGGAACGGAGTTGTCCGGTTGAAGTCAGCAGATTATCGGTGGTACGTGCTTGGCGTATCGACACTGACGCAACTGACCGCGGCGCTCGCGAGTCAGGGAATCGGTGTGTGGGGCACGTTCGCGCAGAAGACGTTCGGACTTTCGCTCGGCCAGATCGGCGGCCTCGCAACATTCTCGAACGTCGCCCCCATTCTCGGCCTCGCACTCGTCGGGCGCGTGCTGGATCAATACGGAGAGCGCTGGCCCGTCGTCCTCGGCCTGGCGATATTGAGCGTCGCGATGACGCTCGTTGCGCTGTCCTCCGGCTATGGGGGGCTGGTCGCCGGCATGCTGATGATCGGCGTCGGCTACAGCCCGGTTCAGCCGGGCGGCAGCCGGGCGATCTATCACTGGTTTCCGCCCGGCGAGCGCGGGCTCGCGATGGGTATCAGGCAGGCTGCGCTTCCGCTTGGCGGCGCACTGGCGGCCGCGCTCTTCCCCGCACTGCTCATCCACACGGACTGGGCGCGCGCGATGCTCGGCGCGAGCGCCGTGCTCGCGACATCGGCGATCGTGTACGGCGCCGTTTTCCGAAATTCGCCCCGCCACGCACAGCGTGCATCCGCGTCGGCCCGGCGTGGCCTGATGCCCCATCTCCGCGACGCCGGATTCCGGCGAATCTCCGTCGTCGGCGCAGTGCTCGTCGGCGCGCAAACCGCGATCTCGATTTTCTGGGCGATCTTCGCGCAGCGTCGTTTCGGTTATTCGCCGACCGATGCCGCGTGGGTGCTGTTCATCGTGCAGTTGAGCGGCTCGGTAGGCCGGATCGCGCTGTCGGCCATCAGCGATCGCGTCGCCGACGGCAAGCGCCGGCTCGTCACGCTGTGTCTCGGCGTGACGCCCGTTGCGCTGATCACCGCGGCTTCGCTTCCAGCGTATTCGGCACCTTGGGTCGTCGGCGCGTTCTCGGCGCTGATCGGCGTGTGCTGTTTCGGCTGGTACGGACCCTGGGTGGTCTGGCTGTCGGACAGCGCAGAGGATGGGCAGGTCGGTGAAGTGCTCGGTGCGGCGATGGCCATCAACCAGATTGCGATTGCGTCCGTTCCCGCGATGTTCGGTTTCGTCTCCGACATCGTGCCCGCCCCTGCACTACCGTGGTACTGCATCTCCGGTCTGCTCGGCCTCGCTTTCGCCTGGACGTTTCGGGCATCGTTGAAAGAACGCGGCGCATCGCCTGCCGGCGGCAGCACCGATACGCGGAACGCGAGGAAGTGCCAGCCTTTGCGGTGACGCGACCTGAAGGCACGACGCGCGCACGCAAGTCACTCGCTCATGCGCACTGTGATCGACATTGCCGTGTGGCAGTGTTCCGGTGTGAAAGCGATCTCGGGAGACAGAGAATGTCGACGACGAATCATGGACAGTCTCACACCCCTGAAAGAAATCCGGCAAACCATCCTGCATGCAAGTGGAATCAGGCCATCCCTCCTTCGCTACGCCTTTTTCGTATAAGTGTTGCACCAGCCTTTCGCATTGACCTGCTTGCCGCCGAAAATCGCGCACGGCCCCGTCGTGGCGCCGGCCTTGCCCTGGAAGAACTGGCAGTTCGCACAGGCCTCGCCCGCCTGGAATTTCGGGTACTTCGCATGGTCGACCCGGCTGGCATCCGCCTTGTAGCCGAGGGCCACGGCGTTCGCGTCGGTTTCCTGCACGACACCGGCACCGGCATCTGCCGCCACCGCGCGGCGTCCGACAGCGAGCGCGGAGGCGAGAACGGTGGTCACTGCAATAAAGCGTCGGCGTGAAAATTTCATGGGGTCCTCCCTTCAGGTTTGCATGAACGGATGTCCGGGAAGCGTCGTTCCGCTCCGAAACAGCGTCCGCCGATGGCGCACGTATCGTGCCCATCGTGATGCGAGGCGCCCCTCGGCCAACGCACGACCAGCGAAGCCATCAGCGAAAGAACAACTCCCGCATCCCGAACGTGTGATGCGCTTCCGCCGCCATCAGCACCATGAGCACCAGCAGGCACAGCGGCGGGATCAGGATCGCGTACACCAGCGCCAGCCGCTCCCACATCATGTGCATGAAGATCGACACGATCAGCCCGGCCTTGGCGATCATCAGCACGACGATCAGCACCCAGCGCATCAGGCCCTGCACGTTGAAGTAGTCGACCAGGTACGAGAACGTGCTCAGCACGAACAGCAGGCCCCAGATCTTCAGGTAGAGGCCGATCGGATGCTGCTGGCCGTGCGCGGCGTCGGGTCGATCGGCGGGATCGGTGTGCTCCATGGCTGCCTCACCACAAATAGAACAGCGCGAAGATGAACACCCACACCAGGTCGACGAAGTGCCAGTACAGGCCGGCAATCTCGACGATCTGGAAGTTGCCGTGTTCGGTGAACCCCGGCTGCAGGATCTTGCGTGCGATCAGCAGCAGGTAGATCACGCCGCAGGTCACGTGAAAACCGTGGAACCCGGTAATCGTGAAGAAGCACGCGCCGAACTGCGCCGCGCCGAGCGGGTTGCCCCACGGGCGGATCCCTTCACGAAAGATCAGGTTGCTCCATTCGAACGCCTGCAGCGACAGGAAGGTCGCGCCCAGCAGCGCGGTCGCCAGCAACAGCGCGGCGGCGGGCCGTGCGTTGCGCCGGTAGCCGAAGTTGACGGCCATCGCCATGGTGCCGCTGCTGCTGATCAGCGTGAACGTCATGATGGCAATCAGCAGTAACGGCACCTCCACGCCGCCCACGGTGAGCCCGAACACCTTCGCGGTATCGGGCCACGGCGCCGTGGTCGACATGCGCACCGTCATGTAGCCGATCAGGAAGCTGCTGAAGATGAAGGTGTCCGACAGCAGGAAAATCCACATCATCGCCTTGCCCCACGGCACCCGGAAGGCTTCGCGGTCGGACGACCAGTCCGTGACGATGCCGCGCCAGCCATCGGGTCGCGCGTCGGCGGACGAGGCCGCAGGCGATTCGGCCGCGGATTCGGTATGGACCGTGGGCGCGGTCATGGCGCGGCTCCATACAGCGGCCCGCAGATCGCGGCGACGATCCCGGGGGTCAGCCACCACATCGCCGCCAGCAGCACGAGCCAGACGGCGAGCAGGAAATGCCAGTAGAGCGCGCACAGCGCGATGGCCCGTTGGGCCCGGAACGGGTCTGCGCGCCGGAGCTGCGCCATCGTCACGCCCCACGCCGCCAGCCCGCCCAGCACATGCACCCCGTGCAGGCCGGTGAGCAGGTAGAGGAAGCTGTTGGACGGATTGACGGTGACGGTCTCCCCGGCCGCCGCCAACATGTGCCACGCAGTCAGTTGCCCGATCACGAACACGGCCGCCAGCACGCCGCCGGCTAGCAGCCACACCGTGCGGAACAGGCCTATCCGCCGGGCACGCTGCATCGCGATGCTGGCCAGCGCCAGCGCGCCGGTGTTCCACCACAGCAGCGCCGGATGCGGGATCGGCTGCCAGTCGGATTCGCGCATGCGCATCGCATAGGCGAGCAGCAGCAGCGAAAACAACGTCGTGACCACCGCCATGAACACGGCCAGCCCCGTGCGGCCCGCATTCGGCAAGCCGGGTGGCGCATCGGGAACGAAGGGGCGCGGCAGCGTGGTCATTCGCGGGCCTCGCCGGGGTGCAGCGTCGGGTGGGCGGCTTCAGGTTCAGGCGCGGTCGCCGGCGGCTGGTTCTGCGGCACGAAGTCTTCCTCCTGCCCCGGCGGACTGTATTCGTATGCCCAGCGGTAGACGACAGGAAGCGCCGCGCCCCAGTTGCCGTGCACGGGCGGCGTTTGCGGCGTCTGCCATTCGAGCGTGGTGGCCCGCCACGGGTTGCCGTCGGCACGCCGGCCGCGCACGAGGCTCCACGCCAGGTTGAACAGGAACAGCAGCTGCGCCGCCGCGACGATCAGCGCGACGATGGTGATGAACGTGTTGAGCGTCTGCGCCGAATGCGGAATGAAGCTGTAGCCCTGATACGCGTAATACCGCCGCGGCATGCCGAGGATGCCGAGATAGTGCATCGGGAAGTAGATCGCATAGGTGCCGACAAAGGTGATCCAGAAGTGCGCGCGCCCGAGCGTGTCGTCGAGCATGCGGCCCGTCACCTTCGGGTACCAGTGGTAGAGGCCGCCGAACACCACCAGGATCGGCGACACGGCCATCACCATATGGAAGTGCGCGACCACGAAATACGTGTTCGACAGCGGGATGTCCACGCTCACGTTGCCGAGGTAGAGCCCGGTCAGCCCGCCCAGCACGAAGGTGCTGATGAAGCCGATCGCGAACAGCATCGGCACGGTCAGGTGGATATCGCCGCGCCACAGCGTCAGCACCCAGTTGTAGACCTTGAGCGCGGTCGGGACGGCGATGATCAGCGTGGTGGTGGCGAAGAAGAAGCCGAAGTACGAATTCATGCCGGCGATGAACATGTGGTGCGCCCAGACCACGAAGCTCAGCGCGCCGATGATGACGATGGCCCACACCATCATCCGGTAGCCGAAGATGCTCTTGCGCGCATGCGTGCTGATGAGATCCGACGCGATGCCGAAGGCCGGCAGCGCGACGATGTAGACCTCCGGATGCCCGAAGAACCAGAACAGGTGCTGGAACAGCAGCGGGCTGCCGCCGGCATGCTTGAGCGTCTGCCCCATCGACACCACGGACGGAATGAAGAAACTGGTGCCGAGCGTCCGGTCGAACAGCATCATCACCGCCGACACGAACAGCGCCGGAAACGCCAGCAGCGCCATAATGGTCGCGATGAAGATGCCCCACACCGTGAGCGGCATGCGCATCAGCGTCATGCCGCGCGTGCGTGCCTGCAGCGTGGTGGTCACGTAATTCAGGCCGCCCATCGTGGCCGCGACGATGAAGATCGCCAGCGACACGAGCATCAGCACGATGCCCCATTCCACGCCCGGCGTGCCCGGCAGGATCGCCTGCGGCGGATACAGCGTCCAGCCCGCGCCGGTCGGCCCACCCGGCACGAAGAAGCTCGCCACCAGCACCAGCACGGCCAGCAGGTAGACCCAATAGCTCAGCATGTTGAGAAACGGGAACACCATGTCGCGCGCGCCCAGCATCAGCGGGATCAGGTAATTGCCGAAACCGCCCAGGAACAGCGCCGTCAGCAGGTAGATCACCATGATCATCCCGTGCATGGTGACGAACTGGTAGTAGTGATTCGCGTCGATGAACGCGAACTTGCCCGGAAAGCCGAGCTGCAACCGCATCAGGTCCGACAAGACGAGGCCGACCAGGCCGATCGCGATGGCCGTCAGCGCGTACTGCACGGCGATCACCTTGTGGTCCTGGCTCCACACATAGCGGGTCCAGAAGCTGTGCGGGACGTGGTCGGTGTGCGCATAGGTCATGGCATCTGCTCCGCTACGGCCGGGCCGCGGTACTGGCGGGCGGCGTCCCGCCCTGCGCCTTGATATAGGCCACCAGCGCGGTCAGTTCCTGCTCGCTCAGGTCGAAGTGCGGCATGATCGGCGAGAAGCCCTTCACGACGCGGGCCGTCGGATTGCGGATGAACGCGCGCAGATAGGCTTCGTCCACCTTCGCGGTGCTGCCGTCGGCCATCGTTTCGGTCTTGCCGTACAGGCCCTTCCAGGTCGGGCCGACGAGCGGGCTGCCGTCCACGGTATGACAGGCGACGCAACCCTTGCCTGCCGCGAGCGTCTTGCCCAGGTTGACAAGCGCCTGCGCGCTGCCGCCGGCAGCCGCGGGTGCGGCCTGCACGTGGGCCAGCTGCTGCTGCGCGAACGTGGTCTGCTGCGCCAGCCAGCGCGAGAACGCGGCTTCGTCTTCCACCACCACCACGCCGCGCATGCTGGAGTGCCCGATCCCGCAGAGCTGCGCGCACAGGATGTCGTAGCGCCCCGCCTTGGTCGGCGTGAACCAGAAGGTGGTCACCATGCCCGGCACCATGTTCATGCGCGCGCGGAACGGCGGAACGTAGAAATCGTGCAGCACGTCGCGCGACCGCGTCAGAACCTGGATCGGCCGGTTGAGCGGCAGGTGCACCTCGGGTGTCTCGATCAGGTAGTTGTCACGGCCGTTGGGGTCGGCGGGGTTCAGGCCGAACGGGTTGTCGTTGCTGATGTAGCGCACGTCCGTCGTGCCCAGCTTGCCGCCGGGGCCGGCGAAGCGGAAGCGCCATTGCCATTGCTGGCCGAGCACTTCCATCTGCAGCACGTTGCGCGGCGGCCGGATGTAGTCCGCGTAGACGAACAGTCCCGGCGCCAGCAATGCCGCCACGCCGACGGCGGTCAGGCCGATCAGCCACCATTCCAGCTTCCGGTTATGCGGTTCGTAGGCCGCGCGATGCCCGCTGCGGTGGCGATAGCGCACCAGTGCGACCACGATGAACAGGTTGATGGCGATGAAGAATGCACCGGTGATGACGAGCGTGATCGTCAGCATGTCGTCCATGCGCACCCAGTTCGACGCGATCGGCGTGATCCACCACGGACTGGCAAAGTGAAACCCCACCGCCAACAGGATGATCAGGACCAGGGCAATCGCAAGGGCCATAGGCCGCCTCGCTGCGTGTCACCCGCCGGAGCCGCGAACGCGCGCTCCAGGCGTCAACGTGCCGCCTTGCCGTCTTTCGTCTTGTTATTTTGGCGGCAGTCTGCCAGGACCGATTCGTCTGGCGTTGCAGGCGGCTCTAAAGAAAAGGTAGTTCGCTCCTCCCTATCGCGCAAGACAGTGGAAGCGCGAAGCGCGCCCCGGTACGAGCCGCGCGAACGACGGCGTCGAGTGGTTGCTTCACGTGCGGCAATGCCATGCGAAACGGCCACCTCCGGCGTCAGTTGCCGAGGCGGCCATCGCTCGATGGGCACCGGTTATTCAGGGCCGGCGCATCGGGAACAAAACGCCGCGTCAGTCCGCCGCGTTCTGCCTGCGTCGCCGTTCCAGCATGCCGTAGGTGACAGCCGCCACCACGCCGAACAGCAGGTTGGCCAGCAACGGTCCGGAACCGCGTTCCGAGATGAACCACGGGAACACGGCCGTCATCACGTAGAAGTTCCACCCATACGCGACGAGCCCGAACGCCAGCCCGATGACCGCCTCCATGCCCACGCTCGAATCGAAGCGGAACGGCGCCATGATCGCGGCGAGGATCATCCCCATGATCGCGCCGAGCACGTAGTGCAGGAACAGCGCCAGCGCGACGATTTCGAGGTTGAATTGCGACATCTGACCGAGCGCGCTGCGGCCCATCACCATCGCCGCGATCTTGTGGGTCGGTTGCCACGGGCTTTCACCGATCACGAGGGTCGACCAGAAGAATTCCAGCGCGATCACCAGCGCACCGCCCGCAAGACCGGCCACGGCGGCGCAAAGCCAGTCGGGTGTGCGACGCTCCCAATGGTGTGATTGAATGTGCAGTTCCATACGACCTCCTTGCTGACGGTTCCACTTCAGCAATCATGTTCAGAAGGCACCACGCGCGTCGGGTCACGGCACGTCCCTTGCGCACTTCGTCATGGAAGACAGGACTCCTGACGCAAGGGTCAGAAGCCCAGCGCGGTGCCTCGCACCGCGACACGCCGCACCCCGTTCGGCATCGGCGTGTCGGCAGGCAGTAGGCGCGCGGTGTTGTTCTGTTGGTTCACCGGTCAGGAACGACGCTGATACGCCGTGACGAACACAGCGCACCATGCAGCAACGCCCGAGCCGCCCGCGTCGAGACGCCCGAGCCTGTCGCCCTGGGTCGCGGCAATGCGATAGCGCGCCTGGCGATGCGCGTCGACGCGCTCGGGCGTCGTGCGTGCCGGTATTCTCGTTTCAGGGGAAGATCGGTGTCGTAGGCTCCCCACCCTCCAGGTCGGCCGTCGGAAAATGCTGGGCGACCATCTGCTCGATTTCCTGCTCTCGCAATGGCGGTACGTCGGCCATGATCAGGATCTGGCCTTCCTTGATCGCTTCACGAAATCGCTCGAGTCGCGCGTTCGGCTCGGCGATGCCGATCATCGCGGCCGTCCACGCGCCGAAGCCCGCCCCCATCACCGTCAATGCGACGACGGCGCCGCCCGCGATCACGAGCTCCGCAGGGGGGAACACCAACGCGACGAGGCCGATCAGCGCGCCCGTCGCACCGCCGAATGCGACGCCGCGCTCCAGCGCATGCACGACATCGCTGCTCTGCAGCAACGATGCTTCGGGCAACTGATCGAGTGTGACGCTGTGATTCGCGAGAACGTGGATATGACGCCAGATGATGCGCGCGCGCAGCAAGTCATCGACGATTGCCTTCGCCATCGGCGTATCGGGTACGAGGAAATAAAGGCGTCTCATGTTGGCACCCCTTTTTGCCATCAACGACTCTTTTCATTTTATGTCAGCATTGGCGACGCGCTAGGTGCTTGCGGGTCAGTACCGACGCCGAATGCGCGACGCAAGACCTGTTGCAGCGCACGCACGATACGGTCTGGCGACCTGCTGCAAGGCAGGCACCACGAGCAACGTCAAGCATGGTCCTTCTTGCCGAACGACAGACACCGCCATGCGCCCGGGCTGTGCCGAACGTCCGATCACCGCGGCCCGATGCGGTCGTTCAACCCACGCGGCAGGGAGCTGGACAGGAGCGGTTGTCGCCGATCGCCGTCGATCGATGCGGGGCCCGCGTGGCACGCTGGGTCATTCGCCCCTGATTGACGCTATCCGCGCTTGCGCAACGGCTCCAACAAGTCGCGCAGGCCGTTGTGATCGATCTCGTGCATCAGCGCGAGCTGCCGGCCGATCTCGCCGCGCGGGAACCCTTCGCGGGCCAGCCAGTTGAGGTAAGGCCCGGGCAGGTCGGCAATGAGCCGCCCCTTGTATTTTCCGAAGGGCATGGTGACGGTGACGAGGTGTTCGAGGTCTGGATTTTGCATGCGGGTATTGTGCACGGCTTTCCGCTCGTGTCGCATGCCGAGCGATTGAAGGTCGGGATTTCGGCCCTTCGCGGGAGACGGATTCGTGACGCAGCGCCAGGTTGACGGCAATCGATCACCTCCGGCCAGCGGCGGCCCATTACCCGCCGGATCGAGCACCGGCGGATACGGATGAGTCGGCCGGATTGACGCGTGGACATTCGTGGCGGCAATACCGCCTTCAACGACCTCGACCAAAGGACGCTGCAAACCGCCTGTGCCCCGTTTCTGGCCTGCTAGACTGGAATTCCCCCCTGCAAACGATGGAGGGAATCATGTTGTCCGTCTACGTCGTGAAGACCGGCGAGCAATTCCTGTGCACCGCCGAGGATGGCGATATCGGCATGGCACCGGCGGTTGAAGATGCCACGTCGTTTCTTTCGTACGAGGAAGCGGAAAAGGCAGCGCACGTGCATGCCGACCCCGGATACGAAATCGTGGCCGTCTGCGTGCTGAAACACTGAGATGGCGCCCGCTGCCGGGCGCTCGGCGAGGAAGTGCTGCTCGCGGTTCCGCTGGCGCCATGCGACATGGGTGGCGCGATTGGCTGCGTCCGAAATGGCCTGCGAACAGACCGATTGCGGGTCGGGATGCTCATGATGGCGGCACCCTGTGCGTCAACAGGCCCGCCGTGTGCAGTGCGACGCAGCGCACGCGCGACGCGGAACGCGCCTTTCCTGAAACGCGTGCCATCCGGCACGCACTCCCCGTATGCGGCGCTGCCAACAATCAGAGCGTCGTTGCTACGCTTCTATCGTCTGGGCCCTTTCATGCCCTCCGACTCCATGGCCGCATGCCACTCCTCATTCGCCTCGATCGGGTCCATCGCTTCGTCAACCGAAGCCGTCGCGCGCTCGGCGGCGGCTCTGGTGTCGTCTGCCTCGGAGGCAGCATCACCATCGCCATCGCCGTCACCGTCGCTCGGGGGATGAAGCATGTCCTTGAGCATGGCGCTCAACTCCGACGTGTCCCATGGCAGCCCACGCCGAGTCCGATCCTTGATGTAGTGCCTCACTTCCGCGTCCTGCTCCACGGTCAGCGGCAGCCCTCGGAAGGTGCTTTGGGGACCAGCGTCGATCATCGCATTCTCCTGTTTCATGGCATGTTCAGTGTACTCGCCATCGCAAGCACGCGAGCCACGATTGCTGCGCGCTTGCGTCGGATCAAACGTGCGGGCTCGACAGGCAGGCGGCAGCCACAAAGCGCCGCTCACCAGCAGCGATGGTCGGACATCAGGGCGACCGTTCCGCCCAGCGAGGAGCCGTTCGACCAATGTGACGAGCGTCGCAAGATCGACTGTTTGCAGCAGGGTCGACGCGGGCATCCTTCCGCCGCATTCGTCCGGCATTTCCATGCACGCGAATCGTCTTCGTTCGCACGCAATCCGATGGCGACCCGCCCGTCTCTATTCTTAAAATAAGACGATTGATTCAAAAAATCGAAATCCGATTGACACGTCTGAAATTACACGGATTTCATTGGATTTTTTATTTCGAAAAATAGCTTAACGTCGCCTTGTAATCCGTCAATCGTCCGTCTATGTTCGTTCAATAACGAATAGTCTTGCTCACCAGGTTGTCGTGGGCCTGCTTTGTGTCCGGGGGGCAGTCGGTAGTTAACGAAGGGAAGGAAGGCGACGACTATGGACACTTGCTTCACGCGCACGGCCTAGACACCCTAGGGTCTCCATCTTCAAGCATCCACTCGCCTGTACGGCATCCCGCGCGCCGGGTGACGTCACGCCTGCGCGTCTGCTTGACCACTGGCAATCAATGGGCGTTACGTGACGCGCCGAGGGAAGCCGGTCGTATATCGCCACCAAAATCGTGAAGCCTGGCTACAACGGATTTCGCCACCCGATAGTCGCCAAGCGAAACCGTGCCTGTTTTCGATTCCTGCTAGTGGATGCATGCAGTTCGGTCAGTCAAGGAAGCAACCCGCCCCGCTTGGTCAAGTTAAGCGCCCGATTCATGACTTGGAGATGAACATGAAAAGCAAGCGTCTAAGCGTTCTGTCTGCAACAGCTGTTGCCCTTCTATCGCTCAGTGGTGCCGCGCAGGCCGATGGCCTTTGCTCGAGCGCGATGCTAAAGGGAGCGTTTGAGTTTATTGGTCACGGAGAGATTCTTGGATTGATCGGTGCCGACGGCAAGGTGCATCCATACGCTGCCCCGTCGATCCTCGATGACGTCGCGCTGGTGACGTTCGACGGTACGAGCCATTATTCACGCACCGATTTCGGGGTGATCGGCGGCCTGCCGAAAGGTGGGCAGACGTCGTTCAATCCGCACCAGACCGGAAACTACACGGTGAACTCCGATTGCACCGGCACCATGAGCACGGTCTATACCACGGGCGGATCCGTGCCGGCCGGCGTCGAGACCGATCTGAACATCGTCGTCGCTGCCGACGGGACGTTCATCGAATCCGTTGTCTACAAAGCGGTCACCGTGTCAGGCGAGAGCGCGGATGGTGTCGTAAAGTGTCCGCCGAATTGCGTGCAAGGCGTGCAGGAGACCTTTGAGGGTAAAAAAATCTTTGTGCGTCGCGAAAATCACGATTGACCGTTTTACCTGGGTCGCTGCCGTTCGAACGCCGTCGCGCCGAACCCGCGACGATCTCGAGCCTCATGGGTCAGCGTCGTTCAGATGCCAGACAGACGGAAGCCGGCCCGCACCCGGGGGCGGCCCGCTCGGTTTCATTCAGGAGGTGGATGGCGTCGCACGATCCCCGGGACTGAGGCATGCGCCACCGGTTCGTGAGAACCGGGGCGTTGGCCCGTCATGCCTGTCGTGCTCATCGTTCTCGTGCCCGCCTGATTCGAGCGCGCACCGCGCGCGGCCGCCCGGCGGATCGAACCGTCGGACGGCCAACGCGCAGCCACTCACCCTTTCCGTCCCGCCGTCAAACGCATTCCCCGGATTTCCGGAACAGCATCGACGACTTGCCGGACGACCCCTGCATCGAATGAATCGATCGAATTTCCTTGACGATTTCGTCTCGACCGACGCCCCACACACAAGCATATTTCAAGATTCACCGATTTTTCTTATATAGCAACGTATTCGGCAAATCATGAGATTTGCATAACCCTCGTGCCAGTTATTCGTGCCCTGCCTCAATCCCATGTCATCGGAATCGCATCATTCAATGTCATATTGGTATCGCATGCACCCCGACGGGACTTCGGCATGCGATCCGCGCGATCTCGGATGTATCGAAAGAATCGATTCCAGCCGCGCCAAGGCTAGTGTGCGGGTATCTGGACAAACGCACCTTTTCCCGCTCGGAAAAAACCTTTTCCCGAGCGGACGACATTGATATCCATACACTTCGGCACGAAAGCCGATTACCGGACGAACAGAATTCCGACCAGCCCCCGGCAAAAAACAGCAATCAGGCACGCTACGAGCTCCCCATCTGGTTTACCTTGATGACATCGATTTTCCGACGCATGACGAACTGGTTCATCGATCGGAACAATTCGAATTCAGGGCAATTAACCCTCAAACAAAGACCGATTATCAACATTCAGTTCGGTATGTTTTTCCACCTCCGTTTCTTCCGGCCAGACGGCACGACGACAACCAAGCCACACCGCGTCGCACAAGCCCTCTCGGGCCACACGGAATCCTCACAGTCGGCGCTGCCGTCGACATATAATTTTTCGCCACAATCGCGCAGACAGCGATGTTCCCAACCTGACCGGCCACCCTTCCAACGCGTCCGCAACCATGTCATCCCGCTCGCCCAGTTCGGTGTTGCCTCGTGCCACGCCGGATCTCGCTGACGCACATATTCTTGTCGTCGACGATCGCCCGAACGACCTGCGGCTCCTGACCGAGATCCTGCGTACCGCGCGGTGCCGGATCAGCGTTGCGTTCGACGGCCTGCAGGCCTATCACCGTGCCCAGGCGATCGCGCCCGACCTGATCCTGATGGATGTCCGCATGCCGCGCATGGACGGCTTCGCCGCGTGCCGGCTGCTGGCGTCGACGCCTTCGACGCAATCGATCCCGATCATCATCCTGACTGCCGCGGGCGATCTCGAGGATCGCCTCGCGGGGCTCGAAACGGGCGCAATCGACTACATCGTCAAGCCGTTCGAGCCGACGGAGGTGCTGGCCCGGATCCGCAATCACCTGAAGCGGGCACGGCGCAGCCAGCCGTTCGCGCATCTGCCCGCGTTGCCCGACCACCCGGATGCGGCCCTCGTGCGCGCGGCGACCGAGGTCCTGCTGCGCGACCTGCGCCATCCGCCGGCGCTCGAGGATCTCGCCAGACAGGTCGGGACGCACGAAAAGCGCCTGTCCCGCGTGTTCCGCGACCATCTCGGCCAGACCGTGTTCGAATATCTGCGCGACACGCGCCTGCGCGCGGCGATGCATTTCCTCGCGGAGACGTCGATGGGGATCGGCGACATCGCCGAAGAAATCGGCTTTTCCACGCCCGGCAATTTCGCGACGGCCTTTCGCGAACGCTTCGGCATCACGCCGTCCGACTGGCGGCGCCAGCACCACGCGGCCAATGCGCCCGCCACGCCCGCGGAGCACCGTCACGATGCGTAGGCGCCACGCGGCATGGGCAGCCGGATGTCGCGCAGTGCTGCTGCTTCTGATCGCGATGGCCGTCACCTGCGCGACCGCGCGCGCCGCGTCGGCGCCGAACCCCGCGCAACTGGATGCCGTGTCGGTATTCGAGGACGCGAGCACGACGATGTCCGCCGATCAGGTCGCCGCCCGGCTCGCCAATCCGGGCCATGACACGCCGTTGGCCAGCACGTCGTCGTTCAACGTCGAGTTCTCGCGATCGGCATGGTGGATCCGCGCAACGCTGACCAACCGCGACAGCGCCGCGCGCGCGCTGGTGCTGGCGATTCGCGACGCGCGTGTCGACCAGGCGGACTTCTATATCGGCCAGCACGGCCAGTGGACACTCGACAGCCGTTTCCCGGCCGCCGGCACCGGCGGTGATGCCACCCCGCCGTCGTCGCGCTACCCGGTACTCGACATCACGCTGCGCGCCGGCGAAAGCATTCCCGTGCTGATCCGCGTCACGTCACGCAAGGAAATGCGGCTCGCGCCGGCCGCGTTCACGCATACGGCATGGGATGCGCTGGAACGTCGCGCGACGATGTGGGATTTCGGCTTCTTCGGCGGGCTGCTCGCGCTCGTGTGGTGCGCGCTGCTGATCGGGTTCTTTTCGCGCAGCGGCATGTTCCATGTGCTGGCCGCGTTGGCGCTGAGCACGACGCTGTTCGAAGCGGCATACCGCGGCTATCCGGCGATGGCGTTGCCGCCCGCGCTGCATGAATGGTCGGCGCGCGGCGAAGTGATTTTCGCGTACCTGGCGGTCGCCTGCTTCATCGTCTTCATCCTGATGGTCGCCCGGCGCGAGCAGGCCAGGCTACCGATGCGCGCGATCTACATGGCCTTCCTCGCGCTCGAATGTGTCGGCATGGTCGGCGCCGCCAGCGGCGACCTGCTGACGTTCACGTGGTTCTGCCTGCGGCTGAATGCGGTACTCGGGATCGTCAACATCAGCCTCGCGCTGATGCTCGCGATCCGCCGGACGCCGACCGGCCGCGTGATGCTGATCGCCATCGGGTTCGCCACCTTCAACATGCTGATCCGCGTGCTCGACGGCATGAACACGCTGCCGCCGGCGCTGTCCTGGCTGAAATCCGACATCTACCCGAACCCCGTCATCGCGATCATCGGTCTCGCCACGCACCTGCTGGTGCTGGCCGCGTGGATCCACCACGTGGGCCGCCAGCGCACCGAGGCGAGGACGCGGCTCGAACACTGGCAGATCACCGAACAGGACCGCCTGCGCGACGAAGTCGCACGACGCACGGTCGCGCTCAACGACGCGCTGCAACAGGTGACGACCCACATGCAGCAGAAGATCGAGACACTCGGTTACGTCAGCCACGACCTGCGCGCGCCGCTGTCCACGATCAACGGCTACGCAAAGCTGCTGCTGCAAAGCGCGACGCGCGGCCAGGCGCAACTGATCCGGTCGATCGATCGCAGCATCCGCTACCAGCTCGCACTGATCGACGAACTGCTCGCGTTCACGAAGGCCGAGCTGCAGCCGCTCGGCGTGGCGCCGGACGCGACCGACCTGCCCGGCCTGCTCGACGACATCGGTCACTATGCGCTCGCGCTGTGCGCGCAGCAGGACAACCGGTTCGTCTACCGGCCGGCCACGCCGCTGCCGCGCACGGTGTCGATCGACGGCATGCGGCTGCAGCAGGTGCTGCTCAATCTGTTGTCGAATGCGTCGAAATTCACGCGCGACGGCACGGTCACGCTGTCGATTCATGCGTCTCGCGAAGGCGACACATGGCGCCTGTTGTTCGAGGTGGCCGATACGGGTATCGGGATCGACATCAGCGGAACCCGCGACATCTTCCGCGCGTACCAGCAGGTGCAGGCCGTGAACGGCGGCACCGGGCTCGGCCTGTTCATCGCGCAGCGCATCGTCGGCGCGATGGGGGGCGAGCTGGCCGTCGCCAGCCAGCCGGGCGCCGGCACGGCGTTCTCGTTCGCGATCGTCGCGCCGGCCGTCGGGCACGCGCTCGTACCGGCGCCGGAGCTGGTCCGGCGGTTTCATCCGGACCGCGATGCCGAATCGAACCGTGCCGCGCCCCCGATGCAGGGCCCGCCCGACGACGCGCTCGCCGAACTGATCCGGCTGGCCGACAACGGGCAGCTCACCGATATCGAGGATTGGCTCGGCCAGTATGCGGACGAGCCGGACTACGCGGCCTTCGTGCAGGACGTGCGCGAGCGCCTCGATGCACTGGATCTGACCGCGATCGGGAAACGGGCCGGCGCGCTGCAACGCGCGCGCATCGCCGATACGTCGTTCGACGCCGAGATGGACGCAGCCGGGCCGGCCTGACTACGTCGGTCCATCCGTTTCATATCGATCGGATACCTTACCGACGAATCAACGCAACGCGCCCTTAGCGCGCAGTTCGCGGCCGATGCGCACGATCTCGCGCTCGCCCTCCACCAGCGCGGCGGCGCTCGTGTGCACCGAATAGTTGCCCAGATGCAGATCGTGCGGATGCGGGACGGCCGTGCCGACCACGAAGCGCACATCGGTCACCGCCTCGAATTCGATCGCGGCGTCGGACGCGTCGAAGACCACCAGCTCGCCCTGGGCGACCGGATCCGGTACGCGCAGGCTGCCGTCCATCACGGCGGTCCAGCCGACGCTGTAGCCCGGCTGCGGCCGGCAGGTCCAGCGCTCGCCGGCCTGGAGCTGCACGACGACGTAGTGGATGCCCGGCGGCGCATCGATCGGGCTGACCGCATCGCCGCTGCGGCCGAGCAGCACGCGCGCCGGGCCGTCCGACGGGATGTCGGCGATCGACAGATGCTGGCTGAATGCCGGCGCCAGCTCGCGCTCCGGCGGCAACGCGACCCACAGCTGGAACACCTTGACCGGCGGCACGACGGTGCCGGTATGCCAGACCCCGCGCCCGGCGCTCATCCATTCGATGTCGCCGGCCACGATCGCGCCTTCGTGGCCGGTGGATTCGGCAAAGGTGCCCTGGCCGTCGATCACGAGCGTGAGCGTGGCGATCCCCGAGTGCGGATGCCAGCCGAAGCCCGACCCGAGCGACGCTTGCGTATCGACGAGATCGAGAAAAACGAACGGCTTGATCATCTCGCCGACGTCGGACGGGCTCACCATCCGCACGATGGGGCCGTGCGCACGGCCGCGGGTGCGGAAGATGACGTGACGGCCGGCGACGGCGACATCGGCGGGCTGCGTGGCATGTGACATGGGGGTTCTCCGGTGGTCGGTCTCGGTTAGGTGACGTCAGGCCGCGAGCGCAGCCGCCGCTTCCTTCGCCGATGCGATCGCGCCGTTGCGCAGGTCCTGCCCCATCGCGACGCCTTCCGCACGGATGAACGTGATGTCCGTGATGCCCAGGAAACCGAACGCCGCTTTCAGATAGGTTTCCTGATGATCGAACGCGGCGGCAGGCGAACCTTCGCTGTACACGCCGCCGCGCGACGACGCGACGACCAGCTTCTTGCCGCCGCACAACCCGACCGGCCCGTTCTCGCCGTAACGAAACGTCGTGCCGGCGACCGAGATACGGTCGATCCACGCCTTCAGTTGCGACGCAATGCCGAAGTTGTACATCGGCGCGCCGATCACCACGATGTCCGCCGCGAGAAAGTCGTCGAGCGCGCGCTGGCCGATCTCGACGTCCGCCTTCAATGCATCGCCGATCGGGGCGCCTTGCGCGGCGGCCAGGTGTTCTGCCGTCAGATGACCGATCGGCGTGGCGGCGAGGTCGAGACGCGTCACCGTGAGGCCCGGATCGCGGGCGCGGAAGGTCGCGACGGCCTCCGCCGACAGTTCGCGGCTGACGGAGCCTTGGCCGAGGATGCTGGAATCGATATGGAGCAGTTTCATGTGGGTGTTCTCCGAACGGGATTACTGTTTGAGCGCCTCGGCCGTGATCAGCAGCTTCGTCTTCATCCTGAAGCCGTACTGCTTGCCGTAGTCGAGACCGAAATCGCTGCGGTCGAATTCGCCGACCGCGTCGACGCCGCACACTTCACGCTTGAGCATCGGGTGCGGCATGCACTTGAACGCATCGATCTTCAGCGTCACCGGCTTCGTGACGCCATGCAGCGTCAGGTTGCCGACCACCGACACCGGCTTGTCGCCGTCGAACTTGATCGTGCCCTTGTAGTTCGCCTGCGGAAACTTCGCGACGTCGAAAAACTCGGCCGTCTGCAGGTGCTCGTCGAGCTTCGCGCTGCCGGTGTGGATCGACGCGATGTCGGTCGTCACGTCGACCGTGCCCGTCTTCGCCGCGCGGTCGAGCGTCACGGTGCCGCTCGACTTGTCGAACTTGCCGCGCCACACCGACAGGCCGCCCATGTGGTCGGCTTCGAAGCTCGGGTACGTGTGATTCGGGTCGAACTGGTAGGTGGCGCTTTCGGCGAAGGCCGAACACGACAGCACCGCTGCCAGCGCGCCCGCTGCGATCATCAAATGCTTCTTCAATGCTTTCTCCCTGGAACGTAAAGGTTCGTCTGTAGCGTGAGAGCAGTATGGAGATGGACGCTGCTTTACACTAGACGGATAAATAGGATTTGATTAATCCATTTTTGGAGGAATCCGATGCTCGATCTGAATGACCTCGCGCTGTTCGTCCAGGTCGTGCGCGCCGGCAGCTTCTCGGAGGCCGCGCGCCGCCTGCGCATGCCGGCCAATACGCTTAGCCGGCGCATCGACCAGCTCGAAGGGCAACTCGGCACGCGCCTGCTGCATCGCTCGACCCGCAAGCTCGCGCCGAGCACGGAAGGGCAAGCGCTGTTCGAGCGCTATGCGCCGGCGCTCGACCGGATCTTCGAGATCGGGCGGCTGCATGCGGACGGACAGGAACCGTCCGGCACCGTGCGCGTGACGGCGATGGCCGGCCTGTTCGAAATTTTCCGGCTGGAATGGCTGGCCGAGTTCTATGCGCGCTACCCGCAGATCAGCATCGACTTCCTGCTCGACGACACGCCGTCCGACCTGATCGGCGAGCGCATCGACCTGGCCCTGCGCATGGGGATCGAGACCGGCGGCAGCTTCCGCGTGCGCCGGATTGCACCGGGCACGATGATCCTCGCGGCCAGCCCCGCCTACCTGGAACGGCGCGGCGCGCCGCGCACGCCGCGCGAACTGGCCGACCACGACTGCCTGACGGTGTCCGGTCGCCAGGGCCGCAGCATGTGGCGCCTGCAGGGGCCGCGCGGCACCCAGGAAATCTCGATCGACAGCCGCTTCTCGGTCAACGACATGCGCGTGGTGGTACAGGCCTGCATCGCCGGGCTCGGGGTCGCGCTGCTGCCGCAGTTGCTCGCCGAACCGGCCATCGAGCAAGGCAAACTGGTGCGCGTGCTGCCTGCCTATCGACGGTCGAGCAGCGACCTCGGGCTGCAACTCGTCTATACGAGCCGCCCGCCCCTGGCGCCCGCGGTCACGGTGTTTGCCGATTTCCTGCTGGAGAAGCTGGGCGAAGCGCTGCCCGGGCAGTCGAAGCATGCTGCCGACCGATGACGTTTCCTCGTCGCGGCAAACGGGATATCGGCCATTGGACACTCCGGTGCGCTGCGTCGCGTCGGGCAACGGCGCCAGGCTTGCAAAGGTCGAGCCGCGATTCGCACCGTGCCTGCTTCTCCGGCGACTCGCCCGGGCGTACGATGAGCGGCGCAGACGCCATCGCCTGCACCACCCGGACACCTGCATGAAATCACATCACCCGCTCACGACCGAAACATGGCGCATGGACGACGCCACGGCCGCCACCTGGATCGGCGCGGCCCACCTCGGTCGCCGCAAAAAGTATGACAAGGGCGCCACGATCTACCGGCAGGGTGAGCCGGGCACCACGTTCTACTTCCTGCTGTCGGGCCGCGTACAGGTTTCGATCTTCCAGCGCGATGGTGCCGAATTCATTCTCGAAGTCATGGGGCGCTGGTCGATGTTCGGCGAGAGCCCGGCAGTCGACGGCCACCCGCGGATCGCCACGGCGATCACGGTCGAGGATTCCGAGCTGCTCGAATTCGACATCCGCGCGATCGAGGACGCGATACCGTCGTCACCCGAGCTCGCGATGGCGCTGCTGCGCGTGATCGCGCTCAAGCAGCGCATCCTGGCCTCGCGCATCCAGTACCTGGCCCTCCCCAAACCGGACATGCGCATCGGCGAACTGCTCGGCAGGCTGTCGGATCTCTATGGCGAACCACACGACGGCCGCACGCTGATCACGATCCCGCTCACGCACGAGCAGATCGCGGCGATGACCGGCGCTACGCGCGTGACCGTCACTCGCGCGTTGAAACGGCTCGTCGACCTCGGTGCGATCGAGATCCGGCAGCGGCGCATCTGGGTGACGGATGCGTCCCGGCTGCTCGGCTGATTTGTAAACGCCTATACAGACTTCCCTTCTGGGCGCCGGTAAAGTCCGCGCATCGGGTGTCCGCTGGAGGACGCCCTACCTCGTGAAGGAGAAGTCATGAACGGCATCGAACGGCTGCGCCTCCCCGAAGACGATCCGGCGTTCGGCGGCAATCGCATCTTCGACCTGTTTCAGTATTCGCCGGCAGTCACCGCCAACGGCCTCGTGTTCATCGCCGGGCAGGTCGGCCTGTGCGCCGACGGTTCGATCCCGGCCTCGCCCGTCGAGCAGATCGACGCGGCGTTCCGGCGCGTCGAAGCGATCCTCGCGCATCTCGGCCTGGATTTCTCGGATGTCGTCGAACTGGTGTCCTATCACGTCGATATCGGCGCGCACCTTGCCGACTTTCGCACGGTGAAGGCGCAATACATGCGCGCCGACTTTCCCGCCTGGACGATCCTCGGCGTCGCCGCGCTTGCACGCCCTGAATTCATCGTCGAGGTCAAGATCGTCGCGGCGACCCGCAACGCGTGAGGCTGCTTTCGCACTCGATATAATCAGGAGTTCGATATGAATCACCCAGTCAAAACCGACGGATTCGCGTTCGTCGAATTCGTTTCATCGGCGCCCACCGAGCTGGTCGACCTGTTCGAACGCTTCGGCTTTCGTGTCGCCGGACGGTCGCAACACGACATGATCCTGATGACGCAGGGCGCAGCCACTTTCGTCGTGAACGGCCATCCGAACGCGTTCCGGGATCGACATGGCGCGTCGGTCCGGGCGATCGCCATTCGCGTCGACGACGCGCACCGTGCGCAGGCGCAGGCACTGGCAGGTGGCGCGCGCCTCGCGATGCCTGAAACCGAAGGTGCATTCGTCGTCGATACGCCGACCATCCTGGGGATCGGCGACAGCCTCGTGTATTTCGTCGATACCGATATTCGCGACGTATTCAGCGTGCCGGTCGAACCGCATCGCGCACCGGCAAGCGACGCGCGCATCGTTGCCATCGATCACACGTCGAACATCGTTCACCCGCAGCATCTCGACCGCTGGGCCGATTTTTACCGCGACACCTTCGGCTTCGACGAACGGCAATATCTTGAAGTGAAGGGGCGTGCGTCCGGTATGCGTGCGCGCTCGATGGTCAGCCCGTGCGGACGCGTGTCGATTCCGGTCGCGGCCGCCGCGCACGACCGGCCCGGCGTGTTGAACCAGAATGACGAGTTCATTCGCGACTACGGCGGAGAAGGCATCCAGCATATCGCGCTGCTGAGCGCCGATATCGACGCGACGCTCGACCGCCTCGCCGCGGCCGGCATCGCGTTCATGGCCCCGCCTTCGCCTCACTACTACGCCGGCATCGACGCGCGACTGCCCGGACATGGCCTCGACGTGGAACAGCTGGCCGCGCGCGGCATTCTCGCCGACGGGAACGGACCGGAGCACATCCTGCTCCAGCGCTTCACGCGGCGCCAGATCGGCCCCGTGTTCTTCGAGATCATCGAGCGGCGCGGCGCGGACGGGTTCGGCGAAGGCAATTTCAAGGCGCTGTTCGAATCGCAGGAACAGGATCAGCAGGAGCGCAACACCCACCCGTGAACGCGGGCCACGGATCGGTACGCCACGGCATCTGTGCGTGCCTGGCGCCCTGCCCCGCCCTGTCCTGCCTGACGGACGCAAGCGGAAGCCGGTGCGGCACAGTATTTCATTGCCCGCTCGCCTGCGGCCGCTTCAGCCCGACCGACGCGCCCTCAACCGGTGTCGTTTACGACCGGGTTCCGGGCGCATGACCGATAGTCGGGCGCGCCCGTTTCTCTAAACTGGTTCCCACAACAAACCTGCCCGGTGTCGCCCGCAGCGCGCGTCACTTCACCGACATCGAGGCGCCCCGAGACATCCGCCTTCGCTGTCCATCGGCCCGCACGACTCCACTGCACACCCGCCCGGCCGGCTGCCAAGGCAATTCCAGGAGAGTTCATTGAGCCCGTCGCAAGCGCACCCCGCGAGAGCCCGGTCTTCGCGCAAGACCGTCAAGCTGGAAGACATCACGATCGTCGACCCCGCCGTCCTCAAGCGCGCGGTCGGCGCAATGGCGTTCGGCAACGCGATGGAATGGTTCGACTTCGGCGTCTACAGCTACATCGCCGTCACGCTCGGCAAGGTGTTCTTCCCGTCCAGCAGCCCGTCCGCGCAGCTGCTCGCGACCTTCGGCACGTTCGCGGCCGCGTTCCTCGTGCGCCCGCTCGGCGGCATGGTGTTCGGCCCGCTCGGCGACCGCATCGGCCGCCAGCGCGTGCTCGCCGCCACGATGATCATGATGGCCGTCGGCACCTTTGCGATCGGCCTGATCCCCAGCTACGCGTCGATCGGCATCATGGCCCCCGTGCTGCTGCTCGTCGCGCGTCTCGTGCAGGGCTTCTCGACCGGCGGCGAATACGGCGGCGCGGCCACCTTCATCGCCGAATTCTCGACCGACAAGCGCCGCGGCTTCATGGGCAGCTTCCTCGAATTCGGCACGCTGATCGGCTATACGCTCGGCGCGGCCACCGTCGCACTGCTCACCGCGTCGCTGTCGCAGGAAGCGCTGCTGTCATGGGGCTGGCGCGTGCCGTTCTTCATCGCCGGCCCGCTCGGCCTGGTGGGTCTCTATATCCGGCTGAAACTCGAGGAAACACCCGCGTTCAAGAAGGAAGCCGAAGCACGCGAAGCGGACGAACGCGGGCGGCCGAAGCAACGCTTCGCGACGCTGCTCGTCGAGCAATGGAAGCCGCTGCTGCAATGCGTCGGCCTCGTGCTGATCTTCAACGTGACCGACTACATGGCGCTGTCGTACCTGCCGAGCTACCTGTCGGCGACGCTGCATTTCCGCGAGTCGCACGGCCTGTTCATGGTGCTGCTCGTGATGGTGCTGATGATGCCGATGACGCTCTATGCCGGCCACCTGTCGGACAAGGTCGGCCGCAAGCCGGTGATGATGGCCGGCTGCGTGGGCCTGCTCGTGCTGGCAGTGCCGGCGCTGATGCTGATCCGCACCGGCGGCATGCTGCCCGTGTTCGGCGGGATGCTGATCTACGGCGTGCTGCTGTCGACGTTCACTGGCGTGATGCCGTCGGCGCTGCCGGCGCTGTTCCCCACGCGGATCCGCTACGGCGCGCTCGCGATCGGTTTCAACGTGTCGGTGTCGCTGTTCGGCGGCACGACCCCGCTCGTCACCGCGTGGCTGGTCGATCGCACCGGCGACCTGATGATGCCCGCGTACTACCTGATGGGCGCATCGTTCATCGGCATCGTGTCGGTGCTCGCGCTGCGCGAGACGGCACGCCAGCCGCTGCCCGGCTCCGCGCCGTGCGTGGCGAGCCGCGCGGAGGCGCTGAGCCTGATGCGCGGGGAATCCGGCGACGCACGCGGCCGCGATCGCAAGCTCGCCGCACTCGGCGAACGCGCTTAGCGCGACGTGCGGCGCCTCGGCAATGGCACGGTCGAGCGTCGTTGCAACGTAATGGGTACCGCAGAAACGACCGCGGCGCCGGACAACCTCGGTCGTCCGGCGCCGCGTCGATGAAAGCACGCGATCGGAGAATCAGAACACCGCGTGCCCGCTGATGATGCTCGGCAGCCAGGTCGAGAAGAACGGCAGGTACGTGACGATGTTGATCGCACTGAAGATCGCGAGATAGTACGGCCACGCCATCTTCGTGGTCTCGCCGATCGACACGTTGCCGATCGCGCAGCCGACGAACTGCACCGAGCCGATCGGCGGGTGCACGAGGCCGAGCGAGCAGTTCAGCAGCAGCATGATCCCGAACTGCACCGGCCCGACGCCGCACGCCATCGCGATCGGCAGGAACAGCGGCGTCGTGATCAGGATGTGCGCGGCCATGTCGACGAACGTGCCGAGGAACACCTGGATGATGTTGATGTACAGCAGCATCAGCCACGGCGCGGCGGTCGACTGCTTCAGCAGCCCTTCGATCGCATCCGGAATCTCCAGGTACGACATCTGGAAGCGCAGCATGTTGGACACCGCGATCAGCAGCAGCACGACGCCCGTCGTGCGCGCCGCATGCGACAGCGCGCGGCGCAGCTTCGCGGCCGTCAGCGTCCGGTAGACGACCGCGGTCAGCACGAGCGAGTACACGACGGCGATCGCGGCCGCTTCGGTCGCGGTCGCAATCCCCTTCGCGACGCACACGAGGATGATCGCGATCACCATCAGGCCGGGCACCGCACCGACGAAGCTGCGCAGCACCGCATACCAGCCGGGAAACGCGGGCAGCGCGGACGAACCGTCTTCCCGGCGCGGATAGCCGTGACGCACGGCCTGCCAGTACGCGGCGGCGAGCACGAAGCCCATCACCCACAACACCGGCAGCAGCCCCGAGAACAGCAGGTCGCCGATCGACACGCCGCTCACCGGCTGGCCGTGCAGCATGCCGGTGATGCCCTGCGCGGCGAACGCATAGATGATCATGTTGGTCGACGTCGGCATCAGCGCGCCGGCGAGCGACGCATGCGTCGTCACGTTGACCGCGTACGCGGCGCTGTAGCCTTCGCGCTTCATCAGCGGAATCACCACGCCGCCCATCGCCGACGTATCGGCGGTCGGCGAGCCCGATACGCCGCCGAACAGCGTACAGGCGACGACGTTCGCCATCCCGAGGCCGCCGCGGAAGTGGCCGACGGTCGCCTGCGCGAAGCGCAGGATCCGGTCCGCGATGCCGCCGTGCAGCATCAGTTCGCCGGAGAAGATGAAGAACGGCACCGCGAGGAACGAGAACGCGTTCATCCCCGAGATCATGGCCTGCATCGCGGTCGCGATCGGCAAGCCTTCGACCATATAGGTCAGCACGCAGGCTATCCCGAGCGCGAACGACACGGGTACGCCGAGCACGAGGAAAATCAGAAAACTGACGGACAGGATCGCGAGTTCCATGGCGTTATTGCCCCGGCGAAGAACGACGAAGCGCGAGCAGGTGCTCGAGCGAGAAGAGGATGATCGCGATCGCCGCGGGCATCGCGATCAGGTAGCGCACGCCTTCGGGCAGCCCGATGATCGGAATGCGGTCGCCCATCGTTTCGGCGGCCATGCTGCCGCAGCCGACCATGATCATGATCGCGAACGCGATCAGGCTCAGGTGCTGGATCGCGATCACCACCGTGCGCGACTTCGGCGGCAGCCGGCGCACGAGCGAATCGAGGCCGATATGGCCGCCGTCGCGCACCTTCATCGCCGCACCGAACATCGCGATCACGATCACGAGCAGCAGCGCGATCGGCTCGACGAAATCCGGCGCGTTCTCGAACACGTAGCGCATCACGACCGCGTAGAACACCAGCACCGTCAGCACCGCGAGGCACGCCGACGCGATCACCGCCAGCACGCGGAACAGCACGTCGTTCACGCAGCGCAGCAGCGGCGCGGCATGCGGCCGCGCCGTCGCCGTGCCTTCCGGGGCGCCGCCTGGCGAACCCGCAGCCGACGCGCCGTCCAGGGAAGTGTGACGTGTCACTTGGTGGCCTCGATCTCGTCGACGATCTGCTTCATCTGCGGCGTCTTTTCATATTTGATCCACAGAGGCTGCATCGCCTTCACGAACGCCGCGCGATCGATCTGCGCGGCCGGCAGGATCTTCGCGCCACCCTTCGCCACCGTCTGCTGCGCGGACGCCTCGCGCGCGGTCCACAGCTTCTGGTAATACGGCACCGAATCGGCCGCGGCCTTCCTGATCGCCGCCTGCTCCTGCGGCGACAGCGTGTCCCAGATCTTCTTCGAGAACACCAGCACTTCCGGCGTCATCGCGTGCTGCGTCTCCGAGTAGTCGGGCGCCACTTCGTAGTGCTTGGTTTCCTCGTACGACGGCATGTTGTTTTCCGCCGCGTCGACGAGGCCGGTCTTCAGGCCCGTGTACACCTCGGCGAACGGCATCGGCGTCGGCGTGCCGCCCATCGCCTTGATCTCGTCGACCATCAGGTCGGACGGTTGCACGCGCACCTTCAGCCCTTTCATGTCGGCCGGCGAGCGCACCGGGCGCTTCGCGTAGATCGAGCGTGCGCCGCTCTCGTAGAACGTCAGCGCGATCATCCCCTTCGCGGTAAACGCATCGAGGATCTTCTGGCCGGCCGGGCCGTACATCGCCTTGCGGAAATGATCGATGTCACGGAACAGGAACGGGAACGACGGAATCAGCGATTCCGGCACGATCTCGTTGAACGATGCGCCGTTCACGCGCGCCATGTCGATCGCGCCGATCCGCACCTGGTCGACCGTGTCCTTCTCGGAGCCGAGCGCGCTGTTGCCGAATACCTTGATCGAATCCTTGCCGCCCGTCTGCTTCGACAACTCGTCGCCCATGAACTTCACGGCCATGTTGGTCGGGAAGTTGTCGCCGTGCACGTCCGCCGAGCGGAACACGCGCGCCTGCGCGGACATCGCGAAGCCGGCCATCAGCGCGACGGCCAGGGCGATACGGGAGCGGGTGAATCGGTGCTTCATCGTCAGTCTCCTTGATGGTTGTGCTCGTTGTGGCGCGGCGATCCGCCGGCATGCGCATGCTTCGGCGTCGTAGTCGCTGATCGCAGAGTCATACGTCGTATGACGTGTTGACGCGAATGTACGTCGGTTAATCGTTTAACTCACTTGGTGCATACCCGTAGAATGCCTAACATGAAGGGCTTTCAGCCAATTTCAGGGAATCGTGTTCTCTGTTTAGACGAATTTTCGCGAAACGTTTTCCGGAAACGGGTTCGCATTCAAGCCGGACGGTGGCGCGACTGCTTCTACCTGTGCCGGTAAGCAATCTTTCGCTTCGCTTGCCATAGTCATAGGATGACCGACATCGAAACCAACACATAGGCGCGATGCCATGAGCACACGCCGGCCATGCGCCGCTGCGTGCGGCGCTACCAGGGAGTGGCGACGGGGAATCCGGGCAGCGGCAGACGCCAGCGCCTGCCTCGCGCCGTCACGTCTGCATGACCAGCGACGTCAGTTGCGACGCGCGCGCCACGGCCGTCTTCGCGTAGATCGACTTGATCTGCGAGCGGATCGTGCCGATCGACACGCCGCGCAACCCGGCGCATTCCTGCGGCGACAGCCCGTCGCAGCACAGCAGCACGGCGAGATCGGCCTCGGCCGACGACAGCCCGTAGAACACGCGCAACCGCTGCGCGCGGGCCGCCGGCGAACGCAGGTCGGCGGCCGTCATCAGCGTCGCGACGCCCGGCCGCTCGCGCATCAGCCGCGATTGCTCGGGCACCGGCATCAGCGCCAGCGGCAGCGGCTCGCCTGTCGCGCGCCGCAACAACAGCCCGCCGCGCGCGTGAGCGTGCCGCCATTGCGCATCGTCGATGCAGCCTTCCGGTGCGAAGCGCCCGTTCACGACCCGCAGCGCCGGCTCCGCCGCGATCAGTTGATCGGCCGCGCGATTCGTATAGCGCAGTTCGCGCTGTGCGCCGAGCAGGAACACCGGCACCGGAATCGCATCGAGCGCCGATTCGGCGGCAGCCACGCGCGCCTCGAGCTCGCCGATCCGCGCCTGGATCTGCAGCGCGCGGCTGATATGCGTTCCCATGCCTTCGATCGCACGGCGCTGATCGTCGGAAAGGCCTAGCGATTCGGGGCCGCTCTGGACGCTGAGGAATGCGCCGGAACCCTCGCTGCGATGGATGTACAGGCCCGAGATGCTGCCGAGCCCGTAAGGGTGAAGGAATTCCTGATAGAACGCGCTGTGCGCGCGCTGCTGCGCAGGCAGGTGCTTGACGTCCTCGAACCAGCGCCCCGCCGGCCAGTTGCCGGCGACCGGCACGACCGGGTCGTACCGATAGAACTCGGTGTTGTAGGTGTGGTAACACGCGGCGACCCATGACGCGTCGTCGCCCGCCGCCTGCTCGATCGCCGGCACCCTCGCCGCGTCGTCGAACGACAGCAGCGTGACCATGCGCACGCCGACCCACGATCGCAGCCCGTCCAGCACCGTTTCCCATCGCTGATCGCCCAGTGCCGCAGCGTAGACGTCATCGATCCATGCCGATGGAATCAATCCGTTCATTGGCATCTGGCCACCCCGCGCCGTGCGTTTTTGTCGAACGTCTTTCTTCTGCGCATCTTAGTCAATCGGCGCCAACGTTTGAATCACTCGTTCGCGTTTGATCGAAATACCACGTTTGTTACCGTTTATCGTCAGACGTAATGGCCGTTTTTCCGCCTTTCACCACGCAATTGCATCGGGCGCGCGCGGTGCCGTCTGCTTTTCATCCGGATCAGGGTATGCCATGATGCGGCGCATGACGATTCGAAACACCACGATCTCGCTGCACCATCACCACGGACGCCCTCTGTTGCGCCGTGGCTCGTTTCGCATCTAGCAATTGCATCGGGTAAATGCCCGATCAAGACGACAACCAAGGCGCCTCCGGCGCCTTTTTTGTTTTCTGCGGCCTTAAAAAACCTGCTGCGCCAATCTATCGATACCGTACGGAGTGTTTTCAATGCAACCACCCTGGAAAGCCGTTGCCCTGTCGGATTTGCCGCTTCGCGAGGATCTCAAGTTGCAGCACGCATACGGTGCGCCGCAGCTCGATGTGCCGGTGTGCCTGAACGTCAACGAGAATCCCTATCCGCCGTCGCCAGCGCTCGTCGAGCGCATCGCGACCGCGGTGGCCGACGCGGCGCGCGCGGCGAACCGCTATCCCGACCGCGACTTCGTCGAACTGCGATCGCATCTGGCCGAGTATCTGACGCACGACACCGGCGTGACGGTCGACGCATCGCGCGTCTGGGCGGCCAATGGCTCGAATGAAGTGATCCAGCAGATCCTGCAGGCATTCGGTGGCCCGGGGCGATCGGCGCTGGTCTTTACGCCCGCGTATCCCATGTATGACGAATACTGCCGCACGACCTTCACGCGCCTGCATAGGTTGCCGCGCACCGAGGATTTCGCGCTGGATCTGGATCAGGCGCTCAACAGTATCCGCGAGCATCAGCCGAGCGTGGTGCTACTGACGTCGCCGAACAACCCGACCGGCACCGCGCTGCCGCTCGACGATATCCGCGCGATACTGGACGTCGCGCCGGGCGTGGTCGTCGTCGACGAAGCCTATGCGGAGTTCCGGCGTCACGGCGTCCCCAGCGCGGCGACGCTGCTGCCGAACCATCCGCGGCTCGTCGTTACCCGTACGTTGAGCAAGGCGTTCAAGTTCGCGGGGGGGCCGCGTCGGGTATTGCGCGTGTGCGCCTGCGATCGTCGAAGCGCTGACGCTGGTTCGATTGCCCTATCACTTGTCGGCCTTCACCCAGGCGGCAGCCTGCGCGGCGCTGGTCGCGCGTGACGAGATGCTGTCGCAGGTGGACGCGATCAAGGCCGAGCGCGACTCGACCGTCGGCTGGCTGCGTGGCCTGGGCCTCACGGTGGCCGATTCCGATGCCAACTTCGTGATGTTCGGCGAGTTTGCGGATCGGCACCGGATCTGGAGCGGACTCCTGCGCCACGGCGTCCTGATTCGCGAGTCGGGCCCGCCGGCGTATCTTCGCGTGTCCATCGGCACCGCTGCGGAGATGGCCGCGTTCCGTGCGGCCCTGCTTGACGTGATGGCGCTCGCGTAACCCGGATCAGCGACCGGCCATCCGGTCGACGAAGCGATGGCGCGACAGCGCGCGTGCTGGCCCCGGATCCGACGATGTGCTTACTTCATCGTCGCGAACCGCATTTCCATCGCGTCGATCTTCGCGAGCACTGCTTCGCTCAACTTTCTGACGTGGCGCGGCACATCGGGCGCCGACAGCAGCTCCTCGATGCGCCCGCGCCAGTAGCTCGGATGCCGTACACGCCCCGCGCCCGACATCGACACGTCGTCGGCGTACGTTTCGCTATCCAGGAGAGCGACCATTCTCTGGATGTGAGAGAGCTCTCGCTCTGCATAGTCTCGTGCCAGCATATTGATTGAAATTCCCCGAAATACGACTGCAGGCTTTCCGTCATCAACGCGCCATCGTGTTGCGATGCAAATGACTCACCGCACACGTCGAACGTCATCGTACGCAGAAGCTGTGTCAGTAAACCGTGTGGGCATTGATTGATTTCGACACGGAGCGGCCGGCCTGTCCATTTGTTCTGATGACATCCGGTCCCGATGCCCTGCGGTCAATCGTAGGCTTATCGTCGGGTGATGGCATCTCCCAAAATGGGGATGCCGGTTAATATTGGCGGGGTGGTGGTTTCTTGAAATTGCGGGAATCGGGAATAGTCCGACAAGCATGCGGTTGCCGGACGGTGACAAATTCGCGATCGGCTGACGATTTGAAAGGCGTATAGCCGGCGCGCTGCCGCCGCGCAGGCAGGAAGCGCGGATCGACTGCGTGCCCGGGCGCGGTGCACAGCGCTACGGGCGCGAACGTGCAGCGCCGTGTGCCGCATTCGCAGGTCGCGACAACGTACGCGCTCCACTCAGTGAGCCAGCTCGCGAGATCGTCTGGACACGAGTCGAACGCCAGCGCGGCCCACTTGCCCAATCCGCCGCGCGCATTCATGTCTCAGGCATCGAACAGCGCTTGAAGCTTCGCGAGCTTCTCTTCATCGGGCTCGTTTCGAATTCCTTCGGCAGCCGTTTTTTTCTTTCGGCATCGCGAGGCGCCATCGTCAATGCCAATGCATCGGCTTTCCGCGTGCTTCGAGGAACTACGCATCCGCGACATGCAGCCCGCGGAAGTCAGCTACCGACAGCGCCGTGCATCAGCCCGAAAATGAAATCCGCTTCAACCGATGCACCTTTGGGCAATTGCAGCACGCCAACCGACGTACGCGTATGAATACCGGCGTCGCCAAGCACCGCATACAAAATGTCCGATGCGCCATCGGCAATTTCGCTTTGCATCGTGAAGCCGGGCGCGCTTCGCACATACACGGTGATGCGCGGCACCGTCGCTATCGCGTCGAGCGTGCCGCAGTGCTTTCTGATCAGCGAGAGCGCACGCAGCGCCGATACGCCGGCGGCCCGACGCCCTTCGTCGAGCGAAACGGATTCCCCCACCACGCCCACGAAATGCACCACGTCGCCGATCCGCGGAATCTGGCCGGCAATGTAGGCCGTGCGCCCGTCGACCACAACGGGCGTGTACTTTCCGCCAATCCTGATTTCCTCGTCCGGATCGAATCCGTATTCGGCCGCGATCTGTATCAGCTTATCGTCTCTGTTCATTAGTGAATTCCCCGATACTTCAGAAAAATGTAAAGACTCATTAAGTCTCTGCTGCTTGTCTCCAAGAAAAAAGCCGCCTCGAACGGTCAAAACGACGCGTCGCTTTCGATAAAAGTTTCCGGGTAATCCTCTACGCGCTCGTCAACATGACACACTTCTCAGGTGTTCGAAGCAGTCCTGCTCACCCAATCGATGACAAAACACGTAGTCGGTGAGAATTTCCACAAATTTTCCCGTTGAAACCGCTATCATGTGAGTACTCAACCTGAAGAGCGATCATGGCGACTTACAAGGAACTGAAAGCCCAAATGGATGCTTTGGCCGAGAAAGCCGAAGCTGCACGTGCCGCGGAATTCCAGGCGATCGTCGACGACATCCGCACCAAAGTTGCGGAATACGGCATTACCGAAAAGGACATTTTCGGTGCGCGTCGTGGTCGTCCGGCCAAGCAAGCGGCCGCCCCCGTGCAGGCAAAGTATCGCGACCCGAAGACCGGCGCAACCTGGTCGGGCCGCGGTCGCGCACCTGCATGGATCAAGGACGCGAAGAATCGCAATCGATTCCTGATCCAGGAATAGGATTCTCGACGCACACCGGCGCGCAGCTTCGCGCGCCGTCCTGCTATTTGGGCATCGATACCGGCGGTATTCAAAGACCGCCGGGTTGATGAAGCTTTGCCTCATTCGGCGCGCGGTGGCATGCTGCGCGCCGGATTGCATGCCGCCCAAAATTTCCCGATTCAACGTTCGTAATAAATCGCAAGCCAGACGGTTTGCGTTTCTTCGTGCGTCCACGCGACGCGATGGCGGCAATGCGGCTCGATCAGCACGTAGTCGCCGGGGTGCATTTCATGGCGCGCCGGGCCTTCTTCGAATTCGAGCACAGCTGCGCCCGACAGCAGTACGACCCATTCGGCGCGTGAGTCGTCATACCAGAAGCCGTCGGGGCTCGTGTGACCCATCGAAACGATCCGCTCTACGTTTAGACGCTGCCCCGTGACGAGGAGGTCGATTCGCTCGTCGTCGCCATGCTGGCCTTCGGCGGTGAACAGGTTGCCGGTTTGAAGTTGCATGGATTGACCTCGACGTGGACATTCAATGGATGGGGCGAGCTTGAAGGTAGCGGGCAATGTTCACTGTCGTCCAGTGTCCGACAATTCGCCGACTTGTTTCGCCGCGATGGACATCGTGGCACACCGAGATCCGTAGTCGGCCGAGACAACGCAGGACGGAATTGCGTCAAGCCCCGCTGCAAACGTGACTACGATCCATCAACCCAAGATAACGATTCAACGTTACAACGCCTGCGCCCATTCGTTGCCGGGGTGGAGAACGTCGAGGCAGCCTTTCAACCACGCGCGTTCGACACCTGGCAGTTTCGGTAATGCTCTGTCGAAATCCTGTTGATCTTTCGGGCGCCGATCCCGGGCCTTGAACAGCAGTACGGCCGATGGATTCAGATAGGGAATGCCGTCGGCTGTTTTCATCACCATGTCGGTGCGCGGTCGTTTGAACGACGGATCTCTCTTGTAGGCCCACCATTCATTCGTGCCCGGCTCGATCATCATATCAATCCGCCAGCTGTCAGCCGCGCGGTCGAATCCCCAGAATTGCATGATCCCCGATGGGGCATCCTGATTTTCCGGCAGCTTTTCCACCACTCCGGCATGCGCGGTGTAGAACGCCAGATCATCGAACACTCGGCGGAAGGTGCCAAAGTCTTCTCGCAATATCGTGAATTCCAGATCGTCATGTTCACGCGTCTGGGCGCCATGCCAAAGATCGAGCGCCCACCCGCCGACGATACACCAGGGTAAATGGACAGCATTCAATCGTTGAGCAAGCTCGGCCGGATGCCATGCGTTCCACGCATCCTCGTCGGGGACAGTCATTTGAGTCCGCATTCTGTTGAAGTGATTTACGCTGAACAATGCTCATCGGGATCGTTAGCGAACGCCCCTATACGTGGGCACTCCGCAACGCCCCCCATGAGCGACGCGCTGTCGACGCGCACGTGAAAGCCATCGCTCTGCCAACGTCAAACGGCGTCGATCCGGTGACAGTCGACCCAACGTTGCCGTCAGGGAAATTCGGCGGCGTGGTCGCGCCAGTCAAATGCAGGATCCCAGCAATCGCCTCGATAACCGCCCGGTCGTAGCATCGACTTGTGTGTAGAAATCGACGTGAAATTTTCCTTTTCTGTGAAAATCACATCTGCACACTGCAGGTTCTCAACCATCAACGGGGAACCGCCATGAAACGCAGCGAAGCCAATCACAAGGCCAACCAGAACAATCCAAACAACAAGGCTCATCAGCAAGCGAGGGACAACACGGCCAATCAGCGCAATCCGCAGCATCGAGCGTATCAGCAAAGCCGGCGTGATGGAAAGCCGGACACCAATCGATAAATGCGGAACCGGGGGTACGCGCCCTCGTTTCACGGAGGCTCTATGGCGAATAAAAAAGATCCGAATGGCGTTATCGCGACGATCGAACGATTGACCGGCCAAGTACCGTGCCCGGACGGCCAGCGCAATGCCCTGACCAAGTACCTCAGGGAAGGAGCGCTTTTCGAAAGCGATCGCAATGCGCCCGAGAAGCGACAGGGGAAACTGGAGAGGGCAAAAACCGACACGTTGGTAATGAACCTCCTCAACCTCGACGAGATATTTGTCGGCAGCACACAAGCCGTGCGCAAGATCGTGTTGGGCGAATTCTCGGATGCCGAATTGACCACGCTGCTGGAGTCCGCCGCTGACAACCTGCGTCGACGCCGTGATGCCTACGATTACTGGGCACGGCGCATGGACGCGCTGGGCACCCTGCTCGTTGATGAAAAGCCGGATCTGAGAACGGTGCGCATCGCCGATGCGCTTCGATCAGTGCCGGAACCAATCGAGTCACGCGGAGCGTCTCCATTCGCACTGCATGCAGTTCAGCGCCTCGAGCACCTGGAGGAGCGCGGGCGCCTCGGCTCCCCCTCGGCTAACGATCTGACCGAGCAGGCCGACGCCTACTTTGCGCTCGGCGACCATCTAACCGCGAACGAAAAAGCGACACGTGCGGTCGAGGTCGATCCGAAGCAATCGAGGGCATGGTTCATCCGCGTGCTGGTTCTGCTGCACCAGCGCAAAGCCGCTATCCGCCTCATGCAGCGTCATGAAATCAACGCGATGGAACTGGCCGAGCCGATGTCTGCGCACGAGACGATGGAGCACGACCTGGCCGAGGACGCAGGTTCGAGAGCCTATGAAATTCAGGTTGCCTTGAACGAAGTCGTCCCGCGCGCTCTGCTGAACTGGCCCAAAATGGAAGACGGTTCGCTATCGTACGAGCACGTGGAACAACTGAGCATAATCCGCAATTTGTTCGTCGACGCCGTGTTTTCGAAAGTCGCTCGCCTGTACGGGACGTTACTGGACTCAGTGCCTGCAACCGTCGTGACGAGTTCGTCGCGAAGGCGACCTTGCGACTACTGGCGGAAGGAAGAACTCGATAGCGGGGAAGCTCCAGTCCTGACCACGTTTGAACGACAGGCGCTCGCACTTTTGCTTGATGAGCGTCGGCGTCACGCTGGACGCTATACCGAGATGCACACCTCTATGGATACCGCACGCGAATTCAGGCTGCTCCATTTGAGTTGGGCACTGCGGCTCGACGGTTACAAAGCTCAGTGGGAGAATCTCCGCCAGCGGTTTGTGTTCTGGAAATCGGTCGACTTCAGGCAGCACATCCTGTCTGACAACACACTGATTCGCCTCTGGCAATTCCACGCGGTGAATATTCACGGCTTGAGCGGCGTCCTCGACTCACTGGATCAGTGGCATGCCAAGTCGCTGGCGGAACGAAAGACACGCAGCGACTCACTCGCACTGCAGACACTGGCCTACTTGTTCCATGATTGTCTTGTGCGCGGCGAACTCGCTCAATGTGCGGACATCGCGCTACACGCTCAGTCGCTGACTGACGAATCGACCGGCATCAGCGGCTACGGGAAAGTCCGCATGAGCAGCCCGGACGACGATTCGACGGAGATGCCCATCGGCTGCAAACGATATTGGAAATATCTGGAAGCACTCGCGGTAGTCTTGATGCCGCCCACGCAGTTCACCGATCGAGCGTTATCCGTGCTGCTGGAGGCGGAGCGGTGGATGGCCGACTTCCGTGACACGAACCATTGCTTCTGGATCTGGGAGGATTACGAATTTCCGGGCGAGTGCGAATCAGTGCCCTACGAGGTCGATCTTCGAGACACAGAGCCGTGGTTGCGAGCGGCCAGAAGGTACATCTCGGCATTCGAGGAACGCGACTGCATGAAGCATCTGCGCGAGGTGATACGACGGCTTGAAATTGCCGAGCGCCCGTTCGCACCTCTGGAACGTACGGTATTTGATCCCGGAACCCCGTAGACACCCACCAATAGGCACAACGTCTTGTATGGTCCCGGAGATCATCGTCTGTCTAGCGTGCCTGGAAAGACTTGTGAATCCAACCCAAGACACCAGCTTGAGGCGCGGCTCTACTGGCAGAACCCCTCGTTGCCGGAGTAATGCATCCATTACCCCGGACTTCCGAGCCGGTGATCAGAAACCGTGGTACATGCCGATGTTGACCTGAACCTGGTTCCCGCCCGATGCGGTGTTGCCGAAGTCGGCAACCGAAGCCTGAGCGCCCTGGGCATGAACGTAGCCACCCATCGCGTACAGCGCAGTGCTCTTCGACAGCGAGTACGTTGCACCCAGCGACACCTGGTTGATCGACGCCATCGTGCGACCTTCAGCAGCCAGCTTCGGCGTCGCCGCGGAACCGTAGACGTACGTATAGCCGGTCGCCAGCGCCAGCGCCGGGGTGACCTGGTACTGCAGGAGGGCACCCAGCACGTTGAAGTGGATCGACGGCTGGCCAGCGTTGCCCTGGTACTGGGCGTTCGAGTAGCGCAGCCCAGCCGTGTACGGACCAATCTGGTATTGAGTCGCGATTTGTGCGATGCCCGCGCTCTTGAACGCATTGCCGCCGTTGTAACCCGAGCTCGGATAGCCCAGCGCACCGCCGAAACTCGGTTGCGCCGTTGCGTTCATCCACCCGTTCTCACCCTGGTTCGCCGCATGGAAGTAGCCGCCGGCGACCGTCAGGCCACCTTGGGCGTAGTTCGCCGCCACCGACCACGATTGACCTGAACCCATCGCACCGGCCACGCCGCCGAACGAATACGCGCCTTCCGCCTGGAAGCCGTGGAAGACCGGCGAAATGTACTTCACGGCGCTGTTCTGGTTCGTCGTGTTGTCGTTGTTGTCTACGTCGCCCGGGGTCGAGAATGCCGATGCCGAAATGGCGTCGCCCGTCAGGACTTGCACCATTTCCGTCACGGCGTCGAGCTGGCGCCCCAGGCGCACGGTACCGTACTGATCGGAAGCGAGGGAGACGTAAGCCTGGCGGTTGAACAACGAACGCGAGGAACCAATCGGCCCCTGGCCGCCTATGCCACCGGTACCAATGTTGAAACCGTTTTCGATCTTGAATATCGCCTTGAGGCCGCCACCGAGGTCTTCCGTCCCCCTGAGGCCCCACTTGTTCGAACCTGAGGCACCGCCATCGAGGCCGAACCGCTTGTGGCCATTGATGTTCGAGGTGTAGCCGATACCTGCATCGAGCATGCCATACAGGGTGATCGACGACTGTGCCATTGCTGCCGACGACGCTGCGAAGGCGGCAACAGCGATAACGCTGACGTTGAATTTCTTGTTTTTCATCTGTATTTCACTGTCAGGAGTGGTTTCGGGATTGTTTGAAACGGGTTTTGTTGTATTCGAATGCAGATGACGGCGCACGGCCTGCGCGTCGTCTCAAGTTGCAACGGCCGGCGTCATATTCGACAAATCGGCATATTCAATTCGATCATTTCGTCATCCTCACAATTTCATGCGGGAAGGCGCCTTGCGTGTCCACCCATCCGGCACTCCCCCGATTAGAACAGTCGCGGCGCCCCTACCTGGACGAACACCGCTCCCTTGCCTCCGTTGTCGCTCCAGCTATACGGCACCGTGGATTGATCACGTGCCGAGTCTCCTGCATGCAGCACAAACACCTTGCCTTTCAGTTCCAGCGCCACTTCGTCATCGATCACGCAAAGGAACTCGCCCCTCGGGGTGACTTCCGAGTACGTCTTGCCTGCGGGCAGGCATACGAGGGTCCACTCTCCGGGCGAACAAACGTGCCGAATCCGCGAAGCCCAAAAAAACTCGAGCGGATTACCGCGCCCGGCCAAACGCTCCTCCGATGGCATGTCGAAGAAGGACTGCGTCGTGACGCTCAACGCTCGCGCATTACCCGCAAGCGAGGGCGACGGTGACGAAACCAGAACACGCCCCACCTGCTCCCCAAATCGATCTGGAAATAACGGCCGCCATTGCAGACTGATTGAGCGTCCAATTCAGCCGCCGGCGACCTGGGCGAACCATTTCGCTGAGCACCAACGCAGCCGGGTCACGCTTTGCAAGTGCAAAAACCATATCAGGAACATAAATCGTCGTCAAAATTAGTTTGATATAAGTTAATCTCGTCTGATAACCTCGCAACGCACCGGGATTTCCCTGATAGGAACGGGCGCCAAGACAAAGTGTCAGCGAGATCCGCGTCTCGGTTTTGGCTGATCGTGACTGTTTTTGCCAGGCTTTTGGGAAAGCGCTGACAGAGCACATACCGCGAGTTCCCCCACGCTGAGGTGGATGCAGGCCCGCAGTCGGGAGCTTGTCGGTTCAATGGATCGCGCCTGTCGATCGGTCTCCTGTTGCTGATCGCGCTGGTTCCCCACTACGCAGGCGCTGGCCCTCGGTGTACTGCTCAATATGGCAATAGCTGGCCTGTACACGCTGGCATCTCGAAGCTATCCTGTCTCGGCGCGAACCCGTAGCGCCGGGCTTCTGCCTGGTGTGCGCATGAAGGCGCGACGCTGTCGCCAACCGTTGCAGGCTGACTGCTGGATGCCCATCGGACGCCCCGCGCAATTGCTCTTCTTTCATGCCGCCAGCCAGCTGCCGGCGAACCTCGCAGTCGTTGCTCTGCTATCAACACGAGGCCGCGGCAACGACGCCCCTCTGATCTACAAGGTATCGCGCTGTCTTGAGTTCGTTGAAACAGGCGCTGAACGAAGGACGCTTCGTCTGCGTGCTAGAGGTCGTCCCTCAACAGTCCCCTTCTCGCTTGACCGCGTACGAGCAGATCGTGCAACGCGGGCACTTGGCGGGCTGGCCGTTACTGCCATCCTTCGCCGATCGTGTCGGCCTGCACTCGGACATGAGCCCCCTGGAAGGTGCCGGAGCATTGGGAAATCCGGCCGCATCCTTGCTGCACTTCTCCGGCAAGGATCGGGAGCGTGCAGACTTGCTGCGCCAGATTGAGTCGATGAAGGCCCGCGGTCTCGAGCAATTGTTGCTGCTCAGTGGTGACCGCTTGCCAGGCCACCATCCCGGGCAGGGACCCGTGCGCTATCTGGAGTCGGTACCTGCGCTGCAGATTGCCCGCGAGCAATGCCCGGACTGGCTGTTGGGCGCCGCGTTGAACCCGTTCAAATACCGCGAAGAAGAAGGCGGCGCACAGTATCTGAAGGCGCAGAAAAAGCTTCTGGCTGGCGCTGATTTCTTTACCCTGCAACTCGGTTTCGACGCCGCCAAGCATGTTGAAGCCCAGACCTGGATGCGCGCTCAGGTACGCATGAAACCCATGCTGGCCTGTGTGATGAGGCTGACCGACAAACGCGCGGCCGCTCTGCAGACCGTGCCCGGCGTCGTCATCACCGAATCCATGCGCGCGTTGTTGGGCAGGGAGCAGCAGGTATCGCAGGCCTATGCCAGCGCACGAAGCCTCGAGCGTCTGGCCCTGCAGATCGTGGGCCTGCAGCTGATGGGCTATGCCGGCGCGCATGTGTCCGGAGTGCATACGCTGGATGAACTGCTTGCGCTGGAGCAGGCGATTACCGAGCAGCGGGACAGCGTGACCTCACTGACGGAGTGGGACGAACGATGGCGGGCAAGTTGGCAAATGCCTGGGGCGCCCGAGGTATGCTTCGCTCCCGAAATCGATGCGTGGGAAATGGGGCAATCCGACGTCACCGCCACCCGCCGGGAGCGCCTGCGACACACGCTGCTCTCTACCGCACATAGCCAGGTCTTCGGTGGCACGGGATGGCTCAGCCGAGCATTTGGCTGGAGCGTGACGCGGCCGATATGGAAGATCGGCGTGGCGGCTGATGCGCTACATGCGGTCGAGCGGACGGTCAAACGGCCGCTGGTCGGCTGCGATACCTGCGGCAGTTGCCGCTTGCATGACACCCTCTACGTATGCCCCGAGACATGCCCCAAAGGTCTGGCGAACGGCCCCTGTGGCGGGACCCGGCTCAATCGTTGCGAATTTGGCGACCGGGAGTGCGTGCACAGCGTCAAATACCGGATTGCCAAATCGGCCAATCAGTTACCGGTACTGGCGCAGACATTGATTCCTTGCATCGAGGCGGGCAACCGGCACCGCAGCTCGTGGCCTGAATGGTTCGAGCCGGAAGAGTCGACGCCAGAGCGCTGAATCGAACCCCGGGAAATGATGGCTGGCCGAACACCCATGGCCCCATCGAGTCGCCCGCCTGGTAATCAACGCAGCCGGATACCAAGCGTGATCGCGACCTCGGCGCACCTTTTGATGGATTGATGCAGTGCCGCTTCGGCTCCGGTGCCGAGCGTATTCACCGAGATGGTCAGGCGCTCAATTGATTGACGCTTAAAAGAGGGCCGCGGAGGTCAACGCTCAAACCGCGTCATGCGCGGCGATGTTGCGATACTGTCCTTTGAAATACAGCAATGGCTGCGTTGCAGCAGCTTCTTGCACGTCCAACGCTTTCACCTCGCCAATCACGATCAGGTGATCACCCGCGGCGTGTTCGGCGTAGATTTCGCAATCGAGCCAGTGAAGGCTGCCGACAATGATCGGGTTACCCAGCGGCGACTGTAGCCATTCGACTCCGTGCCACTTGTCCGCGCCGCGTCGAGCGAACTGGTTGGAAATCCCGACTTGCTCGTCTGACAGGATGTTGACCACGAATCGACCTGCCTGGCGAATTTTAGGATAGCTGGCCGAACTGGACATGACGCTGAACGACACCAGCGGCGGGCTCATCGACACGCTATAGAACGACTGGCAAGTGAAGCCGATCGGCTCGTCATCAACGTGCGATGTAATGACCGTGATACCGGATGCGTAATGCCCGAGCGCTTCGCGAAAGCTCAATGGCTCGATGGCAGTGCTGGAAAGAGACATGGTAGACACTGAATACTGGGTGCGGCTCGAAAATATCAAGGAAGGCCTGAAGTCGTCAGGTCATTTTGGCTGACTTCATCGGTCGTCAATTGTGCAAGCGGCCCATCGATCAAAATCGACCCGATAGCCCACTCGCCTCTCCGCGCTTGGCCGTTGCGAGCAGCTCACGGCGACAATGTTGCGCATGACGGGCACACCGCTTCGGTGACGACCGGCACATATCGGCGTGCCGGCTGGCTATGCACTCAATCGGCATCCGTGCCGATGTGTGCCGTCGTACTGAACCGGTACGCGCCAGCCACCCTCCCGCGGCGCTACCTGATCCGCTTCGATCGTCGACAACGTCCTGCCGGCCTGCTTGTGCTCGTCGGCTTGATCGGAATCGAAAAGGGCTTTTGCTTCATCGTTACTCGGGAAATCCGGGCGGCGTATTCCAACGGAATCAGGGAGCCCGCTTGAGGCCCCCCCCCTGAAATCCACACGCGCTTCAATTTCCCGAGCACCCCTTCCGACTGCAGCCAGGAGTTAGTTCGAGATTTCTCGTCGGACGATTTCCGCGCCTGCACTCAAAGCTTCCAGCTTGCCTCGTGCGACTGCACGAGACAACGGAGCCATCCCGCAGTTGGTGCAAGGATAGAGCTTGTCGGCATCGACAAACTGCAGTGCTTTTCGCAAGGTGCTGGCGACTTCCTCGGGCGTTTCAACGGTATCCGTTGCCACATCGATCGCCCCCACCATCACCTTCTTCCCGCGAATCAGCTCGATCAGATCCATCGGAACGCGGGAGTTGTGGCACTCCAGCGAAACCATATCGATACTGGATTTTTGCAGCTTGGGAAAGGCTTCTTCGTATTGCCGCCACTCCGACCCCAGCGTCTTTTTCCAGTCCGTATTGGCTTTGATGCCATAGCCATAGCAAATATGCACGGCAGTCTCACACTTGAGACCTTCAATTGCCCGCTCCAGGGTCGCAACGCCCCAGTCATTCACTTCATCAAAGAAGACATTGAACGCAGGCTCGTCAAATTGAATGATATCAACGCCGGCGGCCTCCAGTTCCTTGGCTTCCTGATTCAGGATCTTTGCGAACTCCCAGGCCAGTTTTTCGCGACTTTTATAATGATCGTCATAAAGCGTATCGATCATGGTCATGGGGCCCGGCAGCGCCCATTTTATGGGTTGCGTGGTTTGCTGGCGCAAGAACTTGGCGTCTTCGACAAAAACCGGCTTTTGTCGAGCAACGGCACCGACGACCGTCGGTACGCTTGCATCATAGCGATCGCGAATTCGAACGGTCTTGCGGTTCTCAAAATCAACGCCGCTGAGGTGCTCGATGAACGTCGTCACAAAATGCTGGCGCGTTTGCTCGCCGTCACTGACGATATCGATGCCTGCATGTTGCTGCTCTTGCAGTGACAAGCGCAAAGCATCTTGCTTGCCTTCAATCAACCCCTCATCCTGCAATTTCCAGGGCGACCAAAGCGTCTCCGGTTGCGCGAGCCAAGAGGGTTTAGGCAAACTGCCGGCAGTTGAGGTAGGCAACAATTTCTTCACAGTAGATGACCTTGTATTTTTGATGAATCAAAGAGCGTAGTTAGCGGACCACTGCTCAAGAACAGCGTGGTACGGTTTGATGAAGTGCTCTTCGACAAACTTTCCCTGCTCGATAGCCAGCCGGCTGCGTTCTTCCCGATCATAAACAATTCGAGTTAACGAAAAATCCTGGTGCTTCAGACTTGGCTGATAGGATTTTCCCGCCGCAGAATTCGCATTGTAAATCTCGGGCCGGTAAATTTTCTGGAACGTATCCATCGTGCTGATGGTACCGATAAGCTCGAGATCACTGTAATCAGCAAGCAAATCGCCGGAAAAATAAAAAGCCAGCGGCGCAACACTATTCGGCGGCATGAAATAACGAACCTTCAAACCCATTTTCTTGAAGTATTCGTCAGTCAGAGAGTATTCGTCCTGCAGGTATTCGATACCCAATACTGGATGCTGATTGGCGGTCCGATGATAAGTCTTGCTGCTCGAGACACTCAGGCAGATAACGGGCTGCTTTTTGAAGTTGGCCTTGTAGGCGCTTGAGTTCACGAAGCATTTGAACAGCTTCCCGTGCAGATCCCCAAAATTCTCCGGGGTGCTGAATTCGGCCTGATTCCTGGTGTGCTCCAGCAACAGAACGCTGAAATCATAATCTCGGACGTAAGACGAGAAATTATTCCCTACGATGCCCTCGATGTGCTCACCGGTTTTTTGATCGACGATATTCGTTTTCAATATTTCAATCAACGGGAGGGACGTGCCGCTGCTTTCACCGTCGATGCTCATTTCGACGGAAATGATTTCAAGCTTGACGGCATAGCGGTTGCCTTCAGGATTATCCCAATGCGCCAACGCATTGAAACGATTGTCGATCATCCTGAACGTGTTGCGCAAATTCTCTTGACGACTCGTCCCTCTAGCCAGGTTGGCGAAGTTGGTCGTGATACGCGTACTGTCTGACGGCCGATAGTCTTCATCGAAGCTAAGGCGCTTGATGGCAAATGTAAAATCTTGACTCATGTTGATCTGACACCCTGATTTCCGAGATGAAGCCTGAATTCATCCCTTGGTTTTTCAATGCTTTCCGATTTTGTTTTCTGGCTCTTGCTCAGAAATCTTCACGATATCGGCATTCAAGACAAATTTTATGCCGAGCCATCCATGAATAAAAGTGAATTGATTTCATCAAACCATTAATCATGTTCATGGTCGGGGGTGCAGGTTGGCCTGCTCGCCTCTCTCCTTCCGCACCTTCATTGCGTGATGCAGTCAGCGACGCGGTCATACGACGCTTCATGCCCCAACGCGCTCGCGTCCAGGCGCATCTGCGTCAGGGGCCATCCTTGCTTGCGGGGTTTGACCGCGCCGGCGCTCAGCCCGGCGGAAAGCCCGACGGCGAAGTCATGGAGCAAGCTTGGGGAACGCCTTGCGCGAACAGCGGGTTCATTTACTTCGGATCGAATCTAACGACGAACCGTGAAATGACGCGCGCGAAAAAGAGACGTTCGTCACTGCGGGTCAAGGACCGACGATCGCAGCAGATAAGGGTTTCAGGCCGGTTTCGAGTCGCTTCCGATGCGCCAGCGGAATGCCAAGCGCCTGCGCCATGGCGATTCGTGGCATGCCGTGGACGGGTACGCAGCCCGACCAGGGTTTTGCGCGAGTACGGGATCTTCAAGCCGTTCCGCTTGTTGATCCGGGAACGGATGGCAAGCTCAGGATTCGATTGCGGAGTCGTCGTCGCCGTAGAACTTCACGCCCAGCTGAATGCGTTCCCGGCCGCTTTCCAGACGATGCCGATTGGTGTCGCGTAACGAGTAGACGCAGCCGCAATATTCTTGCTGGTAGAAGTTCTCTCGCTTGCTGATCTCGATCATGCGCGCCGAGCCGTCGCCTTTGCGCCAGTTGTATTCCCAATACAGCATGTCGGGATAGTGCGAGGCCGCGCGCACACCGCAATCGTTGATCTGTTGCATGTTCTTCCAGCGCGAGATGCCCAACGAACTGGTGATGACAGGGACGCCGTGCTCATGGGCATACAGTGCCGTGCGCTCAAAACGCATGTCGAAGCACATGGTGCAGCGGATGCCGCGCTCCGGTTCGTTTTCCATTCCCTTGGCGCGCTCAAACCAGTTGTCGCGGTCGTAGTCGGCATCGACAAATGGAATACCGAATGTCTCTGCAAACCGGATGTTTTCCTGCTTGCGTAGTTCGTATTCCTTCAGCGGATGGATATTCGGGTTGTAGAAGAAGATCGTGAAGTCGATGCCCGACGCCTGCATGGCTTCCATCACTTCGCCCGAGCAAGGCGCGCAGCAGGAATGCAGCAGCACTTTCTTGTGCCCGCCAGGTAACGCCAATGGCTTGCGTTCGATTGTGGTTGCCATGAGAAGTGTCAATGAAATACGCCCGCGTCCGCCGGACTGGGGAGCCCGGAATTATGGTCTCCGCCCGGGAGAAATAAAAATGGATATATTTCATGTTCTCATGAACGACGTTCATGGATCCCGCTGCCACGAAGCATTGAGCTGTCGCATCGACCGGTTGAATCCACCGTCGACTACAGCCCCCGCCCGCTAAGACGCGTCCCGCGCCGCCCCATGCTCAAGCAAATGCGCGACAAAGCGCGTCAGCTTCGGCAGCGGCCGCCGATCATGCCGATACACGACATGAATCGGATGCGGCTCGGGCAAGTACGCTTGCAACACCGGCACCAGCGCGCCACTCGCCAGATCGTGAGCCACCAGCACTTCAGGCTGCAACAACAACCCCGCCCCCGCGATCGCCGCCATGCGCAGGCCATGACCATCGTCGCACGTGAAAACCGGATCCTTCGAAACCTGCGGGCCATCCCAGCCTTTGAGCTTCCACCCGTTACGGCCATTCCACACCGAGTGAGACAGGCAGTGATGCGCGTCCAGGTCCTGCGGCGTCTCCGGACGCCCATGCCGCGCGAGGTAACCGGGCGACGCACAGATCGCCATCCGATACATGGCCAGCGGCTTCGCGATCAGGTCGACATCGCCCAGCGCACCAATACGAATCGCCAGATCGAACCCCTCGTCAACCAGATCGACGACGCGGTTGCTCAACGCCAGCTCGATGCGCACGAGCGGGTACATCTGCTGGAAAGTCGCGGCCAAAGGCGCGACGACACAAGACCCGAAGGTAAGCGGCGCACTGATACGCAACGTGCCGGACGGCGACGCGCGCAACCGTTCGACCGACGTCTCGGCGATACGCACATGTTCGAGCGCGCGCTTGGCATCTTCGTAGAACACGCGCCCCGCATCCGTCAGGCTTTGCCGTCGCGTGGTGCGCTCCAGCATGCGCGCACCGAGGCGCTCTTCGAGTTCGCGCACATACTTGCCCACCATGACCGCCGATATGCCCAGCCGCTGCGCCGCCTCGGTGAAGTTGCCCCCTTCCACGACGGCAACGAAGGTTTCCATTGAACGCAGCTTGTCCATATTCCGAACTGGTAATTAGGAGTGTCCGAAATTAGAGCACATTTATCGCAATATTGGTTCGATGAACAATGGCCGCTCCAACCTGAAATCGAAAAGGAGTGGTTCCATGAAGATCGTTGTAATCGGCGCCGGTGGCGACGTAGGGCGTGCCGTGGCGGATGAGCTCGCGCGCGACGGAAAACACGACATCATTCGCGTGGGTCGCACCTCGGGCGACCATCAGGTCGACATCGCCCGTGACGAGAGCGTGAGCGCGCTGTTCGGAAAGATCGGGCAAGTCGACGCGATCATCGTGGCCGCAGGCAATGTCATCCTGGCACCGATCGAAAAGATGACGGCGGCCGAATTCCACAAGGGATTGCAGGACAAGCTGCTGAGTCAGGTGCGCGTCGCACTGGTTGGTCAGCACGCCCTGTCCGATGGCGGGTCGATCACGCTGACCTCGGGCATCGCAGTCGATGATCCGATTGCGCAAGGCGCCAACGCCGCAACGTCGAATGCCGGGATTGAAGGCTTCGTGCGCGCTGCCGCATGCGATTTTCCCCGGGGCATCCGGATCAATGCCGTGAGCCCGACCATGCTGACGGAATCCATCGACCGGTTCGGTCCGTTTTTCCCTGGCTGCGAGAGCGTGCCGGCGGCACGCGTGGCCATGGCCTATCGGCGCAGCGTGGAGGGGGTGCATAGCGGTCGCGTCTATCGGGTTGGGCACTGACGTTGAGGGCTCGCGGGACTGCGCGATACGTCTCGACGCCAGTCATATCGTCAAAGCATTGGCCGACTGAAACACCATCTGGCACTCCGGTAGCATTCGACGCCGCTGTGCCACTCACGCGGCCGATGTCCGCCCACCCGAGGTTGCGCCAGCGCGAATCCCGGCGGTAATGAAGGTCACCAGATGCTCGGCCTTGCGCTTCAGGGCGCCGGCCTTGATCTTGCCGCCCGAGATCCGCTCGATGCGACTGTCGAATGCACTCATCACCAACGCCCCCACCGCGAACAGGTAGGCCCAGTGCGCATAGTTGGCGCTGTGGCCCGGCAGCGTCTTCCTGATTGCCCTGATGAACTCCGCCGCAAACGGATCGAAATGTTCGGCAACGATGCCGCGCTCGGCCTCGCGCGGATCGGAAGCTTCGCGCGCAACGAGCTTGGCATACGCGAGCCCGGACTCGGTATTCTGGATCTGCATCACCGGGAGCACGAAGGCGCGCACGATATGCTCGAGAGGGTCTTCCCCTACGGCAACCGGCTCACGAAGCAAAGCCAACCGGGTGTCGAGCACTGTCTTGCGGCGCTCGAACAGCGCGCGGTACAGGCCCATCTTGGTCTCGAAGTGATACACGATCAACGGCAGGCCAACCTCCGCCGCCGACGCAATATCCCGCATCGAAACGCCATCGAAACCGCCTTCGGCAAACAGCCGCTCCGCCACGTCGAGCACCCGCTCGCGCTTGCTCGTCTCGACCGTCTGTTGCGCTCCCTTCCCGCCCCGTACACCGGTCGCCTTTCCCGTGACTTCCTTCGCTTGCATGGTGTCTCCGCTGTCCTGTGGCTCGATTGCCGCGAATGCTGCGAATGCCAATCGCGCTCATTACGCGACGCCAGTTTACACCAACACGACACTGACTGTACGATCGTACAGTCAGCATAACGTGAACGATGCCATGCGGCGTCGGTGGTAAGTCCCCCCAAACCAGGAGCAACCGCACATGACACGACGCTTCGTCGATCTTTCGATCTATCTGGAAAATGACGTCATTTCCGATCCACCGGGTTACGGTCCCAAGATTCAGTATCTGTCGCACGGGAATACGGCCAAAGCCGTTACGGCCTTCTTTCCCGGACTGCAGGAAACCGACCTGCCGGACAACGAAGGCTGGGCCATCGAACACATCCAGTTGAGCACGCACAACGGGACTCATCTGGATGCGCCCTATCACTTCCACAGCACGATGAACGATTCGACGGGCAAGCGGGAGCGCTCGATCACCATCGACGAAGTGCCGCTCGATTGGTGCTTCCAACCCGGCGTGAAGCTTGATTTCACCGGCTTCGACGATGGCTACGTCGTGACCGCTACCGACGTCGAAGTCGAGCTTGCGCGCATCGGGCACGAACTCAAGCCGCTTGAAATCGTCGTCGTCAACACGCGTGCAGGCAAGCGCTACGGACAACGCGACTATGTTTCCTCGGGTTGCGGCATGGGCTTCGACGCGACCATGTACCTGCTCGAGCGAGGGGTTCGCCTGACTGGCACCGACGCGTGGAGCTGGGACGCGCCATTCGTACATACCGCGAAAAAATATGCCGAAACGCGTGATGCATCGCTGATCTGGGAAGGACACAAGGCCGGCCGCAAGATCGGCTATTGCCACCTGGAAAAACTCCACAATCTCGAGGTGCTGCCACCTCACGGCTTCTTCATCTCGTGCTTCCCGCACAAAATCCGGGGCGCCTCCGCCGGCTGGACCCGCGCAGTCGCGATTTTCGACGACGCCCTCAACGCAACCGCTTGCGACCTGCATCGACCCGTATAGGCAAGGAGCCTCGATGGAACTGAATCACACACACGACGTCACTCAATGCAGTTGGCTGGAAGCGGCCAACGTGGCGGGGACCGACTTTCCGTTGCAGAATTTGCCACTCAGCGTATTTCGCCGCAGGGGCGTCGGCGAAACCTGGCGCGGCGGGATCGCGATCGGCGACCAGATCGTCGACCTCGCTGCGTTACAGCAGGCGGGCTGCATGGACGGCCTGGCGCTCGAGGCCGTGCGAGCGGCCACGGCAACCACACTGAATGCGCTGCTCGATATGGGGCCGACTGCCTGGCAGGCACTGCGCCACGCACTCTTCGAACTGCTTCGGGCCGGCAGTCCGCACGAGCCGCGCGTACGGAAGACGCTGGTATCACAAGCGGAAGCCGAGTACGCCGTACCCGTGCGTATCGGCGACTACACCGACTTCTACACCTCGCTCGATCATGCGGTGAACTGCAGCCGCCCGCTCGGCATGGCGATCAGCCCGAATTTCGACTGGTTACCCATCGCTTATCATGGCCGCGTGTCGTCGATCGACGTCAGCGGTCAGCAGGTCTACCGGCCGATGGGGCAATACCGCCCGGATCCGTCCGCCCCTCCCGTTCACGGCGCATGTCGCCGGCTCGACTACGAGCTGGAACTCGGCGCGGTGATCGGGGTCGGCAATCCACGCGGCAATTCAATCCCGCTGCGTGACGCGCAACGGCATGTTTTCGGGCTCTGCCTGCTGAACGATTGGTCCGCACGCGACATCCAGTCGTGGGAAATGCAGCCGCTCGGGCCATTCCTCGCGAAGAATTTCGCGACGACGATATCGCCCTGGCTGGTCACCCTCGAAGCATTGCTGCCGTACCGCACCACGTGGTCACGCGCCGCCGAACGCCCGCAGCCGCTCGACTACCTGTCCTCGGACGACAACAGCACGGCCGGTGCATTCGACATCCGGCTCGAGGCGTCGATCCTCAGCGCGCGTCAGCGCGCACAAGGCGTGCAACCGCGTACGTTGACGCACACCAGTTTCCGGCACCAATACTGGACGTTGGGGCAGATGATCGCGCACCACACAATGGGGGGCTGCAACCTCCAGCCTGGCGACCTGCTGGGAAGCGGCACCATCTCGGGCCCGTCATCGGGCGAAGCCGGCGCGTTGATCGAACTGACGGCAGGCGGCACGCAACCCGTGGATATCGGCAATGGTGAAAGCCGCACGTTCCTCGACGATGGCGATACCGTCATTTTCCGGGGCTGGTGCGAACGTGATGGCTTTGTACGAATCGGTTTCGGCACCAACCATGCAACCGTGTTGCCGGCGCCGGCCTCGGAAGGCGATCATTGACCGCACGTCGTTTCGCAACCGGCCACTGATTCAAGGCGAGGACTGCGTTCGTGGTCCTCGCGCCTTGAAACGCCCCGCCAGTGGACTCGCGGTGTCCGCTCGCCGTGCTTGAACACCGCACCGCCATGCCAGCACGCATTCGTGAAATCGCCGCCAGCGTCATCAGCTGGCGGCGATTTCAGCGCCTGTGTCTTTCGGGTGCACTAGAAGAGGTGACGAACACCAACGACGATGCCCACACTGCTGCCGGTTGGCTCATACAGCGCGCCATTCACCGTGAATCCCGTATGCATCAACCCGTGGTTGTTCACGCATGCCGCGGCCCCATACAAGGTCGTTCGTTTCGACAGAAAGTAGTCCAGCCCGGCAGACGCCAGCAAAGAATGGTTCGCCGAGTCGTTGCTGTCCCGCATGTACCAGACGCCTACGTCGGTGGACAGTACCGGCGTGATCAGATATTCGCCGCCCGCGGCGTACACTTTCTCATTGAAGGAGCCGGCGATCTTGTAGCTTGTGTACGATCCCTTCAGTGTCGCGCCTCCCCACCTGTAGCTCGCGCCGACCGTTCGACCGCTGAATTCGATCGTTGACGGGAATGGCGTCGAAACGCTCGCTGAACCACCGGGATTTCCACTGAAGAGCGCAGCGTTCACGACCAGGTCTTTCCATTCGTATCTCAAGCGAGCCGCATACTGGCGCCCCGCCTGAAATCCCTTTGGATCGCCGCCCAGCGCAAGCAATGCACTCGCCTGCAAGCCGGCGATCGTCGGGCTCGTATAGGACACGGCATTGGCGACGAAAATGCCGGTCGCAAAAAAATTGCCCATGTAGATTCCGGCCTGACTCCCGAAGAACGACGCATGCCGCGCGTCCGTGTCGACGATCGCAAGTCCGAACGGCGAGTACTGCAGACCGGCCTTTACGGTACCGAAGTGTCCGGAGAGCCCGACGAAGGCTTGCCGCCCGAAGAAATTTCCGTTCGAGTTGCCCAGCGCCCCGTTGTTCGTCGTAAAACCGCTTTCGAGCGTGAAGATCGCCTTCGCACCTGCGCCCAAATCCTCGGCACCGGTGATACCGAAGAGAGAACCCGAGATCCCGCCATCCGTTGCCGATACCTGATGCGGGCCACTCGTACCCGTTCCGGCGTCGAAGGTACGGCTCACGTACATCACGCCGGAATCCACGACACCGTACAGCATGACGTTACTTTGCGCATGCGCGTTTGACAGTAAGCCCAATACTGCGATCGAGATAGGGATCAGCAGAATCGGACGGATTTTTTTCATCTTGATCACGTTTTAATGTCTCCTCCAGTCATGCAGGACTGCAAAATAATTGAATAAGAATCTGCCTGCGTGCGGCACCCGACGTATGGCGATCAGATGAAGCCGGACAGATCGCCGCTTCGGCTTCGGTCCTCAGTGTGCTGCCTGGCACGCACACCGGAGCGTTGGTTTTTCTTGAATCGCCGTCGGTCAGGGATTGATGTCCGTTGCGACGTTGTCGAGGGATCGGATCGCAAACTTGATCGCACATCCGCCGCAATCGGTTCACGGTACCGATGACACGACAAAGCGGTAGCGTGTTTCCGCTGCTGCTTTGCCGCTCCACCCAAGCGGCCCGCGCCGCACTGGCCCGCTCGAAGTACGCGAACCGATGACGCGGTTATGTATTCACGGAAAGCGCCAACGGCATCAGGTCGCGTGCTTGCGTCCGCGAGAGGACGTACAGCTCGAACCAGTTGCACCACTCGAGCATCAGGTGGTCCGAGTGGCCGTGAATGAGTTCTTCCGGCGCGGTCGATGGCCAGAAGATCTCCAGCCGCGCATCGAACCCCGGAAGCGTGTCCCTGAATTGGTGCAGCAAGTAACCGACGGTCACACCATCGGGCGTCTCGACGCGCCCCATCATCCGATGCGGCATATCGGGTGCCAGTTCGATCGGGATACCGCTCCAGTCATCCAGATGGCGGAGCTTCAGGAGGGCCGGCGACTTCGTATGGCCGGGTACCTCCAGAATGCCGACACGCCCGTCCGAGAGCGGTAGCGCACCGAGATGCTCAGGGTGAGCACGAAGCATTGCGGGGCTGTTCGACCCGCCATATCCCTCCCAGAACCAGGCCACGAACTCCGCGCTGGTGCCCACCGCCACGTGCGCTTCGGCAACTGACGAACTGAAGCGACCATTCGCACGCAGCGACCAATCCTTCTCGTTCGATTCGTGCTCCGCGATCTCCTTCGCGAACAGGCTGACCATGCCGTCTGCCCCCAGTTTCTCCATGAGCAAGGCCATCATGTAGCGCGCCCTTTTGACCTCCATTCTGAGGATGTCCTCGCAGGCCACCTCCGTACCTGACTTGAAAAACGTCACTGCTTTCACTTGAACCTCCGTAGCACTGGTGAACGAGTTGCCATGTTTCCCGACTCGCGCCACTAACGCAAGTTAACTTGCGTTAGTGTTTACCGCATGCCTGCCGGCCGTCGCTCATGGTCGCGCTCGTGGCCGGACCGCCGTGACGACGCGGGCAGTCGATGAAACGATGTGTAAAATCCGCTCATGCCAAAGTCAGCCGAACAAGAATCGCCGTCGCCACGTCGCCGCCTTGGCGGCCGCAGCGCCCGCGTCCGTGAAGCCGTGATCTCCGCAACGATTGCCCAATTGCAGGCGGCGGGTTTCGAGGGGCTCAACATCGGCGCCATCGCCGCGCTTGCGGGCGTGCATGAGAGTTCGATCTATCGCCGCTGGAAGAGCAAGGAAGGGCTGATGATGGAGGCCGTCTTCGAGCTTTTTGCCGAGCACATCGCGATACCGGATCGGGGCTCGCTGCAGGCGGATCTCGTCGCGCTGCTGTCGGCAACTGTGCGCTACTTGCAAACGGGCGTCGGCAGGTCCGCGATTCAGTTTGTGCTGGCCACTTACAACGATGCGGCCGTGACGAGTGAACTACACCGGCTTTGGACGAACCGCTTTGCGGCGGTTCAACAGGTTTTCGATCGTGCCGCAAAAGCGGGTGAGTGGCCGCAGGGGGCAGATCCGATGCCCCTGCTGCATTGTCTGATCGGCGCCGTTTATCTACGCACCCTGATCCTGCACGAGCGCGTCACGACCGATCAGATTCGAGAACTGACGCGTTGGATGCTTCGCGAGCGGAATGCCTGAGCCTCGGGCAATTTCAAAGATCAGGCCATCCAGGCCAGGCGAGCGCGTTACGACGCTCCATGCGGATCGATCGAGCGGGAATTGACGGCCGAAGGTTCACCAACGCCCCCATCGCGCCGAAGCCAACCGCGGCGTTCACGGAGCATTGAATGGCCGAATCATGTCGCTTGCCGTCCTCGCGCCGAACGCAGGGCGGGCGGTCGGCTACCACGGCAGGCCCGACGACTTGCGCGCGGCAATCGACTTTATCGCCGGCGTGACGTGCAGGACCTTCGCACCGGATTCGAGGCAGTAGCGACAGCCATCACGGCGGCCTGCGATACCGGGCGCAGGGGCCGATTGCGATACCTGCGCCGATCTTCACCACGCCCCTTCGATAGGGACGCGCAACGTCTCCCACCCATCTGCGCACACCCGAGCTCCATCAAACCATCGCCCTCAACCACCCGAGCAAATCCGCCTGCGCACTCCCGGCGGCCACCGGTTCCGGCGTCAACAGGCAGTAATGCGAACCATCCTCGACGAACCCCAGTGGCGCGACCAGCACACCGCTTTCGATGTCGTCGCGAACGAGGTGCCACGGGCCGATCGCGACACCGAGCCCCGCGACGGCCGCCTGCAGGCTGAAGTAGAAATGGTCGAAGGTCTGCCCGCGCCCACCCGGGGCCGGCTGGTTCGCCGCTACCGACCATTCCTTCCATGCGTCCGGGCGTGTCCGCGTATGCAATGGCGGAGCGTCCTTCTTCAACGCGCGATCACCACGACGCGTGGCAAACCACGCATCGACTTTATCCGGCCGGCAAACCGGCCCGACCCGCTCTGCGAACAGACGCTCCGCGTGATACCCCGCTGGCCACGCAAAGTCATTGCGTCGAATCGCCATGTCGATGCCGCTGTCGAATGAAAACGGGCCGCCCGCGGCAGCCAGGTGAATGTCGACGCCCGTATGCCGCGCCTGAAAATCCGGCCAGCGCGGAATCAGCCAGCGCATCAGCAGCGTCGGCTCGCACGACAGGACCCAGCGCCGCGCCCGGGCGGCCTCGGTGCGCAATTCGTGCGCGGCGTGACGCATCAGGCCCAGCCCATCATGGACGGCCTGCGCCAGCTTGCGGCCCGCATCGGTCAGGAAGACGCGACGGCTGCGCCGCTGGAACAGCGCCACACCCAGGTCGTCCTCGAGCAGCCGCACCGCGCGGCTGACCGCGCCATGAGTCAGGCACAGCTCGTCGGCGGCACGGCTGAAATTCTCGTGACGCGCCGCCGCCTCGAAGCAACGCAAGGCCATCAGCGACGGCAGGCTGGCGCGAACGGATTGTGAGTCAATCTCACCATTCTGGTCAGAAATCATCGCTTTTCCCGATGTAACGTGACCCATAAGATTGCGTCATCAAGCCATCAACCGCAAGGACAAGACGATGACCGAACTGATAGTTGTAGTCACCATCACGCTGCTGGCCGTGATCAGCCCGGGCCCGGACTTCGCGATGGTCACGCGCAACAGCCTGATGCTGTCGCGCCGCTCGGGCGTGCTCACCGCGCTGGGTATCGGGCTCGGCGTGACGGTTCATGTGAGCTACACGCTGCTGGGCGTCGGCCTGCTGATCCGCCAGTCGCTGTGGCTCTTCAATGCCGTCAAGCTGGTCGGCGCGATCTACCTGATCTACCTGGGCGTGAAGATGCTCATGACGAAGGCAAGCAACGGGCAGCCCGACACACGCGTCGCGCCGCTGTCCGACCTGGCCGCGCTGCGCACCGGCTTCCTGACCAATGCGCTGAACCCCAAGACCACGGTGTTCATCGTCAGCCTGTTCATGCAGGCCGTGCGGCCCGACACGCCGTTGATCGTGCAGATCGGCTACGGCGCGTTCATCGCCGTCGCGCATGCCGGCTGGTTCAGCCTGGTGGCGCTGTGCTTTTCCGCAACGGCCGTCCGCGACCGCCTGCTGGCGCTGCGGCACTGGATCGACCGCACCTTCGGCTGCCTGCTCGTGGGCTTCGGCGTCGCGCTGGCCATCGCGCGCGGCGGGCGCTGATCTGAATTTCCGGGCCGCCGCGCTTCAAGGACACCATCGCGCGCGCTGACCCGGCCCCGCGCCCGGTTCAGCGCTTCGCGGTCAATCCCGCCCGCGCGCCCACCGGATCCCGGCTGCGCCCGAGCAACGCCGCCAGCGACAGATCCGCGAGCTTGCCGAACGGCGCGCGCAGCAGGCTCGGCAGGTTCCAGCGCCCGAGCACGAACACGCCCTTCGCATGGCTCATCGCGCGGAATCCTTCGATGCCGTGATACGCGCCCATCCCGCTCGGGCCGACGCCGCCGAACGGCAAGTCTTCCTGCGCGACGTGCAGGAGCGTGTTGTTGATGCCGACGTTGCCCGACGTGGTGCGCGAGAGCAACGACGCGCAGTCGCTGTCCTGCGCGCCGAAGTAATACAGCGCAAGCGGCCGCGGACGCGCATTCACGTAGTCGACGACTTCGTCGATCGTGCGATACGTGCGCACCGGCAGGATCGGCCCGAAGATTTCTTCCTGCATGACGGTCGCATCGTCGCCGGCCCCGACGATCAGCGTGGGCGCGAGCGTCCGCTTGCGGGTGGCCGCCTGCTGCGGATTCACGCCCGCCTCGATCACGCGCGCGCCTTTGCTGCGCGCTTCGTCGACGAGCCCTTTCAGGCGATCGTAATGCCGGTCGCTGACGATCGACGTGTAGTCCGGGCTGGTCGGCCCTTCCGGATAGAAGCGCGCGACGGCCGCATCGTATTGCGTGACGAACGCGTCCAGGTCGTCTTCATGCACCAGCGCATAGTCGGGCGCCACGCAGGTCTGCCCGCCGTTCGACAGCTTGCCGAACACGATGCTGGACATCGTCCGGTCATCGACGTGCCCCCGCGCGACGATCGCCGGGCTCTTCCCGCCGAGTTCGAGCGTCACCGGCACCAGATTGTCGCTGGCCGCCTTCATGACCTTGCGGCCCACCTGCGTGCTGCCGGTAAACAGCAGATGATCGAACGGCAAGCCGCTGAACGCGGCGCCGACTTCCGGGCCGCCGAGCACGACCGCGACTTCTTCGATCGGGAAAGTCTCCGCGAGCATCCGGCGCATCACCTCGCTGGTGCGCGGCGTCAGTTCCGACGGCTTGAGCATCGCGCGGTTGCCCGCGGCCAGCGCGGTGGCCAGCGGAATGAACGTGAGCGCGAACGGGTAATTCCACGGCGCCATCACGCCGATGACACCCAGCGGCTGGTATTCCACGTGCGCCTGCCCGGCGCGATAGAAGATGCCGACGTGCCGGCGCTGCGGCTTCATGAAGCGGCGCAGGTTGCGCGTCAGGTAGTCGATCGCCTGGATCACGCCGACCAGTTCCATGATCGCGGTCTCGTGTCGCGAGCGATGCCCGAAATCGACGCTGACCGCTTCTTCCACTTCGCGGCGATACGCGAGCACCACGGCGCGCAGCCGCGCGAGCCGGGCCTTGCGCTGCTGCATGCTCGGCGGCCCCTCGCTGACGAATGCGTTGCGCTGGCGGGCCAGCAACACCGCCGGGTCGAAGCTCGAGCTGGATTCTGCGGAAACGGCCATGGTGCACCTCACGAGGTTGCGTCGATGTAGACACTGTCAACTTGCATGCGGCCGATCATAGGACCACAATGTGTTCCCTGTCAACATAGGAGCAACACGATGTCGTCGGATGGGGATGCGGATGCCGGGCAAAAGGCTTATCACCATGGGGATCTGCGTCGCGCGATCATCGAAACCGCGCTCGACACGCTGCAGGAGCAACAGGGCTGGCAGTTCACGCTGCGCGAAATCGCGCGGCGCGCGAACGTCAGCCACTCCGCGCCGTACCGGCATTTCCCGGACAAGGCCGCGTTGCTGCACGAGCTCGCGCTGATCGGCTTCGATCGCCTGCGCGACGATCTCGCCGCGTCCGTCGATCCCGCAACCGATGCACCGGACGTGCTGCTCGCCCTCGCCTATGCCCATCTCGCGTTCGGGCAGCGCAACCCGGATCTCTATCGACTGATGTTTGCCGCGGATGCCGGGGAGCCTTCGGACATCCATCTCGATCCGCGCGTGCAAGCCCCCTTCCTGCTGGTCGTCGACATCCTGGAGCGCGGCCAGCGCGCCGGCACGATCCGCCCGCGCCCGGCGCTCGGCCAGGCGACCGCCTGCTGGGCGCATCTGCATGGGCTGACGATGCTGGCGATCGACGGGCGGCTGGTGCGCGAGAAGGTCGGCGACCACGCGATCGAAGATGCGCTGACCACCTTGCTGGACGGACTCGTGCTGCCCGCCACGCCCGCGCGGGCGGCCAGGACGAAAAGGCCTTGACCTTCGACTTTGCTTAAAGGTTATGGTTTGCCTCGGCGGCGTATCGAGGTCATGGGTATGTGCCATGCCATCCGACAATCCGGCGGTGCGTCGACGACGTCCGCCCCGTGGCCGATGAAAGGGAAACCGCATCATGAGCAAGCGCATCCTTCACGTCGTGAGCAACGTCGCGCACTACGCCGATCCGTCGCAACCGACCGGCCTGTGGCTGTCCGAACTGACCCATGCGCATCACATCTTCGCGGCAAAAGGCTATGAGCAGCAGCTCGTGAGCCCCAAGGGCGGCGTGTCGCCGCTGGAGCCGCGCTCGCTCAAATGGCCGCATGCCGACGCCGCCGCGAAAGCGTGGCGGGCCGACCAGGCCAACGCGGCGCTGCTGGCCACCACCGCACGCCCCGACGAGATCGATCCGGCGGATTTCGATGCGATCTACTTCACCGGCGGCCATGCGGTGATGTGGGACTACCCGGACGATGCGGGGCTGCAGCGCCTCACGCGCGAGATCTACGAGCACGGCGGCGTCGTGTCGTCGGTCTGTCACGGCTACTGCGGGCTGCTGAACACCAAACTATCGGATGGCTCGCTGCTGGTTGCCGGACGCCGGATCACCGGCTACTCGTGGGTGGAGGAAATCCTGGCCGGCGTCGCGAAGAAAGTGCCCTACAACGTCGAGCAGCAGATGCAGCAGCGCGGCGCGCGCTACGAGAAGGCGCTGCTGCCGTTCACGTCGAACGTCGTCGTCGACGGCCGCCTCGTGACCGGCCAGAATCCGCAATCGGCGAAGGCGACCGCGGAACAGGTCGTTGCGCTGCTGTGATGTGATGCGCCGGCGCGCCACTAGGCGCAGGGTGACCGGCGGCGCACCACCGCTTCGTCATGATCGGCGGCGGCAGTCGCAGCCTCGCCGCCATCCGCCGCATTCCCGGGCGGGATGCGCGACAGCAATCGTTTCGCATGGGTTGCACAATCGACCGACGCCGGTTTCGCGGCGATGTCAGCGATCAGCGACACGACCTGCGCCTTGCTTTGCGCGAGCCGCGCCTCCAGCGCCTCGATGTCCTGCACCTTGCGGCACAGCGCCTCCAGCACCGAATCGCAGGGCCACTGCGCGAGGCCGGCCGGCATCAGCGTGCGGATCTCTTCAAGACTGAAATCCGCCTTCTGCGCGGCCGTGATCAGGTCGAGCACCGTCACCGCTTCCTGCGGATAGGAGCGATAGCCGTTCGCTTCGCGCTCGACGAGCGTCAGCAGACCGATGCGCTCGTAAAAACGGATGCGCGAAGGGGTAAGGCCGGTGCGCTCCGCCAGTTCCCCGATCTTCATGTTCCGATACTCCCCGGCCGGATCGCATCCGGCCATCTGCCCCGTCGTGACTGTCAGTCGTCTCCTGATGTTGATTCGCAATCCGATCTTTATCGGCTTTCTGTCGACTAGCAAGCGGACGGCACACGCGCTCAAATCACGTCGAAACGCAACCCCGCATGGCGCACCAACCGCTCGATGTAGCGCTCGTCGAACATCGTCGCGGGCGTCCAGAAGCCGCCGCCGCGTCCGATCTTGACGCCATTGTCAACGCAATCCAGTGCGAGACTGATCGCGGCCTGACCGAGCATCTTGCCGGTGGAGCCATAGCCCGGATCGCGGTCGCCGGTGACTTTCACGCGCAGGGTCTTCCCGTCGTCGGTGCGGCCGAAGAATCGCAGATCGTAGCGGCCTGCCAGTTGCGCCGCGGCGCTCGGCCCCTCGCCGGGTTTCGGCAGCAGGAAGCGCTCCATCAGGCTGCGCACCGGCTTGATGACGACACCCACCATGAACGCGCCGAGGCCGGCCACCATCGTCACAGCGGTCAGGCGGCCCTTGAGGCCCGTGCCCGTCATCACCGCTTCGTCGTACGTGAAGCGGCTGCCGTACGCATTGCCGGCCAGTGCATTGGAGCGATGCACGACGCGCTCGTTGATCGCCGCCATCACGAAGGGCGCGATCCACGCGTCGAAGTCGCGATCGAACGCGGCGGATCGCACCGCATGCTGGCGTGCCGTAAAACCATGTCCCTTCGGGCACAGCGAATAAGGATCGAGCAGTTCCCTGCGCAACGCGGGATCCGCCGCCGCTTCCCGAACGACGTTGATCACGCTCGCCACCGTGCCGCCCGACGCGCCGCCCTTCAGCGTTTTCACACGCATCTTCACCTGCGCGGCCGGTACGCCCCACTGTTGCCGCGCCTGTTGCTGCAGGAAGAACACGCCCATGTCCGACGGCACCGAATCGAAACCGCAGCAATGAACGATGCGCGCACCGGATTGCCGGGCCGCCGGTTCGTACCTGTCGATCATCCGTTTGATCCACTGCGTCTCGCCGGTGAGGTCGCAGTAGTCGGTGCCGGTCTCGGCGCAGATCCTGACCAGCGGCTCCCCGTAAAGCGCATAGGGGCCGACGGTGGACACGACCACCCGCGTCTGCGCGCAAAGCGCTCGAAGCTGCGCTTCGTCGGCCGCATCGGCAACGATGATCGGTACCGACTGCCCGGCCGCGCCCAGCGTATCCCTGACCTGCCTGAGCTTCGCTTCGGAGCGGCCGGCGATGGCCCAGCGCAGCGTCTCGCCGGCACCCGACAGGTACTCGGACAGGTAGCGGGCGAGAATCTGCCCGACAAAACTGGTGGCGCCAAATACGACGAGATCGTGAGTCGGCCGGGTCATGGGCGGTTCCTTCGCGCGGGCGTGCCGCGGCGTTGCGTGGCGTCAGCGTTGCTTTCCGGGTTCATCGAAGGCCTTCAACGGGGTCGGCAGGTTCAGCACCAGTTGCGCATCCTTCACCACGTCGAGACGCAGGATGGTGGACGCGCCAAGCCCGTCGAGCAGTTGGCTCAACGGACCGCCATGCCGCACCAGCTCGACATTGCGCGGCAACAGGCGCTGGGCGAACGATAACGCATTCGTCTGCACCGATGTCTGGTGCCATTCGCCGTCGATGCGATTGATCATCGTCGACGTGCCCATGTGCGACTGCGACGCGACCTGGGTCAGTTCGGGCATCGGCACGCTCAGGCTCAGGTCCGGCCGGCCACCCGGGCCGGCAATGCGGGCGCTGGCGGTGGCGCCGAGGTTCACGTCGATATCGGCGAGCCACTTGGGCAGCTGATAGCCATGCACGCCGCGCACCCGCGCGATTTCCGTGGTGACCGGCAGCGCCAGCACGTGCGCGAAGAAGCTCCGGCGCCGCATCGAATCGATCAGCTCGAGCGCATGCGACCCGGTCGCACCGGGCCGGCGGATGACCACCGCGACGGACACTTCGTCATACGGATCGTTGTCGCACACCGAATACGAGAAGAAGGTCAGCGCGGCCAGCCCGTATCCGGGAAGCGCGCGCAGTGGCTCGAGCGGCACCGGCAGCGTGGTCCGCAGGCGTTCGAGCGGCGCCAGGAACAGCAGCTGAATGCTGCTGGAACGGTAGTAGAAATTCGGCGCCCAGGTCGGGCCGACCCTTGACGCGACCTGACGCTTCGGAATCCGACGGAAAAAATCGATGTTCCCCGCCGCGGGATCGCGCGCCACCTCGTCGAGGTCAGGATTCATCCGGAACCGGTCGTAATACCCGCCTTCGGGCACGTCGACCTTGTGCGGCCCGAATTCGACCTGTGTAAAACGCCTGTCCATGTTCGTCGCCTCTCGTCGATGATCGACCGTGGCAGGCAACACCCGAAGCCTGCTGACTCACTGCCGTCAGCAAGCACTCTAAGATTTAAGTCAACTTTAAGGTCAAGGGCCCGAATAGAGGGGCGCGTCGGATTGCGCCCGAGCTACCGGCCGGCACGCACTGTGCGGTGCGGTGCGGAATCATTTGGTGGTCGTGCGACGGCCCTTGCCAGGTGTCGACACCTCGCCCGGATTGCGCAACCGGTCCATCACCCAGCGCGTACGCTCCGTGCAACTCAGTTCGGTCGGCCGGTTCTTGATGGTGTCGATCGCGACGAGCAGTTGCGCCTTGTTTTCCTTGAGGCGTTTTTGCATCGCGTCGATCTCGGTGACTTTCCGTTCGAGCGCCTCCACGAGCCCGTCATGCTGCCAGTTTCCGGCTTTCAACGGCAGCAGATGGCGGATCTGTTCCAGCGAGAACCCGGCACTTTGCGCGCCGGCGATGATCTCGAGCATCCACACCGCGTCTTCGCCGTAGTCGCGATAACCATTCGTGCCGCGCTCGACGGCCGTGAGCAGCCCTTCAGCCTCGTAGAAGCGGATCCGCGAGGCCGTCAGGCCACTGAGCTTCGCGAGTTCCCCGATTCTCATACCTGCCTCTCCAGCGTGTTGACATTAAACCTGACTTTAAACCTAGAGTGAGCGCATCGCCAAGGCAGGCGGGCATCGGATGCCGCGTCATGCGCAGCGCCGGCCTGGCGACCATCGCGACCGGCAAGACCGTCACGAATCGATACCGCCCACCGAACAGGAGCAGACATGGGTTACGTCACAACGCAGGATGGCGTCGACATCTTCTACAAGGACTGGGGGCCGCGCGACGCCCAGGTGATCTTCTTTCATCATGGCTGGCCGCTCAGCGCCGACGACTGGGATGCGCAGATGCTCTTCTTCCTGGCACAGGGCTATCGCGTGATCGCGCACGACCGTCGCGGCCACGGCCGCTCCAGCCAGGTGTGGGACGGTCATGACATGGATCACTACGCGGACGACGTCGCCGCGGTCGTGAATCACCTCGGCGTGCAAGGCGCCGTTCATGTCGGCCATTCGACCGGCGGCGGCGAAGTCATTCACTACGTCGCCCGCCACGGCGAAGACCGCGTCGCCAAGGCCGTGCTGATCAGCGCCGTTCCGCCGCTGATGGTCAAGACGGACAGCAATCCGGGTGGCCTGCCGAAAGAGGTGTTCGACAACCTCCAGGCGCAACTCGCGGCGAACCGCGCGCAGTTTTACTACGACGTGCCGGCCGGCCCGTTCTATGGCTACAACCGCGCCGGCGCAAAGCCGTCGCAAGGCGTCATCTGGAACTGGTGGCGGCAGGGCATGATGGGCAGCGCGAAGGCCCACTATGATGGCATCGTCGCGTTCTCGCAGACCGACTTCACCGAAGACCTGAAAAGCACCACGATTCCCGTGCTCGTGATGCATGGCGACGACGACCAGATCGTCCCGTATGCCGATTCCGGTCTGCTGTCGGCGAAGCTGGCCAGGAACAGCACGCTGAAGACGTATGCGGGCTTCCCGCATGGCATGCCCACGTCCAACGCCGAGACGATCAACGCCGATCTGCTCGCGTTCATCCGCGGCTGAACGCCGAACACCCCACTGCGGCCTTCGGTTGCCATCGCGGCTGAAGGCCGCCTTCCACCCGCTCTCGAACGCAGCTAGTCGAGCGCGCGAAGAAAATCGGGGACCGCCTCTCCGATCGAGGCAAGATAGCCGGCCATCGCGCCGGCGACCTTGCGCACGGCGGGACGCGCCGTCATCCGTTCACGCCACGCGAGCAGGCGGGGCGTTTCGTCCGTCATCGGTGCGCCCTTGCGCGCGCCGAACAACTGCGCCATGTAGAACGCGATGTCGGCGCAGGAATACGTTTCGGCCAGAAACTCGCGATCCGCCAGCACGTGCTCCATGCGCCGATAGTAGTGCGCCGCTTCCGCGCGTGCGGCCTGTGCCGCCGGATCGTCGGGCGTCGCTTCCAGCCCCATCAGCCGGACGACGTGCGGAAAATAGATTTCGTCGCTGCAGTGTTCGAGCTGACGCGCGATGGCGCGCGCCGCCGGATGCGCCGGCCATAGCGCGGGATCGGGCTTCAGATCCTCGAGATACTCGAAGATCTGCGTGGAATCGAACAGCTCCAGATCACCGTCGATCAGCACCGGCACCTGCCGCTTCGGGTTGATCCGCAACACATCCGGATGCTTGGGATCGTAGCCGCGAAGCTGGCTGAACGGCACCATCACCAGCTCGAAGTCGATGCCCTTCTCGTGCGCCGCAATTTCGACCTTCGCGCCGAACATGCTCAGCGGCCCGGAAATGATCTTCATCGTTTGATCCCCTGTGGTGTCGTGTTGCGTAACCCGCGTCGATGAAACGGATCGGGAATGCGGCAAAGCATAAGCCCGATAACATGACACCTCATGTCAGGTATTTGAGGTAACGTGTCGCTCATGAAAGCGAGCCGCCTGTTGTCGATCATGATGATGCTGCAAGCACGCGGCCGGATGACCGCACCGGCGCTCGCCGAAGCGCTGGAGGTGTCCGAGCGCACGATCCTGCGCGATATCGACCAGCTCTCCACGGCCGGCGTGCCGATCTGGGGCGACCGCGGCCGCAACGGCGGCTTTCAGTTGAGCGACGGCTGGCGTACCGATCTCACGGGGCTCACCGAGCATGAAGCGCACGCGCTGATTCTGGCGGGCCTGCCCGGGCCCGCGAGCGAACTGGGCCTCGACGGCATGGCGACCTCCGCGCGGCTGAAGATGATCGCGAGCCTGCCGCCTGGCTCACGCGAGCATGCCGATCGCGTCGCCAGCCGGCTGCACGTCGACACCGTGGACTGGTACCGGGCGCAGGAAGCGCCCGCCCTCCTGCGGGAAGTCGCCGACGCGGTGTGGGGGGCGTACCGTATCGACGTGAAGTATCAGAGCTGGCGCGGCGTGTCCCGCCGCGAACTCGAGCCGCTCGGCCTGGTGCTCAAGGGCGGCGCGTGGTACCTGGTCGCCAGGGTGGTCGGCAAGCCCGGCGCACTCACGTTCCGGGTCGCGAATATCCTCGAACTCGATGCATCGCGCCGCCGCTTCAAGCGCCCCGCGCGATTCGACCTGGCAACGCACTGGCGCGACGCGATGAGCCGGTACGAGGCCGAACTCAATCGGCTGACCGCCCATATTGCCGTGTCGCCGCGCGGCGAAACCTGGCTGGCCAACGCACGGATCAAGACCGTGCCTGCCGCGCAGGATGCCAGCAGCGCGGAGGTGCCGCCGGGATGGAAAGCATTCCTGATGCCCATCGAATCGATCGAGCACGGCGCGCGGAAACTGCTGGGGTACGGCGCACACGTGAAAATCCTCGGGCCGCAGGCGCTCAAGGATGAATTCATCGAAGCGTTGTCGCAGGTGAAAGCGCTGTATCAAGCGGGCGACGATTGAAGCGTTGCCGTTTGCGTCGATGAGGCTTCGGCGATTCGAAACTACGGAACCATTGCGCCTCCGTCACGTTTGAAGTCGCACCTTTCAATGTCTCGCGTCGACGCGGCCGTCATCCGCCCGAACCCGGTTGGCTTATAGTGCGGGTTGCCGATTCGACGAGGAGCGCTGCAATGACCCTGCTGGCCAATGGTCCGTTTGAAGTGAAGCTGAATCCGGAATCCCTGAGTACCGTCGCGGAACAGACCGGGCTCGGTCGCATGTCGCTGGACAAGCAGTATCACGGCGACCTCGAGGCCGTCAGTCAGGGAGAAATGCTCGCTTTTCGAAGCAGCGTCCAGGGCTCCGCCGGCTATTTGGCGATGGAGACCGTGCAAGGCGTGCTGGGCGGCCGCCACGGCAGCTTTGTCCTGCAGCACAGTTCCACCATGACCCGCGGGCAGCCCCAACAGTCGATCACCGTCGTGCCCGATTCCGGCACGGGAGAATTGCTGGGACTCTCCGGCGCGATGATCATCATCATCGAAAGCGGCCGGCATTCGTACCGCTTCGACTACACGTTGCCTGACTCGCCTCAGTAAGCAGGCTCATGGGGATGCGGCGACTTTATCGTGTCGCCGCGCTGGTGCGGTAACCCCCTCTGTGCAGCATTCACCTGCTCGATACCCGGCGATTGCGCCTCGACGAAGGCCTTGCCGGGTTCGCTGATGATCGCGTCGATGCGCTCGACTGCGGCGACGCGCTCAACCATCGCTGCACCATAACGCCACGATCGCAACGAGTTCAATTCCACGCATGGCGCGCCGGCCGCACGCCGTTCAGGTAGTAGTTGCCGACGAGGTGATATTTCCAGCGCACCGGATCGTGCAGCGTATGCGTGCGTGCATTGCGCCAGTGCCGGTCGAGGTTGTGCTCGGCCAGCGTCGCCTGCGTGCCGGCCAGCTCGAACAGCTTCTCGCCCGCGAGCAGCGCGATCTCCGTCGTCAGCACCTTCGCCTCGCCCACCGCCACCGACGCGCGCGCGACATCGTCCTCGGTCACGTCGCCGCGCGCCGCGATCTCGTCGAGCGTACGCGCCGCGCGCTCGAGCAGCGCCTCCGCCGCATGCAGCTGGATGTGCAGACGGCCGATCTCGCGGATCGTCAACGGATCGTCGGCCGCCCGCTCGACGCCGCTGTCGACCCACGGCCGCGTGCGCGTGCGCACGAACGCCAGCGTATCGTCGAGCGCGGCCCTGGCGATGCCCGCGTCGATCGCGGCCTGGATGATCTGCGACAGCGGGCCGTTCAGCGTCGGCAGATCCGACACGCGCTGGGCCGGCAGCACGTGCGACGCCGGCACGCGCACGTTGTCGAGCACGACGGTGCCGCTCGCGGTGGTCCGCTGCCCGAACCCCGACCAGTCGTCGATCACGGTCAGCCCCGGCGCCGGCTGGCGAACGTACGCGAGCCACGCGCGGCGCTCGTCGTCGAGGCCGAGCACCGGCACGTAATGCGCGAACAGCGCGCCGGTCGAATAGAACTTGGTGCCGTCGACGACGTAATCGTCGCCGTCCCGGCGCACCCGCGTCTTCAGGTCGAGCACGTGCTTCGTGCCCTTCTCCGAAAAACCGTTGCCGAACCGCTTGCCGCTCAGCACTTCCGAGAAAAAGTGGCGCTTTTGCGCGTCGGTGCCGGTCAGCGCGATCACGTCGACCAACCCGAAATGATTCTGCGGCAACTGCCCGAGCGACGCATCGGCCGCCGCGACGATCTTCACCACTTCCGTCAGCGTCACATGCGACACGCCCGCGCCGCCGTACGCCTTCGGCACGGTGATGGCCCACAGCCCCGACTGCGAGAACCATTCGATCTCGTCACGCGGCAGCCGGCGCTCCTGGTCGCGCTCGGCCGCCCCTTGCGCGAGCCGCTGCGCCAGTGCATGCGCGGCCGCGATGGCCTGTGCGTCGTCGGCGATCACGCGGGCCACCTGGGGTTGCGTATCGGCCGGCCGTTCCTGAATCGTGGCGCTCGTCTCTGACATCGGGCTCTCCTGCTGATTGACGGAAACATTCAATCTAGCAGCGCACTGCGTGCCGGCAAACCGAGCGATTCGCACAACGATATTCCTTCGCGTGACAAACGATGCAGCACGATGCTTGCAGCAAACCGCGCGTCAGCGACGATGTCGACGCCCTTGCATCGATGCCGCGCCGCCTCGCCCGCGTAATGCCCGGTGGCGATAACGATGTACGAATCCGTTATTGGATCGTCCGCAGCGTGCTTCCTATACTGGCCTGCCGGCATCGACGGCCCCGCCTTTCAAGGACCCCGTATGACTTCGTCTCCCGCAGCAACCGAACTTTCCACCGGCACCGACTATGACGCGCTGGCCGGCCGCTTCAGGCCGATCTTCGAACGCATCGCGGCCGGCACCGCCGAACGCGAACGCCGCCGCGAACTGCCGCACGAGGCGATCGGCTGGCTGAAGGCCGCCGGCTTCGGCGCCGTGCGGCTGCCGGTGCGCGACGGCGGCGCCGGCGCGTCGCTGCCGCAGCTGTTCCGGCTGCTGACCGAGCTCGCTGCGGCCGATTCCAATCTGCCGCAGGCATTGCGCGGGCACTTCGCGTTCGTCGAGGACTGGCTGAACGCGCCGCCCGACGCCGATCGCCGGACGTGGTTCGACCGCTTCGCGAGCGGCCAGCTCGTCGGCAATGCGTGGACCGAGACCGGCGACGTGGCGCTCGGCCAGACCATCACGAAGGTCTCGGAAAAGCATGGTCGCCTCGTGCTGAACGGCCGGAAGTTCTACAGCACCGGCAGCCTGTTCGCCGACTGGATCGACGTGTTCGCGCAGCGCGCGGACGACGGCAGCGACGTGATCGTCGCCGTCGCGACCGCGCAGCCCGGCGTGATCCGCGAAGACGACTGGGACGGCTTCGGCCAGACCACGACCGGCAGCGGCACCACCCGCTTCGAGGACGCGACGGTCGATGCCCGGGACGTGATCGACTTCGCGCGACGCTTCAAGTACCAGACCGCGTTCTACCAGCTCTTCCACGTCGCGACGCTGGCCGGCATCGGCCACGCAATCGTGCGCGATGCAGCCGACCTGGTGCGCCACCGCACCCGTGTGTACAGCCACGGCAATGCCCCGCGCGCGGCCGACGATGCCCAGCTGCAGCAGGTGATCGGCGAGATCGCGTCGTGGGCCTATGCGGCCGACGCGCTCGCACTGCGCGCCGCGCAACCGCTGCAACGGGCCTACGAAGCGCACTTCGGCGGCGACGCAACGGCCGAGCACGATGCGAACGTCGCGGCCGAGATCGAATCCGCGCAGAGCCAGCTCGTCGTGTCGGACCTCGTGCTGCGCGCGGCGACGCGCCTGTTCGACGCGCTCGGCGCGTCCGCGACCCGCAGCACGACGGCGCTCGACCGCCACTGGCGCAACGCGCGCACCGTGTCGTCGCACAATCCGCTCGTCTACAAGGCGCGGATCGTCGGCGACTGGGTCATCAACGGGCGCACGCCGCCGTTCGTCTGGCAGGTCGGCAACGGCACGGGCACAAGCACGCATGCAGAGGCAGGAGCCGCACAATGAGCAAGACCATCCGTTTCAATGCGTTCGAGATGAACTGCGTCGGCCACCAGTCGCCCGGGCTGTGGGCCCATCCGCGCGACCGGTCGTGGCAGTACAAGGACCTCGACTACTGGACCGATCTCGCCCGCGTGCTCGAACGCGGGATTTTCGACGCGATCTTCATCGCGGACGTGATCGGCTATTACGACGTCTACAAAGGCAGCAACTACCACGCGCTGCACCAGGCCGCGCAGATCCCGGTGAACGATCCGCTGCAGCTCGCCGCGCCGATCGCGATGGCGACCGAGCATCTCGGCATCGGTATCACCGCATCGACGACGTTCGAACACCCGTACACGTTCGCGCGCCGGCTGTCGACCGCCGACCATCACACGAAGGGCCGGCTCGCTTGGAATATCGTCACGTCCTACCTCGAAAGCGGCGCGAAGAACGTCGGCGATCACGGCTTGCGCACGCACGATGATCGCTATGCGGTCGCGGCCGAATACGTCGAGGTGCTGTACAAGCTGTTCGAGGGCAGCTGGGAGGACGGTGCGGTGGTGCGCGACCGCGACGGCCGCGTGTTCACGCACCCGGAGAAGGTGCACGAGATCGGCCACAAGGGCCGCTTCTTCGACGTGCCCGGCTACCACCTGTGCGAACCGTCGCCGCAGCGCACGCCGGTGCTGTTCCAGGCCGGCGCGTCCGGCCCCGGCAAGGCGTTCGCCGCGCAGCACGCCGAATGCGTGTTCGTCGCCGCGCCGACCCGCCCGCAGCTCGCGCGCTACGTGGCCGACGTGCGCACGCAGGCCGCCGCCGCGGGGCGCGACGCGAGCCAGGTCTTGATCTACAACCTCGTCACCGTGATCGTCGACGAAACCGACGAGAAAGCGCAGGCCAAGTTCGACGAATATCGCAAGTACGTGTCGTATGACGGCTCGCTGGTGTTCATGTCCGGCTGGACCGGCATCGACTTCGGCCAGTACGCGCCGAACGATCCCGTCCGGCGTGTCGAAACGAATGCGATCGTGTCGGCGGTCGAGCATCTGGCGGGCGGCGACACCGCATGGACGATCGAGGAACTGGCAGCCTGGGGCGGCATCGGCGGCCTGGGCCCGGTCTTCGTCGGCTCGGCCGCGACCGTCGCGGACATCCTGCAGGAATGGGTCGCCACCACCGACGTGGACGGCTTCAACCTCGCGTATGCGGTTGCGCATGAAACCTTCGAGGATGTCGTGCGTTATCTCGTCCCCGAGCTGCAGCGGCGCGGCGTGTATCCGACCGGCTATGCGCCGGGCACGCTGCGCGAGAAGCTGTTCGGCGGATCGGCGCGGCTGCCGGACGAACATCCGGCCGCGCAATTCCGCGACATCGAGCAAGTCAAGCGCGATGCCGAACAGGTGGCGGCCTACGCGTGACGTCAACGTGACGGCGGGTCGGTCCGCGTGTCCGCGAGCGGGCCGGCCTCACGATGAGCAGCAACCGGTGTGTCGGGCCGCTCGCCCGACTCACCGCCTGATCGCCCCTTCCCGTCGCTAGAAGCCCGGTGCCGCGCCGATGCGCGTTCTGCTTCCGCACTCGCTCATCGAACGGGTGAACACTGTGATTGCACCAACGACGACGCGCGCACTCGAGAATGCACGCGCCCTTTCCGGACTAGACACGATGTCGACCGCGCTCACACACCACCGTCGTCGTCGATATCGCGCGCCGTCGGCTCGTAGCGCACGATCAGCAGGAACACGATCGGCGTAGCGGCACTGATTGCGACGACCCAGAACATGTCCGTGCCGAGCCGCGCCTGTAGGATCGGCAGCACGAACAGCGCCAGCGCTTGACCGATGCCGCACAGCGAACGCCCGAAGCCGACGCCGGTGCCACGAATCGTTGCCGGATACGACAGCGTCGGATAGATCATCATCTGCGCGCCGGGCCCGAACCCTTCGGCGAACAACCACGTACCGAGCATCAACAGCACGAAGCCGATCGCGAGTGCGCCGTGCGGATGCCCGGCCAGCGCGAGCGCCACGAGCGCGACGAACTGAAGCGCGAAACCGGCGATCGCGACATGACGCGAAGCATGGCGATGGGCCAGGCGCATGCCCAGCAAGCCGCCGGTGAACGCAAACAGCACGTTCAGCGCCAGCGACGCCGCGATCGTTTCGAATACGCCCGCGCCGAGAAACTGCGACAGGATCGACGGCAGGAAGAAAGCGATCGCCGTGTACTCGAACGGAATGCACAGGTTCATCACGCTGGCGACGATCGTCCGCCCCAGGTACGGACGCTGGAACAGCACGCGAATGCGCACGGGCGGCTGGCTCGGCGCGCGCGGGGCATCCTCCGCTTCGTGCGCATGAATCCCGTACGACTCGCGCAGAATCCTCGCGGCATTGGCCAGGTCGCCCTGGTTTGCTGCCCACAGCGGCGATTCGTTCATGAAGCGGTTCCTGAACAGGATGATGACGAGGGCGGGCACCGCGCCGAAGATCAGCGATGCGCGCCAAAGCCATCCCGCATGCTCCGCAGGCAACAGGAAATACAGTCCGAAGATCAGCAGGAAGCAGACCGAGGACGCCACGTACCACATCGGGCACCACGCCGCGAGCCGCGACGCCTTGTTGCCGCGACCGTCGAACTTCGAGAATTCCGCGAGAAACGCCATCGCGACGGGCAGGTCGATGCCAACCCCGAGCCCCATCACGAAGCGCGCACCGATCAGCACCCAGACGTTCGGCGCGAGCCCGGCCGCGATCGCCGCGACCACGAAAAACAGCATGTCGGCCATGAACACCTGATAGCGGCCGATCCTGTCGGTCAGCCATCCGCCGATCAGGCTGCCGAAGATCGTGCCGATCATGATCGCGGACCCGACCAGCCCGGTCAGCGCGGGCGTCAGACCGAACTCGCGGGCCACGTCGTCGATCCCGTAGGACAGCGTCGTCAGATCATATGCATCGAGAAACACGCCGCCGAGCGCCAGCAGCACGATCATCCGGGCATGGCTGACCGAGCTGTCCACGGTGTTGATCAGGCGCGCGACGTCGCTTGCCGAGCGGATGGGCGACGACACCGGGGGGACCGCGTTCAGATCGATCGAACTCATCGCATTCCTTAGTTTTTTGCCGAGTTGTCGGCAATGTCTACATGAAGCCGCCAACCGGACGTGCTCATTCGTGACCCGCGAGAATTCGCTGCGACCGCGATCCTCCCGACACGCGATACCGTCACGTTCCGGCAGCACGCATTCTGTTCTCCCGGTCCCGTTATCCCAAGCGATATAAATCGATAAATTAATCGGCCCGCGTCATAAAGTTGCTCGCCGCGTGCGCTTAGCAGCAACGCACATGTTCAATTGCGGATTTCTTCGTTCGTGGATCGCCGCTGCTTCGTTACATTAGCCGGTCACCCTGCCTGTTCGCGGCACCTTGCCGCCCTTCCGGAGAATCCCGATGAAGCTGTCCTGGTCCCGCGCATGGCAAGCCGCGGCCCTCGTCGTTGCCGCGTTCGCCAGCCTCGTCTCGGTGCACGCCCGCGCAGCGACGCCCGCCGAAATCCGCGTCGACTACGCGTACTACTCGCCGGAGAGCCTGGTGATCCGCCACTTTGGCTGGCTCGAAGACGAATTCAAGGCCGACCGCACGTCGATCCGCTGGGTGCTGAGCCTGGGCAGCAATCGCGCACTCGAATACCTGAACAGCGGGGCGGTCGATTTCGGTTCCGCCGCGGGTCTCGCGTCGGTGCTCGCGCGTGCGAACGGCAACCCGATCCATACGGTCTACGTGTTCTCCCGCCCTGAATGGACCGCGCTCGTGGTCCGCAAGGATTCGCCGATCCGCTCGCTCGCGGACCTGAAGGGCAAGAAAATCGCCGCGACGCGCGGCACCGATCCGTTCCTGTTCACGCTACGCGCGCTGCATACGGTCGGCCTGACCCGCGACGACGTCGAGATCGTCAACCTGCAGCATCCCGACGGGCGCACCGCACTCGCGAACGGCCAGGTCGATGCGTGGGCCGGCCTCGATCCGCACATGGCCGCGGCGCAGGTCGACGACGGCGCTCGCCTGCTCTATCGCAACGTTGCGTTCAACACCTATGGTTTCCTGAACGTCCGCGACGCGTTCGCCAGCCAGTACCCGCAGGCGGTCACGCGTGTGCTGAAGGTCTACGACCGCGCGCGTCAGTGGATCGTCGCGCATCCGGCCGATACCGCGCAGATCCTCGCCGACGAATCGAAGGTATCGCTGCCGGTGGCGAAACTGCAGTTGCAACGCAACGACTTCAGCCATCCCGTTCCCGGCGATACGCAACGCGCGGCGCTGAAGGCCGCGGCGCCGGTCCTGACGGCCGAACAACTGACCAAGCCCGGCGTCGATCCCGCGAAGATCGTCGATGCGCTGATCGATCCGACGTTCGCGCGCCCGCTGGTCGACGCTGCGCGCTGAGACGACCGACCATGACCGACACCGCTGCCCGAGATACCGCACTCGCGCGTCGCCGCCCCGCTTCGCCACGCGCCGGCCGGCGCGATCCGCTTCGCCGATGGCGGATCGCGGGCCTCGCGCTGCCGTTCGCGGTGCTCGCGTTGCTGGAGGTCGTCGTGCGGCAGGGCTGGCTGCCGGATCATCTGGTCCCGGCGCCGAGCGAGATTCTCGACACGCTCGTCCACATGGGCATCACGCGCGTGGCACGCCATGTCGGCGCGAGTACGCTGCGGGTCGCGGCGGGCTTTGCCGCCGGCGCCACACTCGCGCTCGTCGTCGGCGCGGCGATGGGCCTGAGCCGCCGGCTCGACGCGCTGCTCGAGCCGACGTTCCAGGCGCTGCGCGCGATTCCGTCGCTCGCGTGGGTGCCGGTGCTGTTGCTGTGGCTCGGCATCGATGAAGCGCCGAAGATCACGTTGATCGCGATCGGCGCCTTCTTCCCGGTCCACCTCGCGGTGGTCGCCGGTATTCGCGACGTCGACCGCAAGCTCGTCGAGCTTGGCGCGGTGTACCGGCTCGGCCCGCTCGCGCTGTTCCGGCGCATCCTGCTGCCGGCCGCGCTGCCGCAGATCGTCACCGGCTTGCGCACCGGCCTCAGTCTCGCGTGGATGTTCATGGTCGCTGCGGAGCTGATCGCGGCCACGCGCGGCCTCGGCTTCCTGTTGAGCGACGGCCGGGAAACCGGGCGCCCCGATCTCGTGTTCGGTGCAATCCTGTTGCTGGCGTTGCTCGGCAAGCTGACCGACGGCGCGATGGCCCGCATCGAGTCGCACTGGCTCGGTTGGCGCGACGCGTTCGACCACTCAAGCAAGGTGTCGACATGAGCACGCCCCCTTCCGCGCACACGACGGCGGGCGCCGCTACCCCGCTGCTCGACCTGCGCATCGTTCGCAAGCTCTACGGCGATCGCACGATCCTCGCCGACGTTCCGTTGCAGGTCGCGCGCGGCGAGATCGTCTGCGTGGTCGGCCCGAGCGGTTGCGGGAAAAGCACGCTGCTGCGGATCGTCGCCGGGCTCGACACGGATTTCCGCGGCAGCGTGACGGTAGGTGGCATCGCGCTCGACGGCCCGTCCCCGCGCGTCGGCGTGATCTTTCAGGAGCCGCGGCTGCTGCCGTGGCTATCGATCGCGGACAACGTCGGCTTTGCGGCCGGCCCGCGCGGCGGCCGCGAGCCGGCCGTCGCCCGGCTGCTCGACGAAGTCGGCCTGGCCGGCGTCGCCCGGCAACTTCCGGCCACGTTGTCGGGCGGGATGGCCCAGCGTGCGGCGATCGCGCGTGGGCTGTTCGGCGAGCCCGACCTGCTGCTGCTCGACGAACCGTTCAGCGCGGTCGATGCGATGACCCGGATGCGGTTGCAGACGCTGCTGCTCGATGTCGTGGCCCGGCATCGGATGGCCGCGATCGTCGTCACGCACGATCTGGACGAAGCACTGTATCTGGGCGATCGCGTGCTGATGCTCGCACCCAACCCGGGCCGTATCGACGACACGATCCACGTCGAGGTCGCCCGGCCGCGCGATCGGCGCGACCCGACGCTGGCCGTGCTGCGCGCGCGGCTGCTGGATGCGTTTCAGCATTTTCAGGATCGTGCCGACGACGCGAAGCGCCAGCCGCGTGGCTATCCCACCTCCGGAATCCGCGCCGGCTGATTCGTCACCGGCGTCTCCCGGCCCCGATCCGGCACGTGGTCGGCGCCGGGACGACGCATCCGCCGTGTCGTACCAGTGTGACAAGCATCTCCGTCACATCGAGGCCCCAACAGGGTGCGCGGGAATCGCGCGTGCCCGCTCACGCCGCAGCGACGTGACATGCTGCAACGCACCGGGGCACTTCAAACGTGCGTATGCCGCAACTCGCCGTCGATCGTCTGCGGCAGTCTCAACAGGTTGAAGATCGGGCACACGGCCTCGACCGCCTGATGAAGTGCGCGAATCGACTCCGGCGGTTCGGGCGACACGATATCGAGCGTATAGCGCAGGTTGTGCGGGAACACCGGCACATGCTCGAAACCCGGTTGCTGCGCGAGCGGATGCTGGTCGCCGGTCACTTCGACCTCGATCGAGTCGATCTTCAGCCCGCGCTCCGCGGCCTGAATCAACGTGATGTGCGTCAGGCAGCTGCCCAGCACGCCGAGCTGCAACTCCGGCGACGCCGGCCCGAGGTTGTAGCCCGCGAAATCAGGCGGACTGTCGCTGATCACCTGGAAATCGCGAATGCGGATCTCCCGCACGCCGCTGCGGCCCAGCGCGCGCACGTTTGCTTTCAGCGGGGTCGCCTTGAAATCCGGATTGCTGCGGGCGGCGTCCTTTTTCGCGAGCCAGGCGTCGCGCTTCTGTTCGAGATAGTCGTTCAGTGTCGTCATGGTCGGGCCGGTACGGTCGCAATGATTGGCCGCGCATGCGGTGGCCAAGGGAGAGGGGGTTTGATGCTATTCCCTTCCGCGACAGCCACGAAACGATCTTTTCAGCAAAGCAATTCGCGGCGCGCGATGTCGCATGGCGACGTGCCATTTCAGGGACCGTCGGCGGCCCTTCACACCCCCTCGAGTTATCCACAATTTCCGTGCATAACCCTGTGGAGAACCTTGGCGCGATTGCGCTGCCGCCCTTGCCGACAAGCGCCGCGGCGACGCCGTCGCCGCCTCGCGGGCACTGCACGCCAACCACTTCGCACCGGGCTCGACGATCGTCCGCGTGTCACCCTTCACCGGACTGGTGCATGGTTTGCATCGATACAGGCAATCGGGATGTCCGCACCCGAAATGCGCCGCTTCGACGACGGCCACATCTCGTGGGCCGCGCGCCCGGCTCGACGATCCGGCTCCGATCACCCGCATCCGTGCATCACGCAACCGCCTCGTCACGCAAACGGAACTGCGCGACCGCCGCGCTGAGCCGCGCGCCTTGTTCGTCGAGCGACAGCGCCGCGGCCGCGGCTTCCTCGACCAGCGCGGCATTGCGCTGCATCGTCTGCTCCATCTGGATGACCGCCGTGTTCACCTGCTCGATGCCCGACGATTGCTCTTCGAACGCATGGCTGGTTTCGCTCATGATCGTATTGACGCGCTCGACCGCCGCGACGAGTTCGGCCATTGCCGAGCCAGCCAGTGTGACGAGGCCGCTGCCGTCTTCGACACGCCGCGCGGAATTGCCGATCAGCTCGCGGATTTCCTTCGCCGCCGACGCGCAGCGCTGCGCGAGCCCGCGCACCTCGGTCGCGACGACCGCGAAGCCGCGCCCCTGCTCGCCTGCGCGCGCGGCTTCGACGGCCGCGTTCAAGGCAAGGATGTTGGTCTGGAACGCGATGCTCTCGATCACGCCGACGATCCCGGAGATCCGCGCGGAGCTGTGCGAAATCGCCGACATCGTCTCGACGACGCGCTGCATCGCTTCCCCTCCGCGCGACGCAATGCCCGCCGCACCTTCGACGTAGGTACGGGCATCGCGCGCGTTGTCCGCGTTCTGGCGCACGGCCGCCGTCAGTTGCTCGACGCTCGCCGCCGCCTGTTGCAGCGACACGGCCTGCTGCTCGGTACGCTCGGACAGGTCGACGTTGCCGCTCGCGATCGTGCGAACGTCACCGACGATCGTCTCCGTGCTCGCGCGCACCTGGTTCACGGTGCCGACGAGGCCGTCCTGCATCCGCTTCAACGCATGCAGCAGATAGGCCATCTCGTTCTCGCCGGGCACGACGACCGTTCCGGTCAGGTCGCCTCTCGAGATTTTCTCGAACTGGTCGACCGCGAGCTTGATCGGTTCGATGATCGCCTTCGCGAGCATGCGCTGCGCAAAGAAGCCGACGACGAGTGCGAAGACCGCCACCGCCGCCATCCCCCACACGATTCGGTGGAAATGAACCCCGGCCGCATCGTAGCGCGCCTTTTCGCGGGCCACCTGGAACGATTCGAGCGCATCGATCGCCTCCTGGTAGGCCGCGAACAGCGCGGCCGGCGCGGTACGCTGCGTATCGAGGAAGCCGAAACCGTCATCGCCGTCGAGTTGCGACAGCGCCTTCAGGAACACGCTGTCAAGCAACGCCCGACGGCGATTCTGCAGCGTGTCGAACAGCGCCTGCTCGTCGGCGCTGCGCGCGTGCAGGCCCGCATAGGCGTCCAGTTCGTCGTTGCTCTGCTTGAGGAGCGTGCGGAGTTTCGCGATCTCCTCCTTGCCCGAGTGGCCGGCGCTGATGATCTGCGCGACGTCGCTCATGCGTTCGCGCAGCACGAGCATCCGCTCCGAACTGGTCTTCAGGTGCAGCAGCGACGCGGTGTCGTCGCGGTACATCGCCTCGAGCGAACCGTTGCTCGTATAGAGGGCCGCGATGCACGCGCCGACCACCAGGACGAGCAGCACGGTATAGCCGGCGATGGTCGCGACGAGACCACCACGGATAGTGAGTTGTTTTCGCATGACGTTCCCTTGCGCCGGCCGTGCATGGCCAGCGGCGGATGTGGATTCCGGATCACGAAGGACGCGCGCCGCGTCGCAATACGTGGCGCATGGGCTGCGAACGGGTTAACGGCGGGAGAAACGGCAGGGTTTTATCTGCACGCGACGCGAATCTTGACGATTGCGACAGAGGAAGGAGGCGCGTCGTGCCAGCAGGCGACGGTCTGCGGTCGGCGCGCCTTGAATGGGCTTCGTCGATCGAGGGGTCGTGCGGGTACGCGGCGCGCCGTCGCGTCGCCGACTGAAAGCCGTCGCACACGCTGGACACGTAGTTGACCGAATTGTTGATGCGTCACGTCCCGTTGATATGGTCGTAGTCGGCCGGATGCGTGGTGAGACTATCGATCGTGAAACACGAGTCTGCGTTCGCACCGACGGCACCAATTGTGCGATTGTCCGCCAACCTGCCCAAGGGAGTGCCCCTTGGGTTGGCGTGCACGGCACGAGATGCGTCGCGCGTGAAAGCGATGATTGCCGCCGTGGGCTCGTGCCGCTGTTCCGCTTCGATGGAGACCCGCGGGTCTACTGGCACCGCGATCGGTCTGCCATACCTGTTGGCTGGCGGCAGGTCTTGCCTGCCGTTGGCGGCCACGCAGCGGTTCCCCGCGACGCAGGAGACGTGCCCCAACGCGATGCCCCGCCGCACACCGGGCGACAGCCCTCAAGCATTCGAGGCCGCACGGGCGGGATGCACATGCAACGCGCGGCGGCCCAGCGCCAGCACGGCCAGCGCCCCCACGCAGACCAGTGCCAGCAACAGCATGACCCCACGGTAGCCGGCGACAAAGCCGCCACCGTGCTCTGCGGCGAGCCGGTACAGCACGGTTGCGGCGGCCAGTCCAACCGAGCCGCCCACGTTGTGCACGGTCGTCGCCATGCCCAGCGCGGTGCCGGCCAGGTTTTCGGGCAGTGCCGACAGCGCAGCCGCCATCGACGGCCCCAGCACGCAGCCCCAGCCGATGCCCATGCAGGCGAACGCGGCCAACACCCACGGCCAGCCCGTCGTCGCGGTAAAGGCCGACTGCATCAGGGCCGATAGCAGCAGCGCGGCAAAGCCGGCCATCATCACCGGCCCGGTGCCGAACCGGTCGCTGCCGCGGCCGGCCAATGGCGCGATCAGCGCCATCACGGCCGTCGTGGGCAACAACAACCAGCCCGTCGCGGCGCTGTCCTGGCCGCGTAACTCGCCCAGGTAGAGCGGCATCAGGAAGAAAGCGGCGCAGTAGAAGAACGCCAGCGCCGCCGTCGCGCAGGCCGCGACTGCAAAGCGCGCCTGCGCGAACAGCGCCAGCCGCAGCAGCGGCACCGGCGCACGCCGCTCGACCCACGCCAGCACGCAGGTCAGCGCGCTGCCGAGCGCCAGCAGCCCCAAGGTCGCGGGCGATCCCCAGCCCCAGTCGGCGCCGTGTATCAACGCGGTCAGCCAGGACGGCAACACCGCCAGCAGCAACGCGATGCCGAGCCAGTCGAAGCGTGTTCGCACGGGCATCGCCGGGCCCGCCTGCAACCGCCTCAGGCACAGCGCAAAGCTGATCACGATCAGCGGCACGTTGACCAGGAAGATCCAGCGCCAGCCCAGCGCGTCCACCAGCACGCCACCCAGGACCGGGCCGATGGCCAGGCCCAGACCATTGACGCTGAACAGGAGGCCCAGCGCCTTGCCGCGCTCCTGCTCGGGAAACATCTCCGCCACCAGCGCCGCCGACGCCGTGTACAGCCCGGCGCAGGCCATGCCTTGCACCGCCCGCCATGCCACCAGCGCAGTCAGGTCCGAGGCCAGCCCGGCGCCCAGCGAGGTGACCCCGAACGACGCCATGCTGATGGTCATCGCGCGGCGGCGGCCATGACGGTCGGCCAGTTGCCCCACCGCGATGGTGCAACTGGACAGGGCCATGACGAAGGCGCTGATGACCCATTGCACCTGGTCGATTTCCGCGTGAAAAGCCGACTGGATGGCGGGGATCGCGGTATTGACGATGGTGAAGTCGATGCAGCCCAGGAAGCTGGCGATGGCAATGCCAGCCAGGGCCAGCCAGCGTTGCCGGCTTGACGAGCGAGACATGGAAAAGCACTCCTGAAAGAGCACGGCCAGACAGCGCGTGCAGATAGGCAGGACATGCTAATCAATAAATCAGAGATTGAATTGATACACTCAATAGCAAGATTAAAGACTTTAACTATCAAATAGCCATGCAGCTTTCCGATCGTTTCCAGGGCATCCTCGCCTTCATCCAGGCCGTGGAGTGCGGCAGTTTCAGTGTGGCCTCGCGCCAGATGGGCATGTCGCCCTCCAGTGTCGGCAAGTCCGTGGCGCGCCTGGAGCAGCGCCTCGGCGTGCGACTGTTCCTGCGCACCACGCGGCGCATGTCGCTGACCGATGAGGGCGTCGCCTTCCACGAAAGCTGCCTGCGCGCCCTGGCCGAGCTGGATCAGGCCGAGTCGGTGCTGACCGAGCGACGCCTGCTGCCTTCGGGCCGGGTGCGGATCGCGCTGCCGACGCTGTTTGGGCGCGAGCGTGTCCTGCCGATTCTCATGGGGCTGGCCGAACGCTACCCGGCACTCGACCTCGACGTGCAATTCTCCAGCCGGGCCGCCGATCTGGTTGAGGAAAACTTCGACCTCGCGGTACGCATTGGCCAGCTCGACGACAGCGCATCGCACGTCGCTCGCCCGTTGGGCGAACAGACGCTGCGGCTGTGCGCCGCCCCGGACTACCTGGCGCAGCGCGGCACGCCCCGCACCCTGGACGACCTGCGCGATCACGACTGCATCGCCCGTTTGCGCAACGGCACGGAAGAAGTCTGGCAGTTTGCGGGCGAGGCGGGCCAAGTGGGCCAGGCGCGCCACCTGCCGCGACTGGCGCGCCTGCGCCTGAGCGACTTGGCGGCGGTGAAGGATGCCGCGCTGGCAGGCCGGGGGCTGGCGCAGTTGCCCGGCTGGTTTGCCGAGCGCGACATCCGGGCGGGACGGCTGACCGTCGTCCTGCCCGATGCGCAGCCGGCGCCGCTACCCATTCATGTGCTGTGGTCCAGGACCACGCGGATGACCGCGCGCCTGCGCGTCACCATCGACGCGCTGACGGCACATGCGTCGCAGGAAGCCGCGCCCGGTTGATCGCCGGCGCTGCCCGGGCTGTTACCACGACGTCAATGTCGGAGGCAGGAAGATCGAACCTCGCGCGGCGGACAGAAATGACTCGCGCCGTCGGGTCGGCAGTCACCCCACCTGGCTAATGCAATGGCCGCTCGAGCTTGATGTTGTATCGCTTCACTTTCGCATACAGCGCCGGCTTCGATATTTCGAGGATGGCGGCACACCGCGTGACATTGAACCGACACGCGGCAAGCGCTTCACTGATGGCGTTTCGCTCGACGTCCTTCAGCGATTGGACGACCTGATCGCCTCGTCTGCCCTGCGCGTCCGGCCTCTCGGGCGTCGACGCCGGTTCAGCGCCGCTGCCGACGACACGGGATGGACGCAATAGCGCCGACACGTCGTCGATGGTGCCTTCCTCGCTCAGGTTCACCGTTCGTTCGACGAGGTTCTCCAGTTCGCGCACGTTGCCGGGCCATGCGTATGCGTTCATCTGGTCAAGCGCCTTCTTGCTGAAACCAAAGATCTTCTTGTTGAGCAGCGCCGCGTACTTGCTCAGGAAAAAGTTCGCGGTCGCCGTGATGTCCGCCTTGCGCGATCTCAACGGAGGGATCGCGATCTCGATGACGTTGCAGCGATAGTACAGATCCTCTCTGAACTCCTTCGCTGCCACCATGGCCTCGAGGTCCCGGTTGCTCGCGCAGATGATTCTCACATCGATCGGAATTCCCTTGGTATCCCCGAGCCTTGTCACCTCCCGCTCCTGGAGCACGCGAAGGAGCTTGGCCTGGACATCGATGGGAAGCTCGGATATTTCGTCAAGGAAAACGGTCCCGCCATCGGCGGACTCGAATTTGCCCGGCCGCCCTTCTTTGGTCGCCCCGGTGAAACTGCCCGGTGCGTGTCCAAACAGCTCGCTTTCGATCAGGTCATGCGGAAGCGCAGCACAGTTGATCGCGATGAATGGTTCGGCCTGACGCGCGCTTGCGTTATGAATCGCCTGCGCGAAAACCTCCTTGCCCACCCCGCTTTCGCCGCTGAGCAGCAGGTTCGCCGCACCGCGTGCGGCTTTGCGGGCGGCGCTGACTGCATCCAGAAGGCTGTCGCTCTGCCCGACGATGCTCTCGAACGTATAGCGTGCGTAGTTGCCGGCATACTTGCCCGCGATGCTGCGCACGCGCTTGATCTCGCGGAACGTGTTGACGACGGACACCACCTGCCCGCAGCTGTTCTTGACCGGGATTGCCGTGTCGATCAGATGCAGATGGCGCGCAGGTGAGTCGATGATGAGCTCGCGGTCCACGTATCCCACGCCGGTTGTGAAGATCGGGGCGATGATGGGCTCGAAGTCGATCAGATCGCCGAGCGGCCGACCAATGCTGGTCGCCGGGTCAATCCCGAGAATGCGTCCTGCCACGGTGCTCGCATGTCGAACGACGCCGCCTTGACCGAGCACCATCAGGCCATCGCCAATGTGGTCGATGATTGCTCTCTGCTCCTCGACCAGCGTCTGGTGGGCGACGAGATCGAAGTAACTTCTCAGTGAGACGCTCAGGGTTATGCTGAGTAACGCGAGCAGATCATGCAGTGGCCGAGCGTCACTCGCGCGGGGTTTCAAGACGAAGAGATAGACCGTCGACGGCCCGGTCGAAACACGGGTGGCGGCGCAGTGAAGATCAGCCGCGCCGGCCGAAGGCACGTCGACCGTTACCGCGTCGCGTTCCTGAAGCGAATCCCTGGCAACGCTCAGCAAGCGCTCGAAATCCAGCGCCCCGACATCGACCCGACACACGCCTGGCAACGCTTTCGCATGGTCATCCTCAGGTTCGAGCGGGATCGCTTCATCGCTCAACGTAAGGACATAAGCGCCGAACCGATGCGCCGCGACGCATCGTGCATCGAGCCAGCTGGTTGTATCGATCGCTGACCGCAGGTCGCGCAATCGATCGGCCGCGCGGAGATTTCGCTCATTCATTAGCGTTCGCAGAACGGTGGCAGGCCCGGCCAGCTTACCAGCGGCATAAACTTTCATGTTGATCCCCGTACCCACCCCATGACCGACGCGCATGCCGCCGCCGGTCAACGCCGCGAACACGCGCCCCGCCTTTCCTGATACGAACGCTTTCGGGCTCACTCGGCTGGTCCTGCCGTGCGCTGACAAGCCCGTCGCCTATCCTGCCCACTGACGACAGTGATACAGGACCGCCTCGGGCTCCAGGAACCGACGAAGCCCCGAGCCATCACGGCGATCAGCGGCGCGACGCAGCCTTTTTCTCGATTGCCGCACGGTCGACGATCGCGCGCGCATGCGTGCCGCTTCCGACCTGGCCTTTCGAATCGCGCGCGATGATGTCGAATACGTACAGGTTCCCTTCCTGCCCCCGGAAGCTGGCCGTGGCGCTCACTTCAGCGCCGACCGGGGTGGGTGCCGAGTGCGTCAGTTGGGTCGTGACGCCGACCGACAGCTGATCGCCGTCGAGTTCGCCTCGCATGACTTCCGCGCATGCGCGCTCCATGAGCCCGAGCATCGCGGGCGTTGACATCACATCCGGGTACTGTTCATCCGAGTCGTTGCCGAAGGCCGAGGCCAGGTCTTGTACCCCCACCAGGCGCGTCAGGGTCGCCGTTGCTCCAGAGCTGATCATGTAATCTCCTTGTTTGGTCAAGCCAACGCTGCAATACCCATGCCAGGCTGATCGGCAGAGGGACGGTTCCGCCCAGCGGGTGTCGCAGGGCCGTGCTGGAAGGCCCGACACGAATCTTTCCGTTAAAAAAATTAACGCCCGTTTCGGTTGCTTATGCTTTGAGAAGTCGCTTCGCCGATCCGACGCGGCCCCGAAGGTGATGGCCCGGCACCCAAAAATGGGCCGTCTTGCGACGGCCCAAGCGCTACAAAGGCACCGACAGGAGACCGGCTTCGATACTGCGATACGTCGATTCGCTACTGCGCGGCGACAGGGGTCAGATTGCCGCCCAACAGCTTGTAGACGGTCACCGGCGCATCGACCCAGTCGCCCTGATCGTCGAACTTCACCGGCCCGAGCATGCTCGTGAACGATTGCTGGCGCATCACCTTCGAATACGCTTCGGGTGACGTCGAGTTCGCCCTTTGCATGGCGTCCGCTACGACCAGCGTTGCAGCGTAGAAGGCGGGCGCATAGGTATCCACGTTCGCGCCAAACGTGCTTTTGAATGTGCTCTGGAAGCGCTTGCCGTCGGGCAGGCTGTCGAGCGGCGCGCCGCCCTGCGCACAAAACATCTTGTTGTCGAGCGCGTTGTTCGACAGCTTGCTGAACTCCGGCGAACAGATGCCGTCGCCGCCCACCAGCACGGCATTGATGCCGAGATCCACCATCTGGCGTGCCAGCATCGCCGCTTGAGCGTAGTAGCCGCCGTAGAACACCACCTGCGGATTCCGCGCCTTGATGTGCGTCAGGATGCCCTTGAAGTCCGTCGTCTTGTCCGTGCTGTATTCACGGGCCACGACGGTCATTCCGTCCTTCTCCGCCGTCTTGACGAACACGTCCGCGACCCCGGCGCCGTAGGCGGTCCGATCGTCGACCACGGCCGCGCGCTTGAACTTCAATACGTTGGCTGCATAGTGCGCCATGCGGCCGCCCATGACATTGTCATTGGTCGCGAGGCGGTAGACGTAGGCAAATCCCAGCTTCGTCAGCTGTGGATTGGACGATGCACCCGTGATCATCACGACGTGCGCATCGTTGTAGATGCGCGCAGCCGGAATGCTGACCCCCGAGTTGTAGTGCCCGATGACAGCGGCCACGCCGTCGTCGACGAGCTTTTGCGCGACGTTGACACCAACCTTCGGGTCGCCCTGATCGTCGACGGACACCAGCTGAAACTTCACCGGCTGGCCCCCGATGACAAGCTTGCGGGCGTTCAGTTCGTTGATGGCCAGCTGCACGCCGCGTTCATCGTCCTTCCCGCTTTGTGCCGAACTTCCGGTAAGGGGGCCGGCCGCACCGATCTTGACGATAGTATCGGCACGCGCATACGACGCCATGCCAGTGGCATTCACACCGACGGCGACGACTGCAAACATCAAGGTAACGCGGTTCATTTCGATTCCCCTGAAGCATTGGACGGCAGCTGTTCCAGGACATCCCGAACGGGCGACAACGTCTTGAACTCGAAATCGGGGCGTGGCTGCCACGGGCCGAGCGTGTCCCCGGTGCGGTTGACCCATGCCACGTGCATGCCGAGCGGCTTCGCGCCATCGACATCCGCCCAGCTCGCGAGCGAGCAGTGCAACACGTTCGGCGCATCCAGCCCGAGGCGGTCCAGCGCCAGGCTGAAGATCAAGTGAGAAGGCTTGTAGGCCTTGGCCATTTCGGCGGTGGTGACATGCTCGAAGTAGCGCACCAGCTGACTTCGGCGCCACAGGTCGCTGTCCATGTTCGTGATCGGCATCAGCGGATATCGGGACCCTGCCCAGTCGAGAAACGCGACGGCATCCTCATGCGGCGGCGAAGACTCGACCAGATGCGTGAGCAGCACGTCCGTGAGCTTTTCGACGTTGTGACCGTCGAGCGCCTTCGGAAAGAGGGTATCGATGCATGCCGTCAAGGCGTCCTGTGCGACCGCCCGATAGCTCCGGTACGCGCCCCCTCGATAGGTCTGCACGTTGCGCATGTCCCAGTCGAGGTACACATCGAACACGGAACGGGGCGAGTCGACCCCGAGGATGCGCATGACTTCGGCGATACCTTCCATGCCACCTTTGTCGACATCCACCAGCGTGCCGAAATAGTCGAACGTCAATGCTTGAATATTCATGGTCATTTCCTCGTAGCAAACGCCTGGACGCGTCTGGCGGCCTCGGGGGTCGCAAACGCTGCAACGGTTGCGACCTGTTCCAGCTCGAGACTGCGGCTCAAATCAGTAGAAAGCTCCGTCGTCAGCAGGCGTTTCAGCCTCGATACCGAAAATGCCGAGCGTTCGGAAACGCGCGTCGCAAGTTCCCGTGCGGTTTCAAGGACCTTGTCCGGTTCGACGACCCGATTGACGAGGCCGAGCGAATACAACTGTTGGGCCGACTGACGCTCGCCCAGCAGCCAAAGCTCCATGGCGCGCTGATGGCCGACGCTTTGAGGCAGGAGTTGCGTCACCCCTCCCGTGACGAACTGCCCCCACGCCATTTCCGGAAAGAAGCACACCAGATCGTCCGAAGCCACGACCAGATCGCAATTGAGCAGCCACTCGAACCCGCCGCCGACGGCAAAGCCGTGCACGGCGCCGATCACGGGCTTGCCATTGAACATCAGATCGCGCGTGATCTGCTGGATGCGTTCGACGTGACTGCGGATACTCGCATCACTTTCCGTCTGCTTGCCAAATTCCTTGAGATCGTCGCCGGCACAGAATGCCCGACCTTCGCCCGTGAACACGATGACCTTGCACCCTTCATCGGCATTGACCTCGACCAATGCCTGATGGAGGTCGTCCAGCAAATCCCCGCTGATCGCGTTCAACCGCTCGGGGCGATCAAGCACGACCGTCGACACGGCTCCCGACTTCTCGACTCTTGCGTAGCGCATCACGCCTCCTTTTCGACCCAACGCGTTTTACCTTCGGTACGCGGGAAATGTTCGAACGGCACCATCGTGACTTCTGCCGTCGAACCGATCTTCGTGCGAATCGCGGCCTCGACCTGCTCCCTGGCCTGTGCCCAGCTGTCTGCCGGCAATCCCTGCGCCGCTTCCACCGCCATCGTGATCCGGTCGTACGGGCCGTCTCCCTTCAGGATGATCCTGAAGATGCCCGATGCCCATTGCGGCACCGATTCGACGGCAACGCGAACGGCACTCGGGAAGACATTGATGCCGCGTACGTTGAACATATCGTCGGTCCGGCCGGTGACCCGGAATCGCCACGCCGTCCGGCCGTCCGGCCCCCGGTCGACACCGGTCACGGTCACGACGTCTCGCGTCCTGTACCGAACGAGTGGCTGACATTCCTTCTGCAGGTGCGTACAGACGAGTTCTCCGACGGTCCCCTCCGCGATCGGGAGGCGTTCAAGCGTCGCGGGGTCGACGATCTCCGCAAACACCACGTCACTCGCGTGATACAGCAAATCGTGGGTCCAGTCGGTTTGACCACCCAGGATGCTCAGCACCTCCGACAGCCCGAAATTGGCATTACGCACCTTGAAGCCCCACTTCTCTTCCATTGCGTTTCGCAGGTCCGGATTGTCGAGCCCCGCCTCTCCACCAAACAGCCCCAACGTCAGTTTCAGATCGCGAGGACGCAGGCCGCCCGACTCACGCAGAATCTGTTCGATGAGGCCCGGATACGATGGGGTGCACGAAATCGCATTGATGCCGAGATTGACGATGGAATCGATCAGCACACGCGTGTTGCCGACACCGAAGGGCACGACCGTCGCGCCGGTCGCCTCGAGGATCGTGTGATCCGTAAAGCCCCCCGTCCACATGCAGTAGTTCAGGCAGTGAACCACCCGGTCCGTCGGGCGCAAACCGGCCGCCCACATCGAACGCGCACCGACGTGGGCGATCCGGCGGGCGTCGGAAGCACTGTTCGCAAGAATGAGCGGACGCCCGGTCGTCCCGGACGTGCGATGAAGGCGGGCAACGCTCGCCTCCCCGCATGCGACGTAGTCACCGAACGGGGATGCCGTCTCCTGGCTGACCCGAAGCTCATCCTTCTCGGTAAAGGGCAGGTCTTGAAGCGAGTCCAATGTCACTTCCCGGTCGATCCAGCGCGACAGCTTCGTGCGATAGAAGGACGACATGGAACGGACGTAGTCCCACTGGGTGGACCACAGTTTGTCCTGATGCTGGCGCACCTGGTCAAGCGGCAAGGTTTCGAATGCCTCGTCAAACAGCGCATTGCCTGGATTACTCGTCGACTCCACTTTCATGTCTTCCCTTCCTTTAGCATGTCGAATTGATATCGTTGCAGTGAGAAATCAGATGGTGTGACGTCAACCCGGCTTAAACCCGATTGCCGAACGCTCGACTATCGAGCGCGCATGACTGCCGCTTGCAACCGGACCTGCTGCGTCGGCTACGACGACATCAAACCAGTACAGTTCACCGTCGAACATCCGAAATGTTGCCGTTGCGAAAACCTCGGCTTGCGACGGCGTCGGAGCCAGATGCCTGAAGTGCATGACATTGCCGATCGAGCACTGGTCGCCCCGGATATCCTCACGCATGGCCCTGACGCATGCTTCTTCCACCACGCCCACGAGGGCAGAGGTCGACAGCACCTCGGGATGAAATTCATCCGCGCTACGGCGACCACACCCAACCAGCCCCTGCTTCCCGAACATCATCGATATCGCTGTACGTTTCGCTGGCATCGGATCGAGCGTCTCCCTGTTCATCTGCATTCAGATAACGCAAGGGGCATGCCAGGCTGATGTTCGCCCGAAAGCCGCGCCGCAAGGGACTTGCCGCCGGCACAACCGACCGTCGTAATCAATCTGAACGTCATTTTTTTTAACGGTCGTCAGGGAAGATGCCTGACTGCTATCGCATTGGATGTCTCCGCGCGGCCATGAGAACCGGCCGCTGATCCGACGTCGCATCCAGACCGGCAGATGGGTCGCCCACTACGCCCGTCGTTCGCGCAGTGCGTCCGATTTCCAGTCGATGGCAGACATGCGTGGCACACGGCCTGCGTCGACCTGCGCGACGCTGTGGCCATCGCCCACCCGGCAAGCCCGCGCGCTAGCTGGGAACGTTTGATGTAAAGTACGCGGCTCGAACACGCCTTGTTCAATTGACGCGCGCCGGATTTCTCGAGAGAAGAAAACACACGTATGGAACAGATAAGTTGGGACGATTTTCAGAAGGTTGTCATGGTGGCCGGCACCATTACGCGCGCCGAACCTTTTCCTGAAGCCCGCAAGCCCGCTTATAAAATCTGGGTGGATTTCGGTCCATATGGAGAGCGCAAGACTAGCGCGCAGATCACCTCCCTGTACACGCCGGAATCGCTCATCGGACGGCAGATTGTCGGAGTCCTGAACTTCCCTGAAAAGCAGGTCGGGCCGATCAAGTCGCAATTTCTGCTGAGCGGATTTCACACGGACGACGGCGTCGTGATCACCACGCTCGAGCGACCGGTTCCCAACGGGTCCCGTCTTGCGTAAGGGACCAGACACGCTTTGAAGCAGCGCCGCATTATCGAGGCCCGCTACGCGAAAACAGCGGGCATGCCTGCATGGGAGTCGGCCTCGTCGCGCCTCGCTGCCAACTGATACACGCGTCTCGCACTGCTTCGGTGTGTGCGCCCGACGCATCGACGACGGCCATCGTATGAGCAAGGTTCGCGTCGAAATTGCTCAACGCCGGCAGGCCGTTCTCGCGCGCCAGGCAGCGCCCTGTTTCAACGCGCCCCGCTAACGGGGGCGGTCGCGGTCAATCCCCGGACGATCCACGCACGGCGCGCACCGGCCACCCATCCCCCGCATCAAGCGACCGCGCCACGCGAAAGCCGAGATCGTCGATCGCAAAGGTCGGATGACTCCGACGGCGGTTCGTCGCAAGGCAGCCTCGTTCGACATCGGCCCAGCCCCCGCCGCGAAACACGCGATACGAACCGTAGACTTCCGGATCGTATCGATCCGCGCACCATTCCCACACATTGCCCAGCATGTCGTACAGCCCCCAGCCATTGGGCTGTTTCCGGCCGACGTCGTGCGTGCGGCCGCCGGAATTTTCCCGGTACCACGCGATCGCATCGAGCGCGCCGTACCTCGGGCCCTGCGTTCCCGCGCGGCATGCGTACTCCCACTCCGCTTCGGTAGGCAGCCGATAGCCATTGCTGCCAGGAACCGGGGAGGCACCCGTTCCATCTTCATGGATTGCATAACTGCCAAGCAGACCGTCGGCCGACGACAGCCTGTTGCAGAACCGGACGGCGTCGATCCACGATACGTTTTCCACCGGGCATTGCGCACTGACACGCGACGAAGGCGATTGTCCCGTTACCGCGGCGTATTGCGCCTGGGTCACCGGATAGCGGCCGATCGCAAAGCGCTGCAGATCGACGCACCATGTGCGGCCGATCCGGTCGTCCCGCAATGCAATGGTGCCGGCGGGAACCTGCACCATCGGCAGATCGAGCGTTTCAGACAGATAGTCCATGTTCGCCACGCTGCCGCACCGTTACGACGACAGCCTGACGGCACCGGCTTCGTCATACGCCACGATGTTCAATCCTTCCGTCGCAGCCGGCGCGACGAAGTACCGCGTGATCCGGTCGAATTCGTCGTCCGACGCCTGGAACGGATGGTCGCCTCGCGCATTGCGTGCGCGCAGCCGCGCCTTGCAAACCGCATCGCTGACGTCGAGGTAATGCAGTCGATGGTCGCAGCCGACCGCCTGCGAAACGGCGAGCCCCCAGGCGCGCGCGGCGACGGTATTGAACGGCACGTCGAGCACCACCGATACGCCGGCCCGCAGCACCGCGCGGGCATGATCGGCAATCACGTTGCCGACCCGCGTTGCGCACCGGACGTAGTCGTCGATCGACAGGATCTCGCCCGGATAGAGCTGCGCGAGCCACGCGTCTTCGCTGATCGAAACAACCGGCCCGGCACTGGCGAGCCGCGCGACGAGCGTCGATTTTCCGGACGCGATCTTGCCGCATACCATGTGGAGCAACACGGCATCGTTCGATGCCGTCGCGTGAAGTGACTTCCCTGTCTGCATGTCCAGGCTCTCCATCGAATGCCCAGAAAGCAAAAACCCGCCTTCCGGGCGGGTTGTGACGACATCCATTCAGTCGATCGCTACCCCGCCGGCAACATGGCGGCGCAAATAATCGAACGGGTTTGCGAATGGATCATGCGCACCAGAATAACCAACTCCCCGATCGTGAGCAAGCGGGTGATAATCAAAGCACTTCAACCTGCGCGCTTAAAACTGATACGCTAGACGAAAAAATAAACAAGGCGTTCCCGGGCATCCTCGCCCGCCGCCATTCAGATAACAAACAGAGAAAAGGGCATTCCGAAATGAAACGTGGTTTTGTATTTGCCGCCCTGCTGGCAATGTCGTCCTTGGCAACACAAGCGGCACTGGCGCAGGAAAAGGCCGCGCCGCCTGTCTATACGTGGCTCTCCGAGCGTTTCCCCGAGAACGTTCGCTACGATTCCCCCATACTGACCATCAGCGATTCCGGGTTATCGGCGGATCAAGGCATCGTCAACGCGCAATTGACGCTGGTGCAGTCGCCGCAAGGCAATGATTCCGTACTGGGGCTGGCCGTCGCCTTCCATACGACGGAGAAGCGCAATTTCAATACCGTGCGCGACTACGGGAAATTCGGCACCCACTACCGGCAGCCCAAGATCCCGGTCGCGATTCCGACGCTGAACGGCGGCGGCTACAGCGACACCGAGAACTGGCCCCCGGTGGCCGATGGCGGCAAGACCTGGCCCGTGAACGGTGGCGTCTTCATCATGCTGAACCGCATCGACCTGAAGCCCTACGACATCAGCGGGACCGACCTGGTGCTCAGACTCTCGGACTACGACACGGCCGACAAGGGCTTCCAGATCCGGATTCCGGCCGCGTTTCTATCGCGCTTTCTCGCCAGCATTCCGAACGACCGCCGGCTGGTGCCGGAGGCGATGTTGAACCGTCCGTCGGTCTTCGGCGTGCATTTTGTCGAATTGAGCGAACAGGAGCAGACGGGGCTGAAACTCCCCGGCAGCGCGCTGCAGATCCTCGCTGTGCTGCCCGACACGGTCGCCGATCGCGCCGGCCTGAAGAATTACGATGTGCTGCTGCGGTTCGGCAATCACCCGCTGAAGCAGATGGACGACCTGAGGGATGCCGTGCTCGCGACACCCAAGGGCACGGTGGTGCCGCTGACGGTCTGGCGCGACGCCAGGGAGGTCAAGCTGCCGGCGCAGTTCTGAGATCGCCGCCGGATCGTGGCGCCAGGCCAGCCTGGCGCCACGACGCATGCGTCACGCGGCGCCGTCGCGCCCCTTCGGAAACACGCCACGGCTCATCGCATCGAGTTGCCGGCCGATCTCCGCACGCAACTCGGCGGGTACCTCGACGCTGTCGAGCAGCTGCGAAAGCCACAGCCCGTCGGCGGCGAGCCGGCAGATCATCAGCGTCGCGGCCTGCTCGAGCGGCACGGGGTCAGGCCGCGTCCATTCCCGCATCGGCACCGACCATCGCTCGCGCGTGTCCTGTGTCGGTAATCATCGACGCGACCAGCACGCGCAGCACGTCGGTACTCGCGGCCGGATGCGACTCGTCGGCGATCTGTTCGTCGAGCTGCCCGGAATTGTGGCCGCGCTGGAATGGCCGCCATCACTCGCAAACGCTGCAGGTGACTGGCGCGAGATCCGCACGCATCGCCAATTCCGACGACGCTGCCGTGCGGCACTCGTTCTCGTCACTGATGGACGAGCGCCGGGTTCGCTGGTGTCAGTCGACCGATGGTTCGTCAGCGTCGACAACCGGCACATCGCGACCGAAGCGAGCTTCGACTGCGAGATTCGATTCGCGAAGCAGGCGGTGGAGCGACAGCACACGCCACAAACGGACGGGATTCAGCGAGAGCGCCGAACCTCGTAACGCAATGCGCTGTATCGCTCCCCGATCAAAGCCTGCCCCTAGTGGCTGATCATCCAGGGCCGCTTGCCGACGAAGGACTTCGCGCCGCCGGCCGACGAGGCCTGGGCCTGCGCGCCGCCGCAACCGCATCCCGGCCCATGGCGGTGCCCCTGCGAGACCATCGGTGCATGGGCGCTGCGTTCGTTTCCGGCATGCGCGTTGCGCTGTGTCGCCGGCATCAGCGCCAGCATGGTGGCGGCCACGACGCGTTGCGCCGCGGCGCCGCAGGCCGGACAGGCGATCGGCGCATCGCGCTCGGCGATGCGCCGTACGGAAGTGAAGTCGCCGCAGACGGGACAGGCATAGTCATAGATCGGCATCGGCAAGGCTCCGGATCAGGGGTTGGGCGCGCCGGCCGGGCCGGCGCGCGGCGAACTGGGCAGCGAGCTCAGTGCAGGTCGGGAGAGATCAGCACGTCGGCATCGCCCTTGACGTGCACGACCGGGCCGTTCGCATCGGGCCGAATGTCGAAGTCGAAGATCTGCGTGGGTATCCACAGCGTCGCGCAGGAGTTCGGGACGTCGACCACGCCGCTGATATGCCCCTGCACCGGCGCCGTGCCGAGAATGGCATAGGCCTGCGCCCGCGAATAGCCGAACTTGGTCAGGTATTCGATTGCGTTCAGACACGCCTGACGATAGGCCACGTTGACGTCGAGATAGTGCTGCTTGCCGCCCTCGTCCACCGAGATACCTTCGAAAATCAGGTAGTCGTTGTAGTTGGGTGTAATCGGGCTCGGCTTGAAGATCGGGTTGCGGATGCCGTATTTGGCCATGCCGTCCTTGATTACGTTCACGCGCATATGAACCCAGCCGGCCATCTCGATCGCGCCGCAGAAGGTGATTTCTCCATCGCCCTGACTGAAGTGCAGATCGCCGACCGACAGGCCTGCGCCGTCGACATAGACCGGGAAGTAGACCCGCGATCCGCGCGACAGATCCTTGATGTCGCAATTGCCGCCGTGCTCGCGCGGCGGCACCGTGCGCGCGCCCTCGGCCGCGGCCTTCTCGCGAGCCTCGCCGTGCAGTTGGCCCATGTGCGCCGTCTGGCGGAACGGCGGATTGGCCAGCGGCGGCACGCGCTGCGGATCGGTCGCGATCAGGCCCAGCTCACGCTCGTTCCAGGTGCGCAGCAGATTCGGGTCGGGCATGCAGCCGATCAGGCCGGGGTGGATCAGGCCGGCGAACTGCACGCCGGGCACGTGACGCGACGACGTATAGACGCCGTGGAAATCCCAGATCGATTTCTGTGCGTGGGGGAAATGGTCGGTCAGGAAGCCGCCGCCGTTCTGCTTCGAGAAAAAGCCGTTGAAACCCCACTGGCTCTCCGCCTTGGCGCCGATGTCCAGCAGGTCGACCACCAGCAGATCGCCGGGCTTGACGCCGCGCACCCCAACCGGCCCGGACAGGAAGTGGACGATCGACAGGTCGATGTCGCGCACGTCGTCGGCGGACTCGTTGTTCTGGACGAAACCACCGGTCCAGTCGTAGGTTTCGAGAATGAAATCGTCGCCGGGGTTGACCCAGCACGCCATCGGAATATCCGGGTGCCAGCGGTTGTGCACCATCTCGTTTTCGTAGGCCGATTGTTTCAGGTCTACCTTGATAAGGGTGTCGGTCATATGCCTGTCTCCTGGTGGTGGATGCGGCCATCGCCGGGATAGCGGGGATGGCGGACTTCAACGACGCCGCCGACGGTGGCGGCAGACTGCAAGTTGACTTGACTTACTTGAGCGTGCCGCTGAGCAGCAGGTAGCCCGGTAGCCAGCCGGTCGCGATGCCTGCCAGGACGGTCGCGACACCGGTCAACCGGAGGATCGGACGCTGCAGCGCCAGCAGCATGAAATAGAGGAACCACAACACGCCCCAGCCGATCCAGCACCATGCGAACCAGATGTCCCAAGCGGTCACCGCGCGCTGCCAGGACTCGATGGCGACCGGAATCACGGTGACGGAGACGAACAGGCTGAACCATCCCAAGCCGCGCCCGTCGGCGCCGTTGAAGCGGTTCAGCGCGACCCACAGATAGGTGAAGGTAAACAGCAGCGTCAACGCGCCGGCCTTGATCGACGCGATGCTAGCGCCGCTTCCGAAGATCAATTGCAACGACACCAGCATGGTTACGCCGCCCGAGAAAATATTGACCACCCAGATTTCCCGGTCGCCGATCCGTCCCAGCAGCCACAAGCCGTTGAGGCACAGCACGGCGCCCACGTACAGCAAGGTCAGGCCTAGCATCGACGTCTCCTTCGATTTTTTCTTTGGTTGTTTTCGTTGTTTCACCTACTGTCGCGGCCTGCCGCGCCGCCTTCGTCCTGCCGCAAGTGCGGACGCATCAACTATAGGCAGTTGGTCTGCAATCCGAATCCCTCTCGGCGACGAATCGCGCATCACCCGGCGGCGGGAGCAGGACTCACCCAACTGGGTGAGTCATCGTGTCGGTAAAGACGGCATGGCGCCGGCGCGGGAGCGCCTTCGGCAAGGAAGGGGAGGAAGACAACCGGCATCGGCCGACGCGCGGGGCGACGCCGGTCTCAGGCGTTCGGGCAGTGCTGCGCGTGCAGTCGCACCAACTCCATCTGGCCATGCGTATTGGTCTTCTGGAAGACCTGCTTCAGATGGCTGCGCACCGTGTTCTCAGAGACGTGCAGCGTCTGCGCAAGCGTGGCGATCGAGTGTCCGTCGAAAATCAGCGCGCTGACCCGCGCCTGTGCGTCGCTCAGCTTGAACTGGTGGGCAAACCGGCAGTCGTGGTGAGCGTGCTCCATGCGCTGGCGACGCGCGCTGACCACGAGCAGCGAGCGCGCCTGCCCCGTGCCGCTGCGAAGCGACGCGCCGGCAGGCTGCAACGTCAGCGTGGTCGGCAAGCGCGCACCGGGCGACGACACCGACAGCACCTGTGTCGGCGGCAGGCCGGTGCGCGCACCGTCTTCGCCCGCTTGCCGGGCCACATCGGCCAGCGTCTCGCGCAGCGCGCGCTGATCGGCCGGCGTCACGGCAGCCAGATACGCTCCATCGCAGCGCAGACCGCTGCCCTGCTCGCACAGCGCTTGCGCATTGCGGTTGCTGTAGACGATGCGGCCGTCCGGTTCGACCAGGAAGGTCGCATTGGCGTGGCCGTCGACGACATGCATCAGCACCTGCCCCAGATCGGCGGCATGGCGACGGTGCCAGCGGTTCTCCATGGCCAGCGCGATATGCGCCAGCAAACTGCGAAATTCGGTCTTCTCCCGGGCGCCGAAGCGCCGCTGCCCTTCGCTGCGATACAGCTCGACGTAACACAGTACGCCCTCGTCGCGCGCAACCACGCCGCACAGCCGGTGCAGCAGGCGCTGCGGATGCAGCAGGATCTTGTAGTAGTCGGTGCGGAGCAGCTCGCGGTTGCCCAATATCTCGTCGCCGCTGCTGACATGCAGCGGCTGACAGACATCGGTCGACAGGAACCAGGGATTGCGCGGCGCGTACTCGGCAAACACGCGCGCGAAGGCGGGATCGTCCGGCGCGCCGTACAGCACTTCGCCCTGACCGCTGGCAAGATGGCGCTGCGCCAGCACCGCCGACGCGGCGTCGAAGCGCGCGCGCAGTTGCTCCATCACGCCACGCCAGGCATCCTCGTCGCGGGCGGCATGGATGCGGTAAAGCAGTTCGCCCGTCTCTGGCGAATCGGCATTGTGCGCTGACAACCGCGCCTCCTCCTTGGATCCCTACTGCGGTTTGTCGGGCAGCGCAACTGGAACGGAGCGATCTGCGTGCGAATGATTCGCCGGCAAGTTTTTTCGCTCGGGCCGCAAAAGTCAAGACCCGCGCGGCCGCACGCATCTCGCCCGACACGCGCCGGACGTCCGCGCATCATTGCATCGCATCGGTAATCCGACAATAATCGGAGCGCCCGCAGTCAGCGCAATCCGCACCGACGCCCACACCATGCGCATCAAACGAGAGTATCAATCCTGGGTCGCGAACGAAACGCTCGAAGACTACGCGCTGCGCTACGCGGCGCGCTCGTACCGCCGCTGGACGCCATTCACGCTCGCCAACACCGCGCTGGGCGGCGCGTCGTTCCTGGCGCTGGAAGCCATCGGCGCCAGCGTCACGCTGAGCTTCGGTTTTCAGAACGCGTTTCCCGCGATCGTGCTGGTTTGCCTGCTGATCTTTCTGATCGGCCTGCCGGTGGCTTACTACGCCAGCGTGTCCAACGTCGACATCGACCTGCTCACGCGCGGCGCCGGCTTCGGCTACGTCGGTTCGACCGTCACGTCGCTGATATACGCGTCCTTCACGTTCATCTTCTTCGCGCTCGAATCGGCCATTCTCGCGCAGGCGCTGGCGCTGGCCACCGGGCTCGACCTCACGGTCGGCTATCTGATCTGCTCGCTGGTGATCGTGCCGCTGGTTTTCTTCGGCGTCACGCTGATCAATAAGCTGCAGATGTGGACCCAGCCGCTGTGGGTCGTGCTGCTGGTGTTGCCATTCATCTCTATCCTGCACCACGACCCACACGTGCTGGCGCAATGGGCCGCGTTCACCGGCCGAAACGGCGGCGGCTCGCCCCGCTTCGACCTGCTGGCCTTCGGTGCGGCCGCCGGTGTGCTGTTTTCGCTGGTGGGTCAGATCGGCGAGCAGGTCGACTATCTGCGCTTCCTGCCCGAACGCACGCGCGAAAACCGCGTCGCGTGGTGGAGCGCGTTGCTGCTCGCGGGCCCCGGCTGGATCCTGATCGGCGGGCTCAAGGTGCTGGCCGGCAGCCTGCTGGCGGTGCTGGCGATCGGGGCGGGCGTGCCCAGCGGGCAGGCGATGGAGCCGATCCATATGTATCTGTGGGCCTATGGCGAGGTGTTCGAGCGGCACGAAGTCGTGCTGGCGGCGGCGCTGCTGTTCGTGCTCGTCTCGCAGATCAAGATCAATGTGACCAATGCGTATGCCGGCTCGCTCGCCTGGTCGAACGTGTTCGTGCGGCTCACGCACTATCATCCGGGGCGCGTGGTCTGGCTGGTGTTCAATGTCGTGATCGCGCTGCTGCTGACGCTGCTAGGCATCTTCAGCACGCTGGAAGCGGTGCTCAGCGTCTACGCGAATCTGGTGATCGCGTGGCTGGGCGCGCTCGCGGCCGATCTGATGGTGCTCAAGCCGCTCGGCATCAGCCCGCGCGAGGTGGAATTCCGTCGCGCCTATCTGCACGCCTTCAATCCGGTCGGCTGCGGCGCGATGGTGATCGCATCGCTGGCCGGCGTCTGCGCGTATGCCGGCCTGTTCGGCCCGCTGGCGCAGGCCTACTCGGCCTTCATCTCGCTCCTTGCCTCGTTCGCCAGCGCCATCGCCATCGCCTTCGCCACAGGAGGACGCTATTACATCGCGCGCGACAATACGCATTACCGCGAGCATGATGCCGACGAGACGATCCGCTGCTGCGTGTGCGAGCGTGACTACGAAGCGCCGGATATGGCGCACTGCCCGTTCTATCAAGGCCCGATCTGTTCGCTGTGCTGCGGGCTCGACAACCACTGCCACGATGTGTGCAAGCGCCCGGGCGCTCTCGACGCGCACGCGCCAACAAGCCACGGCGAGCTGGCCAGGGTGCTCGCGCCGAGCTTTACCGGGCGACTGACCCGCTTCTTCGGCCTGCTCCTCATCGCGGCGGCGGCGATGGGTGCGATCTTCCTGCTGGCCTGGCGCCTGATGTCCACAGGCACCGCGCCGCCTGGCGCGGGTTTCGGCAATCTGCTGTTGCGTACCTACACGGCCACGCTTCCGCTGCTAGCCTTCGGCGCGTGGTGGATCGTGCTGACGCACGAAAGCCGGGAGCTGGCGCGCGCGGAACTGGTCGAGTCGCTGCGCCATCTCGAATCGGCGCGCAAAACGCTGGTCGAATCCGAGAAGATGGCGTCTCTGGGCGGCCTGGTGGCCGGCGTCGCGCACGAGATCAATACGCCGGTCGGCATTGTCGTCAGCGCGGCGTCCTACCTGCAGGATCGCACGGACGCGGCGTCGACCCTGCATGCGCGCGGCGCGTTGCCTCCCGCCGAGCTCGAACACTATTTTGCCGACGCCGCGCAATCGGCCCGGTTGCTGTTGTCCAATGCCAACCGCGCGGCGCAGCTCGTGCAAAGTTTCAAGCAGGTAGCCGTCGACCAGACCAGCGAGAAGCGCCGCACCTTCGACCTCGGCGACTATCTGCGCGATACGCTGCTGAGCCTCGAGCCGAGGCTGCGCGATACCCGCGTGTCGCTGCTGGTCGATTGCCCGGCCGGCATCGTAATGGACAGCTATCCCGGCCCGATCGCGCAGATCGCCACCAACCTCGTGATGAATTCGCTGCAGCACGGCTTCGCCGACGGCCGCGCCGGCATCATCAGCATCAGCGCGCGACAGGCCGCCGACGACGAGGTCGTGATCCGCCATGGCGACGACGGCTGCGGCATTCCGCGTGCGCTGCACGGGAAGATTTTCGAGCCGTTCTTTACGTCGCGCCGCGGCCAGGGCGGCAGCGGACTGGGGCTGCACCTCGTCTACAACCTGATCACGCAGCGGCTGTGCGGCACCATTTCGGTGGAAGACCGCGACGGCGGCGGCGTCACCTTTCTGGTGCAGGTGCCGCGCGTCACGCCGTCGGCCAAGGCCACCATTCCCGTTGTTCCCTCCGGAAATCCCTCATGAATGCAGACGCATCGACGCTCCCGTGGCAGGTCCTGCTGGTCGACGACGAACCCGCGGTGCACGAAGTCACCCGCCTCGTGCTGCGCGACCTGACCTTTTCCGGCCGCCCGGTGATCTTCCACAGCGCGTACTCGGGCGAGCAATGCCTCGCCCACCTCGCGGCTCATCCGGACACAGCGTTGACGCTGCTGGACGTCGTGATGGAGACGGACCATGCCGGGCTGGATGTCGTGCAACGCATCCGCCGGCAGTTGCGCAACACCGACGTGCAGATCGTGCTGCGCACCGGCCATCCCGGCATGGCGCCGGAAGCGCAGGTCGTGACCGACTACGAAATCAACGGCTACTTCGTCAAAACCGAGCTCACCGCGCAAAAGCTACTCTCGGTGGTGATTGCCGGGCTGCGCAGCTACCAATACCTGAAGACGTTGCGGCAAAAGCATACGCCGCAGGACGGCGCGAGCGACGACGACGCCATCGGCCGCGTTCTGGACGCAACCCGCTACCGCCTGCTCGCCCAGTGCCAGTTCGAACTGGCCGACGGCACGCCGGCGTCCGTTGCGTTGCTGCCGGAATGGCCGGTCGCCGACGGCTGGATGCCGCACGCGGCCGTCTCCGGCCGGATCCACGGCGCAGTACGGATATCGGCAGTCAACACAGCGCTGCTGCGCGATGCGTGCGCACTGGCGAACGCGTGGCATGCCGAGCGTGACCACGGCGCGCCCGCGCATGACGCAGCCGGCCGGCCGCTGCGGATCAGCGTGCCACTGCTGCTATCCGCGACTGGCAACGATGCCGATACGTTTCAGCACCTCGCGAGCCTCGTGCGCGACGCGCTGGCCGACGCCGGCCTGCCCGGCAGCGCGCTCGACATCCAGTTGCCCGGAAACCTGCCGTCCGTCTCCGACGGTGCCGAGGCCGCACGCGACGCGTGTGCGCAGTTGCGGGAAATGGGCGTGTCGATCACGCTGAACGATATCGGCAACGGCCCGATCTCGCTCGCGCATCTGCGCCGGTTGATGCCGGACCGGCTGCAGATCGCGGCCAGCGGCGCGTGCGACGTGGCCGACGATGCGGAGCTCGCGGCGATTGCCCGCGCGGTGATCGCGCTCGGACATACGCTCGGCGTGCAGGTGCTCGCCAGCGGCGTCACGCGGGCGGCGGACCTGCAGTTCTTCAAATGGGAGGGCTGCGACCTCTGCCAGGGCGACCTGACGGGTCCGCGCTGGGACGCGGAGAACTGGCGACAGATGTTGCCCGCGAGCTAGGGTCGGTATACCTATGGAACGCGCATGCGAATGCCCGCAACCTCTCGCAGGGCGGCGTCGCCCGGCGCTTGTTTTGCATGACTAAACGCTTGGCCGACGCGTGACTATAAGACAGGCGTCAGACGCCTCGCCGATCTCGTCGCGTTGTCCGGCGACTGACGGCGGCGATCAGCCGCCCCGGCCGCGCGTCGCGTCGCCGGTACGCGCTGGCGGTTCACCCGCACTCATGCGATCGAGTTGCCGCACGATTTCCGCGCGCAGTTCGGCCGACATCTGGACGCTGTCGAGCAATTCCGAGATCCACAGTCCGTCGGCGGCGAGCCGGCAGATCATCAGCGTCGCGGCCTGCTCGAGCGGCACGGGGTCGGGCCGCGTCCATTCCCGCATCGGCACCGACCATCGTTCGCGCGTGCCCTGGTCCGTAATCATCGACGCGACCAGCACGCGCAGCACGTCGGTGCTCGCGGCCGGATGCACTGCATCGAGCACCGTATGGACGTATGCGCGCGCCGCCGCGCCGTCGCCGCCGGCATCCGCCGCCACCCGCGCGGCCATGTGCGCGGCGAACCGCTCGGTCGCCTGACCGAACAGCGCATCCAGCAGCCCCTGTTTGTTCGCGAAGTGATACTGCAGCGCGCCTTTCGTCACGCCGGCACGCTCGGCCACCGCATCGAGCGTCAACGCGGCCACGCCGTGATGGGTCGCGATTTCCGATGCCGCCGCCAGCAACTGTGCGCGCACCTGATCCGGCGCTTTTTTTCGGCGCACGCCGGCGGTGGCGGCGCCCGGCGCCGACAATGCTTCGGGCGCCCGCGCACCGGCCGTTCCAGCCGGTTCGACGGGCGCGGACGCGTCGTGCGGCGCGGGTTCGAGGTGTTTTTTCATGGTGCGGATGGTAGCACCCGGGCGTCTCGATATAAACATTCCGGCTGGATGGTATGATCCGCCGCATGACTACAGCCACCCCCTCCTCCTGGTCCGCGCTCGACACCGCCATCGCCCGTGGACGCGACGCCCTCGTGCGTCTCCAGCAGCCCGACGGCAGCTGGTGTTTCGAACTCGAATCCGACGCGACGATCACCGCGGAATACATCCTGATGATGCATTTCATGGACAAGATCGACGACATCCGCCAGGAGAAGATGGCACGCTACCTGCGCGCGAACCAGCGGTTGGACACGCATGGCGGCTGGGCGCTGTACGTCGACGGCGATCCGGACGTGTCGTGCAGCGTGAAGGCGTACTTCGCGCTGAAGGCGGCCGGCGACAGCGAACACGCGCCGCACATGGTCCGCGCGCGCGACGCGATCCTGAAGCTGGGCGGTGCGGCCCGCGCGAACGTGTTCACGCGCATCCTGCTCGCGACGTTCGGCCAGGTACCGTGGCGCGCGGCGCCGTTCATGCCGATCGAATTCGTGCTGTTCCCGAAGTGGGTGCCGATCTCGATGTACAAGGTCGCGTACTGGGCGCGGACGACGATGGTGCCGCTGCTCGTGCTGTGCTCGCTGAAGGCGCGCGCCCGCAATCCGCGCAACATCTCGATCCGCGAGCTGTTCGTCACGCCGCCGGACGAGGAACGCCAGTACTTCCCGCCCGCGCGCGGCATGCGCAAGGCGTTCCTCGCGCTCGACCGCACGGTGCGCCATGTCGAGCCGCTGATGCCGAAGGGCCTGCGGCAGCGCGCGATCCGCCATGCCGAGGCGTGGTGCGCGGAGCGCATGAACGGCGAGGACGGGCTCGGCGGGATCTTCCCGCCGATCGTGTACAGCTACCAGATGATGGAAGTGCTCGGCTACCCGGACGATCATCCGCTGCGGCGCGATTGCGAAAACGCGCTGGAGAAACTGCTGGTCACGCGGCCGGACGGCAGCATGTATTGCCAGCCGTGCCTGTCGCCGGTGTGGGACACCGCGTGGAGCACGATGGCGCTCGAGCAGGCGCGCGGCGTGGCGGCGCCGGAAGACGGCGAGCCGAGCGAAGCACGGCGCGCACTCGACGAACGCATCGCACGCGCGTACGACTGGCTGGCCGCACGCCAGGTGAACGACCTGCGCGGCGACTGGATCGAAAACGCACCGGCCGACGTCCAGCCGGGTGGATGGGCGTTCCAGTACGAGAACCCGTACTACCCCGACATCGACGACACGGCAGTCGTCACCGCGATGCTCGATCGCCGCGGCCGCACGCATCCCCACGCGGACGGCACGAACCCGTATGCGCCGCGCGTCGCGCGCGCGCTCGACTGGATGCGCGGGCTGCAATCGCGCAACGGCGGCTTCGGGGCGTTCGACGCCGACTGCGACCGCCTGTACCTGAACGCGATCCCGTTCGCCGATCACGGCGCACTACTCGATCCGCCGACCGAGGACGTGTCGGGCCGCGTGCTGCTGTGCTTCGGCGTGACGAAACGCGCGGACGAACGCGCATCGCTCGCGCGCTGCATCGACTACGTGAAGCGCACGCAGCAGCCCGACGGCAGCTGGTGGGGGCGCTGGGGCACGAACTACATCTACGGCACGTGGAGCGTGCTGGCCGGCCTCGCGCTCGCCGGCGAGGACAAGTCGCAGCCGTATATCGCACGCGCGATCGAGTGGCTGCGCTCACGACAGCATGCGGACGGCGGCTGGGGCGAGACGAACGACAGCTATATCGACCCGAAGCTGAGCGGCACCAATGGCGGCGAGAGCACATCGAACTTCACCGCGTGGGCGCTGCTCGCGCAGATGGCGTTCGGCGACTGCGAATCCGATTCGGTGAAGCGCGGCATCGCGTACCTGCAGTCGGTGCAGCAGGAAGACGGCTTCTGGTGGCACCGCTCGCACAATGCGCCGGGCTTTCCGCGCATCTTCTACCTGAAGTATCACGGCTATACCGCCTACTTCCCGCTGTGGGCGCTCGCGCGCTATCGGCGGCTGGCAGGCGCGGCAGCGGCGCGGGCTTCGGCCGCGCGCGGGGCGACGGCAGTCAAGGCAACGGACACGGTTGTCGCCTGAGCGGTGACGTGGCGGCGCAAGGCCGTCACACGAAACCCTCTTCGACCAGCGTGCAGCCGTGCGCCGTGATCTCGTGCTGCTGGCCCGAGCCGCCGACCACGCGGCTCCAGCTCCTGGACACGAGCACGGCCGCGGCGCCGTCGGCACGGAGCGTATAGCCGAACCCGCCATACATGCCCGGCACCCCGAACCACATGCTTTCGGCCTGTGCGTCGAGCTCCAGCAGCGGTTCGAGTTCGGGCAGGCGCAGCGCGTCGACGCGCAGGTGCGCGATACGGCCGAGAATCATCTCGTGAAAGTGGCGCTGGATGTCGCGCAGCGTATCGTCGGGCACGAAGCGTCGCGGCTGCGGCGTCAGCAGATCGATCAGGTGCCGATGCCCGCGCTGCTCGGCAATATCGACCGGGCGCGCGCCGTGCACATCGCGCAGCATGCGCCACGCGCCGAGCCGAAGCAATTCGGCGACGACTTCTTGCGGCGCGCCGCCGTAGGCAGCCTGGTGCAGCGGCGTATAGAGCGACGTGCCACCCGGCCGCGTCGCGTTGACGAGCGCGGACCGTGTCGCGACGAGATCCAGCATCGTCGCCCAGTCGCCGTTGCGCGCCGCGTCGGCCAACGCGTGCCGGCTCGCGACCTCTGCGTCGTGGAGCAGGTCGGCGCCCGTGATGCCATCCCATGCGATGCTCAATCGTTTCTCCTTCCGTCTGTCGCCCATGCGGCTGGCGCGTCGTCCGCTCATCATAAGCGTTCGTCACGGCCATGCGCTCGCGACGCGAGCAGCGTCGCCGGCAACCGCCAATCCTGTCCGCAAGTGTGGAATCATGCGAACGCGCCGTCGGCGCGTTCATTTCACTTCGACGAAGGATGCCAGCCGTGCTCGACATTTCCACCATCACCGATGCCCTCGCCCCGAGCGGCGAACCCGTGCAGTATCGCGTATCACCCGAGAAGCTGATTGCCGGCGACCCGCTGCAGACGCTCACCCCCGGCTTCACGAGCCCGTGCGGGCGCTTCTCGACGGGCATCTGGGAAAGCACGCCCGGCCGCTGGCGGGTCGCGTATACCGAAGCGGAATACTGCGAGATCCTGGCAGGCACGTCGGTGATCACCGATGAGGAAGGCAACGCGAAAACCCTTCGCGCCGGCCATCGCTTCGTCATTCCGCCGGGCTTTCGCGGCACGTGGGAAGTCGTCGAGCGCACACGGAAGATCTTCGTCGCCTACGAAGAGCAGCCGCCTGAATGAGCGTGGGCCATGCGCGATGCACGCCACATCGCGCCCCAATTTGCCACGCACATCCACGCCGATGACACGGAATTGACACGCGCGGCCGGTAATTTCCGCACGTCTCGTCCCGTGTGTCGCCATGCTTGCCCTGCTTCTCGCCGCCTTCTATGAAACCGCCCGCCAGGGAAGCGTGACCGCCGCCGCGAAGCGCCTCGACGTGAGCCAGCCGACGATCACGTCGCGCATCCAGCAGCTCGAACGCCATTACGGGGTCGAGCTGTTCCATCGCCGCGGCAACCGTCTCGACCTCAGCGACGCGGGCGCGTCGCTGATGCCGATGATCGGCCAGATGCTGCAGATGGAGAACGATATCGATTTCGCGCTGCGCAACGAGCGCGAACTGCATACCGGCAACCTGCGCGTCGGCACGACCGGCCCGTTCTACATCCTGCCCGCGATCGCCGCGTTCCGGCGCCAGTATCCGGCCGTAAAGATCAGCATCGAGATCGGCAACTCGCAGCAGGTGCTCGATGCGCTCGTCGATTTTCGCTGCGACGTCGCCGTGTCGTCGCAGCGCGACGACGATCCGCGCTTCGTGCGGCATACGATCGCCAACGATCCGCTCGTGCTGGTCGTGCACCGTTCGCATCGGCTCGCCGCGCGCGAGTCGGTCACGCTCGCCGCGCTGGCCGGCGAGACGCTGCTGCTGCGCGAGCCCGGCTCGCGCACGCGCGCGCTGATGGAGCACGTGCTGAAGCACGCCGGCATCGGGCTGCCCGCGAACGCGATCGAGCTCGGCAGTCGCGAAGCGATCCGCGAAGCCGTGCGGCACGACATGGGCTGCACGCTGATGCCGCGCGGCGAGGTCGGCGCGCATCCGGAACTGCGCGCGGTCGCGTTCGCCGACGATCTGCCGCCGATGCACGAATACCTGTACTACCTCGACGCGCGCGCCGACACGCGGCTGATTACCGCGTTCATGGCCAACGTCGACCGCCACGACGCGCGCACGCCGACCTGAGCGTAACGGCGCACGCGCTCACACCGTTTCGAACAGCTCCACGATCCGCCAGCCGCGCGCCGTCGCCAGCGCGCGCAGCCGGTCGTCCGGATTGGTTGCGACCGCATCCGTCACTTGCTCGAGCAGCGGGATGTCGTTATGCGAATCGCTGTAGAACCAGCTGCGTTCGAAGTCGGACCACGCGTGCCCGAGCGACGCGAGCCACGCATCGGTACGCACGATCTTCCCTTCCCGATAGCTCGGCACGCCCGCCGGCCGCCCCGTATAGCGCGAATCCGGCCGCCCGTCGACGGTTTCGAGCTCGCAAGCGATCAGCGCGTCGATGCCGAACGCGTGTGCGATCGGCCGCGTGATGAACGCATTCGTCGCGGTAACGATGCAGCACAGATCGCCGCGCGCGCGATGATGACGCACGAGATCGAGCGCGGCCGGCGAGATCGCGGGCCGCACGACGTCGGCCATGAAGCACGCGTGCCAGTGCGCGAGCCGTTCCCGCGAATAGCGGGCGAGCGGCGCGAGCATGTTGCACAGGTGCGCATGGATGTCGAGCGTGCCGGCCGCATAGCCGGCCGAAAACGCCGCGTCGATGCGCGCGAATTCGGCCGCGTCGATGAGACCCTGCTCGACCATGAAATGGCCCCAGGCCTGGTCGCTGTCGAACGGAATGAGAGTGAAGTCGAGATCGAAAAGCGCGAGTTGCGTCATCGAATGAGGCGTCGTGTGAACAGGAAAGAATGAAAAACGCGCGGCCTCGTGGTCGCGAGGCCGCGCACAAAAAGCCGCCGGCGCGGGTCGACGCGCCGGCGGCTACCGGTGATGCGACGCCGGCCGCCCGGCCGGCGCCGGTCAGCTGGACACGCCCATCGCCGGATCGCTGATGCTGTCCTTGCCGGTCTCGACCCGGCCCGCGAAGCGGCGCACGAGGCCGTTCTCGGCCGTCAGCGTGAAGTCGTACCAGCCGCTCGACGCCGCGAGCACCCAGTACGGCTCGACCTGCATCCCGGCCGGCACCGAATAGCTCCACGGGCCGTCGGTGCGGTACGCGTTCGACGTGACCGTGACCTGGCTCGCCGCGTTGCCGACGTTCATGATCGTCAGGTACACGGCGTCGTTCGCCGGGTCGTAGCACACGCGGATCTCCGGCACCGGCCCGCTCGCCGCCTTCGCGACGTTGCCCTGGAATTCGCGCAGGAAGCCGTTCGGCCCGAGCACCCACAGGTCATAGTTGCCCGCATCGTCGGCCACCGCGCGCCACGAATCCGACAGCTGCTTGCCGGCTTCGACCGTATAGCGGCGCGGCGCGCGATCGAGATGCAGCTTGTCGTACACATGGAACACCGCGCCGGCCGTGCCGGTATTGCTGAACGTGAGCCACACCAGCCCGCCCGACACGTCGGCGCTCGCGCTCGTGTGCAGCTCGTACGGCAGCGCGCGCGACGGGCGCGTGCCGGCCGGCTGCGTCGGCATCTGCTGCGTGCTGACCGACGGCACCGGCACGGCGCCCTGCAGGCTCTGCTGCACGTGCTGCGCATCGGCCGCGGCCTTGGTCGGCGCCGGGAACGACGTCGTCGGGTTGCCGTTCGGGTTCTTGAAGTTGAAGGCCGACGTCAGGTCGCCGCACACCGCGCGACGCCACGGGCTGATGTTCGGCTCCTGCACGCCGAAGCGCTGCTCGATGAAGCGCAGCACCGACGTATGGTCGAACACCTCCGAGTTGACCCAGCCGCCCGTACTCCACGGCGACACGACGAACATCGGCACGCGCGGGCCGGGCCCGTACGGGCGGCCGTCCGGCGCGAGCGGCGACGAATCGCCAGGCGGGTTCGGCAGCGTGAAGTATTCGTACTGCGTCGTGACGGTCGACTTGCCCGCATAGGTGCCGTCCGCATTGCGCGACGGCGCGTTCGGCGGCGGCATGTGATCGAAGAAGCAGTCGTTCTCGTCGTAGTTCACGATGAGCACGGTCTTGCTCCATACGTCCGGGTTCGCGGTCAGCGTGTCGAGCAGGCGCTGCAGGTAGTACGCGCCCTGCCCCGGCGTCGACGCGCCCGGGTGCTCGCAGTACGCGGTCGGCGACACGATCCAGCTCACCTGCGGCATCCGGTTCGCCGCGATGTCGTCGGCGAGCGATTGCAGGAAGCCACCATCGGGCATCGTGTTGCCGATCCCCTTGTACAGCGGCGACAGCGCTTCCATCGCCGGCGTATAGGGCGCGTTCGGCGAGCCCGGCACCGTCTCGTTGACCTTGCGGAACGCCGCGAAGCCCGCGAGCGGGTTGTCGGTGTAGTTGTCCGGCATGTTCTGGTAGACCTTCCAGCTCACGCCGGCCGCCTGCAGGCGCTCCGGGTAGGTGGTCCACGTCAGGCCCGTCTTCGACGAACCGAGGCCGTCCCAGCCGTCGTTGTTCACCACCGCCGTGTTCGAGCCCGTCGGGCCGTTCGTGCCGGTCCACAGGAAGATCCGGTTCGAGTTGGTGCCGCCGTGCAGCGAGCAGTGGTACGCATCGCACAGCGTGAACGCGTTCGCCAGCGCGAAGTGGAACGGCAGGTCGGACTGTCGCAGGTAGCCCATCGACGCGTCGCCCTTCGACGCGGGCCACGCGGTCATCCGGCCGTTGTCCCAGGCCGAGTGCGAATCGGTCCACGAGTGCGCGCCGCCGACGAGCAGCGCATTGCCCTTGGTGCTGTCGAGGTAGAACGGCAGCACCGGGCGCTTGCCGTCGCTCTGCTGCCAAACGGGTGTGCCGCCCGGCTGCGGGATCGTCAGGCGGTCGCCGAACCCGCGCACGCCGGGCATCGTGCCGAAGTAATGATCGAACGAGCGGTTTTCCTGCATGAAGATCACGACGTGCTGCACGTCGTTGATCGTGCCGGTCTGGTTGTTGGCCGGAATCGCGAGCGCGCGCCGGATCGCCGGCGGGAACATCGAGAAGGCCGTGCCGGCGGCAGCGGCACGGAGAAACGAACGGCGGTCGATGGAAGTCATGGTCGAGAAGGAAGGTCGTCCCGGAAAGGCGCGCGCGTCACGGCGCGCAGCGCAGCTGCGAGTTCAGCGACGGCGATTGCAGCGCCGCCGTGCCCGATGCGGGGCACGGGCCGGCGCCCGGCGCCACGACGATCGGCACGGGCGCGCTCGCGCCGCCCGCGCCGGCCGGCGCGGCGTTCGCCTTCGCGGCACTGGCGGCCGTGCCGCCCGAATCGTCACCGCCGCAGCCGGCGACCAGCGCGCTCAGCACGCAGGCGGCGAGCGCGACGCGCACGCGGCGCAGGTTCGTCATGTTCATGTCGGACTCCGTCAGTGAAGGATCGTCGACAGCGGCTTGCCCGAGCCCGCGACCGATTGCAGTTCGGTTTCGGTCACGACGCGGTTCCACATCGCGACGTCGGAGAAGCTCTCCACGTTCGGCTTGACCGTCGTGCACGCGTTGACCGTGTAGCCGCCGCTGTAGTGGCTCGCCGGATACCCGCACGCGAGCATGTGGTACTGGCCCGTGCCGTCCTCGTTGACGCCGAAGGTCTTCGTGCCGAGGCCCGGCAGCGCAGCCACCGACACCGTGAGCGGCGTGCTCTGCTTCTGCTCGCCGAGCACCGGGTCGAACGTGTAGGCCGTCATCGTCTTGCCGACCGTGTCGATCACGAACGCCGCATACACCCACTGGTTCGCGGTCACGCTCATCGTCTTCAGGTCGTTGCGGGTGGTGCCGTCGCCCGCGTTGTACTGGAGGTTGCAGGTGCCCGACGGCGCGCCCGATGCCTGCGGGAACAGCCCGATCGCGATGCCCGCGTTCTTGCCGCTCTGCCAGTTCTTGTTCGCGAACACCGGCGTGCCGAAGCCGACCACGTCGGTACACGGCGTCTTCAGCCACATGCCGATCGTGAACTGCGCCTGCGTCGCGATATCGGCGTTCTGCACGAGCTTGTAGCCGTCGTAGCCATTCGTGTCGACGGTCTGCGTCGTCACCTGCAGCGCCTGCCCGCCGAACGGATCGGCGGTCAGCGAGCCGCCGTTCGCGGCGGCCGAGAACGGACCCATCGTGCTCGCGTTCAGCGCATCGACGGCCGGCAGCGCGCCGAACGGGTAGTACGACGCGAGGCCGTTCTTCAACGTCGTCGCCAGCGGCGGCGGCGGGGGCGGCGGCGGCACGTACGCGATCCGCGCGATGCTGCCGAGCGGCGCACCGCCCGCGGTCACCACGTAGTCGAAGCTGTAGGTCCCGGCCGCGGTCAGACCGAGATTGCTGTCGGTATAGGTCGTCGTGCCGGCCGGCAGCGTCGCGATCTGCTGGCCCGCGCGGTATACCGCGATCGCGCCGCTCGCGGGCGCCGCCCACGTCAGCACGACGCTGTGACCGTCGGTGCTCGCCGCGCCGGCGAGCTGCGACACCGGTTGCGTGCCGATCAGTTCGCCGCCGTCCATTTCGTACGCGGACGGCGCGGGCAGCGCGCCGAACTGTGCGAGCACGGTCGGCGCGATGTCCGCGATGCTGGCGCGCGTATGCAGGTCGGCCAGCGACGCCGGCTGCGCGGCGCTGCCCAGCCGCCCGTTGTCGGCCTGGTTCATCGCGATGAAGGTCGTCGATTCGGACAGCAGCGGCAGGCCGTCGCTGCCGCCGGCCGCGTTCAGGCCGTGGCCGCCGGTGACGACGACCAGCCAGTTCTCCTTGTTGCGCTTCGCGGTTTCCGCGACGAGCGCGCCGACGGCCGCGTCGAGCTGCTGCAGCGTATTCGCGTACGCCGACGCGCCGAGGCCGTAGTTCAGCGCCGCATCCTGCGCCGAGTGGTACTGCGCGACGACGAGCGAGTAGCCCTGCTGGATCATCGTGGCGCCTTGCTGCGTGACGCAGTTGTCGACCGCCGCGCAGTTCGCGAGCGTGTCGAGACTGCCCGCGTTGCGCCCGGCGGTCAGCAGCGACGCGAGCGCCGGCGACCCGACGGCCGCGCCGAGCAGGCCCGCGTTCGCGGTCTTCAGCGTATCGAAGGTGGTAGGCGCCTGCAGCGCCTGGTTCGGTGCGTCGGACAGCACCTGGTGGCGGTTGCCCCACGCGCCGGTGAGCAGCGTGGCCCAGCTCGGCGTGTCGAGGTTCGGCTGCTGCGACAGCAGGCCGTTGACGCCGCCGCTGTAGGCGGGCGCGATGTGCAGCTTCGCGAGGTTCGGCAGCGTGCCGCCCGCGATGCCGGCCTGCAGTGCCGCATAGGTAACGCCGTCGAGCTCGATCACGAGCGCGCGGTTCGCGACCTGCTGGCCCGGCGGGTTGCCGCCGTTGCCCTTGCCGTTATCGGTGCCGCCGGACCCGCCGGCCGCGTTCGCCGACGCACCGGCTGCACCGCCCGTGCCATCCATGTTGCCGCCGCACGCGCCGAGCGCGCCGACCAAGGTCAGCCCGCACAGCAGCCGCGCGAGAGTGGTCTTCCGCATGTTTCCCCCTGACTGGACTATCCGGACACGCCCGGAGATCTACCCGGATTCTGATCAGGGGATGCGATGCACGTATTTCGTTTTGCAGAAGCGTGCCGATACAGGTATCAGTTTTTTTGGGGAGAGCCGGCCGTGTGAAACGGCCGGTTCTCCGGCGGAAACGTTACCGCCGGCCGTCGAGCGCCCCGAGAATCCCGTATGCGGCCTTCACGCGGTCCTCGTTCGGATAGCTGCGATTCGCGAGCATCACGATCGCGATCCGCTTCGACGGGACGAACGCGACATAGGTACTGAAGCCGTTGGTCGAGCCCGTCTTGTTGATCCACGTATCCGCGCTCGGCGCGAGCGGCGGCTTGATCGCGGTGGCCGGTAACCCGCCGCGCAGCATCTTCATCGAGTTGCCTTCGAGCAGCGTCGGCAGCGCGACCGGATACGGATACTGTTCCCAGATCAGGTCCTGCGTCAGCGGCCCCGCGCGGAAATAGCCGGTGTGCGTGCGTTCGAGCGCGCGCTGCAGGCGCGGCGCGGTTTCGATCAGCCCCATGTTCGCCTGCACGAAGCGCAGCAGGTCGGCCGCCGTGGTGCGCACGCCGTAGGCCGGCTGCCACAGCATGCCGCCCGTCATCCGGATCGGCTTGCCGTCCTGCGTATAGCCCTGTGCATAGTCGTCCTGGCGCGCGTCGGGCACGTTGATGTACGTGTGCGTCATTCCGAGCGCGGGAAAGAGCCGCTGCTCCATCAGCACCGCGAAATCCTTGTGCATCGCCTTCGCGGTGAGCCACCCGAGCATGCCGACCGACACGTTCGAATACGTGCGGTACGTGCCCGGCGCGTGCGCGGGCCGCCACGCGTCGAGATAGCGGATCAGGCCCGCGTCGTCGCGGATGCTGTCCGGCACCTGCACCGGCATGCCGCCGGATGTGTGCGTGCCGAGATCGCGCAGCGTCACGACACCGAACGGCTTGCCCTGCAGCGCGGGCAGGTACTTGCCCGCCGGGTCGGCGAGCGACAGTTCGCCGCCCTCCTGCGCGTCGGCCGCGAGTGTCGCGGTCAGCGTCTTGCTGACGGAGCCGACCTCGAACAGCGTGTCGCCGGTGACGGGCTTGCCGGTTTGCGTCGACATCACGCCGTAGTCGAACACGTAGGGCTTGCCGTCGGCGACGATGCCGATCGCCATGCCCGGAATCGCGTACTGCTTCATCAGCGGCGCGATGTGGCGGGTCACGGTGTCGTGGAGATCCTCCAGGGTGGTGGCGGCCGCGCGGCCGGCCGTGGCGGTGGCGCACGCGGCGACGAGCAGGGTCGCGGCGAAGCGTGTCGCGTTGAATCGCATGGTTGCGGTTCCTTTGATTTCTGATGGTTGCGTGGACAACGGATCCGGCCGCGCCATGCGGAAGTCGCAGCGGCCGGCCTGTCGAAACAGGACTATCCACTGCCGGCCCGCCGCCAACAATCGACGATATGTTGCGCGAGCCGAAAGAAAAACTTATGCGACAGGCGAAGCGCCGGAAGACGCTACCGCGAACGCGGCGCGCTCGACGGCTTGCCGCGAACACCGGAACGTCGATACACGCGCTGCCACGGGAGCGACACGCGCGGGACGTTGCGCTACGAGCGGTACGGTAGAACCCGGTCACGGCGCACGGGATTCCCGGCGCCGGCAACACGGCGACTTGAGCGCGTCAGTCCGGCAGCCGGTCGAGGAACGCCAACAGCGCCGCGTTGAACCGCTCGGGTCGTTGCAGCGGCGCGAAATGGCTCACACCGGGCAGCATCGTCAGCGTCGCGCCCGGAATCGTGCGCGCCAGGTACGCCGCATGCTCGGGCCGGATGAATTCGTCGTGCTCGCCCAGCACGATCGTGACCGGCACGGCGATCGCCGCGAGATCCTGCGCGCTGTAATCCGGTTGCGTGCGCATCATTTCACTGACCGCCGCGACGAAGGCATCGAACTGGTCCGGCGTCGCGGACAGTGCTGCGTAGTCCTTGCGATGCCGCGCGAAGCAGCGGTCGAGCAGCGGGCTCGGCACCATCTCCTTCGTACCGCCCGGATCCATGTTGCACGCGAAAAAGAATACGCCGGCCGCACGTTCCGGCGCGCGATCGGCCAGCACGAGCGCGATGCATGCGCCGTCGCTCCAGCCGACGAAGCGCGCACGGTCGACGTGCAGCGCGTCGAGGACCGCGAGCACGTCCGACGCCATGCGTTCGTAGGAATAGGGTTGGTCGTCGCGCGTGCTGCGGCCGTGGCCGCGGCTGTCGATCACGATCGCGCGGTAGCCGGCCGCGAGCAGCGCCGGCACCTGGTTGCCCCAGTTGCCGCTGTGACCGAGGCCGCCGTGCAGCAGCACGACCGGCGGGCCGTGGCCGAACGACGCGTGCCAGATGCGCGCGCCGTCGTGTTCCAGCCATCCGTGCTCGTCGGCCGCCGGCAGCGGCGTGCCGCCGTGCGCGTCGAAGCGGACGAGGTCGTCGTCGAATTCCGCATTCATCGTTCTGCCGTCCTGTCGAGGGAGACGCGCTTGCGATTGTAATGCGTGCGGCCGACGCGGCCGCAACCGGTCAGGCGTGCGTCGACACCAGCCCGCCCGCCGACGAGGCGCCCGATTTCTCGATCACCTGCGCGAGCTGCGAAATCGCGGTCGAAAGCGCCCCCGAGATCGCGCCGGCTTCCGCGCTCAGCGACTGCTGTTCGATCGCCGCGGCCGGATCGTCCTTCGCGCGCTGCGCCGCGCTCGCCATCTGGCGCTCGATCGTGGCCAACTGCTTCTGCAGCCGCTCGATCAACGCTTTCAGTTGGGCAACCGCCGGGTCTTCCGACGACGCGCCCGAAGCGCCGAGTTTTTCGCCGGTGGCGCCGGTCGAACCCGGTGCGCCGGTGGTGCCCGTCGTACTCGTCGCGCCATCGGTGGAGGACGCCGCGGCGGGCGCGGCCGACGTCGTCGCTGCGGCGCCCGACGAAGCGTTCGCGCTCGTGCTGCCGTCCGCCAGCGGGACGCGCGTGGTCGTGGAGAAATCGATCTGCATGGTGTCGGTCCGTGTGTCGGTAAGCGAGTCGTGACTGGGGTGGAATTGCCTTCCAACTCGTTTACGGCATTCGTCACACGAAACTTGAGTATTGGGGGCGAACTGATTTGGCGGAAGATCGCCGTGTTTTAGCGCCGAAAGGGCCAGATTGGCGACATCGCGGCGCTGGTAAAATTGCGGCTTCGCCGGCGGAATCCGTGCGCGAGCCGCCTCCGGGCGCGAGCGCGCAACGCCGCCGGCCTCGACTCCCGCCCTGCCGGGCGCGGCACGCCACGCGTGTCGACGCCGCGGCTGCGGCAGCGCGAGTCGCCTTTTCCGTCCGCCTGCGTGCCCCGTTCGCCGATTCGAGCGGCGAACGCCGTGCGGCGCGCGCTCACTTCATCACGCATTCGAGGAACACACGATGGCCCGCATCGGCGCCTTCTGCATCACGACGTGGCTTGCCGCCGCGATTCTCTACTTCGGCCAGCACTCCGTCGCGATGATCGCGTTGAGCGGGGTTGTCGTATTTGGCGGGTTCGACCTGCTGCGCCCGTAGGCGCGCACGGTCGCGACGGCTGACGCGACTGTGATAGCCTCTCCCGCACCATCCGTCACGCGCACGCCTCGCCGGCGAACAGGAGAAGGGGAGTTGAATCAGCACCTGAATCGCCACCCGTCGGCCATGGCCTGCAAGGTGTGTTCGGCCCGCGCGCCCATCTGCGGCCTGGTCGATTTCTCGCGCAGCGGCGCCGACTTCATGACCGGGAAAAAAGTCGACCCGTATGCGGGAATCCCGATCTACTACCACGCGTGCGAGCAATGCGGCTTCACGTGGGCGCCCGCGTTCGACAGCTGGACGCACGACGATTTCTCGGAGCATGTGTACAACGCCGACTATGCGCGCCACGACCCCGAGTATCTCGAGATCCGTCCGCAACAGCAGGCCGAGCTGATCTGCAGCAGTTTTCCGGAAATGCGGGAAGGCCGGATTCTCGATTTCGGCTCGGGGCTGGGCTTGCTGGAACGAAAACTGTCGTCGCGCGGCTTCACGGACGTGACGTCGTACGATCCGTTCTCGCATCCGGCTCCCCCTGAAGGCACGTTCGATACGATCCTGTCGTTCGAAGTGTTCGAGCATCATCCGGCGCCGTTCGACCTCTTCGACCAGATCATGCGTTATCGGAAGCCCGATGGCGCGCTGCTGTTCCAGACATCGCTGATCACCCAGGACATCATCGATCGCGGCCTCGATCAGTGGTGTTATTGCATCCCGCGCAACGGGCACATCTCGTTTTACACGCCCCAGTCCCTGACGCTGCTTGCCCAACGCCACGGGCTCGAATATGGCGCGTTCAGTCCGTCGCTGCACGTCGTCTTCGATCGCACGGCGACACCGCGCTGGCTCGGCAGATTTCTCAATCCGTAACGGCTGCCCCGGTCATCCTGCATGCGACGAACGCGACGCGCAGGGCGAAACCCTGCGCGTGCCCGGTTGCATTCATCGCGCGCCGACCTGGCCCATGCGCAGCGCGGTGACTAAACCGCCGGCCGTCATCTGCATGAACCGAACGAACGCAGGCCGTGCGCGTCAGCGCGGCAGCGTCCGCAATGAAGACGGGCCGCCCGTCAGCGCGATCCGCTTGCCCGTATCGCGCAGCTTGCCGCCTTCCACCGCATAGAGCGCCAGTTGCCGTTCGACGTTGAACTGCACGATCACGTGCCGGCTGTCGGCGGTGAACACGATGCCCTGCGCGGCTTCGCCGCCCGGCAACTCGCTCACCTTCACGGCCTGCCCGTTGCGGATCTCGAACAGCAGCACCTTGCCGATCTTGTGGCGGCCCGGATTGTCGGGCGTCAGGTTCGAGCCGTCCATCGCCTGCACCGCGATCCACTTGCCGTTCGGCGAGATCGCAACGCCTTCCGGCAGCGACGGCACCGTCAGGTACTGGACGGTGCGGAACGGCTCGCGCGACACGTCGATCAGCGCGATCGAATCGGCGTCGCCCGCCAGGGTGCCCGTATACCCCGGCAGCCCCGCGAGCCCGACGTTGCTGACGACGGCCCAGCGGTTGTCGCTCGACACGTCGATCGTATAAGGCGCGACGCCGGCGCTCAGGCGCGACCCGCTGTCGGTCACCTTGCCGTCGTCGATGTTCAGCACGGCGACGCCCTGCTCGTCGCGCAGCGACACGAGCGCATGCTTGCCGTCGTGGGTGAAGCTGATCCCGGCCAGCCGCTTCTTGCCGATCTTCAAGCTGCCGTCGAGCGTCACGTGCGTGCCGTCGATGCGCAGGATCGACACGCTGCCGTCGACGTTCGCGACGAGCGCAAGCTTGCCCGAGCGGTCGATCGCAATGCCTTGCGGATGCGCGCCCAGCTCGATGCGCGTGACCGCGGGCGGCGCGGTGTCGAGATTCACGACCTGCAGGAACGTGTCGTACATGAGCTGCTTCGCGGCCGTGTCGTAGCGCGTCGGCGCGCCGACGAGCGCGAGCTTCGCGTCGGGCGTGATCGCGACGGCCTGCGGCGGCCCCTGGATGCCATTCTCGACGTCGACCTGCAGCGCGACCTTCGGCGGGAACGTGCTGGCGTCGAGCAGCGTCAGCGTGTCGGCGGGCGGCGAGGCCAGATAGGTGTCGCGGCCCTCGACGCGCTGGTACTTGCCGTCGTTGCCGGACACGATCCAGTCGGCGGCGTGCGCGGCAACGGCCGTCGTGGCGAGGGTCAGCGCGGCGAGCAGGCGCGCGCTGCGGGGGCGAAAGGGATTCGAAGGCATGGCGGTCGGTTCTCCGGGTCGGTTGCGGACGCAATAGATGGCTCGACCCTGCTGCTCGACGGGTCGATGCCACCGCATGATGCCCGAAAGCCGGCCAATCCGGCGTCTCGCGCCCGGTTTGTTTCCGTCAATCCGTCCGGCGCGCGCCAGCCGGCCACTCGCCGACGTCGTCGAGCGGATACACCGGCCGCGCCAGCCGCTCGTAGCGGAACAGCCCGTAGTCCGAGCCCGTCACGCCACGGCTGTCGCACTCGACCAGTGCAGCCGCGATCGGCACGAACACCGGCCGGCAATACATCCGCGATTTCAGCAGCAGGAAGCGCGCGCGGCGCGGATCGACGCCGACGCTCTCGAACACGCCGAGATCCCACGGCTCCTGCGTGCGCTCGGTGATGACCAGCGTGGCCGCGCCGATATCGAGCACGGCCGTGCGGCCCATGTACGCGCGCTGGCCCGTGTAGGTCGGCCCCGTGATCACGTATTCGCCGTCGGTGAGCGCGCGCACGACACCCGTCGCGCGAAACGGCTCGCGCCGCAGGCCACCGTGCGACGGCAGGCGGTTGCCGACCGGCACCGTGACGGTCGCGCCAACACCCGCGTCGATCAACGCCGCGACGGCTTGCGGGTCGCACAGCGGCCCGCTGACGATGCCGTCGAGCCCGTGCGCGAGCGCGGCCTCGAGCAGGTCCATCGTGTCGCACGGGCCGCCGGACATGCAGTTGTCCCCGTGATCGAGCATCAGCACCGGGCGATCCGCACCACGCGCGAGCGCCGCGGCCTGCGCAACCGATTCGGCGAGCGGCGCACTCCGATACACGAAGTCGTCGCGCGCATCCCAGATCTGCCGCGCGATGCGCTCGGCCACGGCATCGGCCGCGGCCCGGTCGCCATCGGCCACCACCACGACGCTGATGCACGGCGCGGGAATGTCCGCGAGCGAGAAGCCGGGCAGCACCGATACCGCGAGCATCCCGTCGGCCTCGGCCGCGCGCGCGGCCTCCACCGCGCGCCGCATCGCGCCTTCCGCGCTCGCGCTGAGCAACGTCGACGTCATCAGCGGCGGCTGCCGCCACGCGAGCACCGGCCGCGCACGGCCGTGGAGCCGGTCGAGCAGCACGCGCGCCGCATGCTCGCCGGTCTCGACCATGTCGACGTGCGGGTAGGTCTTGAAGCTGACGATCACGTCTGCATGATCGATCATCTTCTGCGTGACGTTCGCGTGCAGGTCGAGCGCGACCGCGATCGGCGCGTCGGGCAGCGCTGCGCGCACGCGCGCGAGCAGGTCGCCCTCGCCGTCCGCGCTCTGCTCGGCGACCATCGCGCCATGCAGGTCGAGCATCACCGCGTCGCAACCCGGTGCGGCCGCAACGATCGCGTCGCAGATCGCCGCGTACGCGTCGGCCGCGACCGGCCCGCTCGGGTTCGCGGCCGCCGACACGGGCGTCACGATCTCGGCGCCCTCACGCTCGGCCGCGTCGAGAAACGCGGCCATCGCGGTGCGCATCCCGCGATTCGCGCGATACGCGTCGTCGCCCCAGTCGGGGCCGTTGCGGCCGAACGCGGCGAGCGGCGTCGGCACCGGCGAGAACGTGTTGGTCTCGTGATTCATCCGGGCGATCAGGATCTTCATCGCGCACGCCCCTCCGCGATCCCGGCCGCGCCCAGCATCGCCTGCAGCAGCACATTGCAGCCGGCTTCCAGATGCGCAGGATCGGCATCCTCGATCTCGTTGTGGCTGATCCCGTCCTTGCACGGCACGAAGATCATCGCGGTCGGCGCCACGCGCGCAAGATACACGGCGTCGTGGCCCGCACCGCTGATCACGTTCATCGACGACAACCCCAGCGCACCCGCGCCCGCGCGAACCTGCTCGACCAGCGTCGCGTCGAAGGGCTGCGGCGGAAAATACACGACCTGCTCGACATCGATTCGCATGCCGGCCGATGTACCCAGGTCGGTACACGCCGCGCGGAGTGCCGCATCCATCGCAGAGAGCGTCACATCGTCCGCCGCGCGCAGGTCGACGGTCAGCGTCACGCGTCCCGGAATCACGTTGCGCGAATTCGGGTGGACGTCGACCCAGCCCACCGTCCCGCGTCCGTGTGGCGGATGCGCGCAAGCGATGCCATTGACCGCGCGCACCAGATCGGCCGCGACCAGCAGCGCGTCGCGCCGCAGCGCCATCGGCGTCGGGCCCGCATGCGCCTCCATCCCGTGTACGGTCACGTCATACCAGCGTTGGCCGAGCGCCCCCTCGACCACACCGATCGTCGTGTCATGGGCCTCCAGCACCGGCCCCTGCTCGATATGCGCTTCGAAATACGCGCCGACCGGATGCGCATCGCATGCGTCGCCCGCATAGCCGATCGCGGCCAGCGCATCGCGTACCGATATGCCGTCGCGGTCACGCTGCGCGAGCGCATGATCGAGCGTGAACGCGCCCGCGAACACGCCGGAGCCCATCATCACGGGCACGAAACGCGAGCCTTCCTCGTTGGTCCAGACCGCGACCTCCAGCGGCGCCCGCGTGCGCACGCCCGCGTCGTCGAGCGTACGCAGCACTTCGAGGCCCGCGAGCACGCCGTAGTTGCCGTCGAACTTGCCGCCGGTCGGCTGCGTGTCGATATGGCTGCCCGTCGTCACGGGCGGCAGGTCGTCGCGTTCGCCCGCCCGCCGCGCGAAGATGTTGCCGATCGCGTCGACCCGCACCGTGCAGCCGATTTCCTTCGCCCACGCGGTGAACAGGTCGCGCGCCTCGCGATCGAGTTCGGTAAGCGCGAGGCGGCACACGCCCCCTTTGTCGGTCGCGCCGATCCGCGCGAGACGCATCAGGCTGTCCCACAGCCGTGCGCCGTCGACGCGCAAGCCGGACGCCGCGACGCCCGATGTCGAATCCAGAACTTGCATCGATGGAATTCCTCGCAATGAAAGGGTGCGGCGCTTACGCGACGCCGACGCCCAGATAACGGTCCTTGACCTCGTGATCGGCCATGAACGCCGCGTTGCTGCCTTCGTAGACGATCACGCCCTGCTCGATCACGAAGTGGCGATCCGCGAGCTGCGTGCACACCTCGAGGTTCTGTTCGACGAGCAGGATCGCGACGCCAGCCGCCTTGATCCGCTTCAGCTGCTCGACGATCTCCTCGACGATCACCGGCGCCAGCCCTTCTACCGGCTCGTCGAGCATCAGCAGCCGAGGGTGGTTCATCAGCGCGCGGCCGATCGCGAGCATCTGCTGCTCGCCGCCCGACAACTGCGCGCCGCCATTGCGGCGGCGTTCCTTCAGGCGCGGAAAGATCCGGTAGATGTCGTCGAGCTGCCACGGCGAATCGCGGCGTGCGCCGAGCCGCAGGTTCTCCTCGACCGACAGCAGCCGGAAAATCCCGCGATGCTCGGGCACGAAGCACAGGCCGCGCGCGGCGATCCGGTGCACGGGCTGCCCGGCGACCTCGCGGCCCAGGAACTTCACCGAGCCGCTGGTCGGCGCGACCGCGCCCGCGATCGTCTTCAGCGTCGTCGACTTGCCCGCGCCGTTGCGGCCGAGCAGCGTCACCGTCTCCCCTTCATTCACGTTCAGGGAGACGCCCTGCAGCACATGGCTCTTGCCGTAATGGGCATGGACTTCCGTGATGTCGAGCATCATGCGCGGCCTCCCGTGATCATGTTGCCGAGATAGGCGGTACGGACACGCTCGTCGCCGCGAATCGCGTCGGGCTTGCCTTCGACCAGCACGCGGCCCTGCTGCATTACCGTGATCGTGTCGGAGATGTCCATCACGATCCCCATGTTGTGCTCGATCAGCACGACCGTGTAGTCGCTGCGCAATCCGCGGATCAGCTCCTTCATGTCGTCGAGATCGTCGATCCCCATGCCGGAGGTCGGTTCGTCGAGAAAGATCGCGCGCGGCCGCGCCGCCAACGCCATCCCGACCTCGAGCCGGCGCTGCTGGCCGTGCGACAGCGCGGCGGTCACCGTGTCCGCAAAGCGCTGCAGGCCGAGCCGCTCGAGCACGTCGTCGACGATGCCGTCGTGCGCAAGCGCACCGCGCGGCGGCGTCCACGGGTTCAGCGCGCGGCGCGCGTCGACGCCCTGGGCGGCAACGCGCAGGTTCTCGCGCACGCTCAGGTTCGGGAACAGGCTCGTCACCTGGAACGAGCGCGCGATGCCGCGCCGTACGCGCCGGAAATCGGGTTCGCGCGTGACGTCGTGGCCATCGAACACGATCGAGCCGGAGGTGATCGGCAGCGTGCCCGTCAGCGTATGGAACAGCGTCGTCTTGCCCGCGCCGTTCGGGCCGATCACCGAATGCACGGTGCGCGGCATGATCCGCAGGTCGACGCCGCCGAGCGCCGTGAATTTGCCATAGCGCTTGACGACGCCGCGCGCCTCGAGAATCGCTTCGCTCATGCCTGCTCCCTGGTCGTAGCCGCCGTGCTTTCGGTGCGCCGCAGCGATGCGATGACGCGTTCGCCGAGCCCCCACAATCCGCGCTGCATGAACAGGCTGACCGCGATCAGCACGAGGCCGAGCAGCAGCAGCCAGCGCGGCCAGAGCGTCGACAGCCAGTCCGCGAACAGCACGTAGAACGCGGCGCCGAGCACCGACGCGAACAGGTTGCCCGTGCCGCCGATCACCGTCATCACGAGGATCATCTCGCTCGTGTGATAGTCGATGTTCGACAGCGGCGCGATGCCGGTCATCAGTGCATGCAGCGCGCCCGCGAGCCCGGTCACCGCCCCCGAGATCACGAACGCCGCGAGCTTGAAGCGTTTCACGTCGTAGCCCGCCGCCGCCGCGCGCGCCTCGTTGTCACGGATCGCGAGCAGCGTGCGGCCGAACACCGAACGCGACACGCGCAGCAGCAGCCAGAACACCGCGACGAACAGCACCGCGACGAAGCCGTAATAGCGCCACGGCGAATCGAGCACGATGAGCGGATGCCCGAAAGCGGACAACGCGGGGCGCGGGATATCGAGCAGCCCGTTGTCGCCGCCCGTGACATCCGGCGTCGTATAAGCGAGGAAATAGAACAGTTGCCCGAACGCAAGCGTCAGCATCACGAAATAGGTGCCGCGCTGCCGGATCGAGAACCAGCCGACGAGCGCGGCCGCCACCGCGCCGAGCCCGGTGGCCGCGAGCAGCGCGACGCTCACCGACGCGCCGCCATGCGTGAGCACGAGGCCCGCCGCATAGCTCCCGAGCCCGAAGAAGATCCCCTGCCCGAACGACAGGAGCCCCGTATAGCCGAGGAGCAGATTGCAGCCGAGCGCGGCGAGCGCGAACACGAGCACTTCGGTGGCGAGCGAACCCGAGCTCAGCACGATCGGCAAGAGGCATGCGACGGCCACGGCCAGCCAGGCTTCCGGCCGTTGCAGTACGGCGCGCCAGGACTGCGCCCGCCGCGAGGCCGCCGCGCCGGGCGGCAGCGATTTGGACGATTGGATCATGCTGCCCTCCCCAGCAAACCGTTCGGACGCAGCAGCAGCACGGCCGCCATCGCGACATAGATCATCAGCCGTGCCCCTTCCGGCCACAGCGTGCTCATCAGGCTCTGCACGATGCCGACCAGCAGCCCGCCGACGAGCGCCCCGAGAAAATTCCCCATCCCGCCAACGACGACCACGACGAACGCCACGCCGAGCGCCTCGATGCCCATGAACGGATCGACACCCCGGATCGGGGCGGCGAGCACGCCGGCGAGCGCGGCCGTCGCCGCGCCGAGCGCGAACACGAGGCTGAAGACGCGCGTCACGTTGATGCCCAGCAGCGACACCATTTCCGACGATTCGCTGCCCGCGCGCACCGTGCTGCCGAGCCGTGTGCCTTCGAGCACCCACCACAGCAGCGCCGCGAGCACGGCCGTGAAGCCGATCACGAACAACCGGTATTTCGGGTAGACGAAGCCGCCCCAGATCACGACGCCGTTCAGCGCGTCGGGCGGCGGCACGTTGTCGCCGAGCGGGCCCCATGCGAGGATCGCGCACTCCTGCAGCACGAGCGCAAGCCCGACGGTCGCGAGGATGTGGAATTCGTGCTGCTGCGCGTAGACGTGACGCAGCACGAGCTTTTCGACGCCCCACGCGAACGCGCCGACGACGAGCGGCACGACCGCGAGCGCAACCCAGAAATTCGCCGACCATTGCAGCGCCTGGTAGCAGAGATACGCACCGAGCAGGTAGAACGCGCCGTGAGCGAAGTTCACGAAGCGCAGCAGGCCGAACACGATCGAAAGGCCGACGGCGAGCAGGAAATACAGCATGCCCACGCCGATGCCATTGACGATCTGCAGCAGATAGACGTTCATGGCTTCCGTGTCAGAAAGGAAGGTAACGGATGTCCGCGGCGCACGACGGCCGCGGACGCACGCTTTGCGTCACGCGAGCTTGCAGCTCGTCTTGTCGAGCGGCAGGAACGACTGGCCCGAGCTGACGATGTCCGCGTAGTCGTCCGCATGTTTCATGCGGCTCTTCGGCTTGCCCTTCAGCAGGTAGTAGTTCTTCAGCACCTGGTGGTCGCCCTTGCGGATTTCCTCCGGGCCCGTGAGGCCGTCGTACTTCATGCCTTCCATCGCCGCGACGACCTTCTTCGGATCGGCGCTGCCGGCCTTCACCATCGCGTCGACCAGGATCTTCGAGCAGATGTACGAACCCGCGAGACTGTAGTTCGGGTTCGCCTTGAACGCGGCGTTCGTGCGCTTCACCAGATCGCGATTCAGCGGCGAATCGATGCCGTGCCAGTACTGCGCACCGAAATACACGCCGTCGCAGATGTCGGGCCCGAGCGCCTCGAACTGCTCGAGGCCCGAGGCCCACGCAAGCAGGATCGTGCAGTTGCGCTTCATCCCGAAGCTCACGGCCTGGCGCAGCGTGTCCGACGATTGCGAGCCGAAGTTCAGGATCAGCAGCACGTCAGGCTGCGCGGCCGCCGCGTTCGTCAGGTAGCCGCTGAACTCCTTCTCGGCGAGCGAGTGGTAGCTATTGCCAACATGCTCGATGCCCTTCTCCTTGAAGATCGCCTTCGCGGCCGACAGCAGGCCGTCGCCGAACACGTATTGCGGCGTGATCGTGTACCAGCGCTTCGCCTTCGGCAGCATCTGCGTCAACGGGCGCACCGTCTGCTCGATCGCGCCGAAGGTCGGCACCGACCAGCGGAACGTCGCGGCGTTGCAATCCTTGCCGGTGATCTCGTCCGCACCGGCCGTCGTGATGAACACGCCGCCCGCCTTCTGGACTTCCTTGCCCATTGCAAGCGATTCGGACGACAGGATGCCGCCCGCGAAGAAGCGCACGCCTTTCTGCTGGGCGATCTCCTGCACGCGCCGCACGGCGGTCGCGGGCTTGCCCTCGGTGTCGAGCGCCGTGTAGGCGAGCGGCGCGCCGAGCACCTTGCCGTATTGCTGGACGACGAGCTGCATGCCGAGATCGGCGTACTTGCCGTTGGCGGCGAACGGCCCCGACATCGGCACCGGGCACGCCAGCTGGATGGATGAACCTTGCGCGAATGCGGCGCGGGACGACAAGCTGCCGAGCGCGCCCGGCACGGCCGACAGCGCGGCCAGTTTCAACAGTTCTCGGCGATTCAAGTTGACGCTCCTCATAAAGGGGGGACACACGCAATGCGACCGACTGCCAAACCGTGCCCACGCCCTGCAGGATGCGCGCCGCCGGTTGATCCTATTTATCATGATAAATAGAATGAACCTGATGCTAGAGTTGATCAAAATTGGTGTCAATCAGGCAAAATTCCGTACTCGCGCCGGAACGGATCGTCGACGATGACGCGGCGCGCAGTCAGACAAAGGAGTCGTGAAGATGGTCATGGACCGAGCCAGGGCGGGCCTCGCGGTCGAAATCAAGCAGCCGAAGCGGGCCGACCTCGTCGCCGAGGAGATCAAGCGGCTGATCACCGAGAAGGACCTGAAGCCGGGCGACCGCCTGCCGCGCGAAGCCGAGCTGCAGCAGCTCTATGCGGTGAGCAAGAGCACGATCCGCGAGGCGCTGAAGTCGCTCGAGGTGCAGGGGCTCATCAAGGTCACGACGGGGCCGTCGGGCGGCGGGATGGTCGTCGAGGTGCCGCTCGACCGCACGCTGCAGCTCCTGCAGAACTACCTGTTTTTCAAGGACGTGACGATCGACGACATCTACACCGTGCGCAAGCTGCTCGAACCCGAGCTGGCGGCCGGTGCCGTGCCGCACCTGACCGAGCGCGACTTCGCGGCGCTGGAGGCGAACATCGCGTGCTGCGACGGCGCGTCGGGCGTGCACGACCGCGGCCACATGCTGCGCCAGCGGCAGGAGGACACGACGTTCCACGACATCCTCGCGGCCGCGAACCCGAACCCGTTCCTGCGATACAACTGCGAGCTGATCAACGAGATGATCCGCCAGCTGATCGAGTTCCGGAACGACACGCCGCTCGCCGAGCACAAGCGCTTCGGCGAAGCGAACGTCGCGATCCACAAGGCGATCCTGCAGGCCGCACGCGAGCGCGATGCCGAGCGCGTCCGGGCGCTGATGGTCGAGCACATGACCGAGGCGCCCAAGCATGTGAAGCGGATGAAAGGCAAGCTGCGCGGGCGGTTGATCCTCGATTCCGAGATCCGCAGGCGGCCCGCCGTTTCCGTTGCGGGACCCAATACGGCCGCAACGGAATCCGACGAGGACTGAGGGTCGGCCCGCGCGGCATCGGCTCGCCGTTGCAGGCTGCGCGGCGGCCTGAATGCCTCAACCGCGCGGTGTTCGGCCTTAACGCCCCGGATCGTCAAGGCCGAACGCCGCGAGCGGCATCCGCAACGGCACAGGCGCCTCGCGCGTCACCCGGGGCGACCAGAACCGTCAGTGCGTGTCGCTCACGCGTACCCCGTCGTGCCCTTCGTCTCCAGGTACTCGACGAGACCGAACTCCGCATACTCGCGGCCATTGCCCGAGCGCTTGTAGCCGCCGAACGGCGCGGCCGGATTCCACGGCGGATAGTTGATGTGGACATTGCCGACCCGCAACCGCGCCGCCACCCTGCGCGCCTGCTCGAGGTCCTTCGACTGCACGTAGGCCGCGAGCCCGTAGACCGAATCGTTCGCAAGCGCGACGGCCTCGTCCTCGGTGCGGTAGGTCATGATCGCGAGCACCGGCCCGAAGATCTCCTCGCGCGCGATCGTCATGTCCGGCGTGACGTTCGAGAACACCGTCGGCCGCACGTAGAAGCCGTCGCCGAGCCCGTCCGGCCGCCCGGGGCCGCCGGCGACGAGCGTCGCGCCTTCTTCGATCCCGAGCCGGATGAAGTGCTGGATGCGGTCGAACTGCGTACGGCTGACCACCGGCCCGATGCCGGTTTCCGTCGAACGCGGATCGCCGACAACGGTGCGCTCCGCCTCCCGCCGCGCGGCCTGCTCGGCCAGCGCCAGATGGTCCGCATGCACGAGCATGCGCGTCGGCGCATTGCACGACTGGCCGCTGTTGCTGAAACAGCTGCGCACGCCGCGCGTGACCGCCTCCTCGATATCGGCGTCCGGCAGGATCAGGTTCGGGCTCTTGCTGCCGAGCTCCTGGTGCACGCGCTTCACGGTATCGGCAGCCGCCTTCGCGACCTCGACGCCCGCGCGCGTCGACCCCGTGAACGACACCATGTCGACCTCCGGATGCCGCGACAGCGCGTCGCCCACTTCATGCCCGTAGCCGTGCACGAGGTTGAACACGCCGGGCGGCACGCCCACTTCGTGCAGGATCTCCGCGAACAGGATCGCGCTGAACGGCGCGATCTCGCTCGGCTTGAGCACCATCGTGCAGCCGGCCGCGAGCGCCGGCGCGACCTTGCACACGATCTGGTTGATCGGCCAGTTCCACGGCGTGATCAGCGCGCACACGCCGATCGGCTCGTGCGACACCAGCAGCGAATCGGTCTGCGTGCTGAAGCGGAACGACTGCAGCGCGCGGATCGTCTGTTCGAGATGCGCGGTGCCGACCGCGGCCTGCGCCGCACGCGCAAAGGCGATCGGCGCGCCCATCTCCTGGCTGATCGTCTGCGCGACCTCCTCGTAGCGCCGCTGGTAGATCTCGAGCACGCGCCGCAGCAGCGCGACGCGCTCGTCCACCGGCCAGCGCGAGTACGTGTCGAAGGCCCGCTTCGCCGCGCCGACCGCGCGGTCGACGTCGGCCGCACCACCGATCCTGAGCTGCGCATACGGCCGCGCCGTGCTCGGGTCGATCACGTCGATCGGCTTCGCATCGGCCGGATCGAGCCACTGGCCGTCGATATAGGACTGTTGTGACGTTCGCATCGAATGCTCCTGAAATGAAGGACGCCGCGTTCAGCGCGTCGCCCGCGCATAGGTGTCGACGAGGATGTCGCGGATCTGCGCGACGAACCACACGATCTCGTCGCGCGACATCACGAGCGGCGGCGAGAACTGCACGATCGGCGTGCCTTCGTGATCGACGCCCGCGCGGCACAGCAGCCCCGCGTCGAAGATCGCGGGCGCGAGCAGCGTCGACACGAACGCCTGCGCGCTGATGCCGGCCGCCCAGCGGCGCGCGGCCTTGTCGGTCACGAGTTCGAGCGAGTAGTGGTAGCCGTCGCCGCGCACGTCGCCGACGCACGGCAGTTCGAGCAGCCCATCGAGCGTCTCGCGGAACACCGCTTCGTTGCTGCGGACGTTCTCGAGCACGCCTTCGCGCTCCATGATCGCGAGGTTCGCGAGCGCGGCCGTGCATGCGACCGGATGGCCGCCGTAGGTCGCGCCGTGCAGGAACATCTGCTGCGGCCCGTCGAGCACCGTGTCGACGACCGTGTCGCTCGCGATCACGCCGCCGAGCGGCACGTAGCCCGACGCGATGCCTTTCGCGAACGTGATGATGTCCGGCTTCAGCCCGTAGCGCGCGGAGCCGAAATATTCGCCGAGCCGGCCGAATCCGCAGATCACCTCGTCCGCGACGAGCAGCACGCCGTGCCGGTCGCAGATGTCGCGCAGCCCGGCCGCGTAGCCGGCCGGCGGCGTCAGGCTGCCGCCCGCGTTCTGCAGCGGCTCGACGACGATCGCGGCGACGGTATCCGGCCCTTCCTGCACGATCAGCGATTCGATCTCGTCGAGCAGATGGCGCGTGAACTGTGCTTCCGTCTCGCCCACCGGGCGGCCGTAGCGCTTCGTGTTGCCCACGTGCCGCACGCCCGACATCAGCGGCTCGAAATGCTTGCGGAAGTTGGTCATCCCGTTCAGCGCGAGCGCGCCGAACGACGTGCCGTGATACGCGACGCGCCGCGCGATGAACTTGCGCCGCTGCGGCTCGCCGCGCGACTGGTGATACTGGCGCACCAGCTTGATCGCCGACTCGTTCGACTCCGAGCCGCTCGACGTGAAGAACACGCGATTCAGCCCTTCCGGCGCGAGCGCCGCGAGCTTGTGCGCGAGCCGGATCGCCGGTTCGTGGCCATAGCCCCAGTTGGTCGCGAACGGCAGCCGCACCATCTGCTCGCGGATCGCGTCGCCGATTTCCGCGCCGTGGCTGTAGCCGACCTGCACGCAGTACAGCCCGGCCAGCCCGTCGAAGTAGCGCTTGCCGTTGCGGTCGACGAGCCAGCAGCCTTCGCCGCGGTCGAACACGGTCAGCGCGTGGTCGCGATACGCATCGGCGTGCGTGAAATGCATCAGCAGGTGGCGTTTGCCCATGGCCTGCAGGTCCGCATCGAGATTGACGTCAACAGCGTTCATGGATGATTCCTCCTTCAGGGTTTCAGAACCGGCGGCCGGCAGTCGGCCACCGGTCATTCAATTCATCGACAGCGTCGGCGCCGGGCGCGTGAAGCCGCGCGTCAGCCACACGAGCTGGCAGAGTCCGAGCACGAGCCAGCCGGTGCCGACGTAGAACGTCTGGCGCGACAGGCCCGACCACAGCCACACGTTCATCGCGAAGCCGATTGCCGGCATCGCGCCGAACGTGATCCAGCCCGCGAAGCGGCGATGCTCGGGGCGGCACAGATAGCTGCGCATCACGCACAGGTTCACGACCGCGAACGCGACGAGCGCACCGAAGCTGATCATCGTCGACGCGAGATCGAGCGTGATGAACAGCGCGGACAGCGACACGATGCCGACCGCGAGCGTCGCGCGCACCGGCGTGCGCAGCCGCGCATGCAGGTGGCCGAAGATGCGTTCGGGCAGCACCCGGTCGCGGCCCATCGCGAACAGCACGCGGGTCACGCTCGCCTGCCCGGCCATCGCGCTCGCGAAACAGCCGGCCACGTACACCGCGACGAAGAACGCCGACAGCGTGCCGCCGCCGATGCGCCGCATCAGTTCGAGGCTGGCCGAATCGAGATCCTTGAATGCATGCCAGTCCGGAAACACCACTTGCCCGACGTAGGCGACCAGCATGAACAGCACGCCGCTCGCCAGCGTGCAGAGCAGGATCGCGCGCGGCACCGTGCGCTTCGGCTCGCGCGTTTCCTCCGACAGCGTGGTGACCGCATCGAAACCGAGGAACGACAGGCACAGGATCGCGGAGCCGGCGAAGATCGCACGCGCATCGCCCGACGACGGCAGCGCGACGGCCATCGACAGCCCTTCGCCCGACGCGACCCGCGCGGAAGCGATGAAGAAGATCGCGATGAACACGAGCTGGCTCGCGATCAGGATCAGGTTCACGCGATTGACGAGCCGGATGCCGACGATGTTCAGCCCGGTGATCAGCGCGATGCTCCCGACGATCCATACGCTGGCCGGCACGCCAGGGAATATTTGTTTCATGTAGATGCCGATCGCGAGGTAGCTGATCATCGGGATGAACAGGTAGTCCATCAGCAACGCCCAGCCGACCATGAAGCCGGCCGACGTGCCGAAGTTGCGGCTCGCGAACGTATAGGCCGACCCGGCGCTCGGCATCAGCCGCGCCATGTGGCCATAGCTGCGCGCGGTGAACAGCATCGCGACCAGCGTGACCGCATACGCGGCCGTCAGATGCCCGTTCGTCTCGCTCGTGACGATCCCGTAGGTCGTGAACACCGTCATCGGCAGCATGTATGCGAGGCCGAAGATCACCAGCGTCGCGAGTCCGAGCAGGTGCGGCTTGCGGCGTTCGTCCCCATCGCTGCGAATCGCGCGCACCCCGAAATCATGCGTCGCGGCGGCCGATGCGTATCGACCAGGGCTGTCGTTGTCCATGCTGTCCTCACGTGGGTAGCGTTCACGGCTCCAACACTCGTTCGCCCGGCATGGCCGGCGGCGCACGACTGGCAGAAAGTGTGGTGCGCCAAAAAATCGACCACGAATGAGAAAAGCGGACGTAATCAGGGGATATTTCCGGACACATCGCCGTGCGTGGCGCCGGCGCGGCTTGCATGGTGCGGCGCCGCACTGGCGTTTTGCGGACATTCCGGCTATGTTCTACGCGACCCAGTCGCCCCGTCAGCACCATGGACAGCCGTTCCCATCGAAACCAGAGCCGGGCCGAGCGCAGCCTGCGTTCGTCGCTCGGCCTCGCGCGCCCGGCCGGCCGCCAGGAGGACATTCCCGCCACCGTCCACGCGATCGCGGTCGCGCTGGACGAGTGCCGCGTGCGGCATATCGACGGCGCCGCGCTGCTCGAAGGCACGGGGCTCGGCGCGGACGAAGTCGCATCGCCGAACCTGCACGTGAATCGCGGCCAGGAGCAGCGCTGCTTCCACAACCTGCTGCAGCGCAGCGGCGTGCCGTCGATCGGGCTGTCGATCGGCGCGCGGCTGCACGTGTCGACGCTCGGCCTCGCCGGCTACGCGATGCTGATCAGCGGTTCGGTGATGCAGGCATTCCGGTGCATGGGCCAGTTTCCGCTGTTCATGGGGCTGTATTTCGATGTGCGTATCGATGCGCACGCGGACGGCATGAGCGTGACGATCAGCCGCTACAACGGCGAGCCCGATCTCGAGGTGTTCCAGGTCGACATGTGCCTGTCGAGCCTGCGCCTGATCGTGTCCGATCTCGTCGGCAAGCCGGTCTGGCCCGCACAAGTGCAGCTCGCTCGCCGCACGCCGCGCAATGCGGCCGACTACGCGCGCCACTTCGGCTGCAAGGTCGCCTTCAATGCGAGCGACAACCGTCTCGTGTTCACGTCGGTGAACGGCACGGAGATGCCGCTGCTCGCGAACGAAGTCAGCTTCAACGCGCTGCACGGCCAGTGCGAGGCGCTCGAACGGCAGTGGGCCGCGTCGGTCGGCACGCGTTTCGCCGATCGCGCAAAGGAGCTGATGGCGCGCGACCTCACGCGTTTCAAGTCGATGACGTCGCTCGCGAGCGCGCTGCACCTGACGGAGCGCACGCTGCGCAGGCGGCTCGACAAGGACGGCCTCACGTTTCAGACGCTGCTCGACGACGTGCGCCGCGACGAGGCGCAGCGGATGCTCGACGACCCTGAGCTGACGGTCGCGGCGATTGCGGAACGTCTCGGCTACAGCGAGCCGCGCAGCTTCCGTCATGCGTATCGACGCTGGACCGGCAGGACGCCGCGTGCCGATCCGGACGTCAGCGAATAGACCGGACGCGCCATAACTTTCGCGCGGATACACGCTGGCGCGTGACGGTCGAGCATGACGCGAGGCCGCTCGCGAAATCCACTTCGAGACTACGGCCCCGCCTATCGATTCGGAATTCGAATCATTTTATGTGCGCCCGATCCTCCCCTGCTTCATCGCATCCGCACGATCGGCGGCGCGCAATCGCGTTCGTCCCCAAGGTAGACGCGATCATTTGATTACTCTATACTCGGCCCAACTTCATCACAAAATGCATGATCTCGTGTGCAACGTGATGTCATTTCGCAATTCGTTGCGCATGCATCCGTTTCGCCACATCAAGGGGGCCTCCGGCTCCAGCGGCAGGCTTCACGCCCGCCGCATCCATGCCGTCTTCACACGACGGTGCCCTGCTCGAACGCGCCTCGCCGTTACGGCGCCGCCGGGCTGAACATGACAATCAGACGAACGCAGCGTTGCGTTCACTCGACCGCCAGTCGCACATCGTTGCGGCCGGCAGGACTGTTTCCGTCAGTTCAAATCGCGGCCATGCCGGGATCACGAACTTCCATCGCGGCGCCATCCGGCGTCTACGCGGCGCGCGCCTGCGCGTGTGCCGCACCGAGATTGAGGGGGTGTATCTTCATGACTCGACGCACTGTCCAGTTGGTGGGCAGCCTGATAGCCATCGTCGCCATCGCCTGGGCGCTCGCGCGCGGCATCGGCGCCGACACGTTCAGCCAACGCGCGGACGATCTCGCGTACTACGCGGGCCAGCACATGCTGCTGGTCGTCTATTCGATGACGCTCGCGATCGCCGTCGGCGTGCCGGCCGGCGTGCTGCTGAGCCGGCCGCGATTCCAGCATCAGGCCGAGCGCTTCATGCAGGTCTTCAACATCGGCAACACGATCCCGTCGCTCGCCGTGCTCGCCATCGCGCTCGGCATCTTCGGCATCGGCAACGTGCCCGCGATCGTCGCGCTGTTCCTCGCGTCGCTGCTGCCCATCACGCGCAACACCTACGAAGGCATGAAGAACGTGCCGGCCGCGCTGCGCGAAGCCGCCAAGGGCATCGGCATGACGGGCTGGCAATCGCTCGTGCGCGTGGAGTTGCCCGATGCGCTGCCGATCATCGTCGGCGGCGTGCGCACCGCGCTCGCGATCAACGTCGGAACGGCCCCGCTCGCATACCTGATCGGCGCGGACAGCCTCGGCTCGCTGATTTTTCCCGGCATCTATCTCGACAACCAGCCGCTGCTGCTGCTCGGCGCGTCGCTCACCGCGATCCTCGCGCTCGCGCTGGACGGCCTCGTCGCGGCCGGCAGCCGACATTGGCTCGCACGCCACGGAGGTGCGGCATGACGCTCCACCGCACCATTCGATCGCTCGCGCGCCTGTGCGCCGTGGCCGCGTTGTGCATGGCCGCGAGCGCACCGGCATGCGCGACGAAGCTCGTGCTGGGCGCGAAGAACTTCACCGAGCAATACGTGCTGGCGGAAGTCACCGCGCAGTACCTGCGCTCGCGCGGCTACGACGTGGAAGTCCGTTCGGGTCTCGGCAGCACGCTCGCGCGCAGCGCGCTGGAGAACGGCCAGTTCGATCTCATGTGGGACTACACGGGCACCGCCGCGCTCGTCTACAACAAGATCAACGACAAGCTGTCGCCCGAAGAAATGTACCGGCGCGTGAAGGCGCTCGACGTGCCGCGCGGGCTCGTCTGGCTCGACGCGTCGCCGCTCAACGACACCTACGCGATCGGCCTGCCGAGCCAGCTCGTGGAGGCCACCGGCATCCGCACGGTGTCGCAGCTCGCCGAGCACCTGAAGACCGATCCGGCCGCGAAGCACTACGTGTTCGGGATGGATGCGGAATTCGCGAATCGCCCCGACGGGCTGAAGCCGCTGCTCGCCGCTTACGGCATGCAGTTCAGCCGCGCGCAGTTGAAGCAGATGGACCCGGGGCTGGTCTACACGGCGCTGCACAACAACCAGTTGAAGATCGGCCTCGTCTACACGACCGACGGACGCGTGAAGGGTTTCGGCATCGTGCCGCTCGAGGACGACAAACACTTTTTCCCGCCGTACAACGCGACGCCCGTGGTGCGCAAGGACACGCTCGATCGCAATCCTAAGCTCGCGACGCAGCTCAACGCGCTGTCGGCCGCGCTCGACAACGACGTGATGCAGGCGATGGCCAAGGAGGTCGACCTCGACGGCAAGTCGCCGCGCGACGTCGCCGACGCGTTCCTGCGCACGCACAAGCTGCCTTGAAGGATAACCGATGAGCGTATTCGACTATCTCGCGTCGAGCTGGCCCGAACTGCTGCAGCTCACGCTGCAGCACATCTGGCTGGTCGGCATCGCCGTAGGCTGCGCGATCGTGGCCGGCGTGCCGCTCGGCATCCTGATCAACCGACACGACTGGCTCGCCGGGCCGCTGCTCGGCGTCGCGACCATCGTGCTCACGCTGCCGTCCATCGCGCTGTTCGGCCTGATGATCCCGTTCTTCTCGCGCTTCGGCCAGGGGATCGGCGCCGCCCCCGCGATCACGGCCGTGTTCCTGTATTCGCTGCTGCCGATCATGCGCAACACCTACCTGGCGCTGCACAACGTGGATGCGGGCATCAAGGAAGCCGGCACCGGCATCGGCATGACCGCGTGGCAGCGCCTGCGGCTCGTCGACCTGCCGCTGGCGGTGCCGGTGATTCTCGCGGGCGTGCGCACCGCGGTCGTGATGAACATCGGCGTGATGACGATCGCCGCCGTGGTCGGCGCGGGCGGGCTCGGCACGCTGATCCTGCGCGCCATCGGCCAGAGCAGCATGATGAAACTGCTGGTGGGCGCAGTCCTCGTGAGCCTGCTCGCGATCGTCGCCGACCGGCTCCTGCAGATGTTGCAGCGTGCATTGACACCGAAGGGAGTGCAGAAGACTTGACGTCCTCCTCCGCCTAAAGGCGGAGGATTCCCACACCTGGCGATGCACGTCCGCATCGGAGAATGTTCAGCGCAGCATTGATATCACGATCATGCTCGACACCACAGCCACTGCAGGCCCACTCTCTTATTCGCAGTCCCGCGATACCTTTCGGCCGCGTCGTGCTGTCTTTCGACCCGCACGCCGAACAGGACTGGGTCGAACCGCTTTCGTCGACTTCCTCGAACGTGGCTCCGTGCGCGATCGCCTTGTAGCGGAGTTTGTTTCGGAAGGAAGACCAGGATGCGTCGTAGACGCTCTTTGCCATCCTGGTCCTGGCGAGTTTGGCAGCCGACACATTGCCGACTGCGATGTAATCGAAGCGCCGCACCAGATCGAGCGCGAGTTTGTGCTGGAAGTCGGCGCGGGCATTCGCCACCTTGGCGTGCAGCTTCGCGATATGCCGCCTGTGCTTTCGCGCCCGTTGCGCTTTCGCCAGCTTTTCCGCCGCCCGTCGACCGAACTGATCATTGGGCAGCTTCTCGCCGGTCGAAAGTGTGGCGAAGTCTTTCAGGCCGAGATCGATGCCGACGCCGGAACGGATTGGGCGGGCCTGAACATCGGGCATCTCAATCGCTATGTTCAGAAACCAGTTGCCACGCGCATCCTGCGCAAAGTTGGTCCCGTCCTTGATCTTGCCTTCCGGAAGCGCCCGGCTGTTGAACACGCGAAACGTGTTGCCGGCGAAACGGAATGCGTCACCCTCGCGCTTCAGGTCACGGCCCTTCAGCGGCACCCAGCCCAGCGATTTCCTGCCGCGATAGCGCAGGTAGGGCCGACGGTGCTGACTGCGCGACTTCGCATATTGCTCGCACGTCGCGTTGATCGTGCCGGAGTGGATGCCGAGCGCCTTGCTGCTCCCCATCGTCAGCACGTTCAGATCGAATCCCGTCGGCCACTTCTTGCTCCACTTGAGCGCGTGCTTCTGCGTGTCATTGCAGAAGTTCCAGACGTAGTTCACCGCACGGCTCTGTTTGTTAAGCAGTCCGTTGAGCGACTTCACGCGGTAGCGGTAGACAAGAATCATGCAGGTGATCCTAACCCGTGGAAGAAGCTGCCTGTCAACAGCAATCCTTTCCTTCCCACCGTCAATGGCGGGGTTTCTCGGAGCAAATTCTGATGATCGAACTCGACCAACTGACCAAGACCTTCACCCGCAAGGACGGCCAGGCCGTGCGCGCCGTCGACGCCGTGAGCCTGTCGGTGGCCGAGGGGGAAATCTGCGTGTTCCTCGGCCCGTCAGGCTGCGGCAAGACCACCACGCTCAAGATGATCAACCGGCTGATCGCCCCCACGTCCGGCCGCGTGCTGATCAACGGCGAGGATACGGCGCAGCTGAATGAGGTCGACCTGCGGCGCCACATCGGCTACGTGATCCAGCAGATCGGGTTGTTCCCGAACATGACGATCGAGGAAAACATCACCGTCGTGCCGCGCCTGCTGGGCTGGGACAAGAAGCGCTGCGCCGAACGCGCGCGCGACCTGATGGCGATGGTCGCGCTCGATCCGAAGCTGTACCTGAAACGCTATCCGCGCGAGCTCTCGGGCGGGCAGCAGCAGCGTATCGGCGTGATCCGCGCGCTGGCCGCCGATCCGCCGGTGCTGCTGATGGACGAGCCGTTCGGCGCGGTCGATCCGATCAATCGCGAATCGATCCAGAACGAGTTTTTCCAGATGCAGCGGCAACTGAACAAGACCGTGATCATGGTCAGCCACGATATCGACGAAGCGATCAAGCTGGGCGATCGCATCGCCGTATTCCGGCGCGGCCAGCTCGTGCAATACGATCACCCCGACACGCTGCTCGCCCGCCCGCGCGACGAATTCGTCGCGCAGTTCGTGGGCCAGGACAGCACGCTCAAGCGTCTGCTGCTCGTGAAGGCCGGCGACGCCGCCACGCAACCCGAAACGGCACGGGTCGACACGCCGCTCGCGCATGCGCTCGCCGTGATGGACGAAACCGATTGCCGCTACCTGACCGTGCTCGACGATGCGGGCCGCGCGCTCGGCTACGTGACGCGCCGCGCGGCCCGCACCGGCGGCGGCGTGTGCGGCGAGCGCGTGACGCCCTTCCCGGCCGGCGTCGCGGCGGACGACAACCTGCGCATCGTGCTGTCGAAGATGTACCAGTACAGCGCGTCGTGGATGCCGGTGCTCGACCCCGACGGTGCCTGGCTCGGCGAGATCACGCAGGACTCGATCGCCGCTTACCTCAGCTCGGGCCGCTCGCGCCGGCAGACGGGCCAGCCGCCCGGCAGTCCTGCCGACGCGGTCGCTGCAAGCGCCACGCATTGATTCGTCTCCGGGCCGGTGCGCGATCGCACCGGCGCCGGGAAGCGCATCGGTGCCGTGCGCGATGAAAAAAATGCGGCCAGGCCCGGCGATTACACGCCGCTTGACCCGCCTTCAACTGGAAACCGTCAAACCGGAACCGGCGAGCGGACGCCATTTCCATCATCCGTGTTTCCCGCAGACGTAATCCATGACCAGCGTCTGAATGGAGTCGCGCTCGACATACCGGTAATCATCCGACTCTTCGCGAGATACGTAGACCTCGCCCGGCTGCGCTCCGACCATGCTGGTCTTGCCCATCGCCCAGGTCTTGTTCTCGCAGTCGAACGACCAATCGGAAACGAGGCGCTTCACCTGTAGGGTCTCAGCGAATCCGTCTTTTTGCCCTTATACAAATCAACAAGTTAGGCACGTTCATGAGAATTTTCTCTGTCGGAAGTTCTCATGATTCGGTATCGCAACCTACAAATTTCGCATGAATGTGACCGTACTCGGGCCGGGAGAGATCTTGGAGTCGACACAATCGCCTTCCCACCACCAATAGGGCCACATTGCCTCAAGCGGAATTCAGGAAGCCTCGCGATCCGCCCGGCCTCCCTCGTACAAGCTATGCGTCCGTTGGCCGGGGCCGGTCACTCGACGCCGCGTCTACTGCAAATCCCACATCTCTGAAGTCAAGTTCGGTTGCGACTTGGTCACGGTCGACGCCTGCACGCAGCGGTTTCTCAACAATGCGTCAAACATGCGAATCCCGCCTATCAGGTTGAATACACCGAGCGCGATGCCACGTAACGTTGCAGGTAATATTTCGGAGACCATCGCGGCGAGTGTTCCTTGCGTGAATCCCACGTGCAGCCCCCAGACGGCCACACCGGCGAAAACCGCTTGCACAGACCACCCGACGCCCAGTATCAGATCGGCAGCCATTAGCAGTGCCATGCCGATGACAAGCAGAATCCGACGGTCGAGCCGGTCGGAAAGCACACCGACGGACCAAGCAGACAGCGAGTAGGTCAATGCCATTACCACCATCACGCCGGGAATCCACGCAACGTCCAGCCCGGTCTGCTGTGCGCGCAGCACCAGGAACGCCTCGCTGAACCGGGTGAGCTAAACGTCGCACCGATTGCGACGACAAACCAGTAACGCGCCGGAAATTCCCGCAAGGAGCGCCAGTGCAGCGGGCTCAGGAAATGTCGCGCTGGTGTTGTACGCTCGGGTTCTTGGATACCCCACGACGATCAAGCTGATCGCAATGAACGCAGGTACCACCGCGAACCACAAAACGATGCGAATATGGTCGGCGAACCAGAGCATCAATGCGATCGCTAGTAGGGGCCCGAGAAACGCCCCGATCGTACGCAACCCGAAACAGGCACCTCGAATTTCGGGCGGTGCTACGTCTGCCACAAGCGCATCCCGAGGCGCGCCGCGAATGCCTTGGCCGACACGATCGAGCAGGCGGGCCGTCACTACGACCGCCGGGGTGGTGACCATCAACGATCTTCTGGCACCGGGATTGATGGCCGGGCGGCGCAAAATCGGAAGGCGCGTTCCCGAAGACATGTCGGCCGTGGGAACGGAGGGCTCGTTTTGGGTCACAATCTCGAATCCACCGCATACAACTATCCAGCCACCGATTCCTAGGATAGTTGGCGAAATTGTCCGATCCGCGATCCGCACACGCGATAGCACGAATGATGCTGCACGAAGTATTTTTACCAATATCTCACTCGTGGAATGCGAATCCGTCGGACCAGAAGGGTCGCGTCCCTGCTATCTTTGAACTCGAACCTTGCGGGCCATTGCTAAGCACATGCATCGCTCGCGCCGCGGCCATGACGCCGCTGCGCTTGCACAAAATGACTGGGCAACTTGTCACTCAATAGCCCCTCCGTGCCCACCTCGAATTCGCATGAACCGAGCACATCATTTCAATTCAACCAAACAATAAATTATTGTAAATTTAAAATTAACTTACACCAATTAATCACATCAAAACCTATGGACAATACCAAGCTGCGTTCCGAATTGATTTTTACCGGGTAAGGTTTGCCCTCCCGCATGCACCCCAAGCGTGCTCAACTTTGTATTAAATACATAGCTTGTATTAAGATAAATACTTGTCCTCTTCGACAAGAAATGCTCAACATCAACAACAGCAGTTGTTGGCCTAACATCCATCCCGGACACTCGACTGTGATATACCGTTGCCGAAGTTGACCATGACGGAGAGAAATTATACCGATCCCCTAAGTACACCATATTTACATCTCGACCCACTCCCCCGATCGTCGCCTTTAAGAAGCGATACCCAATATATGCCGAGTTGTTACCTAAGGTCCAGCGCGTGGCCACCATATAACGCTCAACGCGATCAGCGCTCGACGATTGTTTCGGCGTCAAAACGGGGCTCAATATACCAACACCGAACGCGCCACTCGTCAATGGCCCGTGAATTTTTTCGTAGATTGCGGTAATAGCGAACGGCGCCGTTGAATAAGTCAATGCACCCGAAATCAACTTCCCCTGACTCGCAGTAGCAGATGTCGCCCCATATGGCACCGCAACACTGTCATAGCCAAAGCTATACAAAAAATCTGCCGTGAAATTTCCTACCTTCTTTCTCAACATGACGGCATTATCAGGGCGCGTAACAAAACCAAGATCATGGCTGTCTGCAGCGTAAGTTGACAAGGCATTTGGATCAAAATGAACTCCATCCTCGTAAAGAAGGCTCCGCAAGCGACCCAGTCTAATTTCCGCGCCATCCTTCTTCAAACCTATATACGCACGCCGTCCAAACAATCGACCAGATTGACTCGCAGTACCGTCATTGATCGAGAATCCACTTTCAAGGTTAAAAAATGCAACAAGCCCGCCCCCAAGATCTTCCCTCCCCAGAATACCCCAGCGATTGCCATAATAGTTACCCGCCTGCAAACTTATTTGCGAGGACGATGTCTTATTAGAATTCGTCAGGAATTCCAACCCACTATCAAGGATCCCATATAGGGTCACGCTAGATTGAGCTTGTGCAACAACAGGAACAGCGAATGCCGCAACGAGGCAACACACTTTTTTATTCACGGTAGATCTCCACCAATTGATTTTGATATTTTATTAATGATTCGCACTACAAATTATCAAATTTACAGGACGAATATACCAATCTAATTCAATCAACATTCAACACATCAGCCCGGAAAATCACCGATACACGCTTTTACCTCCAAACTGCGACTCGATGTGACATGCCACTCTGCGGCATTTCGCGCATTGCGAATTCCTGGTTCGCCCTGTCGGTATCCGGGTCAAAATAGTCACCGATTAGCCCTATCAGCGGCGGGATCTCTCGCGCTCTTACGGAGAACCCATGCTCCCGATCCCCCTTTAGATCAGGCACTGCCTGCAACAGGCGCCGCGTGTAGGGATGTGCAGGCGAATCAAAGACTTCGTCCCGAGTTCCCTCTTCAACAACGTGTCCCCTGTACATCACGATCACACGATCGGCTAACTGCTCAACCACGCCAAGATCATGAGAAATAATCAAGCAGGCAAAGCCGTAGCTAATTTGCAATGACCGAAGCATGTCGAGAACCTGCTTCTGGACTGTGACATCGAGTGCAGAAACTGGTTCGTCTGCAATGACTACCGCGGGCCGCCCGACGATGGCACGCGCGATCGCCACCCGCTGACGCTGACCACCTGAGAGCTCGTTGATGAATCGGTTTGCGAATTCCGCCAGACCAACATCGTCAAGCGCTTCCCTGACCCGTTCCAGCTTGTCTGCTTCGCTAAGTCCTGGCACCTGTTGCAGGCTTTCCCGAACGATCGACGCAACCTTCATACGTGGATCAAGCGACGAATATGGATCCTGGAAGATGACTCCGATCGCTCGCCGCGCCTCGCGAAGCTTCTTGCTTCCAGCATCGAGAAAATTCGTCCCGTTTAGCGTTACGCTGCCTTCTGCCACACCGACAAGCCCGATAATTGCATTCGTCAGGCTTGTTTTTCCACTCCCCGATTCGCCAACAATTGCGAGCGTTTCCCCTTGGCGCAGGGAAAACGACATCGGGTGGACGACACGCACTGTCCTTTGGCCAGACCAGCTCCGCTTGCGATTGTTGTAGTCGACTGCCACCTTCCGCACGTCCAGGACCGGAGTTGAATCCGAAGAGTCGGGCTTCGGGCCATGGTCAGGAAGCCGCCTCGGCAGTGCGTCGAGCAAATTCAACGTATAGGCTTGCTCCGGGCGGGACAGGACGTTGGCAACCGGTCCCATTTCGACTGCATCTCCGCGCCGCATAACGAGCACCTTCTGCGTGTAAGCGGCGACGAGCGCGAGATTGTGACTAATGAATATGAGTGATGCCCCCTCTTCTTTTGTCAGTTCAACCAACAAATCGAGCACTTCTTTTTGCACTACGCAATCCAGTGCGGTTGTCGGTTCGTCCGCAATAAGCAGCTTTGGGCGCTGAAGCATGACTGCGGCAATAATCAGTCTCTGACGCATCCCCCCCGAGAACTCATGGGGATATCTCCGCATGCAACCTTCCGGATCCCTAACACGGACGCGCTCGAGCATCAGCACGGCCAGGGCCCACGCCTTCGCCGGCGCAACACCGCGACGTCGGATCAACGCTTCGGTCAACTGTTCGCCGACGCGAAAAGCCGGATTCAATGAAACCATCGGCTCCTGAAATACCATCCCGATATCTGCCCCTCGAATTTCGCGCCACTGCGCTGGCGTCTGCTCGAGCAATTCACGCCCCGCAAACGTAACTCGACCGGATGTGATTCGTGCGGCATCGGGTAGCAGCCCGATCAGTGCCTTGCCGATCATGGTCTTACCGCTGCCCGACTCTCCGACCACAGCCAACGATTCACCAGCCCTCAGGTCCAGACTGATGTCCCGAACGACACGCTTGTCTTCTCCGTGGGCTGACGGAAAACTGATCGACAAATCGCGTATCGATAACAATGGTTCGTCTGGCATCGGTACAGACGAAGTCTTCACGTTATCTTCGAACCGTGTCGTCATGCCTTTACTCCTTTCATGCGCGGATCAAGAACATCCCGCAGCCCATCGCCAAACAAATTGACGCCGAGCAATGTCAACGAAATGGCGAGGCCGGGGAAAAGCGCAAGCCAGATAGCGTGATCCATTGCGCTTCGACTATCGGCGAGCATCCCGCCCCACGTCGGTGCCGGGGGCTGGACACCAAGACCAAGAAAACTAAGTGCGCTCTGGGCAAGAATCGCCGATCCAAAAAGCGTGGTAGAGAACACCAGCAAAGGCGGCAAGCAGTTAGGCAACACGTGACGGAGCACTGTCCACGCACCGCTATTGCCCATTGCTCGTGAGGCCACGACGTACTCACGCTGTCGCAACGCAAGCGTGCTGCTTCGAGCAATGCGCATAACGGAAGGTGTATAGGCCAGCCCGAGCGCCAGCACCACGCTCCATGTGGACGTTCCAAGAATCGTCATCAATCCAAGCGCGAGAAGCAAGCCCGGAAAGGCCATCAGGGCTTCGACAATCATCATCAGTACGCGGTCAACCCAGCGCCCGGCATATCCCGAAATCACGCCGATCGTGGTGCCGCAAAGAAGAGCCAGCAGAACAGACAAGGCACTGACGCTCAGCGTGATCGTTGCTCCGGCCATAATACGAGACAGTACGTCCCGCCCGAATTCGTCGGTCCCGAGCCAGTGCGTCAGGCTGGGCGCACCGTAGCGCGACACCAGATCAACCTCTGTTGGCCCATAAGGGGTATAAACGGAACCTATAACTGCGACAACGGCAAGCGGAACGATCAGACTCGCGCCAAGTATCAGGTTTGTGCGTTTGAATGCATTCATGAATGAAAAATAAATATACTCAATACTTGATTCTCGGATCGAAGATCGGCTGCAAGAGATCTACGAGCAGATTGACGAATACGTAAACCAGCGCAGTCACAAGCAAACATCCTTGAATGACGGGATAATCTCTTGAATAAATGCTTTCAACCAGAAGCCTCCCCATTCCCGGCAATGTAAATACCGTCTCGATCACCGCAGCACCTGACAACAAGTGCCCGAGAATCAAACCAATAACAGTCAATGCCGGTCCGACAGCATTCGGGAAAACATGGCGCATTAGTACACGTCGCTCCGAAAGCCCCTTGGCTCTGGCATGCGCGACGTACTCCATTCTCAATATCTCAATACTGCTTGCACGCATCATTCGCGTGACCGCCGCAATCTCAGTTAGCACAATAGCGACCACAGGCAATATCAGATAATAAACTGCCCCCCAGCCGGCCTGACCAAAACCCTCATACCCGAACGTTGGTAACCAATGTAGTTTCACGCCGAATATCCATATCAGAATGATCCCGACCCAAAAGCTGGGCAGTGAAACAAACAGGATCATCGTCAGCACAATCACAAAGTCGCTTTTTTTGTTCTGAGACCACGCCGCAATCAATCCTGCCGGTATCGCCACCAGACATGCGAGTACCGTAGCAGCAAGAACGATCTGAGCCGTCACCGGAAAGGTCTTGCCGATCAATTCCAGCACTGGCTGGTGCCGAACAATCGATACGCCAAGATCGCCATGCAGCGCATGGGAAATCCAGATGACAAATTGTTGCGGCAATGAATGATCCAGCCCGAGCGAATGCCGCATTTGTGCGAGCAACACTGGGTCATCAACATCGCCCAACATCAGCACGGCTGGGTCTCCAGGAATCGCGTGAATCATCCCAAATGTCAGCAATGCGACAATAATTACTGTCGGCACGGCCCACAAACATCGCTTCAAAATATACGAAATCATCGTGCCACTCCATCCAGGTTCTTTCGTACATTGAAAAGACGAACTCGCCCAAGCGGCCAGGACTGGAATCCCTGTAGGCGCGTGCTCACGAGATGCATGTCTGGCAACTCAAACATGGCGATCATAGGAGCATCATCGAGCATCATTTCGTGAAGCTGACCAAATACTTTTTGACGCCCATTGAGATCAGTGATGCCACGGAGCTCCTTTAGCAGACTACTTGCCGCCTGATTTTCCCATTGCACCATCGGGCGCTTCTCTTTATTTCCCAATACATCACCATAGGCTTGCTCCGGATCCAGTCGAGCAGAATAAATGATCGTCATCATTTGAAATTTTCCGGACCTGAAATCGCTTAACTGCTTCGCCCATTCGACGACATTGAGTTCTGTACGAATCCCTGATTTGGCCAGGAGAGACTGCATGTAGATTGCCAGCCGAAACATCGATGGAAACTGCGCACTCACTTCGATCGTCAGTGTTTCACCGCGATAGCCTGCCTCGGCAAGAAGGCGCTTTGTTCTGTTCGAATCGTAGATGTACCCTCTCGCTTCCTCAGGGTCATATGCCAGATCCGTGTCGGGTACCAGTGAAGCGTTATAGTGAGCCCGGCCATTGCTTGTCGCAGCGACTATCCCGCGAAGATCCATCGCGGAAGCGATGGCTCGGCGCATGGCCACACTACGAAGTAAAGGGTCCCTCGTTTGCATCAGAAGCCCCGTGATTTCCATGCCAGGCCCCGTAACCAGATTCCACTTCGGGTCAGGAGGCGGCAGGTTGCCGTCATCGATCGAAATGGCATCAACCTGCCCGGACTGAAGCGCTGATTTCTGCGCAGCCTTGTCAGGGATCACCACGAAACGAACCGGCGCATAGGCAACCTTTCTGCCCGCAAGCCCATCTGGAGGCTCTGGTCTCGGCTTATATGCGCCAAATGGTTCCAGCCTGACGTACTGTCCTTTTCGCCACTCGCCAAACATATACGGCCCGGTACCAATCGGACGGGACCACCGACCCTGCGCGTCGACACTATTGGGGCTCAATATCGCAAGTGGGCATCGGGGGTTGGCTAGTTGCTTAAGGAATAGCGAATACGGATGATCGAGTACGAATACAACCGTCTCCGGATCCGGCGCGCTAACGCTCAGTACTTTGACGCCCTGGCTTCCCGTGTAAATGCCGCGACAGACGAATCCGGAACGCGGGTTCATCAAATATTCGAAGCTCCACTTGACGCTTTCCGAACTCATGCGTACGCCATCATGGAACAGCACCCCGTGGCGCAAGCGAAACGCATAGACCTTGCCGTCCGGCGACACCGACCAACTGTCGGCCAGCATGGGTGCCACCGACATGTCGCTACGCAACGCCACGAGCGACTCGACCACATGCACAAAAATGTCGTCGGTGGTCGTATTGCGCGATACGTTCCCCGGCATCGAAGTAGGTGTATCCACTGCTTCGGCATAGCGAATCTCAGGCTGCGCACCGATCGCGGTCGTCGAGGCGGCATGCCCTCCCGTAGCAATCAGCGACATAGCCACAGCGGACACGGTCAGCCATTTCCGCAGTTTTGATCGATGCCCGATATTCTCGCGAGCCTGCCCGGAAACCATAAACGCAGCCATTACGCTATTTACCCCTACGAGACACTCTTTATCACTTCTCTAATTTTCTTGACGACGAGGCGTTCGCACATGGCTATCGCACATCACAAGGCACGAGCGACGCCGTCCCCATGCTTAATTCGCGATGCTTGCGATCACGACCGGTCGCACTCGCGCAGCGCTGTTCGTGTTGACGCTTCGCTCAAAATGAGCCGAAGTCTCGTCGAACGTGCAAACGACCGTATCGCAGAATGTTGTCTCGATGAAGCGCCAGTTCATCAGAAAGCGTTCCGGGGAAGTCCAGACGCCTTCGGCTACGACTCGCAGAAGAGCGGGCTGATACTCATGATGCAATTTGTTGCCCGTCATCGTCGTCACACTTTCAATCTCTTTGCCTAAGCCCACCTCGATCACGTGTTCCCCGCGGTGATCCTTCAGCGAAAACAGACATCGATTCCGCTCGAACTCAAGCGAGATCCACTCGATGTGGTCGTCATTCGGCGTAGCAAGCCAGCGACGTCCGCTAATAGCCGATACACGATCAACCGCAGGTTCGCCGGATGGCAGACCCGGCAACGCCAGTGCCCCAAGCTCGGCGGCCAGTATGTTGTCCGTGGTCACGGACAGGCTCGAACTTGAGCCGTCAACGGCGGGCAACAAATGCATCCAGATAAGGTTCTTGAGATGCTTGTCGTCGATAGGTAAGGCCGAATTGAATACCAGCACAACATCAAGCTCGGGAAAAATGTAGCAGCGTTGCCCGAAAAAGCCCGATGCGACACAACCCTCCTTCGTCATCCACCACTGATAGCCGTAACCATCGCGCTTCTCGCTCTCGCTCGGCTGAAAATCCTTGCCACGACTAAAGCGCATGCCGGTCAGCGTCCCAAGCCACGCCTGATCTACCTGATTGTGCGTCGCGTCCCGAACCCATTCTTCCGAGAGAATGCGTCGACCGTGCCATGCGCCGCCTTGCAAATGGAGGAGCCCAAACTTCGCCATGTCTTCGGGAGAACACGAAATACCGTTGCCACCAGTGTTATAGCCCTCGGGGGACAGGTCCCAGGAGACGGTATTAATGCCCAGCGGTTCAAACATGCGCTCATCAAGCAGCTCATGTGCAGTCTTCCCAGTCGCTTTGCTGACAATCGCCGAGAGCATGTAGCTGGGGCCACTTCCATACATGAAGTTCTGGCCCGGCTTGTCCTCCACCGGTACATCGAGAAAGAGTCGCACCCAGCTCTCGCTTCTTCCGCGCCATTCGCCCCCAGAAATTCCGACGCGATGACCCGTGCGCATCGTCAATAAATCTCGCACAGTCATTGCTGCAAGATTCTCGCTAACGTGCTCAGGGAGATGCTCAGGGAAATAATCTATTACCGGGTCATCAAGACGCACCGCACCGTCATCCACCAGAAGGCCGACCGCAGCACCAGTCCAGCTCTTCGTTGCCGAATGCTGCATGTGCCGGTTGCTCAGTTTGTATGGATGCCACGCCCCCTCCGCAACCACCGCTCCATGTCGCAACATCATGAAGTTGTGCAACTCCACGCCGTTCGCCCGAATTGCATCAAGAAACCGCCTGATCGACTCCGAGCTCACTCCCACCTCGAACGGGCTCTTGCGCGGAAGCGGTCCGCTCACATTGGGCTGCGTCATTCTCTGCTCCAGAAAAAGCTGACGGCGTCGTATCCGTCGATGGTTCGTTACACGCTCACGCCTCGCACCAACAGTTCGGCGACGATGCGACATGGCTTGCTCTTAGACGGGGCGAGTTTGTACTTAAAAAATAAAAAATACAACCAACAGCTAGCCTTGTAAGTATTTCCCCTACCTCCAAACATGACTCACAATCAACAAAGTGCACATAATCAATGATTTTTTATACGAATCATGATCACATATAACGCTAAAACGACTTCATCGCGGACCTCAACAGATGTTCTCGCGAGGCTCTCAGCTCCCACCTGCATTGTTTTTTTTGATTGCATGATACATACTCAGCTCACACACCACCCAAAATGCACATATCACGGAGCCCATCGGCCCCTTCTTACATGACATCAAACGACGCCTACTGGATGCCCTTCAGCGCGAATCGGCGCTTCAAGCAGACTCGCCCCTCCTTGTTCGTCGAGGCTGACGGGATGTACTACCGACGCCAGGACGGGAAACTTGTCCTCGACGGAATCGCCGGCCTTTGGTGCGTCAATGCCGGGCATAGGCGCGCTGAAATCGTCGATGCCATTAGTCGGACGACTTGGCAACTCGACTATGCCCCCTCATTTCAGATGGGACATCCGCTCGCTTTCGAATACGCTGAAGCGTTGCTTGAGATCGCTCCGCCCGGCTTCGGCCAGGTGTTTTTTTCTAACTCGGGGTCGGAAGCAGTCGATACCGCGCTAAAGATCGCATTGGCCTATCATCGTGCTCGAGGAGAAGGCCAACGTGTGCGCCTGATCGGTCGCGAGCGTAGCTATCACGGCGTCGGGTTCGGTGGACTGTCCGTCGCAGGCATTGGCGGCCAACGAAAAGCGTTCGGCAACTTGCTGCCGTTCGTCGACCATCTGCCAAGCACGTATGATCGAGAACAAATGGCGTTCTCTCGCGGGCAGCCCGCATGGGGAACACACCTCGCCGACGATTTGCTTCGCCGTATCGCACTTCACGACGCCTCGACCATTGCGGCTGTCATTGTTGAGCCGATTTCCGGATCGACGGGCGTACTTGTTCCCCCTGTCGGATACCTCGAGCGCCTGAGACAAATATGCGACGCTCACGGAATCCTGTTGATTTTCGACGAGGTCATCAGTGGCTTCGGCCGAGTCGGAAACTCGTTCGCAGCGACGCGCCTGAACGTAACGCCCGACCTGATTACTAGCGCAAAGGGACTGACCAACGGTGCAGTTCCCATGGGGGCAACGTTTGTGCGGCAGCATATCTATGACGCATTCATGCAAGGCCCGATAGACAGCATCGAGTTCGCCCATGGTTATACGTATTCGGGGCATCCGCTCGCATGCGCCGCGGGCCTCGCCGCCCTCGACATCTATCAGCGAGAGCAGTTGTTCGATCGCGCGATTTCATTGAACTCTGCTTGGGAAAATACCGCACACTCGCTGCGCGGCGTTTCGGGGATCGCAGATATTCGCAATTTCGGATTGCTTGCAGCCATCGACCTTGATCCGTGGCCTGACGCTCCCGGCAAACGCGGTTACGACGTGCACAAACGATGCCTTGAAAAGGGGGTATTGATTCGGTCATCCGGAGACACGATGCTCCTCTCCCCCCCGCTCACCATTACACCAGACCAGATTGCGACGCTCTTTAGCACGTTAGCCGATGCGATTGATTCTCAAAATGTGACCGGGAGGTCACTGTGAACGCGCCTGGCGGTACGCCGGCCATGCTCATCGACGGCACTTGGGCTTTCGGCGATGGCGCCGAGCGCGAATTACACGATCCCAGTACCGCCAAGGTGTTTGCCACTTACCGTGGCGCTTCACCGAAGCAGGTGGCAGCCGCCCTTGAAGGTGCGAAGTGGGGATTTGTCTCATGGTCGATACTGCCGCCGATCACCCGTACGAAAATCCTACTTGATGCCGCTGAAATACTAAGAGGCCAGATCTCGCGTCTCGCAGCCACGTTAACGCTAGAGCAAGGCAAGCCGATCGCAGAAGCAACCGCGGAATGGAAGGCAAGCATCGAGACGCTAGTCTGGTATGCGAATGAAGGCTTGCGCACTTATGGGCGACTCGTACCTGCGCGTCAGCAAGGCGTGCAGCAGGCCGTAAGCCGTGAGCCTGTCGGGCCAGTCGCTGCATTCGCACCGTGGAATTTTCCAGCGCTGACGCCGATACGAAAGATCGCAGCCGCTCTGGCCGCCGGTTGTAGTTGCGTGATCAAGCCCGCCGAGGAAACGCCGCTCTGTACGCTGGAAATTGGACGAGCGTTGATCAGTGCAGGATTGCCGCCTGGTGTGTTGAACATCGTCTACGGCGATGCTCCAGCGATCGCGACACAGCTGATAGAAAGCCCCGTCATTCAAAAGGTTTCGTTCACCGGATCTACAGCTATCGGTCGAAAACTGGCCGCGCTTGCAGGTGCCCACGTGAAGCCGTTGACGCTGGAACTCGGCGGGCACGCGCCCGTAGTGATCTTCCCCGATGCGGATCTCGATCTGGCAATCAGACAAGCCGGGAGCGGGAAATTCAAGAATGCCGGACAAATATGTGTCGCACCGACCCGCTTCATTGTCCACGATGACGTGTACGAACTGTTCGTAGAACGCCTCGTCGCGTATGCAAGCTCCTTGCACGTCGGCAACGGGGCCGACCCTGCCGTACAACTCGGCCCCCTTGCAAACATGAGACGCGTCCAGCAGATGGCCGACCTTGTCGAAGATGCACGCGCCAGCGGCGCCCGCGTCAGCACCGGCAAATTGCCCCGAGTGAGCAGCGGATACTTTTGGCCAGCGACAGTGTTACACGACCTATCACCCGAGGCCCGCATCCTCCGCGAAGAGCCGTTTGGCCCGCTCGCACCGTGCGTTCGCTTTAGCGACTTTGAAACTGCGGTATCGATCGCAAACGGCGTTGCATTCGGGCTATCGGCCTACGCTTTCACGCGATCGCTGGAGCTCGCCCACCGGGCAGCCAACGCACTTAAGGCAGGCATGGTCGGAATCAATACCTGCCGGGTGTCGCTGCCGGAACTTCCGTTCGGTGGTGTTGCCGACAGCGGGTACGGAAGAGAGGGAGGTAACGAGGGCCTCGAGCCGTATCTGATCACCAAATCCATCAGCATGGCCTACGCGCCGAACCCGACAGATGGGGTCAACATGCGAGTAGTTTCGCAGCCGCTACCATACTAGCGTCCGGCATGCAGCAACGGACCAAGGCTAGCGAAGAGGCACTCAACCACACCGCTCTTCGTCAACTGGGAACTTGATGCGGTTCGCGACGCTACCCAGTAAAATGTCTGGATGAATTCATCTTTGTCTAGTATTCGACCATGGATCGAGTGATAGCGCCTCTTCATACGGAACGTTTCAGCCAGCTTCAGATCGATCTTGCACGACGACTCGCGCAACAGATCGTCAATGGCGAGCTGCAAGCCGGGCACCATCTGTCCGAAAACTGGCTGGCAGCTGAATTTGAGGTGTCGCGGACTCCCGTGCGCAGGGCGCTGCAGTTGCTTGTCGAACACGGCTTCGTGGAGTCCCGATCGCAGGAAGGGGCGTTTGTTACCGATACGCCACCCCAAGTCGTGCCAAGCATGGGAAGCACAATTACGGCCGATGAACTCTCGCATCGAATACTGGACGACTACGCGCAAGGAAGACTACCGAGCTCGTGGACCGTAACAGAGGTACTCGAGCGGTACGACGCGCCACGCAGCGTTCTACATAAGGCATTAGTCAATCTCGCCTCGGATGGACTTGTTGAAAAGCGCAAGGGGCACGGATGGCGCTTCCTGCAACCGGTTGGCGAACCCGGTTCGATTGAAGAGAGTTATCGATTCCGGATTATTCTCGAGTGCGGAGCAATTCGCGACCAGTCCTTCAGAGTTGATCTCAATGAATTGAAGCGCCTTCGTGACGCTCACACCAAGCTGCTCGCCCAAACTGCGCATGCCCCAAACGCTGCAGAATTATTTGCACTTGGGGCCGATTTTCATGAAACGATTGCCAGATTTTCAAACAATCGCTTCATTTTTCAGACGATTCAACAACAAAACCAATTACGCCAGCTCAACGAGCACCTGTCTCATTTTTCCGGGCCATGGCACGTGCCTTCATGCCTTGAACATCTGGAGATCATCGAAGCCTTCGAACAACAAGACTTCGAGTGGGCCGCTGCACTTATGCGACGTCATCTTCTGCAGGCGCTAACCCGTAGCGCGGAAATTTGACACGACGGTAAGCACGCGTCCCATCGATATCCCTCAAAGATCTCGAGAATAACAATCAGTTTAACCAAACATCTACGCGCCCCTGCATCCACCAGCGCGAGACCATGACCGTATGACTTGAGAGTTCGATTGACGGACGGGCACACGACCTCACCACGTGTCATAGGCCGGGCTATCGCGCCCAGCCCATCAATAACGTACGGCAACACCGTCTCAAGTACTGGCGATATTCATCAGGAGGAAACCAACTTCGTGATCCAAGCGCCGATGCCCGTGAAGAAGTCCCAGTTACCGAGGGCGGACTGGTCGTTCTCGAACACCTTGATGACCGGCTTTCTGACGGGATCGTCGAACGACGTTACATCGTTGACAAAATTCTCCAAGGTCATATCTTGACCATTCCCGCGAATCTTCGTGCCACTGTAGAGCACCGACATCGTGTGGTCATGGATGAATCCGCAGTTAGACCACGGTAGATAATAGCCAAAGTTGGACAGCGGCTCGATGCGCCGCCTGATCCGCTCTAGTTCCATATGGAACAGACTGGAGCGAGCCGCGGTCGCGGTGGCGGCGTTCGTTTCATTCTTGATGGATGGAACGAATGCTGTGTAGGAGAAGTCTGGGATCACGCCGTCCTGTTGATACTGCGCAAAGCCGAAGCGGTCCGCAGGAAATGCTTTGGATAACGCAGAATACAGCACCCCGCACCCCCAATGGCGGGCCTGGATGCCGCATAGAACCCAGACATTCACAACCTGGCTGTTAAACATGAAACGCCATCGAATTCTGCGCTCATCCAGGTGCGCAGAAGACCAAGGCCAGATCGACGTATCTTCATTATTGGCGGCCGTCGTTGCGTCGTGGCGATCTCGTTCCGTCGCATCCATAGTCGCCCCCCCAATCCGGAAAGCTAGCTCGATCCGGTGTAACAGCACATGTCGAGTCACCAGTGTGACCAACTGCCAGATAGCCTTTCTGCACACGAGCAAGGAGATTTCGATCAAATATCTTCCCCGCTGCACCACTCTCACAGCATTGTGAAATGGCCGCGAAGCTAATGCAGCCGCGGCCATGACCCGTTCAATTGTCGAAGACTGGACGAATCCGGATCGCGCGCTGTGCCATCCAGGCGATAGTTTTTATCTATTAATCACATGAATCAATATATGAGGAAAAGCTCACATTCATTGAGAGCCTACATCACCGGAAACGGCGCCGAGTAACGGCGCGGCTCGGCATAAACGATCTTGACCGTCACCCACGAATTGAGCGGATGACGCTCGACGGAAGCGGGATCCACATAGAGCGCGATAGCCGGACCCGGGCCAAGCGTGGTCCAGTTCCCGGCCCACGCATGGCTTGCGACGAGCGCAAGCCATGCGCCCGCGATCCAGCGTCTTTTCATTTTCATTCCTCGAATCCGCCTTGGTGAATTCCAGCGGCCTGATTCTACTTTCTCAGTTCACGCGAAGTGTGCGATTCGATCCGGATCATTCACCGGCTTCGACTCATTTCTTCCAATCGACAACCGGTCACGTCTATCGGTCACGCATCGAAAAATCCGACGCGCGGAATGAATCGCGAATCGAATGAAATCGACTCGCGTAGAATGCCCGCAACAATCAAGCATCAAGCCGAGCGGGCCGCCCTTCCATTCCACTCGCACCGGCGCAACACGAACAAAACGACACGAACAAGACCCGCGGCATCCGCCGATCGCATCGCCCTGCCCGGGCGCGCGCCATCGCGACGATCGCCCGCCGATCCAGCCTCCATGAGCAAACCGATCCTGTACCTCCTCGCCGGCAACGGCAGCGCGGCCGACTGGTGGGACGATGCGCTGCCCCACTTCCGGCATTACCGGCCCGTGCCGCTGGAACTGCCGGGCTTCGGCGACCACCCCGCGCCGCCCTGCGAAGATCTCGCCGCGTATGCGCAAGCGCTGCTGGATGCGACCGAACCGGGCCACGCGATCATGGCCGTCGGCGTGAATGCGCTGCTGGTGCTGCACGCGCTGCAGCGGCGCCCCGGCCACTTCAGCCGCAGCGTGCTGCTCGCGCCCGTCGGTGCGTTCCTGTGGGAACGGCGCCTGCCGAAACTGATGGCGCCGAAACCGCTGCGCAAGACCATCCACTGGCTGCTCGCGCACTACCCGGCGCTGTTCGCCCGCAAGTTCTCGAACCTGACCTGGACGCGCGCCCAGTACCGCCGCATGGGCGCCGGCTATGCGCGTTGCCGCGCGTTCCTGCCGCACTGGGATCTCGTGCGCGCCGATACCGCGCTGCCGCTGCTCGAGTGGGTCACCGATCGCATCGAACTCGTGTGGGGCGACCAGGACAACGTGCTCGGCGTGCGCCAGGCCGCCGCGTGGTCGGCCATCCTCGCGCGCGCCGACCTCACCGTCACGCTGCAGGCCGGCTGGGGACACTATCCGTGGATCGACACGCCGGCGGCGTTCGCACAGTGGCTCGAAGCGGGCGACGCCGGCTTCGTCGCGCACACCAAGGGCGGGCGCCTGGCGCTGGCCACGATGGCCGGCCTGCCCGTGCCGCCCGCGTTGTCGCTGACCCGTGCCGATGATCCGCGCCTGCCCGGCTTTCTCGCGAGCCAGCCCGACGCCGAGTGGGCGATCCGCTCGTCGAGCCACGGAGAAGACCAGGCCGATGCGGCCAACGCCGGCCTGCACACCACGTTCCTGCGCGTACCGGCAGCGCAAGCGGCCGCGCGCGTGGCCGAGCTGCTCGACGGCGGCCTCGAGGAAACGGTCGTGCAGCGCTTCATCACGCCCGTGCTGTCGGGCATCGCGTTCGTGCGTCATCTCGCCGTCGAAGTCGAATGGGTGGAAGGCCACCTCGAAACGCTCGCCGACGGACAAGCCAGCCCGCAACGCGCGATCCTGTCGCGGCTCGGCGAGCCCTGGCAACGCGGCACGTTCCCGACCGCGCACGGCCTGAGCGCGACGCAGCTGTGGGACTTCCTGCAGCGCGTGCTGCGCGCGTTCCACTACGTGCCGGGCGATGTCGAATGGGCGTGGGACGGCAAGCAGCTGTGGCTGCTGCAGTACCGCCCGATCAGCAGCTACGGCTGGCACCGGCACCTGACCGCCGCGAACATCGCCGAGATCCTGCCGCCGCAGCCGAGCCGGCTGGTCGAGTATGCGCAACGGCGCGCGGCCGGCAGCATCCCGGCCATCATGGCGCGCTGGGATGCACGCGTACTGCAGGACAACGAACCATTTACCGCGCTCTATGGCGGTGCGTCGTACATCAACAACGACCTGTTCCTCGCCCGCCTCGCCGACTGGGGCGTGTCGGCCGGCAACTACAGCGGCGAGATCGGCGGCGCGACGCCGCCGCTGCGCTGGCGACCGCTGCGGCTGCTGCGTTCGCTGCCGGTGTTCTGGCGCATGCTGCACGTCGCGCGCGGGCATCTGCCGACGCTCGAGCGCGGCTTGCAGCGCTTCGACCGGGAACTCGCGACGCTCGTCGAGCGACGCGCCGACGGCCAGCAACTGGCCGACTGGTTCACGCGCTTCTACGTGTTCGTCGTGCAGGGCAACCTGTGCATCGCGTCATCGCTGGCCAGCAGCGGCGGCGCACTGTGGGGCCGTCCGCCAACCGCATACGGCCAGCTCGACGACAGCCCGCATCGCCTGCCGTGGGAAACCGATCCGGGCACCACGCGGCCCGCGCCCGTCAGCCTGCCGCTGCAGGCATTTCCCGACTGGCCGCTGCCGGTCCGCGTGCTCCACGCGCTCGGCGCACCCGGCATGCGCGGCTGGTATCTGCAGGTGCGCGAGTGGTATCGCGACAACCTGATGCGGGTGTTCTTCCGCCTGCATCATGCGATGCCGGCCGCCGATCGCGACGCGTGGTTCGCGCCGCATCCCGAGCGCCGCGAACGCAACGGCAGCTTCTGGCAGGACGGCAGCGAAGGCACCGACGAGGCGGCCGGCTTCATGATCTATCCGGGCCACACACAAGGTGTGCTCGGCCACGACATCCTGCTGGAAGACACGCTCGACCCGGGCCGGCATGCGCAGTACCAGGCCGCGCGCGCCGTGATCGCGCGGATGGGCGGCCGGCTGTCGCACGGCGCGACGCTGCTGCGCGAACTGCGCAAGCCGTCGGCCGTGCTACCGCGTGTCGATGCGACGTGGATCGGGCGCGAGGTGCGGCTCAGCGACGGCCGGCTGACGCTGGTCGAATAGGCGCGGCGCCGCGTGCCTGAGCCGCGACGCGCGGCTCAGCGCACCGGCGTGCGGACTTTCCCGTCGACCTTCAACGTGCGCCGGTCGTGCGCGGCTTCGTATTCGACCGTCTGCGCGGGCGTAACCGCGCCGTACGAACGGCCGTTCACATAGACGGTGCCGTCCCGCAGCTCGACCCGGTCGCCGTTGACCGTCGCGGTGGCCTGTTCACCCTGCAGCACCGCGCCCGAGCAACCGGCGGTCGAAAAGCTGCGGACCGACGTGCCCGGCATCGCGGCGATCCCGCCCTGATCCGCCGCATGCGCCGCGCTGCAGGGCAGCGCATCCATGCTGCCGGCGGCGTAGGCCGCGCCGGCGCTGATGCCGCATCCGGCAAGCAACGCAATCGTCATCGGCTTCAGATTGTTCATGGTGCGCTCCGTTGTCCGCGGCCGCGGATCGATGACCGACCGACGCCCGTGCTCGCATGGCTGGCAGGCCAGACGCATCGAGTATGCGTCCAGTTCGCGGCACGCCGCCATCCGCGCCAGTACCACTTGCTGCCCGCCCCTCTGCTCCCCTTGATCCGCGCCGACACCGACCTCCGGGAGTGCCCCCTCGGCACAGCCCGTCCACATGAAATTCCCCCTTGATCGAGTTGCGACCCGCAACTATTATTGATTGCGATCCGCAACCTTTTCAGGGCAACCATGGACCTCATCGACGCTCCCGCCAAGCCTCGCGAAGCGACCATCCTCGAGCTGCGCGACTTCTCCCGCAAACTGGTTCGCGAGCTCGGCTTCATGCGCGCGACGCTGGCCGACAGCGAATGGGCGCCCTCGGCCGTTCACGCGATCCTCGAGATCGGGACGGCGCCCGGCATCAATGCCCGCGATCTGGGCAACATCCTGCGGCTGGACAAATCGAACACGAGCCGGCAACTCGCGCGGCTCGAGGCGGCCGGAGTCGTGGAGCGGCGCGTGTCGAGCGACGATGCGCGCGCGACCGAGCTGTACCTGACCGCCGAGGGGAAAAAGCTCCAGAAAAGAATCGACACCTTCGCGACCGATCAGGTGTCGAATGCGCTGCGCCGCATGGTGCCCGCCGACCAGCAGGCGCTGCTGCGCTCGCTCGCGCTGTATGCCGATGCGCTCGCGCAGGACAACGCCGCCAAGGCGCCCGCCGCCGCACCCGATGCGCCCTCGATCCGCGAAGGCTACCAGCCGGGCTGCATCGGCGATATCGCGAGCCTTCACGCGCGCTTTTATTCCGAACACTGGGGCTTCGGCGCCTTTTTCGAAAAGCGGGTGGCGACCGAGCTGGCCGAGTTCGCCGGTGCGCTGCCGGCCGACGGCAAGGCGCTTTGGCTGTGCCAGGAAGACGGACGGACCCTCGCGTCGCTCGTGATCGACGGCGACCCGGCAACGGGCGTCGCGCACCTGCGCTGGTTCATCGTGAACGACGCGTTGCGCGGGTCCGGCATCGGGCGCCGGCTCATGGCGGAAGCCATGCGCTTCGTCGACGCGCAGCGCTTTCGCGAAACCTACCTGTGGACGTTCAAGGGCCTGGATTCGGCGCGCCATCTGTACGAGTCGTTCGGCTTCACGCTGACCAGTGAATCCGCGGGCACGCAATGGGGCACCGAGGTGATCGAGCAGCGCTTCAGCCGGCCCGGGCCATCCGGCGGCTGAGGTTCGACGGGGCGTCTCTGTCGTCGCGGCGAATGCCCTTGCGTCTGTCGACACGAGCTTCCCGCCCGGCGTTGCGCGAGGCGGGCGAAGCACGACCGCCGACGCCATGAGCCCCCCGCGATACCGGCCTATCGGCTGGCCGGTCTTCTCCGCTTGGCTTCAGCGGCCGGGAAGACCCGCTCGCCGAGAAAATCCACCAAGGCCCGGACCTTCGGCGACGGGTGCTTGCTCGCCGTCTCGTGCAATGCCCAGTCATCCCTCCTGCGCTGGAACGGCCCCGTCGCCGACTGGAAACAGTGATGACAACGCCTTCTTCGAGTGTCGCCGCCATCGCATTTCGCCAGCAATCCACGCTGGCCGATCCCGACTGCCTGGTCGATGTCGAGATCGCATGTCCGGCGCCCGGCCCCCACGATCTGCGCGTTGCCGTCCGGGCCGTTTCGGTCAATCCCGTGGACACCAAGATTCGCGCGGGACAGGTGGCCGCGCCCGATAGCGTCCGTTGCCTGGGCTGGGATGCCGCCGGGATCGTGGAAGCCGTGGGCGAGGCCGTCACGCTGTTCCGGCCTGGCGATGCGGTGTATTACGCCGGGTCTTTCGACCGGACCGGCAGCAACGCGCACTCGCACCTCGTCGATGAACGCATCGTCGGACGTGCGCCCGGGAGCCTGAGCTTTGCCGAAGCGGCGGCGCTGCCCCTGACCGCGCTGACGGCCTGGCAACTGCTGTTCGATCGTCTGGGCGTGCCACCCGGCAAGCCGGCCGGTGCGGGCAGCCTGCTGGTGCTGGGGGGTGCCGGTGGCGTCGGCTCGATGCTGATCCAGCTCGCGCGCCGCCTGACCGGACTGACGGTGGTCGCCACGGCCTCGCGCGCGCAGAGCCGCGACTGGTGCCTGGGCCTGGGCGCCCATCACGTCATCGACCATCGCCAGCCCCTGCCGGCACAAGTCAGCGCGCTGCCGGTGCCACCGATTACGCACATCGCGGCATTGTCGAATACGGCCGAACACTGGGCGGAACTGGCCGAACTGATTGCCCCCAGGGCCGGCTGGCCATCATCGACGACCACGACACACTCGATGCCGTGCCGTTCAAGGCCAAGAGCGTGTCGCTGCATTGGGAGATGGTGTTCACGCGCCCGCTGTTCGGTACGCCGGACATGATCGCCCAGCACCGCATCCTCGATGAAGTGGCCGCCCTGGTGGATGCGGGTGTGCTGCGTTCGACCCTCAACCGCGTGCTGTATCCGCTCGACGCGGCGCAGTTGCGGGAGGCGCATCGTCTGGTGGAAGGCGGCGGCATGACCGGCAAGGTCGTGGTCGCGCGCGCCGCGGAAGACACGATGAAGTAAGTCAGGGACGCCGTGCGACGGCTGCCGTTATCAACGACTGCCCGTCGCCCGCTTTCCGGCTCGCCAACCGGGCCGCGACAGCCCGAGAAATGTCGTGTCCGGGCGCAACCCGGGCAGCAAGCCGTCGAATATTCTCATCACTTCGCGCCCATCCTGACCGGCAAGACAGCCTCGCCTGCACGATTCGCCCGTCATCACCCTCACGCCACGCGCATCCATCGGCCTTCGAATCACTAGGGAAAATCCGGAGACATCCTTACAGCGATTTACCTGATGATTCACGGAAGCGTCATGTTTCGGCGATTCGGCGGTTCGCCAAGCTTTCAACGCGTGTCACGAAGCCGATGCCGCCCTGCGGCAAACGCGATGACCGAAGCCCGAAACGGCAGTCGCTGGCAAACCGCCAGGTGTTCAATACTTTCAACAACCCGGTCGAGAGTAATCGTGAGATTCCGTGGCCCGCTGGTGCGGTGGAGACGAGGCGATGCGCGACACCTGCGCGCCGCGATCGCGTCCTCCGACGACAGTGACGGCGGGCAAAGTCCTCGCCTGTCCCTGTCGATCTACACCATCCTGTCCCGCCGTTCCGTTCGCCGCCACAACGCCGTCGCCGCGCGTGCCTACGTCGCGATCCATACCGACGACGTGGCATCGTTGCTGCCTTAGCGCTCGCCCCCTTTCCCTGTATCCGTTCGACCTGCTCGCCGTGTCGCCCGACCGGTGACGGGATCGTCCCGCGCTTTGCTTTCGCGCAGCCCGGCCCGAGATCGAACGGACTCCTGATCGTCGCGCACCGCATTCGCTCACGGCGCGCGGCGGTCGCGCACGCCTGCTTCATCCGATGAACCATCGCGCAACGACCCGCGCCTCGCGGCTCGACACGCGCACCGAAATGGAAGACTTCTTCATGCGAATCCGCACGCTTCGCCGCGCCCTTGCAACCGCCGCCATCCTGTCGGTCGCCGCGGCCGCCGGCACGGCCGCCCACGCGGCCGGCGAACTGAACATCTACAACTGGTCCGACTACATCGCGCCGGACACGATCCCGAACTTCCAGAAGCAGACGGGCCTCCACGTCCGCTACGACAACTACGACAACGACGACACGCTGCAGGCGAAACTGCTGTCGGGGAATTCCGGCTACGACATCGTCGTGCCGACGTCGAACTACATGGCCAAGCAGATCCAGGCGAGCGTCTACCAGCCGCTCGACAAGTCGAAGCTGCCGAACCTGTCGAACCTCGATCCGCTGCTGATGAAGATGGTCGCCGATGCCGATCCGGGCAACCAGTACGGCGTGCCGTGGGCATACGGTACCGACGGCATCGGCTACAACGTGCAGGCCGTGAAGAAGGCGCTCGGCGACAAGGCGCCGGTCGACAGCTGGGCGCTGGTGTTCGATCCGGCCAACATGGCCAAGCTGAAGAGCTGCGGCGTGTCGTTCCTCGACCAGGCCGTCGACGTGTTCGCGGCCACGCTGCAGTACATGGGCAAGGACCCGAACAGCACGAACCCGGCCGACTATCATGCCGCGTTCGAGGTGCTGAAGAAGGTGCGCCCGTACATCACGCAGTTCAACTCGTCGGGCTACATCAACGATCTCGCGAACAACGACCTGTGCGTGTCGCTCGGCTACTCGGGCGACATCGGCATCGCACACCGCCGCACCGCCGAAGCGAAGCGCCCGTACGAGATCCGCTTCGCGAATCCGAAGGAAGGCGGGCTGCTGTGGTTCGACATGATGGTGATCCCGAAGGACGCGCCGAACCGCGACGCCGCGCTGAAGTGGATCAACTACGTTCAGGATCCGAAGGTCAATGCGGGCATCACCAACGCGGTGTTCTACCCGACCGCGAACAAGGCCGCGCGCCAGTACGTGAAGCCCGCGATCGCGCGCGACCCGTCGGTGTATCCGGGCGACGAGGTGTTGAGCAAGATGACGCTGCTCAAGCCGATGCCGCCCGAGATTCGCCGGCTGCAGAACCGGCTGTGGGCGCAGTTGAAGACCGGGCGCTAAGCCGCGCACCGAAGTAACGGATCGTGCCGCCGACGGCTTGCTCGCGCCGGCGGCGCGGTTGCTTCAACAGCGGTGATGGTGCGTGCGAGGGCGCCGACTGCGTGAACTATCGCTGCGTCTGCACCTGCACCTGCACCTGCTCCGCAGAAAATGCCTCTTCCACGAAGCGGATCACGTCGTCGAGCGACGACGTGCACGCGGCCCCCGCCGCGAGTTCGCGAAACGCGCCGTCCGGCCCGAAGCAGACGAGCGGCTTGCGCCAGCGCTGCGCGAGCGCAATCTCCTCGGCCGTGCCGTGCCCGCCCGGCAGCGCGACGATCAGGTCGCTGCTCAGCACGTTCACGTAGTTGCGGTTGATCGTGTGCGGATCCGCATCCGGCTCGCGGCGCGACAGCGGCGTGAGGATCGGGATGTCGACGAACGGATGCGGATAACCGTCGAGCGGCACGAAGCCCGCGAGCGGATCGGCCTGCGTCGGCAGGATGCCGATCGATCGGCCGGCCCGCCCGGGCACGTCGGCGAACGCGCGCGCGACCGCCAGCATCACGCCCTGCCCGCCCCCCGTCAGCAGGTTGAAGCCGGCCTGCGCGATCCATTCGCCGAGCGGCGCCGAAAACGCGAGCCACGGCTCCTTGCCCGAGCCCATCACGCCGATCGTCCTGTTCTTCTGTTGCATCGTGGTTTCCGGTGAAATCGTTGGGTTGTGCGCGAGCGCCGCGCTCATTCGAGCTCGACACCCTTGAGCTCGGGAATCAGGAACAGCGTCGCGACCATGTCGAGCACGTAGAGGCCGGCGAGCAGCGCGATGGCCGTCTGGAACGAGTAGTGCGCGGCCAGCGCGCCGACTGCGACCGGGCCGAAGCCGCCGACCGCGCGACCGATATTCCACAACACGTTCTGCGCGGTTGCGCGCGCGACCGTCGGATAGCCCTCCGACATCAGCGTCCCGTAGCCGCCGACCATCCCGTTGACGAACATGCCCATCAGCGCACCGGCCCACAGCATCGCGGTCGGGTCCGACAGCCGCGCGTACGCGATGACCGTCACGACCGAGCCGAGCTGGTACAGCAGGAACGTCGGCTTGCGCCCGATGCGGTCGGCCAGCTGCCCGAACACCCAGACGCCGATCATCATCCCGACGACGGTTGCCGCCGTCCACAACCCCGACTTCGTCAGCGAGAAGCCCATCTGTTTCGACAGGAAGGTCGGCAGCCAGATCATGATCCCGTAGTAGCCGAAGTTCTGGACCGAACACAGGATCACGATGCCGAGGCTCGTGCGCGCGGTGCGCCCGTCCGCGACGAGCAGGCGGAAGGCATTGGCCTTCGGCTGCGTCGCGCGCTGCACGAACGCCTCCGGCTCGTGCAGCTTGTTGCGCATCGCCCAGGCGAGCAGCGCGGGCAGCACGCCGACCAGGAACATCCCGCGCCAGCCGATGTGCAGCAGCAGGAACGGCGTCAGCAACGCGGCCAGCAGTACGCCGGCCTGCCAGCCGAGCGCGACGTAGCACGACACGCGGGCGCGTTTGCTGGCCGGCCACGCTTCCGCCGCGAGCGCCATGCCGATCCCGAACTCGCCGCCCAGCCCGATGCCCGCGATGGTGCGGTAGACGAGCAGATCCCAGAAGCCGCGCGCGAACGCGCACAGCCCGGTGAAGATCGCGAACAGCAGGATCGTCCAGGTCAGCACGCGCACGCGCCCGTAACGGTCGCTCAGTGCACCGAACAGGATGCCGCCTGCGACGGCGCCGATCAGCGTCCAGGTGACCAGCGCGCCGCCCTGCCCGGGTGTCAGTTGCAGCGCGGCCGTGATCGCGGGCAGCATGAAGCCGAGGATCAGCAGGTCGAAGCCGTCCATCGCATAGCCGATCGCCGATCCGGCCAGCGCTTTCCACGCGTACGCGCCGACCTGCTCCACGCGCGGGGCCGACGGGCCGCCGAGCGTCGAAGATTTCATGTTTGCTGCCATGGTGTCCTGCCACGATTGTCCGGCGACATTCTAAGGCCTGTGCCCGCGAGCAAAGCCCCGGCGCGCGTGTCGGCCGCGACGGTTCGCGCATGCGGCGGCGCCCGCTTGCGGGACGGCAGGCGGGAATCTGCGGGCAATGAACGGGAGGGAAAAACGGCGATCCGGTGTCGGCGGCGAAACCGGCGATGTCGCGGTCAGGCCGGACACCGGATGAAAAGCAGCATGCTGGCGGGGTGTTGCCGGCCGGCCCGCTAGCGCGAACCGGACGGCGCCGGGTGGCCTGGCGGCCTGGCCGGCTTCAGCTTTCGTCGTCTCCGGGCCACCAGGTCTTGGCCTCACGGTCGACGGCGAGCGTATCGAGATCCTTGCCTTCGAGCCATTTCGGCCGAGGGCCGCGGCCCGACCATGAACGGCCGGACGTCGGGTCGTAGTACTTGGCAGGTGCCTTGCGTTTTCGCTGGACGATATAGCCGAGCGCGCTCAGCACTTCCTGCTGCGAGATTCCCAAAAGCTCGACCTGTTCCTTGAATGCCGCGAGCGCGGCCTGCTTCTCCTTCTGCTTCGCGTCCGACAGCTTGATGTTCAGGTCCCGAAGTTGTGCTTCGAGTTCCTGCAGGGCCTGGGTCATGTATTCATCCTCTTTGGGCATGTTTTTGCAAAAAACTCCGATGGCGGAACCTACCATGAAGTTCCGCCAATAGGGGCTGTCAAATGTGTGAATCGTTTGCCTGAGCCGGCACGGCTTACGCGATACGCACTAAACGACGTCGCGCGTCAATCAATGACATACAGAGCCGGGCCGGCAACGCGCAGCGCGCCAGCAACGAAGGCACGGCGAACGGCTGCGGCAAGTCGGCGCCGCACCATGGCACTGGCGCGGCATGGCGCGAATGATAGCAGTGCGCGGCACCGCACTACATAAGTCGTCGACCGGCGTCGATGCGAATCCGGCCGTTTACCGGCCGACGTCGCGCGCTTCCCACGCGATCCGGTCGAACAGCGCGCGCAGCTTCGCGCCGCGCGCCGCGTTCAGCGCGGCCGCATGCGCGACACGCCCGGCGAGATGCGCGCGGAAGTCCGGATGTGCATCGCGATTCTGCGATGCCGGCCCGCTCCGGATGCAGTTGGTCAGGATGGCCTTCAGGAGATCGAACTCATCGCGCGCCAGGTTCGGATGACGATTGACGACCACGCCGGCCAGGTGCTGCCGGCTGCCGCGTCGCATCACGCGTGTCTTGCGCAGTTGCAGCGCAAAGCCTTCCTCGAGTGCGATCGCGGCGACCCGCAGTTGCAGCCGCTCGACGTCGCGCGCCAGCGTGCCGCCGCCGGAAAAGGCGAGATCGTCCGCGTAGCGCGTGTAGGTTGCGCCGAGCGAACGCGCGAGCGCGGCGAGCCGCAGGTCGAACCGGAACGCGCACAGGTTCGCCAGCGCCGGCGAGGTCGGCGCCCCCTGCGGCAGATGCCGTTCGCGATAGCGCTGGCGGCCGATCCAGTCGAACCGGTCGCGCAGGTCCGGCGCGAGCAGCCGCGCGGACGGTACGCGATTGGTGCACAACCCCGTGAGCGTGCGCGCGACTTCGGCCGGATACCCGAGCGTGACGAACAGCGCGTGAACGCGTGCGGCGCGTACCGATACGAAGAAATCCGCAAGATCGAAACGGACGACGACATCGCGATCCGCATGCGGCGCCGCGAACGAGACGATCCCGTGCCCCTTGCGAAACCCGTGCACCGCACCGTGCGGCGCGATGCGATCGAGCAGCCCGTGCAGGATGCGGCGCTGCGCTTCGCGCAGCCGGCCCTTCGGGATCTCGACCAGGCGGCACCCGCCGCTGCGCTTGTCGTGCGCCACGTACGTGTAGTGATGCAACGGCGTGGCGCTGCTGCGCGCGTCGACGCGCCAGTGGTCGGACAGCCAGTCGAGTTCCGGCGCGCTCACGCCGAGCCAGCCGGCAAGATCGCCGGGCGTCGCCCATTGCGGCACGTCGCAGCCCGCGAGCGGCGCCGGTAACGGTTGCTGGACCGGCGGCCGCCGCACGACACGGATCGGCGCGGGCCGATCGCTGCCATACCACGCGAGCACGAAAGCCGGCGCTTCGGCGAGATCCGCCGCGAGCGTATCGATGTCGACGTCGGCCCAGCGTGCGCCGAAGCGTGCGAGCGCGGCATTCGCGACTTCGTGCGTCCACGGCGGCGCGCCGCCGAGCACGGCCGCCATCCGGGAAAGGACGCCGGCAGGTTCGGGGGCGCCGGCCAGCATCGCTTCGGCAATCGTGCGGACGGTATCGAACAGGGAGCCGTGCATGGGAATCGATGGGCGGGACGATGAGTCAACGTGACTGGTGCTGCGAGGAGTCATGTTGCGCAACGCGCAACGGCGCTCCTTGCGACGCATCGGGGTGTCGATCTGATCCACGGGGTAGCCCCGTAGTCCTGGAACATCGGCTGCCTGTTCCGGGCGTGTGCTTGACCCACCGGCCCGCGATGCGACTTTAATGGCCGCGAGCGCGGCGTGTCAAACCTGATGGCGATCCGGTGCCGCCGCGGGGCGCGCCGGATCGCCATGCGCACCCTACGCGTGCCGGGAAAACAGTTCGCGGTACGCGATCGGCGCGACGCCGACGCCGGCCATGTTGTTCAGCATCGTCGCCCAGGTCGCGTTGTCGACGCTGACCGGAAACGACCGCGCGCGGTTGGCGAGCAGCCAGAAGGTGCGCGTCATGCCGTTGCTCATCGCGACTTCGTACCCGCTTCCCTCGAGCCAGTAGCCGACCGGCGGCAGTTCCACCGGTTCGAGTCGGCCGGCCCGGAACGCGGCGGTGGCCGACGCGTACTTGCTGTCGAGCGGCATGACGCGGCGCGGCACGCAGTCCTGCGAGTTCAGTTGCGGAAATCTCGGGCTCGTGCCGAGCCACAGGCCGTAGAACGTTTGAGCGTCGAGATGCACGACGAAGCGCTCCGTTTCGGCGGGCGTCGCCGCCATGTAGCAGTCGGCCTGGCCCGGAACGGCAACGCGCCACATCGCGCGCTTCGCGCTCAGGTCGACCAGTTCGCTCGGCTGCGGGCGCGGCTGGATGGGAGACGGTCGTCCCGCTTCGCGCAGGTCGCGCGCGCGGTCGAGTCCGATACGAAGACGTGTCAGCATGGGCCCTCTCTTTCTCTCGTGATTTGTTCGAATGCGTCAGGGGGCGCGGCACCGCTGCGTGGCGGGTGGCGGCCGGCGAGCACCGGACGGGCGGCATGGCCGCGCCGTCTCGACACGCGTGTCCGGTGTCCTGACGCTCCCGATCTGTTCGGGAACCCGCGCAGTGTAGCGCCTTTCCGTGCCACGACGATGAACACGCCGCTGCAATGCCGCATCCGGACTGCCGCGCGGCACGACCGGCACCATCAGCGCTCCAGCAATCGCCCCAGCCGCATCATCGTGACGTTCACGCCGAGATGTCGCATCGACGGTTGCACGATCACGCAGTTGTCATACGGCGTGACGATCACGTCGTCGCCGTCGCGCGCGATCTCGGTGCCGGCCTGCTCGATCACCTCGAGCCCCGTGAACGGTTGCGAGAACCGGAAGTCCATCGAACGCGCGACGACCGGCTCCGTGATCTCGACGAACTTCTGCCGCACCGGCGCGGCTTGCGTAAGGAAAGCTGCGACATCGTCGCGCGCAACGACACCCGCATGCAGCAGGAAGCGCGCCGCGCTGTCGAGCGCGACATCGCGTGCGCTCGCGGCGAAGTGCTGGCCCGTCTCGATCAGCAGCGCATTCTTCGCGCTCGCCGGATCGCCGAAGCCGCCGTAGTCGCGCAGCCGCGTGCCGTTCGCATGGCCGCGATCGATGATCACGTGCTCCGGCGTGCCGATCGCGGCCGCCAGCGCGATCGCCTTTTCAAGCGAGCCGGTCATCATCAGCGGCGCGGACGCTTCGTGCATCGAATGAATGTCGAGCAGCAGGTCGACCGTATCGAGCAGCGGACGCATCGCGCGCGCACGCACAAGCTCGCGGCTGCCGCGCGTGCCGTCGAGCGCGGCCGGCGTCCACACGCGATTCATGTCCTCGTCGAGGTAGCGCGTCGCATCGGCGTTCTCCGCACTGAAATGCTCGTATGCGCCAACGTTGCCGAAGCCGAGCGACAGGCGGCCCGCCACCGGACGCAGGCCCGCGGCGAGCAACGCGTCCACCGCGATCGCGCCGCTGACTTCGTTGCCGTGCGTCAGCGCGAGGATCATCACGTGCTTGCCGGGCCGGCCGCTGTCGAACGTATGCAGATAGTCGATACCCGTATTGCCCGCGCGCCAGCGCGAGATGTCGGGGAAGGTCACTTCGATCGGATAGGCCGGCAATGCGGCGCGGATGGCTTCAAGCGTGGTCATGTCGGAAAGGCTCAACAGGGTTCGGGAGAGGCGCAGCCGGCTGGTGCCGGCTGCACCGGGATCGGGGCTGGCGCGTCACGCCTCGGTCGCGCGCGTCGACGGCGTCGCGGCGGCGGCAGCAGCACCGCGCATCCGGCGGCCGAGCGAGATCACCGACGTGATCCCGAGCACGGCCGTCGCCATCACGTAGAAACTCGGCGCCAGCTTGTTGTGCGTCGCGTCGATCAGCCAGGTCACGATCAGCGGCGCGAAACCGCCGAACAGCGTCACCGAGAAGTTGTACGACAGCGCGAGGCCCGTGCCGCGCGTGCTCGTCGGGAAGATGTCCGCCAGCAGCGCCGGCAGCGGCGCGAGGCTCACCGCGATCAGCAGGCCGACCAGCGCCTGCACCGCGAGCAGCGTCTCGACCGTCGGATAGCGGTTCAGCATCACGAACAGCGGCCATGTCGTCACGCCGACCAGGATCAGCGCGACCAGCATCACGCGGATGCGGCCGAAGCGATCCGACAGGTGCCCGACGACCGGCGCGGCGATCATCAGCATCGCGCCCGTGACGACCGCGCCGAGATACGACGACGTGGCCGGGATATGCAGCTGCTTGACCGCATACGTCGGCATGTACAGCTTGTGCACGTAGTTGAACGCCGTGGCCGTCGCGACGACACCGGCGCCGAGCAGCAGGTTCGCACGGTCGCGGACGAACACGTCGCGCAGCGGCGACTTCGCGCGCCCTTGCTCGCCGAGCCGGCGGAAATCGGCCGGCTCGTCGATGTTGCGGCGAATGTAGAGCCCGACCGGGCCGATCAGCAGCCCGACCGAGAACGCGACGCGCCAGCCCCACGCATGCAGCTGGTCGGTCGTCAGCAGCAGGCTCAGCAGGGCGGACACGCCGGCCGCGAGCACCGTCGCGAGCCCCTGCGTCGACATCTGCCAGCTCGCGAAGAAGCCGCGCCGCTTCGCATCGGCCTGCTCGACCATGAATGCGGTGGCCGCGCCGAATTCGCCGCCCGTCGAGAAGCCCTGCAGCATCCGCGCGACGATGATCAGCAGCGGTGACGCGATGCCGATCTGCGCATATGTCGGCGCGAACGCGATCATCGCGGTGCCGAGCATCATCAGCCCGATCGATATCGTCAGCGACGCCTTGCGGCCTGCGCGGTCCGCATAGCTGCCGAGCACGATCGAGCCGAGCGGACGCGTGACGAACGAAATGCCGAACGTGCCCACCGACAGCAGCAGCGAGGTTGCCGCGTCGTGCGTGGGAAAGAACAGCTGGCCGATGACGATCGCGAAATAGCCGTAAATCAGCAGATCGTAGAACTCCAGCGCGTTGCCGATGCTCGCGGCGCAGATCTCGCGCCACGGATTGTGCGGGGCCGGCGTCGCGGCGTGCATGTTGTGGGTCATCCCTGTGCTCCTCCGGTAATGCTGGCCGTCAGGATTTTGAAAGACGGCGCGCGGCGTTGCCGGCGGCCGTTCGGGCCAGTCAAGCGCGGAGTGTAGGCAACGCGGGGCAGGCGTTCGTGCCGTTTCGGCACGCAATCGTGCCGATCGGCGCGCGGGCGCCGGGGCCGTTACGCACGGCGGCTATGCTCCGCCGTCGTCGCGTGACGGCGCGGTGCGCCAGATCGCGTCCAGTACCGGGTGCGGGTCGTTCCGGCGCCGGTACAGCGCGATGTCGAAGCCGATCTGCCAGTCGGCGCCGCCGACGATCGCAAGCTCGCCGCGCCGGACATCATCGGCGACGAGCCGCTGCGGCAGCCACGCGAGGCCGAGCCCGCGACGCGCCATCGCGAGGATCGCTTCGTACGAGTCGGCCTGGTACACGGGCCGCAGCGTCGGGCGGTTCGGCATTTCGGCGAGATGCCGCGCGAGCACCGCACGCAGCGTCAGCGTGCGCGCGAACGCGAGCCACGGCACCGGTGCCTGCCCGGCCGGCAGCCGGTAGCGCACGCTGCCGCGCGCATCGAACGCGCTGACCGGCACCAGCACCTCGCGCGCGACGGACAGCCAGTCGAAGCGGTCGCGATCGATCAGCAGCCGCGTATGCGGGCTCGAATAGACGATCAGCATGTCGGCTTCGCCGGCCGTCAGCTGCAGGATCGCTTCCTCTGCGCTGCCGGTCGCCACGGTCGCCGTGAAGAAGCCTGCGCGCGCAACCGTCTCGTCGTACCAGTCGGGGAAGAAGGTGGCCGAGAGCGTGCGGCCGGTCGCGATCCGGAGGTTGTTCTCCAGCACCGGCGCCGCTTCCTGAAGCTGCGTGCGGGCGCCGTGCAGGATGTCGAGCGCGTTCGACGCGGCATCGAGGAAGACAGTGCCGGCCGCCGTCAGTTCGAGCGGCTTCGTGCGCGCGATCAGGCGCGTGCCGACCCATTCCTCGAGCGACCGGATGCGGCGGCCGAACGCCGGATGCGTGACGAAGCGGTTCTCCGCTGCGCGTGTGAAGCTGCGCGTGCGCGCGAGTTCGACGAAGTCTTCGAGCCATTTCAGTTGCATGGCTGGGCTCCTGGGTGGGCGATGAGGGTCGGGCCGGAGTTCGCTCGCGAACCGCATGCGTGGCGCGGCCGCCAACATGGGCAGATGCGGCTCATGCGGCGCGGGGCCGCGCTTGGCGCCCGATCCTACAGCACCTGCGGCGCATCGCGCAGCACGGCGCGCAGCGCAATATCGAAAGGCGTCGCGTGATCGATCCCGGCTGCCCGCACGCGCGATGCGTCCAGATGGCAATCGTATGGGCGCGGCGTCGCGTCGGTCGGCTGGTCGATCCGCTTGAGCGCGGCGTCGATGCCGAGCGCGGCCGCGATCCGCTGCGCAATGTCGTACTTCGTCATCGGCGCCTCGCCCGACCAGTGACGGATGCCCGTGATCGATGCGCCCGCGAGATGCCGCAGCGTGAGATCGCGGATGACGTCCGCGACGTCCGGCGTATAGGTCGGGTAACGGATCGCCCAGGCGTCCATGCCGACCGCGTCGGCACCCGGGCGCGCAGAGGCGACGATCGCCGGCACCAGGCTCGTGACGGCCGACTCGCTCCAGTCGACGATCGGGCCGTAGAGCAGCGGCAGGCGCAGCACGCATGACAGCGGCGACGCGGCGAGCAGTGCCGCCTCGCCTTCCAGCTTCGTGCGGCCGTAGATGTTCAGCGGATTCGGGGCGGCGTCTTCACGGTACGGGGCAGCCTTGCCGTCGAACACGTAGTCGGTGGAGATGCCGAGTGTCCACGCACCATGGCGCGCGGCGAGCGCACCGATGCGGGCCTGGGCGGTGACGTTGATCGCGCGTGCGCCGGCAGGGTCGCGCTCGCAGACATCCGGGCGACGTTCGGCCGCGCAGATGATCACGGCGGCCGGCTGGCAGGTGGCGAAGAGGTGTTCGAGGGCCGGCTCGTCGAGGACGTCGAGTTCGGCGATGTTTTCCGGGGGCAGCGCCAGGCGTTTTGCGCCTGCGCTTTGCGGGGTTCGGATGGTCGCGACGAGGTTCAACGACGATTCGCGGGACAGGGACGCGGCAACCGCGCGGCCGAGCAGGCCGGCGGCGCCGATGAGGAGGACGGTCGAGTGCGGCACGGTAGCCATCTATGAAAGGGGAACGGGAATCCCCCAATCTATACAAGAACAGGCAGCCGATGTCGACTCCCCTGCCGCGTCGGCAGCCACGCGAGCACGCCCGTTGCGCGGTTCAGTGTCCGGCCACCGCGCACGGTTCCCCCTGCTGCCCCGGCGTCGCGATGCGGAGACCGCCGCCCGCTTGCCCGATCACGCAAAACGCCGAGCCGTACACGGGCCCCTCATTCCCCGCCGGTACGATCGAGATGCTGTAGAACTTGTCGAGGTCCAGCGTCCTCGGCGGGGTACGCACGATTGCACCGGCGATGGCCTGACCATAGACGAGACATTCGCCTCGCTGCAGATACACCGGCGGCGCACGCTCCGGTATCTCCAGCGCCCAGTACATCACGACGGGACTGACGGGCCCCGTTTGTCGGCTCACACCGATCGAGCTGATCCGGATCGGCTCCGAGCCGGTATCGTCGCTCATGGGCAGGCAAGCAGCCGGTTTTCCATCGACCTGCCGGACGTCCAGGCGGATCGGGCCATGCGACATGGCGTCCGCACGGGAGACGAACAGGCAGCAGGACAGGCAAGCCATGGCGCAGCTTCGCAACATGCTCCTCATGCTTCGACTCCATTCATCGCAACCTCGACACCACACGAATCAATCAGTCATGCCAACCAGTCCGGCATGCGCCGGTCAGGGATGGGCCGCACAGGGATTCCGGTCGTTCCGCGGCACTGCGATCTGCACGCCGCCACCGGGCCGCTCGAGCGTACAGAACGCCGCACTGTAGACCGGGCCGGCGTCCCCGTCCGGAATGATCGAGATGGTGTAGGTCCGGTTGAGTTCCAGCGGCTTGGGCGGCGTGCGGACGATGGCGCCTTTCACGCTCTGCCCATACACGAGGCACTCGCCACGCTTCAGGTAGGCAGGCGTGGCCTCCGCCGGCATCTCGAACCACCAGTAAGTGACGTCGGGGCTCGCCGGGCCGGTTGGCCTGGCGACACCGACCGTGCGGATCCGGATGACAGGCTCGGCCCGTTCGTCGTTCACGGGCAGGCACGCGGCAGGGTTCCCGTCGACCTGCCTGATTTCCAGTTCGACGGGCGCCTCCGACGTTGCCATCGCACGCGACAGGCACAACACGCATGCGAGCATACCCAACACGCTACCGCGGAAGATTGTCTGCATTCCCGGGATCCTCCAGCAGCGGAGCAAGGACACGATCGAGCTCGTCCGGCGTGCCGACGTAGCCACGATGGAAGACGGCGAAAGGCGCCTTCAGCACCTGCACCGCGTAGTAATCCGCGACCAGGTTGCCCTGCTGCTCCATGTTGTAATCGTGAAATACCGCACCCGGCGCGATGGTGTATTTGTATGCGCGCTGTCCGCGAATCGTGACGGTCAGCGCATGCCATCGCACCGCATACCCACGCTGGTACTGCCAGACATGGGTCATCTCGTGCATGAAAAAGCTTCTTTTCCAGATGTGCGGGCCGTTCATTGCCGAGAAGTCGTCGACGTACAGGTCATCAAGGAAATACATCTTCCCGTTCGGCGTGACGGCGGTGTGCTTGCTTTGCAGGTTGAACCAGAAGTAGCTCCCTTTGTGCACCCGCACCTTGTCGTAGTCGATGCCGTCCTTGAAGACCGTCCAGGCCATTTCAATTTCGCCCGCGGTCAACACCCGCTCATGGGCTTCAACCTTCACCGTCTTCTCCGATTCTCTCTATTGAAACTGGCTCGTCTGCCACCCTTGAAAACGAAACGCAATGCGCAAGCACGGCGCGCAACGCGGCGCGAACCGCGCCGCTGCGCACGCGCCATCATGTCCGGAACCTGTTCGTTTGGCAACGCAGTGCCCGCGCCGCCAGCCCCGCCAACAAAAACAAAGCCCGGTGCACTTTCGTGCACCGGGCCTGCGAACCCGAACGGACACTCTGCGCCGACTTACTTACGGTCGAGCGAATAGCGCCCCGGCCCGGTCAGCGCGAGCAACAGCAGCCCGCCCATGATGCTCACGTTCTTGTAGAAGTTGATCATCGCCATGTATTGATCCATCCCCTGCAGCGCCCAGTAGCGATGGCCGATCAGCGCGGTCGCGAGCGTATAGGCAGCGAACGCCAGTGCCAGCGGACGCGTATAGAAACCAACCGCGATCAGCAGGCCGCCGACCAGCTCGACCGCCACCGCAATTGCGGCCGCCAGCTCGGGCGCCGGGTTCCCCGTCGACGCCATGTACGCGACCGTGCCCGAGAAGCCGCTCAGCTTCTGCCAGCCGAACAGCACGAACAGGATCATCAACAATACGCGAGCCGCCAGCAGCAGCTCGTCCTTCTTCGACTCCAGCGAAACGTAACGCATAGCAATCACCCTTGAATTGACGGTTTGATGCATCCGGTGCCGATACACGCCGAATCGGCGCGCCAGGTTGGCAACGAACTACTCCTCGCACAATCGGACAGCAAGCCGGCTGGCCCGCCGCCGAAGAATCCGTCTGGTCGCGCCGTTCCTGGCACGCTCCGGATCGGTTCTGGCGAAGCACGGGTGCAGTCTACTGTCTCCCCAGGAATCATCAATCGGTCTAGATATGATTCGCTGTCTCATTTTGGTGGACAATAGAGGACAACGTCGCCGGTAGACAACCACCAGCGGCGTATCGCGAACGAAATCTGAACAGGGCGTTGCGCTTGTCCCCGCGTCGATGCGGAAGCTGGCGCCAGAGAATGTGGTCGTCCGCCCGTTGACGGAGAAAGTGAAGATAGTTATTGCGGCACTGCTCTGGAACACGCGCCGCCATCACCCGATGGTCGACGAAGCGGTGGCGTGGCTGAAGGAGCGGATGAGTCGATCACGATGAACATGGCAGCGGGTGATCGATCGTCTCCATGTCCCCCGTGACGATGAAATGGCGCGATCAGGACGTGGCTCGAATTCGGGCCGGATACTGGCGACACACGGGAACATGCGACTCGGTGGGCGCGCAGGCAAGCGCGCCCACTTCGGTTGACTAGCGCAGCACGAACGGATTGCCGGTCGACGCGCCCGTGTTGATCCACACGCTTTTCGTCTGCAGGTATTCGCTTACGGCGTCGATGCCGTTCTCACGGCCCAACCCGGAATCCTTGTACCCGCCGAACGGGGACATGTAGCTGACCGCGCGATAGGTATTCACCCAGACCGTGCCCGATTCGATCCGCTCCGCCATCCGGAATGCGCGGCCGATGTCGCTCGTCCATACGCCGGCGCCGAGGCCGAAACGCACATCGTTCGCGATCTCGACTGCTTCGTCCTCCGTATCGAAGCGGATCACGGAGAGCACGGGACCGAATACCTCTTCCTGTGCGATCCGCATATCGTTGCTGACGCCGGTGAAGATCGTCGGCTCGACGAACCAGCCGTCGCCGCACTCGGCGCGTGTCGCGGCCTGCCCGCCGAGCGCAAGCCTGGCGCCTTCGCGCCGTGCGACGTCGATATAGTGGAGTACCTTGTCGTATTGCGGGCGCGTCGTGATCGGCCCGACCTGCGTGCCGGCATCCATCGGATTGCCCATGCGCGCGGTACGCGCGAGCGCGACCACGCGCTCGACCACCTCGTCATGCACCTTCGACTGCACGAGCAGCCGCGATCCGGCGATACAGGTCTGCCCCGTCGCCGCGAAAATGCCGGATACCGCGCCATTGACCGCGTCGTCGAGATTCGCATCGTCGAATACGATGTTCGGCGACTTTCCGCCCAGCTCGAGGCTCACGTGCTTGAAATCGCGAGCGGCCTGCTCGTTGATCCGGCGCCCGGTCGAATCCGCACCGGTAAACGTGACCTTGCGCACGAGCGGATGCGATACGAGTGCGCTGCCGACTTCGTTGCCGAAGCCGGTCACGACGTTCACGACACCACGCGGGAATCCGACCTCGTGCAGCAGTTCGACGAATTCGAGCGTTGAGGCCGACGTGAATTCCGACGGCTTGACGACCGCCGTGCACCCGGCGGCGAGCGCGGGCGCGAGCTTCCATGCCAGCAGCATCAGCGGCGAGTTCCAGGGCGTGATGATCGCGACGACACCGAGCGGTTCACGTCGCGTGAAATTGAAGTAGCCCTTCTTGTCGAGCGGTATCACGTCGCCCTGGATCTTGTCCGCCAGCCCACCGTAGTAGCGGTACCACTGCGGCAAGTATTGGAGTTGCGCATGCATCTCCGCATGCAGCTTGCCATTGTCGCGCACCTCGACTTCGGCAAGACGGGCTGCGTCGCCGGCCAGGCGATCGGCGAACCGGCAGAGCAACTGCCCACGCGCGCTGGCGGACAACTCTCGCCACGCGCCGGCAACGAACGCACGATGCGCGGCCCGCACCGCGAGATCGGCGTCGGCTTCATTGCCTCGTGCGATTTCGGCCCACGGCTGGCCGGTGAACGGGTTGTCGCTGTTGAACCACTGACCGCTTGCGGGCTCGCGCCGCTCGCCGTCGACAAAATGAAAGTAGCGTTGCATGACCGGCTCGCTGATGTCGATGATTGCGTTCCGTGCCGGCGCACGATCAAGCCGTGCAACAGCCCGCGGAACAAAAAAGCGTGCGCCGGATACCCGCGCATCCGGCGCACGCGGAGGACGTGCGTCAGAACGGCGCGAAACCGAGACCTTCGCGGAAGCGGTTCTTGATATAGACGCCGTCCCGGGGCGGAAGCGCGCGCGGCGGTTCGTCAGCGCGGATGTGAACCTGCGCGAACACCGGGCCGCTCCCCACCTTCACGCGCTCGACGACGTGGGTGACGTCACGTTCGTCGTGAATCGCGAACGAATCGGCCAGGCCAAAACCCTTCGCGACCGCGACGAGATCCGTGCCGAGGCTCGAATGGCTTTGCTGCATGCCGGTTTCGCCGTAGTGCCCGTTGTCGAGTACGACGATCGTGAGGTTCTTCGGTTGCTTCGCGCCGATCGTGCCGAGCACGCCGATTCCCATCAGCTGTTCGCCGTCGCCGGTGACGACGACGACCTGCCTTTCCGGTTGCGCGAGCGCGAGGCCGAGGCCCAGCGCGGCGGCCCCGCCCATCGCCCCCCACAAATAGAAGTTGCTGACGCGATCGCCAGCGGCGAATACGTCATAGGACGCCGATCCGAGGCCTGTCACGACCAGTGCGTCCGGTACACCGGCCAGCAGGCTCGCGACGAACGCGCGCCGCTCGATCGTCTTCGTGTTCTGCCCGCTCATTGCTGTCTCTCCCATTTCTTGCGACCGATGAGGCTTTGCGACAGCAGGACCGCGACTTGCTCGCCCGCTTCGAACGCGGCATCGAAGCCCGCACTGACAATTTCCTCGACATCCTCGGGGCGATCGGCGCGCAACACCGTGATTCCCATCAGCTCGAGCGCAGCCTGGGTCGCCTTCCCCATCGGCCCTTGCCACGGGTTGAACTCCGCATACTCGCCACGCATCGTCACGAGCGTGAAGAATGGAAAGTTGCAGCTGCGCAGCAGCGAAAACATGTTCACGCAATTGCCGACACCGCTGCTCTGCATCAGCAACACCGCACGCTGCCCGCCGAGCCACGCCCCGCTTGTCAGTGCGACGCCTTCTTCCTCGGTCGTCAGGGCGATCGCCTCGATCTCGTCGTCGGCAATCGCCCGGCGAATCACCTCCGTATGTCCCGCATCCGGTACGTAAGCGATTTGCCGGGTACCGCCGGCCTTCAGGACAGAAAATATGGACTCCTGCCAGACCGGCGTTTGTCCCGCTGCAGCGCTCATGTGACGTGCTCCTTCATGAAGTGGTTTCAGGCATAATAAAATGCGATTACACCCATCAAGAAATAGAGATTTCTGATTGAAGGATCACGAATCGGCATGGACCTCAAGCAACTGCGCGCGCTGCTGGCCGTCGCTGAAACGGGCAGCGTCACACGTGCGGCCGACGTGCTGCACATCGTTCAACCTGCCGTCTCCCGGCAACTGAAGCTGCTCGAGGAAGACGTCGGGATGGCGCTCTTCGAGCGAGGCAGATATGGGATGGAACTGACGGAGTCGGGCGAGATCCTCGCCGAGCACGCCAGGCGTGCGCTGCTCGAACTCGACCGGGCACGCGCCGAAATCCAGCCGTCCGACGCCAGGATTTCCGGCATCGTGACGATCGGGCTGTTGCCGAGCACGTCGGATCTGCTCGCCGGACCACTCCTGAGCGAAGTCAGGGATCGCTACCCCGCCGTGAACCTCCGGATTGCCGTGGGCTATGCCGGACATATGCGCGACTGGCTCGAATCGGGCGAAGTCGACGCGGCGCTGCTTTACAACCCGAAGGCCACGCCGACCGTTCAGGTTCAACCGTTGCTCAGCGAGAGTCTGTGCGTCGTCGGACCGCCATCGTCGCGGCTGTCAGCCAAACGCCCGGTCGCGCTTGCCGACCTCACATCGTGGCCGATGATCCTGCCGAGTGCGCCGCATGGCATACGCAACCTGCTGGAACAGGCGTGCCCCGGTACCGGGATGAAGCTCAACGTGGTCGTCGAAACGAATGCCATGAGCGTGCAGAAAAACCTGGTCGCCGGTGGGCATGGCTTCACGATCCTGCCGAGCATCGCCGTCACCGAAGAGGTCGCGCGCAAGCAGCTTCGTGCGGCGCCGCTCACCGATCAGGCACTGCAGCGAACGATCGTGCTTGCGCTGCCGAATACGCGCCGGATCGCGACGGCCGTGCGCGCGGTCTCGTCGATCCTGGTGCTCGAAATGAAGCGCGCCGTCGAGCGCGGCGACTGGCCGGCCGCACACTGGCTCGCCGACTGACCCCGCCGGGCTCACGCGGGCGAGGCGTCGGCCGCGCGCAACGTAATGCCGGTCCACGCACCGCTGGCGGCCAGTTCCTGCACCAGTTCGACGATCGTCTGACGCACCGCGAGGGCGGCCGAATTCACCGGCGACGTATTCGACCAGCACAAGCTGGCGGGACGCTGGATCTCCGGATCGACGATCCGGCGCATCTTCGGGCGACCTGACGGGTCACGCAGCGCAACCGCCGACGCAGGCAGAATCGTGCATGCAGCGCCCGACTGCGCAAGCGACAACAAGGTGGGCAACGAATCGATATCCGCGATGATGTTGAGCGGGACTTCCTCGCGTGCGAAGGTGCGCTCGAGCAGCAAGCGCAGACCATTGGGCGCGCCTGGCGCGACGAGCGGCACGCCGGCAAGCGCAGCGAGACTGCAGGTGCGTGAACGCGACGCTATGGCGCCACCCGGCTCGCCGAGCAGGCACAGCATTTCGTCGAAGAGCGGCAAGGCGGTAATCCCGGTCGTGTTCGACTCCCGAAACAGGATCGCGAGATCGAGCCGCCCGTTCGCCAGCAATTCGTTGATGAAACCGCTCATGCTCTCGACGTACTGCAGCCGAATGCCCGGGTACCGCGCACGCACGCGTTCGAACACCGGTACCGCCAGAATCGATGTCATCGTCGTCGGGAAACCGACCGCGACCGTGCCCGATTCGCTGCCCGCCCCCTCCTTCACTTCCTGGCGCAACTGCTCCATTTGTCTGAGCACGAGATGCGCGTGTCGGTAGAGTGCCTGCCCTGCGGCCGTCGGCTTGACGCCCTGAGGGCTGCGAACCAGCAGCGCGACGCCAAGATCGTCTTCGAGTTTTGCAATCTGCTGGCTTAGGGACGGCTGCGCAACGTAGAGCTTTTCCGCCGCTTTCCCGAGGCTGCCGTATTCGACGATGCTGACAAAGTAACGAAGCTGGCGGATGTCCATGATGGTTCGAATCGGGTCGACAGGTCATAGGATACCCCTATGACCGGTACATTCAAACGGTATTTCCGCCGGACAGGCGCTTCCAATACAGTCGTCGTCATCCTACTTCGAACAGCCGGGTCACCCGGCGATGGAGACGACATTGAACGCAATGCAGCCCGGCGCCGGCCATGACGGCACCCAGATCGCCGCGGATGTGATCGCTCTCGATCGCGCCACGGCCTTCGCCGCCACACTCGATCTTGACCGGCACCCCGTAGCCGGCGACGCGCTGCCGCCGCTCTGGCACTGGCTCTACTTCTGGTCGGTTGCTCGGCAGTCCGAACTCGGCCGCGACGGACATCCGCTCAAGGGCGGCTTTCTCCCCGATCTCGGCCTGCCGCGCCGCATGTGGGCGGGCGGGCGCGTCGTATTCGAAAACCCGCTGCCGATCGGCGAGACCGCCGTGCGCACGTCGCGTGTGCTGTCCGTCGAACACAAGGAGGGACGCAGCGGTCCGCTCGGCTTCGTGACGGTCGAGCACCTGATCGAAAGCGGCGGCACCGTCGCGATCCGCGAAGAACACGACATCGTCTATCGCGGCGCGGCAGAACCCGGTGCGGCCGCTCCCGCACCGAAGGCCGCGCCGGACGGCGCGCAGTGGCAGCGCGACGTCACACCGGACGAAGTCCAGCTCTTCCGCTATTCGGCATTGACGTTCAACGGCCACCGGATCCACTACGACCGCACCTACGCACGCGAAATCGAAGGTTACCCGGACCTCGTCGTGCACGGACCGCTGATCTCGACCCTGTTGCTGGATCTCGTCCCGCGCGCGCTCCCGGGCGCAACCGTTCGCGAGTATGCGTACCGCGCGGTGCGGCCGACGTTCCTCGGCAACACGTTCAGCGTATGCGGACGCGTCGCGGAGGACGGCAAAACGATCGACCTGTGGGCCAAGGACCACGACGGCTGGCTGACGATGTCTGCCCGCGCGACCCTTGCCTGACTCCCCCGTATTGACCAAGAGACACCCCATGACCCATGCCGACGCCTATCAGGACATTCGCGAAGCCGTTCGCGATCTCTGCAGCCAGTTTTCCGCCGAATATTTCCGCAAGGTCGATGAAGAACGCGGCTATCCGGAAGCGTTCGTCGACGCGCTGACGAAAGCCGGATGGCTCGCCGCGCTGATTCCGCAGGAATATGGCGGCTCGGGCCTCGGACTCACCGAGGCGTCGATCATCATGGAGGAGATCAATCGCGCAGGCGGCAACTCGGGGGCTTGCCACGGCCAGATGTACAACATGGGCACGCTGCTGCGCCACGGCTCCGCCGAGCAGAAGCAGCATTATCTGCCGAAGATCGCGAGCGGCGAGCTGCGTCTGCAGTCGATGGGCGTCACCGAGCCGACGACGGGCACCGACACGACGAAGATCAAGACGACCGCGGTACGCAAGGGCAACCGGTACGTGATCAACGGCCAGAAGGTATGGATCTCGCGGATCCAGCATTCCGACCTGATGATCCTGCTCGCGCGCACGACACCGCTGTCCGACGTGAAGAAGAAATCCGAAGGCATGTCGATCTTCCTCGTCGATCTCCATCACGCGATCGGCAACGGGATGACGGTCCGCCCGATTCCGAACATGGTCAACCACGAGACGAACGAGCTGTTCTTCGACAACCTCGAGATTCCCGCGGAGAACCTGATCGGCGAGGAAGGCCAGGGCTTCAAGTACATCCTCGATGGCCTGAACGCAGAGCGCACGCTGATCGCGGCCGAGTGTATCGGCGACGGCTACTGGTTCGTCGACAAGGTCTCGCAGTATGTGAAGGATCGCGTCGTGTTCGGCCGGCCGATCGGCCAGAACCAGGGCGTGCAGTTCCCGATCGCCCGCTCCTTCATCAACGTCGAAGCGGCCAGCCTGATGCGTTTCGAGGCTGCGCGGCGATTCGATGCGCACCAGCCGTGCGGCGCGCAGGCGAACATGGCGAAGCTGCTCGCGGCCGATGCATCATGGGAAGCAGCGAACGCCTGCCTGCAATTCCACGGCGGTTTCGGCTTCGCGAGCGAATACGACGTCGAGCGCAAGTTCCGCGAGACGCGCCTGTATCAGGTCGCCCCGATCTCGACGAACCTGATCCTGTCGTACGTCGCCGAGCATATCCTCGGCCTGCCGCGTTCGTTCTGACGGGGAGCGTCGGTCATGCGCCCACTGGAAGGCATCAAGGTCGTCACGTTCGAACACGCGATCGCGGCACCGTTCTGCACGCGCCAGCTTGCGGATCTCGGCGCACGCATCATCAAGGTCGAACGGCCCGGCGTAGGCGACTTCGCGCGCAACTACGACGAGCGCGTGTCGGGGCTCGCGTCGCACTTCGTGTGGACCAATCGCTCGAAGGAAAGCATCACGCTCGATGTGAAGCAGCCCGCGGCGATCGAGGTCGTGCACAAGCTGCTCGCCGATGCCGACGTGTTCGTGCAGAATCTCGCGCCCGGCGCAACCCAGCGGCTGGGGCTCGGCTACGAAACGCTGCGCGATCGATATCCGAGGCTGATCGTCTGCGACATCTCGGGTTACGGGCTCGACGGTCCGTTCCGTGACAAGAAGGCGTATGACCTGCTGATTCAGAGCGAGTCAGGTTTCCTGAGCATCACCGGCTCCGACGGCGAACCGGCGAAAGCCGGCTGCTCGATCGCCGATATCGCCGCCGGCATGTACGGCTATACGAACATCCTCGCGGCACTCATCGAACGCGGGCGGACCGGCAAAGGCCGCCACATCGACGTGTCGATGCTCGAAAGCATGGTCGAGTGGATGAGCTATCCGCTCTACTACGCGATCGACGGCCAGACCGCACCGCGCCAGACCGGCGCGTCGCACGCGACGATCTTCCCTTACGGCCCGTTCAAGGCCGGCGACGGCAAGACCGTGATGCTCGGCCTGCAGAACGAGCGTGAATGGAAAAGCTTCTGCGAGATCGTGCTTCGACAGCCGGAAGTGACGACGGACGAGCGATTCATCTCGAACAGCCGTCGCGTCGCGAATCGCGACGCACTCATGGCCGTCATCGTTCGTGCGTTCTCGCCCCTGACGGCCGCCGACGTGATCGACCGGCTTGAGCAGGCCGGTATCGCGAACGCCCGCATGAACGACATGCAGGCCGTCTGGGAGCATACCCAGCTCATCGCACGAAACCGATGGACCACGGTCGGCACGCCGGCGGGCGACATCCCCGCCCTCTGTCCGCCAGGACTCGACCTCGCAGACGAGCCGCGCATGGATCCCGTGCCCGCGCTTGGCCAGCATACCGATGCCGTCCTGCGTGAGCTCGGCTACGACGACTACCAGATTGGCGCGCTGCGCGAAACCGGCGCGGTCTGAACGAGCACCCCCGCGCCGGTCGGCGCATCTCTTAGCACTACTACAACAAAAAGCCGCACCCGTCATCGGGTGAACGGCATTCCATTCAAGAGCTGCACATGGGATCGGGGCCAGCGCTAACGCGCCGGCTCCGATCGACCGCGAAGCATGGAATCGGAGTAGGCGCTGAAGCGCTGACTCTGATCGACCCTGGAGACAACGCATGCCCGTCACGACCGTGGCCGATTCGGCCAATCCACTCCCCTCCGACGCGATTTCCGCTCGCAAGCCTGCTTTGAAAGCCATCCTCGTGGCTTGCTCAGGCAATGTGGTCGAGTGGTTCGACTTCTTCGCCTACGCCTTCACGGCACTGTATTTCGCGCCGGCGTTCTTTCCCGCCGGCGATCCGACATCGCAGTTGCTGAATACCGCCGGCATTTTCGCAGCCGGGTTCCTGATGCGACCCGTGGGCGGCTGGCTCTTTGGCCGGATCGCAGACCGGCGGGGGCGAAGGAAATCGATGGTCATCTCGGTGCTCATGATGTGCTTCGGTTCGCTCATGATCGCCGTGTTGCCGACCTATGCGCAGATCGGCGCGTGGTCATCCCTGCTGCTGTTGCTCGCCCGTCTGCTTCAAGGCCTGTCCGTCGGCGGAGAATACGGAACCAGCGCGACCTATCTGAGCGAAGTCGCCACGCCCGGGCGCCGGGGGTTCTATGGCTCCTTCCACTACGCGACGATCATTGCAGGTCAGTTGCTTGCGGTGCTCGTCGTCGCGATTCTTCAGTCGCTGCTGACAACGGAGGAACTCCGCCGCTGGGGCTGGCGGGTCCCGTTTGCGCTCGGCGCCGTTGGCGCTGTCGTCGCGATGGTCGTGCGGCGTGCCATGCACGAATCCAGCTCCAGCGCGCATCGCGCCCATCCGCTGGCCGGCACGATTCGAGGCATGCTGCAGCATCCCAGGGAATTGCTGATGGTGCTGGGTTTTACAGGGGGTGGCTCGCTGCTGTTTTACACGACCACCTCGTACATGCAGAAATACATGGTCAACACGGCTCATATGAACCCGAAGACGGCCAGTAGCGTCATGACTGGCGCACTCTTCATCTTCATGTGCGTGCAGCCGCTGTTCGGCATGTTGTCCGACCGCATTGGCCGCCGTCCGCAGATGATTGCATTCAGCCTGTTCTTCATTGGTGCGACTGTCCCGCTGATGACCGTCATCGGCGCGAATGCGGATCCGTGGAAAGCGTTCGGGCTGGTTCTGGTGAGCCTGCTCGGCATGAGCCTGTACACCTCCATCAGCGGGCTGCTCAAGGCAGAATTGTTCCCGGCAGGTGTGCGTGCGATGGGCGTTGGCCTGCCCTATGCCATCGCCAACGCCGCGTTCGGCGGAACAGCCGAGTATGTCGCGCTGTGGTTGAAATCACGTGGAATCGAGTCCACGTTCTTCTGGTACGTGAGCGCCATGAGCGTCGTGCTGCTGATTTGCTCGATGTGTCTCCGACGCGCGGGTGAAGCGACGCACCTCGACGAGCGGAAGTAGCGGCCAGAAGCCCGCGCCACACGCGCGTCGCCGATGCATAGGGAAGGTCGGGTCGTCGCGTTGCAGCAATATCGCGACGGCACGGTCATCGATGTACTGCGCGCAGTCTCGTGATCGTGATTCCGATCGTTGGCAAACCCCTCGTCTATCGTCATGAGCGGGTTTGTCTCTTCCGCTTAACATGTTCGGGTAGTTCGGTCCGCCGCCACTTTCCGGCGTGACCCACACGATGTTCCGCGTCGGGTCCTTGATGTCGCAGGCCTTGCAGTGCACGCCGTCCTGCGCGTTGATCACCAGGCGGTCGCTGTCGTCGCCGTTCTTCACGAACTCATACGCGGCCGCCGGGCAGAACCGCCCCTTCGGCCCCGCGGACGTACGCAGGTTCACGTTCACCGGCACGTATGCGGGTAATGCGGCGTTCCATCCGTGCTTCAGGTTTCAAACGGGTATAGAGGCACGCGCTCGATGGACTACCCCGGTTCAACCGCTCGAATCGAGCACAGCTCACCGGGAACCGGTTCAGGCAGCCACCGTCATCCTGCGGTGCGACGCAAATGCGAGGACCTTCTGCGCACGCAACAAAACCGGACGGTCGACCATCTTTCCATCCACCGTCGTTGCAGCACCGTCTGCACGAGACACCGCATCGACCACGCGAGTCGCCCACTCGACATCGCGAGCGCTCGGGCAGTAACACGCGTGTACCGCCGCGATCTGCCCGGGATGGATACAGAGCTTCGCGCCGAAGCCGTGACGCTTGCCGTTCTGCGTATCCGCCACGAGCCGCTCCGTATCGTGGATATCAGGCGTGACACCGTCTACCGGCTGCTCAATCCCGGCGACACGCGACACAAGGGCAAGCTGGGTCCGGTAAGGATTCAACGCCTCGCCATCGTCATCGGTTCCCATCTCCGCGATGAAGTCGAGCGTGCCGAACATCAAGCGCTTCACATAAGGCGCTTTTGCGATGTCCATCGCCGACCACATCCCTCTTGCCGTTTCAATGAGAGGAAAAACCGGGATCTTGCGTTTCGCGTTCGATACGACTTCGACGATATCGTCGAGCCCCTCCGTTTTGGGAATGACGACACCCGCGATACCTTCAAGCCCGACGAGTTTTGCATCCTGCTCGAACCAGGGCGTACCACGTCCGTTGATTCTCACGAGAACCGGCTGGTCGCGCGACACCCATGCCCTCACGGTTTCCCGGGCGCTGTCCTTGGCTGCGGGCTCGACGGCATCCTCGAGATCGATGATGACCGCGTCGGCGCCACTCGCAAGCGCGCTCGCAAAACGCTCCGGCCGATTACCCGGAACAAAAAGATATGACTGGGCGGAGAAGGCAACTTCGGATGACATGGCAATCTTCTGTAAAGGGACGAACAGGAGGCAGGACTCGCCGATCACTGCAATGCTTCGCGTAGCTCCGGCACGAGCGCGAACAGATCGCCGACGAGGCCGTAGTCGGCCACGCTGAAGATCGGTGCTTCCGGATCCTTGTTGATCGCGACGATCACCTTCGAATCCTTCATGCCGGCCAAGTGCTGGATCGCACCCGAGATGCCGACCGCGATGTACAGCTGCGGCGCGACGATCTTGCCGGTCTGGCCGACCTGGTAGTCGTTCGGCACGTAGCCGGCGTCGACTGCCGCGCGCGATGCGCCCAGGGCTGCCGACAGCTTGTCTGCCAGCGGCTCCAGTACCTTCGTGTAGTTTTCGCCGCTGCCCAGACCGCGGCCGCCCGACACGATGATCTTCGCGCTCGTCAGTTCCGGACGGTCCAGCTTCGTCACCTCACGGCTCACGAATTGCGACTTGCCGGCGTCGGCTGCCGCTTCGATCTTGTCGACCGACGCGCTGCCGCCTTCCGCTGCCACCGGATCGAAACCCGTCGCACGCACCGTGATCACCTTGATCGGGTCGCTCGATTGCACCGTCGCAATCGCGTTACCCGCGTAGATCGGGCGCTCGAACGTGTCGGCCGAATCGACCGCCGTGATGTCCGAGATCTGCGCGACGTCCAGCTTCGCGGCGATACGCGGCGCGATGTTCTTGCCGTAGGCCGTCGCCGGCGCGAGGATGTGCGAGTAGTCCTTCGCGATGTTCAGCGCGGTCGCCTCGACGTTTTCCGCGAGGCCCGCTTCGAGTTGCGGCGCGTCGGCCAGGAGTACCTTCGACACCCCTGCGATCTTCGCTGCTGCGTCCGCTGCCGCTTGCGCGTTGTGGCCCGCGACCAGCACGTGGATGTCACCGCCGATCTTCGCTGCCGCCGCCACCGTGTTCAGCGTCGCGGCCTTGATCGACGCGTTGCCCCCCAAGGGGGCTTCCTTCGGGGCGTCGTACTCTGCAATCACCAGAATCGTCATTTCTCTCCGCTCCCTCTTACAGCACCTTGGCTTCGGTCTTCAGCTTCTCGACCAGCGTCTTCACATCCGGCACCTTCACGCCGGCGGCGCGCTTCGGCGGCTCGACCACCTTCAGCGTCTTCAGACGCGGCGCAACGTCCACGCCCAGGTCTTCCGGCTTCACGGTTTCCAGCGGCTTCTTCTTCGCCTTCATGATGTTCGGCAGCGTCACGTAGCGCGGCTCGTTCAGGCGCAGGTCGGTCGTGATCACCGCCGGCAGCGTCAGCGACAGCGTTTCCGCGCCGCCGTCGACTTCGCGTGCCACCGTTGCCTTACCGTCAGCCACCGTGACCTTCGACGCGAACGTCGCTTGCGGCAGGCTTGCCAGCGCAGCCAGCATCTGGCCCGTCTGGTTCGAATCGTCGTCGATCGCCTGCTTGCCGAGGATCACCAGTTGCGGCTGTTCCTTGTCGACCAGCGCCTTCAGGATCTTCGCGACGGCCAGCGGCTCGACGCTGTCGGTCGATTCGACCAGGATCGCGCGATCCGCGCCGATCGCCAGCGCCGTACGCAGCGTTTCCTGCGCTTGCGCGACGCCCACCGACACGGCGATCACTTCGGTCGCCACGCCCGCTTCCTTCAGGCGCACCGCTTCTTCAACCGCGATTTCGTCGAACGGGTTCATCGACATCTTCACGTTCGCAATGTCGACACCCGTGTTGTCCGACTTCACGCGGACCTTCACGTTGTAGTCGACGACACGTTTGACTGCCACCAGAATTCGCACCTGCTATCTCCTCGGTCGCCCGTACGATGTGCCGCCTGCCGCAACAGGCACGCTCACGCTTTGGGCTTGATTGAATGCGCTGATTGAAATGGCATTTGAACCCGTCGCCGAGGGTTGCGCAAATATTCGATCGCACTGCCGGCCATAGGATGAACCTATGTCGAGCGCTCACTTCGAAACGACCCGGCGGGCATCCCCGGAGCAGTGAGTGATCGTTCGAGCAGTACCGTGAGCAATGCACGTTCGTGCCACTCGATCCGGTGCATCCCCTCGATGAATTGCGCACGACGGTCATTCGAATCAGTGACATACCGGCCGATCCACGTCACGGCGTCGACGCTCTCCGTGACCACCGCAAACTGCGCAGGCGCCGGGCGGCCGAGTTCCCATTCGCCCGCCTGTTTGGTCGAAAGCCGGTGATGCGGCAACGCTGTCGCACGTGGTGACAGCCACGAGATGCCCGATCCGCGGCGACCGAATGTCGGTCCGGCAAAAAATCGATTAACGGGTTTCGTCTGGCCACTACTGCGATCTCTATTAAGACGACATAACGAGTCCGCGGAAATTCCCTTCAACTACAGTTCACGCATATGTCTATGAATTTCGCGTGAATTCTCGTAGTCGCCGAAATTCTGACCCTGACAAATTCTGGAACAACCATGACAACGCTAATGCCGGTGGTCGTTTCCGCATCGACTGGGTTTTTCCAATTTTCTTCGCAAGCCTCTGTCGAGCCGCCAAGCCTCACGGTCTCGATTTTCGGCAGGGTCACCATCTATCGACCCGCTGTTTAGCGAGACAAGCTAAAAATTTTCATCAAACATTCACGCCATCTGCAAGTTTTCAATGCCGGCAAAAATCCCTAAGAAAATACAATCAAAATGATGTTTTTCCTGCCAAAAAACGCCAATTTCCATCTCGAACCACCCCGCCTCTCGCCCATCCGCATTTTTCTCAACAATCATTACAAAAAATTACCAAGTAATACCGATTTAAATATACGATAGCGCACGTCCTTACGTTTTCCCGACACCGCCCGCGAACGCCGGAACGCGTCGCACCGGAAACAGCCTGCAGGCCGACTCGGCAGCCGCTGGTCACAGGATCGCTTTTCAACCGGAGACCTCCCATGGCAACGAACACGCCCGTGAGCAGCAGCGCGAACGCGAGCAGCCTGATGCAAGAGGCGGCGCAATCGATCATCAACGGCTCGACCGGCAATCAGTCGATGGACGTCGGCACGCTCGTCAAGACGCTGGTGAACGCAAAAACAGCCGGCCGGGCCGCCGCGCTTGCCGCGTCGCAGACCACCGGCACCACGCGGATTTCCGCGTTCGGCGCGCTGTCGTCCGCGCTGGGGGCGCTCGAGGCGGGACTCACGCAGTTGACGAACGGTGGGCTGCAGTCGACGTTCACCGCGGTTGCGAGCGGCAAGGGCCTGACCGCGACGACCAGTGCGGGGGCGGTCGCCGGCATCTACACGGTCGGCGTCACGCAGATCGCGACCGCGCAGGCGCTGGCTTCGTCGGGCGTCGACGCAAGCAAGGCGCTCGGCACCGGCACGCTGACGCTGTCGCTCGGCAGCCAGTCGTTCAAGGTCGACGTCAACCGCTCGAACAACACGCTGCCGGGCATCGCGGCCGCGATCAACACCGCGGCGAACAACCCGGGAATCAGCGCAACGGTCATCAACGGCACCGACGGCGCGCACCTCGTGCTCGCGTCGACCAAGACGGGCTCGGCGAACGCGATCAGCGTTGCGGTCGGCAACGTGGCCAACGACAACGGGCTGTCGAGCCTCGGCGTCACGTCGACGGCCGACACGTCCGGCGGCGCGTCGAAGATCCAGTCGGCGAACAGCGCCGCCGCGTGGCGGCAGAGCACCGTCGCTCAGGATGCGAAGTTCACGCTCAACGGCATCGCGTCGACCAGCGCCAGCAATGCGGTGTCGGGCGTGCTGAACGGCGTCTCGCTGAACCTGTCGGCAGCCGCGGTCAGCGCGACCGATACGCAGACGCTGACGGTCAGCACCGACACGAAGTCGCAGGCAACGACGATCACGAATTTCGTGAACCTGTACAACACCGCCGTCAAGACGATGGGCACGCTGTCGAGCTTCACGCCAGGGGCGAGCTCGCAGGGGGTGTTGCTCGGCGATTCGACGCTGAACACGATCCGCAACGCGCTCGCTTCGGTCGTCGCGCGCGGCGTCGCCAACAGCAGCGGCCACGGGCACACCAACCTGATGTCGATCGGCATCTCGCTCGAGAAGGACGGCACGCTGAAGCTCGACAGCGCGAAGCTCGACGTTGCGCTGACCGCCAACCCGTCGGGCGTCGCGCACCTGTTCAACCCGAAGAACGGGATGGGCACGCGCATGGCCGAGCAGATCGCCCCCTTCACGAAGAAGGGCGGAATGATCGACGTGCGCACGAACGCGCTGAGCACCGACCTGAAGCGCGTCACGCAGCAGCAGTCCGATCTGGCCGACTACGCGTCGCAACTGACCAGGCAGTACCAGGCGCAGTTCACGGCGCTCAACGCGCTGATGGCCAAGATGAACTCGAACACGCAGTACCTGACGCGGCTGTTCGGCGGCGCCAACAGCAACGGCACGCTGGCGAACAAGGGATGAGTGTCCGGGCCGCTCGATGAGCGTAGTGGCGGCCGCCGGTTGACGGATCGACCGGCTCGCGCCGCCGCGCACGGTGTCGCGTCTGCACACGTCGCTCAGGCCCCGCGGTGGACAAGCGCGCCGGGCTTCCTTCCCCGGTTCGCGCAAGCGCGGCAAACGGCCTGCCCACGGGTCGCCAGAAGCGGGGGCCGTCAGCCGAGACCTTCGACGCGATCGGCGAACAAGTCGATCGCACGCGACACCTGACGCCCGAAATAACCGGGCCGCTCGCGCTCGTATGCGCGCAGCAGCGACGTGCATTCACGCTCCGCCCAGCGCCACACGGGGCCCTGTTTCGCGAACACCGGATGATCGTGCAGCTCGGCCGGTACCGTGTGTTCATCGTCCCAGCCCCAGAAATACGCCTGGTGCGGGCGCGCGAACGGCATCCCCAGATTGTTCGCCACGGTCTCGTCGTGGCGCAGCGTGAAATCGACGATTTCCTTGCGTGCGCGACCGTCGATATCGTCGTGACGCGCCTCGATCCAGCAGTGATACCTCGCCAGTTGCGACAGATGCCGCGCGGTGCGGCGTCGCTCGCGCGTCGTGCACAGCGCATACAGGTTGCCGCCGCCGAAATCCAGCACTTCCCCACCCGCGAACGGCCGGTAAGGTTGGCCGGTCAGCAGCGTCAGCACCCGCGCACCGACGATCGCGTAGTCGGCACATCGCATGTAGCCATTGCGCGTCGTCGCTTCCGACACGCTCCGGTGGACGACCTCGTCGATCACGGCGTGCAGCACCGCATCAACCGGTGCCGCCAGGATCGGTGGCTGGCTTGTCGTCATTACGTGTTGCATGGGAAGCGGATGCGGATTCAACAGTTCGTCGGTAAAAAACGCTCCGCCGCATAATATTACTAATCGTTACAAGAGCGTCGAGGTGGTTTGATCAGATTTGTGTGCTTTTGTCGTCCGACGTGAACATACGCCGGTCAGCCGGTGGCGGTGGCGGATCGCGACGCGCAGCGGCTTGGGGCTTGCGGGCGGCGCGATGGCGCAATGGGACGGATCAAGATGGCGTCGTGCTGCGGTGCCGTGTCGTCGGCATGCCGGCACGCCGACGGGGTGCGACGTCGATGCGATCGGGCGCCCGGCCGCGCGGGCCTTGCCCGATGCGCTCGAGCACGGCGCAATGGGCCAGGTCATGCGGCCCTGCCCGAGTTACGCACACGGGAATCGACCGCACCGCCGGCGCAGGCACGCGCGGCGCGAAACGAATGAAGACGGGCCGGGCGGCTTTGGCCGTCCTGCCTGCCCGTCACCGCATCACGTCGACCGGCAGCGTCTTGTCGAGATTGTCATGCCACGCCAGGATGGTCTTCGGCACGGTTTTCTTCCACGCCGGTACGTTCGTGTAATAGCGCATCCGGACGTTGTTCTGCGCGTCGAACACGAGCAGCCCGATCCATAGATCGTTGCCGCGCCGCATCACGATCGCTGCATTCGTCGTCGCGATGCCACGCACCCAGTACTTCGTCACGTGCGTGTTGAGCCCGTCGAGATCCTTTTCGTCGGCGCCGTAATTGACGATGTCGACGAGCGTCTGATAATCGGCGCCGAGCAGCTTGTGCGCGGTCGCGTTCTGCTGCGCATTGGCCAGCACGGCCAGGCTCACGAGATCCGCGGGCGGTTTCGCTTGTGCCTGCGCCGCCGTCACGTAGTCTCCCGAGTAGACGACGCCCGCACCGGCGCCGCAATCTCCATCGTCGCCGTGCTGGGCAACCTGCACGCGTGCACCCTTGCGACTGAAATCGAGCCGGCATTGATCGTGGCGGTACGTGCCGCTGTTGCCGTGCAGTTCGATATCGCCGCCAAGCTCGCCCGTGTTCGCGCCGTTGTTGCCGCTCAGTTCGAAATGAAGATGCGGTGCCGTGCCGGTGAACGTCAGCATGCCGTCGAACGACGGGTTGTCGCTGTCGCGATACCACGTCTGCTGCCAACGGTCAGCGGCCAGCGGCGTGCCGTTCAGGCTCGCGAGCCGTTCGCGGTAGCGGTCGCCGAGGCACTGCTCGTCGCCGCCGCACTGGTCGCGCTGCTTGAGCCACTTCAATTGCGCGGCCTTCAGCGCAGCCGTATCGCCGCCCTTTGCGAGCGCCTTCTTCCACGCCGCCGCCAGTTCGCCGTCGAGCTTCGACAGCGCCGCATCCGCACAGATCGTCTTCTCGGTTGGCGACGCGGCTTTCGCGCAGTCGAAGCCGGCCGCGTGCGTGGCCAGCGGCAGCAACAGCGGCAGCAGCGCGGCTGTCACGCGCAGGAATGGCATGTTCAACTTGATTGCCTCGTTTCAATAAGAACCGTACAAAAGAAACATTCGACCCCCAAACGCCGTCACGCACCAAGCGCCCCGCGAGCGCGCCCACACGGCGCTGATGCGGATGCGGCCAGCGGCAACGTCATGCACGCCGCCCGGACGAGAAACAGTCAGGACCGTGTCACGCAAATGAAGTCTGCTGCGATCCAAACGGCCATCGGCCTTCGCACCAGGTGCCATCGGTTCGGACAGGATCACGACGAAACCGACATCTGCACACGCGTTGATCGGCGGCCCACTGCAATAGCCTCGATCTGTTTCGGACAGCCTGGCTCCGGCATGACCTGACGGCCGTCACGCGCCGTCATCGATCGTCTTGCGTAGCGAGAAGGATACGAGCCAACGGACCGCGCGGCGCCGCCGCCGTGTCGCGACGATCCGGCCTGCTCGCGATCGGATCAAACAACTGCATGCCGGGCCTGGCCGCGCGTCGCGTCAGCTCCCGGCCGGTCTGCGCCGAACGGACCGGCCACTGAACATTACAGTTCATCGGCCCGTCCAGCACGAAGCGCCGTTCGAGCGCCGCGAGCCGTCCGGTACGCTTTCGCTTGCCGAGCCGCGAAAATGGTCGCGGAGCGTTCGAGCAAGCGCGATCATGCACGGTCCCGTTCATCCGATCCACCGAACCGCTCACGCGCAACACCTTTATTCGAGCGACGAAATCAACTGCGCGCCGCATTCCGTCAAATCGTCATGAAAGGCGACCGGCGTGCCGTGATGGCTGCGGGTACTGTCTTGCGGAAGAATCCTGAACTGCCCGCCGCACTTCGGACACCATGTCAGGTGCCCCTTCAGCGCAACCGGAACGCCCAGTGCCGTCAAATCGTCGCTCGCCGTGATCACTTCGCCACCGTGGGTCGTCTTGTCGTGCAGTCGGATCACGCCACGTCCGTTCTCGTCCTTCATCGTCTTCCCACCTTCTCAAATCTCGGCGGCTGGATCGTCGAGCCATGTCTCCGCATACGCCATGCCGTCGGCCCGACTTGTCCAGTTCTCGACCTGGGCCTTGGGATCATTCGGATATTCGCCGCGCTGCTGTGCGAGGACGGTATCGCCCCAGCCGACCGGGGTGCCCGCGCGAGGCTCGGCATACGGATCGTTCGAAGCGACCACGGAGATTGCTTCGATCGATTTCGGCCAGACCGGATCGCGGCACGTCGCGTTCGCCAGCATTCGCATTGCCGTGAAAACCAGGATCATCGGCATCATCAGCAGACGGACGAAAACAGGCGCACGCATCCCGAAGCTGTAGAGCGAAAACAGGAATGCCTCGCGTGGTGTTTCATTCTGGGTATGAAACAACATCGGCTTGGGCAAACCGTTGGGACCACTGTTCATGTATTTGCGCCAGTAGTTCCACTCGGCCAGCGCCATCTTGACCTGAATCTTGCCGCTCCATTCACGTCCGATGGAGAACACCTGCGTCACGTTGCCTTGTTCGTCGACCGTGTAATGTCTGATGTGAAAGACCGTTCCGAACGGGCTGTCTTCACGATGCAGGCAAAAAATGGAATCTTCGGTCCAGGAAGCCTCCCATACCACATCCCCCTCGCCCTGCTTCGCGGAAAAGCGTCGCGCCCGGATCGCATATAGTTTTTGCGATTCACGGTGAAATCGAATCGGACGGTATCGCAGGCCGAAGAACAGGCCGCGGCCTAGCTGCCAAACGATCGAACCGAACAGCAACACTGCAAAAATGGCAATGCCGTTCATCACGAAATCACCGGATGATCCATCGCGATGGGTGACATAATAAATATATGGCCCAATTCCCATCGCGACAAAAGCGATCGCAACACCGGTAATAAACCACTGCTTTTCCAGAAATGAAGGTTCGATCACATCCATGAATACGGAGTTGATGCTGAAGATCGATCCGAAATCCTGGATGTCAGGGCCAGAAGGTTGTTTTATCGACAGACGATGTGCCAAGTCCCACTCGGGAACTGGCATGCCAATGCATTTCTTCATCAAACGCTCATCCATCATCACCCCCCGATTGCCGAATCGAATGCCTTCAGCTCATCATCCAATGAACTATAGTGCTCGCCTTTGCTGAACCTGCATCGGGATATCCAGTCCTTGATTGCCGCTGCCTTGAAGTGAGCGATCAGGATGCCGACGATGATCGCAGCAACAAAAACAATCCAGAAAGGAGGGAGCCATGCAACGATAACTGCCGGCAAAACCGAGAAGAACGGCGATAGTGATATGTAAATACCGAGAACTCCGCCAATGGCATAGAGTCTGGCAAGACCTTTTTCTTTATTCGCATAAGCCTCGGGCATATTCTTTAACAAATCATAGCCGGCGAGCACTATGCCTGCGACGGCGCCGATTGTTCGTCCTACCCGCGCGCCTGTCTCGGCCCAGCCTTCGGCACCGGCCCATTGCTTCATCAGGTATGCCGAGAGCGGATGAGCAGGCGCGGCCTTGACTGTTTCAGAGACGGATTCAACGATATTGCCGAGAATCGACACGAGCGAGCCCGTGAGCTTCAACAGGTTTTCGCCGCGGTTGAACTGATCGCTGCCGGCGTAATCCTTGTACGCAAACGTGAGGGTGGCAAGCTGGAAAATTGCCGTGGCTACCCCCTGGTTGAATTTGTACGGTGACGACGAGCCCAACCATTTCCGAGTCGTTTCGACACCGGGGACCTTGATGACCTTGACGTCGCTCGCGTCAAGCGTGCCCGCCTTTACCCATGCGTCCGTGTCGAGTTCGTACGCGAACACAGCCGGGTCCGATGGCGGAGACGCCTTCACGACCTCCTTGCGGATATTGGCTGCGGCGGCCTGTTGGCTGAGTTGGTCGCTGTCCACTGGCAAACCGAGCATCTCCCCCTGATTGACGATCCAGTTTCGCATTTGGGCTGGCGTGATGTGCGCGGCCTTGATTGGGGTGCCCGCGTGTAGCGCCAGACGAATGGTCACGAATCCGACTGCGGGTCCTTTCAGCCCCTTTGCAAGAATGTTTACGAAAGTATTCGCGGTGGTAAAGACAAGGCGGTCGATCAGGTTTGCCCCCTGATGCTTCTTTTCTATATCCTCGAATGCATTCTTGTAGATATTCATAAAATTTTCGTACTGGATATCGGAGCCATGCACTTGCGCGTCTGCGGCCTGGATAAGCTGCTCATGATTGAACATCAACGCACGTGCGTACAGGTTGCCGGTGTCCGATGCCCGACCGCTCAACCAGTCGTTGAGTACCTTCTGGCACTCCTCGGTACCCGCCGCCGTACCGATCGCTTGCGCACACGATTCGCTATAGGCATATCCGCTGCGGATGTCCTTCGGGTCATGTGTGCCGGCCATCCAGTCCGCGAGCAACTTTGACTTGAGCCAGCCGACATGCGCTTGCACGAGCGGTTGCCAGAACGGCTTGAACGCATCGAGCTTGTGCGGGTACTCCTCGTTGAGAAATTTGTCACGCGCACTCATGTCGATGACGCTGACGGGTTTGTTGTCCGCCCCTTTTTTGGTTGACGCTTCCTCCCAGGCTTCGTCAGCCGCCTTCCGTTGCGCACCGGGAACATCCCGCGCCTGGCGGGCGTCTTCATCCAGGGCCTTTGACAGACTACCGGTACTGAACCACCCCTTCACGATTCGGTATGCACCCGAGATGTCGCCAGCACCGCCGCCCCCGCCGGGCGCCATCGCCATCGGATCGACGTCGACTTGCGCTGCAAGCTCACTCGACGCGTAACTTGCCCGGGTTTCTTCCCGTGCGTTCAATCGAACGCTGGCTTCGGCGCGCTCCAGCAATTGGGCCGAAATGAATTTCCAGTAGGTCTCGTTATCGAAACCGCTGTTCGTGTTGGGGACGGTCAGTTCGGCAAGGTCGTTGGTCATGCCAACGGGATCGTTGACAGCGATGACGAAACCTTTCTTGAGCGGAGATTCGGTCATCGCACCCTGGATGATCTTGGCGACGTCCTTCCGCCGCAATGCGATCTCGTCCTTGGGTGCGCGGTTGCTGAACCCGAATGCGGCCTTCATCGCCGGCCCGTCCATCACGAAATGCGCGATATTTTTCTGGCTGGCCTGAAATTCACCGGTATCGGTCGCGTTGCCGGCGACCATCGCCGGAACGTTGATGCATTGCATATGCAGCTTGCGCCATTTCTCGTCCTTGATCTTGTTATAGACGAGGTCCTTGGTCCATAACACATTGGACCAGCCGATCCAGAAATTGCCCGCTTCGTCGCTGCCCGGCGTGTGTTGAACATTGACGCAACGCCCGTACGAGCCGGCCCAATCCTTGCCGGATGGGCAGCTACTCTCGGCGAGGCGTTCTGCAGATTGCGCAAGGGGCGGCGTGATATCCGGCGCAAACTTGAACAACACGCCGCCGTCGAGGACCATGTATGCGAACAGTTGCTTTCGCTTCTCGTCGTAGGTGTACAGGTATCCCTGACGCAACGCGCGGAGCGTGTATTTGGCCGATCCGACCGACTGTGGCGCGTTGGCATCGATCTTGAATTGACCGGATAGCGCGGGCGCTTTGGCCGCCCCCAGCGGACAAGCGATCGCGTATCGGACCGGATAGATCAGCAGCGACTCTCGGTCGCACATCGGACAGCCTTTCCTGGGCATGGTCGATCCTCGGAATTAGGTCAAGTGAGTTAACAGGTATTACTCACTCGCAAGCTCATGCGACAGCTGTTGCCACGCGGCGTCAACCAGTTCATCGGTAGCGGAATGGTGGCCGTTCGCCGCAGCGGCGTTGAGAAACGAGTCGGCCATGGCCGGAAACCTTGCGGCCTGCCACACCGAGAAACCAGAAAATCGGCGGCGTATCCGATCGACGATCTCGCTTCGATTGATGCGCGGCCATTGATCGACGCGCGGCCAGCCAAGCGACTGCCCGGCGGGATCGGCTTCGACACCGGGGCCGTCGACGTGCCATATGTGACCCGCCCATGCGAACTGCCACGCCTGTATCGGGCCCAGAAGCGCTTGCTGCTGGTCCGGACTGAAAATCGCCAACGCCAGGGCGAACACGCGCGGATCGTAGTGCCGCCAGAAAACAGGCTCGCCACCCGCATCCGGGCCGACCAGATAGCGCGCAATATGCGCGGCGACGCCGTCGATCTCAACGGCGCTCCTGATCCATGCGCAAGCAACAGGTGGGCGTTCGGCGTCGATTTCTTCATGCCAGTACCGCGTGACCGTCTGTTGGGCGTCCGCATCGAGCGAACCCAGATCAATCAGCCTTGGCATCAGTTCTTCGCGATGTGCCAGCACGCGCGGCGTGCAGGGACGCATATCCAGTGCAGCAAGATCGGGCGCATAGTCGAGCGTCGCCGGCTCGACCAGCAGATAGCCCGACGTGAGCGGTCCCGGCTGATCCACGGCGATTTGCATGGCGGGGGAAGACATGTTCATCCGTCAGGAGAGCGAAACCGACGCCTGACCGGCTTGCGCAGCGTCGCCCGCGACCGGTGCACACAAATCCGAACCCGGGAACTTCGCCGGCACACTCTGCGGCCCGACCGTATCGTGACTGCCGGCGTGAATCCTGTTTTCGCCGGGCGTGTAGCCGACGATACCCTTCGCGCTGACCTCGAACTGGCTATTCCCCGCGGTCAGGCGAATCCCCTGCTTGGCGGTGAGGTTGATCCAGTCCGTCGTGCTGATGATCGCGACAACCTTCTTCGCCAGCAATTCCAGCTCGTCGTTTTCCGCATGCACTTGCACCTTGCCGCTCGCGGCGATCAGCTTCATTCCCATCTTGTGCACGAACAGCGAGAACTTGTCCGACACGCTCGCGAAAAACGACTTGCCGGTCGCGACCGACAGGCTATCGCCAGCCGTGACGCCCACGTGCTGCCCACCCGTGACGTGCACCGTGGCGGGGGTCGTGACGGCAATGCCTGCCGCGCCGGCCAACAGCAGGTGCGCTTCGTCGAGCTCCGGGAAGTCCCCTTTGTCGCTGCTGCCCGTCGCCCCCGCACCCTGAATGCCGTCCACCTGCGATTTCAGCGCATCGGCAATCGGTGTCTGGTCCGCCCCGCTGTCCTGCGCCTGATAGTGCTGCGCGAGCTTGGCCGATTGCGCATGAAGCGTCTGCGCCTTGGTCAGGCGTGACGCTGGCTCACTCACGTCCGAGAGGTGCCCTTGCGCGGCAGGACGCACCTCGGTGCTGATGACCATGCCCTTGCCGGACCGGATCGCGCCCACCTGGTCGGTACGCAGTTCGAAGCCCTCGCCGCGCACGTCCTTTCGACCCTGCCAATCCTCGATGCGGGTGATCTTGCCGAGCGAGAGCTGGCTCGCCGCATGGTCGGACCGAAGCTGCGCCTGAATGGCGTTCGCCGTATCGTCGAAAATCAGGTGATTGCTGCGGCCGCCCGACGCGTTGCCATCGGCACCGTTCAATTCCCGGCTGCGAATACCCATCAGCGCATGCTCGTCCGGCAGCTTCCACGACGGCACGTTGCGCGCGTTCATCATGCGGCCCGTGATGATCGGGTGGTCCGGATTGCCGTCGAGCCATTGCACGATCACTTCGGACCCGATCCGGGGCAACGCCGCCATCCCCTGACCACCGCCGGCCCAGCCGCTCGCGACCCGCACCCAGGTCGAATACTTGCCGTCGCGATCCCAGTGGAATTGAACCAGCACGCGGCCGTGTTCGTCCGTGTGAATGCTCGTGCCGGACTGACCGACAACGGTCGCGGTCTGCGGCGCGAGAATCTTCGTCTGGACGCTGTTGAAGCCGCGCCCGGGCCGCCATGGCGTCGCCTTGGGAACACACGTGAACGCGTTGCGGTATTCCGCCAGCACACCCGTGTCCTGCAGATAGTTGTTGGTCGCCACGTGCCGGACCGAGACGATCAGGTATTCGTCGTCGCGTTGCTCGCGGCTCAGCGCCGACCCATAACGGTCCGTGAGCCTGAACCAGCGGCCCGGCTGCACGAAGCGATTGTTGCCCTTTGCATCGAAGCGCTTGATCGTCGCTTCGATTTCCTCCATCCGGCGATTGACGACCTGATAGCCGTGGTCCATGTTCCGGTAGCCGTACGCGCCGACATACTCGTTCCATTCGAGTGGCGGCAGCGTGGCGTCGGGGCTCAACAGGCCCGTTTGAACGTGGGTCGGTGTCGGGGCCTTGAAGTCGAAGCGGGACAGTTCCGCATGCGTCGACGTTGTCTGCTGGAATGGCGACCAGCTCAGAATGCTGTCCGCTTCCTCCGCGCCCATGCCATTGTGGAAGCGGATTTCATGATGCCTGCCGTCGATCGTGGGTGCGGGACGCGTCGGATCGGAGACGGTCAGCTTGTGCGACGTAGCCGTGTGCTCGTACCAGTACAGATAACCCGCGTGTTCCCAGCGCCGATGCACGTAGTTGTGGTCGTCTTCGTCGAACTGACAGGCCATCGTCATCGGCGGATCGTTCTCGCCGACCTTCCACGCCCACTCGGGCAATATGCCGTAGTCCTTAAATACTGTCGCCGTCTGATCGTGCAGATTCTGGTCGAGGAACAGGCGATTGTGCTTGCCGTACTTCAGATAGCGCAGCCAGGGCCCGACCTGCAGCTCGTAGAACACCCAGCCGCCGTCCGTGCGAACGTGCCGGAACGCGAAGATATGCCCATTGAAATATCGTTGCGTGCCGTCGCCGCGCAACAGGCTCACCGTCACGCGCTTGCCGATGAAATCCTTCGATTCGAGATGGTCGTTGTCCGACAGGATTTCGATCGTGTAAGCGAAATCCTTCGATAAGGATTCAACCCCATCGAATGCGTTCGGCAGAAGGATTCTGTAAGGCGCGTTATCGTCCGGAAAGCTGATCTGCACTTGCCGGTTGTGCTGCGGGCCCAGCGCAAGGTCTCTCAGGGCTTGTGCTGTGTTCTCCATTGTTCTTATCCCTTATCCGGGCGCGAAGTGCCGCGGGCCCTTCGTACGCCTGACGTGCGTCATCAAAAGTAGGGCCGGTCGATGCCCGTGCCCACCGCAACGTGCCGCGATAAGCTCAGACGTATACCACAAAGCCCTGCGAAGACCCACTGGGAAAATTGTTACGCAGATTGAAGGCGGATTCACGCCTTCCGTCACTCGGCATCACTTATTACGGATGCCTTACTTGGTTGACTGAAAGCATGTCGGCGCAACCGTTTCGGCAGTCACGCTGCACTGCACGATGCCGTCGCGCAACACGGCCTGCGCAGCCGCGTCGATGATCCCGATGAAGACCATCACACCGTCCCCGTCGAGCGGAGCCAGCCCTTCGTCCTCCATCGACGAAAAGCGGATGCGCCGCGCCGCGACCTGGCAGACGCGCGTGACGACCGCCCCTTTCGCATCGGCCACGCGCACGATGCCTTTCGCGCGCAGGATCGTGCGCGGCAACGCCTTCAGCCACGCGCGCAGCCGCGCCTTGTCGAGCACATCCGGCGCGGCGACGGTGACGCTCGCGAACGCCGGCATCGCGTCATGTCCGATCGGCCGGTGCGCACGCGCGATATCCGGCACGCTCGCGCGATCGGGCACGGCTGCGTCGAACAGCAGCGCGAGCGGAATCTCGCCATGCCGCGCGGCAACGACGATATCGGTCGGCGCGCACGCGCGCACGTCGTCGAGCACCGCGTCGCGCCGTGCGGGCGCCACGCGGTCGAGCTTGGTCACGACGATCGCACCAGCGCCGTCTAGCTGGCGCTGCGCCATCGCGCCGACGAGCGGATCGGCGAGCGTGTCGCGCCACGCAATCGCATCGGCGACGACGAGCACCGACGTCAGCCGGAATGCACCGTTCAGCAGTCCGATCTGTGCGATTTTCGCGGGATCGGCCACCCCACTCGCTTCGACGAGCAGCAGTTCGGGCCGTACGTCGCGCGTCGCGACGCGCGTCAGTGCATCGACGAGTGCGCCGCCGATCGTGCAGCAGATACAGCCGTTGTCGAGCTCGATCACGTCGTCGCCACGCGCACGCACGAGCCGCGCATCGATGTTCACCGCGCCGAAATCGTTGACGAGCACCGCGATGCGCCGGCCATGCGGCGCCTGCAGGATCGCGTTGACGACCGTCGTCTTGCCTGCGCCGAGATAGCCGCCGATCACCGCGAGGTCGATCGGTGCACGCGCGGCCTCGGCGGGCGCAACCGGCATGCTCAT